>NZ_VFQC01000001.1:0-1285000 GCF_006717075.1 Haloactinospora alba
GTGAGTGAGGCGGTTGCCACCGGGTTGGCGCCGGTGCCGTGGTAGTCGCTGAACGCCGCCGACTGGTTCACGAACACCTGCCCGGTGAGGTTCGCGGACAGGTTCACCCCGGCCGCCATCGCGGTCTGCTCGGCTGCCTCCAGTACCCGCTCGGTGGTGGAGTACACGCTCGCGGTGAGCGCCCCGCCCGCGGTGATGGTCTCGCGCATCAGCCGCAGCGAGTCCGGGGTGTCGTCGGTGGTGATCACGAACGACACCGGGCCGAAGCGCTCCCTGGCGTAGGTCTCGCGCTGTTCGGCGTCCCACGTTCACGATGGCGGGGGTGCGCACCCGCGCGTCGGCGAACTCCGGGTGGGTGACACTGTGCGGCCGCAGCGCCGCCTCGCCCAGTTTCTCGGCGTGTTCCAGGCGGTGCAGGATGTCCTCGTTGGCGATCGCGCCGAGTACGCCGGTGGCGGTCGCGGGGTCCTCCAGCAGTCGGGACACGGCCTCGGCCAGGTCGGAGCTGACCTCCCCGGGGGTCTTGTGCCCCTCGTCGGTATCGACGCCGCGGCGCGGCACGAAGATGTTCTGCGGGGTGGTGCACATCTGCCCGCTGAACAGCGACAGCGAGAACGCGAGGTTGTCCAGCATGCCCCGGTAGGCGTCGGTGGAGTCCACGACGACCGCGTTCACCCCGGCCTTCTCGGTGTTCACGAACGCCTGCCGGGCGTTGGCCTCCAACCAGTCGCCGAAGGCGGTGGAACCGGTGAAGTCCACGATCCGCACCTCGGGGCGCAGGGCGAGGTCGGCCGCGCGCTTCTCCTCGGGGTGCTCGGTGGCCAGCAGCACCGTGTTCGGGTCGAGGCCCGCCTCGGCCAGCACTTCCCGCGCGATGGCGACCGTGATCGCCAGCGGCAGCACCGCGCCCGGGTGCGGTTTCACGATGACCGGGTTTCCGGTGACCAGGCTGGCGAACAGCCCGGGGTAGGCGTTCCACGTGGGGAAGGTGTTGCACCCGATGAGCAGGGCGGTGCCGCGTCCCACCGCGCGGAACCGCTTGTCCATCACCAGCGGGTCACCCTTGCGCTGCGGTTTCTCCCACCGCACGGTTCCGGCGTAGGAGGTGATCATGTCGTAGCCGTAGGCGACGGCCTCCAGGCCGCGGTCCTGGGCGTGCGTGCCGCCGGCCTGGAACGCCATGACGAACGCCTGCCCGCTGGTGTGCTGCACCGCGTGGGCCATCTCGAAGCTGCGCTCGTTCAGCCGCCGCAGGATCTCCAGGCACACCCCGGCCCGCCCGTCGGGGCCCGCGTCGCGCCAGGACGGCAGGGCGTCGCGGGCGGCGGCCAGCAGACTCTCGGTGTCGGTGCGGGGGTAGCGCACGTCCAGCTTGATTCCGTAGGGGGAGCGCTCGGTGGCGATCCGGTCGCTGGTTCCGGGCTGGTCCAGCGGGAAGTCCGCGCCGAGGTAGCCCTCGAAGGCGGCCTGCCCGGTCGGCGCGGCCTCCTGGCCGTACACCTTGGGGCTGGGCGACTCGGGGTAGGGGGTGTAGAAGTGCCGCCCGTGGATGGCGGCTACTGCGGCGTCGAGGGTGGTGCGGTGCTGTTCGGCGAGTGCCGCGGGGGTCGTGCTGGCTGTGGCCACGATCCGTTCTCCCAACCTGGAGGCTGTGCGCCTATTGACAGGACGCCTGCGGGGAATGCTTCGCTATGCGGTATTACTAACCGACCGTTCGTTCAGTACGCAAGGTCCCTGGGCCGGAGGCGAAAGGACACTCACGATGGCCCACCACACCCCTTCCCGCGACTCCCGCCCCGCCCGGCCGCACGGCATCGGCGCCGCACCCGACCCCGGACCGCTGGACCCGATGGAACGCGCCTCCCGCGACGAGCTGGAGACCCACCAGCTGCGCCACCTCCGGTGGACGCTGCGCCACGCCTACGAGAACCAGCCCTTCTACCGGCGCAAGTGCGACGACGCCGGTGTCACCCCCGACGACCTGCGTGACCTCACCGACCTGACCCGCTTCCCGTTCACCACCAAGCAGGACCTGCGCGACGCCTACCCGTTCGACGCGTTCGCCGTCCCCATGGACCGGGTGGTCCGGGTGCACGCCTCCAGCGGCACCACCGGCGGAGCCTCCGTGGCGGGCTACACCCGCGCCGACGTAGCGACCTGGTCCGAGCTGGTGGCCCGCGCCATCCGCGCCTCGGGCGGGAAACCGGGGGAGAAGGTGCACGTCGCCTACGGGTACGGCCTGTTCACCGGCGGGCTCGGCGCCCACTACGGCGCCGAGCGGCTGGGCTGCACCGTCATCCCCGTCTCCGGCGGCAACACCGCCCGGCAGGCCGACCTGATCGCCGACTTCCGACCGGACACGATCATGGTCACCCCCTCCTACCTGCTCACCATCGCCGACGAGCTGCGCGCCCGGGGCACGGACCCGCGGGCCACCTCGCTGCGCACGGCCATCCTGGGCGCCGAACCGTGGACCGAGGACATGCGCCGGGAGATCGAGGACACGTTCGACCTGCATGCCGTGGACATCTACGGCCTGTCCGAGGTGATGGGGTCCGGCGTGGCCAACGAGTACGTGGAGACCAAGGACGCGCCGCACGTGTTCGAGGACCACTTCCTGCCGGAGATCGTGGACCCGGACAGCGGGCGGCCCGTGCCCGACGGCGGCGCGGGCGAGCTCGTGTTCACCACCCTCACGAAGGAGGCCATGCCGGTGGTGCGCTACCGCACCCGCGACCTGTCCCGCCTCCTGCCGGGTACGGCCCGGCCGGCGTTCCGCCGCATGGCCAAGGTGACCGGCCGCAGCGACGACACGATCATCCTGCGCGGTGTGAACCTCGTCCCCTCCCAGGTGGAGGAGCAGGTGCTGCGCCTCGGCGCGCTCGCGCCGCACTTCCAGCTGGTGCTGCGCCGCCCGGACCGGCTGGACGAGCTCACGGTGCGGGTGGAGCACCGGCCGCAGGCGGGCGAGGCGGCCGCGGCCGCAGAGGAGCAGCTGGCCAGCGCGGTCAAGGAACGGCTCGGAGTGAGCGCCGCTGTGGAGGTGGTGCCGCCCGGGACGCTGCCGCGCTCCTCCGGCAAGACCTCCCGCGTCCGCGACGAGCGCCCCGGGTGACGGTGTGGCGTGCGGCACCGCTGCCCGCCCCGCCCGGGCGGGGCGGGCGACGCCGGCCCGGCAGGGGCGGTAGATTCCCGTACCATGCCTCCTCCACCCGGCGCTGCCGACAAACCCTCCCCGCGCCGTACCGGCCGTCCGGGGTACGACGCGGAGTCCGTGCTGCGCGTCGCCGTGCGGCTGTTCAACGAACAGGGCTACGACGGCACCAGCATGGGTGACCTGGCGCGCGCCCTCGGCGTCACCAAGTCCGCCATCTACCACCACGTCTCCGCCAAGGAGGAGCTGCTGCGCCGGTCCCTGGACCGGGCACTGGACGCCCTGTTCGCTGTCACCCGCGAACCCGCCGCCACCAGCGGGTCGGCGATCGACCGGTTGGACCACGTGTTGCGGGGCAGTGTGCGGGTACTGGTCGCCGAACTGGAACACGTGACGCTGCTGCTGCGGGTGCGCGGCAACACCGAGGTGGAACGCCGCGCCCTGGAGCGGCGCCGCGAGTTCGACCACATCGTCAGCGAGCTGGTCCGCCACGGTGCCGAGGAGGGGGACATCCGACCCGACATCGACCCGGCGCTGGCCAGCAGGCTGATGTTCGGAACGGTGAACTCGATCGTCGAGTGGTACCGCCCGGGCCGCGGCCTGGAGGCCGACGAGCTCGCCGACGCGCTCGCCGCGATGGCGTTCAACGGGTTGCGGGCCTGACCGCGGAAACCCTCGCCGTTTGTTCCCCGCCGGAGGAGACCACCCGGATCCCGTCAGTGGAGAAACAGGATGAACCTGCTGCAGCTGCCGTCCGTACTGGTACACGGGATCGCCGCGTTGCAGCGCGGCCGGCGGGTGGCGACGGCGCGGGAGGAACTCCGGAACCGCACCCCGCGTGAGGTCGGCGAAACCCTGGAACTCCACGGGAACGACCCGCAGCCTCGCCAGCCCCGGCTGTGTTCGGTAACCGGAACCACCCTGCGCGGCGGCGCGGAACCCGAACGGGCGCCGCTGGTGGGGGACGAGTGCGTGTGGTGGGCGCTGCGGGTGCACCCGCGCAGCGCCTGGTACAGCAGAACCATCCACCTGCCCGTGGTGGAGGTGTCGCGCGCGCCCTTCCACCTCACCGACGGCCAGCGCAGCATCCGGGTCGCGCCGGACACCGCGACGACACACGAGCGGGTGCGTGTCACCCGCTATTCCGAGGAGCACCCCCGGGCGTTCGCCGACCGGCGCACCCCGGTCACCAACCGGGTCAACGCCCGCTTCCCGGAGGTCGCCGACTACGTGCGGGGCCTGATCGGTGTCGCGCGCGTCGACTTCACCGAGTGGGCGGTGCCGGAAGGGGTTCGGGTCACGGTGTCGGGGTGGCTCGTCGACGACGGAACCGCGGACGAACCGGTACTCACCGCGTGGCCGGACCCCGACGGAGGGAAGGAGGCCGTACTCACCATCAGTGTCGCGCAGGACGCCGACATCCGGGAGGTGTCCGGCCTGTCTCCCGAGGGGGCCGAAAGCCAAGGTTCCCTGAGCCAGCAGCAGCGCATCCTTCAGGCCGGCGGCGGCTGCCTGGTGGTGTTCTGCGTGGCCGCCGCCCTCGTCGTGGTCGTGGGCGTCGTGGCCGCGCTCGCCGGGTAGGGGGTGGTTGCTGCTGTAACGGGGAGTGCCTCGCGTCTCGGACACCGCGCGTTCGGTCCTGTAGAGACCAGCAGCCCCAAGTGGTGCCATACCTTGTACGAGTTGGAGGTAGCCATGGCGATCACAGCATCCGAGGCCCGAAAGAACCTGTTCCCCTGATCGAGCAGGTCAACAACGACCGCACCTCCGTGGAGATCAACTCCCGACGGGGCGATGCGGTGCTGGTCTCCTGCGAGGACTACGAAGCGTTGGAGGAGACCGCGCACCTGCTGCGTTCTCCCGCGAACGCCCAACGGCTGTTGGAGAGCCTCGCTCAGGCCCGTCGTGGCGAGTACGAAGAACACCCGCTGTCACGATGAGGCTTGTCTTCACCTCCCACGGTTGGGAAGACTACAAATACTGGCTGGCCACGGACCGGGCGACTCTGAAGCGTGTCAACCGGCTCATCGACGACATTCTCCGGGACCCGTTTGAAGGATAGGAAAGCCCGAGCCACTGCGCCATGCCTTCGCTGGCAGTTGGTCCCGGCGCATCAGCGAGGAGCACCGGATCGTCTATCTCGTCGCCGGGGATGACGTCGTGCTCCTGCAGGCCCGTTACCATTACTCGTAACCGGTCGGATCCCAAGGACCGGGACGTTCTTCGCTCACCGGCCGACCCGTTACTGGACCCGACCGAGGGCCACGTATGGGTGCGAGGTACGTGACCTGGCCGACACTGTCGGTCTTACCGAGAGCATGGGAGCCTTACGGCGAGTGTGCGGCAAGAAGAACATCGCTCGTGTGCATTCGGTGATCAGCGACAGGATCTGAGGGAACACATGAACGCGGTCGAGGTGGAGCGCAAGCGTGACCTGGGGAGCAGAGCCGATACAGTGCTCACCCGGCTGGTAGAGCACGGATGGATCCCTTCGACTCCGGTAGCGGAGACCGACGATTACTACTCGCGTCCCGACGTCGACTTCATGGCCACCGTGGAGTGCCTCCGGCTGCGCCAGCGGGACGACTTCGCCGAACTCACCTACAAACCCCCCTCCAACGCGGCGACACACTCGGCCGAGGAGGTGATCTCCAAGACCGAGGTGAACACGGAGCTGGCGCACGGCCAGGCGCAGCAGGCGCAACAGCTCCTCGCCGCCCTGGGTATGGTTCACCTGGTCCAGGTGGCCAAGACACGCACGACGTATCACCACCCCCGAGAGAACGACCTGGTGGTGACGGTCGACGAGGTGGTCGAGGTCGGCACGTTCGCCGAGGTGGAGATCCTCAGCGCTGACACCGGAACAGCGGTAACGAAGTTGACAAGGACGGAGACCGAGCTGGAGCTGTCGGAGCTGCCACCAGTGTCCCTGCCCTACCGGGACCTGGCCATGCGAGCCGGGTCGCCACTCCAACGGACCGGCGGAACGTGAACGGCTCTCGCTTAGTTGCCCCAGCCCTGGGGACGAGGAGATGCACCCCCGTGCGGAACATGGGGAACGACAGGTGGCCCAGGCTCGCGGTTCCGGGGTGGAGAGGCTCCCCGGGGCCGGTAGCAGCGCATTCTTCAGGCCGGCGGCGGCTGCCTGGTGGTGTTCTGCGTGGCCGCGCTCGCCGGGTAGGGGAGGGCTCGGCGGAAAATCCGGGTGACGTGACCGAGTCCGCGTTTCGTGTACTCGGGAACCACCCTGCTCGTCACCGGTTGTGGAACGGCAGCATGGCGTCGCCGAGCCGCCGTCGCTCCATTATGTCGATCACGTAGTTGAGTACGTGGCTGGGAGAGTTGGTTCCGGCGAAAACCATGGGATCCACGCCCAAACGGGGATCGAACTTCGCGGCATGATAGATAACCGGAACCCGAATTCCAGCGCGATGGAATTCGCGCACCATGTCGATGCCGGCACCAGGATCACCGTGCCGTTCTATGTCGCTGATCACCAGGTCGTAGGAATATCGGTAGAGGAGCTCCAACGCCTCCCCCGTTGTGGTGGCCTGGTCCACCCGCATGTCCATCTCGGTGAACAACCTGGTCAGTGCGCTGTTGTTGCTCGGTATGTCGTCAACCCACAGTATCCTGCCGCTCCTGAGGTAAACGGCGGCGTGTTCCAGTCGGTTCACGGCCGAACGCCGCTGCTTCACGGTGTCGGGCTCTGCGGAATGAGACTCCCCGCCGGTAGTGTCCTCGTCCGCTTTCTCGATGAGCTGTTCCGCGTCCTTCAGGGTTATCTCCAGCCCGGGGCCCTTGATCTCCGCAATGTGGGGAACGATCCTGTTGAGCAGCGGCCGGCGTAACGAGAGGAACACGACGGAGGCGAAAACGACCCAGAGCAGGGTGGGAAGCGCACTGGCCAGTTCCACCCACAGGGATTCCGGCATTGGTACTCCTGAACCGCGGCGGTTGCGGACATACGCGGAATCCTAGTAGGGAATTTTCCTCCCGGTGCTGGAGGTGCGGGTGCTATTTCCGGGATTCCGTACGTGCGGCGGTGCCGGGCCGGCGGAACACGCTGGGAAAATGCTCCCCGCGGTGCGATCGTGGCAGTTGATTTCCCCTCATCACCGTGTGACACGTTTTCTTTACCCGAGGAGTCCTGGCGCGGTGGAGGATGCGGTGTTCTCCCGCTGAATCCTCGTGGTGGCACGATTCCGTGTGCTGTGGATGCTGCGCTCTGAAAACAGTCGCCAGGAACGCGCTGTTCGCCGCGTTCTCGCGGCCTCACCACGAGCACCCGCACGGTTCGTTTCGGGGTGCCGCAGCCTCCACGTGGCGCCCGCTCCGCCGCGTCTGTACGCCTACGCCACGGGAGCCCCCATGACACCCCCGCCCCACCTCCGCAACCGCCGAAGGCCGGCATGTCCACCGGCGCCAAGCTCGGCATCGGCTGCGGTGGATGCGCCGGCGCCCTCCTCATCGCCGCAGTGTTCGCGGTCCTCATCCAGACAGTCGTCGGCGACGGCGACAGCAGCCCCAGCCAGGCCGACCAGGACCAAGAGCAGCAGGATGAGGAGGGCCAGGATTCCGGCGATAAGGACGCCGACGAGAACGATCAGGAGGACGACCCCCCGGAGTGGCTGGAGAACGGCTACGTCAGCGAGGCCATGTTCAAGGAGCGAGACCTCACGTGGCCGCTGACCGTGGACGAGGGATCCCTGCGGTGCGAAGCCGATGAGGCCGTCGTCTTCGTCGACCCGGATAACAAGGACTACGCCGTCAACGGCGCCGCGACCGAGGCAGGCTACGACGACATCGACCCGGTGTGGGCCGACGATGAGGACACCATTGCCGAGCTGGAGGACGCGGGTGCCGACGAGGGCAACCATCCCCGACCTGAAAGTTTCCATCGGTGATCTGGTCGACACTGGCCTGGAGCTGTGCGAGTGAGGCCGGATCCGGCCGTTCCCCTGACACTGCGCGACCGCCGGGCTACCGTCGTGGTGTAGCGTCCCCGCCCCCGGGCCAAGGAGACCGGAATGACCCCCGGCGAGAAAACGGTCGCCACCGTCGACCGCGAACCGTTCATCCCCACAACGATCTACGTGCGCAGCGAGGAGACCGGGTGGTTGGTCCCGCTGTACCGCGACGACGACCCCGACACGTGGCGCTCCCACGTCCATTCCGACCAGCCCGTGGTCACCGCCACCGAATACGACCCGCGCCTACCCGAACACCTGCGTGACCCCACCACAGGGCGGGGGGTGATGGCGACCTCTTCCAGCAGCGGCCGGTCGATCATGGCCCGCATGATCGACACGTTGGAGCTGGAGCCGGGCATGCGGGTGCTGGAGATCGGCACCGGAACCGGCTACTTCGCCGCCCTGCTGGCCCACATCGTCGGGGATGGCCTGGTCGCCAGCGTCGAGAGTGATCCCGTCCTGGCTGAGCACGCCCGGACCGCGCTGGATACGGCCGGGTACACGGTGCGGGTGGTCACCGGTGATGGCGCGGCCGGCTGGCCCGAGGGAGCCCCGTATGACCGGGTGGTGGCCACCGCCGCCGTGCACACGGTGCCGTATGCGTGGGTGGCCCAGACCCGACCCGGCGGGGTGGTGGTCGTTCCGTGGGCGCCGACGTTCCACCCGGATGGCCCATTGGCTGTGCTCACGGTTGGTGAGGACGGCACCGCCCAGGGCCGGTTCGCGGGGTCGGCGCACTTCATGCCGCTGCACGAGCAACGCCTCGACCCCGCCGAGGTCAACCGGATGCACGAACGGTGGGACGTCGAGGGGGTTCCGGACTGCACCCGGTTCGGGGTGACCATCACCCCTGGCGATCAGCGGGTGTGGCTGGACGGGCCGGACAACCGGATAGTGCCATTGGAGGATCACGGCTGATGGGTAAGCATGAGAAGGAAGTGAACTGCTCCGGGTGTGGCGGGAAGAAGCAAGTGCAGCGGTCGTATGACGGCAAGGTGGTGTGGGAGCCGTGTCAGCTGTGCGGCGGCACCGGTAAGCAGCCCTCCTGAGCAAGCAAGGCCCGGTGCCACACGGTGCCGGGCCTATGAAACGAACCGTCCCGTGGCAGGGGGCGCCACGGGGCCAGGGTTACAGCCGGTCGGCACGGACCTCGTCGAGGAACGCTGTCTATCCGGAGATGGAGTTGGGTGGCACTGTTCCTGGGATGGGGTAGAATGACGCTGGGAATTGAGTACAGAAGACCCCCGGCATCGCATCGCCGGGGGTCTTCTTGTTGTGTTACAGGCGGTCGGCGCGCACCTCGTCGAGGAACGCCTTCCACTCGGTGGCGGAGAACGACAGGTGGCCAGCCTGGCGGTTTTGGGTGTCGCGGACAGCGGTCACCGGACCCTCAGCGACCTCGACGCACGCGCGTTCGCCGTTGCTGTAGCTGGACTTGTGCCATGTCGTGGTGGGAGCGTGAGCGCTCATTTCGCGATCTCCTTAGCTGCCGTGGTCAACATCTGTTCTGAGATGGTCTCGTCTAGCGACACAGCCCATAGGTTGGCAAACACTGCGTCGTACCGGTCCACCTCGCGATCCTTGTCAAGGTAGAGCTCACCTGCGAGATGGTTCAGATACACCGTGGTGGGCTCCGAAGGTTCGCCCGTGCCATTGACCGGAAAGCCCAGCATGATGAACGCGCCGGATCTGACCCCGGGGTGCATCCCGGCGGCAAAAGGGACCACCCTCAAGTCGATGTTAGGCCGCTGACTCAACTCAGCGAGGTGCTGGAGCTGGGCAGCCATGACATCCGGGCCGCCGACCGGGCGTTTCAGTACTGCCTCGTTAATCACCACCCGCAACATCGGCGGCTCGATGGTACGTGTGACCAGGGCCTTTCGAGAGGTTTGGACGTGAACGAGGCGGTCGATTTCCTCGGCTGCGGAATTTGGCCTTGATTCCGTGATAAGAGCCCGCGTGTAGGCCTCGGTTTGCAACAGCCCCGGAACAAGCTCCGGCTCGTACCAGCGGAAGTCCGAGGCTGCTTCCTCCAACCCGATGTACACGTCGAACCCCTCAGGGATCACATCCCCGAAGCTGTGCCACCATCCACGCGCTTTGGTCTCCTTGGCGAGTGCCTTCAGTGCGTCGGTGAGGTCGTCGGGAGCGCCGTAGAGCCTGCACATCGCCTCGACGTCGAGGGAACGCAGTGCAACCTGCCCGCTCTCGATACGCCAAACTTTCGCTTCCGAGAACTCCATCTCATGCGCAGCCAGTTTGACCGTAAACCCCGCTTGGTTGCGCAGCTTTCGGAGGTGGCGGCCGAGCTGGCGCTTGGGCACTGTCGAGCCGGTCGTGCCTGTCGCCGTATTGCCCATAGGGCCTCCACGCTCGGTTTGGGGCAGTGCGTTCCTTCGCAATGAGAGCACCAAGTACATCACATTGCAATGCCCCGGTAGCAATCGAACCCATCATTGCGAAGATTCGCAGTGAAGTATTGCACAGCGAGTTTTTCGAATGACAGACTCACTGTCACGTACCCCACCCCCTACGTGACAGTGCTTGGGACACAAGAAACCCCGGGCGCGGTAATGGCTGGCTACCGACCGCGCCCGGGGCGTTACAAGAAGCCTCCGCGAGAGTGGACGCTCTCCGGAGGTGTGGCCACCGACTGGAATGGAGTCGATGACATGCCCCAGTTTATTCGCACTCTCGCGTCCCTGTGGACGCTGCTCCTGATGCTGGCTGTCGCCTTGTTTCCGCCCGCGCGGAGCTACCGGGACCGCCAGGAACGCCTGGAACCGTGCGTCGCGGTGCCGCTGGCGGCCCGCCGTCGGGAATCAGCACGCCGATTCGCCGTGCCGCCGCCGAGAGCGTCGGAAGTACTCCCGGAGCCACTGACCCACCCGCTTCCCGAACCCGAACTGCTCGATCCCGAGGAGTACAGTCTGGTGCGGCCCTACGTGACCGAGCTCGAGCGCCTGCGCCAGGCGCGAGAGGAAGAGGGGTACTGCCCCGCCTGTGGTACCGCCGTCCCCGCGCCGGGCCCTTCCGCCCCACCGGCATACGGCGACGGGTTGGACGACCTCCGCGCGGAACTGTCCCCGCTGGTGCGCGCGTGGAAGTCCCAACGCGAGGAGAACCGTGCGGGGGTGGTCCGGTGAGTATCCCCGGGAGTTGGTCTTCTCCGTTGCTGCGTCCGGGTGATGTGGCTGAGGTGTTCGGTGTCACCACCTCGACCGTCAACGCCTGGGTGCGTGAGGGCCGCCTGGCCCCGGTGGTGGTTACTCCGGGCGGGCACCGGCGGTTCGCGCCCGGCCAGGTTCAGGACCTTATGGCCGCCACCCGTCACCAGAACGGGAGGGGTGGTGACACGTGAATCTCACCCCGCAGGAACGCCAAGAGCTGCGTGACCTACTGGAGCAGCTCTCCCAGGCTATGGACGACGACGCCCTGTGGCCCGGCCAGATCCGCGACATCCTCCGGGAACTGCACGCACGCGTGGTTGCCTGGCTCGGCGACGAGGACGCGGAGACGGTTCCCCACCAGCACAGCGCTGGGGGTGGTGGTGGCCCGTGCGAGGAGTAGAGCCCGGGTGGGGGCCCGGCATGTGGGTGCGGTTCCCCCACGAGGAAGATGGCACCACCCCGTGGGATGTCGTCACACAGCAGGCTGACGGGATGCTGCGGATCGCACCCCGCGACAGGGTCGGCGACGCCCCCACGGTCACCGTCCACCCGGACACGGTGGAGCGGCTCTCCAGTGGAGACCTGTCGTTCCTGCAATGCCGGTGGCCCGTGGGGCTGCCAAGGGTGGGCCGGTGCGGCACGCCAACCCGCGCACCCTGACCGACTGGATCCCGGTCGAACTCCGCGAGTAGACCCCACTCTGACCGCGCGCCTTTTCTCGACCGGGCGCACACCTCCCGTTGCCCGGGTGCTGCCACTATCTCCCAGTACCCGGGCGTCCCACTCTGCCCGCGGGTGTCCTTCCTCTTCATCGTGCGTCCGGGGGCGGCCGGATTTCCGTGTTCCCATAGGGGCGTGCGCACAGCGGTGGAACGGTATGGTCAGATCCTGACCGCATTTGCCGGCATACCGGCCATGTGGAATCACAAAAGAATAACGCCACGCATTGTCGCAGGTGAAAAAGGGTGCGCCCCACGCATGTGGGGATGGGGCCGGGCGAGGTCACCTGTGAGCTGCGCTGGCAGCGGGTGCACATACGGGCGGGAGTCTGGTCGCGTTCTCGGCCTCGGTGCCCCAACGGGATCGCGTGTGATCGTGTCCGGCAGGGCGTGCGTCGCAAGGACGGATGTGGTCTCCTGGCTTCGTCGTGGTGATGGAGGCCACGCCGCCTGGCAGTGGTCCGTTTTTGAGGGGTGTGCGTGCTATGTCCAAATATCCAGAAGTTGCACACACGGGCATGCGCGCGACCTAGAAGACCAGGTCAGAGAGGATGCTCCCCGCGCACGCGGGGATGGACCCGCCGGTCACATCATCGGTGTGTTCCAACAACGATGCTCCCCGCGCACGCGGGGATGGACCCGCGGCCGCGCCCACGCTGCACGCCGCCCCGACATGCTCCCCGCGCACGCGGGGATGGACCCGCGCGACATCCGCAGATTTATACCGTCCGCTTATGCTCCCCGCGCACGCGGGGATGGACCCCTGATGGAAGAGCAGTACGTAGAAACTCCGGAATGCTCCCCGCGCACGCGGGGATGGACCCTCACAACACAGCGAACACAGCGAGAGGGCGTCCATGCTCCCCGCGCACGCGGGGATGGACCCGGCGGAGAACGCTGACCGCCACGAGGCGGGGAATGCTCCCCGCGCACGCGGGGATGGACCCACCGGAAGGGCTCCGAGAATCCCGCCTATGATATGCTCCCCGCGCACGCGGGGATGGACCCAAGATTTGATG
This sequence comes from Haloactinospora alba, assembly GCF_006717075.1. Lineage (NCBI taxonomy): Bacteria > Bacillati > Actinomycetota > Actinomycetes > Streptosporangiales > Nocardiopsidaceae > Haloactinospora > Haloactinospora alba. The sequence continues at coordinate 13,036 of NZ_VFQC01000001.1, forward strand.
CGTTGGTGCGGGTCGCACATGATGCTCCCCGCGCACGCGGGGATGGACCCTCCGAATGCCATGCCCCGACACGCTGCCGGTGATGCTCCCCGCGCACGCGGGGATGGACCCTGCGCATGGTCGCCAGAGCGAGCACGGCCCGCATGCTCCCCGCGCACGCGGGGATGGACCCCGGAGGTCAGGCCAGAGACTGCCCCGCTGTCCATGCTCCCCGCGCACGCGGGGATGGACCCGCTGCGCAGTTCCGCGGTGTGGCGATGGCCGTATGCTCCCCGCGCACGCGGGGATGGACCCGGCGTCCTCGTCCTCGTCGCCCTCAGCAGCGAGATGCTCCCCGCGCACGCGGGGATGGACCACGGGAATCCGGGAAATGATAACGAGAGTTCAGATGCTCCCCGCGCACGCGGGGATGGACCCGTGACCGCTACCAGGTGGTTGTGGCGCCACTCGATGCTCCCCGCGCACGCGGGGATGGACCCCGCTTCCACCTGCGCGGGAGGACGAGTTCGAGATGCTCCCCGCGCACGCGGGGATGGACCCCCCAGGCGCGGGCCGCGCTGATGGTCGGTCCATGCTCCCCGCGCACGCGGGGATGGACCCTTTTCCGCCAGATCGGCATACGGCACCGGCACATGCTCCCCGCGCACGCGGGGATGGACCCCGAGAAGCGGTGCGGGAGTACCTGGAGAAGGAATGCTCCCCGCGCACGCGGGGATGGACCCAGGTCGCGGCGCACCCGGCCGCCCAGAGGCTCAATGCTCCCCGCGCACGCGGGGATGGACCCGGATCGCTCAAGTACTCAGCAACGAACTGGGTATGCTCCCCGCGCACGCGGGGATGGACCCAACCCCCACCTGCTGCAGCAGGTCCAGCAGGAATGCTCCCCGCGCACGCGGGGATCACGCGGGGATGGGTCTTGGTTCGTGGGGAAGGTAGCTGCGGACCCTCTCTGTCCTTGCTGTTCAGGGCGCTGTTCGCTCGCCCCCGACACAAGTACTACAGTTCGTAGTGGTCGTTTCCGGTGGGGAGCGTACGCACAGTGATCCCGACAGTGGGCGGAGGTACGGGGCGTGGTTGAGGGGCTGACCACCACCATCCACATCGCGTCGCTCGTCATGGCCGGTTGGTGCCTGGTCTCCACGTTCCGCGACCAGCCGATGGTGGTGCCGCACCTGGCCGGCATGACCGTGCTGTGGCTGATCCTCATCGGCCAGGCCGTGACCTCCACCGTCCTTATCACCGGCGGCGCGCGCCCGGCGGAACCCGTGGTCTTCGTGTCCTACCTGGCCACCGTCGTCCTGCTGCCGCCCGCCTGCGCCGTGTGGGGGCTCATGGACCGCAGCCGCTGGGGCCCCGCCGTCATCGCCGTCGCCTGCCTGGTGCTGCCGGTGCTGATGGTGCGGCTGGAACAACTCTGGGGGCCCGCCGTTGCCTGACCCCGCCAGCAGCCGCTCCGGACCGGGCCGGGTCCTGGTCGCGGTCTACGCCGTCTTCGCCCTGGCCGCCACGGCCCGCGCCTCGGTCCAGATCCTCACCCGCTTCCACGAGGCGCCGCTGGCCTACCTCCTCTCCGCGGTGGCCGGGCTCGTCTACATCGTGGCCACGGTCGGCATCGCCCGCCGGGACCGCGCCTCCCACCGCGTCGCGCTGGCCTCCTGCACCGTCGAACTCGCCGGGGTGCTGATCGTGGGCGCCGCCAGCATCCTCGACCCCGCCGCGTTCCCCGACGACACCGTGTGGTCCCGGTTCGGCAGCGGCTACCTGTTCATCCCCCTCGTGCTCCCCGTACTGGGGCTGTGGTGGCTGTCGCGGCTGCGCGCCGGCGAACGCGAACCCGCCCGTTAGGCGGTGCCGCTACTGCCGCGCAACCCCGCCGGCGGATATCCTCGCTCCCATGGCACAGCAGGAACGTCCCACCGAACTCCCCGTCGTCGTCACCCCCGCGTGGCTGGCTCGGTACCGCGACACGGTCGTCGTCGCCGACGTGCGGTGGTACCTCGACGGCCGTTCCGGACGGGACGCCTACCTCGGCGGACACATCCCGGGGGCGGTGTTCGTCGACGTGGACACCGATCTCGCCGCCCCGCCCACCCCCGAGGGCGGCCGCCACCCGCTGCCCGACCCGCGGGACTTCGCCGCCTCCCTGGCGGCGCTCGGGGTCGGTGACACCACACCCGTCGTGGCCTACGACGACTCCGGCGGCGCCACCGCCGCCCGGCTCGTGTGGATGCTGCGGGCGCTCGGCTCGCCCGCCGCCGTACTCGACGGCGGCATCCAGGCCTGGGAAGGGCCGCTGGAGACGGGCAACCCCGCACCGCCGCGCCGGCACCGCACCCCGGTCCCCTGGCCGCCGGACCGCGTCGCCGACACCGCCACCGTGCGGGAGGAACTCGACGATCCCGCCCGGCTCGTTCTGGACGCGCGCACCCGTGGCCGGTTCACCGGTGCCGAACCCGCACCGGTCGACGCCCGCCCGGGCCATGTTCCCGGGGCGCGTAACGCCGCGTGGCAGGACAACCTCACCGCCGGCGGCGGGTTCGCCGACCCCGCCGTGCTGCGCGAACGTTTCGCTGCCCTCGGCGCGGACACCGCCGACACCGTCACCGCCTACTGCGGGTCGGGGGTGACCGCCTGCCACGACCTGCTCGCCTTGGAGCACGCCGGCTACACCCGCACCCGCCTCTATCCCGGGTCGTGGAGCGCCTGGGGCGCCGACCCGGAACTCCCGGCGGAAACGGGCGAGGGGTAGCCGGGAGAGCACCGGGAGATCTTCGGTTTAACACCGCGTGACCTGCGATGTTGGGTCAGCGGGCGGTCACGCGGTGCGTCTGGCGGCTCGGGGCGCACCTGGAGCCATGGTCGGTTATACCCTGCCGAACACGGCGGCGGCGCGCCGGGGCGGTGAATTCGAAACCGGAACTAAGGGCTGTTTCACTTCGTTCTAACCCGTGCGAGTGACGCTGGGAAACGAAACCGAGCCCGGCGGTGCAGTCTCCCCGCCGGGAACCGTACTCGTCGTCCGGAGGATCCACGTGAGCGAGACCGGACTCAACAACGGCGCCCCGTTCAACCAGAACCAGAACGCAGGCGACCCACGGCCGGAGAACGGGGAAGGCCAGCAGCCGCCGGCTCCTCCGCACGGTTCCTGGGCCGCCCCGGCGGCACCCCCGCCCGGTGGCGCTCCCGGCGGTGCCGCCGGCGGAGGGACCATGCCGGGAGGGGGAGCGGAGGGGCCGCCGCCGTTCCCGCCCGACCCCGCCGCCGGGGCTCCCGCGCCGCCGCCCGGGCCGCAGCGGGAGAGTTTCTGGAAACGGCACAAGGTTCCCCTCGTCGCGGCGGTGACGGCACTGGCAACCAGCCTCGTCGTCGGTCCGGCCGCGGCGGTCGGGACCGTCGCCCTCCTCGGCGGTGAGCAGAACCAGCCCCAGAGTTCCCTGTCCGGGAACCAGGCCAGCAACGTCTCCAGCGGCGACGTCAGCGAGGTCGCCGAGAGCGTGCGGCCCAGCGTCGTGTCGATCGAGGTGGGGGAGGGCGCCGGGAGCGGCGTCGTCATCAGCTCCGACGGCCGGATCCTCACCAACAACCACGTTGTCGCCCAGAGCGACGGCGACGCCGTGAAGGTGCAGTTCAACGACGGCGACACCGCCAAGGCGAAGGTGCTCGGCAAGGACCCGGTCTCCGACCTCGCGGTCCTCGAGGCCCAGGGGAAGAAGGACCTCGCACCCGCGGTGTTCGGCGACTCCGACAAGGTCGAGGTCGGCGCGGACGTGGTCGCCATCGGGTCCCCGCTGGGACTGTCCGGAACGGTGACCTCCGGCGTCGTGAGCGCCAAGGACCGCCCGGTCAACACCGGAGTCGTCGAGGGGGACCAGGGCCAGGACCGCCCGGACTCGCCGTTCGACCTTCCGGGCGGCGGCGAGGACTCCCCGCAGGCGCGGACGTCGACCGTCATCAACGCCATCCAGACCGACACCCCCATCAACCCCGGCAACTCCGGCGGGCCGCTGGTGAACATGAACGGTGAGGTCGTGGGGCTCAACACCGCCATCGCCGGTACCGGCGGCGGAGCGTCGAGCGAGTCGGGCTCCATCGGTCTGGGGTTCGCGATCCCGATCAACCAGGCCAAGCCGATAGCCGAGCAGCTGGTCGACACCGGGACCGCCACCTACGCGGCAGTCGAGGCCACCATCGCGCCGAACCGGGACGGCGCCGGGGCCAGGGTGGTGGAGGTCAACGGCGGCGGTGCCGCCGACGAGGCCGGCCTGGAGAGCGACGACGTCATCACCAGTGTCGACGGGGACGAGGTGGACGGCCCCGACGCCCTCATCGCGGCGATCCGGTCGCACCAGCCGGGAGACACGATCACGGTCGGCTACCAGCGCGGCGGAGACCAGGAGGAGACCGAGGTGACCCTCTCGGCGCAGTCAGCGGACAGTATCGGCGGCTGATCCGGCGGTGCCGCTCCGGACGCGGCGGAACAGCGCCTCCGCGTGCGAGTAAAACCGAAAACAACGGGAACGTTCTCACATGAAGTTGGCGGCGGGCGGACCGTCCCCGTCGCGCCCGCCGACGGTGGCCGTCTGCGCATTCCTTCCCCATGCGCAGGCGGCCGCGCGTTTCGGGGGCGGCTACCGGGAGGCGAGGGCGTGTTCCGGCTGCCGCGTCCCGTCGGCGGGCACCCGCGCCGCGTTCCCGGAACGGCCCGGGGAGCGGGCCAGCGTCACCACCCCGGTCGCACCCAGCAGGGTCGCCCCGCCGGCGACGGCCGCGTTCCACGGGTCGGTGGGAAGCCGCTCCCCGAGGAAGGCCACGCCCACGACGGTGGCGGCCAGCGGGTCGCTGAGCAGCAGGATGGCGTAGGCGAGCGCGAACCGGCCGCTGCGGTAGGCGTTCTGCACCAGCACCGCGCCGCACAGCCCCACCGCGACCGCGATCGCGGTCAGCGGGTGCACCAGCGCCACCGGGTTCTCCAGCACGGCCACCCCGACGAGGCGTGCCAGCGCGGAGGACACCCCGTAGGCGGCCCCGCCCGCCAGGGCGAGCGCCCCCGCCCGGACCGTGCCGCCGCCCCACCGCGCGACACCCAGGCACCCCAGCATCACCGCCGCGCACCCCACCGACAGGGCGACCGTCTCGCCGGGGGACAAGACGGGTGTTTCCGTGTCCTGGGGGAGGCTGCTCACCAGCCCCGCCAACGCGACCGTGACCGCGAACGACCCGGCGACCTGGGCGAGGGTGAGCCGCCTCCGGGTGAAGAACGCCGACAGCAGCACCGCGAACGGCAGCCCGCTGATACTGATCGGCTGGATGACGACCAGCGGAGCCTGGGTCAGCGCCCAGATGTGGGCAGCGACCCCACTGGCGGTGAGCAGGGTTCCCGCCAGCCAGTGCGGGCTGCGGCAGAGGTGCCGCAACAGCCGCAGCTGGTTGATGCCGACGGCTGGAGCGCTGAGGACGGTCCGCTCCTGCAACGCCGCCCCGGCGGCCACCGCCAGAGCGCCCGCCACGGCGACGAGCACGACTCCTGTCATGGGCGGTTCGACTCCTTCCCGACGCTGCTGGTTGGCCGCCCAGGCCCTGTTCAGCGGACGCGTGTCCGTACTACGCGGCGCCCCGGCACCGTGCTGGCCGCGTTCCCGTCAGTGGACAGAGGATCCGCTCCGCCTCCCTCCCGGCCGCGCCGGCACGGCACCGGCCGCGCCGCCCGCGACGGACGATGCCCACCGAACAGGACCCAGGGCACACCACTGCCCCCGGCATGGTCGGACAGGGAGGGTGAAACACCGGTAAAGCTCTGCGGTGCGGAAGCTCACTCCCACAGGGTAGGAAGGTGGAAACCGATGACCGCGCCGCCGCCCTCCCGGTTCCGGGCGAACACGGTACCGCCGTGTTCGGCGGCGATGTCGGCGACCATGGACAGTCCCAACCCGGAGCCGGACATGCCCCGCGCCGCGGGGGAGCGGTAGAACCGCTCGAAGACGTGGCCGAGCTCCTCCTCGGCGATGCCGGGGCCGCGGTCGCGGACCTCCACCCGGCCGCCGGCTATGGCGACCTCGATGGGCTGGGAACCCTCGGTGTCGAACTTGGCGGCGTTCTCCACCGGGTTGGACAGGGCCCGCTCCAGGGAGCTGGGGCGTCCCCGCACCACGCTCCCGTCGGCGTCCACGGTGACCTCCCGGCCGGTGCGCCGCTGCACCCGTTGGGCCACCCGCTGGGCCAGCTCCCGCAGCTCCACGTCCTGTTCCGGTTCGTCGCGCCGGTTCTCCGTGGCCAGCTCGACGAGCTCGTTGACCAGGTCGGTCAGTTCGCGCGCCTCCCCCTGCAGGTCGTCGATGAGGCGCTGGCGGGCCTGCGGGTCGAGCTGGTCGAACCGCTGCAGCACGCTGGCGTTCGTCCGGAGGCTGGTCAGCGGGGTGCGCAGCTCGTGGGAGGCGTTCTGCACCAGGCGCCGCTGCTCCTCCCGGGAACTGGCCAGCCGGGCCAGCATCGCGTTGAACGCCCGCCCGAGCCGGCGGACCTCGTTGCGCCCCGCCTCACCCAGTTCCGGGGTGACCTGGTCCACCCGGCCGGTGGAGGTGACGTACTCGGCGGTCTCGGTGAGCCGCACGAGCCGGCCGGTGGTGCCGCGGCCCACCAGCCACCCCGTCAGGGCGGCCCCGACCAGTACCGCCAGACCCACCACCAGCGTCTGCAGCGCCAGCGAGTCCAGGATGCGCTCCGTCGGCGAGAGGCGCTGTCCGACCAGGACCGCACCGTTCCCGCCGCCGAGCGACACGGCGGCGATCCGGTAGTCCTCCTCGTTGGCGCTGTCGTTGCGGGTGGCCACCACACCGGGCTCCCGCTCGGCGGCGGTCTCCCGGTCCTCCTGGCGCACCGGCAGGATCTCCAACGCGTCCCCCTGCCGCACCGGAACGGCGACGCTCCCGTCGGGGCGCAGCACCTGGAAGGCGAACGTGTCCGAGTGCAGCACCTGCAGCGAGTCGGGACTGATGCTGTCCCGCCCCGCCTGCGGTTCGCTCAGGTCGGAGGAGAGGCTCTCCACGGTGGAGTCGAACTCGTCGCGCGCGTCGGTGCGGATCAGTGAGGCCGCCGTGTTGTAGGCCAGCGACCCCACCAGGGCGATGACGAGGGCGGCCACCAGCGCGAACGCCACCGCGAACCTGCTGCCGAGTTTCCACTGCCCCACCGGGGCCGGGCGCGGGACACGCATCACTGGCCGTCCTGGGGCCGCAGGGTGTAGCCCACGCCGCGCACCGTCTGGATGAGCGGCGGCGCCTGCGGGTCGGACTCGAGCTTACGGCGGAGGTAGCTGATGTACACCGCGAGGTTCTTGGACTCGGGCCCGAAGTCGTAACCCCAGATGCGGTCGTAGATCGTGACGTGCTCCAGGACGATGCCGGCGTTGCGCACCAGCAGTTCCAGCAGGTCGAACTCCGTCTTGGAGAGGTCCACCTCGCGGCCTCCCCGCCACACGCGCCGCCCCGCGGGGTCGAGGTACAGATCCCCCACCTGCAGCGGGGGCTCGGGCCGCCCGTCCTCCAGCGTGGGGCTCGAACGGCGCAGCAGGGCACGCACCCGCGCCAGCAGCTCCTCCAGCTCGAAGGGCTTGGGCAGGTAGTCGTCCGCGCCGGCGTCCAGCCCGGCAACCCGGTCGGAGGTCTCCACCCGCGCGGTGAGCATCAGGATCGGCGTGCGGTCGCCCTCGGCGCGCATCACCCGGCACACCCCCAACCCGTCCACGCTGGGCATCATCACGTCCAGAACGACCAGGTCCAGCGGTTCGGCGTGCACCGCGGCCAGGGTCTGGGCCCCGTCGCTGGCGGTGCGGACCTCGTAGCCCTCCAGCTGGAGGGCCCGTTCCAGGGAGTCCCGGATAGCGCGGTCATCGTCGGCGATGAGGAGACGGCCGGCTGAACTCATGGCAGCCATACTGACGCATTCGGGTAAGGGGCTGGTAAACGACACGATGCCGCTGGCCGGTCGGGGCGCCGCGCGGAACACGCGGCCGGGTGCGGAACGCGCGGCCGGTGTGACCCACCATCGGGGGCGGGTCCCGTTCGACGGGCGCGTGCGCGTCGTCGTGGTGCCGCGCCGGCGGTGTCCGCGTGAGTCGGCGGAGGAGCCGCGGACAGCGCCCGTTGAACGGGACCCGGTGGGCTGAACCCGCTGCTGGCGGGTAGTACGGAACCGTTGACGGAAGGAGGTGCACCATGGACAGCACTGCCCCGGACCGGTGGGTGGTCGTCGGCGTGGACGGGTCGGACTCCAGCCGCTACGCCCTGGAGTGGTCGGGAAACGAGGCCGCCCTGCGCGGGTTGGGGATACGCATCGTGAGCGCTGTCGGCAGGATCGAGGCGGACGGCCCCTTCGGCGACCTCGTCGGCGGCGGGGACGCGTCGGCGTGGTCGCGTTCGCGCGACGCCCGGGCGCTGGTGGACTACGCGCGGGAGTGGATACTGCGGATCTTCCCGGAACTGCACGTCGAGACCCGCATCGCCACCGAACGGCCCGCGAACGCCCTCCTCGCCGAGGCCTCCGCGGACGACGCCGCCGCTGTCGTCGTGGGGTCGCGCGGTCTGAGCGGGCTGGCCGCGGCGTTCATCGGTTCGGTCGGGGTGGAGCTGGCGGCGGACTCCCCGGTGCCGGTCGTGGTCATGCCGAAGAAGCACGAGAACGTCCAGGGGGTCAAGGGCCGCATCATCGTCGGCGCCGACGGGTCCGAACCCAGCCGCAGGGCCGTCGAGTTCGCGTTCACCCAGGCCTCCCAGCGCGGTACCGAGGTGGTGGCGGTCTGCGCGTGGCAGCCGATGGCGGCGTTCGCGTCCTCGGTGGGGCCGGTGCCGCCGGACGCGTTCGACGACGACGCGGTGGCCGAGTCGGCGCGCAGGACGGCCGAGCAGGAGGTGTCCGGGATGCGGGAGCGCCACCCCGACGTGGAGGTGGACATCCGGGCGGTGCGCGCCCACCCGGTCGTGGCGCTGCTGGAGGTGGGTACGCCCGCCGACCTGATCGTGATCGGCTCGCGCGGCCGCGGCGGTTTCGCGGGTCTGCTGCTGGGGTCGATCAGCCAGTCGGTGCTGCACGGCGCGAAGGGGCCGGTCGCCATCGTGCACTGACCCGCCGCTTGACGCCGGGACGGTGGCGCGATTCACTCGGTACCGACTGGTTGGTATCCAATGAGCGGAGGCGGACAGTGCAAGCATTGCGGGTACACGAGCCCGGGGAGCCGCGCGACGTGCTGCGACCCGAGGAGATCCACCCTCCCCGGCCCGGGAAGGGTGAGGTGCTGGTCCGGGTCCGCGCCGCCCCCGTGAACTTCCCGGACGCCCTCCTCTGCCGCGAGATGTACCAGGTGAAACCGCCCATGCCGTTCACCCCCGGTGTGGAGCTCTGCGGCGACGTGGTCGAACCGGGAGAGGGCGTCACCGGCCTCGCCGAGGGCGACCGGGTGATCGGCGGGGCCGAGCTCCCCGCCGGCGCGTTCGCCGAGTACGCCCTCATGTCCGCCGACAGCGCCTACCCCGCCCCGGCCTCCCTCGGCGACGACGCGGCCGCGGCGATGTTCATCGCCTACCAGACCGGCTGGTTCGCGTTGCACCGCCGTGCCGGGCTGCGCGAGGGCGAGACCGTGCTGGTGCACGCCGCCGCCGGCGGTGTCGGCAGCGCCGCCATCCAGCTCGCCAAGGCCGCCGGGGCGCGGGTGATCGCCGTCGCCGGCGGCGCCGAGAAGGCCCGCACCGCCAGCGAGCTCGGCGCGGACATCGTCGTCGACCGCAGGAGCGACGACTTCGTCCCCGTGGTGAAGGACGCCACCGACCAGCGCGGCGCCGACGTCGTCTTCGACCCGGTCGGCGGGGACGCGTTCGCCCGCTCCACCAAGTGCGTCGCCTTCGAGGGCCGCATCGTGATCATCGGGTTCGCCAGCGGAACCATCCCCACTCCGGGCCTCAACCACGCGCTGATCAAGAACTACAGTCTGCTGGGGCTGCACTGGGGGCTGTACCGGCAGCGCGCCCCGGAACTCGTCACCGAGGCGCACCACCACCTCACCGACCTCGCCGACAGGGGGCTCATCTCCCCGCTGGTGAGCGAACGCGTCGACGCCGGATCCCTCCCCGACGCGGTGCAGCGCGTCGCCGAGGGGTCCACGACCGGACGGCTCGTCTTCCGTCCCCAGACCGGAACAGGAGAACCCCCCCATGCCTGACGCGTTCACCGCGGACGGCGCGACCGTCGTCGTCACCGGCGGCGCCAGCGGCATCGGCTACGCCCTGGCCCAGCGTTTCCTGCGCGAGGGCGCCGCGCGTGTCCTGGTGGCCGACCGCGACCCGGACCGCACCCGCAACGCCGCGATCGAACTGGGGGAGCGGGCCCACCCGGTCACGCTCGACGTGACCGACGAGGACGCCGTCGCGAGCGCGGTCGCCAGCATCGAGGAGGAGCACGCGCCGATCGACCTGTGGTGCTCCAACGCGGGGGTCGCCGCGGGGGACGGGCTCGGCGGCGACGCCGACTGGGAGGCCTCCTGGCGGGTGCACGTGCTCGCGCACGTCCACGTCGCCCGCGCGCTGCTTCCCCGCATGGCCGAGCGCGGCCGCGGGCACCTGCTCGTCACCGCCTCCGCCGCCGGCCTGCTGACGCAGCTGGACAGCGCGCCCTACTCGGTGACGAAACACGGAGCCGTCGCGCTGGCCGAGTGGTTGGCGATCCGCTACGGCGACGCGGGGGTGGGCGTCTCCTGCCTCTGCCCCCAGGGGGTGCACACCCCCATGACGGCCGGGGACGGCGCGGACTCGGCCACCCGGTTGGGCGGGGCCTACCTGGAGCCGCACGAGGTCGCCGACACCGCGGTCTCGGCCCTGCGGGAGGGACGGTTCCTGGTGCTGCCGCACCCCGAGGCGGCCGAGTACGAACTGCACCGCAGCCAGGACCGGGACCGGTGGATCGCGGGCATGCGGCGCGCCTGGGCCAAACTCCGCGGCGCGGCGCAGGGCGGTACGCGTTCCCGCTGATTCCGCGGTCGCCCACGCGACGCACGCAGCGTGGAGGTGTTTTCCGCCGGTTCCGGTGCGAGTGGCGCGTTTCGCCGGTCACGGGCTCGGATGCGCATTCCGTGAATAACATATTTTGTGGAATTTCCTGAAAATTCGGTTCCTTTTCTTACTGTTCGGTGGCCCCGCCTGTCGCGAAAAGCCTGCGGGATTCGCGGTTGGATAATGGAATGGTCGGGGAGGGGTTTCCACGGAACACGGAACCGGAAGGAAGAGCATGCGGATCTCGGGCAGGGTGCTCGCGCTCGGCGGGTGCGTGGTGCTGGCGGTGGCGGGCTGCGACGGCGACGGCGGTGACGGTGGCTACGGCGCCCCGGAGACAACGGGGGAGGAGACCACGGCCTCCCCCGAGACCGACGGGTCCACGCTGAACGCCACCGAGGACAGCGACGCGGGGGAGGCGGTGGTCGACGCCGAGGGCTACACCCTCTACCTGTTCACGGCCGACTCCAACGACCCGCCGGCGTCGAACTGCACGGACGCGTGCGCCGAACAGTGGCCGCCCGTCACCGTCGACGGGAAGGTGACCGCCGACGGCATCGGAAACGACCGCACCGGAACCGTCGAGCGGGGGGAGGGGGAGGAACAGGTCACTCTCGACGGTTGGCCGCTCTACCGCTACGCCGGTGACGTCTCCCCTGGTGACGCCCATGGTCAGGGAGTCAACGACTCGTGGTTCGTGATTACCCCAGAGGGAGAGAAATCTGACTATTCGGGCCCCGAGTCGCCGTCCACCCCCGAGGACGGTGGGGGCGGCGGGTACTGACACTCCCCGCCCGGGCGGGCCACACCGCCGCTCACGGCCGGAATGCTTCCGAACACGGCGGTGATGCCGGTGTTTCTAGACCTTTGGTCTAAACCAATTAGCCGGACAGCGGTTTCGTACTCCATGATGCGAGAACTCGATTACCTACGAGGAGCCGCTGTGACTGATCTGGTAGCTGATACCGACGTGGCGCCCACTCGCCACCAGGGACTGATCGAATGGGTACGCGAGATCGCTGCCCTGACCCAACCGGACGACGTCGTCTGGTGCGACGGTTCCCAGGACGAGTGGGAGCGCCTGACCGGTCTGCTGGAAGAGCAGGGATCGTTCATCCGCCTCAACCCCGAGCTGCGGCCGAACAGCTTCCTCTGCCGTTCCGACCCCAGCGACGTCGCCCGGGTCGAGGACCGCACGTTCATCTGCTCCGAGCGCAAGCAGGACGCCGGCCCCACCAACAACTGGGCCGAGCCCAACGAGATGCGCACCACGCTCAACGGCCTCTTCGACGGCTGCATGCGCAGCCGCACCATGTACGTGGTCCCGTTCTGCATGGGCCCCCTGGGCGGCAACATCTCCCAGCTCGGCGTGGAGATCACCGACTCCGCCTACGTCGCCGTGTCCATGCGGATCATGGCCCGGATGGGCGAACCGGCCCTGCGCGAGATCGAGAGGAACGGCACCTTCGTCAAGGCCGTGCACTCGGTCGGCGCGCCGCTGGAGCCGGGCCAGCAGGACGTCGCCTGGCCGTGCAACAGCACCAAGTACATCACGCACTTCCCCGAGACCCGCGAGATCTGGTCGTTCGGTTCCGGCTACGGCGGTAACGCCCTGCTGGGCAAGAAGTGCTACGCCCTGCGCATCGCCTCGGTCATGGCGCGCGACGAGGGCTGGCTCGCCGAGCACATGCTCGTCCTGAAGGTCACCCCGCCCAAGGGAAGCCCCCGCTACATCGCGGCGGCGTTCCCCAGCGCCTGCGGCAAGACCAACCTGGCCATGCTGAACCCCACCATCCCCGGGTGGAAGGTGGAGACGGTCGGCGACGACATCGCCTGGATGCGCTACGGCGAGGACGGCCGGCTGCGCGCGATCAACCCCGAGGCCGGGTTCTTCGGCGTCGCCCCCGGCACCGGTGAGGACACCAACGCCAACGCCGTCAACACGCTGTGGGGCAACAGCATCTTCACGAACGTCGCGCTGACCGACGAGGGCGACGTGTGGTGGGAGGGCCTCACCAAACAGCCGCCCGAGCACCTCGTCGACTGGAAGGGGCGCGACTGGACCCCGGACTCCCCGGAGCCGGCCGCCCACCCCAACGCGCGCTTCACCACGCCGGCCGGGCAGGCGCCCACCATCGCCGACGAGTGGGAGGACCCCGCCGGGGTGCCCATCGACGCCATCCTGTTCGGCGGGCGGCGCGCCTCCACCGTGCCGCTGGTCACCGAGTCCTTCACCTGGCAGCACGGCGTCTACCTCGGCGCCAACGTCGCCTCCGAGAAGACCGCCGCCGCCGAGGGCAACGTCGGTGAGCTGCGCCGCGACCCCTTCGCGATGCTGCCGTTCTGCGGCTACAACATGGGGGACTACTTCGGCCACTGGCTCCGCGTCGGCAAGGCCACCGAGGCGGAGAAGCTCCCCCGCATCTTCTACGTCAACTGGTTCCGCAAGGACGGTGACGGCCGCATCGTGTGGCCCGGCTTCGCCGAGAACAGCCGCGTCATCAAGTGGATCGTGCAGCGGCTGGACGGGGAGGCCAACGCCGCCCGGACGCCGATCGGCAACGTGCCCGACCCCCAGGACATCGACACCAGCGGGCTGGACACCACCAGGGAGGACATGGACTTCGTCCTGTCCGTGGACCGCGACGCCTGGCGGGAGGAAGCCGACCTGGTGCCGGAGTTCTTCCGCACCTTCGGCGAGCACCTCCCCGACGAGCTCTGGGACGAGTACCACGCCCTGCGGGAACGGCTCGGCTAGCGCCCGTCGGACAGGCCCTCAGGGCCTACTCGGAGCGGCGGCCCCCTCCAGGGGTGGGGGCCCTGCGCAGGGGCGGCCGGGTGCGGCCGCCCCACCACAGCCGCACGGCCGAGCGGGAGCGGCGCCCCGGGCGCCGGTAGAGGCGGTTACGGGCGGCCTGGCGGCGCATGTCGCGCATGTAGGCGTTCTTCGGCAGCGTGCGCACCGGCCGGGGAAGCCGCGGGTAGACGACACGCAGCACCCTGCCCAGCCGGTCGAACCTCCGCTGCTGGCGCGGCCCCCACGCGATGCCGAACCCCTCCCGCAGCCGGGGCGGGAGCACCCCCGCCGCCAGGAAACGCTGCGCCCGCACCGCCGGGCGGAGCAGCGGGTTGGCGGGGGCGAACAGTTCCGCCGCGATCTCCCTGCCCTCGGGGGGAACCTCGATGCTGTCCACCATGCCGGCCCAGTAGCGGTCGAACGCGGCGCGGCTCGCCGGCCAGGAGTCGGCGGGACAGCCCAGCGCGGTCGCGAACACCGCCGACTGGGCGTACAGCTCGTCCTTCTCCCCATCCGGCATCGGTCCCATCGCCAGTTCGTGGAACCGCACCGCCCCGGCGTACAACGTGGCCGCCACCCACACCTGCAGGTCGGGATCCAGACCGTGGTAGCCGGGACCGGCCACCTTCGTGTGCATCGCCCGCACGATCGCCGCGATCCGGTCGGCCTCGGCGCGGGTGCCGAACACGGTGCCGTACACGAACGTCAACGTCCCCCGCAGCCGATTCACCGGGCGGGAGGTGAAGTCGCTGTGCTCGCGCACCCCCCGGCCCACGCTCGGGTGGGCCACCTGCAGCAGGATCGCGTAGGCGGCCCCGCCGAGGACGGCCGCCTCCCCGGTGACCCGGCGGATCGCGGTGTCGTCGCGGAACAGTCCCTCGACCATACCGGCAATCCTAGTCGCCGCGTCCGCGCCAGTCGGGGAACCCGGCGGCCGGGTCACGTCCACGTCAGCGGCAGCTCCACGGGGGAGCGGTGGATCAGGGTGGGCTCCATCCCCACCTCGGCCCCGCGGGCGATCCGCACCTCGGGGATCTCCCGCAGGAGAGCCCGCAGTGTGGCCTGCACCTGCTGCCGGGCGAGCAGTATCCCGGGGCAGGCGTGCGGGCCGTGCCCGAACGCGAGGTTCGGCCGCACGCGGCGGGTCACGTCGAGAACGTCGGGGCGCTCGTGCGCCGCGCCGTCCCGGTTCGCCGAGCCGAACGCGACGAACACGACACTGCCGGGCGGCAGCTTCACCCCGGAGAGTGTCACCGGGGCGGTGGTGAGACGCCGGAACCCCTGCAACGGCGGGTCGAAGCGGGCCGCCTCCGCCGCCGTGTTCGGCACCAGGCCGGGGCGCCGGCGCAGCGTCTCCCACTGCCGCCGGTCGGCCAGCAGGTGCAGGACGGAACTGCCGAGCAGCGCCGTCGTGGTGAGGTAGCCGGCCAGCAGGAAGTTCTGCACGCTCGACACCACCTCCCCGCGCCGCTGCCGGGAGAGCCCCTCGTCCCCGGGAACGAGGGCCCGCACGAACTCGGTGCACACGTCCGCGCGCGGGTGTTCCCACCGGTCGCGGACGTAGCTGTCCAACAGGTGCTGCAGCGCCGCCACCTCGCGGGCGGCGCGGAGCTGTTCCTCGTGGCCGAGGGGGCGGAACAGCAGCTCCTCGGCGCGGCGGATGCCGTGGAACACGGTGGGAACGTCGCGCGGGCCGAGCCCCACCAGCCGCCCCAGCACCTCGGCCGGCAGCACCCGGGCGTAGTCCCGCATCCACTCCGCACCGCCGCCGGCCGCCCGGCGGACCAGGTCAGACGCGCGTTCGTCGACGAACGGCGCCAGCTCCTCCACTCGCTGGCGGGACAGGCCCCGGTTGTGCGGGACGCGCAACCTCCGGTGCTGCTCCCCGTCCGAGGAGATCACCGTGGGTCCACCGCCGATCCCGTTGCCCAGCTCCGCCAGCACGTCGCCCGGCAGCGCCACCTCGGGCCGCAGCGCGTTCGCCGAGGAGAACTCCTCCGGGCGGCGCAGCACCTCGCGGGCGTCGGCGTCCCGCGCCACCAGCCACGCCTCCAACTCGGGGGAGAACGTGAGACCGCCGGCGCGGCGGGCCCGCGCGTAGTGCGGGTAGGGGTCGCACTGGAACGCCTCGAACGCGGCACGGTCCACGGGAAGCCTCCGGGAAGGGGCCGGGAAAACCACCACCGCGATCCTGTCCCATCGCGGGCGGCGCCACAAGGGCGGCCGGCAGGCAGCGGTGCCCCTCGGCCGCCGGGGCACTGCGGGTGGTGGCGCTATCCGCCGGTGCCCGGGAACACCTCCTGGGCCTTGGTCCTGATGCCCTCCCGGAGCACGGACCACGCCTCCGGGTCGCCCTTCGCCAGCGCGGCCGCCGTCGACTGGATCTGCTCCAGGGAGGCGTGCGGCGGGATGGGCGGGACGGCGGGGTCGGTCACGAACTCGATCACGCTGGGACCGGGGGTGTCCAGAGCGCGCTGCCACGCGTCCCGGACCTGGTCGGGAGAGTCCACCCTGGTGCCGCTGGGTCCCAGGCTGGTGGCGAACTCGGCGTAGGGCAGGTTCGGGAGCCGCTGGGACGGGAGGAACTGGGGCGATCCGCTCATCGCCCGCAGCTCCCAGGTGACCTGGTTGAGGTCGCCGTTGTTCAGCACGCCGACGACCAGGCGCGGGTCGGACCACTCCCGGGCGTAGTGCGCGATCGTGATCAGCTCGTTGATGCCGTTCATCTGCATGGCGCCGTCGCCGACCAGGGCGACCACCGGCCGGTCCGGGTGGGCGAACTTGGCGCCCGTGGCGTAGGGCACCCCCGGTCCCATGGTGGCCAGTGTCCCGGACAGCGAACCGCGCATGCCGGGCCGCATCGAGATGTAGCGGGCGTACCAGTTCGCCGCTGAACCCGAGTCCGAGGTCAGGATGGCGTCGTCGGGAAGCAGCGGGGACAGCTCCCAGAAGACCCGTTCCGGGTTGACGGGGTCGGCCTCCACGTGGGCGCGGCCCTCCAGTACCTCGTGCCACCGGCGGACGTTGGACTCCACCGTCTCGCGCCACGAACGGTCCGTGTTCCGCCGCAGCAGCGGCAGCAGTGACCGCAGTGTCGCCTTCGCGTCCCCCAGCAGGTTCACCTCGAACGGGTAGCGGAGGCCGATCATCGTGGGGTCCGCGTCGATCTGCACCGCCCGCGCCTGGCCGTACTCGGGGAGGAACTGGCTGTAGGGGAAGCTGGAGCCGACCATGAGGAAGGTATCGCAGTCCCGCATCAGCTCGTAGGAGGGGCGGGTCCCGAGCAGCCCGGCGGCGCCGGTGACGTAGGGGAGCTCGTCGTCGAGGACGTCCTTGCCGAGGAGTGCCTTGGCCACACCCGCGCCGAGCGTGTCAGCGACCTGCGACAGTTCCTCCCGCGCCTCCCGCGCCCCCTGGCCGGCGAGGATGGCCACCCGCCGGCCGGAGTTGAGGACCTCGGCGGCCCGCCGCAACTCCTCGGGTTCCGGCTCGACCCGCCCATGCGCCGCGTCGAGGCTTCCGGGAACCATCCTGAAATCGTGGGTCGGCGGGGAGTAGTCCAGTTCCTGCACGTCGCCCGGGACGATGACGGCGGTGACGGTGCGGCGGCTCTCGGCGATACGCATGGCGCGGTCGAGGACGTTGGGCAGCTGTTCGGGAACGTTCACCGTCGCCAGGTAGTCCGAGGCGACGTCCTTGTACAGCGCGTGCAGGTCCACCTCCTGCTGCATGGACCCGCCCATGGCGCTGCGGTCCGTCTGCCCGAGGACGGCCACCACGGGAGTGTGGTCCAGCCGCGCGTCGTAGAGCCCGTTGAGCAGGTGGATCGCCCCCGGACCCGACGTGGCCGCGCACACCCCCACCTTCCCGGAGAACTTGGCGTAGCCGGCCGCTTCGAAAGCCGCGAGCTCCTCGTGGCGGGACTGGACGAACACGGGGGCGTCGCTGGAGCGCTGCCACGCCGCCAGCAGGCCGTTGATGCCGTCGCCCGCGTACGAGAACACCCGCTCCACGCCCCAGTCGTGGAGCCGTTCGAGAATGTGGTCGGACACCTTCTGTGACACCCTCGCTCCTTGCGCGCTGCGATGGGACACGAGCAGGGGCCGGCCGTACCGGGCCCCGCACGGACACGGGGCCGCTATCCGACCGGAGGGAAGCGGAAACCCGCGCCGGCGCGTCCACCGCGCCCGGCGGCCCGCCTCCGGCACCGCGCGGCCCCGCGCCGCGCCTCGGACACAGCGCGTCGGGGCTACCCCCGGGTGCGGTTCGACCGCGCCAGCAGGTACAGCAGGTAGGGCGCCCCCAGGATGCCGGTCACCACGCCCACCGGCAGCTCCCCGCCGCCGAAACCGGTGCGGGCGAGCGCGTCGGAGAGCAGCACGAGCACCGCGCCGCATCCGGCGGCGGGAAGTATCCCGACCGCGCGTTCGGCCAGCAGCCGCCGCACGATCTGCGGCGCCGCCAGCGCCACGAACGCCACCGGCCCGGCCACCGCCGTCGCCAGCGCGGAGAACCCGGCGGCGGTGAGCAGCAACCCGCCCCGCGCCAGCCGCACCCGGCCGCCCAGCGCCACGGCGAGGTCGTCGCCCAGCTGCAACAGCCGCAGCTGGCGGGACAACCCCAGCGCCAACGGGGTCAGTACCGCCAGCGCGGCCGCGATCGTGGCCACGTGCGCCCAGTCCCGGTTGGCGAGGCTGCCGGTCAGCCACACCGTGGCGCGCTGGGCCGTGTCGATGTCGGCGCGGGTGATCATGTAGGAGGTCACGGAACCGAGCACGGCGCTCACCCCGATCCCCAGCAGCACCAGCCGGTTCCCGGAGACGCCCCGCTGGTAGGCCAGCAGGTACAGCAGCACCGCGGTGGCTACCGCCCCGCCGAGCGCGAACCCCGCCACCTGCAGGGCGGTGCCGCCGAGCACGGCGATGGCGGCCGTGGCGGCCGCGGCCGCGCCCGCGTTGATCCCGATCACGTCCGGGCTCACCAGCGGGTTGTGCGCCAACCGCTGCAGCAGCATCCCCGACATCGCCAGCGCCGCCCCCACCCCGGCGGCGGTCAGCGCGCGCGGCAGCCGCATCTGCACCACGATGTGGTTCACCATCGGGTCGGCGGTGCCTCCGGTGAGGGCTCGCACCACCTCCCGGGGCTCCACCGGGAAGTCCCCCATCGTCAGGGACAGCACCAGCGCCGCGGCCGCGAGCGCGGCCATGGCGGTGCCCACCGTCAGAGCGGGGGCGTCCAGCCGCAGCGACACGTCCCACGCCCGGGCCCGCACGATCCACGCGCCGGGCGGGCGGGCGCGTACGCGCCGCGGCGCGGCGGCGGTTCCGGCGGAGGCCGCCATCACATCCCCGCCCGCCGCTGGCGACGCACGAGGTAGATGAACACCGGTGCCCCGACGAGCGCCATCACGATCCCCACCTGCAACTCCTCCGGGCGGACCGCGACCCGCCCCACGATGTCGGCGGTCAGCAGCAGAGCCGGGGACAGCACCGCCGTCCACGGCACGATCCACCGGTAGTCCGGACCGGCCAGGGCGCGTGCCGCGTGCGGCACCGCCAACCCCAAAAAGCCGATCGGGCCCGCCGCCGCCGTGGCCGTGCCGGCCAGCAGCACCACGGTGACCCCGCCCAGCAGGCGCACCAGCCACAGCCGCAGCCCCAGCGCCTGGGCGAGTTCGTCCCCCAGCGCCAGCGCGTTCAGCTGCCGCACCAGCGCCACGGCCATGACCAGACCCACCGCGGCGAACGGCAGGGCCTGCGCCAGCATCTGCGACTCGGCGCCCGCCAGTGAGCCCACCGACCAGAACCGGTACTCGTCCAGACTCGTCCGGTCCCGCAGGATCACCGCCGAGGTCACCGACCCCAGCAGCGCCGACATGGCCGCACCCGCGAGCGCGAGCTTCACCGGGGTGACACCGTCGGAGCCGAGCGACGCCACCCCGTAGACCACCACCGTGGCCACCGCCGCGCCGACGAACGCGAACCACACGTAGCCGTTCACCGCCGTCACGCCGAGGAAGGTGATGGCCAGCACCGCCGCCAGGGACGCGCCGACGTTCACCCCGAGAATCCCCGGCCCGCCCAGCGGGTTGCGGGTCACCCCCTGCACCACCGCCCCCGCGACACCGAGGGCGACTCCCACCCCCACACCGGCGAGAGTGCGCGGGACCCGCAGGTGGGTCACGATCAGGTCGGTGTCGGAACCGGTGAAGTCGGCGTAGGCGGCGTACACGTCGGCGGGGGACAGCACCTCGCGTCCCACCAGCAGCGACGCCAGTGCCACGGCGGCCGTCACCAGGGCGGCCA
This sequence comes from Haloactinospora alba, assembly GCF_006717075.1. NCBI lineage: Bacteria > Bacillati > Actinomycetota > Actinomycetes > Streptosporangiales > Nocardiopsidaceae > Haloactinospora > Haloactinospora alba. Next base: position 33,171 of record NZ_VFQC01000001.1, read on the forward strand.
CGGCCAGCCCCGCGCCGCGTGCCCCGGCACCGCGCAGTAGCCCCGCCTCGGAGGTGCGCTCGTGCTGGCTGGTTCGGGCGGCCGCACCCGCGTACGTGGTGCCGGTCGCGGGGGCCGCCATCAGTCCCGCGTGTCGAACTGGTCGGGGTGGATGGTGCGCGCGATGTCCGCCACGACCCGGGCGCTGCGGACCCCGGCCGAACGGTCGGCGAACGTCCACTCGTGCACGTTGCCCTCCTCGACGGCGGTGACGTTGGCCAACGCCGGGTCGGAGGTGATCTCCTCCACCGACGGTGCCGCGTCGGCCGCGGTCATGTCGGCGTCGCAGCACACGTCGACGAAGATGTGGTCCGGGTCGCGGGCGATGATCTCCTCGGTCCCGAAGTTGGCGTGCCGCTCGTCCTTGACGTCGGCGGCGGCGTTCGTCCCGCCGGCGAGGTCGATCATCTCGGTGGCGAAGTCCGACGCCGCGGCGGCGCGGAACCCGTCGTCGCTGGGCCGGGCCACCATGACCTCCGGTTCGGACCCGGCGTCCTGAACGGCGTCCTCGACGTCGGCGACCGTCTGCTCCATGTCGGCCACGACCTCCTCGGCGCGGTCCTCGACGCCGAACACCGTGCCCAGGTCGCGCAGGTCGCCGTAGATGCTGTCCATGGTGACCGTGGAGGGGTCGATGGCCTGGTCGCCGCGCCCGTCCTCGCTGGGGCACAGCGGACTGAAGATCCAGCTCTCCACGCCGAGCTCGCGCAGGCTGGCGCGGGTGTCGAACCTCCCGTCGGTGAAGACGTCGTTGAACCCGGACAGGACGAAGTCGGGCTTGCGGCTGAGCATCTCCTCCCGGCTGGGGATCTCCGGGTAGTACTTCTGCTCGGACTGGACGTCGGCGTAGTCGTCGATGACCTTCGCGTCCAGGTAGGCGGTGCCGACCAGCCGGTCGCTGATCCCCAGGGCGTGGGCCATCTCGATGGCCGGCTGGTACACGGCGAACACCCGCTCGGGCGGGTTCTCGGCGGAGATCTCGACGTCGATGTCGCAGTTGCGGACCGTCTCGGCGTCGCCTCCGGCGTTGTCGGAGGACGCCTCGGGGGAACCACACGAGGCGGTGGTGAGGGCGGCGCAGAGCGCCACGAGCGACGCGTTCCGGATGCGGCGCGCCGCGGCGGGGTACGCGTTGTGTGCTGGCATGCGGGCCAACCATCCTTCGTGGTTCGGGCAACCGGACAGCCGTAGCCGGTCTCCTGGCTCCCGGAGCCGGGTGTCACCACCCCACACCCCTCCGCCTTCCCGGGACGAACGCGCCCGGTGGCGCCGTGGAGGAGTGTCCTCCGGTCACAGTGGCGAGGACCGCGCCGGATTCCCACCGGCTTCCCGTTCACTACGACAACGCGGAAGAACGTCTCATAACGGGAGGTAAGCCGCAACCCTCCCACGGTGAACATCCCCGGAAAAGAACGTCGTGACCAGCGAAAACGCGAGTCCGAATGTGTGGGGTGTCACCGGTGAGCACGGTGCGTGCGGGAGCGCCGCTCCCTGTGAGGGAGGGGTGTCTACGGGGCGGGCGGCGGGGGCGACTTTCCCGTCACCGGGCCGTGGAAGGTGGACCCGCGGAAGTCGACGTGGTCGCCGCCGTAGGAGGGGGCGGAGACGTCGCCGTGCACAGTTCCGGCCTGCACCGCGGTTCCGCGCACGTCACCCTCGACCCGGTTCCCGGCGTCCGTTCCGGGAGGCGGGGTGAACTCGTCACGCAGGGCACGCACCGCGGCGGTCGTGTCCGGGTCGTCGGTGAGCAGGCGGCACAGCGCGGGCCGCCACTCGGCGACCACCTCGCTGGCCAGTTCCGGTGAGTCGAGCGCCTCCGAGCGGGAACGCTCCAACTCCGCCGCCACGTCCTCACGCCCGTCCCCGAGCAGCACGGCCACCCGGTCACGCACCTCCGGCCACCGGTCCGTGGCCATAGCTCGAACCAGCGCCCGCGCTCCTGAAGTGGCCAGCTCGCCGGTTACGTCCATGCCCGGACCTCCTTCCGCCGCGGCCCGGGAGGACCCGAACCCGTTCCACTACCCAACAGAACGGTTCCCGCCGCGACTTCGTTGTATGCGGGGCCGGGGACAGTGGCCGGATCGGGCCACAACCCCCCGTGTGGCGGATCTCGGGGTTCCCCGGTGGGGTGTTCCTCCCGCATCCTGGGACCGCGCGGGACCGAGCGGCCCACTGTGGGACGGCGCGGCGGGGCTCCCGCGCGGGGAAGGCGGGTGCGATGGCGGAGCGCTACGGCGGCGACCACGTGGACTTCAGAAACGGCACGTTCCACGGTCCGGTTGTCGGTGTCCAGCACGTCTACGGTTCCGGCATGGCTCCGGAACGCAGCCCGCTCGGCATACCCCTGGGCGATCTCTCCGACCACCACGCGCTGCAGTTCGAGGTGCACGAGGCACTCGACACCGGAAGCGGGGAGGACTCCTCCCCGCTTCCGCCCTACCTGTACCGGCCGCGTGTCGACGACCGCCTGCGCGCCGCCGTGTCCGGGGCGTCCCGGACCAGCCGGATGGTGATGGTGGTCGGCCGCTCCTCCACCGGGAAGACCCGCGCGTGCTGGGAGGCGCTGCACGCCGCCCTGCCTCCCGACTGGCGCATGTGGCACCCGCTGACCCCGGACCGCCCCGGCGCGGTGGTCGAGGCGCTGAGGGAGGGGCGGGTGCGTCCGCATACCGCCATCTGGCTCAACGAGGCCCAGATGTACCTGCGGCCCGGGGAACGGGGCGGGGTCGCCGAGGCGCTGCAGGAGCTGCTCGCCGATCCGGCGCGCGGCCCGGTGCTGGTACTGGGCTCCCTGTGGCCCCAGTACTGGGCGGAACTGACCGGGAACCGGCGCTCCCCGGTCGGCACACTGCTGGAGAAGGCCGAGGACATCCGGATGCCGGACGCCTTCACCGGCGACGAGCTGCGGGCCAACGAGGACCTGGTGGCCTCGGACCTGCGGCTGCGGCGCGCCGCAGCCTACGCATCGGAACGGCGCCTCACCCAGACCCTCGCCGGCGCACCGGAGCTGCTGCGCCGCTACGAGCACGCGAGCCCTGCAGCGCGGGCGGTGCTGGAGGCCGCCATGGACGCCCACCGGCTCGGCGACGTCTACCTGCCACTGCCGCGCGGTTTCCTGCGCGAGGCCGCCATGGGATACCTGTCGAACGAGGACCGCGCGGCGTTGGACAAGGGCTGGTTCGACACCGTGGCGGCCGAGCTCGGAGAGCCCCTGGACGGGATACCCGGCCCCCTGACGAGAGCGCGGAAGAGGCCGTACCAGGAGGATCCCAGCTACGAACTCGCCGACTACCTGAAACAGCACGGGCGCGAGACGCGCGGCTGGATCTGCCCGCCCGCCTCCCTCTGGGAGGCGGCCTGCTCCGAGAACCTCTACATCCCGGGGAAGGAGACGTTCGCGCGTGCCGCGCAGGACCGGCTCCGGTACGCGCACGCCGAGGCCCTGCACCGCGCGCAGAACGATCCGGCGGGCCTGGTTCAGGCGTCGGCATTGCGGTTGCGGGCGGGAGACCGTTCGGAGGCGGAACAGCTCGCTGCGGACGCGGCGGTCCAAGGCCGCACCGCAGCGCTGTGGGAGCTGGCCCGTACCGAGCTCGACGGCGACCGCACCGCCGCGCGTCGGGCCTACCTGCGCGTCGCGGAACTCGACGACCCGTCCAAACTCGCTGACGAGGCAGCCACCCGCAACACCGGGGAGGAGCGGGCGCAGTTGATCGACCTCCTGGGGGAGAACGGCGGCGTGGGGGCGCTGCTGCACTGCGCGGATCGGCTCAAGCGCCGAGGCGACTGGGACAACGTCCGGCGGTGCTACGGCTATGTCGCCGCGTCCGGGGACAGACTGGCCAGGGACACCGAGTGGGAACGAGCACAGTGGGAGGACCAGCAGCGCCGAGCGTGTGAGGCCGCCTCCATGGGTGACACCGCGGAGCTGAAGCACCTGCTGGAACAGCGCTTCGACACCGGGTGCCCGGACGCCTTCCTCGAACTGGCCCGGGAAGCGGTGGCCTCCGGCGCCGCGACCGTGCTCACGAGGTGGATATCCCCGGTATGGAACCCGAACGCCCGCGAAGCGAGGGGGACACCTGTCGGTTCCGGGATCCTCGACGTCGCCGCCGAGTCGGGTGACAACGCCTTCCTGGACGATGTCGCCCTCCAACTGACACGCCAGGAAGAGTGGGAGCAGGCCGTGCGCTTCGCCCTCCGCGCCCTCGCGGAGGGCGGCGGCGTTACTGGCGGGCCCAGGGTCGTCATGGCCGTGGAGAGACTGGTGCTGGCGGGGCGGATCGACGAGGCGGAGCGGGTCTGCCGTCAGGGAGGCGGGGAACTCGCGGCGTGGCTGGTGCGGATACACCTGCGCAGAGGTGACTGGGACAGGGCCGAGGAGGAGGTGTTCGCGCGGACCAGTGAGCGGGGCGCGGCCACGCTGGAGAAGGAGGGGGCGGCCCGGATACTCATCCGCCGGAGGCAGCGGATGGGGGAACGGGCGGAGGCCGAACGGCTGCTGCGTTCCCTCGCCGGGACCGACGCCGGATCTGTCCCCGCGTCCCACGAGCTGGCCCGGATGCTGTACCGGGACGGGCGCACGGCGGAAGCGGTTCCCCTGCTCACACCCGACCTCGGCAGCCCGGACGTCCACACCTGGATGAGCCGTGTCCTGCTGCGCGACGACGGAACGGAACGGGTCGCCCGCTGCCTGGCGGCGGAGTCGGACGGGGACGACCTCGGCCGGGTGTTCGTCCTCCTGTTCACAACCGGCTGGTTCGCCGAACTCGCCGGGGACCCGCAGCGGTCCGCGACGATCCACCGGTACGCCTTCGGCCTGGGGGAGGAAGCCGCCGCTGCCGGACTGGAGGAACTGGTGTGCGGTGCTCCTCCGGAGGGGGACGGCACGCGCGGGGGCATCGACGCGGAGACGGCCGACGTCCTGAGGGAGATGGGCCGGCTCGCCGAACTCGCGGGGGAGGACGAGAGAGCGCTGCGCCTTTACCAGCGGCTGAGCGGCCACGGGTATCCGGTCCCCGATGTCCCCATGGGCGACGTGCTGCCGGCGTACCACCCTTGCGACGCCATGGAGGAGGAACTGCTCGGCAAGAGAAGAGCGGAACTCACCCCCGAGGAGTCGGAACGCGTGCGGCAGGCTGAAGGAGAGGACACTGACGCCGTCCGCCTCGCCGGAACGCTGGTCTGGGCGGGGGTCCTGTTCTACGAGAACGGCAGACCCGGCAACGCCGAGGTCCTCCTCGACCGGGCGCTGCGCCTCGGCGGACCCCGCGCGGTACCGCACCTGGCGCGTGCGCGCCTGGCTCCGCCACGAGACCTCCCAGGGCCGCACCCGCCAATCCCGTGATTCGACCGGGTTTTCCACTCTGACCGGCCTGGGGGCACGGGCGGAGGAACGGACGGTTCGGGAGAGCGTCGTCAGTATCCGCCCCGTACTCGCGAGGGACGCGGCCCTGCGGGTAGCCGCCGACATGGTCCGTTCCGGGGAGGCAGCACTCGCGGATGAGGCACTGGGGGCCGCCCACGGCGAGCGTCTCCACCTCGGTTCGGACACCAAGTACCTCGGTATCGACCCGCCCCCGGTCGAGGAGCTCGTGCACGAGGGTGACCGGGAGGGTGCCGAGGCGGCCGCGGAGCTGCTGCACGAACTCGGCTACTTCATGGACCTCGACAGGGCCGCTCAGCGTCTCGAAGCCGAGGGTGACTGGGACAACGCGGCGCTGCTGTACCGGCTGTCCGCCCATACCACCTCAGAGGACGAGGAACGTCTCGCGGCCGCCAGGGCCGCCGCCGAGGCTGCGGGGGAGAACGGCGGCCGACTTCCTCCAACCCCTCCGCCGGCCGGGGGCCTTCGGACGCACGTACTGCGCAGCGAACGCGCGGGAGAGTTCGGCGAGGCCGAACGGTTGGCGCGGCTGGCCGCCGACGCCGGGCACGGCGAGGTGCTGGAGGAGTACGCGCGTCGACGCGTGGACGAAGGATCGTCTACTGAACACTGGAACCGCATCCTCAACCACGGGCTCGATACCGATGGTCGGGAAGCCGACCCCTGGTGCCCCCAGCGCGGCCCGCGCGGCGACCTGCGCCCCTCGCCGCGCCTCGACTCCGCAGGACGCAGGTTCGTTTCCGCGCCGGAGGCGTCCCTCCCCGGCAGGATCACGGGAGCTCGCCCTCCGCTGTCTCCCGCCGGAGCACCGCTGGCGTGGAGCTTCATCGGGGGCATGCTCCTGTACACGCTGGCCGACCCGGCGGCGTCGGTGTACGTCGACGCCATGGGAACCGCAGGGATCGTGCTCAGCATCCTCCTCCTGCCGGTGCTGACCGCACAGGCGCGCGGGAAATGGCGTCTCAGGTGGAGCGGCGCGACCCTGCTCCTGCTGTACGGCTGGTTCTGGAGCCCCGCCATGATCGCCGTCCAGGTGTCTCCCGCATCGGAAGGGGGATCCTGGACGCGGCGCGTCATAGCCGTACTGACGCTGCCGTTCTCCGGTGTCGCCCTCTCGCTCGTCCAGTGCCTGCACGGTCCGTTGGGTACCCCCGCTGCGGTGGCTGTGGGATGCGCCACCGTGCTGGTCGCTCTCGCCGCAGCGCGTGTTCGCGAACGCGACAACCACCGGGACTATCTCCTCTCCCTCCGGGAGGACACCATGTGAGGGAATGGGGAGGGAGCCGCTCCCGGACCGAGCCGCGCCACCACCCCTCGCCGTCCGGTGGTCACTTCGCCACGGCGTCGTACTCCGCCTCCTCGTCCTCGAAGGTGTGCAGGAGCAGGTCCTGGTCATTGGACAGGCGGGCCGTGTGCAGGACTCCCGGGTCGGGGGTCCAGGCCCGGCACTCCACCCGGTCCTCGGGGTCGTCCGGGTCCAGGAGAGCGGTCTCGTCCATGTCGCACGCTGCGTAGGGAGCCCGGGTCTCCACCCGGTAGTGCTCCTCGACCACGTCCCGCGTGACCGGCAGCGGGGTGAGCTCTAGGTCGTACTTGAACATGACGTCGCTGACCTCGGTGATCTCCAGCTCGGCCGTGAGCTCGTCCCCGCGGTAGGTGACCGTGCAGGTCACCGTCTCCCCGGCCTCCCGCTGGGCGGGAGGGCACTCGGCGGAGGCGTTCTCGTCGACCACACCGCCGGACTCGGACGCGGCCTCGATCCCCGCGAAGGCCAACCGCTCACGCAGCGGCGCCACGCCGTCGGGGTCGTTCGGGATGTCCGACCTGTACACCCGGGACTTGGAGTCCGGTATCGGCTCCTTGGTGAACTCGTCCACGTCCACCTCGACCGGTCCGGAGTCCTCCTCGGCGCTGCTCCCGCCGGAGCCGCCGCACGCCGCGGCCCCCGCCAACCCGAGCGCGCACACGGACGCGAGCAGTGGACGTCCGGGCCGGACACAACCGTGTCGCATCGTCGACCTTCCAGGGAAAAGGGGGGATGGATGGCAGGGGAGAGGGCGGTAGCACGGACCCGCCCCACTCCTGGTACGGACAGCGGCGGTTTGTGGTTCACCGGTCCGCGCGCGGGAACCACCCCGCGACCGTCCGGCGCGCCACCCGCCGCCAGCGGGACGCGGGCAGCTCGGGAAGCGCCGCCAACCGCTCCGCGTAACCGCCGGAACCATGCGAGGACGCAGCGGGGGCGGCGGAGGCGGCACCGGTGTCCTGGGTCCCGCCCGCACCGGTGCCGGGAGGGGCGCCACCCTCCAGGAACGCCTGGGCGGCGTCGTCGGACGCCACCAGTCGCGGCCGGTCAGCCGCAGCCCCAGCGGCCTCCCGGTCGCGCGGCCGGCCCGGCGCGGTTCCCATCATGTCCTCCCGAAGCAGTGAACATCCGTGTCCCGGTCCCGCCGGTGCCCGGTCACCCGGCGCGGCGCAACGCCTCCGCCGCCGCCCGCACCGCGGCGACACGGGTGGCATCGGCGACCAGGCGCGGGTCGAACGCCGCCGTCGCCGCCAGGTGCCGGTCGTAGCCGATCCGGACCACCGCGGCACCGCTCTCGCGCAGAATAGCGCCAGCCCCCTGGGCGTCGAACGTCGGATCCTCCTCCGGTGCCTGCTCCACCAGCACCACCACCGTCCGCGCCGGCAGGGAGCCGCTGCCGTTGGCCACCATCCAGTCGAACGCCCGCCCGATACTGACCGCTCCGTCACGGGTGGCCGGCGTCACCAGCACGTGGGCGTGCGCGCTCGCCTGGGCCGCCTGGTTGAACCCGTCGAACACGTCGGCGCCGCGGTCGATGAGCGTCACCCCGAAGAACCGTGTGAGCGGCAGCAGCGTCCGGTGGAACGTGGCCGTGGTCGTCGCCTGGTCCGAGTGGTCCGCGCGGACACTGGGCAGGGCCCACAACCGTTCCCGCGGGTGGGCCAGGTGCGGCGCCACGTCCGGGAACGACGCCAGGTCGGCCGAACCGTGGTCGAGTTCCTCCAGCGAGGACTCCGGCCGCACGCCGAGGCGCCGCGCCAGCGACTCCGAGCCCGGCGTGATGTCCATCGCCAGCACCCGGTCGTTGCGGTAGTGCGCCAGTACCGACGCCAACAGCGCGGTCACCGTGCTCTCCCCGGCACCGGTGCGGGGGCGGCTCACCACCACCCTGCGCCCGGTGGTGACGGTGCGCTGCAGCGCACCGCCGAGCTCCAGGGGCGTGCGGACCCGGTGCGGCGGCAGGAACGGTGCGGCCGCCCACCGGCCGGCACGGCGCGTGAGCGTGTCCCCGTGCCGGTTCGCCGCCGCGGCCCCGTACGGTGATGCGCCCGCGCCCATAGGGCTCCTCCCGTCTTCCCGGTCGTCTTCCCGTCGGTCTCAGAACGTGGCCAGCAGCCGCTGGTACGTACCGAACACGCCGATCGCCACCGGCACGATCGCCACCACCGCGACCGCTTCCACCCGGTCGGCGCCCCGACGCAGCCGCGCCCGCACGTGCGGCGGCGGGTCGACCGCGAGCACCCCCAGCGGGACGGCCAGGCACCCCAGCAGCAGGCCGCACGCCGCCCACACCCCCCACGGGGCGTGGTCCGCGGTGGCAACCGCGAGACCGGCCACGACGGCCAGCGCCGCCGCCAGCAGCGGAGCCTTCTCCAACGTGAGCGGGAACATCCGCGAACGGCTGCCCAGCACCACGGCGAACAGCGCCGCCAGCGCCGCCGTCCAACCGGTGAGGTCGGAGGCCAGTCCCACCCCCGTGGCTACGGCGGACACCCCCACGGCCGTCACGGACACCACCATGCCGCGGTGCGTGTCCGCCAGGGCGGCGCGGGCGTCGCTGCTGGCCACCTCGGCTCCGTCGCTGCGCCGGTCGTCCAGTACCGTCAACCCGGAGAACGTCAGCGCCAGCCGCAGCACCAGCCCCAGCAGCACGACACACGCCACCACACTCACGGCGGCCGCGCCGGAGAACCCCAGTCCCGCCGCGGAGGCGGCCGTCCACAGTACGGCGAGCAGGAGCGCCACCCCGCCCCCGACGAGGCCGCCCCGCCCCAGACGGGAGGTGGCACCCAACAGCAGCACCACCGCGGCGGCGACGAGCGCCGCACCGCACCACCGGCCCCACTCCGGCCACGCGTACAGGTCGGCGGCGAACCACACTGCCAGGCAGAGCACGGCCCCGCCACTGACGGACAGCGCGATCCCCAACGCGGCGCGCCAGAAGCCCCCGAGGACCGCTCCGAACGCGACCGCCAGCACGCCCAGGGCCGCCGTGGCCACCATCCCCGGCGCGTTGCCGGTCGCGCCCCACACGACAGCGGCGAGAACCACGAGGAGCACCCCGGTCGCCGCCCCGGCGCTCCACCGGGCTGCCGCCGGTCCCCACTGGCCCGGAGCCCCGTCGAGCGCCGTCCCCACCGCCTCGGGAACCTCGTGGACGACGGGGGCGGGCAGCGGGTCGTCGCCGCGGGTCAGCCGCAGCGTCGCCCCGTCGGGGACGCCCCGGCCGGACAGCGTGGCGCCACCGTCCAGGAGGTCACCCGCGGCGGTCGTGAGGTGGAGCGGGGTCGCCGGGTTGCGGACCGGTTCGTCCAGCATGCGCAGCACGTCCGGCATCAGTGTCCCCACGGGCTCCTCGGCGGGCACGACAGCGTCGACCTTGTGCCGCTCCCCGACGAGGGTCACCCGGCTCCACGTGGTCATCGGGCCTGTCCAATCGTCTCCGTCACCCCGCGGCACCCGCGGGGGTTGTCACGTACCGGCGGTCAGGACGGGAGGTCCGTGGCCGCGACGCGCTCAAGGTACCCGTTGCCGACCAGCCAACGGATACTCGGCAGCTCCGGCGGCTGTGCGAACCCCTGGGCGCCGACGTCGAACCGGACCCCGTCCGGTCCGCCCTCCCGCGCCGCCACGGCGGAGGCCTCCACCTGGAACGGGAACGCCACCCGGTAACGGTGGTAGGACTCCCGCAGCGCGGACCCCTCGGCCCCCCGCACCGCCTCGGGAAGGTCCCGCCGCGCGAGAGGCGTCCGGTCCGGGAACAGCACCGAGCCGCTCTCCTGACCGAGCGCGTCCACCACCTGGCCGCGTTCCAGCGTCACCTGGACACCGCCGGCGCGGCCGTCAAGCCTGTCCCGCACGGTGGAGGTGAGTTCGGAGGTGAGCTCGTCGGCCTCCCGCTCCTCGTCCGCACCGAGCGGCTGCGGGTCGGACACCGCCGAGGCCAGCTCCTGGTACAGCCACCGGCACGCCTCGTCCTCCGTAGCGAACTCCGGACCGGTGCGGCCCTGGTCGAACTCGATGATGCCGGCCGAGTAGCCGTCCGCACCCTCCTCGGTAACGAGGTAGTAGCTGGACACCTCCTCCGGGCTGGGACGCTCGTCCCCGGGAAGCACGTACAGGTCCGGCGGGACCCGGGCGTGGCCCAGCTCCTCGCGCAGCATCGGGAACGTCACCTCGGAGCCCACCCAGTCGGCCGGCAGCGGCGCCGACGTCGCCTCCGGGCTGGCCTGCTGCTCCTGCTGGTCCCGCCCGTCCAGCTGGGTCTGCACGAACGACCAGCCGACCGTGCCGGCGCAGACGGCCGCGGATACGCACACGCTGATCACGACCTTGCCGAGGTTCTCGTCCAGGCGCCGCCGGGAACGTTGCGGGCCGAAGAACACCGCCTCCCGGAGCCGTTTGCGACGCACCGCCGTCGACTCCAGCAGCTGGCTGTCGTAGTCGCGTGCCATGGCGGGTGTCCTTCGGGCCTGGTGGATGGTGGTCCTGCCGGGGGCCGACCGCACGGAACGGGAGGGGCCGCCCCCGCGGCCCCTCCCGTGGTCGGGTCGGATGGTTCGCCTGGGGCGGGGTCAGATCCCCCGCACGGCGGCACCGGCCCGGCCGAGCGCCGACTGGGCGGTCTCGTCGTTGCTCTCCAGGGTCTGCCGGACGAGCCGGATGATCTCCCGCACCTCGTTGCCCGCGTTGTGCCACTTGAGCTCTTTGGCGCTGTACTCGTCGGAGACCCCGGTGGCCTCGAAGTCGGCCATGGCGCTGCTCACGTCGACGTCGTGCTCTCCGATGATCGCTTCCAGACGCGTCATGACGCTGTGGATGTTGGTCTGGGCCTCCTCCGAGGCGCCCAGGTCGTAACTGTTGCGTCCGTTGCCGCTCATCAGGGGCTCCCAGGGGTCGCGGGTCGGGGGTTCTAGACCGTCTTGAACTTCGCGGCGTCGAAGTTGGCCGTGGACATGTTGCGGTTGGCGTCGTCGGCCATGGTCTGGTTACCGGTGGAGAAGGCCGACTGCATGCCGTACTGTCCCTCGTTGATCGACCCGAGTCCGGCCTTCAGGTCGGCGGTGATCTCGTCGGAACGGGCCTTGAACGAGTCGAACGCGGCCTTGCCGGCGCCGTTGAACTTCCCCGACAGCGGCTCGGCAGCCTGGATCAACTGTGTGATGAGGTCAGCGAGCTCGTCGCTGGACCCCGAGGTGCTGCGGGCCAGTGTGGTCAGGGTCTGCTCGCCGAAGTCCCACCGTGACATCTTTCCACCCGTTCTCACGTGTCGGCGGCGTGGTGGCGCGCCCCTCACCGGCGCTCGCGGGAGAGGCCCCCGGGCGCGGGCGCCGCTGGTGCGACGCTGCCGGGCGCGCCGTTCCAAGTAAAAGCCATTTTACTTTATGTCACCGCCTACCGGCATAATGCGGGCGCCAAAGGACACGACAGGCCTTCGCGAAGGCGCGACGCGGCGAGGAGCGACTGCGGTGAAGTTCGAGCTGGTCACTCCCGATGACGGCGGGGAACCGGCCCCGGAGGAACGGGACGGGGACGGGACCCCGGACGGCATGGGGCCCGATTCCTCCGGTGAGGAGGAGCAACCCGGCCCCGCGGCCCGGGTCCGGGAGGCGATGGCCCGGGTGACCAGCAGTGTCAGCCGGGACGCGGCTCTGGCGGGACAGGCGGTGGGGAGCCTGCTGGAACGCGTCGAGCGGCAACGGAGCCTAGCCGGTTCCGGCCAGACGGCAGCCGAGGCTCCGGTCACGTTCCGCCCGCACCGGTTCACCGCATCCGAGCAGCGCACACGGACCACGAGCGGGAGGGAAACACCCCCGTTCCCCGAGAACCCCTGAGGCCGCCGCGCGAGCGTGGCCGATATCGGCCACGCCCTGCGGCTGTGACATATGGCACCGGACATGACAGGCGCGGCGGGACGGTCCGTATACCCGGCCCCTGCCGTGGTTGCCCGAGAGACGACGGCGCGGGAGGCACCCCCTGATGAGCGGATGGGACATCAGCCCCGAGGGCGTGAGCGCGGTACTGACCGACGTGGGGACCGAGCTGGGCGACGAGGACCAGACCAGCGGGTTGAGCGGACACACCAAGACGTTGGGCGAGGACATCGCCGAGGCCGCCGAGGTGGCGGCCAGCGAACCCATCGCCACCGCCCTGGAGGAGTTCGTCGATGCCTACCGGGACTACCTCCGGAAGATGACCGCGATCACCTCCAGCGCGATCAGCGGCTGCAGTACGGCGGTGACGGCCTACATGGACGGCGACACGGACATGGCCCGCGAGTCCCAGAGCAACGCCGGGGACATCTCCGACCTCGACCTGTGACACCGACAACCGCCAAGACATGGAACGTAGCGCTGGTGACGACGGGACGGTCGCGCGGTGAGTGAAAACGAGACGAACGAGCTGTTGACCCCGGAGGGGATCCCCGTTCCGGAGGTGAGACCGGAGGAGCTGGAGGCCGCGGCCAAGGCCATCGACACCGACGGACAGAACATCGCCGACTCGGGGAACAGCATCCAGTCCACCTGGCAGGGGCTGGCTGAGGTGTACTCCGCTCCCGAGTCCGGCGAGCTGCTGTCGGCGGTGGACGCGGTCTCCAAGCTGGGCGAGGACGTCAACGACGCGCTGGAGACGGTCGCCGACGCACTGCGGACGTTCGCCGAGGAGGCCGCTCCGCTCAAGAAGAAGCTCGCGTCACTGAAATCGCAGGCCAGCGAATTCCTGGAGGGCGTCGAGGACGTCGAGGAAGTACGCGACGACGACGAGGAACGCGAGGAGCACAACAGGATCAAGACGGCCATCGACGATGCCGTCGTTGCGTACCAGGCCGCCGAGCGCAAGTGCGCCAACAAGATCACCGAGCTCTTCGACGGCACCACGTTCGTCCCGGACAAGGGCGAGATCCTCACCGAGGGCCGTGAGGCCCACGGGGTCGAGGAGATCCCGGAAGGGGCCGCCACCCCCTGGGGCACCTCCCAGGAGGAGGACAAGATCTGGATCGCCGACGTGGGATGGGGCGTATGGGACGTCACCGGTGGGGCCACGGTGGACAGGCTCGCGGATATGGCCCGGCTGTCCGGGTTCTACACCGATGAGGGATGGGGTGTGGAGTCCGCCAGTGACTGGTGGGGCAACGTCTACGCGTACGGGGAGCAGAGAAACAAGGAAACAATGGCGCTGGTGGGCCTGGTCAAGGTCGAGGACTCCGGCTTCGGTGTGTGGGGTGATTGGGAACGCCGGGACGGGGTCGCTGAGGACGCCTGGAAGGGCATGGGCGACTCGATCGTTCCCGTCAGCGAGTGGGAGCAGCGACCGGGCTACACCATCACGGTCGGCGGCATCAACGCGGCCGCGAGCGTCGTGGGCGGTGCCGGCCTGGCCCGGGGCGCTGCCTCGAGTCTGCGCGGGCTGAGGCAGAGTCTGCCCGCCGCCAGCAGGGGCGACCTCTCCCTGCCGGACCGGAGCAGCTTCGACCTGTCCTCGTCGTCCTCCTCACCGGGGAGCTCCCCGGACGGGGGCGATCGCGGTTCCTTGTCCGGTGACGGGCTCGATGACCTGCGAAGCGACGCGTTGGATGACGCGGCTGACCTGGAGGACCGCTACGAGACGCCCTCCCGGGGAACTGGCCACGAGACACCCGGCAGCGGGGAGGCGCCCGGTCAGGACGGCTCCGACCGCGGAGAAACCAATCGGAGTCAGCAGGCGGAGTCTCCGGAGTCGCTCTCGGATGACTCCTCCTCCCAGCCGGACGGCAGTGCCGAGCGTGCCCCTGTCCGGGAGGACGTGGGCGACACCTCCGGGCGGGAGGCTCCATCCAGTACGCAGCGGGAGAGGGATACCGCCTCCGCCCCGGATCGGGAGGCCAGCGGTACCAGGAACACGGAGGACTCCCCGCACCGGCCCGAGGAGGACATCTCGGCTCGGCAGCTGCAGCAGTGGACTCACCTGGCTGATGAGGTCGGCTGGGAGAGGGCCATGGAATTGGCCGGCATCGAGAGGGTGCCCGACCAGGACATGGCCATGGCCGGCAAGGGGCCGGATGCCTCTGCTTCCCAATCCGACTCAGAGACTTCTGCGGACAGTAATCCTGGTGTTTCGTACCAAGAGCAGCCCACCCGTTCGGAACCTCAGCGGACTGGTGGCGGATCTCCCACTCCGGACGTCTCCTCGGACGGCATCTCCTCTGGCCCGTCCTCCGGGAATGGCGGTTCGTCCTTTGGTAGAGAGGGAGGGCTAAACCATGGTGACGGAGGAGGATCTCCATATACTGACGGTACAGATAGGGGGGATGGCAGTTACGAACATGATCAGTCACGAGACGCTGAGGAAAGCGGTGGTGAGGAAGAGCTCCGGCAAGACCAGATAAAAGAACTTTCGCAAGAGATACGCAACGGCGCTTCTCCTCCTCCTGGATCTTTGGGCGTGGAGGCTCTCCGAGAAAGTTTGGATGCACCTGAATTGAAGGGAACAAATAGGATACCACCAAAAAGCAATACTGCTATCATGCGGTATGATATCGAGGGTGTAGATTCAAATACTTTAGCTGCGAGTAGCGGGAAAAAAGAAAAGGATAACGGTCTTGTTAAATCCTTGGAAGAGCCGGTTTTTGAAACAGAAGAAGGGGGAAATAGTGGTCGATATGATTCTGAAGTGAAACTTTTGGAGGATATCGACTCTCGCATTTCTAAAGATTCAACTGGCACGATTGAGATGTATACGGAGCGCCCGCCTTGTATCTCGTGCCAAAATGTTGTTGA
This sequence comes from Haloactinospora alba, assembly GCF_006717075.1. Classification (NCBI taxonomy): domain Bacteria; kingdom Bacillati; phylum Actinomycetota; class Actinomycetes; order Streptosporangiales; family Nocardiopsidaceae; genus Haloactinospora; species Haloactinospora alba. Next base: position 48,658 of record NZ_VFQC01000001.1, read on the forward strand.
CCAGTTTATTTCTAAATACCCTGGCATCGATATAAAGGTGACTTGGGGAGAAAGAAATATAATAGCTATAGATAGTTCAAGTGATTACAAAGATCCTAATATAGGTTTTTATAATTCTGATGACCCATACGACAAAAAATGGGTTATAGAGCAACTTCCGGAGACTGCTCGAAAGCACGATATGAAAATTTGGCAAAAGAAGTATGGAGGTTGACGATGCATAATGAACATAAAGAAATTGATTATCTGATAGAAAAAGCAATTTCTTATGGATTTGCTTCTCGAGAGTCCATCAAGGGTTGTACTGATGAGCAAATAGAAGAACTTCAAAATCAAAATAAAGATATTTTATTGCCTGGTGACTATGTTTACTTTATGAAAAAAGCAGGAGGATATCCTTTCAAATATTTTAGCGTAGAGCTGGATATAAGGTCAGCCATTTGTGCTGTTGACATTGCTGAAGAATTTGTTGAAGAGGCTCCTGATTTTGATTTATCGCAAAAACTTTTTATAGGTAATTATAAATTTGATGTTATATTTTTCTTTAAAAAAGGATCTTCCGCATTGTATTCTTTTGATGAAGTGGAGGAAGAAAAAGCGGGGGACTCTTTTACTTCTTTTCTTTATTCTAAAATAGAATCTTTCAAAAAAGATATGGATGGAGCTGAAAGGCTCAAAAGGAAAATGGAAAACTAGGAAAAACTTTCTGGTTTTTGTTTTTATTTTATTCATTTCCTGGAGGGGTAAATCTTTGTAGACGTGCGGGAAGAAATAACCCAGTCCGGGGACCTGGGTCGTGTAGCCGAGGTGGCGCGTTGCTCCGATCAGGCGCTCGCCAACGCACCGGGTGAGGCGCTCGCTTGGACACGTACGGCGCAGGAGCGGTTGAGCCTGGGGCAGTACGGGGCGGCCCTGGACGGGATCGAACAGGCGAGGGCATGGGGCGGTGAAGCGTCGTGGATGGTTCACGTTCTGGCTGGCGCGAGCCTGGTCTGCCTCAACCGGCCGGACGAGGCGCTCATCGCCGGGGAGGCAGCGCTCCGTCTGGCCCCCGACCGGGCCAGTCCACACATGCTCGTGGCCATGGCCAGGGCCGCACAGTACCGGCGTGGTGATCCAGAACCGAAGGCGCTGGCTGGCCAGCGCCCGAGCGGCCTGTGCGCGGAGCCTGGAACTGGACGTGAACCAGGATCCCGGGCTGCTCCTGCAGGCGGGCCGTGTCCACCGCTGGCTCGGTGGCTACTCCGCCGCGTCCTCCTCCCTACGGGACGTTCTGCGTCTGGACCCCGAGAACGTTCCAGCCAGGCGGGAACTCGCCGAACTCCACGCCCGCGGGATGCGCCTGCGGCGGGCGCTGCTGTTGTACCGGTCGATCCTCGCGACCGACCCCGGAGCGGATCTCGGCCGCTCCTTCCAGGAAACCTTTTCCTACGTGTTCCGCTGGATCTTCGCCACTTCGGTGATCGTCGGTTTCAGCTCGGCCCTGGCGCAGGTTGCCGAGTCCTATCCGGACAGTTCCGCCCACGCGGGGCGGATCTTCTTCGGTTTCGTGCTGGTTCTCATGGTTGCGTGGCCGACACTCCAGCTGCTGAGCGTTCTCGGACCCGTTCTGCGCCTCCTGCGGGAGCTGCGCGGGATCGTTCTCCAGGCCGCGCTGGTCCTGGCGATGGCAGTCTCGGCCGGGGCGGTTTCCTGGACCTCGGGTGCGGTCGCGGCGGGGTCCTTCGTGGCGTTCCTCGCGTCGTTCGCGGGATACCGCGTCGCCGAGAAGCGGGGGTGGTCGCTATGAACATCCCCGTCCGTCGCTGGGGGAACGTTCCTGAGGCCGCGAACCGACTCCGGGAAACCGGACACTCCGCCCCCGAACGCCGTTCCGATAAGCTCGGCCATCCGTAGCCGCCCACCGGACTGCGCTGCGGCGCGCCCCGGAAACGCCCCCATCCCACCAGTGGCACCGGGGCCGGTTCGGGGCGCCGAGTGCGGAACCAGCTCCGGGGCCGGCGACCGCCGCGAAACCGCCGGCAGAGTCCGGAACCGGTCCCGTCCCGCTCCCGGTCAGGCGGGCTGGCCCCCGTCGGGGCGGAAGTGGCGCAGCAGCTCGTCCAGCCGACGCCACGCCGCCGGGTCGGTGCCGCTGCCCAGGGGGAACCACACGGCGGGAAACATCGACGGCCCCAGGCGGTGCCCCGTGCTGGGGGCGTCCAGCGCGTGGGCCAGGCCCGCCTCGGCGACGCCCTCCGGGCCGACGGCCATCCCCACCGGCACCGGCAGGGAGGGGGCGCGGGGCTCGTAGGTCCCGTCCGGGCGGCCCGGCAGGCGGTAGGCCGTCAGGCTCTGCAGCGTTCCCTGCCCGGCGAACTCCCGAACCACCTCGGGGAGGCTGCCGAGCGGGAGCTCCTCCCCGGCGGAGCGGGCCGCCATGACCGTGAGGCTCTCCTTCACCCCGGAGCGGACGCGCGACACCCGCTGGGTCCCGAGGAACGGGCGGCCCTCGGGACCGACGAGCACCGTCCAGGTCGGCTGCGGGGCCCGCTGGCGGCACAGCGCGGTGAGACCGTCCCGGTCCCACACCGCCAGCGCCGGTTCGCTCGTTCCCCACCCGGCCGGAGCGGCGCCGGCGAACGTGCGTGACAGCGACTCCGCCGCGCCGCCGAGCCTGAGGTCCTCCGTGGCCGGGTGCAGCAGCCGCAGGTCGAGGAGGAGGTGGCCGCCCAGCTCGGATGCTCCCGCGCGGAAGGTGGGCGACGGTGCGGCCGCGGCCTTTCCCTCCCTCTTCCCGGAGTCCGGGAGGCGGTGTTCGGGAGCGGTGACGTAGCCCGCGTCGTCGTCCCACACCAGAGGAACGCCGGTGAGGCCGTCGTAGTGGCCGCTGCCGTCGGACTCGCGCACCACCCACCGGCCGCCGGGTTTGGTCAGCACGGTGCGCAGCGGGAACGTGACGCGGGAGTGGGCGGGGGTCACCACCTGCAGCCCCTGGCTGTTCGCGGCGCTGGCCGAGACCGCGTCGGCCAGCCACGAGGAGAACCAAACCACGGGCCGCTCCTGGAGGGCGACCAGCGCGCCGGTGGTGCTGTGGTCCACCGCGGGGTGCCGTGCCGTCACCGGTCCTCTCCCTCCCGTTCGGGCCACACGGTGCCGCCCACCCTGGCGGTGAGGCTGTCGGCGAACCGGTGGGCCAGCTCCGCCGCCGCCTCCTCGGTACTGGAGGCCCGCACCTCCACCCACCAGCACGGTTCGGGCATGCGGGCGGCGACGCGGGAGCCGAGCAGCCGCGCCACCTCGCCGGGTACGTCGACCCGGCGGGCGGCCTCGATACTCACCAGGGCGACGCCGTCACCCCGGTGCAGCTGGAGGAGCGCGCCGCCGCCCGCCTCCCGCACCCGCAGGTCGGGGCCGGTGTCCACCATCGCGTCGGCCAGGGTCCGCATGGTGGGGGACTCCCGCACCAGTGCCACCACGTCGTGGGTCACGTGTCCTCCTCGTCCGGGTCGAACAGTGCGGTCTGCACGAGGCGGGGGGACTTGCCGCGCTGGATCCACCGCCCCCGCCCCGGCGGCTGGGCGTTGGCGTACACCCGCGGGAAGAGCTGCCCCTCGCCGCGGTCGCCGGACATGAGCAGGGAGGTGGTGCCGCTCTCCCGCACGGCCTGCACCAGCGGGTCGTACATTCCGCGGCTGGCCCCGGCGACCCGGCGGGCGACCACGAAGTGCAACCCGATATCGCGCCCGTTGGGGACGAACGGCACGAACGGCGCGAGCGGCTTCTGCCCGGCCGTGGTGAGCACGTCGTAGTCGTCGGCGAGCACCACGATGCGGGGTTCGGTGGTGGAACCGCCGGGGGAGTCCGTCTCGGCGTCGTCCGGCATCCGCCCCTCCAGCTCCTTGGCGACACCGCCCGCGAGACCGCCGCACACGCGCGCGTTGCTGGCGTAACCGCCCAGGTAGGGCTCGGGGATGGCCTCGCGCAGCGTCCGCCGCGGGTCCATCACCGCGAACACCACCTGGCCGGGGCCGTAACGGGCCATCAGCCCCTCGGCGACCAGCCGCAGCACGTTGGTCTTCCCGCACTCGCCGTCGCCCAGCACGAGCAGGTTCTGGTCGCGGTCGAACAGGTCGAGCGGCACGGGATCCAGTGCGCGTTCGTCCACCCCGATCGGCACCCGCCGGTCCTCCTCGTCCGGCCCGGGCAGTGTGCTGGCGGGCAGCCGCAGCGGCAGGGTGCGCACGGGCGGTGCGCCCGGCCCCCGCCACGCCCCGTTGACGGTGCGGGCGGTCTTCTCGACCACCTCGCCCAGGTTCTGCCCGTCTGGTTGGGAGTCGATCCGGGGCAGCGCCACCTGGGCGAACAGTTTCCGCTCGGTCAGCGCCCGGCCCGGGGTGTCGGTGCTGATGGTCTCGGCGAGCTTGCGGTCCACCGAGGAGTCCGAGGGGTCGTTCAGCCGCAGCTCCACCTTCTGCCCGAAGTTGGACTGCATGGTCATCCGCACGTCGTTCCAGCGCAGCATCGCCGCCACGACGTGGATGCCGTACCCGCCGCCGCGTTGCAGCAGGTCGGAGACCATGTCCTCGATCTCCTCGAAGTCGTCGCGGATCTCCCCGAACCCGTCCACGCACAGCACCACGTCCGTGCAGGGGATCTCCGGAACCTCGCCGCGGGCGTGCATGCGGCGCAGCCGCTGCACCGAGTCGATGCCCCGCTTCCGGAACACCTCCTCGCGGTGTTCCAGCATCCCCCGCAGCTCCTCCACGGTGCGCCGCACCCGTTCGCTGTCGGTGCGCAGCGCCACCCCGCCGACGTGCGGCAGCTCGGACAGGGGCTGCAGTCCGCCGCCCACCAGGTCGAGGGCGTAGACCGCGACCTGGCTCGGGGTGTGGGTGAGTGCCAGGGACAGCACCATGGTGCGCAGCAGCGTCGTCTTTCCGGTCTGCGGCCCGCCGATGACGGCCATGTGGCCGCCGGAGGACGCGAGGTCCAGGCTCCACAGGCCCTGCCACTGCCTTCCGGGGTCGTCCAGCACCCCCACGGGAACCTCGAGGGGTGACACGTCGGAGGGAAGACGCATGCCCGCCTCACCGACCTCGGGCTCTCCGGTGACCGCGTCCAGCGTGGTCGCCTGCGGCAGCGGCGGCAGCCAGACGCTGCGCGTGGGGTTACCGGCACGGGACAGCTGGTCCACCATCACGTCCAGCAGTGTGGGGCCGGCGGTGCGTTCCGGCAGCTCCTCACCGCCGCCGTGCTCCGCCGCGGCCGGTTCGTCCCCCAGCGGGCTCCCGCCCGCGTTGTGGGCGGGGTAGGGGAACGGCCGGGGGCGCCGCTCCTGCGACCGCTCCTCCTTCGCGGCGACCGGCCCGCGGTACCCGCCGGAGACGTAGCTGGCCTTGAACCGCTGGTAGACGGTGGTGTCCACCTTCAGGTACCCGAACCCGGGCAGGGAGGGCAGGTGGAACGCGTCCGGGCTGTCCAGCACGGTGCGGCTCTCCTCCTCGGAGAAGGTGCGCAACCCCAACCGGTAGGACAGGTAGGTGTCCAACCCGCGCAGCTTGCCGCCCTCGATCCGCTGGCTGGACAGCAGCAGGTGCACCCCGATGCTGCGGCCGATCCGCCCGATGGACAGGAACAGTTCGATGAAGTCGGGCCGGGCGGTCAGCAGCTCGCCGAACTCGTCGATGATCACCAGCAGGTGGGGGAGCGGCGGCAGGCTCGGGTCCTGCTCGCGCCTGCGGGCGTAGTCGCCGATGCTGGCCACGTTGCCTGCGTCCCGCAGCACCTGCTGGCGGCGCTGCACCTCCCCGGACAGGCTCGCGTAGGCGCGTTCGATCAGCGCGGCGTCGTCCTCCAGGTTGGTGATGATCCCCGCGACGTGCGGCAGCCCCTCGAACGGCGCGAACGTCGCCCCGCCCTTGTAGTCCATCAGCACCATGCTGACGTCCTCGGGCGGGTGGGCGGTGGCCAGCGCCAGCACCAGGGTCCGCAGCAGCTCGCTCTTCCCGGACCCGGTGGCGCCCACGCACAGCCCGTGCGGTCCCATGCCGAGCTGGGCCGACTCCTTCAGGTCCAGGATGATCGGTTGCCCCATGTCGTCCACGCCGACGGGGACCCGAAGGAACATGCGCTCCCCGCGCGGTTCCCACAGCCGCGCCACGTCCATGTCGCCCGGGTCCCCCACCCCCAGCATGGTGGGGAAGTCCGCGCTGCCGTTCTCCACGGCCGCCTCCTCGGCCGACTCCCGCGACAGCCGCAGCGGGGACAGCATCCGCGCCAACCCGTCGAGGACGGCCGCGGCGACGTCGTCCACGGCGGCGGTCAGCACCGGAGGGTCCTCGGAGCGCAGGTCCTCCATGCGCACCCGGTCGCCGGAGACCGTCAACCGGATGTTGACCTCCCCCGGTTCGGCGACCTGCTCACCCACCAGGTGGAGGACGGTCGCGCCGAGGGCGGCGGGCGACACGTCCTCGTCGGGCCGCGCGAGTTCCTGGGCGAGGCCGCCGTGGGTGTCGTGCACCACCAGCAGCCGGCGCATCATCCGGTAGGCCTCGCGTTTGCCGAGGCCGCGCCGCACCTCGGCGGCGAAGTCGGTGCGGGTGCGCAGCTCGTCGGCGAGCAGTGTCCCCAGCTTCGCGGGGGTGGAGGCCACCAGCCGGGTGTTCGTCCCGCCGTCGCGACGCTGCCGGTCCAGCACGTGCGGCAGCCACTTCACCCAGTCCCAGTCCCCGGAGCGCGACTCGGGGTAGGCCACCGCCAGTGCCGCGTCCTCCGGGGCGTGGAAGGCGCCGAACTGGGCGAGCAGCGCCCGCACCAGCCGCAGGACGTCGGCGCGTTCCCCGACCACGCTGACGTCCCCCGCCATGTCGAGGGGGACGGTGAACGGCATGTCCGGCACCGTCTCGAACCGCCGGATCGCCGCACGGGCCTCGGAGAGCATGAACGGGTCGTTGGGGGACAGCGCGGTGCCGCGCTCGGCCAGCTGCAGCGGCCGTCCCGGCATGACGCCCGTGCCGGCGCGTACCCGCAGGAAGTCCCGGTCCCTGCGGCGGCGCTCCCACAACCGGGTGGGGTCGCGCACGATGTCGTACAGCGCCTCCGGCGGGGGGTCGAGCTGGCGCGCGTGGGCGCGGGCCTCGTTCTCCCACGCGTTGAGGTCCTCGCGCAGCTCCTCCAGGTACTCCAGGTACAGCTCCCGCTGGTTGCGGCGCTGCCGGGCGGACTGGCCGCGCCGGGAGAGCAGCATCCCCAGGGCGGCGAGCACAGCCACGACGAGAACCACCGCCCCGAGGGCCATGAACGCCGGGTTGCGCAGCACCATCATTATGGTCAGCGACGACATCATGCCGACCATCGGCAGGATGGTCATGAGCGGGTTCGTCTGCGCGTTCCCGTCGGGCAGGGTCGGCGGCGCCTCCACCTCGTAGGGGTCCTGTTGCGGAGGCGGGTACACGGTCCGGGCCGGCCGGTGCGCGATACGGATCGTCACCACGGTTCCTCTCATTACGGGACGCATAGATCCTAATGCCGACACGTGGCACAACCCGGTGCGCGGGCGAACGCCGCGGCGGGCACGACGCGGTGGAGGCCGCCGGACCGGGGCGCCCGGCGGAGAGCGGACGCGGGAGCCCGGGGCCGTACCCGTGCGCCGTCACGTTCCGGCCGGCCGCGGACGCGGCGCCGGGGCTATGTCCGCGAGGCGGACGGTTCGCTCGGGTCCGGACGCAGCCGGGCCAGCCGGTCGTGCGTGTCGGTCCCGGGTTCCGCGCTGTACAGCACCAGTCGCAGGTCGCTGTCGGGGAAGCGCAGTGTCTGGCAGTCGAGTTCCAGCGTGCCGAGCTCGGGATGCGTGAGGTGTTTACGCAGCGCGGGGGTCGTTCCCACCTCGTGGTGCGCCCAACTGTCCGCGAACTCCGGGTGGTGGTGGCCGAACTCCTCGACCAGGCGGGCGAGCCGGGCGTCGCGGGGGTGGTGTGCCGCCGCCCCGCGCAGTTCCGCGGCGGCCTGCCTGGCGAAGGCCCCCTCCTGTCCCGGGGCGCCCCGGCACACCGTGTTTCCCCCGCGCGCGGCGATCCGTAGCACGTTGCGTTCCTCCGGGGGCAGCGCGGCGAAGTCCGCGATCAGGGCGGAGGCCATGGTGTTCCAGGCGAGTACGTCGTACCGCGCGTCGCACACGTAGGCCGCCATGTCGGTGAGGCGGTCGAGCAGGGCGATGACCCCTCCCGGGAGGGGATCCGGTGCCGTGTGGCGTGGCGGCGGTGCGTATCCGGCGAGCCGGAACAGATGCCCCCGCTGCGGCCCGGGGAGCCGCAACGCGTCCGCGAGCGCGTCGACCACCTGCGATGACGGGTGCGAGGCGCGGGCCTGCTCCAACCGTTCGTAGTAGTCCACCGACACACCGGCGAGATCGGCCACCTCCTCGCGCCGCAGTCCCGGAGTGCGCCGCGGCCGCCCACCGCGGCGCAGCTCCATCCCGACATCGGCGGGCTGCCGTGCCTCGCGGCAGCTCCGCAGGAAACCGGCGAGTTCCTGTCCGTCCACACTCACCACCATGCCAGCCCTCGGTGGCGTTAGCCCCGGACCGCTGGTCCGGGGCTAACGCGGCCGTTCCCGTCCGCGTTCCGCTGCCGGAGGATGGGGCCACTACGACGATGAGCGGAGGTAACGCCATGCCACGTTCCGCGGACGAGGTGTTCCAGCGGATGCTGGATCTCCTGTTGGCGAAGGACATGGACGGGGTCGCCGACCTGTGGGCGCCGGACGGGGTGGCCGAGTTCCCGTTCGCCACGGCGGGGGCTCCCGCGCGGCTCGTGGGCCGGGAGGCGGTGCGCGAGTACCTGTCCGGCTACCCGGACCTGTACGACGTCACCGGTTTCCCGTCGGTCCTGTCGCACCGGACGCGTGACCCGGCCACGGCCGTGGCCGAGTTCACCGCCGTGGGGCGGACCGTCGCCACGGGCAGCCCCTACGAGATGAGTTACGTCGTGGTACTCACGGTGCGGGAAGGGCGCATCGTGGTGTACCGCGACTACTGGAGCCCGGTGCAGGCGGCGAGAGCACGCGGGGACCTCAACGGGTTGGCGGACGCGCTGCGCGAGGAGGTTTCCGCATGACGGTCCTGATCACCGGTGGTACCGGGAAGACGGGACACCCGCTCGCCGCGGAGCTGCGCGAACACGGATCCGACATCCGGGTCGCGAGCCGCACCCCGGGGCGGGAGGGCGCGTTCTTCGACTGGGCGGACCCGGGATCCCACCGCCCTGTTGTGCGTGGCGTGGAGCGCCTCTACCTGGTGCCGCCCCTCCTCTCCGTCGACCCCATGCCGATGGTGCGGCCCTTCCTCGACGCGGCGCACGCGGAGGGTGTGCGCCGCGTGGTGGTGCTGAGCTCCTCCGCGGTGCTGGCCGACGCTCCCGGGCTGGCGGAACTCCGGTTCGTCGCCCGCGAGTTCCCGGAGTGGGCGGTGCTGCGCCCTTCCGGATTCATGCAGAACTTCGTGGGAGCACACCCCGTGGCAGCCGGGATCCGCGAGCACGGTGAGATCCGCACGGCCGCCGGAGACGGCAGACTCGGGTGGGTCGATGCCGCCGACATCGCGGCCGTGGCGGCGCGACTGCTGCTCGCTCCGGAGATCGCCAGCGGCGAGCGGTTCGTCACCGGGCCGGAAACACTCAGTTACCCCCAGGCAGCGTCGATCATCGGCGACGCCACGGGGAAGCCGGTACACCATCGCGACGTGTCGGCGGAGGACCTGGCCCGGAGCTATCGCGAGACCGGTATGCCCGATCCCTTCGCCAGCGCGCTCGCGGGGTTCGACCGGGACATCAGCCAAGGGGCGGAGGACCACGTCTCACCGGAGGTGGAACGGCTCACGGGCCGCCCGGCCCGCTCGTTCCGCGATTTCGTACGCGCCAACCGTGACGGGTTCGGTTAGGGAACCCGGAAACCCGGCAACGGCGCGGTGCGGGCGCGTCCCGCCCCCGGTTCCGTGGTCAGGGCCGGCGGCGCGTTCCGGGACGGCACCGTACCGTCCCGGAACGGCCGACCGCCCGCGTCGACCCGGGAGAACCCGAACGGGTCAGACCGTCGCCGCGGCGGGGAGGAAGTCCTCGGCGTGGTCGACGGCCCACTCCCGGAACGTGCGGGCCGGGCGGCCGGTGACCTCGGCCACGTCCGCGGTGACCGGTTCCGGGTTGTCGACCATCGCCGCCCAGGTGTCGAGCGCCTGCTCGGCGAAGCCCGGGTCGCCGACGTGGGCGAGGAACCGTTGCCGGGTCTCCTCCCGGGAGAGCTCCTCCCAGCGCACCGGGCTTCCGATTGCCTCACCGATGGTGCGGGCCTGCTCGGCCTGGGTGAGCACCTCGGGCCCGGTGAGGTTGTACGTGCTGCCGGTGTGCCCCTCCTCGGTGAGGGCCAGCACCGCGACGTCGGCGACATCGCGCTCGTGGACGAGCGAACGCCCCGCCCCGCCGTAGGACCACCGGACGGCCCCGTACCGGCGGATGTCGTCGGCCCACCCGAGCGTGTTGACCGCCAGACCGCCGACGCGCAGGAAAGTCCATTCCAGTCCGGCGTCCCGGATCGCCCGCTCGATACGCCCCCACACTCCAGGGGTCTCGGGCTCGGGCTCCCCGGGGGCGCCCATGGCGGAGAAGTAGACGACGCGGCGCGCGTGCCGGGCGATCGTGTCGATGAGGGCCTCGACGCCGTCGGCCGAAGGGAATGGCCACAGCAGGAACACGGTGTCCACCCCCTCCAGCGCGGGTTCCAGTGCCTGGGGCGACGCCAGGTCGCCGCCGACGGCCTCGACCCCGTCGGGAAGCGCGGCGCTGGCGGGATCGCGGGTGAGGACGCGGAAGTCGGTGCCCCGGGCGCGCAGCTGGGAGACGATGTGGTGCCCCACGTTGCCGGTCGCCCCGGTGACCAGGATTTTCCCTCGTGCTGCCATGGCGTGCTCCGTTCTGGACAGGTGCCGCCCCGGGCTCGGTTCTCCGGGGGCTCGGATCGGATCCACGATCACCCTGACCCCTCAACTTGACTTGAGGTCAACCCGTGGTGGAAGGACAGCATTCCTCCGGGGGCGAGGTGTCGGGGAGGATGATCCGGTCCTGTCCCAGGGCGTGGTCCGGGCCGGTAACAGCGGGTGCCGCCCCGGAACGCAGGGGCGGCACCCGGTTCGGTGTGAGTGCGGCGGAGCACCGGTCAGTGCCCGGTGCCTGATGGAAGCTCGGAGACGTCGCCCTCGCGCGGCGGCTTGTCATCCGATCCGTCCGGCTCCGCCCCGCCTGCTTCCGCGTCGCGCTGGGCGGTGTCCGAACCGTCGCCGTGCTCCCGGGCGTCCGAGTCCTCCGGTGCGGTGGGGGAGCCGGTGCGGGGAGGAACGTCGAACAGGGGAGGCTCTTCCTCCTCCCACGCGTTGTCCACGGCGTAGGACTCCCGGAACCGCCGCGCCAGTTCCGACAGGCCGCTGCCCTCCAGCAGCACGGCGAGCTGGTCGACGACCTGCTCCTCCTCGTACCCGCCGGCACCGGAGGTCATGGTCGCCACCAGTGCCCGGAGGAGATCCAACGGGTCGTCCTCCCGTTCGGCCGAGGCACCGTCCCCGCCGTCGCGGGGACCGGAGCCCGGGCCGCCTGTGGAGAACGCGCCGGCGCCGCTGCCGGGCCCGGTTCCCATGCCGTCCGGTCCGTCCCCGAGGTCCCCGGAACCCGCCAGCTCCGCCACCAGCTCCCGGTAGAGGCGCGGGATGTCGTTGCCGCTCGCCGCGGCTGACAACCGGGACAGCGTGCCGATCCGGTCGACCGTCTCATCGATCCGCTGCGAGTCCCGCGACAACCACCACACCACCGCCTGTCCGGGGTCGGCGAGGACGTCGTTGCCCAGGTAGTTCCGCTGGCTGCGTTCGACCTCGCGTTCCTGCTCCCGCAGCTCCTCGTCCTTGCGGAGGTCGCGGATGCGGTTCAGCCGCTGGGCGTCCTCCTCGCGCAGTTCCACCCGCACGTCCTCGGCCCACACCTCCAGCATCCCCTGTTCGAGCGGGATCACCTCCCCCAGCGCCGCTGACACGCGGTGGCGCACCACCCCGTACTCCTCGGGCGCCTCGCCCCTGGTCAGCGTGCCGGCCCGGTCCAGTACCAGGCTGGTGGCCATCCCCTGGGTCCCCGCGTTCAGGGGAGCGTGCGCCCGCCAGTGCACGACGGCGGAGAAGAGGAAGTCGTAGTCCTGGTGGGCGCTCGGCAGGGGGACCTGTGACAGGTGCTTGCGCTGCGGCGCGGGAGAGGCGTCGGCGGCCACGTGGTGTTCCTGGGCGGGACCCGCGTTGACCGGAACGGGAACGGGGTCCTCGTGCCGGGAGAGGTGGAACAGCAGGGCGGGAATCCCCACGAGCGCCAGTAGCGCTGGTGCCCAGAGCAGGGCCCACCACCCGGCGAACACGGCGGAGAGCACCACCACAGCCGCGGCCGCGGCGCCCGCCGCCACCCACGTGCGGTTCTCCTTGCTCATGTCACACTCTCTTCCCTTGCCTCTCGTCGGTGTCCTTCGTCGCGCGTGCGGGCGGCAGGACCGCGCCCGTTGAGCCACCCGACGAGCTGAAGCGCGCTCCGGCGGCGTGTGCTCCGCTCCGCGCGGTCGCCGCCCGCCAGTACCCACCGGCGCGCCGTGGTGTACACGGTCGCTGCGCACCCCGCCCCGCGGGCGGCCGCCGCCAACGCGGACAGCTGCGCGTCCAGGCGCTGGTCCCGGGCGCAGGCGTCCAGCCAGCGTTCCGTGTGGTGGCGTGCCCCCTCCGTGTCGGCCGCCATGGCCGAAGTCGTGGCGGCCACGACGAGGTCGTGCTCCTTCGGGCGGGGGAGCCGTCCGTCGGCGGCGACGACCTCGGGGGAACCGACGCGCCACACCAGGGCGACGTCCGAGTTGCGGACCCCCTCCGGTTTCCCCGCACGTTCGGCCGTGAGGCGTTCCGCCAGGCGGGCGAACAACATCCGGCGCCGCTCGGGGCTGCCGCGCGCGAGTTCCACCAGCGCCCGCGCCGCTTCCCCGGAGACCCGTTCCGTGCCGTTGCGGGCCAGGTGGTGCATGCGCACGATGGCCTGCTCCGGATGGGTGCGCACCAGGACCCGCTCGCACACCACCAGCAGCACCTCGGCGAGCGCGGGGGAGAGGTCCCGGTCCGCGGCCCACTCCCGCAGCCTGCGCCGGGTTTCCCACGCTGAGCGTTCGTCCTCCAGCATGAGCCGTAACAGCTCCAACGCCTGCCGGGCGCCGCCGCGCGCGCCGCGACCCGCCGTGTCCTGCCGGGCCCAGCGCTCCACGACGGTGAACAGGGAGTCCACCTGGCGGGAACGCAGGTACAGTTCGGCGAGCCGCGTGACCAGACAGCTCCGCTCGTCGTCGGGGAGCCGGTGCTTGCGCAGGAACTCCGACACCCAGTTCCCGAAGCTGTCCCGCAGGTCGGGGAAGTCGTCCCAGAACCGGTTGCGCACGGCGGCGTCGTAGTCCAGGTCCGCGAACGAGACGCGGCGTTCGCCGTCCACCCGGGCGCCCAGCTCGTGCAGCTGGGCGGAGAACCCGCGGCGTTCCAGCACGGGGCACTCGTCGTCGGGCGCGGACACACGGTGCAGCAGCCCCTCCGCCGCGGTGAACACGCGTTCGACGGGCAGCCCGTGGAGCATCGCCGCGGAGAACAGCACCGCCCGCTGCCGACTCGTGGTGAAGCGCTCGACCTGCTCGGCCACCTCCCGGTCCCAGTCGGCCAGCGCGTGCTGGGCCTCATCCAACCACGCCCGGAAGGACCCCTCCCCGGCCCCTTCCCGTTCGGCGCGCCGGACGAGGTCGGCCAGTTCGGCCGTCTCTCCCGTTCCCGCCGAGTGCAGCCAGGACCGCACCTGCTCCCCGTCCAGTTCCCCGTCCGGGAAGGGAACGTCGAGATGGGACAGGTGCCGGCGGAGGACCTCGCGTTTGTCCGGCGGGTGTATCCGGCGGAGCGAGAAGCGGAGGTCGTCGCGGAGTAGTCTCTCCTGCTCCGGGGCGAGGACGACCACCAGGTGCCCGAAGCGGGCGTTGACCTCGTCCCGGTAGGCGGCCAGCTCGTTCTGGACCTCTCCCAGCAGCGCGTCGCCGCCGTGCGCGGACACGTCCAGGAGCAACGACTCCTCCGCGGCGACCCGTTGGGCGTGGAGGTAGGGCTGCTCGTCCCCGTCCGGAAGCTCCCGAACGGACGGGGAGGGCGGGCCCACCTCCTGCAGCGCCCGGAGGGCCGAGCCCCGCCGGCCGCTGCCGGGCCTGCCGGAGAGGAACAGGAGCCGGGAGGCGGACAGTACGCTGAGCGCCTCCGCGTACCCGGGCGGCGGTACGAAACAGCAGCGGACGCGGCGGAGGTGCTCGGCTGTTACACGGCCGGGTACGTGGTCTCGGCCCGTGTTCCGGGACAGGACGTCGCCCAGGTAGTCACGCAGCTCCTCCGTCGGTAGCACAGCGTTGATCTGCGGACCCTCGCCCGTGTGCGTCGGAGCCCGGGGGTCGGTGAGGACGGTGTCCGCGCCGCCGGACACGGAGCCCACGCCGCCGCGGGGCGGTTCGGTTTCCGGTTCGGGTGCCATCGCGGTCACTGCCGACCGTCCGCCTCGTCGTCGTGCTCGGAGTCGACTGTGGTGTCCCCGCGGACGGTGCCGGAGTTGTCGCCACCCACGTAGTTGACGCTGCCGGTGTTGCCGAACTGCGGACCGTTGTGCTGCTCTCCGCTTCCCGTGTGTACGGGGGCCTGCGGGTCGGTGACCACCGAACCGACACCGCCCGAGATGCTGCCGACGCCGCCTCGCTGGGTGCGCGAGTTGTCGGTGTTGGTCATGCGCACCGCACCGTGGATCGTCTGGCCCTGCACGATCTGGTGGGAACCGTCCCGCGCGTTCGCCGCGGCGCTGTCCGGGGCGGAAGGGGCGGGGGCGGGGTGGTCGGTGTTCGCCGCCGCGTCTCCGGATGGCTCCTGTGGCGCGGGCGCTCGTTCGGGAGCGGGACCGCCCCCGGAGTCCCGTTCGGAGGGTCGGGGAACGTAGAGGTACCCCTCGGCCTCGTATTCCTTCTCCGGGGTGTGCACGTGCACGGGCTGGAACAGGAGCTCGTTCACGCCGACGTAGCCGCCGAGGACCGCGTCCTCGTACACGCGCCGCGACAGCATGGCCGTGAGGAGGGTGATGTCCGGGTGGGACTGGTCCAGTGCCTGGCGTAGACGCGCCGAGTCGAGCAGCCGGTGGGTGTCGTTCATCGCCTGGCCGATGCCGTCGACCGGCCCTGTCCCACCACTGTCCGGAAGCGGGCCGAGCTCGAGGCTCGCCCGCAGCCGCAACCGCAGTTCACGGTCGTGGGAGGCCAGCTCGGACTGGGTCTCCTCCAGCTCGAACTGCAGGTTGTCCAACAGGGGGTGGATCAGGGAGGGGAGGTGTTCCGGCGGGACTCCGACCAGGTAGCCGTCGCCGGTGCTCTGCGGGAAACGCGCCTCGCGCCAGATGTGGTCCAGGCCGCTGCGCTCGAACGCCCGGGCCAGTACGCGGCGGAGGGTGCTGCTGAGGATCTGCTGGTGGTGTGAGGAGGTGCGGGTGTACTTCTCGGTGTCCACCGCCAGAACCGCGTGGTAGGAGGGCATGGGCGAACTTGCGCGTGATGTCGGGAATCCGCCTGTCACAGTGGCTCCTTGGAGTCGGGGGTGCGCGGCCCGGTCGTGACCGCGCACCCCCGAGACTCACAGGAGCCGGCGCTTGCCTGTGTTCAGAACTGAACACAGCGGGGGAATGTCCGGAAGGTGGATCACTCCTCCCCCTGGGCCAGCCGCCGGAGCCGCCCCACGTCGAGGACAGCGATGTGCTGGCGCCCCGTGCGGATCACTCCCAGCGAGCGCAGTCTGGTGAACTCCGTCGACACCGAGGTCCGGGAGAGGGCGATCGAGTCGCCGAGCTCCTTCTGGGAGAGGCCGAGCCTGAGCATCACCCCGTGGCCGTTGCCCGCTGGTCCTGCGGCGTGCGCTCCCTCGATGTCGGCACCGGAGAGGCTGGCCAACCGCAGCAGCGCGGCGGCGAGCCGCTGTCGCGCGGGAAGCGCCGTGAGCTCCGCGCGCAGGGACTCGCTCTCGCTCTGCCGGGTCACTGCGTGTTTCCACAGCGCGCTCTCCAATCCCATGTTCTGCGCCAGTAGGCGGAACTGCGCGCTGCTCAGCACACGGGTGAGGCAGTCGCCTCCCGCGGCCGACACCGTCGCCGTTCGGGGCAGGCCGGACAGCGCGGACAGTTCCCCGAGGGACTCCCCGGGGCCGCGCAGCGCCAGCAGGGTGTGCGTCCCGTCGGCGCGTACCGTGGACACCTTGACCGTGCCCTCCACGAGGAGGAACACCGCACTGTCCTGGTCGCCCTGGTGGATGATGGTCGTCCCCGCCCGGTGGCGCCGTGTGTTTCCGGCCTTCAGGAACCTTGCCCACTGCTCGTCCGACAGCAGACCGCCGAATCCCTGTCTGCCCAACGCTTCCTCTCCTTTCTCGGGTCCGGGAGAGGCTGTTCCCCGCACCGCCGGACGTGAGTCCCCTCCCAGGTGTCGCGGGCCGTACCGGAGGGAGGAACGGGGTTGGGGTAGGTTCCCCGGCGGGGTTCTTCCCACAGGCGGTGTGTGGCCGGGAGGGCGGTTGCGGCCGCTTCCCGTGGCAGGCGAGCGGGAGGAGTGGTGGCGGGATGGTCCAGGGCGGAGTCGACATCGGGCTCCTCGTCGCCGTCGTTGGTGCGTTGGGCGGATGCCTGGGGGCGCTGTACTCGTTCCGCTCCTACCGCATGTCCCAGCTTGGCTCCCTCCCGCCGCGGGCGAAGCGGGCGATCGAGTACCGGAGACTCTCCGAGCCCGAGCAGGCGCTGGTGGACTACCACTGGCTCCTGGCCAGGCGCCGGAGGTTCGTGTGCGGCTCCCTGCTGCGGCTTCTGGTGCCCGCCACCCTCGTGGCGCTCGGTTCGTCCGGACAGAACCGGGCGTGGTGGGCCGCGGCCGTGTTCTGCGTGGTTTTCCTGGCCGCTATGGAGGTGCGGGGGATCGTGGTGCTGAACCGCTCCGTCCGAGGCGTGAGGGAGCGGTGCGACCCCTGACCGGGCGTGGGCCGTGACCTCGTCGGGGAATCCGGGGGCGGAAATCGTTTCTGCGCTTTTATGCCCGGTGGGGGAGATTCATTGTTTCTTCCATTTCCGGCTGGTTTCGACGTGGGTCTCCCGCGCGGGAGCTTTACGGGGGCGGTTGCCGTCGCTGGCCGCGGTGCCTCGCGGAGTGTGCGGAAAGTCGGATCGGACACGCGCCTCCGTCGCCCCTGCCGGGATCGGCGCGGTTGCCGCGCCCGGGGAAAGCAGTTACTTTTTGTTTTTATCCGTTCATGTTCCGTGACATGGGACCCGCCGAAAGGTTCTCTGCGAACGGGTTTACATTGAGGCAATAAGTCGGAAAACACGACTTATTCGGAACCAGCCACGATGACGGGGTGGCGTATGTCCACGCGCGCCGTGGGGAGGAATGATGTTCCTGACTCCGTCCGACACGGAGAAACTGCTGTTGAGCACGGCCGGCATGGTGGCCCGCGACCGGCGGGAGCGCGGCGTGCTGCTGAACTACCCGGAGGCCGTCGCGCTGCTGTCCTGCTGGATGATGGAGCGCGCGCGTGAGGGGGCGACCGTCGCGCAGCTGATGAAGGAGGGCGTCGACGTCCTGCGCGCCGACGAGGTCATGGACGGCGTCGCCGACATGGTGGAGTACGTCCAGGTCGAGGCGACGTTCCCGGACGGGCGCAAGCTGGTGACGCTGGACCGGCCCATCCGCTCCGGCCCCGAACGGCCCACCACCGTCCACCCCGGCGAGCTCCGTACGGAGGCGGGGGTCGTCGACCTGAACAACGGCCGCGAGACCCACACCGTGGTGGTGCGCAACGACGGCGACCGGCCGGTTCAGGTCGGATCGCACATCCACCTCGCCGACATCAACCGTGCCCTGCGGTTCTTCGCTTTCTCCGATGACGACGACGAGGAACCGGAGGAGGTCTCCGTCACCGGTTTCCACGCCGACATCGCCGCCGGAACCTCGATCCGGTTCCAGCCCGGAGACGAGAAGCGGATGGACATCGTGGCGTTCGGCGGCGCCCGGAAGGTCGCCGGTCTGCAGGTGGCCAACACGGTCGGGAGGGGTTCTGGTGAGTGAGATCAAACGCGCCCAGTACGCGGCGACATACGGGCCGACCGCCGGTGACCGGATGCGGCTGGCCGACACCGACCTGTGGGTCGAGGTCGAGGAGGACCGCTGCGTCGGCGGTGACGAGGCCGTGTTCGGCGGCGGCAAGTCCGTCCGCGAGTCGATGCTGCAGAGCACCGTGCCCGCCAGTGGCGGAGCGCTCGACCTGGTCATCACGAACGCGGTCGTACTCGACCACTGGGGGATCGTCCGCGCCGACGTGGGCGTCCGGGACGGCCGGATCACCGCCCTCGGCAAGGCCGGCAACCCCGACATCATGGACGGCTGCGACCCCGAACTCGTGATCGGGCCGGGAACCGAGGTCCTCTCCGGGGAGGGCCGCATCCTCACCGCGGGCGCCGTGGACAGCCACGTCCACCTCCTCAACACCGACTCGCTGGAGGAGGCGCTCTCCACCGGCACCACCACCGTGATCGGCGGCGGGACCGGACCCGCCGAGGGCAGCAAGGCCACCACCGTCACCCCCGGCCCCTGGAACCTCGCCCGCACCCACCAGGCCCTGGACGGCGTCCCGGTCAACCTCCTGCTGCTGGGCAAGGGCAACACCGTCGGCGCCGAGGCGCTGCGGGAGCAGGCGCTGGCCGGCGCCGGCGGCTACAAGGTCCACGAGGACTGGGGAGCCACCCCGGCCGCGATCGACGCCGCGCTGAAGGCCGCCGACGCGTTCGGGCTGCAGGTGGCGCTGCACGCCGACAGCCTGAACGAGGCCGGCTACGTCCAGGACACCATCTCGGCCATCGGCGGCCGCGGCATCCACGTGTTCCACTCCGAGGGGGCCGGCGGCGGGCACGCGCCCGACGTGATCACGGTCGCGGGCCAGGAGTCCGTCCTGCCCGGCTCCACCAACCCCACCCTGCCGTTCACCCGCAACACGGTGGCCGAGCACCGCGACATGCTCATGGTGTGCCACCACCTGAACCGCAAGGTCCCGGCCGACATCCAGTTCGCCGACTCCCGCATCCGCGACACCAGCATGGCCGCCGAGGACCTCCTGCACGACATGGGCGCCATGTCCATCACCTCCTCCGACGCCCAGGCCATGGGCCGTATCGGTGAGGTCGTCTGCCGCACCTGGCAGGTGGCGCACGTGATGAAGAACCGCCACGCGCTGCCGTCCGCCCTGCCCGCCGACAACGAGCGGGCCCGCCGCTACGTCGCCAAGTACACGATCTGCCCCGCCGTGGCGCACGGCATCGACGGCGAGCTGGGGTCGGTCGAACCGGGCAAGATGGCCGACCTGGCGCTGTGGGACCGCGCCTTCTTCGGCATCCGCCCCGCCGCTGTCGTCAAGGGCGGCAGCGTGGTCCACGCGCCCCAGGGCGACCCGAACGCCAGCATCCCCACCGCCCAACCCATGCTGCTGCGGCGCGGCCTCGCCGCCCAGCCCTCGGCGGCGGGGGCGCTGTCGGTGAGCTTCGTCTCGCCCTACGCCCTCGACGCCGGCGTGGCGGACGGGCTCGGCCTGAGCCGGGAACTGCGGGCGGTCACCCACACGCGCGACATCGGCAAGGCGGACATGCCCAACAACTCCGCCCTGCCGGACATCTCCGTGGACCCGGAGACGTTCCGGGTCACGATCGACGGCCACGAGGTCCGGCCCGACAAGGACGACGCCCCGGCGACGGAGCTCCCCCTCGCCCAGCGTTACAGCCTGTTCTGACCACCCCGGCGCCGCCGCACCTCCGACTCCGAAGGAAACGCATGATCGAGGGCACCGGGGAGCTGGGGGCGCTCCTGCTGGCGGACGGGCGCCTGCCCACCGGCGGGCACGCCCACTCCGCCACGCTGGAGGCCGCGCTCGCCGCCGGTCTGGACACCGGCGACATCCCCGACTACATCCGCGCCCGGGCGCGGGGCACCGCGCGCACCGAGGCCGCGGCCGCCGTGCTCGCCCTGCGCGCCGCCCGCACCGACCCGGTCGACTACGGGCCGGTGCAGGCGGCGCTGGCCGCCCGCACACCGAGCCGGGCACTGCGGGACGCCTCGTCGTCCCTCGGCCGCGGGCTGGAGCGGCTGGCCACCTCCCTGCGGCCGGACCACCCCGCGGTGGCGGCGCTCGGGACGGCGGCCGCGGCCACGCCGGGGCTGCGGGTGCTGCGTCCGGTCGCCCTGGCGGCGCTGGGCGCCGCGTTCGCCGTACCGGAGGCCCAGCTCGCCCGCGTCGCGGTCTACGAGGACGCCCAGACCGTCGCCTCGGCCGCGCTCAAACTCCGGCCCGACGACCCGCACACCGCCGTGCGGTGGGTGGTCGAGGCCGCCGGTGAACTGGACGAGGCCGCGCGGGCCGCCGCCGCGACCACCGCCCTCGCCGACATGCCCGCCCGCTGCAGCCCTCAGCTCGACCAGTGGGCGGGCGACCACACCCACGCCACGAGGAGGCTGTTCGTTGCCTGACACCACCACCCCGACACCGGCCGCCACGGCGCACCGCCGCACCCTCCGCCTCGGGGTCGCCGGACCGGTCGGCACCGGAAAGAGCTCCCTCATCGCCACCCTGTGCCGCGACCTCTCCGACGAGCTCGCCATGGCGGTGGTCACCAACGACATCTACACCGACGAGGACGCCCGGTTCCTGCGTTCGGCGGGCGTGCTGGAAGAGGAGCGGATACGCGCCGTGGAGACCGGGGCGTGCCCGCACACCGCCATCCGCGACGACACCACCGCCAACCTGGACGCCGTCGAGGACCTGGAGGAGCGGTTCGCGCCACTGGACCTCGTGCTGGTGGAGAGCGGCGGCGACAACCTCACCGCGACGTTCAGCCCCGCCCTGGTGGACGCCCAGATCTTCTGCCTGGACGTGGCCGGCGGCGGCGACGTCGCCCGCAAGGGCGGCCCCGGAATCGCGCGCGCCGACGTGCTGGTGGTCAACAAGGCCGACCTTGCCCCGCACGTGGGGGTGGACGTGGAGCGGATGGTGGCCGACGCGGAGAAGGCCCGCGACGGTCGGCCCGTCCTCGCCGCGTCCCGCACCGACGCCTCGACGACCGCGCGGCTGGACGACTGGGTGCGCGGGGTCCTCACCGACCACCGCGACGGTCGGCACACCCCCCGCGATCCCGGACCGATGGCGCCGCACAGCCACAACGGCGCGGGGCACAGCCACTGATGGCCGCCACGACACCGCTGACGGCGCGCCCGGAGGACGAGTCGGCGGCCGGCGCACCCACCGTGGTGGCGGTGGAACGCGGCGGGGACGGCACCCGCCCCGTCGCGTTGGAGACCGGCACCTTCCTGGCGCCCTGCGTGATGTCGCGGCCCGGCAGCGCGCTGCGGGTGGCGCTGACCGGGGTGCGGGCGGCCCTGTGCGCCGGCGACGACCTCGAACTCCGGGTGGAGGTGGGTCCCGGCGCCGAGCTGGACCTGCTCGACCCCAACGGGACACTGGCCTACAACGCGCGCGGCGGCGCGGCCGCGTGGCGCGCCCGGGTCACCCTCGCCGAGGGCGCCCGCATGACGTGGTACGAACCCTCCTTCGTGGTCGCCGACGGCGCCGACGTCACGCGCGACGTCGCCGTGGACCTCGCCTCGGGCGCGGAGCTGCTGTGGCGCGAGACCCTGGTGCTGGGCCGTACGGGCGAACGCGGCGGTGCGCTGCGCGCCACCACCCGTGTGGAGTACGCGGGGCGGGAGATGCTCGTGGAGGACCTCGACGCGCGCGACCCCGACGAACGGGAACTCCCCGGTCTGGTGGGCTCCGCGCGGGTGCTCGGCCAGGTGGGTCTGTTCGGCCGCGTACCCGACGGGCCGACCGGGCCCAGTCGGCTCGACCTGGCCGGTCCGGGCGCGTTGTGGCGTTCGCTGGCCCGCCGCACCTTCCGCGCCGACGCCGAGATGGACCCGGTGTGGCGCGCGTGGGGCGGGGAGGTGTGACCACGCGCGGGTGAGCGCGTCGGAGGCGGGCCGGAGGCGGTGCCCCTCCCGGGGACGCCGCGTCGCGGTGCCTCGTCGCGCTGTGCTGTGTTGCTTGCGTCACACCCGGTTCCGGGGTTGGATGGCGGCCATGCTTCCAGCCCTCAGCCGCCGGCGTGCTCTCCTCGCCGCGGGCGGTGCGGCGGCGGGCGCACTCGTTCCCGGCCCCGCGCGGGCCAGCGGCACCTTCCCGGTGCTGCGCCCCGGCAGTGCCGGTGAGGCGGGTCTGGGCCGCGACGCCCTCGCCGCCCTCGACGACGTGATCACGGCCCGAACGGGACCGGGACCGGACGCGGCGTTCCCCGGCGCCGTGCTGCTCGTCGCCAGGGGCGGCGTCGTCGCCAAGCACACGGCCTACGGCCACGCCCAGACCCACCGCGGCGAGGTGCCGCTGCGCCACCCCCGGCCGATGCGGCCGGAAACCCTCGTCGACGTGGCGTCCTGCACGAAGGTCCTCGCCACCACCGCGTCGGTGATGGCGCTGGTGGACGACGGCGCCGTGTCCCTGGACGCGCCCGTGGCGCGCTGGATCCCGGACGTGCCCGAGGCCGTCACCGTGCGCAGGCTCCTCACCCACACCGCGGGGTTGTGGGAGTGGCAGCCCACCTACCTGTGGGCCGTCACGCCCGAGGACGCCGTCTCCCACGTGACCGGGCTCCCGCTGCGTTACGGCGTCGGCGACGGCAGGCACTACTCGGACCTCGGTTTCATGCTCCTCGGGGAGGTCGTGCGCCGCGCGAGCGGCCGCTCCCTGTCCGCCTACGCCCGCCGCAGGGTGCACCGCCGGCTCGGGATGGTGAACACGGCGTTCCGGCCGCGGCGCGGCGGGGTCGCGGCGACGTCGCTCGGCAACCGGACCGAGCGGCGGATGATCGGGACGGAGGAGCCCTACCCCGTACTCGGGGACCGCGGCGTCGAGGACTTCGAGGGCTGGCGGGAGCACACTCTCGTGGGCGAGGTGAACGACGGGAACTCCGCCTACGCGTTCCACGGTGTGGCGGGCCACGCCGGGCTGTTCACCACCGCGCGCGACATCGCCGTGTTCGCGCAGACCCTCGCCAACGGCGGGGGTTACGGGCACCGCCGGGTCTTCGCCGGGCCGACGGTCGACGAGTTCACCAGCGACGCGTTCCACTCCGGGCAGGGCCTCGGCTTCTGGACCCACCGTTTCGACGGCATCGCCGGGCTCGGGGAGGGCGGTGTCGGGCACAGCGGCTTCACCGGGGTGGAGTTCGCCGTCGACCGCGGCGACGGGCTGGTCGTCGTCCTGCTCACCAACCGGCTGCATCCCCGACTGCCGGCGGCGTCGGTGGATCCGGCCTGGCGCGCGGTGCGGGAGGGTGTGGGGGAGGCCCTCGCGCGTACGGGATAAGCACGGGAGTCCGCCGGCGGGCATCCTCAGTCGGCCGCGCCGCTCGTGTGCGTGGCCGGTGCCTGGTTCCGCGGCCGCCGGAACCAGGCACGCGTGTTGCGCACTCGCCCTGTGCGGGCGGTTGTGCGCCCGTTAGGCTCTACGCGAGGGGGGCAAGGCGTCGAGGAAGCGAGTGGAGTTCATGTCCGCGAAACGGCAAGAGGGGTCCCGGTTGAAGGACGCGGAACAGGGGCAGGTGAACCTGCGTCTGGACGTGCCGCACTCCGCCCGGGTGTACGACTGCATCCTGGGGGGCAAGGACAACTACCAGCCCGACCGGGAGGCTGCCAAGGCCATGATGGCGGAGTGGCCGGCCCTGCCGATCCACATGCAGGCCAACCGGTACTTCATGAACCGGGTCGGCCACTACCTGGCCGCCAAGGAGGGGATCCGCCAGTTCCTGGACATCGGTACCGGGCTGCCCACCGAGCCCAACCTGCACGAGGTGGTGCAGCGGGTGGACCCCGCATCCCGGATCGTCTACGTGGACAACGACCCCATCGTCCTCACGCACGCCCGCGCGCTGCTGGCCAGCAGCGACGAGGGGATGACGAACTACGTGGACGCCGACATGCGCGACCCGGAGAGTATCATCACCGCTCCCGAGTTCACCGAGACGCTGGACCTGGACCGGCCGGTGGCGCTGACCGTGATCGCCATGGTCCACTTCCTGCTGGACGAGGACGACGCCTACGGCATCATCAACCGTCTGCTGGAGCCGCTGTGCCCGGGGAGCTTCCTGGCGATGTCGATCGGGACGGCGGACTTCGCCCCGGACGAGGTGCACCGCGTCGCGCGGGAGTACGAGGCGCGGGGTATGCCGATGCGGCTGCGCAACAGGGCCGAGGCGGAACGCTTCTTCGACGGGATGGACCTGGTGGAGCCGGGCGTGACCCAGGTGCACCACTGGCACCCCCACCCGAACGCGGTCGGGACGGTCAACGACGCCGACATCGCCATGTACGGCGGGGTCGCGCGCAAGCGCTGACACCGCGGGTGGCACGGGACGACTGGCCGGCGCGTGGGGCGGTCGCGTCACGCGCCGATAGGGCGGGTCCTCACGTGGGGGACTCGGGGCCGGACTCGTCCGAGCGGGAGCCGAGCAGGCGTTCGATCCGCGCCAGCCGCTCGTTGAGCGCGTCGGTGTCCGCCACGGTGGCGCTGCGCTTGTCCCGGCGCAGCTGCACGAGGAGCTTCCCGCCGGGTACCAGGACGACCCGCTGCACGTCGCGGATGTCCTGGCCGCCCCCGCCCTGGACCGTCCAGGCCACGTCGGACTTGCGGATGCCCAACCGCCGCATGGCGTCGGGTTCGTAGCTGCCGTCGCGGGCCAGCACCACCGGTGAGCCCTCGAGGAGCCGCCACGCCCACGTCCACCGGTTCTGGGCGCGCACCAGCAGGGAGTCGCAGCCCAGCAGCACGACGGCGCCGATCACCGCCCCGCTCAGCGAGTACTCCGGTCCGATGATCGCGTTCTGCACCACGTTGGCCAGCAGAAGCATCACCACGAGGTCCATGGTGTTCAGCTGGGCGGTGTCGCGTTTGCCGAGCAGGCGCAGCAGCAGCGCGACAACCAGGTACACCAGGACGGTCCGCAGCACCTTCTCCGCGGGCGGGATGCCGGTGACGAACAGGTCGTGCCACACGCGCCGACCTCCCCCTCGGGAACAACAGGGTCCTCCGCGAGGGTAGGCCGCCGGGGGTGGTCGCGCCCGGAAACGCGCCGGTCCGGCGCGACGTCGTTCGCGGTGCGGCCCCGTCCGCGCGGGACGCGGGGTCAGGAGGCCGGAGAGCGCGGTGCGAGCAGCGGTGCGAGCTCCGCGCGGACCTCGTCGAGGGGGGCGGTGTCGCGGCGGGTGCGGCACAGGAGCAGGGCGCCCTCGACGGCGGCGACGGTGAGGGTGGCCAGCCGGGCGGCCCGGGGCGCCGGTGTGCCGTGCGCCGTGAGCAGGTCCTCAAGCTGGGCGTGCCACCGGTCGAACACCGTGCGGGCCAGGGTGGTCGCCTCGGGCGGGGCCGGTTGGGCGTCCACGGCGACCGCGGCGACGGGGCAGCCGGCGAGGTAGTCGGTGTCCAGCAGGGAGCGTTTCCAGCTTTCGACGAAGTGTTCCAGCGCGCTGGCGGGGTCACCGTGCTGGACTGCGGCGCGGAGCTCGGAGGAGACGTGCTCGCCCGCCCGCTCGATCGCGCCGCGGACCAGTTCGTCCCGGCCGCCGGGGAAGTGGTGGTAGACGGAGCCGCGCGGCGCGCCGCTGCGGGCGAGGACCGCGTCGACGGTGACGGCGGCGGCGCCGCGTTCCCGCAGCAGCGCGACCGCGCCGTCGAGCATGCGCTGTTTGGTCCGGCCTCCGGTGCGTTCCATGTGGGTCGCTTCCGTGGTTGCTCTCCCGTCCGACCTTGACACTATGGAGTATGCCATATTCCATAGTTACTATTCAGTAGGTCCGGTCGCGCGGCCGGGTAACGGACAAAGGCGGCCGGACCGTACACAACGACGAAGGGACGGGAGCACCCATGGGAGAGAGCGCGCGCGACGGCGAACCAGTGGTGACGGTGGAACTGCGCGACCACGTGCTGCTGATCGGGCTGAACCGCCCGGCCAAGCGCAACGCCGTCAACCAGGAGGTACTCAACGCGCTGGCTCAGGCCTACGGGCGCCTGGAGGACGACCCCGACGCCTGGGTCGGGGTGCTGTACGCCCACGGTGAGCACTTCACCGCCGGACTCGACCTGGCGGACGTGGCCGGACGGATCACCTCGGGGGAGAACCGCTACGACGCCGACGAGGCGATCGACCCGTGGGGCCTGGTCGGCCGGGACCGGTCCAAACCCGTGGTGGCCGCGGTGCAGGGATGGTGCCTGACGCTCGGCATCGAGCTGCTGCTGGCCTCCGACATCCGCGTCGCCGCCTCTGACAGCCGCTTCTCCCAGCTCGAGGTGCAGCGCGGCATCTACCCCTTCGGCGGGGCCACGATCCGCTTCCCCCAGGACGCCGGGTGGGGCAACGCGATGCGCTGGCTGCTGACCGGTGACGAGTTCGACTCCGCGGAGGCGCTGCGGATCGGACTGGTGCAGGAGGTCGCCGAGCCCGGCACCCAGGTGGAGCGGGCGGTGGAGTTCGCCGACCGCATCGTCGGCCGGACCGCTCCGCTGGGCGTGCGTGCCACCCTGGCCTCCGCGCGCCGTTCCCGGGTCGAGGGGCACCAGGCGGCCGCGCAGCGGCTCGTCCCGGACCTGACCGCGCTGTTCGACACGAACGACGCCTCCGAGGGGATGGCGTCGTTCGTGGAGCGCCGCCCCGCCGTCTTCACCGGCCGCTGAGGCCGCTCCCGAGCCATGCCCCGCCCCTGTCCGGCCGTGCGGAGACCGGGACGGCGGGCGGGGCGGCACCACGAGTGGCCGCGGCCGAAGGACTCTCTCCCGCGTCTCCCCTTTCTCTCCTGGGGTCAACGGGACCGCACCGCGCCCCGGCGAACGTGTTCTCCCCGCGCTCGCCGCTGCCCTCCAGCGCACCGCTCGCCCCGTGCCTTCGTCGCTGACCCGTAGCCCTTCCGGCGAGCGCTACCGATGCGCCGCGTCCGGGGCCGTGGTGCGGCCCCGCGCGGCCCTTCCCTCTCCTCGCGCCCCGCGGCCCAGCGCGCCGGCCCCCGGCGGTGTGACACCCGTGGTCTGAGACTGGCAGGAGTCGGTGATCGAGTGATCTGTATTCTCCGGCGTGCCTCCCGAATCCGTCACTTTCAGTGACTAGGGCGTTGCGTTGACCGCACTGTCTTGGCAGTGGCGGTGATGAACTCTGCTACCAAGGTCAAGGCCTCGTCGCACTGGCGTCCCACCGCTGTCACGACGCGGTGTCGGCGGCCGCGTGTGCCTTTGCCCGACGGTTCGATCAGGTCCAGCTCGTGGGCGACCTCGTTGCGGGCCTGGAAGAAGTCATTGTGATTGCGCAGCTTAGTGTCGGAAAGCGAGGCAGAATCGAGCCCGAGCGCGTCGCGGCAACGACCGAGATCACTCGGGCTTTGGATGCTTGCCGCGGTCGTGTCCTGCACGTAAAGACCGATCAGTTCGGCCTGCGGGTCTAACGCGGCGATGGCCTTCTTGGTCGTGTTGGTCAGGTTCCCGCCAAATCGCTTATTTCCGTCGAGCACATACCCTTTGAACGCGCCACGCGCCTTGCTGTCCCTGCTCAGGAGCGTTCCTAGAGCATCTTCCATCAGCGTCCGGAGGCATGTGTCCATCCCCGCCGCTGTGAAGACAATGGCAGCTCGCACCAGATCCCGGTGTCTCTCGGCGATGGATCCCTGAGGGTTCTTCTGAGCGGATCGCAGTTCGTTGAACGTGTCGAAGAGTCCCGATACCGACTGATGCGTGGCCACGTAACGTGCCCAACTGCGTTGCACCTCGTCCGGGCAATTCCTTGGCTTGCGCCGGAGTGGAGACAGGCTCAGTTGAGTCACCCCGGTCGCTTTTGCATCCTCTGGCACACCCTCACTGTAGGGGTGTTGGTAAGGAGCGTGTCAGGAGGTGCCAACTACGGGTGCCATTAACGAACGCGTCACCAGCCGCAAACGAGCTATGAGCCTCCCCTCCTGTCGAGTCGGCCTCCTCTGAACTGTCCGAGAACCGTTCGATTCTCGGATACGGCTGCGCGGTCCCGGGGGCGCTGGCGCCGATCAGCAGGGGCGGCGCCGGTGGAGTACTGCCTATGGTTTCAGGATCCTTAGCACGGCGCCCACTGTCGTCCTGAGGGCATCGAGTAACTCCGGCCCACTGGCATCGCCGGACACTTCCAGAGGCACCCACGCGTGTCCATCGTCGCGTCGGACCTTGCGCGACAGTTCCGACGCCATGAGTCGCTGCAGGGCCGCCTGGAATCCGCCGGATCCCCTGTCGTCCTTGTGGAGCATCAGCCAGAACGGGGTCAGCCCCTCGTCGGCGAACCTGCCCCAGACTCCGACCTGCACCCAGGTATCCGGGCTGATCATCGGCAGATACCGATATACCCATGGCTCCGTCGGCACCAGCTTTCCTTGCCTCGGCAAGCTGCGGGGGCTCCAAGACCCCAGCAACTGCCTCGTGACGACGTCCACGATCTCGACGAGGTCGCTCGCTCGCTCTTGCCAGTCTCGGCCGGTGGCGGTTCCGGCGAGAGGCGGTGTCACGCATCCGCCCAGCGTGTGGCACATGGCCCTCAACTGGCGCAGGTCACCGGCGAGCCCGGCATCACTGGACTCCTCGGCGACGGCAGCCCACACGTTGAGCCACTCATCCCAGGTGACGATAGCGTGTGCCGCCGTCTCAGACTGAGCGTTGATCGTCCGCTCGAGGATCCGCTTCGCCTCGTCCACGCGGCTGGGCGGGACGAGTATGAACAAAGCGCCGCGGTGGGGACCGGACCGCCGGTTGAGGCCCGCGAGATAGGCGGCTACCTGATCGTCGGTCAGATGTGCGCCGAACTTGGCCTCGACAAGGGCGATGGTGTGACCGTCCACATCGAGCATCGCGATGTCGGGCCGGGACCTGTCATCGTGCACTGGTTCGGGAACGAACCGTTCCACACTGGTGAGGTCCATGCCGACCTGCGTCCCCAGGTGCGCAAGCATCGCAGCGCGAAGCCCTGGATCGGACGCCAGCCAGGTCAGGGATGTGGTTGCCGCGATCTCGCCCATGCTCATGAACCAGCCCTCGCCGGCAAGTTGGCCCAGCAGTGGGACTCGGCCATCCGGGGAGGCAGTGTCTGCCATGGCCACACCGTAGACCGCCGCGGGACACATGCGTTACGGGCCGGGGTTCCCGACGCTACGGCGAGGGGCAAAGTAGGGCTCCGGTAGTGCCCGGGACCTGCAGGCGCCCAGTGCGAGTGGTCTCTACGATGAGGCCGAGGGCCTTGCGCGCGAGGAGCCCGGAGCGTCAGGTCTCCTCGGCCGCCGCCAGCGCCAGTGTCGCCTGCGCCTGGGCTGTCGCCGCTATGGCGGCGGCCTCCGAGGGCTCGTAGGGGTTGTCCGCGGCCGCCGTGGACAGGCGGTCGGCCTTCATGCGTGCCTCGCGGTACTGCGCGTGGTAGTCGCTCATGGAGGAACCCTACGGTCGCCCGCCCGCGGGAGCCGGTCGGCAGGGGCCGAGGGACGCCACCGAAATCGGCGTCGTCGCAACGGTGACGATCCCCCACCGACCGAAAAGCCCACTGTAAGCCCTGATCGCCGAGCTGCGCGAGTGGACGCACACGCACGACCCGCACGTGCGCGCCGCCGTCGAGCTGCTCATCGACTACGACGATGCCATGTGGCTGCGTCGTCCCGAGTTTACCGACCGGTTCGTCGCCGACACGCACCCGAGACCACCCGGGCGCTCTGCCACGGCCGCTCTCGGACATCCCGTGTAAACCCACAGCGGCGGTGGGCGCCGGGCCCTGAGCGAGCGGGCCCGCGGAGCATACGCGCCAGATGATCAACCGACCCGCGCGCGGCTTCCAGTCGGCTCCGGGACGCCGCCGCGCGCGGCGGCGTCCCGGAGCCCAAAACCGGGTGCCGGTGCTCCGTGACGGTTCACAGGCCCAGCTCTCAACCACGCGCGGCATTCGCTTCTGATCCCGTGTGGACCGATGACCTGGTGAGGTACCGAACAGCGAAAAGAGCAGCCAGCGAAAACGCCACTCCGGTGATGTAGCCGGCACTGTTGGCAACGAGGTCGACTGTGTCGCTCTGCCTGCCCGTGCCCAGGGCCGATTGCGACGCCTCGATGGCGAAGGAAAACAGCGGCCCCGCGAGCCACATGACAATGGAAGTATTGGCCGCGAGGAACACGATGATCCCAAGGGGGACAAAGAGGAGCATATTCAACCCGGCCATCTGCCAGGTGAGACCGGCATCTGCATAGCGAAAAGCGTCGACGGGGTTGAGAGTGATACTGGGATCCGACTGTCCTGTCTCGCTCCACCCTCCCACTGGACGCACCAGAATATAAAAATACACCAAGAAAATCAGGGGAGCGATTGCTTTCGATGCCGCGAAAGACTTCCTTTTCTTGTGCTTTGCCAGTGCCGCAAAAAAAGAGATGGGAAGAAATGCAAGCAGGGCAAGGGAAAACGTTGCGTAGTTCAAGTAAAGAAGAATTTGCCACATGATGGGGATATTATACAGAAGTAGGCGGGTTCTGGTCCGCCTACTTCACTGGTGTGGGGGTGTTGTGCCGAAACGGTCGGGGCACTCCCCCCACCCCAAACGCCTCGTTGGGCCGTTCAGCCTGCTACCGTTCTAGGCGCAGCTGACCGGCGGGAGGTTGAACTGCTGCTGGCCCCTCGCGGTCATGTACCCGGTCACCGAGCCGCTCGTGTTGATCTGGTTCCAGACCTCACTCACAGTCTGCCCGGCGCCCACGTTGTTGATCCATCCGCGCTCGGGGTTGTTCCCGCTGTTGTAGAATCCGAACTTAACGTCAACGGGACTGCCGGAGTACTTGTTGTAGGAGATGCGAACGTAGGTGCAGTTCGTAGCCTGGATCTCCAGCAAACCGTTGGACAGTTCCGTTTCGCTATCGCCTAGAGGCTGCGGTTCATCAGCCGGAACGATGGTTCCATCCTCGTAGATGGTTACCTCGACGCTCCGGGTGTTCGTGTTCTCCGCGGCGGCATTGGCAGGAGCCACCGATAGGAGAGGCATGACTATCCCGGTAACAGCGATGAGTGCGATGGATGAGATTCGCTTCAACGGGGTTCCTTTCTGGTGTGATGCAGGCAGGATGGACCCTCAAGTACGAAAATAACTTTCAATATTCTCGCAAAAGCAGATAGTAGTTTTCCCGATGCATGCAGTCAAGGAGCAGGTTGGAGGGTGCTGACGGGAGCGATGGTGCGCAATGCGTTGTGGCCGAATTCGGCCAGAGGGTTGAAACTGCAGGGTATTGATTTAGAGTACTGATTAGTGTTTCTGTTCCGCGATAACGTATTGACGTTTCCCGGGTTTTTGGTTAGAGAAGAGTGAGGCCGATATGGTGCTGGGCACGGCTTCACGCATATGTGTCGGGTATGCAAGGAAGTGATTCAGAACACATTTGGCCGGTGCTCCTGAATCGGGAACCTAGGTGGCCACGGCCCCCAGCACCTGCGCACCGCCGACGACGGCGCCCAGCGGGCCGACCGCGTGGTCGCGGTGGCGCTGCTCGGCGAACTCCAGCTCCCGGGAGATCAGCTCGGCGCAGCGCTCGGGGTGAAAGACGCGCACCGGTCGGCCGCTGGCGGCCTCGGCCTAATGGACGTGGTCGACCTGGCCGCCGTTGGCCGCCAGCGAGTCGCGCAGCCAGGCGAGCGTGTCTTCGCCCGCGGTGAAGGTCCAGGTGTCCCCGCCGGTCACGACGGTGACCATGCCCGGGCCCGTGTGGACCGGAGTTGAGGAAGCTGAGTACAGAAATTAGCGGTAGCACTCTCTGTGACTGTTATTGCTCAGAGTCACCTTTCTGGCTTGCTGGGATACCGGTATATGCTTGAGCGGGTGACGTCGAATCCAGCGGCGATATGGGGGCTGGACTGGCAAGCTCGCGTATCCAAGTAGCGCCAATTCGAGGCTGGGCTCCCGCTGAGTGATCACGGAGAGTCGTGTTCGGGGGCGTAACGGATCCAGGCGCTGCCTGCGTCGGCAGCGATGCGGGGCGGAGATCCTGGTCCTCAAGGTGCCGGTGAAGGTCGGCCTCCTCGCGGGCGTCACCGGATCACCGGGGCGCCGGATGAGGGGTGGGCTTTGACCTGACCAGCAATCCGCCGTAGGCCGCGGGGCCCGGCACCCAGGTCCGTCCCAGGTGTCGGGGTCCTGTGTGCGAGGGACTGGATCCCGAAGCAGCAGCAGCGGTGAGTGGAGCCAGCAACTCCATGGCATTGATCTGTTCCGTTTTTAGGAACACTCCAATGAACGTGCAGCGCACGTATTCATCGAATCCGAATTAATCGCGTGTGTTTTCCCTCTCTATGCCATGGAAAGAAATAATCCGCTCCCAAATACGCCTAAAAAGAGAGGTGTTCTCTTTCATGCGGGCGATCTCCCGTGTCATTGCCGTTGCCGGTGCCACAGCCTTGGCATGCAGCCTGGCTCCCGCAGCAGCAGCTGACGACACAGCGCCAGATCCCCAGGTGGTGAAGAAGGAGACCGAGGCCGACACGACGACACTGACCTACGACAACGGCTCGACCTTCACCTCCATCGCCCCGCTGGACGGCTCCTTCAACTGGACCGCGGAGTTCGACGTAGGGATTTACTCCCGCACCTACTCCACCCCCAACAACGGCACCCACGAGGTGCAAGTCGACTCGATCACCAACTGCGACCCCGCCCACGGCACCGCCTATATCCGCCTGGAGCGCGACCAACTGATCGGCTGGTCCTCCGAGGGAACCCAGACCATCGACTGCGACGGCGGCACCGCTACCTTCACCGGTATCGACTCGGGCACCTTCCGCTGGTACATGCGCGTCCACGGCGACTCCAGCGGCAGCGAGTTCGGTCGCGACGCCAGCGGCACCACCACCTACCCCTGATCGGCGGTATACCCGGCGACCACAGCGGGCCCCGCACTTCCGGTACGGGGCCCGACCCGCCACCACCACCAGGTCAGCCCAGCACCCAGCAGCCCTCCGGCGGCATTGAGCACAACATCGTCCACAGAGGAGACGTGCCCGGTTGCCAGGAGGTACTGAGTAAGCTCTACGACCGCCGACAGCGCGGCGGATACGGCCAGTACCCGATACCACCGGGCCAGCCACCGGCCATAGGCCAACGGCAGCAGCGCCCCCAGCGGCACGAACAGGGCAATGTTGCCCCCACTCTGATACAGCGTGGTCATGCTCATGCCGGTGCTCAGCATCCCGGTGAAAGGAACCAGGACCACACCGCCTCCGCTGCCCGGATTGACCAGGGTCAGCACGGATACCAGCAGCAGCGCACACGGCACGAGAACGTCAGCCGTGCTGTCGAGCAGGACCCTGACCCGCACCGCCGGTTTGTCCCGGCGGATCCGCCACCACACCAGCGCGGTGATGGCCAGCGCCACGGCGGGCGAGAAAACAACCGCTGCCTCCAGGGCAACGGTGACTGAAGAAAATCCCATGGGGGATCGCATCATATCGTGGGCACTCGGAACTGCGGGATAAGCGTTCCGGAGTCCGGTCCAGGTTTTCCTCATGGCCAGGATTTATATTTCTGACATGCAGAGATAACGGCCCGAGGTTCTCGCTTCCTGGAAAAGTCCAGTTCCCGATATCGCTACCGCTGGCACCGATATCGGAGGCAGAGGGGACTGAGGAAGCTGAGTACAGAAATTAACGGTAGTACTCTCTGTGGCTGTTATTGCTCAGAGTCACCTTCTGACTTGCTGGGATACCGGTAGATGCTTGAGCGGGTGACGCCGAACTCGGCAGCGATCTGGGCTGATGTTGCTTCGGTTCAGTGGACAGGTGTCCGCTTGGCCGTACCCATGGCCCGCGCCTGACCGTCGAGGCGGAAGAACTGTTCCAGCTCGCCCACAGACATCTTGGCGGGAAAGCGAGCGTAGCGGGCGATCTGTGCGTCGGAGAGGAAATCATGTGGCATGGGCCGGAACGTAGGGCCACCGCACTCGCCCATCAGGGCAGTGTCACCAAACCGCAGCCAAGATCACGGCCTTAGGTCCTGTTTTTCGGACGCTTGTCCTGCTGCGCGCCGCCCCGGGACACCGCCCGGCGGCGTTCCCGCCGGTCGGCGGAGGATCCGCTCCGCCTCCTTCCTCGGAGGTCGTACCGGGGCGGCACCGGAGACGCCGCCCGCGACGAACAGCGCCCGAAAAACAGGACTTAGCGCCAATTTCTGTACTCAGCTTCCTCAGACCCCCACCCCGCGCACCGCGGCAGGCGGCGCAGCAGCTGGCGTCGGTCCGGGTAGTGGCCTAGTATTGGCCCTGTAACACAGTGACGAATTGCGAACATAATGTCAGTTCGTCAGCAGTCGGCCCGTTGCCCGACGGGCCCGCGAGGGGGGACAGTACGACTATGGCGACAATCCTGTTCGTCGTTACCGGCGCCGACCACTGGACGCTGGCCGACGGCACGCAGCACCCGACCGGCTTCTGGGCCGAGGAGCTGGTGGCGCCCTACCGGGCCTTCACCGGCGCCGGCCACGAGGTCACCTTCGCCACCCCCGGCGGCGTGGTACCGACCGTCGACCAGGGCAGCCTGGCGCCGGAGGTCAACGGGGGAGAGGACGGCGCCCGCGAGATGCGCCAGGCCCTGGACGGCATCAGCGAGCTGAACCGGCCGCTGAAGCTGGAGGAGGTCGCCGCGGCCGACTACGACGCGGTGTTCTACCCCGGTGGACACGGCCCGATGGAGGACCTGGCGGTCAACGCCGACTCGGCGCGCCTGCTCACCGCGGCCCTGAGGTCGGGCCGGCCGCTCGGGGTGGTGTGCCACGCGCCGGCCGCCCTGCTGGCCACCGAGGACGCCCCGGGCGGCTCGCCGTTCGCGGGCTACCGGCTGACCGGCTTCACCAACACCGAGGAGGCCCAGGCGGGGCTGGCGGACAGCGCCCCGTGGCTGTTGCAGGACCGCCTCGTCGCGCTGGGCGCGGAGTTCGTCGAGGGCGACCCGTGGGCGCCCAACGTGGTGGCCGACCGCAACCTCCACACCGGCCAGAACCCGTCCTCCTCGGGCCCGCTCGCGGCGAGGATGCTCGAGGAACTGGACTAACGACATGGAAGGCGACCGTCTCACCCAGATCCTGGAGGGCACCTACGAGTGTCTGGCCAGGTACGGAGTCCGGCGCACCACGATGGACGACATCGCCGGTGCCGTCGGGATCTCGCGGTCGGCCCTCTATCAGTACGTCAGCAACAAGGACGACGCCGTCCGCAGACTCGTCCGGTGCCTGCACGACCGGGCGCTGGAGCGGGCGCGGGCGGCGGCCGAGTCCGCGGATCCTCCCGTGCAGCGGGTGCGGGGCGTCCTGGACGCCAAGCTGGCCCTGTTCCTGGAGCTGAGCGGGGAGTCCCCGCACACGGGCGAACTGCTGGACGCCAAGACGCGCCTGTTCGGCGACATCTGCCGCGACTTCACCGCGGAACTGCGCGAGCTCCTCGCCGGGGTGTTCGCCGAGGCCGGGACGGCGGAGGTCGAACCCGGCGAGGCCGCCGACATCTGCCTCGCGCTGGTGATCGGACTGGAGTCGGTGTCCGAACCCGAGCGGCTGCTCGGCCCCGCCGCGGACGCGGTGGCCGCCGGCCTGCTGCGCGGGTGAGGCGCGGAACAGCGGCCCGGGCGGAGAGCCGCGGCGGGCACAGCCGGAAACGCAACAACACGAGAGAACGAGGAAGAGGCGGAATGCGCACTGTCACGCTCAACAACGGAGTCGAGATGCCGCAGCTGGGCTTCGGCGTCTGGCAGGTGCCGGACGAGGAGGCCCACTCGGCGGTGACCACCGCCCTGAAGTCGGGCTACCGCAGCATCGACACCGCCAGTATCTACAAGAACGAGACGGGAACCGGCCAGGCGCTGCGGGACTCCGGTATCGCCCGCGACGAGCTGTTCGTCACCACCAAGCTGTGGAACAGCGACCAGGGCTACGACGAGGCGCTGCGCGCGTTCGACGCGAGCCTGGAGCGGCTGGGGCTGGAGTACGTGGACCTGTACCTCATCCACTGGCCGATGCCGGGGTACGGCTGGTACGTGGACACGTGGAAGGCCCTGGAGCGCATCCACGCCGACGGGCGGGCCCGCGCCATCGGTGTGTCCAACTTCACCGAGGCGACCCTGGGGCGCCTGCTGGCCGAGGCCGAGGTGGTACCGGCGGTGAACCAGATCGAGCTGCATCCGCAGCTGGCGCAGTCGGGGATGCGCGCGGTCGGCGCCGAGCACGGCATCGCCACCGAGGCATGGAGTCCGCTGGGCCAGGGCAAGGGGCTCCTCCAGGAGCCGGTGCTGTCCGAGGTGGCCGGCAAGCACGGCAAGACGGCGGCGCAGGTGGTGCTGCGCTGGCACCTGCAGCTGGGCAACATCGCCATCCCCAAGTCGGTGACGCCGTCGCGGATCGAGGAGAACATCGACGTGTTCGACTTCTCCCTGGACTCCGAGGACATGGAACGCATCGCGACCCTGGACAGCGGTGAGCGTATCGGGGCCGACCCCGACACGATGAACTGGCTCGGCTGACCCTCCCCGAGGTCGGAGTGAGCGCCGGTGTGTGGAACGTGCCGTCCCGCATACCGGCGCTTTTCCCAGTGGTCTCGCTCCGTGCGGGAAATCGGGGGCTTCCCATGGTGGGCAACACGCGGCACAGAGGGTATTATGGGGAGCGATCGTGGTTTCTGTGTAGTTGTTTGACCGTAGTGTTTTGCCCTCGCGGAAGTCGACGCGGGCGGTTGCCTGGCCAGTGATGGTGAGGCGCGCCGCAGTTCGAGCGCGATCATGGGGGTCCGCGACCGCGGGCCCGACACCCATCACTCGTCAGGAGAAGACATGGTTCAGGGAACCGTGAAGTGGTTCAACAGCGACAAGGGTTTCGGCTTCATCAGCCGCGATGAGGGCGGCCCGGATGTGTTCGTGCACTACAGCAACATCGCGGGCAGTGGTTTCCGTAACCTCGAAGAGGACCAGCGCGTCGAGTTCTACGTGACTCAGAGCCCGAAGGGCCCGCAGGCCGAGGACGTGCAGGCGCTGTAACGGTCAACGACCGTTGACGGCGTGATGCCGTTGGTTTTCCGGGTGTGCCCCCGTTCCGGTGTTCCGGAGCGGGGGCACACCTGTGTCGGGAGGCGTTTGCGGAAACTCCGGCCCAATAGGCGCACCCGAGGGGTCCGCCCACCGTTCCGGGGCGTGTGCCCCGGCCTCGGGTCCCGGGTCTGAGCACTCGCCACGGGGCCGCGCCCGCGCCACCGAACGCCGCCGCCCGCGCAGCGGCCGTCCGTATGCGTGTCCCTCGGGATTGCTCGGATCGGCCCCACTGCCCGGTTCCCAGTGGGAGAATGCCTCCGAGCGCCGAACCTTGGGGCTTTTCGCTTCTACGAGACGGACGGATTCGCGGGAGATCGCAATGCGGATGGCCGGTACGGGACGAAGGGCACGGTTCGGCGCGTCGGTGCTGCTGGCCGTTCTGGCCGCCAGTACGGGATGCTCCTCCGGAAACAGTGAGGGAACGGATGGGGAGGAACCGCCGCGGTTGGATCCGGAGGCGGTGTACCTGTCCTGGCAGGTGCCCAAGGGCGGACTCCCGGACGGGGAACCGCTCGACATCGCCGACGACGCACGGTTGGTGGGGGCCACCGACGATGTGCGCCTCCACGGCGTGCGGAAAGTGCGGGAGATGTCGCAACCCGTGGAGGGCGAACCGCCTCCGGGGGAGGAGACGGTGTCGCCGGATACGACGATGCCCTCCGCTGGTGGGCGGGCCGCGCCCGAGCACGAACTGCTTCTGGCCAGGATCGAGACCGACGACAAGGGCGTGTACCCGAAACTCTTCGAGCCGACAAGGGAGCTGAACAAGAGGGAGTTGTTTCTTCGGGTCGGGGACGCCAAGCGCCCCTTGCCGGATGAGGCGTTCTCCTCCGGGCAGAAGACGGGCCCTGTTGTTCTCACGGCCAGTGTGCCGACCGGGAAACCCGTCGCGTTGGTCATGGAGAGTGAGGGCCGTGAGCAGAGCCTGGATCTCCGGACCGGAGAACGCGGAGAGGACGCGGTGCGGGAGTTCTACCGCGCGCCCCTGGTCGGGCCGCGGAAAGCGGTCACATGGCCGGTAGACGTGCGAGTGAAGCTGAGAGACTCCCCCGGTTACCCGCCACTCAGCGATCCCGTAACCGTCACTATGCCCTCGCTCCCGGAGGAAAAGAAGGGGGAGAAGGGCTACCGGGGCGCCGCCCGGGGATTCTGGCTGTCAGTGTACGCGCCGGAACACGACTGGGCTCCGGAGGGTAAGCGTTGGCTCCTTTTCGAGTCGCCCTCGGTCTCGGATTCCGGAAACGGCAGCGATTACAACTACTACGCGGATGAGGCCGCCACCTACACGGTCGAAGCCGACGGGAAAACCTACGAACCGCGCGAGAGCAAACACTCGATCGAGGCGGTGCTGGTTCCGGAGTCGTTCCGGTCCGGAACCCTGCGGATAACACCGCAGGGCAAGGCGCGTTTGGCCCCGGATGCTCTGAAACCACAGGAGGCGGAGGTCACCGAAACGATCGACGGTCCGGTGGACCGGTCAACAGTCCCCATCCGCATCAGTCGGCTGTAGGGGCGGGCTCGTATCCGCCCACCCCGCCGCGGTGGCGCACCGGCACCTCGCGGGCGGTGGTGTTCCCGGCGGAGGGCGCCAGCGGTATCCGCCCGTCCGACACCGCCTTTCGGCCGGACCGTCGCTGGATGTCCGCGCGCTGACCAGGAGCGTCCGCCTCCTGTCACCGGTCCGGGGCCTCAGCGTGGTCGCTCTCGATGGGCGGGCCGTCCACGGCGCAGTGGTGGTGGCGGTCCACCCCGCTCGCGGGGCAGGCGGCGGCGGTGTCCCCGTCGAGCCGGTTGCGCACCAGCAGCGCCGCCAGCACACCCCCGGCCGCGGTGGCGGCGGCGCAGACCGCCATCGCCGTGTGGAACCCGGCGGTGAACAGGGCCGGATCCCGGTAGGCCGCCCCGGAGATGCCCGAGACCAGCGGGAGCACCGCCACCGCGACCAGTCCCGCGCCGCGCGACAGCGCGTTGTTCACCGCCGAGGCGAGACCGCTGTGCCGCTCCGGCACCCCGGCCAGCACGGTCGCCGTCAACGGCGCCACGGTGGTCGCTAGCCCCGCGCCGAACACCAGCACCGCCGGCAGCACCGTGGTCAGGTAGGCGCCGCTGGGCCCGGTCCGCAGCAGGAGCAGCATCCCCGCCGACATGACCAGCGGCCCCACCGTCATCGGCCACCGGGGGCCGATGCGTTCCGCCAGGTGGCCGGCGCGCGCCGAGAACGCCAGCATCAGCGCGGTGATCGGCAGCAGCGCCGCCCCGGCGGCCAGTGCGGAGTAGCCGGCGACCCGCTGCAGGTACAGGACCAGCAGGAACATCATCCCCGCCAGTGCCGCGTACACCGCCAGTGTGACCACGTTCGCCGCCGTGAACTGGCGGTTGGAGAACAGCCACAGCGGCAGCATGGGGGAGCTGCTTCGGGCCTCCACGGCGACGAACACCGCCAGGGCGGCCACCCCCGCACCCGCGAGGCCGAGTTCGGCGGCGCCGAACCCCTGACCTCCCGCGCTGATCATCGACCAGGAGAGGCTGCCCAGTCCGGCCACCACCAGCAGGACACCGGCGGCGTCGAACTCGCGGGGCGCCCGCGGGTCCCGGGTCTCGGGAACGTGCCTGGCCGTGACCAGCAGTACCACGGCCACCAGGGGAAGGTTCGTGAAGAAGATCCACCGCCAGGACAGCACGTCGATCAGCCACCCGCCCAGCAGCGGCCCGAGCGCGGAGGCGATCCCGGACAGCCCCGACCACGCTCCGATCGCCCGTGCCCGGTCCCGACGGACGAAGCTCGCCTGCAGGATCGCCAGGCTCCCCGGGGTGAGCAGCGCCCCGCCGACGCCCTGCAACCCGCGCGCGAACGCGAGCACCTCCCCGGTCGGCGCCAGCCCGCACAGCAGCGAGGCCACCGCGAACCACACCACCCCGATCTGGAACACGCGGCGGCGCCCGAACCGGTCGGCGAGCGACCCTCCCAACGGGATGAGCGCCGCCAGCGCCAGGGTGTAGGCGTTCAGCACCCACTGCAGCCCGGCGACACCGGTGCCGAGGTCCGCGCTGATGGAGGGCAGGGCGACGTTGACGGTGGAGGCGTCCAGGAACGCCAGACCCGATCCCACCACCGTTGCCAGCAGCACCCACCGGGCCCGGGGCGTTCCCCACACGATCTCGTCGGCTGCTGGTTCGGGACGCATCGGTCGGCCTTTCGCCAGGGGCGGCCACCCGCCGGCGGCGGGACTGTCTCCGGGGACGCGAGTGTGCGGCGCCGCATCCCCGCCCGATTCTGCCGCCGGAACGGCGCGCTATCCCGCAGCGCCATGCGGGGAAACCGGTGAGGGGCCGTGCTCTCCGTTGCCCGCCGTTTCCCTGCGGCTGCGTCACGGGTGGTGCAGCCGCGCCGAGGCGTCGGCCGGGAACTGCGTCGTGGTGTCGCCGAGGGTGAGGGCGCGGAACGTCGCGGCCGCGGCCTCCTCCAGGTTCGTCGCCCGGCGGAACGCCATTCCCACGTCGGGGCCCAGCGCCGAACACCCGTGGTGGGCCAGCACCACGCAGTTGTGACGGCGCGCCTCGGCGGCGGCGGTGTCGGCGAGTTCGTCCGAACCGTTGGGGTAGTAGCCGGTGCGGCCGATCGAGGTCACGTAGGCGGCGTGGTCCAGAGTGAACAGCCGGATGGGGTAGCCGAGCGCGTCCACGAGGACCGCGTGCTGCGGGTGCAGGTGGACGACAGCGTTGACGTCGTCGCGCTCCCGGTAGGTGCGCTGGTGCAGTTTCCACTCGCTGGACGGTCTGGGGGAGTCGCCGAGGACCTCGCCGGTCAGGTCCATGGTGGCGAAGTCGGAGGGGGACAGCTGGTCGAACCACACCCCGGAGGCGGTGACGAGGAACGTGTCCGATCCGGGGAGCCGCGCCGAGAGGTTACCGCCGCTGGCGAGCACGTAGCCCTGCTGGGCGGCTGTCCGTCCGACGTGGACGAGTTGTTCCACCAGCTCCTGCTTGGTCTCCGCCGCCCGCATGGCGCATCCGTCCCTTCCCGTTCGCGGTGCCCGGTCCTGGTGCCGATCCTGCCGCACGTCGGCCGGGCGGCGTCGCCCAGGTCCGTGTTCTGTGGACGTCGGCCGCACGGTCCATCCCGGCCGCCAGCCCTGAGGGACACCGGCGGCGCGGAGGATGGGACGCACCGGGCTGGCGGGGCCGTAGCCGTTCCGGAGCCGCCCGGCACGAGAACAGCCCTCCGGCCGCGCTCGGAGGGCTGAGTGTCTAGCTGTCCCGTGGTCGGGGGCGCCACGGAGAGGGAGGGTTACAGGCGGTCGGCGCGCACGTCGGCGAGGAACGCCTTCCACTCGGACGCGGAGAACGACAGGTGCCCGTCCCGCCGATTCCGGGTGTCGCGGACATCAGCTCCAGCCACGTGTTCCCGCACCTCGACACAGTCGTTGGTGCCACCGCTGTATGCCGACTTGTGCCACTCACTCATTCTCTAAGTTCCCCATCTCCTCATGTACTGCCTTGATGGATTCGTCTGGGTCCAAGGCGATTCCCTGCAAGGCTGCGAACAACATGCGGCGTCGAGTAACGGCGGCCGAACTCGTCAGGACCCGCCCCTGTTCCGCGTCCTCGACGTAGGCGACATCGGGAGTATCACGCATCATGAGCACGCGGAACGCCCCGGCGTTGCCCGGGTGTCTGGGGTGGTCCGCTGGAACGACCTGGACCGTGATGCGTTCCTGCTTGGCTAGTTCCGCGATGTAAGCCAGTTGCTCCTGTGTCGTCTCAGATCCGCCATACCTCCGGCCCAGCAGTGTTGCGTCCAACGCCAGCCACAGCATAGGTCGGGGGGTGTCTGCCATGTTTTGGGCCCGTGCGACGCGCTCCTTCGTGTGGGTATCCAGTTCCTCGCGGGAGAGCCACGGGGCGGCTGCCCGGATAACGGCGCGTGCGTAGCCCTCTGTTTGTAGATAACTCGGGAACGCCAGTGCCTGATATTCGTATACGGCATCGGCTTCCTGGATCGCTGTGGCGATCTCGTCAAGCCAGGCAGGACGTCCATCACCGGTCAGATCTTCCCAGAGGCGTTCTAGCCGTCCGAATCCGATGTATTCGTCCAAGCTCTTACGGAG
The DNA here is from genome assembly GCF_006717075.1 of Haloactinospora alba. Lineage (NCBI taxonomy): Bacteria > Bacillati > Actinomycetota > Actinomycetes > Streptosporangiales > Nocardiopsidaceae > Haloactinospora > Haloactinospora alba. Next base: position 91,046 of record NZ_VFQC01000001.1, read on the forward strand.
AGATGCTGAAGGTGCTCCTTTGCCTCGTTCCACATCGGATATCTGGGACTTGCTGCTCTGAGTTCGGTTGGCCAGAGCCGTTTGCGTGAGACCAGCCTCGTGGCGGAGCCGTTGGACCTCGCGTCCGTAGCGAATGAGCGTGCGCTTGTTTGAAGTCATGGAATTATCACATCAACTTTGCATGTGCCATACATGCTATTCCGAAAAATTCCGGGCCTTCCGGAGTGAGTCCGGGATGGGAATGAGGCACTTCACAGGCGCGATTCCGGAAGGGATGCTTAGAACTTAGGAACAAGCCCGGATTCGTTCTTCCTTCGCCGGGCGAAAGCTCCGGGTGCGGGAATGGCTAGCTACCGACCGCGCCCGGAGAGTCAGAAAAGCCCCCGCGAGTGCATCACCACTCCGGAGGCGTGGCCACCGACTGGAACGGAGTCGATGACAGTGTCCGATTCTATGCGTGCCCTGGTGTCCCTGGGGACGCTGCTCGTCCTGACGGTCGTTGCCCTCGTGGCACCGAGCCGGAACCGCACATCACCGCCGGTACGGGTACCCGAACCCTCGGCAGTTCCTCACCGAACGTGGAACCACGGTCAGAGTGGGCCGCCGAACCTGGCACCAGCTCCACGCTCGGTGTCTGGGAACCCGATTCCCGAGCCCGAACCCCCCACCTACGGCGACGGGTTGGACGACCTCCGCGCGGAGCTGTCCCCGCTGGTGCGCAGGTGGCTGGCCCAGCGCGAGCAGACGAGCACGGCGGGGGTGGAACGATGACCGCACGCGAACCACTGCAGGGCCCCGAGCTGCTGGCCGTGGGTTGGCGGGGGTGGTGGGAGTGAGCCTCACCCCGCGCGAGCACCGCGAGCTGTGTGAGCTAGCCGACCTGCTCATCCAGTCCACCGAGGGAGACGCGTTGTGGCCCAGCCGGATACGTGAGACCAGCCTAGAACTGCGCTCACTCCTGGACACCTACCGCACCACCGAAAACCACGACACTGGGGAGAATCCCGAGACGCTGATCCCGCCCCACCACGACCACTAACCCCACCCACACCACCCAGGTCCCGCACCCGGCCACCCTTCCCCGGGTGCGGGACCCGCCGCTCTCCTCGGGACCGGAGAGAAGCACGTGCGCGCTACGCACGACACGTGGCTAGCGCTGATCCCGGCGGGATGGAGGGCCTCGCGGCGCGGTGGAGCGGCTGTAAGTGTTCCGAAAGAAGGGCTGGCTAGGGTCCCCGCGAACGTTCCCCGGCCGTGTCCCTGTTCTGCCCGGCGCTCCTTGTGGATTGCCCCTGTGGCGTCGGGACAACCAACCGCCTCCTCCTCTCACCCCCGAACGCGAGAGGGGTCTCCCATGGCCAGTGAACCTCCGGATCGGAACGGCTCCGGAACCACCGGAGCTACCAGGTTGGGTGGGACCTTCACCCGGTTCTGGACCGGCAGTCTGTCCAGCAATCTCGCCGACGGCATCATGCTGACAGCGCTGCCCATGGTGGCGGCGATGCTCACCAACGATCCCCTGCTGGTGTCGGGGTTGACGGTGGCCCGGTTCCTCCCGTGGCTCCTGGTGGGACTGTTCGTCGGAGTGGTCGTGGATCGCCTTGACCGGGCGCGGGTCATGGTCGTGGGAAACGCGTTGCGGTGCATGGCTCTCGTGGCCCTGGCCGTGGCGGTGGCGAGCGGGAGCGCGAGCGTCTGGGTGCTGTACGCCGTGATGTTCACGGTGATGCTCTGCGAGGTGTTCTACGACGTCTCTGTTCGGGCGATGCTGCCGGACGTGGTCCCCACCGGCGCGCTAGATCGGGCCAACGCCCGCATGGTGGGCGGAAGAACCGTCACCGAGGACTTCGCCGGAGCGCCGCTGGCCGGTTTCCTGTTCGCCGTCACCGCCGCGGTCCCGCTGGCGGTGAACGCGGGCGCCTACCTGCTGAGCGCGCTCGTCCTGTTGGGTCTGCCCCTGGCCGTTCGCCGCCCGCGGCGGGACGAGCACGCGGCCATGGGGGAGGGCGGCGTGGTGGGTTCGGCCGCCGCTGAGATGGGCGAGGGGCTGCGGTTCGTGTGGGGTGACCGTCCGCTGCTCTCCCTGGTTCTGTTCCTCGCCTTCGCGAACATGGCCCTCATGGCCCAGACGAGTGTCATCGTGCTCCTGGTCCGGGACCACTTCGGGGTTCCCGAGTCCCTCTACGGCGTGTTCATGTCCTCCTCCGCGGTGGGAGGAGTGCTCGGTGCGGTGGTGGTGGGAAGGATCGTGAGGGTTCTGGGCCGGTTCCGCACGGAGGTTTTGTCCTTCGGGGTGATGGCCGGGATGTGCGTGGTATTCGGACTCTCCCCGAACGCCGTGACGGCGTCCCTGGCCTGGGGGGCGATCGCGTTCGCCATTACCGTTGCCAACGTTGTCGGCATCGGTGTGTCCCAGCTGGTGGTGCCCGGTTCCCTCCTGGGGCGTGTGGCGTCGTGCATGAAGATGATCAGTACCGGTACCTCGCCGCTGGGTGCCGTCCTCGGAGGTTTCCTGGGACGGGTGGACCTGCGGCTGCCGTCCCTGGCGGCGGGAGGGATGGTGGTACTCGGCCTGCTTCTGGCCGCCCCGTGGCTGCGCAGCCTCGTGGAGCGCGCGGACGAGGCGGAGCGGGCGGGAGCAGTGGAGTAGGCGCGTTCGTCGGTCGCAGCCGGCAGGGAGCCGGCCATTTACCTCAAGCGGACTTGAGGTTGTAGGTTCGGCGCATCACCAGCGACCAGGAAAGGAATCGGCCGTGTTCACCAGTGCCGAACGCCGGTACCTGCGCAGCCAGTTCCTGGGTCGGCTCGCCACGGTCGGTCCGGACGGGACTCCCCAGGTGCGTCCGCTCGGGTTCCGGTGCAACGACGACGGGACCATCGACCTCGGTGGGCCGTGGGTCGCCCGTACCCAGCGGTACCGCAACGTGCGGGAGAACCCCGGCGTTGGGTTCGTCGTGGACGATCTGACTCCGGACGAGGCCGGGGCGATCAGACCCGGGATGGGGCGCGGTGTCGAGATCCGGGGCACCGCCGAGACCCTCAGTGTGGACGACCCGCCCGGCCAGCCGGGGTGGAGAAGCAGCGACATCATCCGCATCCACCCGAAGCGGATACTCAGCTGGCACATCGATCCGGACAACCCGGACGGGTACTCCCGGAACGTGGCCTGAGCACCCGGTCCGCCACGCCAGCGCTCGGCGCCGGTGTGGCGGACCGGACATCCCCCGCGTTAGCCCCGGTCGTCTCGCTTGCCTAGGATGTGGCCGTTGTGAGCACTCTTCAGCAACACAGCATCGTGGCGATCGCGCACAACCTGCGGTCGGTACACAACGTCGGTGCGCTGCTACGCACCAGTGAGGTCTTCGCCCTGGAGAAGGTGTACGTCACCGGGTTCAGCCCGTATCCCACCTATCCCGGCGACGACCGCAGCGCCAAGCTGCAGGCCCAGCAGACGCGCCGGATGGCCAAGGCCGCCGCCGGGGCGGAGCAGACGATGCCCTTCGAGCGGCACGAGGACGTGTGCGCGCTGTTGGACGCGCTGCGTGAGGAGGGCTACGCGATAGCCGGTCTGGAGATCGACCCGGAGGCGACCGAGCTCGCCGAGTACGCACCGCGGGAGAAGGTGGCGCTGCTGCTGGGTGACGAGGTCGCCGGCATCGACTCCGCCCTGCGGGAGCGGTGCGACCTGCTGCTGCAGATCCCCACCTTCGGCAAGAAGGAGACGCTGAACGTCAGCGTGGCCGCCGGCATCGCCCTCTACACCCTGCGGACGGCGTGATCCCACCCCGGTCCGCCCTGTGTGCCGCAGCGCAGCCGGTCACAGGACCGGCGGTGTTACCGCTACCTCCGGTGTGACTCCTCGGTGTGCAGGGCCTGGTCGAGCGCGTGGAGCGCTCCGGACGCGGCCCTGAGGGCGGCGACCTGATCGTCGCTGAGCCGGGCCATCGCGGACTGGATGGTGCCGGACCACACGGTGTTGATGGACTCCTTCGCGGCCAGTGACTTCTCGGTCGGAAGCAGCCGGGTCACCCGCCGGTCGGTCGGGCTGCTCCCGCGGGTGAGGAGACCGCGTTCGGCCAGACTGCGCACGGCCGCGCTGAGGTTGCTCTGCTCCATCCCCAGCTGCCTGGCCAGTTCGCTGACCGTGACGCCCGGTGACGGGCGGCGCGATCATCGCGAACGTCGGGTGGCGCCCGGTGTTCGGTGCCCTGGCGGCACTGGCCCTGGTCATGTTCCTCGGCGTTCTGGCCTGTGTCCGGGAGACACTCCCGGAGCCCGAGCGCACCCGGGGCGGCGTCAGCGCGACCGTTGCCGGGGCCCGGCAGGCGCTGGCCAACCGCGACTACCTCGGCTACCTGCTCACCTTCTGCTTCGCGTTCGCCGCGGTGTTCGCCTACATCTCCGCCTCGCCGTACGTGGTGCAGAACGTGATGGGGATGTCAGCCGGCACCCACACGATGATCTTCGGTCTCAACGCCCTGGTCATCCTGGTTACCAGCAGCGTGGCCGCGGCGCTGGCGGGACGCGTCGCCTACCGCGCCATGATCGCCGCGGGACCCACGGTGGCCGTGCTGGCCAGCGTGGTACTGCTGGCGCTCATCGTCAGCGGGGTCCCCACCGTTCCGGTGCTCGTCCTGTTCGCCGTGTTCCAGGGGTCGCTGGGGTTCGTCTTCGCCAACGCCACCACGCTGGCGCTGGAGGAGACCGGCGCGAACGCCGGAACCGGGTCGGGGTTCCTGGGGTTCCTGCAGTTCGCCCTCGCCGCCGTGATCTCGCCACTGGTCGGTATCGGCGGCGAGGACACGGCCGTGCCGATGGGATTGGCCATGGTCATCTCGATCGTCCTCGCCGTGCTCGCCGTCGGCACCCTCCCCCGGAGGAACACACCCCACGGCGGCACCACCGCCCCCGCCGGCAACCCGCCGCTGTCGAGTGAGCCGGCAGCTGACCCAGCCCCGGTCCACGGCTCCACTGCGTGTAAGGGGAGGAGCGGGTACCCGGCGGTCTCCCGTCCCCCCGCCGCCCCACGGGAGCGTTTCGCCGTCGCCTGCCGTCCGCCGTGAGCGGGGGTGTTGCGTCGGTGCTTGCGGTGTGGTCCGCTCAACCTGACCACGAGTCGGCTCGCCCCGGTTGAGGAGTGAACGTGCGGGTTGGTTGGGACCAGGTGTTCGCGTGGAGGCTGCGGCGACAGTTCGCACAGCCTCCGGGTGACGCGGGGGTGGAGGAGGTCGTCAGCCGGCTGGGCGGTGTGCAGGCACAGGTCGCCTCCTCCGCCGAACTGGCGGTGGGACTGCGGCAGCGCGCCCCGGAGCCCGGGGCGGTGGCACGCGGGCTCGCCGACGGGACCCTGGTCAGGACGTGGGCGATGCGGGGCACACTGCACCTGCTGCACGCGGCCGAGGCGGCGTCCTTCCTCTCCCTGCTGGCCGCGGGCCGGACGTGGGAGAAACCGGCATGGCAGCGCAGCTTCGGAGCCTCCCCGGCGGAGGTGGCGGCACTGGCCGAGGCCGTTTCCGGGCTGCTGGACGTCCGGGTCCTCACCAGGGAGGAGCTGGTGGCCGAACTCGCCGCGGACCCGCGGTTCGCCGCCATGGAGCAGCAGCTGCGTTCCGGGTGGGCGGCCCTGCTGAAACCACTCGCCTGGCAGGGGGTGCTGTGCCACGGCCCCAGCCAGGGCACAAGGGTGACGTTCACCCGGCCGGAGACGATGGTTCCCGGCTGGCGGGGCCTTCCCGAACCGGAGGAGGCCGCCGCCGTGGCGATCCCGGCCTACCTGGGCGCGCACGGGCCGGCGACACCGGAGGTGTTCGACGCCTGGCTGTCCCGCAACAGCCTGCGCAAGTCCACACCGCGGGCGTGGTTCGCGGAACTGGGAGACAGGCTGGTCACCGTGGACGTGGAAGGGTGGCAGGCCCGGATGCTGGCCGAACACGCCGAGGAACTCGCGCGCACCGAGCCGACCACGTCGGTGCGGCTGTTGGGTGGCTTCGACCAGTACGTACTCGGTCCCGGAACCGGGGACACCCGGCTGCTGCCGGCCGAACACCGTTCCCGGGTGAGCAGGGCGGGAGGATGGATATCACCGGTGGTCGTCATCGCCGGCCGGGTCGCCGGCGTGTGGGAGCTGGAGAACGACCGGATCGAGGTGTCACTTTTCCCCGGTGTCGAACAACCCCCGCGCGAGGCGCTGGAGGCCGAGGCCGACCACGTCGCCCGGGCACGCGGCCAGGGAGAGCTGACCGTGCGGGTGTCGTGACCCGCCCGCCCCTTCCCGTCCGTGGCGTGGCCGACGCTTCGGGACACACCGTGAACACCCTCCGGCCGAACCAGGAGTTCCCGTGGCGCGTACCGGCCCTCCGGCACCTTCTCCCGCACCGGCCGCGCCCCGACGGATGAGCGGACTGGCCCTCGCCTCCCTCGCTTTGGGGCTCGGCAACCTCGCCTGTCTGTTCCTCCTGTGGGTTCCCTCGGTGGTGGGGCTCGTGCTCGGCGTTCTCGGAATACGCCACACCACTGGGGACAGCGGCCGCGACGGGCGCGGCATGGCTGTGACCGGAACCGTGCTGAACGGGGTGTTCGCCGTGCTCGCGCCGTTCCTTCTCGCCCCTGTGCTTTCACCGACGGACACACGGTTCGGGATCGAGCTCCCCACCGACTGCCACAGTGCCGAAGCGGAAGTACTGCGTTGCGACACCTGAGAGCGCGGTCGCCCTGGACCCTCCATGTCCGTGTTCCGGAGGCGGGTCACGAGCCGAGGTCGTGGCGCCGCTTCATCCGGTCCACCGAACTCATGGGGTCCACGAAGGTCGCCGAATCGTCCCCGCGCGTCACCGTGACGGAGAGATCCTCCGGGTGGGTCGGCTCCGAGAAGCCGCAACCGATCTCCATGGTCTGTCCAAGGGTTCCCGTGCCGCCTTCGAGCCCGCTCGGAAAATCCCCTTCCCCGGTCTCGTCCCCCGCGAGAACCACACGGCTCTCCTTCCCGTTGGAACAACGGACTTCCGGGTACGTGCCCTCCACCATCCTGTTCGCGTTGTTGACTATTCCGAGAGTGAAGCTGTACTCCCGAGACGCCCCGTTCTTCTCGTTGTCCATCCGCACCGAGGTGACCGTGTAGGAAACCGCCTCCTCAGGTTCGGACATCCACTCTCTTCGGACGTCAAGGAACTCACCGAACCGCAGCTCTTCGCCCCGCTCCGCGCGCGCCTCCGGACCCGGACCGTCACGTTCCCCCGCCGCCGGCCAGAAGGCCAAGGCCGCTGAACCCCCCACCAGGAGAAGGCAGGCGGAGCCGCACGCGAAACCAGCAGCGAAATCCCTGATGGCGAACCCGCCCCCTCGACGCGGACCGAACCCCGAGAACCGTTCCGTGTCATATTACGAAGGGGCCGGCCGGGTCATGAGCGTCACCCTTCGGAACCGTGTGTGCTTACCGCGGGCGTGTCCGGGGGATTTCGACCCCAGTTGAAACCACTGGGGTGTCCTGCCCGTTCCCGCCGGCCGATCATGGGTGGTCCCGGCGCCGCCTCGCGGCCGGACACACCGGGTGGAGCGAGAGTGGTGTCGGAACGAGCCGAATGCGGCTTGACGTGACATCACTAAGGCGTCATAGTGAAGTCATGGATTTGATGCCGTATGTCGACAGTCTCCGACGCCAGCTCGTGACCGCCGCCGAGGCCGGAAGCGAGGAAACCCGGGAGACCGCCGAACGGCTGGCGACAGCACTGGAGCCGGCCACGCGGATGGTCCTGCTGGACGCGCTCTCCGCCGCCGCGGACGAGATCACCCGCGACGTCGCCCCGGGGTCGGTCGAGGTGCGACTGCGTGGCGGACAGACTGACTTCATCGTGACATCGCCACCAACCGATGAACCGTCCGAGGGCACCGACGAGAACGGGTTCGAGACATCACAGCGCCGTCCTGATGACGTCGCGGCTGATGTCCATCCTCCGGCGGGGGCGGTCCCACCGGAGGCCGAGGAGGGAGGAACGTCCCGGATCACCCTGCGCCTGCCCGACCATCTCAAGCCGCGCGTTGAGGAGGCGGCCCGCGGCGAGGGGCTCTCGGTCAACGCCTGGCTGGTGCGCGCCCTGGCCTCCGCGCTCGACTCCGACACCCGCCAGTCCGGCCGCCGCGCGAGCCGCCGGGTCGGACGCGGCTACACCGGCTGGGTCCGCTAGGTCCTGTTTTTGGGCGCTGTTCGTCGCGAGCGGCGTCTCCGGTGCCGCCCGGCAAGGCCGAGGAGGGAGGCGGAGCGGACCCTCCGTCGACCGACGAGAACGCCGCCGGGCGGTGTGCCGGGGCGGCGCGCAGCAGGACAAGCGTCCGAAAGACAGGACCTAACCGGACCTGACCGCGACACCACTCCAACACGTCTCCCACCAGCGGAGACGCCCACAAGTGCCCTGACAGGGAGACAGCTATGCCAACTTTCGACACTCCCGAACCGGTCACCGCCGAGATCGACCTGGTCGCCGGCGCCGTCCGGATCAACGCCGACGACCGCGCCGACACGACCGTCGAGGTCCACCCCCGCGACCCCGCAAAGGAGGCCGACGTGCGGGCCGCGGAACAGACCCGGGTCGAGTACGCCGGCGGCCGGCTTCTGGTGAAGGAACCCGACAGCGCGGGACTGGGATGGCTGCTGCGCAAGGGCAGAGCCGACGTGACCGTCGACCTCCCGGCGGGATCGCGGGTCCACGCCAGCGCCGACCACGCCAACATCCGGTGCGAGGGCCGTCTGGGCGCCTCCACACTCGCCTCCTCCAGCGGGAACATCACCCTGGACAGAGCCGCCGGGAACACCGAACTCACCTCGGCGCACGGCTGGGTCCGCGCCGAGGAGATCGACGGGAGCGCCACGGTGAAGACCACCACGGGCGCCATCACCCTCGGCACGGTGACCGGCGCTCTGCGGACGAACTCCGCGCACGGTGCCACCACGGTCGAGCACGCCCTGGCCTCCGTCACGGCCAGGACCGCCCACGGCAGCGTCCGGATCGGCGAGGTGGTCCGCGGCAGCGTGGACCTCGACACCTCCTACGGGGAACTGGAGATCGGCATCCGCGAGGGGACCGCCGCCTGGCTGGACGTGAACTCCAGACACGGCAGCGTACACAGCTCCCTGAACGCGGCCGAGGACCCCGGCCCCGCGGAGGAGACCGTCGAGGTGCGTGCCCGCAACGTCCACGGCGACGTCGTGGTCCGCCGCGCCTGACCCGGCCCTCCGCGCTGACGACCCCGCCATGCCCGACCGGGTCCCACCTCTCGGAGGGCCACCGACCACGGCGAACGAGAAACGAGGCAGGACATGACACCACAACCTTCCCGGACGGCCGTCACGGCCACCGGGCTGCGCAAGTCCTTCGGCGACCACGTCGTGTTGGACGGCATCGACCTGGACATCCCCGCCGGGAGTGTCTTCTCGCTCCTGGGCCCCAACGGTGCCGGCAAGACCACCATGGTGCGGATACTGTCCACACTGGTCAGCGCCGACAGCGGCCGGGCGCGCATCCTCGGCCACGACCTGGACGAGAACCCCGACGCGGTACGCGCCGCGATCGGCGCCACCGGCCAGTACTCGGCGGTGGACAACCTCCTCACCGGGGAGGAGAACCTGCGGTTGATGGCCAACCTGCACCACCTGGACCGCGGCAGCGCCCGACGGCGCACCGCCGAGCTGCTGGAACGGTTCGACCTGACCGACGCGGCCGGGAAGGCGGTCGCGACCTACTCCGGAGGCATGCGCCGCCGGCTCGACCTCGCGATGACCCTGGTCGGCGACCCCCGCCTCATCTTCCTGGACGAACCGACCACCGGACTGGACCCGCGCAGCCGCCGCGACATGTGGGAGACCGTCCGCGGTCTCGCCGCCAGCGGGGTCACCATCCTCCTCACCACGCAGTACCTGGAGGAGGCCGACCAGCTCGCCGACCGGATCGCGGTCCTCGACCACGGCAGGATCGTCGCCGAGGGAACGGCCGCGGAGCTGAAACGCCGCATACCCGGCGGTCACATCCGCCTGTCGTTCGCCGAGGCCGGCGAGCTGGACTCGGCGGCCCGCGTCCTCGGAGGGTCGCGTGACGACGACGCGCTGGCGCTCCAGGTTCCCAGCGACGGCGGGGTCGACGCGCTGCGGACACTCCTCGACCGCCTCGACACCGAGGCGATCAGAGCCGAGGAGCTGTCGGTGCACACCCCCGACCTCGACGACGTCTTCCTCGCCCTCACCGGAAACCCCAGCACGGACGACAACGAGCGGAAAGCGACCCAACGATGAGCACTCTCGTCCACGCCGCCAGCGACTCGGCCACGATGGTGGGTCGCCAGATGCGGCACATGCTGCGCTACCCGTCCATGACACTGCTGCTCGCCGGCATGCCGATCGTCTTCCTGCTGCTGTTCGTGTACGTCTTCGGCGGCACCATGGGAGCCGGACTGGGGGGCGCGTCCGGCGGCCGCGCCGAGTACCTCGACTACATCGCTCCCGGCGTCATGCTGATGACGGTGGCCGCCGTGGCTCAGGGGACGGCCATCTCGGTCGCCACGGACATGACCGGAGGCATCGTCGCCCGGTTCCGCACCATGGCCATCGCCCGCGTCTCGGTGCTGACCGGGCACGTCGTCGGGAGCCTCGTCCAGACACTGCTCATCCTCGCGCTCGTCACCGGGGTGGCGCTGCTCATCGGGTTCCGGCCGAACGCCGGCGCGGGCGAGTGGATCGCGGCCGTGGGCCTGCTGTCGCTGGCCGCCCTCGCCCTCACCTGGCTGTCGGTCGCGCTCGGCCTGGTGTCCACGAGCGTCGAGACCGCCAGTAACCTTCCCATGCCCCTGGTGTTCCTGCCCTTCATCGGCAGCGGTTTCGTCCCCACCGAGACGATGCCGGCCGGGCTGCGGTGGTTCGCCGAGTACCAGCCCTTCACCCCCATCATCGAAACCCTGCGCGGGTTGCTGACGGGCGCCGAGGTCCACGACAGCGCGGTGCTCGCGCTCGCGTGGTGCGCCGGCATAACCCTGGCCGCCTACCTCTGGGCGAAGAGACTGTACAACCGCGACCCTGCGGGGTAGCCGTACGCGGCTCCCGCCGGTTGCCGCCCCGCCGCGCGGGGCGGAGACAACCAGGACTGTGCCCGGGGTCCCGTCCGCGGATCCCCGGGCACAGCGCGCGTCCCGGGACCACGCCAGCCCTCCGGGGCGGCGTGTGGTGACCGGCTCCGGCCGCTGCCGCACCCCTGTAGGATTCCCTGACCATGAGCGAGCCCGAGCACGTGCGCGCGACCCGCGAGTCCTACGACGCCGTCGCCGCCGAGTACGCCGACCTCTTCCGCACCGAGCTGCGGGAGATGGTCTTCGGCAGGGCGTTCCTGGGCGCCTTCGCCGAACTGGTGGAAACCGCGGGCGGCGGCCCCGTGGCCGATGTCGGGTGCGGCCCCGGTCGGGTCACCGCGCACCTGTGCGCGCTGGGGGTGGACGCCTTCGGCGTCGACCTGTCACCGGAGATGGTGGCCCTGGCCCGCCGGGAGCACCCGGACGTGCGCTACGAGACGGGGCGGTTGGAGGCCCTGGACCTGGACGACGGGGTTCTGGGTGGTCTGGTCTCCTGGTTCTCCTTCATCCACACCCCGCCGTCGGAACTCGCCGGTGTGCTGGCCGAGTTCGACCGGGTCCTGGCTCCGGGCGGGGTGCTGGTGCTGGCCTTCCAGGTGGGTGGGGAACCGAAGCACGTGGGCGAGGCGTTCGGGCGCGACCTGGACCTGGACTACCAGCGGTGGCTGCCCGACCAGCTGGCCGAGCGGGTGGAGGCGGCCGGTTTCGCGACGGAGGCGAGGCTGGTGAGCGAGCCCCGCCCCGGCCAACCGCTGCCGCTGGGACACCTGATGGCGCGCAAACCCGGCGGCGGGGAAGCGGTCGGGCAGGCCGAACGCGGCTGACCGCCCCCGCCCGGCGCCCTGGCGGACAGGACCGCCGGTCCCCGCTGTCTCCTGCCCGGAGAACGGGGGAAGCGGGGACCGGGCGATGTACCGGTTCGGGGTGACCGCGGGCGACGGGCGGTCCCGACGATGCCCCTGACCGGCGGAGGTGCAGCGACCACACCCCGCCGCGCCGGAACGCGTTCAGGGGCGGACGAGCACCTTCAGCGCCTCGCGGTCGGCCATGGCGCGGTAGCCGTCCGGAACCCCGGACAGGTCCACGGTGTGGTCGAACACCCGCCCCGGCTCGATCCTGCCCTCCAGAACGTCGGGCAGGAGCTCCTCGATGTAGGCGCGGGCCGGCGCCACCCCGCCGGTCAGGGTGATGTTGCGCAGGAACGCGGACCCGTCCATGGGCGCCTCCTCGTACTGGGGCGCGCCGACCCGGCTGACCACGCCGCCGTCGCGCGCCATACCGAGCGAGGTCTCCAGGGACTGCCTGGTACCCACGCACTCCAGCACCGTGTGCGTGCCGTTCCCGCCGGTCAGCTCCCGCACCCGTTCGACACCCTCCGCGCCGCGCTCGGCGACCACGTCGGAGGCACCGAACTCGCGTCCCAGGTCGGTGCGGTCCTTGTGCCGTCCCATGAGGATGATCCGTTCGGCGCCGAGACGCCGGGCCGCCAGCACCGCCGACAGTCCCACCGCGCCGTCGCCGACCACGGTGACCGTGGTGCGGGGGCCGACCCCGGCGGTGACCGCGCAGTGGTGGCCGGTGGGGAAGACATCGGACAGGGTGAGCAGCGACGGCAGGAGCGCGGAGTCCTGGCCGACGGGCAGTTTCACCAGCGTGCCCTGCGCGTGCGGTACCCGCACCGCCTCGCCCTGGCCGCCGTCCACACCCTCGGTGCCCCAGAACCCGCCGTGCCGGCAGGAGGTGTGCAGCCCCTCGGTGCAGAACTCGCAGGTGTTGTCGGACCACACGAACGGTGCCACGACGAGGTCGCCCGCCGTCAGTGTGGACACGTCCGAACCGGTGTCCTCCACCACACCGAGGAACTCGTGTCCGATGCGTTGCCCCTCCTCGGAGGAGGGCTGTGAACCGTAGGGCCACAGGTCGCTGCCGCAGATGCACGAACGCAGCACGCGCACCACGGCGTCGGTCGGTTCGCGCAGTACCGGGTCGGGCACGTCCTCCACCCGAATGTCCCCGGCACCGTAGATCAAGGTCGCTCGCATGCGCCCCTTCTCCGATCGTGACTACTCGTCGTTCCAGGGCGGGGAACACCCCCGCCCCCTACCCAGGAAACCGCGCGTTCGCGTCGCTGCGGGAGGATGCGCCGGTCTGGGCACTGTGGCATTCCCAACGCGATGGGAAGGCGCGGTTCTTCCCGCCGTGGACAGCGGGGGAGGGGTAGGGAGGTGCTCCCTCTCTGGCATCCCCGGGGTCACGCCGGAGCTTCCGGAGTGCTGGCGGGTACCACCGCGACCGGACCGGCGGACAGTCGCAAGCGCGGTCTCAGGGGCGACGGCACCGCCACGACGCCAGGAGCAGGGCCACGGTGATCGGCCCCGACCACCACAGCTGGTGCCAGAAAGCCGGACCCGGCTGGCTCCAGACGGTGGTGCCCACCGCTATCCCAGCCAACAGCCCCACGTAGACCCTGTGCAGCGGCGACAGGAGGCGCGGCGCCCCGCCGATTCCGCGGCGGCCCGCGAGATCACCGGCCAGCAGCAGCCCGCCCACGGTCCAGACCACCAGGAACATGCGGTGGGTCCTCGGGTCGGGAACCGCGGCGTCCCGGAACCAGGCGCCCAGGGCCAGCGCCCCCAGGGCCAGCGCGGCCGCCGCGGCGAGGACAGGGGCGTTGGCGGCGGTGCCGTGCTCGTTTTCGGCGCGGGGGTCCATAGCTTTCCTCCGTTCCCGCGCGAGGGGGCGGTAAGCAGCGACCGGCCGGTGTCCGGGGCCACGCCGCCCGGCTCTCCTCCGGTGCGACCGGGAGCATCTCGGCACCGTTCGCAGCAGCGCGTGTCATGTCACTGTGACAGGTTGCACCCAGTGCATCGTTGCACTCAGTGCATCCGTGTTTCTAGGTTGGCGGTATGGACAACGCCAACCCTTCGCCTTCCGACCGGCGTGAGGCGCTGAAGGAACGCCACCAGCGCGCCATCGTCGACGCGGCGAAAGCGCTGATGGCCGAGATCTCGGGGACGAACTTCACCGTGGACCAGCTCGCGGAGCGCGCGGACGTCTCCCGGCGGACGGTCTTCAACCACTTCGGGACGATGGACGACGTTGTCCTCGAGGCGTTCAGCGGGATGCTCGGGGCGGTCGTCGACGACATCGACGCCAACCTCTCGTCCCAGGGCGTCGAACAGCGCGGTGCCACGTCGGTGTTCGACCAGCTCACCGAGGCCATGCGCGCCACCGACCTGGTGAGTCCGATCGTCGAGCTCACCCGGATCTTCGACGAGATCAGAGACAAGGGCGCCCCCGCCACCCCGCGGCAGGCCGTCCTGTTCGAACGCGCGATGCGGGACCTCGGGAACCGGATCTCCGCGACCGTGCTGCGTCACCACCCCAGTGCCGACCCGTTCGAGGTGGAGGTGATGTGCGCCGCCCTCGTGAGCGGGGCACTGGTGGTCCACCGGCGCTGGGACGAGGCCACCGGCGGGGTCGACACACCGGAGTCCCGCCGGATGTGGGACGACCTCCTGGATCACCTGATCACGGCCACCCGCAACGGGTTCGGCACCCTCACCGGCGGCAGCGGCACGTCCTGAGCACCCGTTTCCCCGACCCACCTTCCCTTACCTCCACACCCATCTTGTAGGAACCCATGGCCGAACTGCTCTACAGACTCGGACGCGCCTGCGCGCGCCGTGCCCGGACCGTCATAACGGTGTGGCTGGCTCTGCTCGTCACCGCCGGTGTGGCGTTCACCCTGTTCTCGGGCAACCTCCAGGACAGCTTCTCGATCCCCGACACTCCGACCAAGCAGGTCAACGATGAGGTGTCGGAAAAGTTCTCGGACATGGGAGGCGGGACCGGAACGGTCGTCTACCGGACCGAGGACGGTTCCTCCTTCTCCGAGAAGCAGCGGGAGGGGATCAGCGACCGCGTCGAGGAGGCGGCCGACCTCTCCGGTGTAGCCGACGTCGTCGACCCGTTCGCCACCGAGTCGGAACGCGCCGATCAGGCGGAGAAGCTCGACGAGGGCCGTACGGAGGTCGAGAACGGCCGGGAGAAACTCGAGGAGAGCCAGGACGAGCTCGACCAGGCCCGGGAACAGGCCGAGGCCGCCGGGAGACTCGACCAGATGGAGGACGAGCTCGACACCAAACAGGCCCGGATCGACGAGCAGCGCGAGGAGCTGGAGGAACAGAGCCAGCAGCTCGACCGGGGCGCGTCCCTGCAGGAGATGGCCTCCGACATCCGCTCGGTCTCCGAGGACGGCAGCACCGCGCTCGTCAACGTCTCCTTCACCGAGGAGCGGGAGGAGGTCTCGCAGGGAACCAGGGACGCCGTGATGGCGGCGTTCGAGGACGACCCCGTAACCGGGACCACCGTCGACTTCGACAGCAACATCGCCATGAGCATCCCCAGCCTCGTCAGTACGACCGAGGTGATCGGGGTGATCGTCGCGGCCGTCGTGCTGATGGTCATGCTGGGCACCCTGGTGGGCGCCGGGCTGCCGATCCTGACGGCCCTGGTCGGCGTCGGCATCGCCACGATGACCGCGATGTCCCTGTCCGGCCTGGTCCAGATGGCGTCGGTGACACCGATCCTCGGCCTCATGCTCGGGCTGGCCGTCGGGATCGACTACGCGCTGTTCCTCGTCAACCGGCATCGCCGCCAGCTCAAACAGGGCATCGGCGTCGGTGAGTCCGTCGGTCTGGCCACCGGAACCGCGGGCAACGCCGTGGTCTTCGCGGGCATGACCGTGCTGATCGCGCTTTTGGGCCTGAACCTGACCGGGATCGGGTTCCTCGGTCTCATGGGAACCATCGGCTCCCTCGCCATCGCGACCGCCGTGCTGGTCGCGGTGACGCTCATCCCGGCCCTGCTCTCGCTGGTCGGGACACGCATCCTGACACGCCGGGAGCGCGACCGGCTGGCCGCGGCGGACGACGCCGCGCGCACCGGCGAGGAGGACGCGGACACCGGACGCGGGACGCGTCGGATGTCGACGGGCTGGGCCCTCGTCCGCGTCGCCGCAGCCGTCCTCGCCCTGGGCGTTGTCGCCCTGCCCGCTCTCGACCTGCGCCTGGGCATGCCGGACGGCTCCTCCGAGCCCGCCGACTCGACCCAGAACCGCGCCTATGAGGCCGTGGCCGACGAGTTCGGGGAGGGGCAGAACGGCACGCTCCTGGTGGCCGCGGACGTGCCCAACCCCCCGAACGACGGGCAGACGGTGGAGGACCACCAGCTGGAGGTCGCCGAGGAGATCCACGACCTGGACGACGTGACGGCGGTGGCCCCCGTCGGGATCTCCAACGACGAGACCCTGGCCGTCTTCCAGGTCATGCCCGAGGAAGGGCCCTCGAGCGAGTCGACCGAGGACCTCGTGCACACCCTCCGCGGCATGGAGCCCATCGACGATGCCGGCGAACTCGGTGTCGCGGGAGCGGCCAGCGGCAACATCGACATCTCCGAGAAGCTCAGCGACGCGCTGCCGACCTACCTCGCGGTGGTCGTGGGACTGTCCCTGGTCATCCTGCTGCTGGTCTTCCGGTCGATCCTCGTTCCGGCCGTCGCGACGGTCGGCTTCATCCTGTCCTTCTTCGCAGCGCTGGGCAGCGTGGTGGCCATCTACCAGTGGGGATGGCTCGGCGGCCTGCTCGGGGTGCAGAACCCGGGGCCGGTGCTGAGCTTCCTGCCCACGCTCCTGGTGGGGATCCTGTTCGGCCTGGCCATGGACTACATGCTGTTCATCGGTTCGGGCATGCGCGAGGCCTACGTGCACGGGCGTCCCGCACGGACCGCCGTCGTGGAGGGCTTTCGGGCCGGCCGGGCGGTGGTCACGGCCGCGGCGATCATCATGATCTCGGTGTTCGGCGGGTTCGTCTTCTCCGACACCATGATGATCAGCTCGATCGGTTTCGCCCTCGCGACCGGTGTGCTGCTCGACGCGTTCGTGGTCCGCATGACGCTCATCCCCGCGCTCATGCACCTGGCCGGCGACAAGGCATGGTGGCTGCCCCGGTGGCTCGACCGGATCCTGCCCGACATCGACGTGGAGGGCACGCGTCTGGAGCGTCATCACGCAGGGGAACGGGAGCAGGACCCGACCCGGCAGCCGGCGGAGTCCGGCTCGTGACGAGCGGCACTCGCCCCCGGGCCAGGTCCGGCCGGGGGCGAGTGCCCTGCCACCGCCGGGCTCGTGGACGGAAACCGGGACGTGCGACCCGGAACGCCTCGCCTCCGCCCGAGGCTCGTACTCCCGGAACAGTGTTGGCGGACCCCAGCGGGGTCCGGATCCGTGCCGCTCGTGACGGGCAGCGTCCATAACAGGGCCAGGAGCATGCGGAGGGACGGCACCGCACGCGGCGGAGAACGGGAGCGCGGAGCCCCGGGGCAGAAGGTCGCGGGAAGCCCGGGACTCCCGAACAGAGGCTCTGGCTGCGGCCTCCGAGGGGAGCGGAACGCGGTCGGCGGGATGCTAGCTCAACGCACCGGATACGGACGCACGCCTCTGGTAGTTGATCCGGTGACGGAGTACCGGGATGCGCGTAGCGCGGGTATACCCCGCCCCCCGGCGTCCCGGGAGATCCCGCGGGTGTTCTGCTACCCGCTCTGCCCGGCCCGGCGGGCGCGGAACGCGGCGGTCTTCGTACGGTTCTGGCAGGTGGTGGAGCAGAAGCGGCGGGTGCCGTTGCGGGAGGTGTCGACGAAGACACGGTCGCACTGGGTCGCGGAGCAGATACCCAGTCGCTGTGCTGAGGGACTGCCCAGTACGAAGGAGAGGGAGGTGGCCATGCCGGCCGCCCACGCGGTGGCCCACCCGGCGTCGGGCGCGTGGAAGTGCAGGTGCCAGGGCCTGTCGTCGTAGCGCACGAGGGTGGGGCGCGCTCCGGTGTCGGCCATGACCTGGTTGACCGTCGCGCAGGCCTCGTCCATGTCGGCGGCCTCGACGGCGGAGAACACCGTGTAGAGCCGGGCGGCGTGGGTCCGGAGTGTCTCCAGTTCCGTGGTCTGGGGTGTGTGCCGCGGGAACTGGCTCCCGCCGGCGGCCAGGCACGCGCCGACCTCCTCGGCAGTGGCCTCGCCCGGGTAGGGGCGGCCGTGTCGGTGTCCCGGCTGCAGCAGGTTGACGGCGGCGACTGTCACCGCCAGCACGCCCTCCATGTGACTGTCGAAATTCACTTGACCGGTTACACCTTCTGCGCCTAGTTTTTTGTCACTGGCCAACACCAAAACGACAGTTACGGGGGTCCCTGTGGCAGAACCGCCCACGGACGCAGTCATCAATCCGGATGTGGCCGCCGAGTGGATCGAACGCTGGGAGCGCCAGCAGGAGGGCTACATCCCCCAGCGGGAGGAACGCTTCGCCGTCATCACCGACGCCGTCGCCGCCGCACTGTCCGGTGTCGACTCCCCGGTCATCGTAGACCTTGGCTGCGGACCCGGTTCCCTCATCGTACGCCTCGCCCGCAGCCTGCCCACGGCGACGTTCATCGGCGTCGACGCCGAACCGCTGCTGCTGGGCCTCGCGAGTGCCCACCACGACGGGATCGCGACCTGGGTGCGGTCCGACCTCGGCGACCCCGGCTGGGTGGACGCCCTTCCCGGCACGATCCACGGCGCCGTGTCCAGTACGGCGCTGCACTGGATGCACCGCGACTCGCTCGCCGGGCTGTACCGCAGCCTCGCCCAGCGCACCGCCCCCGGCGGCGTATTCGTCAACGCCGACCACATGCCCCTGCCCGACGAGCGCCTGCAGAACCTGTCCGCCTCGGTCTACGCGGGTCAGCGTCATCGCGCCGGAGTGGCCGACCGGGAGGACTACCACGAGTGGTGGGACGCGGTCCTCGCCGACGAGCGGCTGTCCCCGGTAACCGGAGCCCGTCCACGCCCCCAGGCGGACTCGGCGGACGGGGCCGAACACCACCATGGCAGCAACCTGCTCAGCGCGGCCGAACACGCCCGGCTGTTGCAGGAGGCCGGTTACACCTCGGCCGGGCCCGTGTGGCAGGCCGCGGACGACTTCGTGGTGGCGGCACTGCGCTGAGGCGCGCCCCGGGCGGGCTCCCCTTCCCTCACACCGGAGCGAGACCCACGCACGCGGGGATCGGCCGCCCCGGGGCGCCTCACCGCCGCGCCTGGGTGCGGCCCTCCCACCTGCTGTGAGGACCTATGACCCACCCCCATCGCCCACCGAGCCGATCCGGATGGGCGGTGACCGCGTGCGTCCTGGGAATGGCGACCACGTCTCCCTCTTCGGCCTGTTCACGCTGGACTCGACCGGCGCGCACCGACCGGTGCTCACGGGCTGCGGATGATCCACCGGCAACAAGCGGGGCGGACGGGTCCTGGCCCTGCGGGGACCTGGCTCGGGTGCGGATCCTTCCTGGTCAGCTTCGGGGTGCTGATGCTCGCCGCAGGCGGTACGCATCCGGAGTAACTCGGAAGTCCTCCTGCTGGAGGAGTTCGTCAGCGACGCCCGAGCGGTCCTCGACGCGGACCCGTGTACGTTCCAGCGGATCCTCGGCCGCTTCCATGCGGTCCTGTACTGCTGTGGACTGCAACCCGAGCGCCCCCGGACACCTCCGCCCAGTGGCGAAAGTCCAGGCCACAGAGGCGACCCTAGTCGGACAGCATGCGAACCTCCAGCGCCAGGCTCCCGGGGAGTGGTCGGCGATGCCTGCCTCCCGCTGGAGCCACTGGATCATCACCGTCACCGCGCTGCTGGCGGTGACCGCCGCGATGGCCTCCTACCCGCACATGTACGGGCTCGCACCGCGCCGCCGAGGCAGCGAAAGTACGGCTGACCGTCCTCGCAGTTTCCAATATATTCATATAGTATATTGAACATGAATTCAGCTTCCGATCGGATCGACCGGCCGCCCGAGGATCTGACCGCCCGTGCGCGGATCCGGGACGCGGCGCTCGCCCAGTTCGCCGAACGGGGCTTCAAAGGCGCGACAGTCAAGAGCATCGCTGATGAGGCCGGCGTGTCACCCGGCCTCCTGCAGCACCACTTCGGATCCAAAGACGAGCTGCGCCATGCCTGCGACGAGTACGTGCTGGACGCCTTCAGCGGATTGGACAAGTTCGGGGTGACCAGCGGCGAGATCACCAGCCCCGAATTCATGGGTGAGCTGTTCTCCAGGAGTCCGTTGATCACCCGTTACATCGCCCGGGCCATGGTGGAGGGCTCGCCCGCGGCCTCGGCCGTCTTCGACACGAGCGCCTCGGTGTCGGAGGAGTTCTTCCGCAGGTTCTGGCCGGACCGCTTCCCCGAAGGATCGGACAGGGTCCGCGATGCCGCCGCGGTCCTGGCCGCCATGCACCTCTCGACGGTCGTGCTGCACGAGCGGCTGTCGCAGCGGATGGACACGGACGTGCTGAGTGCCGCGAACTCCTCGCGCATCGCCCTGGCGATGTTCGACGTCTACGCCTGCGTGGCGGATTTCCTCGAATCGGACGTCGGCCACGGCATCCACGACGCGGTCGTCAAGCAGCAGCAGGACCAGCCTCCCACGAACGGACACGATGATGAATGAGGCGATCAGCACCCGCGGTCTCGTGAAGACCTACGGGAGGACACGCGCTTTGAACGGCCTGGACCTGAGCGTCGGCACGGGAGAGGTGCATGGCTTTCTGGGCCCGAACGGCGCTGGCAAGACCTCCACTCTGCGCCTCCTCCTGGGGTTCCTGCGGGCCGAGTCCGGTACGGCCCGGCTACTGGGGGAGGATCCCTGGGAGAAGGCGGTCGAGCTGCATCGCAGGCTCGCCTACGTGCCCGGCGACGTCACGGTGTGGCCGAACCTCACCGGCGGCGAGATCATCGACCTGATGACCCGGCTGCGCGGCCACGCCAACGAATCCCGCCGCGACGAGCTGATCGAGCGGTTCCAGCTGAATCCCAAGAGGAAGGCCCGCACCCATTCCAAGGGCAACCGG
The DNA here is from genome assembly GCF_006717075.1 of Haloactinospora alba. Taxonomy (NCBI): domain Bacteria; kingdom Bacillati; phylum Actinomycetota; class Actinomycetes; order Streptosporangiales; family Nocardiopsidaceae; genus Haloactinospora; species Haloactinospora alba. Next base: position 112,082 of record NZ_VFQC01000001.1, read on the forward strand.
CAGAAGGTCGCGTTGATCGCGGCGCTGGCGTCCGACGTGGAACTCCTGCTGCTGGACGAGCCCACATCGGGGCTCGACCCCCTGATGGAGGCGGTGTTCCGCCAGTGCGTCGAGGAGGAGCGCGGCCGCCGGACGGTGCTGCTGTCCAGCCACATCCTGTCGGAGGTCGAGGAGCTCTGCGACCGGGTGAGCATCATCCGGGACGGCCGGATCGTGGAGTCCGGAACGCTCGCCGAGCTGCGGTACCTGACCCGGTCCACGATCACCGCTGAGGTGACCGGCCCGCCCGCGGGCCTGGAGTCGCTGCCGGGCGTGCACGAACCGGAGGTCGATGGCCACCGGGTGCGGTGCCAGGTCGACAGCGACCACGTCGGCTCCGTCGTCGCGCACCTCGGTTCGTTGGGACTGCGCGACATCGCCATCAGCCCGCCGACCCTGGAGGAGCTGTTCATGCGCCACTACCAGGACGCTCCGGCAGCCACCGCGCCCCCGGGGAAGGCCCTGTGATGAGCGCATCCCCCGCCCAGCGGCGCGGAAACCCCAAGGCGCGTACACACAGCGGTGCCACAGCGGGCACCACTCAGCTGGTCCGGCTGATCCTGCGCCGCGACCGGGTGTGGCTGCCGGTATGGATGGCGGCGGTCCTCGGTCTCGTGGGGAGTCGCGCGACGTCCTATCCGGTCATCTATCCCGACGCCGCCGCGCGCCGGGAGCGCTACAGCGACGTCATGCGCGACGTCCCCATGTTCAGGCTGTTCCAGGGGCCCGCCTACGATGACAGCCTGCCCGCGCTGATGGCGCAGGAGACGGTCGCGGCCGTTACGCTGGTCGCCGCCCTCGGCGCCGCGATCTTCGTCGCCCGGAACACCCGGGGCGAGGAACAGGCCGGCCGACGGGAGCTGGTGGGGTCGGCGGCCGTGGGGCGGCACGCCCAGATCACCGCCGCGCTGCTCGTGGTCTTGGCGACCGGGACGATGCTGGGCGCGGCCTCGGCCGCCGTCCTCGTCGGAGCAGGCATGCCCGTCGCGGGATCGTTGGCGTTCGGCCTGGTCGTCGTGTCCGCCGTCGGGATCGCGGGGATCCTGGCCGCTGTGACGGCGCAGCTGACCGAGAGCAGCCGCGTGGCCGGAGCCAGCGCGATCGCGCTGTTCACCGGCATGCATTTCGTGCGTGGTGCCTTCGATATGGGCGACGGGTCCTTCCGCTGGTTCGGTTGGCTGGTGCCCAACGGGTGGCTGCAGCGCACCCGCCCGTACGCGGACGAGCAGTGGTGGCCGTTCCTGCTCGTCCTGGTCCTGATGGCCGCACTCGCCTGGGCCGCCTGTGCGCTGTCCGACCGCCGTGATCTCGGCACGGGCCTGATGGCGACGCGCCCCGGGCCCGCCAGGGCCGCGGGGAGCCTGAGCACTTCACTGGGTCTGGCCTGGCGCCTGCACCGCACGACGGTCATGGTCTGGGCCATCGCCACGGTCGCCATCGCGCTGCCGACGGGGCTCATCGGGGCGGAAGCCATGGAGGACTACGCCGACAGCGAGCGGATGCGGGAATGGGCCACCGCGATGGGAGGGGCAGAGCCCAGCCAGGCGTTCTTCACCTACATCGCCTTCCTCCTGGGGTTCCCGATCACCATGTACGCGATCATGACGGTGCTGCGCCTCCGTCAGGAGGAGAACAGCGGGCATGCCGAGCTCATGCTGTCGGCCTCGGTGGCGAGGACGCGCTGGGTCGCCAGCCACCTGGCGATCGCCCTGGCGAGCTCCGCGGGGTTGCAGCTGATCCTTGGGCTGTGCTTCGGGCTGGGCAGCGGTGACCTGGGAGGCATGCTCACCACCACGCTGAGCCTGGTCCCCGCACTGTGGGTCATGGTCGGGATCACTATGGCGGCCTTCGGCCTGCTGCATCGCGGTGCCGCGGTTGTCGGCTGGGGCGCGCTGGTCGTCGCCCTCGCGGTGGAGTTCGGCCAGCACGTCGGCTTGCCCCGGTGGATCTTCATGACGTTCTCCCCGTACGCCCACGTGCTCCCCTTCCTCGGCCCCCCGAGTCCACTCACCCTCGGCACGCTCACGGTGGTAGCGGCGGTGCTCATCGGTATCGGCCTCGCCGGGGTGCGGCGCCGGGACATGCTCGTGTGATGAACAGAGTGCGCTCGGCGGCGGTCCGGCACATGAGGGGTCGCTGCCGTGCGTGCGTACTACCGCGCACCCGCCGGGCCGGAGGCGTCGTTACGGTGATGGAGCGGGATCGCCTCCGGGGCTGCTCCACCAATGGAACCGCGGCCAACTGGCAAGAACCGACGAATAGCCGCGCACAACGCACACAGATGCGGGCCGGGAACGCTCGGGGTGCGCACGCGAAGGTGAGACCGACGTCCTTCCGCCGCGTGCGCCCCTCACCCTGCGGTGCCCCTGACACGGTGCGCCCGTACCGGAACGGGTCTTCTCTCGTCCGGCTTCTCGCGCGGGTCGGCGCTCACCGGGAGAGCGATCGCCCAGTGGGTCAGGCGTACTGGGTGATCATGGCGTCGGGCGAGCCGCGCTGGGTGAACGGGACCCTGGCTATGGCTCCCCTGGAACGCCGCTACGTGTCTCGCACCGCAACGTCCAGGGTCCGCCGTTCCATGGAGGTCTGCGGCACCCCAGTGCAGTTCCTGTTGCGGATCCAGCAGGGCAGCATGCGAACCTCCAGCCTGTAATCGATGGGCCACACATTGAACTTCTGAAGTTGCTTCGGTGTAGGAGAACACCTCGCGTTCGGCGTCGGCACGGGTGGTGAACGTGGTGCGGTCGATCAGTTCGGTCTCCAGCGAGGCGAAGAAGCTCTCAGTGACGGCGTTGTCGAAGCAGGAGCCGCTGCGCCCGGTGGAGGGGCGGATGCCGACCTGTTCGCAGCGGTGGCCGAAGGCCAGACTCGTATATTGCGAGCCCTTGTCCGAGTGGTGGATCAGCCCGGTCCGGGGCCGGCGGGCAGTTACGGCCATGGCCAGGGCGTCGCAGACCGGATCGGTGCGCATGTGGCTGGCCATGGCCCAGCCCACGATGCGTCGCGAGAATAGGTCCATGACCACCGCGAGGTAGAGCCATCCCTGCTCGGTGGGCACGTAGGTGATATCGGCCGTCCACCCCGGGCATGCGGATGTCCAGCAGCATGACGTCGGGCCCGCTCGCGCGGGCGCCGCGCACGGCCTCGGCGCCGTCCGAGGCCTCGCCGAGCACCTCGATGTCGTCGGCCGCCTCCAGGATCATCTTCAGCCCCGAGCGGACCAGCTGCTCGTCGTCGACCAGCACCGTGCGGATCATCGGCCGCCTTCCCCGTCACTTCCTGCACACGCGGGCACCGCGCTCTGGCGCGCTCCCCCTGCCACGCGCGACGCTAGCGCATGGCCGGGGGAGCGTGGGCCTCAGCCGTCCCCGGTGAGCGGCAACACCGCCCGCACCTGCCAGCCCCCGTCCGGGTAGGGCCCAGCGGTCAGCGTCCCCTCCGCAAGCACGATCCGCTCGCGCAGCCCTGCCAGACCGTACCCCCCGCCCCTCGGCGGCTCGGGCGCGCCCGGCGCGCGCGGCGGGCGCGGTTCGTTGGACACCGCCACCTCCAGGTCGCGCTCCCCGTAGTCGACCCTGACCTGTACCCCGGCCCCGGGCGCGTGCCGGCCAGCGTTGGTCAGCGCCTCCTGCACGACCCGGAAGGCGGTCCGCTCGGCCTGGGCGGGCAGCGGCCGGGGACGGCCCCCGGTGACCAACTCCACGCCCATGCCGGCCGAGCGCCACTCCCCCACCAGCCGGGCCAGGTCGGACAGGACCGGCTGGGGGGCGGTGGGCGCCTCCCCCGGCCCGTCGGTCGACTCGCGCAGCACGCCCAGGATCTCCCGCAGCTCCCCCAGCGCCTTGCGCCCGGTGGTGCGGATTAGTCCGGCCGCCTCGGCGGTGCGCTCGTCGGGTGCGTTCACCTCCAGTCCGCCGGCCCGCAGCACCATCATGCTGACCCGGTGCGCCACCACGTCGTGCATCTCGCGGGCGATCCGGGTGCGCTCGGCGTTGATGGCCCGGTCGGCCAGCAGGTGCTGCTCGCGCTCCAGGCGCTCGGCGCGCTCGCGCAGGTTGCCGATCAGCTGGCGGCGGGTGCCCACCCACAGCCCCAGGGTGAGCGGCAGGGCGACGCCCATGACGAGGAAGAGGAAGGTCACCGCGATGCCGTTCTGCGACACCAGGGAGGTGCCCGCGACGGCCGCCACCATCAGCGCGCTCCACAGGGCGAGCCGCCGCCGGTCGGTGAACCAGGAGGCGTAGGAGTACAGGCCGAGCATGCAGGGCACGGGGTTGCCGAAGAACAGCAGGAGCACCAGGGCGGTGCTCATCAGCCAGTTCGGGCGGGTCCGGCGCACCAGGAGGGTGAGCGAGACCGCGACGGGCAGAACCAGGGCCAGGGCCAGAGCCAGGGCCTGGGTGCCCAGGACCGCGAACTGGAGCGGGGAGGGCATGTCCACCGCGAGCAGGGGTGCGGTCAGGGCCCTGATCAGGTCCCCGCCGGGCGCCAGGGTGAACAGCGCGTTCCAGGGAAAGGCGCACACGGCCAGGAACCAGTCGGCGAGCCGGTGGCGGCGCTCCCACCACCACTTCCATAGCCGGACCGGTCCGTCTCCGAACGCGGCGCGCAGGCGCCGCTCCTCGCCTTCCCCATAGAACACACCCCGGAGTCTAGGCAAGCGGGGACGGGCTCCGTTCGCCCTGGTGAAGGGTGTTCCTCCCGCGGGCCGACGAACGTCGGTGCGGTGCGCGCCCAGCGCACGGGCGCCTTCACGGCCGCTCTGCGGCCCCGGCGCCCCGCCGCCCCGCCGGGCGGTACCGACGAAAGTCGGTACCGGGACCCCGCCCAAGGCTCCGGACCGGGCCGCGCCCCCCTCCTTTCGGCCATGGCCGAAAGGAGGGGGGCGCGGCCGATGCGCCGGTCACCCCGGCGCACCTAGCGTGGTCACGGTCGGTGCCTGGGCCGCGAACCCGCCGGTTACCGGAACACCGTCCGACCTCGGAGCCGTACCGCACCGGAGCACGCCCGGTCGCGGTACGCGAACGCTCCGGAGTCACCAGACCCACGACAGCAGGAGCAACGAGACGTGAGCCAGACCGCAGCGGTGGCCGCACCCGACGACAGCACACAGGCACCCCCCGTGGTGACGGCACGGAGCCTCTCCAAGGTGTACGGGGCCGACGACTCGGCCGTCCGGGCGCTCGACGGGGTCAGCGTCGAATTCGCCCGAGGCCACTACACCGCCATCATGGGCCCCTCGGGCTCGGGCAAGTCCACCCTGATGCACTGCCTGGCCGGGCTGGACACCGCCAGCTCCGGCACCGTGCACCTGGACCGCACCGACATCACCCGGCTCAACGACCGGCAGCTCACCCAGCTGCGCCGGGAGCGCATCGGCTTCATCTTCCAGTCGTTCAACCTGCTGCCGATGCTCACCGCCGAGCAGAACATCCTGCTGCCGGCGCAGATCGCCAAGCGCAAGGTGGACCGGGAGCGCTTCGAGCGGCTGATCGACGTGGTCGGCCTGCGCGACCGGCTGGACCACCTGCCGTCCAAGCTCTCCGGTGGCCAGCAGCAGCGCGTGGCGGTCGCCCGGGCCCTACTGGGTGCCCCCGAGGTGGTCTACGCCGACGAGCCCACCGGCAACCTCGACTCGCGCTCGGGCGCCGGCGTACTGTCCTTCCTGCGCGACTCCGCCCGCGACATGGGCCAGACCATCGTGATGGTGACCCACGACCCGATGGCCGCCTCCTACGCCGACCGGGTGATCTTCCTGCATGACGGGCAGCTGGTCGACGAGGTGCACGCGCCCACCGCCGAGACCATCTCGGACCGACTGCTGAAGCTGGAGTCCTGATGCTGCGCACGACCCTGGCCGGGCTGCGCATGCACAAGGCGCGGCTGGTCACCACCGCCCTGGCGATCGCCCTGGGCGTCATGTTCGTCACCGGGACCCTGGTGTTCGGCGACACCCTCGAGGAGGGGTACAGCACCAAGGTGCTGGGGGCGGCCGACGAGTACGCCGCCGTCGCCATCCCGGCATGGGACGAGGGCGCCCCCGCCGACCCGGAGGCGCCGGCGCCCGTGCTGCCCGCCGACACGCTGGAACAGATCCGCGACCTTCCCGAGGTGGCCGCGGCCGGCGGCATGACCCGCGGGGACGCCCCGCTGCTCGACAAGGACGGGCGCGCCGTGGGGTCCGTTCCCACCATCGGCATGAGTGTGGGGCCCGACACCCGGTTCCAGCCCGCGGAGGGGAGCCTGCCCGAGGGCTCCGGCGAGGCTGCCCTGGCCACCACCAGCGCCGACGCCACGGGGTACGGGGTCGGCGACACCGTCACCGTGCTCGACTCCGAGGACGAGCGGCACGAGTTCACCGTCAGCGGGCTGATCGACTTCGGCGTCGACCGCGAACTCAGCTACCGGGGGGTCGTCGCCTTCGATGAGGACACCACTCGGGAGATGACCGGCGCCGAGGGGTACTCGGAGATCGACGCGAGGGCCGCCGAGGGCGTAACCGACGCCGAGGTGGTCCGCGCCGTGGAGGGCGTCACTGGGTCGGACACCCACGTGGAGACCGGCGCCGCCTACGGCGACCGGCTCGCCGCGGAGGCGGGCGGCGACACGCAGGTGCTCACCGTCGGCCTGATGCTGTTCGCTCTGATCTCGGTCCTCGTCGCCGCGATCGTCATCTACAACACCTTCGCGATCCTGGTGGCCCAGCGCCAGCGGGAGATGGCGCTCCTGCGGTGCGTGGGCTCGGCGCGCGGGCAGGTGTTCCTCAGCGTGCTCACCGAGGCGCTGGTGGTGGGCCTGGTCGCCTCCGCGGTGGGCGTGGCCGTCGGTGTGGGGGCCGGCTGGGCCGGATTCGCCTTCGGGGGCGAGGCGCTCGGCGCCGACGCCTCGCAACCGCTGGTCGTGGGCGTCCTGCCGGTCGTCGTCGGGATGACCGTGGGCACCGTGATGGCGCTCGGCGCAGCGCTGCTGCCGGCCTGGCGCGCCACCCGCGTACCGCCGCTTGCGGCGCTGCGCACCAGCGCCACCGCGCAGGGCCTGGAGAAGGGCATCGGCTGGGTGCGCATCACGGTCGGCGCCGTGCTGTTCCTCATCTCGGGCGGCATCGTGTTCGCGGCCACCGACGGCGACAGCACGGGCCCGACCGGCATGGTGCTGACGACGGTGGCGGGGCTGGTCTGCTTCGTCGGCGTCGTGGTCCTGTCGCCGCTGCTGGTGCGCGCGGTCGTCGCGGCCGTCTCGCCGGCCATGCGGCGCATCGGGGTGGCGAGCATGCTGGCCGCCGACAACTCGCGGCGCAGCCCGAAGCGGGCGGCGACGGCGATGATCGCCCTGACCGTGGGGGCAACGCTGATCACCGGCTACGCGGTGGTCAGCGCCTCGCTCAAGACCACGATGGACGAAAGGCTGGCCGAGCAGTTCCCTGCCGACTACCGGATCAGCGCGTCCTTGGACGATCCCGACGCGGTCGTCCCGCAATCGGCGGTGGACGCGCTGGAGGAGTCCGACGCGATCGGCACCGTCGTCGAGCGGCGGCGGACCTCCACCGAGAGCGACGACGCCTCGGGCGACCTGGCCGTCCGCTCCTACATCGGCGCCACGCTCGGCGAGGACATCAAGAGCGACGCCGTCTCCGGGTCGCTGGCCGACATGGGCCCCGGCAAGGTCGCCGTGTCGGAGGAGTACGCGGGCGGCCGCGAGGCCGGGGACGTCCTCCCGCTGGCCACCGAGGACGGTGAGCAGGAGTACGAGATCGCCGCGGTCCTGAAGGACGGCGGGGGCATGAGGGGCGTGACCCTGGCCCCCCAGGACTTCGAGAAGGCCTTCCCGGACGTGGACGGCGCCGCCGGCGTGCTGGTGGACGGGGCCGAGGACGCCTCGGCGCAGCAGGTGCGCGACGCGGTGTACGACGCGGTCGCCGACGCCCCCAAGGTGGGCGTGAGCTCGATGGCAGAGATGAGGGCCCAGTTCGACGACATGCTGAACATCGCCTTCCTGGCCATCGCGGCCATGCTGGGCCTGGCGATCATCATCGCCGTGTTCGGCATCGCGAACACGATGGCGCTGTCGGTGCTGGAGCGCACCCGCGAGTCGGCGATGCTGCGGGCGCTCGGGCTGGCCCGAGGACAGCTGCGGCGGATGCTGAGCATCGAGGCCGTGGTGCTGTGCCTGATCGGCGCGGGCGTGGGCATCCTGCTGGGCATCGTGTTCGGTTGGGCGGCCGGGACCACGGCCTTGGAGAGCATGGTGTTCACCCTGCCGGTCGCGCAGATCGCGGTGTTCATCGGTGTCGCCGTGGCCGCGGGCCTGCTGGCGTCGGTGCTGCCGGGCCGCAAGGCGGCGGGCGCCTCGATCACCGGGGCACTCGCGAGCGAGTGAGGGGCGCCGTGCCCTGAGCCGCCGGGGGCGGGGCGGTTCCCAAGGTTAACCGCCCCGCCCGTCACACGGGAGGCGGCTGCGCTTCATCCGAGATCTTCTCAACGCTGAAGCCATGGCAGCCAGAGGAGTCGAGTTCCCCTTCCCGCCTCTCCCGGTCCCCGTCCGGGTGCTCCCCGGAGAGGTCGAGCATCGTATAGGAGGAATCGCCAACGATCCAGTAGTCGCTGTCGCGGGCCAGGTTTCCATCGCGATAGCTGCATTGCATGGCGAACTGTCAAGCCCCGAGTTCTGTGGAGAGTGGGTTAGCTGGTTTTCAGGGGTGCTTGTGAGGCGGCGGACGTTGCGTGCAGTGCCTCGAACTCGGCCGGTGGGAGGTGGCCGAGCTCTCCGTGGAGGCGCCGCTGGTTGAACCAGTCGATGTACTCGGCGACGGCGGTCTCGACGTCGTCGATACCCCTCCAGGGTCCCTTGTTGCGGATCAGTTCGGCCTTGAACAAGCTGTTGAACGCTTCGGCCAAGGCGTTGTCGTAGGAGTCGCCCCGGGAACCGACGGAGGCCACGGCCTCGGCCTGTTCGAGGCGTTCGGTGTAGCGCACGGCGCGGTACTGGGTGGGTTCAACCGGTCGATGCAACACCGGCCTGTTCGAGCAAGCGTAACCGCTCCCCGAAAACCTCGGCCGGAGTCCGCCAGCCCAGGACCTTGCGGGGACGGTTGTTGATCGCCAGAGCGACAGCTTCGAGGTCCTCGGCCGACCACCGGGAAAGGTCCGTGCCCTTCGGGAAGTACTGGCGCAGCAGCCCGTTCGTGTTCTCGTTCGTCGGCCGCTGCCACGGCGAATGCGGGTCGGCGAAGAACACCCTCGTGCCGGTATCAAGCGCGAACCGGGCATGATCGGAGAGTTCCTTGCCGCGGTCCCAGGTGAGGGTCTTGCGCAGCTGCTCGGGCAACCGGGCCATCGACGCTGTCAGCGCGGCTTTCATCGCGACGGCGCCGTAACCGCCCAGCGCGGGGCCGCTCTTCACCGGCGGTCCCTCTCCCCAGCCCTCCAGACGGGGCAGATGCACAAGCAACGTGGAACGACTGCTGCGTTCCACGACCGTGCCGATCGCTCGGTCCCGATGATCAGGTCTCCCTCCCAGTGCCCGGCAACCGCCCGGTCCCACGCCTCGGCGGGCCGCTCTGAAATCACGACGTCGGTGGTGACGTGGCCTTGCGGCTTGTTGCGTGCCCGCGCTCTGGGCACGCGCAGCGCACGGCCGGTGCGCAGGCACGCGACCAGGCCCCGCTTGAGCGCGCCGCGTCCCTCGATGAACAGGGACTGATAGATCGCCTCGTGGCTGATACGCATGGACTCATCCTCAGGGAAGTCGCTCCTCGGCGGCCACGTCCTTGTTGAACGCACCGGGCTCCGCGCACGCCAGGACGATCCGGCAGCGCAGCGCGTAGGCCTGGGTCGAGGTCGCCGCCCGCGCTCCGCGCACCAGCTCCCGGCGGTCGGCCTCGGTCACCGTCAACTCGGCCTTCTTCGGCCGCCCCGTCTTCGCCATCCCCGAAGCCTACACTTCTGAAACGAATTTCAGGCGCAGAACACTAGCCCCGCATCCTCGCGTCGGATGGGTTCCTGCCCCCTGCATAGTGCTGTGCGGCCTTGCCGCGTCTGCCTGCCAGTTGGTGGGCGAGGCGGGTCGGATCGACTCCGCTGGTGGGGGAGGGGAGGTCAGCGCGTGGCTGAGCCGCGGGGGAGGCAACCGGCCGGGCGCCCTGGCTGTTGGGTGCGGGACGGGCGTGCCGGAGGGTGCCGGGTGCTCCGCGTTGCTCCAACGGGACTGGAGAAGTCGTGGATTCTCGGGCACTCGACAGGCGCCAGGATAGCCGATGACCTGCGCAAATGACACGGCGCCGACACAAGAGCACCCGCGGAGCGACATCCGCCTCCGCAGCGACCGCCCCACCGGCCTTACAGTCCACCGACCTGCGGAAACAAGGTGGGCCACCAGGGGATCGAACCCTGAACCCGCGGATTAAAAGAAAACTCAGTAGGGAGTGTCCGGGGGTGATGCGTGTCAACTGGTGTTAAATCATCCCAGCGCATATGCCGTTTTCTGCTGTTCGGTGTTGCTTCATGCTGTCAGTGTCCGTAACCACCGAGCACACATGGAGCACACAGGTCAGGGGTGGTGTTCATAAGGGCAAGAGCCGATGGTACGGAGTAAATTTTCTGTCATAAGTGCCCTAATAGGTTTCTTGTTCGGAAAATAGGGGCCCGGTTGTTGATGGCCTCGTGGGATGTGCCGTCATGTAGTCGGGTATCGCTGTAGGCTGGCCAGCCATGACAGAACATTTGACCGTGGCGGTGGGAAAGCGCGCGGCACGGGCGATCCTGATTGATCCTCACGGGCGTTTGGTGCTGATTAAACGGACCAAGCCAGAACAGGCACCGTACTGGACCACTCCCGGCGGCAGTGTCGAGGAAACCGATACGTCGGTTGAGGCAGCCCTGCACCGCGAACTTGCTGAAGAATTGGGGGCGACAGCGGCCGGGACCTCGCAGGTCTTCCTCGTCAGCACGCCCTCGGAGGTTGGGGTGGCTGTGCAGCACTTCTTCGTGGCTCGGCTGTCGACACTGGACGAATCCACCCGCAGCGGGGCAGAGTTCAGCGATCCCGCACGAGGCGGCTACGAGCTGGACCGGGTAGAGCTGCGGGGTAAGGAGCTGGATTCGATCGACCTGAAGCCAGCCGCGTTGAAAGAGTTCATCCTCGCCAACCGGGAAGCGCTGCTGGCCGAAACGGTATCCGCCTCTTGACTCCCTACCGGCCCATCAGTGATAGGCCGGTGTTCCACGTCCGGGCGTACGCGCGGGTGGTCGTGGTCCATACCGGACGTGTCGCGCGGTGCAGCAGTCTTTCTAGGGCATCCGACGCGAACGAACTCGTCGAAGGCAAGGACCTTGACGCAAGGTGAATCTGTCAGTGCGTCTTCTGGTTGGGTTGGAGTTTCTGCCAGAAGTGGGCGAAGCGGTGGCCGAGGGCTTTGTCGCCGTTGTCGAGTTCGTAGGCGCCGGTGTAGGTGAAGGGGTTGGTCTGGGCCGCTTGGTCGCCGCTGCCGGCCGTGGCCGTCTCGGTTTGGCCGTAGGGGGTGTAGTCGTAGGCCACGTCCGGATCGGTTGACTCGGTTCCGTCCTCGGCCAGGGCGAGGGTGGAGTTCTGGGCGTCGGTGGCGGCGTTGTAGCGCTGCCCGCCGGTGATCATGCCCAGCATCCGCCCGTCCGGATCACGCACATACCGGGTGCGCTCCCCGTCGTCCTGTTCGATGCTGGAGATGCCCAGGGCGGTGTTGGTCAGGGTCTGGGTGGCGGCGTTGTCACCGCTTCCTTGGGTGATACCGCTACGCTGAGACGAATTCACCTTTTTCTTAAAAAAAGATATCCCAAGAAAGCGGAAATTATTATAGAGATCAAAAAACAAAAAAAGATATCGTTGGATATATCTTTACAAAAATTTCCTCATTCGCAAACCCTCTTATTGTTGGAATTGAGGCTGCAACGGAAATCGAAAGAACCCCTAAAGAGGATCCCGCATAAAGACTTTTATCTGGCATTGAGATTTATCGCTTCACAACTGGATGGTTTGTGTGTAATTGTTTCTCTAAATGAGAGAATTTGTACACGTAAGCGGACTGACGATAGGGTGGTCAACGAACTCTCTCGTCAGTCCGCACCGTTAACCAAAACTCTTCACTGGATCACTGTTGCTAGTAGCAGTTGCGGACTACATCAAACATTGCGTATCCCTGTCCGGCTTTATAGAGTCCAAGACTCCAGCCCAGTGTTGCAGCGCTTGGGCCAGCGGCGGCTCCCGCGGTTCCGAGTGTAGCCGCGATGCCAGCAATTCCAATTACTGTGGTGACTCCGAACCCAATTGCTGACCACTGGCAAGAAGTTAGCAACCCGTTTGGGTCGCTCTTGTTGATGGGGTCGCATTCGGCGTAGGTGTAGAGGTTGTCCTCCTGCCGGGAGGGGTCCTGCTGGGTGAAGCGGTCGGTGAAGTGCGACATGTACCGGTGCCCCATCGCCTTGTCGCCGTTGTCGAACTCATAGGACCCGATATAGGTGAACGGGTTGGCTCCGGCCGCCTGATCGCCGTCTCCGGCCGTGTCCGCTTCGGCGTCCCCGTAGGGGGTGTAGTCGTAGGCCACGTCCGGATCGCTTGACTCGGTTCCGTCCTCGGCCAGGGCGAGGGTGGAATTCGGGTGGTCGGCGGTATCGTCAAAGCCGCGCTGGCGTTCACGGTTCTCGAAAATAAAGTCGCTGATAACATCTCATCCGAAAAACAATGGAGCCAACAATGTCCCTATCAATCCTACAGTAAATAGTGATATTCCGATGATGAATATTTGTAAATTTGGCACGTTCTTCTGGTTTTGATTTTCCATGAATGGATTCCTAGTTCACAAATATCGGGCATCTTTGACCGATAGTATAAAGGTTTCCCATATGGAACCCGAACGTTCCAGCAAGACCGATTGTAGCGCCAACCGCTCCGACAGCAGCTGCGCCTCCTGACGCTGCGGTTGCCCCATAAGCCGCAACAGTCGTGAGTGCCATTCCTGAGAACATGAGGTGTGACATACCTGCGTTGAAAACCGCTCGCCCGCATGTGACCAGCCCACTCGGGTCGGTGTTGTTGATGGGGTCGCATTCGGCGTAGGAGTACAGGTTGTCTTCCTGCCAGGACGGGCCCTGCCGGGCGAAAAGCTCGGTGAGGCGCGAAAGATACTGACACACTACCAACTTGTCTCCGTGGTCAAATAGCATGGTCCCAGTGCAAGCAAATACTGACCGCCATTATTATATTTTCACTTAGCTCTCATCTTGGCTTGCCATCTAATGTTTTTTGCGGTAAATAGCGTAACAAAAGAAACAGGTGACAACCAGAAAAAATAAAAGGGCCATCAGAAGTGCTGGAACCTGATTGCTCGTAATCTTCTCATGGATAACAAATGATATCATAAGACAAGAGGAGATTGCTATAAATGGCCAAGCTGGGAACGGCTTTTTCTGTGATTCGTTTGCCATATTTACACTCAAAAGAGTAAGTAGAGTGGCCCCGTCGCTGGGCCACCGACACGAATATTCAGCTTCGGTAGGGCGAGCAGTTTATACCCACTTGGACAGCACCGATAATTGCGCTCCCTGCAGCCAGGCCGAAGACCACGGTTGCTCCAATGAATCCTGCGGGGCCACCCCACCAGATCCATGCCCCCACGTTAGCCAGACCCCACGCTAGCGAGAACATACTGCCCGCACACAGCCCCGTGGGGTCCATGTTGTTGATGGGGTCGCATTCGGCGTAGGTGTAGAGGTTGTTTTCTTGCCAGGAGGGGTCCTGTTGGGTGAAGCGGTGGGTGCGTTGGGAGAGCGGTGGCCGAGGGCTTTGTCGCCGTTGTCGAGTTCGTAGGCGCCGGTGTAGGTGAAGGGGTTGGTCTGGGCCGCTTGGTCGCCACTGCCGGCCGTGGTCGCTTCGGTTTGGCCGTAGGGGGTGTAGTCGTAGGCCACGTCCGGATCGGTTGACTCGGTTCCGTCCTCGGCCAGGGCGAGGGTGGAGTTCTGGGCGTCGGTGGCGGCGTTGTAGCGCTGCCCGCCGGTGATCATGCCCAGCATCCGCCCGTCCGGATCACGCACATACCGGGTGCGCTCCCCGTCGTCCTGTTCGATGCTTGCCCAGGCTGACCCCGCAGCGCATCGAGGTCCTTTCGGCCGAACCACGTGACGAAGGCCCTCGATGCACCCGGGGATTGTTAACTGCTTTCGCGACCTGATTACCTAATCAGGGCCCGGCGTATATATTCTACCTTATTGGATACTCTTTCCCGTATGCGAGGTCCCGGTCTAGGAGTCGGTTTTTCGTGTGAATTGAGTATTTGGAGCGCAGGAATGTCAAGTGCTCGCGTTCGCGTTTCTGCTTACGATTTCTACCGTGGAGCGAAAATCTTTTTCGTAAATTTCATGCGCCAAAGGATGCGCGGCCACGTACCATCCTTCATCGCTCCTAAATCTCAGCGCGACAGTCTTTGAGTCACCATCTTTGATGGCGACGTCCAGAATGGCGGGAATATTCCTTCTGCCTACCGAGAAAAATAGGCCGAACATCCGAAAAATAAACCGCGATCCATAGCATGCCGAGAGGCTATATTTTTCGAGTTTCTCAATTCTCCACCCTTGATTCTTCAAGGCTTCAGAGGCTTCGTGTACAAACGCTTCCGGATCACAAGAAACCCTGATGCTTATTTGTTCATCAAATATTCTTTTTCTCACCAGAACGTCCTATAAGCGCATACGCCAACTCCTGCAACGAACCCGTAAGCAGCACCATACACCATGCCCCATGAGCCCCAAGGAAAAATCCAACCCATACAGGCCGATTCCTGCGATCCCTCCAACCAGGGATCCGGCTCCCGTGCCGACCGAGACAGCTGTTCCGATAGTTGTCCAGCACAGTCCGCTGGGGTCCATGTTGTTGATGGGGGCGCATTCTGCGTAGGTGTATTTGTTGTTTTCTTGGCGTGAGGGATCTTGTTGGGTAAATTGGGAGGAGTAAAGGATACTTGTAAAACTGTCAGATCGCCATCTCAAGGAAGCTTGAATAAGTTTTTATCCGGATAGTCCATTGCTCTTTCGGATGCTTGTTTGTTACCGCTCGTTATTTATTACCTTGGATAGGATCAAGGTTCAATCCAGTAGGCAATCGCTATAGGATCAGGATAATTGGCCTCCGATTATAAAACCGATCGCGAGCCCAAGCACGGAAAGCAATGCGACAATGATAACGATTTTTTTGAGAGTGTGTCGCTCGCCCTCGCTTAACTCTCTCGCTTGCTTTCTTTTTCCGCCTCTTGCGCGATGGGTGACCTCTATGGACAACACCGGAACTAAAGGAGCAAGGAAAGCGAAAGAGGTCCACCACATCTCACCCGTCGCTGCGACTCCGGCGAAAACAACCCCTACCACAACGACTGTTCGCGAAAAAATTTTCCAAATTTTTGTTTCCGCATAGATCAGTGTATTGCCCAATCAGATACCTTTCTCTACCCGAAACGATGGCCCAGAACCGCTCCGACTCCCACAGCGAATCCAAAAGAGGCTCCTATTCCGGAACCTACTCCGCAACCAGCGCCGACAGTTACAACCCCTGCAAGACCGACTGTGCAGCCGACTGTTGCCCCCAGTCCGGTCCCAGCACCAGTAGAACTTCCGATAACGCCAATATCGTTCGTAAAGTTATTGTACGAATAGAGACCACTTGGATCCATATTGTTTATCGGATCGCCGGCGGCGTAGGTGTAGAGGTTGTTTTCTTGCCAGGAGGGGTCCTGCTGGGTGAAGCGCTCGGTGAAGTGCGACATGTAGCGATGCCCCATCGCCTTGTCGCCGTTGTCGAACTCATAGGACCCGATATAGGTGAACGGGTTGGCTCCGGCCGCCTGATCGCCGTCTCCGGCCGTATCCGCTTCGGCGTCCCCGTAGGGGGTGTAGTCGTAGGCCACGTCCGGATCGGTTGACTCGGTTCCGTCCTCGGCCAGGGCGAGGGTGGAGTTCTGGGCGTCGGTGGCGGCGTTGTAGCGCTGGCCGCCGGTGATCATGCCGAGCATGCGGCCCTCAGGGTCGCGCACATACCGGGTGCGGTCGCCGTCGTCCTGTTCGATGCTGGAGATGCCCAGGGCGGTGTTGGTCAGGGTGTGTTCGGTCTGGTTGTCGCCGGATCCTTGGGTGATGGTGCGGCGCTGGGTGGAGTCGGCGGTGTCGTAGCTGACCTGCAGGTCCGACGCGGAGTTGCCGGCGTCCTTGTCGACCATTTGGCCGGTGGGGCTGTAGTCGATGTCGGTCTGGCCGGCCTCGGTGAGGTTGCCGGCTTGGTCGTAGCCCAGCTCGGTGTCATCGACCTCGGTGACCTGGTCGGCCTTGTTGACCTGATAGTCGGTGTCGCCGGCGGAGGTGAGGTTGTCGGCCTCGTCGTAGGTGTAGTCGGTGTGGCCGTCGCTGGTCAGGCGGCCGCGCTCGTCGTAGGTGAACTCGCGGCTCTGGCCGTTGACGGTGCGCGACTGCAGCTTGGTGGTGTCCTGGCCGTCGTCGTCGGTGTAGGAGTAGGCGGCCTCGGCCAGGGTGTCACCGTCGGCGTTGGCCATCACCGACTCGGTGAGGAGCCCGGCCTCGTTGTGGTCCAGGCTCTGGGTGGCCCCGTCGGGGAAGGTGATCTCGTCGCGGTTGCCGGCCTCGTCGTAGCCGATGGTGGTCTCGCCGCCGGAGTCGTCGGTGACGGTGGTCAGCCGGTTGGCGGTGTCGTAGGCGTAGTCGGTGGTGGCGCCGTGTTCACTCAGCGAGGTGAGGTTGCCGGCCTGGTCGTAGGTGTAGTCGTAGGACTCGTGGTCCTGGCCGTCGTCGCGGCCGGTGTTGGCGACCTCGCCGCGTTTGTTGTAGGCGTGGGCCACGGTGGCCTGGGGGGTGTGGGTGGCGGTGACGTCGCCGTTGGGGTTGTATTCGGTGGATTGCCGGATGTCGCCGTCGTGGACGATCTCGACCACGCGGTCGAGCTTGTCGTAGGCGTACTCGAGGGTGGTGCCGTTGCCGTCGGTGACGCTGGTGACCCGGGACAGGGCGTCGTAGGTGAAGCTGGTGGTGCCCAGCGGGTCGGGTTGGTCGATTTCGGTGAGGTTGCCGTCCTCGTCGTAGGAGAACTCGGTTTTGGCGCCTTGGCCGTTGGTTTGGGAGGCCAGGGTGCCGTTGTTGTTGTACTCCAGACTCTGTTCGGGCTCCTCGGCGCCGGGGCGGCGGATCTGGGTGAGGTTGCCGCGGTCGTCGTAGTCCAGCTCCACCTCCTCCTCGGGAGCGGTGATGGAGGTGGGTTTGTGCGGGTTGGCCGAATCGGCGTATCCGATCTGGTATTCGGCGCCGGAGGGCAGCTGGGTGCCGACCATGTTGTTGAGGTCGTCGTAGTCGTAGGTGGTGGAGGCTCCGGCGGGGTCGGTGGCGGCGGCCACCGAGGCCGCGGCGGTCCAGGTGGTCGAGCGGGTGTTGCCCTCGGGGTCGGTGGCCTCTTCCTGGCGGCCCTGCTCGTCGAAGGTGTGGGTGGAGGTGTTGCCGCGCGGGTCGGTGACCTCGGTTTCGGCCTCGCCGTGGTCGTAGGTGGTCACGGCGCGTTCGTCTCCGGTGACCGGCTGGTCCAGCTCGGTGAGTTGGCCCGCGGTGTCGTGGTCGAGGTTCCAGGTGTGGCCGCGGGCGTTGGTGATCTCGGACAGGTGGTTGTTGTCGTCGTAGGCGAAGGTGATGTCGTTGCCGGCGCGGTCGGTGATTTCGGTGAGTTGCCCGTCGGCGTTGTAGGAGTAGTCGGCGGCGGTGGCTCCGGTGGGGTCGGTGATCTCGGTGAGTCCGATGCGGTTCTGGTGCCAGTCGAGTTCGGTGACGCGGTCCTGGTCATCGGTGATGGAGGTGATCAGGCCGTCGTCGTCGTAGTTGAGGGTGGTGGTGTTGCCGTTGTGGTCGCTTTGGGCATATAGCCACCCGTCGGCGGTGAAGGTCCACATCTGGTCGGCGTAGGGGCCCTGGTGGAAGGTCAGGGCGTAGCGGCCGTTGTCCAATTCCTCCAGGTCGGCTTCCATGTCCTCCGGAGACGCGAATGTCCCGTCGCCCTGGTCGGTGAAGGTCTCGCAGAACCCGGAGGGTCCGCGGAAGACGACGTCGTCGGAGTCGGTGATGAAGTCCAGGCCCACGTCGGTGCCGGTGTTGAGCTTCCACCCGTTGGTGCCCAGGTCCTGGCTGTTGTAGACGCTGGACAGCGACAGGTCGATGCCGGTGCCGGGGATGGTCAGCTCGCGGTGGCGCAGGACGGTGTTGCCGTTCTCCAGGTTGACGTCCAGTTCCAGGCGGTCGCTGATCTGGTGGCGCTGGAGGGGGTAGTGGTCCTGGACGCCGCGGTTGGTGCCATCATCACAGGAATCCTCGGCGTCGATGTCGGTGTCCTGGGCTGACAGGCCGTCCTGCTGGTCGGCCTCGCGTTCGTGGGGTTGCTTCCAGTCCTCCTCGGGCGGCTCGCCACCCGAGGGGTCCCGGTCGACCTCCTCGTCGGGCTGCCAGGAATCGCCGGACGGCACGTCCTGGGTGTCGGGGCTGCTGTTCTGTTCGGCGTGGGCGGGGGTGTGCAGCAGCGCTGCGGTCGTGACGGCGGCGGTGGCCACCGCGATCGAAGCGAGCCACCCTCGCGGGTGTGCGGGTGCGGGCATGTCTGTCCTCACCTGGTCGCGCGTGGGGGAGTTGTCGCACCACACGTGTGGTGCGACAAGCACGAGGGCAACGGCGTGCCGGCGGTGCGGTGCGAGACACCACCGCCCGGGGGCTGCAACGCGAGCACCGTGGATGGTGGTGGGATCGCACATGGGCCGGCGGCACACGAAGAGAAGAGGGGTGGGGCGCCTCCTGGGACGGGGGGTGAGAACCCCTGCGGCTCACGGGATCTCTCAGAGTGTTCTCAGTTTCGGTTCAGGAAGCACTCAAACATACGGTCTTCTGTTCCGCACCCACCCCCCGTGCCGTTCGTGGTTGGGGTGGCCGTGGTCGGGGTGTCTGGCCACGGGCGGGGGTATCGCGGTGGTCTGGAACGGCGTAGGACGATGACCAGCACTAGGGTTATCCCGCGGGAGTCCGGGGTGTGTTCAGCTCCGGCCACGGGAATAACCGAGGGTTTGTCCCGGGTGTCCAGGGGGCGGGGTGGTGGTGTGTCCCCGCGGTGGGTGCCTCGTGTGGGTCACTGTCGGGTTCGGCTCTCCCCGCCGGGGTGCTGTGGGCCGGTGGCCAGCACCACCACTAGTGGTGTTGCGGAAGGGAAACGAAAGGGAAAAGACAAGGAATACGCGGAGAAGCGTGCGCGTGCTACCACCATCAGAGACCAGCAAGAGCTCGTCATGATGACACCGACTCCGCCGCAGCCCACAGAGCTCCGAGAATCAGGTGGCTTCGACCGTTGGATCGGCCAGCGCCTAGGCCGTGTTTAAGAAGGTGTTGTTGCGAGGTCGCGTAGCCAGATGTCGATCACGGCGATGTGGACCGTGGCCTCGTAGCGCAGGGCGAGCTTGTCGTAGCGCGTGGCCACCGCGCGGAATTGCTTGAGCAGCCCTACGCCGCACTCCACCGCATGGCGGTCCCGATAGGCCCGGGCATCGAAAGCGGGCGGCCGGCCGCCCGCCGACCCCCGGGCTTTGCGGTGGGCCCGCTGGTCGGCGGGCTCGGCGATGGTCGCGGGGATCTTCCTGCGCCGTAGGTAGGCGCGATTGCTCCGGGAGGAGTAGGCCTTGTCGGCCAGCACGCGGTCGGGCCGGGTGCGCGGGCGCCCTGGCCCCGGGCGGGCCACGCGGATGCGCTCCAGCACTCGCGCGAACTGCGGGCTGTCGCCGCGGTGGCCGGCGCCCACCACCACCGCCAGGGGTTTGCGGCCCTGCTCTCCGGCGAGGTGGAGCTTGGTGCCCCACCCGCCGCGCGAGCGTCCCAGTGCGTGGTCGCGGGGTTCGTCCCCGGGCGGTTCGACCTGGTCGTAGGGGGTGCGGCGGGCGCCGGCGGCGTGGGGGTGGGCCCGGCACGTCGTGGAGTCGACCGAGACCCGCCAGTCGATGAGCCCGGCCGTATCGGCCCAGGCCCGCAGTTTCGCCGCGATCAGTGTCCAGATCCCGGCGCGCTGCCAGGTCCGCAGCAGGTGGTAGACCGATTGCCAGTGGCCGTAGCGTTCGGGCACGTCGCGCCAGGGCGCGCCGATGCGGGTGCGCCAGCGGATGCCGTCCAGCAGTTGGCGGCGGCTCCATATGGGCGGCTTTCCGCGTCCGCTCCTGGCGGGCAGCAGCGGTTCGAGCACGCGCCACTGCTTGTCGGTGAGATCGTTGCGTCCTCCGATCGATACCCTGGCCACCGAGGTCTCCGTGTAGATGGGCTGCTTGGTCGTTGTCCCATCTACCGGAGACCTCGCTCATGCGCAGCCCCGACATGCCGGAGAAGCAGGACAAGCCGGACTTCTTAAACAGGACCTAGCCGATGAGCGCGCTCAGCCTCTCGTGGTGGGTGCCCGGTCACCGGCGAAGGCCTCCATCCGGGAGAACCCCCTACGTCGCGGTGGGCGGTCGGTCTGGTCTGGCAGCACACCCGCCTGAACGATCAGGCCATCGATATCTGCTCCCAAACGGTGCAGCTGGGATGGGACACGGTGTCCACCACTCCGAAAAGCAGCGCCGGGCAGCGCACCATCACCCTTGACACGGAAACCACGACAGTGCTCACGCACTGGCGCGCCGCTCAGACTGCCGAACGTCTGCAGGTGGGCCAGGCATGGAACGACAGTGGGTTCGTGTTCACCCACTCTGCGGGAGCGCCTCTGTATCCCGCCTGGGTGAGTGCGTTGTTCCACCGTCTGGCCCAGCAGGCGGGATTGCCCCCGATCCGGCTGCACGACCTACGCCACGGGGCCGCCTCTCTGAGTCTGGCTGCCGGAGTCGATGTCACGGTTGTGTCCACCGAACTGGGCCATGCCACTACCGGCTTCACCCAGGACACCTACCAGCACGTGTTCCCCGAGGTCGCCCACCAGGCCGCTGAGGCAACCGCGGCCCTGTTGCCGCTGGATCGCAGCCGTAAGAGAAGGGTCTGACCTGCGACGGCGACTAGCTCCAGACTGATGAGCACACATGGAGCACACACACAACGAAACCCCAGGCCAGAGAACCGGTTGAATGCGGTCTGACCTGGGGTTTTGTGGTGGAGCCACGTTCCCGGAATACGAACCCCGCCCCGCTCATCGAAGGTCCGGTCATCGACCTGCCCGCCGGCCCGGTGCAGGGGAAACGGACAGGTGAGTCCGTCTCCGATACTGAGGACTCCGTTGGTGGGGGTGATCAGTGATGGACACCTCCCGCTGGAGCCGCTGGATCACCATCGCTGCGGTGCTGCTGTTGGCGATGATCGCCGCGGTGGTCTCCTACTCGCACATGTACGAGCTTGCGCTGCGCCACGGCGAACCCGCCTGGCGCGCGGCCCTGTTCCCCCTGTCCGTCGACGGCATCGTCGTCGCGGCCTCCATGGCGTTGTTGTCCGACGCTCGTCAAGGACGGCGTGGTGGACTGTTGCCCTGGACCCTGTTGGTCCTGGGCAGTCTGGCCTCGCTCGCGGCTAATGTCGCTGTGGCCGACCCCACCATGTGGTCGCGCGTCATCCACGCCTGGCCCGCATTCGCGCTGATCGGTTCCTATGAGCTGTTGATGCGCCAGTTCCGGGCGAGTGCTTCTATCGTTCGCCCGGCGCACGCCAGCAGTACGCCAGGCGAGGGCAGTGACGCCGCAACGGTCAGGGAAACACGGTCGACAATCACGATGGATGAGCCGCAAAGGAACGCGGATCACTGGGGACAGCGCCATCTGCGCGTCGTGGGAGACGCCCCGACGCCGAGGGCCACTCCTGCCGGGCAGAATACGCGCGGCGACCCCGACCCGCCGTTGGTCCAGTGCCGGGCGTGGAACTGGGCGCTACAGCACCAGCGTGCTGATGGCACGCTTCCCTCGGGTAAGGAGATCGCGTGGGCGTTCGATCGCCGTGAGCGGTGGGGGCGTATGGTCAAGCAACGCGGGAAGGCAGGCGCGCTCGAACGCCACCATCGGGCTGAGGAACGCGGTGAGGGCAACGTCCCTTCGGAGGAAGGCGAGGCCCTTGTCGCTGTGGGTGCATCCCCGTGACTGTGCGGTTTCTCTGCCTGGGCTACGCCTGCCTCACCTCGTGACGCGTTAAGCTAGTTCGTTCCCTGGCCGGGAGCGGTGGTGGTATCTGTTGTGATCCCTCCAGGGATGATGAGTGAACCGCCGTCTTCGGGTGGCATTTGGCGATCTTCCCCAGGTTGCGATCCCTCCAGGGATGATGAGTGAACCGGGTAGCGGGTCGGGTGCCCAGAAACGAACGCGGTTGCGATCCCTCCAGGGATGATGAGTGAACGGGTCACCCTCGTACCGCCGCTGCACGTAGCTCGGTTGCGATCCCTCCAGGGATGATGAGTGAACACGCGCACGCGGAGCCGTTCCGGAGCACGCTGCTATGTTGCGATCCCTCCAGGGATGATGAGTGAACGTGGACTGGGGCCACTCCCTCCACGCCCATGCGTTGCGATCCCTCCAGGGATGATGAGTGAACCCGGTCGAATGTCCCCACCATGGTGCCCTCGCTGCGTTGCGATCCCTCCAGGGATGATGAGTGAACAGGCGATATTGGATGCGCGGCGGACCACACGTCCTGTTGCGATCCCTCCAGGGATGATGAGTGAACCTGGCGATACCAGGCCCTGTGCCCCTGCGGCTGGATCAGGTTGCGATCCCTCCAGGGATGATGAGTGAACCGGGCCCGCGGCACCGCCGCTGTCGCTGGGCTCGTTGCGATCCCTCCAGGGATGATGAGTGAACACCGCATCTGCCGGTTGCGGGCAGGGGGCGGAGCGTTGCGATCCCTCCAGGGATGATGAGTGAACCGCACACCGCCGCACGCACGCTGCGGATTCCGGCGTTGCGATCCCTCCAGGGATGATGAGTGAACGACCTTTTTCTCCAGATTGAACCGGGGAGCCAGATAGGTTGCGATCCCTCCAGGGATGATGAGTGAACCCGAGAGTAAAATCGCAGGTCACATGGCATTTCGCAGCAGCTGCAAGGCGCTATTTTGCAGCAACCCGACAGTAATGCATCGCTGCAGGTCATAAAGCTAAACATAGCTTTCGTTGAGTGGTCGATTCGCTCTCATTCCTGGAATGCTCCCACGAGGCTCTCCTGGCGTGGTTCTCAGACGTAGGTCTCCCGTCCTGGATCCGCAGGCAACCACGAAACTCGGTTGGAGGCGGTTCAACTTAGTGACGGACGCCTTCATCCGAATCCGGGAGGAATAATAACTCTGCCTCTGCACAACAGGAAGCACGGTGCCGCCCTCTACCAGCACCTCACCCAGACTCGTGCCCACCCGATTCTTTCCGTGCCGTATAGGGCTGTGACCAGGAATCACACATAGTGGGTTGAAGATACTTCGTGGTTTTTCTTCCATTTCGCTGATGCGTGTCGGTGGCTGCTGCTATGACTGACTGCCGACGCCGTCGGAGTGAAGGAGGTGAGCACGCGTGCGGTTCCGGGTGGACGTCGCGGCCACAGAACCCGAGATGGCCTGGGCGGACGTACACGGCGCGGCCCGCTCCGTGGTCTATGACCTGATCAGCGCCCAGGACGCCGAACTGGCCACACAACTCCACGACACCGGGTGGAACAACTCCCCACTACGCCCCGTGGGGATCCGCCCGCCCGTGTTCCCCAACGCGACCCGCGTGAAAGGGCGCTATGCCACCGCGGGCGCGGGCCTGCTCCAGCTGTCATCGCCCGTCCCACGCGTCGCCGCCTGCCTGCTGGCCGGATCCGCCCAACGCAGCCAGCTGCGGTGGGGCTCGAGCCCACTCGCGGTCCAGGGGGTCCAGGTCGCCGCCACCCCCGACCACACCGGCGGAGAGGCGGTGCTGGAGACCGCCACCCCGGTGGTGGTCAAGCACGACGGGCGCTTCCTCCTGCCCGACGACCCCGGCTTCACCCACCGGCTGGAACACAACACCGCCCGCAAGGCCGACGTGCTGGGGCTGGACAACGAGGTCGACATCACGGTGCTGAAATCCGGCCCGCGCCGCCGGTTCTCCACCCCCAAGGGCTTCCGGATCGGGGCCCGGGTGAGCGTGCGGATGGCGGCCGCACCGCCACTGCTGGACGCCATCCACGACTGGGGACTGGGACTGGCCACCAACCAAGGCTTCGGATGGATCGCATGACCACGACAACAACCGGCGCGCCAACACTGCGCCTGACAGAACACCCGCTGCAACGGTGCGGGGCGCGGGCGCTGACCGAACTCGCCGGCCAACACGAACCCCACCAGGTGACACCCGAGGACATGGATCGGGCCGAAGCGAGGATCATCAACGATGTGGTGGCCGCGGCAACGGCGCCACGCGAAGCCGCTGGCTACGACTGGTGGAAGGTACTCTTCACGCTCTATCCCAACGCCAAACCCACCCATGCCAAACGGGAGCGTACGAGGGAAGGCCTGCACCCGCAGGTGCAAGAGATGTTCGCCCCGGATCAGGACACGGGCGTTCTTCGGCCGTGCACCTTCTGCGGGACGCGCTGCTCGGTGTTGTGGGCGAAGGCGACGTTGCCGATGTTCGACTCGGTACGGGCGGTGAACACGCTTCCGCCCGGTGTGGCGGGCTGGCCAGTGTGCCGCTCGTGCCGGCTAGCGATGTGGGCGTTGCCCTACGGAGCGTGGGTGGCAGCAGGTTCGGCGACAGTACTCACCTGTGACAACCCGGAGGTGGAGCGGGCCTTCGTCGCGCGTAACACGCTCCGTGCCCGACGGATTCACCAGTTCGGGTTTTCGGGACTTCGGTCTGGTGCAGGGCCGGAAGCCGTCGCTTTGCAGGCACTGCGGAAACACGCGGCCGATGCGCCAGCGGCGACCGCGTTGTGGATGTTCAAGAACGACAACCAAGAGCCGTGGTTGAAAACGAGCGGTACCCGGACGGGGGTGGCGCGGTTCCTGCACCGGATGTTGGCTGACCGGGACTGCCAGTCGGGGTGGAAGCGGCTGCGCCATGCGCTCGAACGCCGCGATTCTTCGGGAGCGGTGACGCTCAGTGGCGCGACTGGCGCTGCCCGGACGCTTTTCGACGCTGATCTTCAATCCGGAGACCGGCTCCTGAGTGAGCTGTGGCGGCGAGCTGCCCGTACGGAGGAGTACCACTGGTCGACCCTGTGGCAATGGCGGGCCCTCGCGGCCCTGTACGCGGAGGTGATGTACGAGGTGGACAACCAGCAACTCAGGCCAGCGGCGACTCTGGTGGCGCGGTGGATCGCCGCCGAGTCGAGCCGTGGGCGTTTCAACGAGTACCGCCAGGTAGCAGGTAGCGCTTACCACCTGCACAAGTTACTGATGACGGCCGGGGCGCGGCTGTATCTCAATGGGGAGGCGCCGGCCGACATCACCAACGTAGCGCCGGAGCTGTTGGCAAGCGGGCAACACGGCTGGCGCAACCGGGGGTTGCTGTTCTTCGAGGTTCTCGCCGAACTCAGAAGGCTCGAGGTTTCCATCGGAACAGCCGCAGACGCCGAGGAGGACGACGACAAGGACCCCCTGTCAGACGGGGACGACGAGGAGGACGCCTGATGAGTTACCTTGCGGGAAAGATCGTGCTCGCGGTTGATGCGGGTGCCCCCAACAACGGGAAGGGGGAGAGTACCTCCACCCCGGTGAAACAGGCGCGGGTGCGGGGACGCACCTACCCCTACGTGTCAGCCCAGGCGTTTCGCCGGTGGCTGCGCGACACGATGACCAGTATGGGCGCTGCACCGTCCCCGATCGAACGTTCGGGGAAGGGAAAAGCGCAGAAGGCCACCACCGCCGCCGATCCGATCAACTATGCCGATGACGACCTGTTCGGTTACATGCGGGCGGGAGCGAAAAACAGCGATGCGGCGACGACCCTACGCGACACCCCGTTCATGTCGGGCACGTTCATGTCCGTGGAACCAGCCAGGCCGGTAGAGGACTTCGGTGTGATGGCGCGGGGAGTGGACGAGCCGGTGCTGCACGGCCACCAGTTCTACACCGCTGATCTGGCTGCCCCGTTCCTGCTCGACGTGGCGCGGGTGGGAACGTTCACCCTGCCGCACGGGAACGGTGGTAAAGCCAACTACCTCAGCAAAGACACAGCGCTGGAAACCGCTGCCGCGGTGGAGGCGGGCGCGAGCGCGGTCACTTTCCGAGGCCAGCCGGCGCTGCAGCTGCCGTTGGAAATGAGGCGTGAACGGGTCGCCGTGCTGTTGGAGGCCCTGGCCGAGCTCTCCGGAGGAGCGAAGAAAGCGTTGCACTATGGGGATCGCACTCCTGCGCTGGTGGCGACCGTTCCGATGGCTGGCGGCACCAATCCCCTGGGGTTCGTCATCGACGGCGCCGAGGACGGAAGCGGGATTCAGGTCCGCGGTGACGTGCTGCGCAAGGAGCTGGAGGCGTGGGACGGCCAGTGGCAGGCACCCGTGCGCATCGGTTGGCGTCCTGGGTTCCGGGAGCAGGCACGTAAGAACTTCGAGGCCGAGGCCGGGGAACTCCTGGACCAGCAGAAGGCACACATTGACCACCCCCGCACCATGCTGCGCGGATTGGCCGCGGATCTGCGTGCGGGCCGGTGCGACGACTGGTTCGACGATCCGCGACGGTGACGGCGATGACGACAACACGCGCTCCGATCGAGGCGGCGCGCATCGAACTGTACGCGCCGGTGGCCTCATTCCGTGACCCCATGTTTCCCGGGGTGAGCCGGTGTCTTCCCGTTCCCCCACTGTCGACCGTACGGGGGATGCTCGCCGCGGCGACCGGCAACGCCAGCGAACCAGTTCCGGTGGGCATGTGCGCCCATGCCGAGGGGCAGGGAACCGACGCGGAGACCTATCACCCCATCGCGGCTGACGGATCCAACCCTGCGGTAGCGGGTCAGGTCAGCGAGGGGAAAGGTGGCCGTACCGTACGCGACCGCCCGTTCCTGTGCGGTGTGCACGTCACTCTCTGGGTTCCCAGCCCCGATGCTGAACGCATCACCGCGGCTTTACGGTGCCCGGTGTGGGGGTTGCGGTTGGGCCGCTCCCAAGACCTCGTCCACATCCGCTCGATCACCTCGGTGCGGCTGTCCCCGACCAGCGACGCGGTCGTGGGGCATGGGCTGGCACCGGTGGGAGCCCATACAGCAAGCCAGGCCACCACGCTGCGACTGGCTGACACCGTCAGTTCCGACCGGCTACAGACCAGCTTCAACAGTTACCTATGGTGCCCCGAACCCGCTGGAAACCATCAGGTACTCGGAGCCTACCGGGATCCGACCGACGACCAAGCAGTATGGCTGCATGGCACGGACGAACCCCCTCCCGAGGATCCAGAGCTCGCCAACGTTCTGGCCAAGTCCGCCCAGCACTCTCCCTCGGGGCAACCGGAGACACTGACCGAACACAGCAGGACCGTGCACGAGGCCGCCCACACAGTAGCCGAGCGCATCTCCTCACCCGGAGTGCTTTCCGAACAGCTCGCCTTCTGGAACTGGGTGGAAACAGCAGCACTACTGCACGACGCCGGGAAAGTAGCTGAAGGGTTCCAACGCCAGCTTCGTCCGGATGGTCCTCCATGGAGGGAACGCCACGAGGTGCTGTCTCTGGCTTACGTGGATCTGCTCACCCGCGGTCTTTGTGAGCGGGACCAGAAGATGGTCGCGGCCGGTGTGGCCTTCCACCACCTTTCCCTGGACTCCTCCGGACAAGGACTGGAGGAGCTGTATCCCGCTGTGGCGGACTGGGAAAAGAAATTCGGCCGTGACCCCGACCCCGAACCCGGGCGTCCTCGCGTCCAGGTGCCACGCAACCGCCACCGTGCCCTGCTGGCCTGGTTGAGCACCCGACTCGGGACGACGGCCCCCGAAGGGGAGGGCCGCAAGCTGTGGGAACGCGCCCGCGACACCTTCGCACGGGCCCGTTCCGACTGGGGCAGTCCCGTGTCAGCCGAGGAAGGACTTGTCGCGGTGCTCCTGCAGGGTGCGGTCACCCTGGCCGACCATTCCGGATCGGCACATGTGCCCCTCCAAACGCACATGCCTCTCCCGAGCCAGTTCCTCGACACGCTCGCAGCGCCCTACCCCCACCAACATGCGGCCGCTGAGGCGCAGGGCCATCTCGTGCTGCGGGCTCCCACCGGCAGCGGGAAGACCGAGGCCACGCTGGCCTGGGCGTCACACCAGCTCGACGATATGGACGGCCACCCCCGCCTGGTATGGGTGCTGCCCTACCGGGCCTCCATCGACGCCGCCTGGAAACGCTTCCGGAACGCGCTCGTCGCCGAACCCGGCGAGGACGAGCCCGACATCGCCGTCCTGCACGCCACCACCGCCCACACCCTCCTTACCCATGCCGCAGCCGGGGACACCACCGGCGACAAGGGCACCCCGGATCGGGTCAGGGCACAGCAAGCCCGGGACCGTGCGCATGCCATGCGAACCCTGTTCGCGCAGCGCGTGCGGGTGTCCACCCCCCACCAGCTGTTGCGTGCGGCGATCGCCGGACCGCGCTACTCCAGCTTCCTCCTGGAACAGGCCAACGCGCTGCTCGTCCTCGACGAACTACACGCCTACGATCCCACCACCTTCGGCCGGATCTGTGCGGCCATGAGCCTGTGGGAACAGCTGGGCAGCCGTATCGCCATCGCCTCAGCCACGCTGGCCCCACCGATGCTGGAGCTCATTCACGACACCCTCACCCACGACGTCACCGTTCACACCGCCTCGCCTGAGGCCGCACCGGACCGCCACCGGCTGGCCCTCGACGAGGAGCCCATCACGCATCCCGACAGTGTGAAACGGATCCGCGCCTGGCTCCAGGAGGGCCACAGCGTGCTCGTCGTCGCCAACACCGTCGCTACCGCCCAGTCCCTCTATGCTGAGCTCGCCCCCGACGCGCGCACCGCACACCCCGGTGACCCCGAGGCGGCGATCCTGCTGCACTCGCGCTTTCGCGGGTGCGATCGGGACGACATCGAAGAGCGCATCACAACCCGCTATCCGGAACGCGGTAGCGACGACTCCCCACGCCGGGGCGGTCTCGTCGTGAGTACCCAGGCCCTCGAGGTGTCACTGTGCCTGGACCTCGATCGGGGGGTGAGCGAACTCGCCCCCGTGGAGGCTCTGGCCCAACGGGCCGGCCGCGTCAACAGGCGCGGCCGACACCCCGACGGGCCGGTGGAGTTCCGTGTCCACCGCACAGAGGATTCCCGTCCTTACGACCCGAAAGCCACCGCTGCTGCTTGGCAGGCTCTCACCCAGGCGCCGGGCCCTGTCATCTCCGAACAGACCATCGGCGAGTGGCTGCGGTTAGCTTACGCCACCGACTGGGGACGCAGCTGGACCGAGGAAGCCCGCAACGCCCGCGACGAGTTCGCCGCCAGCTTCCTCACCTTCACCGACCCGTTCCACGATCGCAGTGACTACGCTCGAGGACTCGACGAGTCCTTCGACACCGTGGAAATCCTCCATCACGACGATGTCGCGGACTACGAGGAGAAAGCGGCCGAACATCCGCTACTGGCAGCCGGCCTGCTCATCCCGATCCGTTTCGGGCAGTTCATGAAACTGCGCTCCTCCGGCCGGGCCGCCCTCAACGACCGCCTTCGGATGTGGTCCACCGACATCCCCTACGACCCGGAAACCGGCCTGCAACTTCCCGCACCACACGATTACGTAGCGCAACCGGAAACGATCCTATGACCGAGGAATCCGACACCGGCCTGGGCGGGGTGCACATCAAATACCTGTTGCATTGCCCCCGCCAGCTCTGGCTCTACAGCCGCGGCTACCGTCCCGAGCAGCGCAGTGACACCGTCGCCTTCGGCGAAGCCCTGGACGAGACAACCTACACGCGCCGTCGCACCATCGATCTGGGAGAAGCCAAGATCGACTGGGTGACTACTGGTGCCGTCGTCCATGAGACGAAATCCTCACGCACCCCCACGCCCCAACACGAGGCGCAGGTACGCCACTACTGCCTACTGCTGTCTCGGCTGGGGGTCAATGTCGCCCGCGGCACCATCCACTATCCACTGATCCGACGCACGGTCGAAGTGCCCTGGGGCGACGAAGCACGCGCGCACGCCGAAGAGACCGAACGCCAAGCCCACGAGGTAATCGGCTCCCACCAACCACCGCCACGCCTTCCCCGGAAGCAGTGCCGGGGATGCTCCTACCGCGACTACTGCTGGGGAGAACTATGACCGCTGCCACCCGCACATACTGGCTCACCGAACCCTGCCGTATCCGCCGTGCGGACAACAGCCTCCGCATCGAACGCCCCGATGACACGCGGGTGCATATCCCCATCACCGACATCCGTGACCTCGTGCTCTTCGACCATGCGGATGTCAACACCGCAGCGTTCTCCCTGCTGAACCACCACAACATCACTGTCCATGTGCTTGACCACTACGGTAACTACAGCGGTGCCCTCACCCCCGCCGACGACATGTCCTCAGCACCGGTACTGCGCAGCCAAAGCGCCCTGACCAGCAACAGTGAACAACGTCTGGCCATCGCCCGGTCCCTGGTGCATACCACAGCCGCCAACGTCATCTGGGCTCTTGATACGAACCTTCTGGCCAACCCGCTAGAGCAGCTCACCGAACAGCTGGCCGAAGCCAGCGACACGGAGCAGATCATGGGCGCCGAAGGCAACTTCCGCCGCAGCTCCTGGGAAGTCCTCGACACCATGCTTCCGCCCTGGCTGCGTCTCAACGGCCGTACCCGCCGCCCGCCCACCAACGCCGGCAACGCTTTCGTTAGCTACGTCAACAGCGTTACCTACGCTCGTATGGTGACAGCGCTGCGATGCACACCCCTGCACCCTTCCCTCGGGTTCCTCCACGCTGACACCGACCGGCGCCGTAACACTCTCGCCCTTGACCTCGCCGAACCCTTCAAACCCCTCTTCGCCGAACGGATCCTGCGTCGCGCTGCTGCGCAGAAGACCCTGCGCAAGTCTGATTTCGAGAGTGACGTCGGACGTGCCTCCCTCAGTAACGAGGGCCGCAAGAAAGTATCCGAGCTGATCCGTACTGAACTGTCCACGACAGTTCACCACCGTTCTCTGCACCGCAAAGTCAGCTACGAGGAACTCATCCACCTCGAAGCGTTGAAGATCGTCCGCCTCTGCCTCGAGGACACCCCTTACAAACCCTTCCGGCCCTGGTGGTGATCCGATGTTCGTCGTTGTCGTCTACGACACGCTCGCACAGCGCAATCCCAGGATCCTCAAGACGTGTCGACACTATCTCCATTGGGTCCAGCGCAGTGTGTTCCAGGGTGAATTGTCAGACGCCCAGCATCGTTCCTTCACCCAAACAGTGAAACGCCAGCTCGATACCGAATACGACAGCGTATTGATCTATCGCATCCAGTCCCCACAACTGGTCCAAACCGAAACCATCGGGCAACACCCGGGGACGACCAGCCCCGTTCTCTGACCACTTGGTATAACGCTTTGACCTGCGACGCTGCATTACTTCCGGGTTGCTGCACACAAGCAGCTCACCATGGCTTTGATATACCTTGTGACCTGCGATTTTACTCTCGGTTCACTCATCACCCCTGGAGGGATCGCAAGACGCGTTGGTGGGTGTCGCCGGTGCGGGCAAGACTTCACTCATCACCCCTGGAGGGATCGCAAGGCCAAGACTGCCCGTTCTGCGACAAGTTGGACGGGTTCACTCATCACCCCTGGAGGGATCGCAAGAGTGTGACGGTGCCGTCCACCTGGAATTCTGCGGTTCACTCATCACCCCTGGAGGGATCGCAAGGATCACGGAGGCGGCCCACCAGCTGGGCATCGCGTTCACTCATCACCCCTGGAGGGATCGCAAGATCGACGATCCCCACGATCAGGTCGGCCGAGGCAAGTTCACTCATCACCCCTGGAGGGATCGCAAGATAGGGGGTGGTCACCATGCCCGGAGTACCAGGGGTTCACTCATCACCCCTGGAGGGATCGCAAGATTCCCGCTTGATTCTGTGGGGATCAGGCGGAGTGAGTTCACTCATCACCCCTGGAGGGATCGCAAGCTGCAGGAGTCCACCATGTCCTGCAGCGACGGCAGGAGGTTCACTCATCACCCCTGGAGGGATCGCAAGGCGAATCCTCCCGCGCGCCGCCCGGCGTCCCGGGAGGGGGTTCACTCATCACCCCTGGAGGGATCGCAAGGCCTGGGTGGCAAGCGTGTCGACGTGGTCACTGGTTCACTCATCACCCCTGGAGGGATCGCAAGCGGTCGGAGAATCGGGAGGCGGGTATGGGAGGCAGGTTCACTCATCACCCCTGGAGGGATCGCAAGGCGGTGGTTCCGCTGCACCGGCCCTGCAGCCTGGTTCACTCATCACCCCTGGAGGGATCGCAAGGCCGCCAGATACAGGGCAGTGGACGTGTCGTCCACGTTCACTCATCACCCCTGGAGGGATCGCAAGGAACGGTCGCGGAACGGCTGTGTGCGCAGGGACTAGTTCACTCATCACCCCTGGAGGGATCGCAAGGCGTTCCGAGCGTGGAACACCCGGAACGGTCGCGGAGTTCACTCATCACCCCTGGAGGGATCGCAAGACACGCTGCGGCTGGCCGCCCTGCACACCGCCCTATCGTTCACTCATCACCCCTGGAGGGATCGCAAGGCTATGTGGGACGCTACGGGACTCTGGCAGCGTCCCGTTCACTCATCACCCCTGGAGGGATCGCAAGCTGTTGATCCACCGCGCCCCCTGATGAGGAGTCGCGGTTCACTCATCACCCCTGGAGGGTTCCTTAGCCTCTAGAGATTTGGTTCCAGTCAATTTCAGAAAGTTCGGTGTCTTGGTGCGTGATTTCGGCGAATACAGTTCGTCCATTAGGGACACTGCTGTAGTCCCAACGCAGGGCAAAATATTCAACCAGAGTTAGTCCGCGTCCGGACTCTTGCCAAGGGTCCGTCTTCATTAGACGGGGAAACTGTGGCTGTTTCCCTGATCAGTGACTTCCGCTCGAATTATGGTGCTCTCGATACGTAGGGTGACCTGGAACATCCCTCCCTCCCGGCCGCTTACGGTATGGACGATGGCGTTACTTGCTAGTTCGCTGAGAAGGAAAGCCGCGCGCTCGGCAAGACCACTACCGATGTCGATCAACCGCGTGTGTGTGAGCATCCACGTGCGGGCTGACCTGACTTCCGTGGCGACGCCGGAGAAGGAACGCTTCCACTCCCGTTGGATGGACAACAGGCTCACGCAGATATCCTCCAAACCTGCGGTTCGGAACTGCTGTTCTGCGAGGCCGCAACGGTCACATCAAGAGGTAACTCCGTGTTGACTCCGGTGGCCCCGACCGGGATCACGGCATTGGTCGCTGGGACATTCATGTTCGGTCGCACGAACGCAGTCTTGGTGTTGCAGTGGACGACACACCTTTTGGTGGTTGATGCATGCATTGGCGGGCTCCAAAAATGCAGAAAAGAAGGATTCCCAGATGTGATGGAAAGTACGAACCCGAGCGAAGCTGGACACTGCACGAGTAGGGCGCTTCTGCTCCCATTTAGCTAGATCCGGTCGATAAGCGTCGAGGCTTTGAAGCGGACAGACGCTACTGTCCGTTTCGGTTCGTGGGGTGGCTACTCCAACGGGGTAATGAAAAACGCTTACCTTGTCCGAAAGCTGTACCCAGGCCGCTCGCCACTACTGGCGCGGAAGACCGGAGCGTGGGATTGATATCGGCAGCGGGGACAGTCCCTACGGACTCGACACGCAGGTGCTCGTGGAGGTCAGCGCGTTCTGCGAGGTTCGATCCACAGTGCCATGACCAGGATCGTTTTGGTGGAAGGTGGTGGTAAAGCGAGCCGACTGCGTCCATTGCATGCGAGTTCGGCGCTGTTCACGCACCAGCTGCTTCGAAACCATCCTCAGTAGTGTCAGGATTTCCAAACCTCCAGGAGACATTCACGCCCGCTGATCGGGATCAGTTCCTGGCCGTACTGTTTCCCACCGATGTTGGTATCCGTTGCGGCCGAGGTAGGAGACGGTGAGGAGGTAGTGGAGTTCGAGCCACTGGATGAGGTTGTCCCAGGAACACGCTCTTGCAGGTCCACCTTCGGCGCGCACGGCAGCCTCATAGGCGGCCAGAACAGTGGGATATGTGGCTGGGGAGAGCCTGCCGTAGGTCATCGCAGCACTGAAGAGTAGTTTGGCGAGGTCGTAGCCAAACGGGGCGAGTGTGAGGTCGTCGAAGTCGATGAAGGCAGGACCCGCGTCGGTGATGAGAACGTTGCGGATGTTGGTGTCTTTGTAGAACGCTGCGGGTTGACCCTTGGCGTGGGTAAGGGCAGAGGTGCCGTGGTGCAACTGCTCGGGGCTGATCAGGCCGTGCTGGCAGTGATGGTGGAGCCGTGCGTGGCGCGAGGTGGTAAATCCGGGAAGGGTTAGGCCACTGGAAGTGGGGAAATCCTGGTCCAGACGGGCGTTACGCAGGCGAGTGCGGTGGGCCCGGCCGTGGAGACCTCCCAACAGGGATGCGACGGCCGCGAGTTCAGTGGGACGCGCGTGGTGACCGTGGAGATGACGCAATCGCAGCTCGTTCGCGTCCACGGTGTGCAAGTCGGGTATGGGAGCGGCGAGTGCGGTCAGCCACTGGTGGTTACGTGCCGCGTCCCGAGCTTGGCTGGAGTGGGAGTACTCCTTGGTGAACTCGTCAGTCATGTCGTACTCCGACCAGGTACGTGACGGTTGAGGAGGCATTGACGGGCCCTTCAGGACGCCGGAGGCGTAGTTCACTCGCGAGCCGGTCGGGATCGTTTCCCACCGAAGCTGCCAGTGTGTATTTCGGACTGGTGATCAGGTAACGCGCTAGGTGATCAAGGCTCGTAAAACGAAAAAGGTGCTGGTCGTGGCGGAGCTGGCGAACGTGGAGGATCGGTGCCGCCAGTTCGGCGATGTTATGGCTGTGGACGGTCTCATAGAGGCTGGGGCGGTTGGGAGCGTGAGAGTCGAGACCAGTAGAAGCGAGAAGACGGTCGAGTTCGTGGTAACTGTCGCGGGCTTTGGTCACTGCGATCAGCACGCCGCCGGGGCGTAGGCAACGGGCGGTCTCGGAGAGGACGACGGTGGGTTGGGCCGCGTGGTAAAGGCAGAAGGCCGCCACGACGGCATCGACGCTCTTTGCCGGCAGAGGAAGGTGGTGGAAATCAGCCACGCACATCCAGGCGTTGCGCCGTTCCTCTGCACCAAGTCTGGTGCGTGTGGTCGAGATAAGGGAGGCAGAGGCATCGACGGCCACCAGGAAACGCGGATCAAGCGCGGCCAGTGCCTGGGTCGTGGTTCCACGCCCGCAACCGACATCGAGAACCCGGGCCGTGTCCACTGGCACGGCAAGGTGGGTGTGAAGCAGGTCGCTGATCACCTCGACAACCGGTGTGCCGTGCAACCGGGCGTCTAACAGCGCACTGGTGCGCTCGGTCAGGCGCCGTGGGGTGGCATAGAGCTGGTGGAGGTAGCCGGTGTCGGTGAAGGGATTAGCCGACGACACGCCGACCCCCCTCCATGGTCAGGACGTGGTGTTGCGCGCCTGGGTAGTGAGCCGAGTAAGGAGGCGCTTGGCGCCACGGCGGGAGCGCACGGTGTGAACCTCGGCATGCGCGGCGTGTTCGACGATCAGGGAGCGAACGCGGGGCGCCATGGCACTGCGGTAGTTCCAGACATATCTGATGAAGCCCCAGTGGATGCGGTCGTAGACACCCAGGGCGTCGTTCTGCCCGCCCCCGTGGCGCCACCGACGTTGGGCGAGACCTGCCAGGCAGGTCACCGCAGGCAGGTCGAGGAAGATGACCGTGCTGGCACGTGCCAGCCGGATCGGCAGGGTGGAGGCGTAGTTGCCGTCGATGACCCAGCGTTGCCCGGCGACGAGTTCCTCCTGCAGCGCGCTGAACTCCTCCTGGGAGCGAGGTTTCCACTCGCTGCCGTAGTAGACGACGTCGAGATGCGTGACCGGAGCGTTCAGCTCCGTTCCCAGCCGGCGGGCGAGGGTGGTCTTGCCGCTGCCGCCGCAGCCGATGATCGCGATCCTGTCCATCACGAGCGACGCTACTGGACATACGGTCGTGTCGCTGGTGGGTTGTCGACACCACGATCTCACCTCTCAACCGGGGCAGGCGTGAGCGCGCCGCACAGAACAATGAAGCGACCAATCGCCTTCCGGGTCGGCTTCGCTTCCACAGCCGGGAATGAGGTCCTCGGCGGCGGCACCAACGTCCTGTACCGGCTGACTGACGAGTTTGTCGTCCGCATCGACCGGCCCGGCACGGGCGCCGTCGCCGAGGGGGAAGTGCGCGTCTCCCACTGGCTGCAGGCCTGGGGAGTTCCGGTGGTCCAGGATCTGGCTGGCGCTGCCCAACCGGTGATGGTTCGACGCGCGCCCGGCCACCTGGTGGCGTCTACTGCCCCCCCCGCACCGACCGGCCACACCAGGCGAACTCGGCGGTGTACTGCGCTCCAACCACGCGCCACCCGGTCCCCGAAGACCTGGAACTGGCCCAGTTTGATCCGTTCACCGGGAATCGGTCCCGACCGGATCGACACCGCCGTGGAACAGGGGCGGCGACACGGCGGTGTCCGGGCGGGTCACCCCTGTCTTTCGGTGCGCCGATGCACTCCGATCGGGCCTGCCTGGCGACACCAGGGGCCTGCAACGCTCTATGGTCGGCGAAGAGCAGCCAAGGCCGCTGTCGTTTGGCGCATGAATCGCCCTTCACATCGTGATGTGGTCAACACCTGGGACACAGACCCCTAGCCGAAGCCGGATAACGGAGGGGAATGGTCTTACGAAAACCCTCCCCGGGGATTGTCGACAGTGCGAGTGTGCACCGTGCGCTTCGGCAATCTCACCAGCAGCGTTTCGTTTCCGGCCTCGTCCGGGCTGGTGGGCGTGGCGATGTCGGCAAACACGATGCGTCCCCGCGCGTCGCCGGGGACTCCAATGCGCTCGGCCCGCTGATCCACGAGATAGAGACCGCGCGCCGCCTCAGGGAAGTCAGAGACAGGGCAGGAACGGGGCACCGTGGGTTCGGACTCCTCGGTACCTGCGTCGGTCACGCTGACGCGTACCCAGCAAGCTCCGGTCAGTAGCTCGACGCGCACTGTTCCATCCGGATGCCCCGAAGCCGTGTGCTTGAGTGCGTTGGTGATCAGTTCCGAGGTGACCAGAGCAGCGGTCTCCACCAGGCATATGCCATACCCCGCCGTGCGCAGGATCCCGGTCACCCACCACCGG
The DNA here is from genome assembly GCF_006717075.1 of Haloactinospora alba. Lineage (NCBI taxonomy): Bacteria > Bacillati > Actinomycetota > Actinomycetes > Streptosporangiales > Nocardiopsidaceae > Haloactinospora > Haloactinospora alba. Next base: position 149,442 of record NZ_VFQC01000001.1, read on the forward strand.
ACTTGGGCGACACTGTCAGGCTCGCCGGCCAAGGCGAATGCCCTTGCGGTTATGGCTCTTTAGCCCCCTTCGGGAGAACGCAGGACATCCATACCCAGCGACACTGGGCGCAGCCGGACAGACGAGTACCGCACACCAGTGCTCATTCCGCCTCCCCAGAACATTGCTGTGGTCCGCTTCGTGTCGGCCACGTCGACGAAGGCGCCCACCAGTGCGGATACGCCTTCCCCGGCGTGCCCACCCGCCGAGTGCCTGTGACTACGGGATCCGACAGGAAAGTAAGGAGTGTCGCGGCATCCGCCGTGTGGAACGCAGAGGGGAGCCGTTCCGCAATGCTGTGGTGTCATAGAGACCAAGCATCGACAGGACGAGCCGGTACGCGGCAGGGCACGCAGAAGGGCATCCAAGGGCAATCTGGCAGCGGCGATCACCCTGCTGTGAAGGAAAGCGCAATGGCAACCAGCGAGCCGAACTCCCGACTCCGCGCGGCACGCGAGGCATGCTCTTCGCCGTCGGCTCAGGGGGAGGCGATGAGCCGGGCCGAGCTGGCCGAGGCGGTCAACGATCACTTGTGGCGCACCACTGGCAGGCGCTACGCGTTGGACTCCCATGCCATCGCCCGATATGAGCGGGGCAAGGTCCGCTGGCCCAACGTGACTTACCGGGCTGGGCTGAAGGCCGTACTTGGAGCCGACAGCGATGCCGACCTGGGTTTCCACCCTGTACCACGCGGGCGAACGGTGCGTCCCGGATCGACTGGTGCGATGCACTTGACCGGCGGTGGCCAGCAAGATGGCCGACTGTGGGTGGCGGACCTGTGCGGGTCCTCAGACGCATCGGTTGATGCGGCACGGGCATTGTGGGCTACAGACCTCGATCGTGAAACCTCGGGGGCCGAGACGGCGATCCCGGAAGTCGACGTGAGTGCGGTGGTATTGCGGTGGCTGACCGCGTCGAACGCGCTGCTGACCCGGCGGCGTGAGGGAACGGTGCTGGCCAGTGGGGATGACGTTGCCGCGGTGCACCGTGCGTGTGACATGTTTGAGGCGCTGGATCATGAGTTCGGTGGCGGACACGCCCGCGCCGCGGCGGTGCAGTACCTGAACAGTGAGATGGCGCCGCTGCTGCGGGGACGCTACAGCGCCGCGGTGGGGTGGGACCTGTTCCGTGCGGCGGCCCGGTTCACCTACAAGACCGGGGCGATGGCCTACGACGCCGGACACCACGCCTTGGCGCGCAACTACTTCGTGCAGGCGCTGAACTTCGCCCACTGGGGCGGCGACCCGGCATTGGCTGGGAAGGCACTGTCGCTGTTGAGCCACCAGGCGAACTTCCTGGGGCTATTCCGCCAGGCGCTGGACCTCGCACGCAGCGCCCGGATGGGGACACAAGGCCAGGTAAGCCCCGGCGTCCAGGCGATGTATGCGGCGATGGAGGCACGTGCGCTGGCCTCGTTGGGGGAGGAACGGGCTTGCACGCAGGCACTGAACCAGATGGAACGGTTCTTCCTCACCCGCGACGCTGAGCAGGAACCCGAGTGGCTGGGGTATTTCGATGACTCCGAGGTTCACGACGAGTTCGCACACTGCTTCCATGACCTGGGGCTGGGAGAAGCTACTCGCCGTCACGCCCAGGAAAGTCGCAGCGGCGCCCGACGGGAGTACCGACGCAGCCGCACCTTCGCCGGCCTGATCCTGGCCGGCTCCTACGTGCTGGACCAGGGGAGCGACGTGGACGAAGCCTGCCGGATCGCTGACAGTGTCGTGGCCGAGGCAGGCCCGATGCGTTCGGACCGGGTCAGGAGCTATGTTCGTCGGTTCAATGAGCGCCTGGAACCGTATGCGGGCGCATCCGCAGTGCGCGCGTTCCGGCAGCGGGCTCGCGCCTCCCTGCTGGAGGCACCGTAGGACCTCAGACTCCGGGGGTCCAGTCGAACTGCTGGGGGCGGGTGCGCAGGGTGGCGATGCGGTGTTCGGCTTCAGCGGTGAGCCGCGGTTCGCGGCCGGTGCGGGCGCTGAGCCAGGCGGTCATGCGCAGCCGCCGGATGTCAGCCAGGGTGTCGTAGCCGTCCCAGTCGCGCACGTCATAGCCATAGGCGCGGACGAAGGCGGCGTACTCGCTGGCGGTATACCACTCCAGGTCACGGTAGACGGCGGCGACGACCAGGTCCCACTCCCGCGGTCCGGTGGAAACCCGTTCCAGATCCATGGCCACGATCTCCCCGCTGGGGGTGTGGGCGAAGTTCTTGCGGTGGGCATCGCCGTGCACGGGGCCGGGCGGCAGCGCCGGCTGCAGGTTCTGGAAGGCGTGCCGCAGCTCCTCCAGGCGAGTGGTGAGGTAGGAACGCGAGCCGGCGCTGATGCCGGTGGCCGCCTGCAGGTACTGTTCCACCCCGCGCAGCGGTTCCAGAGGTGGCAAGTCCACCTGTTCGGGAGCGGCCAGGGAGTGCAGGCGGCATAGCGCACCACCGAGCTCGGCACTGGTGGCCATGCGCGGCTCGGCGACCTCGTGCCAGAGCGAGACCAGCCACCCCGCGACCTTCACGGGCGTGGATCGTGCCGGACGCACGGCAGGAACCCCCGCGGAGTTCAGCCAGGCGGCCACGTCCAGTTCCTGACACAGGCGCTGCGCGTTGTCGGTGGCCGTGATGCGCAGAACGATCCCTTCCGTCGGCAGCAGCACCGAGGCGTTGGTTCCCACCGGCCCCAACACCCTGCGCTCGGCAACGGCAAGCCCCAATGCCGCGCCCGCCTGCGCGGCGATGCGCAGTGCCACCTCCTGTGTCAACGACCCATCGGCCTGAACGGCCATCCTGCCAACCTCCCCTCGACATCGTCCTGCTGCAGCGGGCAGCCGCTCTCACCCTAGATGGGCAGGCGTGCCCGGCTTCGTGTGGTGTTCCAGAGTGCCCGTCGGTGCCCCGCAGAATGCCCTGCCGCGCCCCACGCCTCCATGGAAGGGTGACTGTGCGGCTACGCACCGAACGCAGTTTGGGGACGCCGCGTGCCATGGGTTCGACCACAACAACCACGGAGGATGCCTGTGCCCGGCACAGCAGCGATGAGCCCCGATCAGGCCCGCCAAGACATGGTTGATGCCCTGATCGGCCAGCGAGTCCAGACGGGGATGGAGCCCTTCTCACCTCGCCTTGAGAAGGCGCTGCGCACGGTGCCGCGCCACCTGTTCGCGCCTGAGGCTTCGCTGGAGCAGGCGTATGCTCCTGACGCGCCGGTGGCCATCAAGCACGACGCTCAGGGCAGACGCGTCAGCTCGCTGTCCTCGGCCCATACCCAGGCCACCATGCTCGAACAGGCCGACATCACCCCAGGAATGCGGGTACTGGAGGTGGGCTCGGGGGGATACAACGCCGCCTTGGTCGCTGAACTGGTCGGAACCGGCGGTGAGGTGACCTCGATCGACATCGATCGTGACATCACCGACCGGGCACGGCACTGCCTCGATGCGACCGGATACGACCGGGTGCGGGTGGCCTGCGCCGATGCCGAGTACGGCCTTCAGGGACACGCCCCCTACGACCGCATCCTGATCACCGCAGGGGCCGGGGACATCCCACCGGCGTGGCGCGGCCAACTCGGGCCGCAAGGGCGCCTGGTCGTTCCCTTGAGAATGCGCGGCCTGACCCGCACTACCGCCTTCGACCGCGCCGACGGGCATCTCGTGAGCCGCCCTGACCACCACCTCACGCAGTTCGTGTCCATGCAGGGCGCTGGCGCCCACGCCGAGCGTGGCATCGCCGTGCAGGGTGAGGACATCTCGCTGTTCGCCGTCGAGGGGAATGTGGACGTTTCGGCGCTGCGCGAGGCGCTGCACGGGCCGCGGTTGGAGACCTGGCCGGGAGTGGAATTCCGCCATCCCGACCGGCTCCATTTGTGGGTGGTGGGCCACGCCGACCACTACGCCCTGCTGTATGCCCGGCCGGGTGTTCTGGAACCAGGCCCGAACGGGCCGTTGGCCCCGGCCCCGATCCCGGTTCTGCTCGCAGAGCAGGGAAGTCTGGCGTTGCGTACCAAACGCGCCGTGGCCCCAGCAGGATTCGAACCTGCGACACCCACTTTAGGAGAGTGGTGCTCTGTCCCCTGAGCTATGAGGCCCGTCTGGGATGATAGCTCACATCAGAGCCCTGCGTGCCTCACGTCGGTACGCGGTTCCGGCCGAAACCCGGCGGTACCGGGACGTGCGCGGATTGAGTATCCTGCTGGCGACACGGTTGTCATCGCTTCCGGGTGATTCCCCTCACTCTCGCTGTACGGCACTGGTCCGGTAACCCCCGTGTGTCCGCCGGGATGCCGTGCGTGGCCGCGACCGTGAGTGACACCCGCCAGTTCGTACAGTCATGTCCGGTGATGGGACTGTAGTACGTTGCGATGCGGTAACGCGGACGATTACGACGTGAAGCGCGGAGGCCCCCTCGTGCCGTTCAGCCTCGACGTGACGCGGCGACACTCCCGCGGACCGGGCGGCGAGGATCCGTTCACTCTCGTGCTCGCTCGGCTCCGCGACAGTCGGCCCGCGCGGCTGGCTCTGGCCGCCGTCCTCGTGGCGGTCTGCCTCGTGCCGGGCGCGCAGACGGTCGTCGCCCCGGCGACCGACACCGCCACGGCCGACAGCGACCTCGACGAGCTCAAGAAGAAGGCCGACAAGGCCAAGGAGGAGCTCGAGGAGGCCACCGAGGACTACACCGAGCGGGAGAAGGCGCTGGAGGACGCCCAGGACGAGCTCGTCTCCACCCTGGAGGACCTGCAGGAGACCGAACAGGACCTCGCCGAGATGCGCGAACCCCTGTCCCAGCTCGCCAGCACCCTGTACCAGCAGCCCGACGGCGGCACCCTCGGGATGATGACCTCCGGGACGATCGAACAGGACCTCCAGGTGGAGTCCTACGTCGGCAAGCTCTCCGACGACCAGCAGGCGCTGCTGGAGGAGGCCAACAGTCTCCGGGAGGAGAAGTCCGACCTCGCCAACGACGCGCAGGCGCTGCAGTCGGAGACGCAGCTGGAACGGGTCGAGCTCAAGGGCGACCTCGCCGACCTGCGGGAGAAGTCGGAGGAGAGCACCGAGGAGCTCACCAGCGAGCTGGAGGACCGCGGGCTGGACGTCGACACCTACATGGCCGGGGCGGAGTGCGACCCCTCCAAGGGGGAGAACGCCTCCGACTCGGCCAACGGCCTGCTTCCGGACAGCTCCCTGTGCGAACTCCCGCAGGGCGGCGAGTTCCTGCGCGCCGACGCGGCCGTGGACTTCATCGAGATGAACCAGGCCTACGCCGAGGAGTTCGGTGAGGAGATGTGCGTGACCAGCTCCTACCGCGACCTCCCCAACCAGCAGCGCGTGTTCGCCGAGCAACCCCCCGGCAACGCCGCCGTCCCGGGCACCAGCAACCACGGCTGGGGCCTGGCGATCGACCTGTGCGGCGGGGTGCAGAACGAGGGGACGCCGCAGTTCAACTGGCTGGAGGAGAACTCCGAGCAGTGGGGCTGGTTCCACCCGCAGTGGGCCTACTCCAGCCCCTACGAGCCCTGGCACTGGGAGTACGAGGCCGTCAGCGGCGCCGACTGACCCCGCCCGGTCCGCGGGCGGGCGGTGGACCCCTCACCCGCGGATGGTGACGGACAGGCGGCTGCTGGCCGCGTGTCCGGCGAGAGCGCGCGCGTCCTCCGGAGTGACCGCCACGAGCAGGAGCGCGCCCGTCTCCCCGGACCCGGCCCGGTCGTCTTCCGGAACGGCGATCACCGGGCAGTCGGCCACCACCCGCTCGGCCGGACCGCCGCCCACCGCCTCCGCGGCGAAGCCGGCCGCGGACGGTTCGCCCGCCGCGAGGATGTCAACCCTGCTTCCCGGGTTGAGGAGGGTGAGAGCTCCGGCGTCCGCCACCCGGACCGGGGCGGCCACCCTGTCGGCGCCGTACTCGGCGGCGGGCGGGTCCGCGACCCGGGCGGTGGTGAGCACCTCCCCGCCGCGCAGCGGACCGGTCAAGGACATGCCATCAGTGTCGGTGTCCGGCGGAAGGGCGCCGTCGGGCACGGCCTCGCGCGGAAGGGAGCGCACCGTGGTGTCGCGCGGTGCCAGTGGGGAGGAGGCGGACACGTCTCCCGCCGCCACCAGGACGTCCGTGGTGGGCTCCGGAGGCGGGCGCAGCAACAGGACCGCGCCCGCGAACGCGAGCGCGGCGCAGGACGTGCCGAACGCGCGCCTGTGCCGGGACAGGAAGGCGCCCGGAACGCGCCGGCGCGTTCTCACAGCGGGCGGAGTGCTGGACGTGTGATGGCCATGTCAGCACGATACGACGCCGGGCAGGGAGTGGGGCGCCTGTCCACAGGCGCGGGGGTGCGGGTCCTGTTCGACGGACGGCGTCCGCCGAACAACCTAGCTGGAGGAGGCGGAGGCGGTGCTCGTCGACCCGCTGGAGGACCCGGAGGAGCTCGCGGTTCCGGAGGAGGAGTCGCCCGATCCGGAGGAGCCCGAGCTGGAGGAGTCCGAGCCGGAGCCGGACGAGTCCGCGCTTGAGCTGTCGCTCTTCTGGCCGCTGCCGTTCGCGGACTCCGAGGAGCCGTTGGCGGAGACCGACGATCCGGAACCGGGCTTGCTGTCGGTGTGGTAGAAGCCGGAGCCCTTGAAGACGATCCCCACAGCCGAGTACACCTTGCGCAGGCGGCCCTCGCACTCGGGGCACACGGTCAGCGAGTCGTCGCTGAAGCTCTGCACGACTTCCATCTGAGCGTCGCATGCGGTGCACGCGTACTGGTACGTAGGCACGGATCCTCCTTGCTGGCACTCTCGCCCGCTGACTGCTAAATGGTACGTGCTCGGGCAGCGCTGCCGCGACTCGGGGCGCTGCCACCGGCCGGTACGGCGCCGCCGGGATATGCAACACCCGGCGGTTCGGCGCTGTTCCCTCGCACACACCGGCGGGGTCAGAACCAGGAGAGCCCGCCCGTCGGCGTCACGACCCCGTGTACCGGCTGGTCGTGCGGTTCCGTGGGCACCGCGTCCACCAGTTCGGTGTCGTAAATCACCGCGACGATGCTCGTGTTCGGCCCGGCCAGCGACAGGGCCCGGTCGTAGCAGCCGGCCCCGCGCCCCAACCGGTAGCCCTTGCGGTCGATGGCCAGCGCGGGGCACACGATGGCCGACGCCCGCCGCACCGCCTCGGGGCCGTGCCGCTGACCGGTGGGTTCCAGCAGGTCGTTGGCGGTGCGGGTGAGACTGTCCGGACCCTCGTAGGAGGCCCAGTCCAGGTTCCGGTCCGGCAGGAACACCGGCAGCAGCACGTAGGTACCGCGCCGCCACAGCGCGGTGATGAGTTTGTGGGTGTCCGGCTCGGTTCCGACCGAGTAGTACACGGCGACCGTCCCGCCCGTGTCGAAGGGCGGCGTGCTGGCGAGAGCGTCCCTGAGCGCCGTCCCCGCGCGCTGCGTCTCGGACTCGGGCAGACTGCGCCGTTCCTGCGTGATCCGCCGGCGCATCTCCCGTTTCTCGGTGGTCTCCATGGCACCCAGTCTCCCAGCCACGGCCCGACGGTGAGGAATGCGTGAAGAACGGGTGAATGTCCCTTGCGCCGTACGGCGCTCACCGGCCAGCGCGCTGCCGTGACGCGGACCGGCCCACGCGTGCCGGGCGGTCACGGCACCGGCGCTGTCCTACAGTGCCGGCATGGCTGAAACGCAACCCGCTGTCCCCACTGTCACGAAAGCCGTGGTACCCGCGGCGGGTCTGGGCACCCGGTTCCTGCCCGCGACCAAGGCGACGCCCAAGGAGATGCTGCCGATCCTGGACAAACCCGCGATCCAGTACGTCGTGGAGGAGGCCGTCGCCGCCGGCCTCGACGACGTCCTCGTGATCACGGGGCGCAGCAAACGCTCCATCGAGGACCACTTCGACCGCGCCTACGAGCTGGAGGAGGCGCTGCGCGCCAAGGGCGACACCCGGCGCCTGCGGTCGGTGCAGGCCACCAGTGAGCTCGCCCAGATGCACTACGTGCGGCAGGGCGACCCGCGCGGGTTGGGCCACGCGGTCCTGTGCGCCGCGGCCCACGTGGGGCGGGAACCGTTCGCCGTGCTGCTGGGCGACGACCTCATCGGCGAGGTGGACGCGCTGCTCGCGCGGATGATCGAGGTGCGCGAGACCTACGGCGGCAGCGTGGTGGCGCTGATGGAGGTCGACCCCGAGAACGTGTCCTCCTACGGGTGCGCCGCCGTGGAACCGGCGGACGAACCGGACGTCGTCACGGTCACCGACCTGGTGGAGAAACCGCCGGTGGAGAGCGCCCCCAGCCGGTGGGTGATCATCGGCCGCTACATCTGCGACCCGGCGGTGTTCGACGTGCTGCGCGAGACCCCGCCCGGCAGGGGCGGGGAGATCCAGCTCACCGACGCGCTGCGGGAGCTGGCCGGGCGCGGGGCCGACGAGGGCGGGCCCGTGCACGGAGTGCTGTTCCCCGGGCGGCGCTACGACACCGGGAACACGGTGGACTACCTCCGCACCGTCGTGGAGTTCGCGTGCCGCCGCCCCGACCTCGCCGCCGAGTTCCTGCCCTGGCTGCGCTCGTTCGTGGCGGAGAAGGACAATCCCCAGACGTGAGGGCGGGGCTGTCCGGGACCCCCACCCGGCGTGGAACACTGGACACCTCGGCGGTGCGGCGTCAACGAACGGGGGAGCGACGACGATGAAGAGCGTGGAGCAGCACATCCGGGACGTTCTGGAGCTCGTTCACCCCACGGAGCCCACCGAGCTGGACCTGCTCCAGGCGCACGGCGGGGTGCTCGCCGAACCCGTGTCCGCGCCGGTCTCCCTCCCGCGGTTCGACAACTCCGCGGTGGACGGCTACGCCGTCGTGGCCACCGACCTCGACGGCGCCTCGGAGCAGGACCCGGCGCGTCTGCCCGTCGTCGCCGACATCCCCGCCGGGGACACCGCTGTGGTGACACTGCGGCCCGGCCAGTGCGCGCGCATCATGACCGGCGCGCCCCTCCCCGGGGGAGCGGACGCCGCGGTCCCGGTGGAGTGGACCGACGGCGGGACGGGGACCGTGACCGTCGACCGGCCCGTGACCGCCGGGAACGCCGTACGCCGCGCCGGCGGGGACGTGCGCGAGGGGGACCCGGTGCTGCGGTCCGGGGTGCGCGTGGGGCCGTCCGAGACGGCGGTGCTGGCCGCGGTCGGCCGGGGCAGGGTGCGGGTGCACCCGCGGCCGCGGGTCGCCGTCCTGTCCACCGGGGAGGAACTGGTGGAACCCGGGGCGCCGCTCGGCCGGGGGCAGATCTGGGAGTCCAACAGCTACATGCTGGCCACCGCCGTACGGGACGCCGACGGTGTCGCGTCCCGGCACGCCGCCACCGGCGACGACCCGGACAGCGTGCGCGAGGCGATCGAGGACGCCGCCGCGCGCTCCGACCTCATCCTCACCACCGGCGGTGTCAGCATGGGCGCCTACGACGCCGTCAAGGAGGTGCTCTCCCGGCTGGGAACGGTGTGGTTCGGCAAGGTCGCGGTGCAGCCGGGCATGCCCCAGGGCGCCGGAACGGTGGGCCACGACCGGACCCCGATCCTGACCCTTCCCGGAAACCCGGTCAGCGCCTTCGTGTCGTTCCAGCTGTTCGTTCGCCCCCTCCTGCGCGCGCTGCGCGGCCTTCCCCCCGACCCGCTGCCCTCGGTGCGCGCCCGGTTGGCGGCCCCGGGCCTCACCTCGCCGTACGGGAGGCGCTCGTACCTGCGGGCGGTGCTGGAACGCGACGGAAGCGACCCGGAGGTGGCCCACACCGCCGAACTCGCCGCGCGGCAGGGGTCCCATCAGCTCTCCGCCCTCGCCGACAGCAACGCTCTGGTGGTGGTTCCGGAAGAGGTGACGGAACTGGCCAGCGGAGACGTGGTGGAAGCTGTCACCCTGGACGGGACGTAGACCCTGTTCGGCGGACGCGTGCGCGTCGCTCCGGTACCCCGCCGGCGGCGCCCCCGTCCTCCCGACGGAGGATGCCCCCGCCCCGGCCCTCGGCCGTGCGGAGGGGCGCCGTCCGCGCCGCCCGGTGCGGGCAGCGTCCACCGGACAGGGCCCGCAGCCCGCGCACCGCACCGCCGCGGCGGTGCCGACCACAACCGACGCAAGGCACACAGGAAGCACACGATGTCCGAATCAGGATCCGCCGGATTCACCCACCTCACCGAGTCCGGTGACGCCCGCATGGTCGACGTGTCGGCCAAGGAGTCCAGTGCCCGCAGCGCGACCGCGACGGGGCGAGTGCTGCTGGCGCCGGAGGCCGTGTCGGCCCTGCGCGACGGGGAGGTTCCCAAGGGGGACGCGCTGGCGGTGGCCAGGGTGGCGGGTATCCAGGGGGCCAAACGCACCCCGGACCTCGTGCCGCTGTGCCACCCGATCGCTGTGCACGGTGTGGACGTCGACCTGCAGGTGCGCGACGAGGGGGTGCACATCAGCGCGACCGTGCGCACCGCCGACCGCACCGGAGTGGAGATGGAGGCGCTGACCTGCGTGACAGCGGCGGCGCTGGGCCTGGTGGACATGGTCAAGGCGCTCGACCCCCAGGCGGTGGTTTCCGACGTGCGGGTCGAGGAGAAAACGGGAGGCAAGAGCGGGGATTGGCGGCGTTCCCGATGAGCGGCCAGGAACACGCGCCGAGCGCGCTCGCCGTCACGGTGTCCAACCGGGCGTGGGAGGGGACCTATCCGGACCGTTCCGGTCCGGTCCTGGTGGACCTGCTGGGACAGGCGGGATGCGCGGCGTTCGGCCCCTGGGTGGTGCCCGACGGGCAGCCGGTCGCCGAGGCGTTGGAGCAGGCCCGCGACGCGGGGTACGACGCGGTGATCACCAGCGGGGGAACGGGGCTGAACCCGAACGACGCCACACCGGAGGCCACCCGCCCGCTGCTGGGCTACGAGGTTCCGGGGGTCGCCGAGGCCGTACGCGCGGCCGGCCGGGAGAAGGGCGTCGCCTCCGCCGTCCTCTCGCGCGGCCTGGCCGGAGTGATGGAGCGCGGTGACGGGCACCGCGTGTTCGTCGTGAACCTGCCCGGCTCCACCGGCGGAGTACGGGACGGGATGGAGGTGCTGTCGCGGTTGCTGGCCCACGCGCTGGACCAGATACGCGGCGGCGACCACCCCCGCGCGGCGGGCTGACCGTCCGGTTCCGGACGTCGGCGCCGCGCGGGTAGGGTGCTGCTCCGGTGTCCGCGCGCCGCGCCCGGCCTGGCGCGCAGGCGCCGCGTTGTTTCGGCCATGGTGGAATACTGGACGTTGTCGTAGGAAACGGCGCGTCCGGCCGCTCCCGTCACGCGCAGTCCCGGCGCCCGGCCGCCAGCGGCGCCGGAAGCATCGGAAGGACACAGGAAGTGAATCGGATACGAGGCTGGCCGGTCACCCTGCGGGAGGGGCCGGTTGGTCTGCGTCCACTGCGGCTGCGCGACGCCCGCCCCATGCGGGAAGTGCGGGTGCGCAACGCCGAATGGTTGCGACCCTGGGAACCGACGCATCCCGAGATGCCGTTGCAGGACTCCAGCCTGACTCCCTACATCGCCATGGTGCAGTCGATCCGCCGGGAGGCCCGTCAGGGCACCTCCCTTCCGTGGGCGCTGCTGTACGAGGGCGAGTTCGTCGGCCAGCTGACCATCAGCGCGCTCATCTGGGGGGCGGCGCGCTCCGCGCAGGTCGGCTACTGGATCGACGGCGCCTACGCCGGCCGGGGGGTCACCCCCACCGCGGTGGCGATGGCCGTGGACCACGCGTTCTTCACCGTGGGGCTGCACCGTATCGAGGCCAGCGTTCGGCCGGAGAACACGGCGAGCAGGCGCGTCGTCCAGAAACTGGGGTTCCACGACGAGGGGACACGCCGGCGGCAGTTGCACATCGACGGCGCGTGGCGGGACCACATCTGTTACGCGCTCACCCACGAGGACGTTCCCGGCGGGTTACTCCAGCGTTGGCGACACGGCCAAAACCCGTCGTTACCGGGAGACCCACCGCACACCGGTCGCTGACCCCCCGCGAACCGGAGACACGTTACTCCTGGACACACGTCCACGGAGGAATCACCGAGGAAGAGGACAGACTGCAATCTCACGACACTCCGGTCCGAATACTGCGCATTTACGGACACTGGGTCGTACGGTGCGGAACGTAGACGTATCAACGATACGGACAATGCGTGCATATGGCGCATGGGAGACAGCGCTCGGGGGGCACGGAGAACGATTCCGGAACGGAACCGCGACCGTGGACCGTCGTACCTGTCCACCGTCTTTCACGCTGCGCCGCGCACGGATGGCCGTGTCGGTACAGCGTCTGGCAGTGTCGTGTGATCGGCGGTACGAGGAGGGGTAATGGGCAGCTCTCCTCTGTATCTTGCCATCGTCGTCGTGTGGCTCATCGTGCTCGTTCCGATGCTGCTGCGCCGTGACGCGTCCGACCCCGCACCGGCGACCTCGCGCCGCACCGACCGCCGGGGCGGTCCCGGTCCGGGTGGTGGGTCGGACATAAGTGACGATGAGGACGAGGACTTCATCGACGACGAGTCCACTGATGAGGACGAGTCCGATATCAGCGACAATGGCGATTCGGAGGACACCCCTCCGCCGCGTCGTGCCCCGGCAGCGCCCCGGGCGCGTACCGAGGCCGCCGAGGACGGGGAGGAATCCGGCGAGCCCGCAGAGGAGACGGACGCCGAGGTGCTGTCCCAGCGCGGTCCCGCACCGCCCCGGGTGAACCGGGCCCGCATCATCGCGCGCCGCCGCCGCCGTACCACCGGCCTGGTCACACTGATCGCGGTAACCGCGGTGGCCGTGGTCGCCGGCCTCGGGCCGGCATGGGTACTCATCCCGCCGGCGCTGCTGCTGACGGGGCATCTCGCGCTGTTGCGCGAGGCGGCCAAGGCCGACACCGAGCGCCGTGTCGCCGAGCTGCGGCACCGGCGCCGGAAGCGGCGCGAGGAAGCCCGCCGCGCGGCCGAGGAGGCCGAGCGCCGTCAGCGGGAGCCCCGCGTCCCGGCCAACGTGGTCGAGTTGGACGCGCGCCGCAGTGACGTCTATGATCAGTACGCCGACGCGCACATACGCGCCGCCGGGGACTGAGCGCGGTCCGGAACCGTCCCGGTCTCCGATTCGGCAAACAGCACACGAGCTGTTATCGTATAGAGCGTCTCAAGGGGCTGTGGCGCAGTCCGGTAGCGCATCTCGTTCGCATCGAGAGGGTCCGGGGTTCAAATCCCCGCAGCTCCACACGAGATCAGGTCCCCGTTCCCGGCACAGGGAACGGGGACCTTGTTGTTGCCCGCAGCGGGGCCGTTCCCCGCGCCATGGGGGAGCCCCGGCCGGAATCCCGCGCCCCGACGGGGCGGCCGGCTGCCGTTGCCGGGGCCGAGCCTCTCCTAGACCGCGGCGTCGAACCCGAACTGCTGGGCGTAGAACGACAGCTCGGCCTCCAGCGCCTCCCTGATCGAGTCCGCCTTCCGGAACCCGTGCCCCTCCTCGGGAAAAGCGCGGTAGACGCACGGAAGCCCGTGCTCGTCCAACGCGGCTCTCAGACGCCGGGCGTGCTCCGGCGGACAGATCTCGTCCTTCTCCCCCTGCAGCAGCAGAACCGGTCCGGCCGCCCGCCGGGCGTTCGTGACGGGCGAGCGCTCCACGTAACGATCCCGGCACTCCGGAAGAGGGCCGATGAGGCTGTCGAGGTAGCGGGACTCGAAGTCGTGGGTTCCACCCGCGGCGGCGGCCAGGGGATCGAGCAGCGGGAACATGAGCGTTCCGCAGCGGAAGACGTCGGTCGACGTCAGCGCCACGGCGGCGGTCCAGCCCCCGGAGCTGCCGCCGCGTATGGCGATCCGCCGGAGGTCGGCCGTCCCCTCCCGAGCGAGGGCGCGGGCGACGCGGGCGCAGTCCGCGACGTCGACGACCCCCCACTGGCCGCGCAGCCGGTTGCGGAACCGCCTCCCGTACCCGGTCGACCCGCCGTGGTTCACGGCGACGACGCCGATCCCGCGACTGGTGAAGTAGGCGATGTCCGCCCGGAGCTCGGGGGCGGCGCGGCCGGTCGGCCCGCCGTGCACGTGGACCAGGAAGGGAGGGAGCTCCCCCGCCGGGGCCCGGTACTCCGGATTGTGCGGCGGGTACACGAGCGCGGGGACCGGCTCCCCCTCCGGCCCCGCGAAGCGGCGTTCGTGCGGAACGGGCAGGTACGCCGGGTCGGGCGAGCGCCGCGGCGGCCGGGAGAGCTCCGCGCGGCACCGGGAACGTGTGTCCGCGCGCACCACGGTGTGTCTCTGCCGGGGGGACGCCGCCACCCCGATGACCTCCCCGCCGCGGCGCGTGGTGATGTCCGGCTCCCAGGACGGGAAGGCGGTGTCCAGGTCGCGGACCGTCGACGTGCCCTCGTCGAGGACCGCCAACCTCCCCGAACGCACCACGGCGTAGCGCCCCGCCCCCAGGGGGGAGAACCAGCGGCTTCCCAGCTGCCAGAGCGGACCGCCCAGTTCCTCCGCGCAGGGGGCGAGGTTGCGGCGCGTCCGGTCGAGGCCGATCCGGTACAGGTTCCACCAGCCGTCGGGGTCGGACAGGGCCAGCAGCGAGTCGGGTCCGTCCCACGCGAACTGGCAGACCGCCTCACAGGGACCTCCCGCCAGGACCCGGGCGGGGCCGACGCCGCCCGCGCCGTCCAGGGGGGCGACGTACAGCAGCGTGCCGTCCCAGGGCATCGCCGGGTGGTCCCAGCCCAGCCACGCGAGGTGGCGCCCGTCCGGGCTCGGTCTCGGGGAGCTCAGGAAGTGGTGGTTGTCGGCCAGCACACGCTGCCGCGAGGGGTCGCCGACGGCCTCCCCCGAGAGGGGGACGGCGACGGCGTCGCGGCTGACGTCCGTCCGCCGGCCGCCGTACACGGTTTCGCGTACGCACCAGACCTCGTCCCCGCCCGGACCCGCGACGGGGTCGGCGTAGCGGGTCGTGTGCGGTAGCTCCGCGCGGGGAGTGAGCGGGACGGGGTCCGGGGCCGCCGCTCCCGGACTCGCCGCGTACAGCCGCTGGTCGGACCACTCGGTGAAAACCAGCCGGCTCGCCGCGTCCGGGGGCAGCAGGCACCACGGCCGCCCGCCGTACTCGTGCACCCGGTTGCGGACGCTCCACGGTGCGGGCAGCGCCTCCTCGACCCGGCCCGTGTCCTCCCGGAGCCGTAACAGGGCCACCCGACCGTCCTCCTCGGGCCTGCGCTGCGTCCACCACACGTGGCCCTCCTCCGCCTCGACCCACTGGGGCAGACTGCTCGTCGCCACCGCGTCGTCACTGGTGACGGCCGAGACCCAGGTGCCGTACGGTGCGTTCTCCGGCATTCGCGCGCTCCTGTTCGCTGGTCCGGGCGAGGGTGTTCCGTCGTGGGGCCCGCGTGGCGGCAGGGGCTGCCCCTCGGCAGGGGCGGGAAGCGCCGAACGGGGAACGTGCCGTGCTCCGGTGGGGTGGCGCGCCGCCCCACCGGAGCACACCGGCCCGACGGAGACCGCTCACCGGGGTGGGGATGTCAGAAGTAACCGATGTGTTCGGGGTCGCACACCACCGAGTCGGCGGTCTCGCCGTCGAGGTGGTAGCGCCGGGAGACCTGGTGGAAACGGTGGTTGCCGCCGAGCAGCAGGTCGAGGGCGCGTGCGTACCTGTCCGCCTGCGGGAAATCCGTCGTCGCCACCCACTCGTCCCGGGCGGCGGCGTACTCCTTCCCGGCCGTCGTGATCATCGCGACGAGGTCGTCGATCGCCTCCTGCCAGGAGTAGCCCTCGTTGAACACGCGGAGCGTGACAGGGTGCACCAGCGAGGTGAGGTTCTCCTGGTGGTAGACGTACTCGCGCCGGAACGAGTAGAGGTCGTTCATCAGGAAGAGGTGACGCGCGGCGGGGGCGAGCGCGCGCTGGAGGGCGGGGTCCCGGAAGAAGCCCGACGGCACCTCCAGTCCGGACATGGGGGCAGCGCCGAGGAAGAAGATGTCGGTGAAGTACGTCGTGTCCCTGTAACGCAGGTACTCCGCCATGGTCATGTCGATCAGGGACGGCATGGCGGCGCGGTGCTGGTCCTTGCGCGTCATGCTCTGGAAACCGTCCCGGACTGTGTCCAGGAACTGTTCCCCGGCGTCGGACGGGAGCCACGAGCGGATCTCGAAGGTCAGCTCGACGATCTTCGCCAGCAGCGCGTCATCGGTGAGCTCCCACGGGGACGCACCGGCCTCCCGGCCGCGGGCGATCATCGCGTTGATCCGGTCCCATATGGTCACGCTCGTCCCGGTCGCTCCGTCGTTCCTGGCCCACGCGGTCTCGACCGCGTCGTCGCACAGGCAGAGCAGGCCGTTCCACTTCACCCACGTGTCCAGGCGCTCCCTGTCCGCCTCGGGGTAGATGAGAGCGATCCCGAGGTGCAGCTTCGACTCGCGGTAGTAGTCGGTTCTGCCCGACATCCACGAGGCGCCCTCGAAGAAGGGGAAGCACCACTCGTCCATGGCCGCCTGGTACTCGTCGTCGTAGTGCGGGTTGACCGCCCACGGACCGCATTCGAGCCGGGGGAGTTCGTACTGGATCGTCCTGTCGGGCTGGACACTCACGAGTGTTCCTTTCCTGTTCGTTCGGGTCGCGTCGCCGGTGGGTCCGCGAGGAGCCACCGGGCCGGCTCCGCCCCCGGGGGACGGGACCGGAGGGGTCACGAAGCGGGGTGGAACCCCAGCAGGGCGGCGACGGAACGGTCGCCTCCGTAATCCAGCCAGGTCCGGCGCACGACGCGCGCGCCGGGCATCAGGGCCAGGTACTCGTCGAGGCCGCGCAGCCGCGACCACTTGCTGACCGGAACGTGGGCGCGCTCGTACTCGATCAGGACGAGGTAGCGGCAGGACTCCGCGAGTGAGCGGCACGCCGCGGCGATCCCCTCCTCATCGAGCACGTGCATGAGGACCCAGACGGACACGCCGATGTCGAACCGCGCCTCGCCCCAGGGGCGCTGCTCCGCGCGTCCTGTCCGGAACTCCACGTTGTCCAGCGACGCGCAGCGCTCCCGGGCCAGGTCGAGCATCCGCGGTGTCATGTCGACGGCCGTCACGTGCTGGGCCAGCTCAGCCACCGTGGGCGTGAGCCTGCCGATACCGCACCCCACCTCCAGGGCGGAGGCCGGCGGACGCCCCATCTCACGGCGCGCGGTCTCCGCGAACTCCCCGAGGACACGCGCGGTCTCGCGCGTCACTCCCTCGTTCAGCTCCTCCGGCTGCGAGGCACGCATGACCCGTGCCAGCCCGTCGCGCATGGACCTGCTGGCCCACTCCCGGGCCACCTCCCGGCCACTCGGAGCGAGCAGCTCCTCACCGCGTTCCACCTCGGCTTCTCCTTCCGTACGGGTTCGGCAGCCTTCCCCTGCGTTCCGACGGGGCAGGGCGGCCATGGCGATGTCGGGCCCCGGCGGTTCGGGGCGCTGCCGTGGGGGGACGCTGGCCGCACGACGTTCTGTGCGGCCGCGGCAGCGGCTCGGGGGCTGGTTGTCGTGCTTCCGGCGCTGACGCACGACAGCGCCCGTCCGGCCGGACCTAGCGTGACGGCGCACCGGCCCGCCGTAGGTGCGCGGTCCTGGTGGTGAGGTCCCCGACCAGCGTGTCCGCGGTCGTCGGGTCGTGGAAGTGCCCGCCGGGCAGGGCGACCGGCGTGAAGTCGCTGCTCGTGTAGGAGGACCAGCCCCGCATGTCCTCGACCGTGACCCTCGGGTCCTCGCGCCCGACGTAGGCGGCGATCGGTCCGCGTACTGGAACGGGGCGCGGCGGCGCGTACGCCTCGAGCAGCCTGTAGTCGCACCGGAGCGGGTGCAGGACGAGTTCGCGCATCTCCGGGTCGCGCAGGACGTCGGCATCCGTGCCGCCCAGCCGCCGCACCTCGGCCAGGAGGTCGGTGTCGTCGGTGATGCGGGACCGCCACGCGTGGTGGGGCGCGCCGTGGGCGGAGACGGCGAGCAGGAGGGGGTCCTCCCCGCTGTCCCGTTCGAGGCGCCGGGCCACCTCGTAGGCCACGGCCGCGCCCATGCTGTGCCCGAACAGCACGACGGGCAGCGGCGGAAGCGCGCGCAGGGCCTCGGCGATGTCGTCGGCGAGTGCCTCCAGCGACGGGGGGTGCGGTTCGTCCAGCCGGTGCTGGCGCCCGGGGTAGCAGGCGGCCAGAAGCTCGACACCGCTCGGTGCGGACCCGCCCCAGGACCGGAAGTAGTCCGGGGTGCCGCCCGCGTGGGGCAGGCAGACCAGGCGTGACGAGGCGGCGCTGTCCGCGGGGCTCCACGAGCGGAACCAGTTCCGAGGCTGCGGGTTCATGCGGTTCCCCCCGTGGACAGGACCCGGGCGAGCCCGGCGATCGTGGGTTCGGTGAACAGGGTGCGCGCGGTCAGCTCGATGCCGAACCGGTCCCGGCACTGCCGCGTCACCTGAAGCGCGGTGAGGGAGTGCCCCCCGAGGTCGAAGAAACTGTCGTGGACCTCGATCCCCGACACACCGAGCACGTCCTCCCAGACCCGCAGCAGACACTGTTCCGTGCCCTCACGCGAGGAGCTCTCCGGTGGGGAGGGGGTCGCCGTGTCCGGTGCCGCCGTGCGGGAGGGAGGCTCGGCCTCCTCCGGTGCGGAACCGTCGGTGGCCGGGTGGACGAGGCGGTCGGGATGCTCGGCGGAGGCGACCACCTGTTCCGCGGCCGCGTCCGCCAGGGCGGCGTCGAACGCCCGCAGCGCGTCCGTGGGCCGCATCCCCCCGGTGAGGGACTCACCCGTGACCTCGCGGTGGCGCTGTTCCATCCCCTCGGCCATGCCGACGCCGCGCCACCGGTCCCAGTTGACCGACAGCGTCCTGGTCCCCGACTCACGGGAGAGCTGGGCCGCGTACGCGTCGAGGTAGGCGTTGCCCGCCGAGTAGCAGGCCAGCCCTGGGGCGCCGGCGAACGCCGCCAACGAGGAGAAGTGGACGACGAAGTCCGGCCGCACCTCGGCCCTGAGCAGCGCCGAGGTGATCGCGTGCGCTCCGTCCCGCTTCGCCCGCAGACCGGCGTGGACATCGGCGTCCCCGAGGAACTGCACGAGTCCGCCGGACGGGGTCCCGGCGGCGTGGACGACCCCGTCCACACGACCGAGGCGCTGGACCGCCTCACGCAGGACCGCGGTCATGCGGTCCGCGTCGCAGACGTCCCCGCGCCGCACGAGGACGTCGGTCCCGAGGCGGTGGTACCACGCCGTCCCGTGGCCGCGGGCGGAGGACGACTCGTCGTCCTCCGCGCTGCGGGAGACGAGCACGAGCCTGGCGCCGTAACCGCGCGCGAGGTGCTCGGCGAGGTGCGCACCGACACCTCCGAGACCCCCCGTGACGACGTACACTCCGCCGGTCCGCACCGCCGGTTCGGTGTCCGCCTGCGCGCTGACCGGCAGGAACCGCCGCTGCCACCGGTGGCCGCCGCGGAGGACGACCGGGTCCTCGCGGGAGGGGAGGTCGAACGCGCGGAGCACGGCGGTGCACGCCGCCTCCGTCGACGCGGGCCCGCACGGGTGCGGGTCGAGGTCGACATGGCGCGTGACCACTCCCAGCTCGGCCGTCAGGGTCCGGGCGGCCGCGGCGGCGCCCGCGGCGTGGGGGGAGAGCCGTTCGGCACCGGTCACGTTGTGGGCTCCCCGCGTAACCACGCACAACCCGTCCGCGGTGGCGTCCTGCCCCAGTCCGTGGGCGATCCCGCGCAGTCCCCGCAGGGCCGGATCGTCCTGCGCCGCGCGGAAGTCGATGACCCGCAGGGGAAGCCCCGACTCCCGGGCCCTGTCGAGGACCGCCGCGTGGTGCTCGGGAGAGGCCCCGTCGATCCCCACCCGCTCGTCGGAGAACCACCGGAACGCGCCGTCGCCGATCACGACGGTGTGCGCGGCGCCGTGCTTCCGGAGAGTGTCGCCGACCTGCCGGGCGGTCGACGACCCGTCGGAGAACAGGACCCAGCGGAACCGGTCCGCTCGGACCGCCGTCGCCCGCCTCGGCGCGACGACGCGCCCCCACGAGACCCCGTAGAGCCCGGTGGGCGAGGTTTCCCCGGCCGGACTCGGCGCCGGACCCGACGCCGGGCTCTGCCCGGCGCCGCCCCGGCAGGGGTGGTACTCGGGCGTGAACCCGTACCGGAGCACGGGGGTGCGGCGGCGCCGCTGCCCCTCGAACAGCCGGGACGGTGTGATTCCCGCCCGTTCGCTCCAGAGGCGGCCCACCGCCTCGAGGAAGACCGCGTCGTCGGTCCGGCTGTCGCCGCGAGCCCGGCCGGTGGCCACCACGCGGTGGGCGGGGTCCGTCCGTTGGGCGCGCGCCAGGTCCGCCAGTGTGCTCCCGGGACCCGCCTCCACCAGCGCGGTGCTGCGCCAGGAGAAGATGTGTTCGAGCCCGTCGCGGAACCGGACGGGCTCGCGCATGTGGGCGACCCAGTACTCGGGACGGGCGATCTCATCGGTGACCGTGCGGCCCGACAGGTTCGACACCACCGGAACGTCCGGCCGCCGCAGGGGAACCGTCTCCAGCAGCGCTCGGAACTCCGGCAGCGCGGCGTCGACGAGTGGTGAGTGCGCGGCCAGGGACACCGGAAGCCGCCGGCACTCCGTCCCGTACCGTTCCAGCCGGTCCGCCAGCGCGTCCACGGCCCGTGCCACGCCGGACACCACGCACAGTTCGGGGCCGTTGACCGCCGCCACGGACGTGTCGTCGTCCAGGAACTCCTGCACCTTCTCCGGGGAGGCGGCGACGCTGACCATGGCCCCCGGCGCGTGCGTCGCCAGCAGCTCGGCGCGCCGGACCAGGACCGAGAGCGCGTCGGCCAACGTGAACACGCCCGCCACGTGGGCGGCGGCGTACTCACCGAAGCTGTGCCCCAACAGCGCCGTCGGGGCCAGGTCGAGGGAACGCAGCAGCCGGAACGTGGCCACCTCGGTGATGAACAGGGCCGGCATCGCGACGGTGGGTTCCTCGAGGGGGCCGTTGACCGTGGTGTCGTCGGCCAGGACCGCCTCGCGCACGCTGTCGCGGAGGCCCTCGGGCAGGGCGGCCAGGCACTCGTCGACGCACTCGCCGAACACACGCGTCCGCGCGTACAGGTCCCGGGCCATCCCGCGGTACTGCGGGCCGGCACCGGGGAACATGACCACCGTCTGTTCCGGTGCGGGCAGGGACGACTCGCCCCGGTACCACCAGCTCCCGGAGGGGTGCTCGGACGTGCGCGCCGCCTGTCCCGTGTCGCGGAACACGCCGCAGGCGCGTTCGGGCAGGGAGGCCCGTCCGGAGGACAGCGTCGCGGCGATGTCGGCCAGGTCGGTGTCGGGCCGTTTCGCGCACGCCGAGGCGAACTCCCGCTGGCTGCGCGACAGGGCATCCTGGTCCCGAGCCGAGAGGCAGACCAGCTGCCAGGGCCACCCGGGGGTGGGCTCCGGCCGCGGCGGGGCCTCCTCCAGGACGAGGTGGGCGTTGGTGCCGCCGATACCGGAGGAGTTCACCGCGGCCCGGCGCGGATGCGGCCCCTGCTGCCAGGGGCCGGCCGTGAGATCGAGGGTGAACGGGCTCGACCCGGCGTCGAGGTCGGGGTGGGGGGTCGAGAACGTCGGACAGGCCGGCACGAACCGGTGGTGGAGCATGAGCGCGGTCTTGATGACCCCCGCGACACCGGCGGCCGCGTCGGTGTGGCCGATGTTGGCCTTGACCGACCCGAGGCCGCGGTGCCCGGTGTGCGGCTGCCTGGTCCGGTAGGACTCGGACAGCGCCGAGAACTCGACGAGGTCCCCGAGGGCGGTGGCGGTCCCGTGGGACTCGACGTATCCGATCGTCTCCGGCGGTGTGTCGGCGGTCGCCAACGCGGTGGTGACCGCCTGCTGCTGCCCGGCGGCGCTGGGCGCGTAGAAACTGATCTTGTCCGAGCCGTCGTTGTTGACGGCGCTGCCCTTGACGACCGCGTAGACGCGGTCGCCGTCGTCGAGCGCGTCGGCGAGCCGCCGGAGCACGACGATGCCCAGCCCGTCGGCGGGCACGTACCCGGACGCGTCGGCGTCGAACGGTCGCATGCGGCCATCCGCGGACCACACGTCGCCGGCTTCGCGGAGGTAGCCGTGGCGGCGCAGCGGGCTCCAGGAGACCCCGCCCGCCAGCGCCATGTCGCAGTCGTGGTGCAACAGCGCCTGGCCCGCCGTGTGCACGGCGACCAGGGAGGTGGAGCACGCGGTCTGGACGGTGAGGGCCGGGCCGGTGAGTCCGAGCTTGTGCGCCACACGGGTCGACAGGAAGTCCTTGTCGTCCGCGGACAGCAGCAGCTGGTCGGCGGTGCCGAGGAAACTGCCCAGGTCGCGGTCGCGGTGGGTCCCGATGCTCTGTCCGGCGTAGACGCCGATGGCACCGTCGAACGCGTCGGGGGCGTGCCCCGCGTCCTCCAGAGCGTGCCACGCCGACTCGAGGAAGATGCGCTGTTGGGGGTCCATGGTGGCGGCGTCCCGGGCGGAGTACCCGAAGAATCCCGAGTCGAAGTACTCCCCGGAGGGGAGTACCCCTCCGGCGGGGACGAACCCGGGGTGCCGCATCCGGTCGGGGTCGGTCCCCGCGGCCGTGAGCTCCTCCGGGGTGAAGCGGGACAGCGCCTCCCGTCCCTCGCTGATGACGTTCCAGTAGCTCTCGACGTCCGGGGCGCCGGGATAGCGGCAGGCGATCCCCACGATCGCGAGTTCCAGGCTGTCTTCGTTGGTCATGAGTCTGGTCCTGACTGGCGTCGCGTGCGGATACGGGCGGTGACACCGCGCCGCGCGGCCCTGATCGCGGGGCCGTTCGACGCCGTTTGTTCGGAGGCCGTCGGTTCTGTCGAGTCGAGGTGCGCGCTCAGCCGCCGCACCGTGCGTGTCCGGGAGAGGTCCCTGAGGGGGAGGGGGACTCCCCACAGCTGCTGGATCTCCTTCCGGAGCTGGACGAGGTGCATCGACGTCCCCCCGAGGTCGGCGAACTCGTCGTCGGCGCCGATGCCCGTGACCCCCAGCAGCCGCTCCCACAGGCGCGCCATCCGCTCCTCGGTCTCCCCGCGGGGCGGGACGAAGTCGTAGCCGAGCGGGGGACGCTGCGACCCCGGTTCCGGAAGCGCCGAGTGGTCGACCTTTCCGTGGGCCGTCAGCGGCAGGCCGGCGACAGCCACGTAGACCGAGGGCACCATGTGCGCCGGGAGGGTCTCGCGGGCGACACGTCGCAGCTCGGGGACGGGGAGCTGTTCACCTCCCGGTGTGTGCAGGTACGCCACCAGCTGCTGCGCACCGTCCGCGTCGCTGCGGGACGTGACGGCCGCCGCGGTCACCCGGGGGTGGCGGCAGAGCGCGTGCTCGACCTCGACCGGTTCGATGCGGAAACCGTGCACGTTGAGCTGGCGGTCCGCCCGTCCGACGAAATCGAGTTGTCCGTCCGGCCGCCACACGGCCAGGTCGCCTGTCCGGAACCATCGTCCGGGCGGGTCGCCGTCGGGGCCGGCGTGGAACCGTTCGGCGGTCAGCTCGGGGCGTGCGAGGTAGCCCCGGGCGACCTGCACCCCGCCGAGGTGGATCTCTCCGGCCGCCCCGGGCGGTACCGGCGCTCCCGCCTCGTCGAGCAGACGTACCGCCACCCCGCGCAGCGGGCGTCCGATCGCCGGTTTCGGCTCGCCCGGGAAACACCGCGCCAGTGTGGCTCCCACGGTGACCTCGGTGGGGCCGTAGGCGTTGAACACCCGGACGCGGTCGGCCCACCGCTCCACGAGTTCGCGTGCCAGCGGCTCCCCTCCCGAGACCAGCGTCCGGACGGGAGGGGGGTCCTCGACGGGCAGTGACCGCAGCAGCGACGCGGCGGCGGACAGGTGCGTCGTGTCGTACAGCCGCAACTGGCGGGCGAGCTCCGCTCCCGACAGCTCGCCGCGTGTTTCGGGGATGCAGAGCGTGCCGCCATTGAGCACGCTCATCGCGAGTTCCCACACCCACGCGTCGAACGTGACCGGAGCGAACTGGAACACCCGGGCGCCGTCGAGGTCGCCGAACTCCTCGGCGAGGGCGCGGGCCAGGTTCACCACCCCGCGGTGTTCCACGAGGGCGCCCTTCGGGGCTCCCGTCGACCCCGAGGTGTACAGCACGTAGGCGAGCTGGTCCCCGCTGACGTCGCCGTGGTGGTACGGCTCGGCGCTGCACGGTTTCCGGACGTCGAGAACCCGCAGCTTCGCGGCGAGGTCGGGGTCGACGTGTTCCTGGGCCACGACCATCAGGGAGCACCCGGTGTCGGAGAGGACGGTCATCCGCCGGGAGCGGGGGTCGTCCCCAACCAGCGGGGTGTAGGCCGCGCCGGCTTTCCAGATGCCCAGGACCGCGATGACGAGTTCCACCGACCGGTCGAGGTGGAGACCGACGACGCTCTCGTCGCCCGCGCCCGCGGCGCGCAGGTCGCGGGCCAACCGGTCGGAGGCGGCGTCGAGCTGGGAGTAGGTGAGACAGCGGTCGCCCTGGACCAGCGCGGTCCGTTCCGGGGCCGCCCGGGCCCAGTCCCCGAGGAGAGTATGCCCACCGGTCACGAGTCCCCCTCTCCGGCCCCGCGCGCCGCCGCTTGCGCGCCGTCGGTCCGCTGTTCGGACAGGACGGATATGTGGGAGTGCCCGTGTCCGTTCGCCACTCCCGCATGGGCCCGGTCGCGCATGGTGTGCAGGAGCGAGTCGGGTATGCCGTGGTCGGTGTACAGCTGGGCAGTGCTCTCCAACGTCTCGTGGTGGATGCTGAGCGGGGAGAGCGAATCCCCGTGCTCGCCCGCGTGGACGTGCGCGGCGACGTCGGTCGCGACCGCGTCGATGTTTCCCAGGGCGAGCCGGACCGCGTGGTTGAACGCCGCCAGCGGCAGGCCGCGGGAACGCGCCAGCGAGGCCGACTCGATCGTTCCGTTGACGACGGCGTAGTAGAACGTGATCGCGAGCGCGTAGTACGTGTTCACCAGCGTGGTGTCGCCACCCAGGTACGTCGCTCCGCCGAGCGCCTCCGTCACGGCGCTGAGTCGGCGGAAGGCGGACTCGTCCCCCGCGTAGAGGATGTTGCAGGCCCCCGTTCCGAGCTCCTCGGGGTAGCACAGGAACACGGCCTCGACGTAACCCGCGCCCGCCGACTCGACCAGCCTCTCGGTGCCGGCGACGTCGTCGGGTGTCCCGCAGGCGGACTGGACGACGACGCGCCCCCGCAGCTCTGGGCTCACCGAGGAGAGGACGGAGTGTCCGGCGTCGTACCCCGGGATCGTCAGTACGACGACCGGGCTGGCTCCGGTGGCCTCGCTCAGCGACTCGTGCGGTGTGGCCCCGTACTCCCGTAGCGCGAACGCCCGTTCGGGAGTGCGGTTCCACACCGCGACGTCCAGTCCCGCGTCCAGGAGCGCTGTCGCGAGACGGCTGCCCATCGCGCCAGTGCCGACAACCGTTACGTCACTCATCAGATTTCCGGGGCTTCCTTCCGTGCGGTGTAGGCGTGTCCGTCTGCCCGTTGGAGCAGGCGGAAGTAGTGGTGACGGGCGGCCTGGGTCCTGTTTTCGGACGCTTGTCCTGCTGCGCGCCGCCCCAGGGCACCGCCCGGCGGCGTTTTCGTCGGTCGACGGAGGGTCCGCTCCGCCTCCCTGACCGGCCGTGCCGGGCGGCACCGGAGACGCCGCTCGCGACGAACAGCGCCCAAAAACAGGACCTAGAGGCCGCTCCCGGTGCGGACGGCGAACGTGCCGCTGGAGCGCACCGCGATGCGGCCGGTGCGGGTTCCGGTGTTCGCGCCGCTGGGAACGACGGCGCGGGTGGGGTCGTCGGCGGCTAACCCGAAGAACACCGTGGCGCGGGGTAGGCGCAGGCGGGTGGAACCCGTGGCGGTTCGCCCTTCCGCGTGGTGCGGCGGAGCACGGTCGCGTCCGGTGTCAGCGGGCCACCGTGGTGGTGGCCGGTTTCCGCGCCTCGATGATGTGGCCGCCGATGTTCAGGTCCGCCCAGTGGCCGAAGATCTCGACGAGTTCGTCGAGCCCGGAGCTCCCGTACGTGTCGTGGAGCTGTTGGCTGTGTTCCCGTAGCCGGTCGGTCAGCTCGTGGAAGGACCTGTTCGTGTGGCCGGTGATGTCCGTCGCGGACCGTGTCTCCAGTCCGGCCCCCGACACGGCGGCGGTGAGCTCGTCCACCGTGTGCAGTTTGCGCGCCTGGAGCAGGTCCAGGTACCTGCGCACGGAGGGGGAGTCGGGTTCGGGGAACTGCGGGGGCAGACAGGGTGTCTCGATGACGAGTGCCCCGCCGGGGCGCAGTACGCGGGAGAGTTCGCCGAACAGGGGATCGAGCTCGAAGTGGGGGGTGGACTCGAACGCCAGGACGGCGCCGAAGGTGTCGTCGTCGTGGGGGAGCGACAGCGCGTCGGTGTGGGTGAACGTCACCAGTGCCTCGGTCCCGCTCGCGGCCGAGCGCGACTCTCCCCGCCGGAGCGCCGCCTCATTGACGTCGACCGCGACCACCTCCGCCCCGGTGGTCTCCGCGATACGCACGGCGGGTCCGCCGTTGCCGCATCCCACGTCGAGCACGCGGTCACCGGGGCCGACGCCGAGCCGGTCGATCACGATGTCGGTCAACCGGGCGGTGGCCTGTTCGATGGAAGCGTCGTCCTCCGCTCCCGACCAGAAACCGAAGTGCATGTCGAGCCCCGTGAGGTGCTCGATCAGAGTAGAAAGATACTCGTACGATTCGGGAACCGAGTCGGTCCCCGTGATTGTCTCGCTCAAAGTCCGCCCTTGTCTCTGCGTTATTCTGACGCGTTTTTTGTGGAAAATTCGGGCAGGGGATGCGTCCCGACAATTCTTTGTTTCCGTCCGGTTTGCCCCCGCGGGTCGCGCCCTCGTGCGGAAAATGTCTGGAGCGGCCGGGTTCCGGAAAAAGAACGCGGGGGTGCGGGGGAGAAGGTGCACCGTTCTGTCCGCCGGGGGAGAGGTTCGTGGCGCGATGCGCTCCGGTGCGTCACGGAGAGGGCGCCACAGGAAAGACGCCCTTTCCGGGCGGGCGCCTTTCCCGGCATTGTCGAGCATCGGGAACCATCAAAACGTTCCGCTCCGATGTCCTGGTTCTACATGCCGACGAGGGCGCTCTCGCGGCCGGTGCTCTCGCTGCTGTAGATGTCGGAGACGAGGTCGGCGAACTCCTGCTTGGAAAGGCTCCCGTTGCCGTTGGTGTCGAGCTCCTGGAACACGGAGTGGGAGTCGCCCTTGAGTCCCTGCGCCTTGGCGAACTTGGCGAACTCCTGCTCCGAGATGCTGCCGTCACCACTGGTGTCGGCCATGTCGAACAGGGCGTTGGTGATCGCGTCGGTGTAGGACCGGATCTCCGACTCGTCGGCGTTCATCCAGAACGTGATGTACTCGTCCTTGCTGACCTTGCCGTCCCCGTCGGAGTCCACGGAGCTCTTGATGGTGCTCCAGAGGTCCTCGAGGTTGCTGTCCAGCTCCTGGGCTTTCGGGCTGTTGCTCTCGTAGCCGAATTCGTCCAGGAGCGAGCTGAACACCCGGTGCACGTCATTGGCCTCGATGTAGCCGTTCCCGTTGGAATCGAGAACCTTGAAGTCGGACTCGATCTTTTGCTGACGGGAATCAGATTCGTTGGCCATTGTTTCGGTCCTCCTGCGGCTGTTTTCTGGTGGTCTGGAAACTCGGGGTTGCAACCCGGAAATATTCCTACCTCGATCCTGCCGGGCGCAGTCTAGCCAGGAAAGTTCTCCGTTTTCAACTTTCGGATAAAAGAACAATTGGTATGCGAGGCGCGGAAGAACGCTTTAATGGCAGCATTACGGAATTTTCCCTTGTGTGTGGTAAGGGTGGTTTCCGTGGTTTTGGTGGGGGTGGCACCGTTCCGTTGGCGGCCGCGGGCGCGCGGCGGGTGCCACGCGCGGTCTTGCGGGGCGGGCCGCTGGTGGCGCGGCGGGCGCCGCGCAGCCGTCCCGGATCGTGCGCCGGCCGCGAGCGGCCCTGGGCCCGGTGGGGAAGGAACCTCCGCGGGGCCGGGCGCCCGTTCGTCGGTACTGCCGGATCGTGCGCCGGCAGCGGCGCCCTGTTTCCCGCACCCGCCGCCTGATCGGGTGGCGACCATCCGCGCGCCGGGCCCGAACCGCCGTACCGAGCGCGACGCGGACAGTGGAGAAGTACAATGACGCCGGAGAACGAACCCGGGCGTCCGTGGCCGTCACGCCTGCGGTGGGAAGGGGCTCCTGTACTGCACTGTCCCTGCACATTTCAAGAGGTGACAGTGCGAAAGTACCGGTTTTTTGTGATTATGTGACACAGCTGCCCCCGACGTGCGGTACGTTTCATTTGGGCACGGGATTGTCTGACCGTTTGGTTGGATTTCGGTTACCCCCGGTGTCTCCTGCGAATTCCCGCGAACACCGAGGGGAGGTTCGCGAGTGGAGTCACATTTTTCCAGGTCAGAAGGCATGATCGTGTTCGGTGCGCTCGGTACTTTTGTTACTGTTGAGAGCGAAATTTTGTGCTATGAGTAATATTTGGCACTCATGGCCATTAAAATCCGAAACTTGTCTTGTGCGTGGTCTGTCCGATCCGTCATCGTTGAAGGGCCAGGCACGCAACACCAGGAGGTGCGCTGTGTTCACGAGAATCTGTGCGATAGCGGCAATTTCCGTAGCGGCGCTGTTCGGTGCTGCCCTGCCCGCTGGCGCGGAGGGCGCATCCGCTCCCACCACCACGTCGGCTGACACCGGCTGGAGCTGGCAGCAGTAGTTCCGATGCGCCGGTCCGGGAACCGGCCCGTGGCCGAGGCAGGGAACCAGCACCCGCTGCCCCGGCCACGGTGGTTCCCCAACCGGTCGGGCGGGTAGGACGCCACTGCCGTCCTACCGCCCACACCCTCGACGAGAGGGAGGTTCTCCGCCGTGTCGGACACTGCGCACACCCCCGGCGGCTACGACCCCCGGAACCGTGGCGAGTCCGGGCGCGGTTACGAGTACCCGCCGCCGACACACGCCACGGGCGGGTACCACTACCCCGACGTCCCTCCGCCCGGTGAACCACGCCCGTCCGAACCCGAACGGGAGGACGAGCGGCGGGAGGAGCCGGTGGCGGCCGCGCGTTTCCACCGGCAGACACGCGCGAGGAGCAAGCAGATCCCGGCGCTGCGGCAGCAGCGGCCCTGGCGGTTGCTCGTCGTCACGGTACTGTTCGTCATGGCGGTGGGAAGCTGGGCCGAGGCCGTGTCCCCCCTCGTCCGGGCGTTCGCCCACGTCGGGTTCTGGGCGGCGCTCGCCCTGGCGGCGCTGGCGACGGTGTACCGGGAACGGCGCAACGGCTGGCCCCCCGCCGCCCGCTGGCCGTGGCCCACCGCCGCCGTGCTCGGGACGATCCTCGCCGAGGTCCTCGTGCTCACGGTCGGCCCCTCCACCGTCATGGTCGGCTCGGTCGTCGTGCTCGCCCTGGGCCTGTTCCTGGCCCTCATGTTCGGCTGAGCAGCATCCGGCCAGGCGGAACCGGGACCCCGGACGTGTCGGGTGCGGCGCTTCCGGACGGAAAACGGTCTGCCTTCCGGGCGCGCGAACGGCATGCGAGAGCGAGCCGTGCTTCCGGGGTGAATCGCGGCCGCCTGCGGTACACGAACCATGACTCCCGGTAGCCTCCGGGGTCGTCCGCGGATGCCGCCGCAGGACGCGGCCGCCGGACGGGGCCGGGTGGCCGCGTTGTTAGGTGGCCTCGTCGTCGAACGGGGGGCGTTTCCCGTTCAGTTGGGACGTGGCCCGTTTACCCGGCGACTCCTCGTCGTCGGCTTCCCAGAAGTGCTTCTGGACGAAACGTTTCGGGTTGAGGTCCTGCACGTCGAGGTTCGAGAACTCCGGACCCAGCCCCTCCTGCAGGTCGCTCTTCGCGCTGTCCGCCATCCTGCGCAACTGGCGCAGCATCCGCCCGGCCTGCGCCGCAGCCTTGGGCAGCTGGTCCGGGCCGAAGACCAGGAGTCCGAGTACACCGAGGACGATGAACTCGCTTACTCCGATGTTGAACATGTACGTCCTCCCGCGGCCCGTCGTGGCCGGCTCGCCTCCCTCGCAGATTAACCGCTCGTGGTGGGTGAGCGGACAGCGGGCCACGCCGGAACGGTCCCGGCGCCCCACTGCCGCCGTATTCCGGGCGCTCGCCGATGCGCCCACGGGGCTGGTATTAGGGTTGGTGAGGCTCATAGGGCGCTGACGCCAGACGCTGTGGTGCGGGGGGATACCGGTGGTGGAAGGCACGCTGCGGGCCCGGGTGTCCCGGGTCGTGGACGCGCAGTGGTTCCAGAACACGATCATCACGGTGATCGTACTCAACGCCGTCGCGCTGGGTGTGGAGACCTACCGGGACGAGATCGAGGGCGGTGACGCCCTCTTCGCCACCGCGGAACACCTCTTCGTGGCGTTTTTCACGTTCGAACTGGCGTTGAAGCTCTACGCCCGCGGACCCTCGTTCTTCCGCGACCCGTGGAACTGGTTCGACACCGCCGTCGTCGCGATCGCGCTGGTTCCCTCCTCCGGGAGCTTCTCCGTGCTGCGGCTGCTGCGCATCCTGCGCATCCTGCGGCTCATCAGCGTGATGCCGCAGATGCGGGTGATCGTCTCGGCCCTGTTCCGGTCCGTCCCCGGCCTGGGAACCGTCATCGGCCTGCTGCTGATCATCGTCTACACCGGGGCGGTGCTCGGCGAGAAGATGTTCCACGAGACCGACCCCGAACGGTTCGGTGACCTCGGAACGACGCTGTACAGCATGTTCATCCTGCTGACCACCGAGGACTGGCCCGACGTGGCCGAACCGGTGCTCCAGCAGCACCCCATGGCCTGGATCTTCTTCGTCGGCTACATCGTGGTCAGCGCCTTCATCGTGCTCAACCTGGTCATCGGTGTGATCGTCACCTCGATGCAGCACGAGGTCAGCGAGGAACGCTGGGAGGAGGACCAGGAACTGGAACTCCGCCAGCACGAGGCCGTCATGACCCAGTTGGAAACCCTCACCACACAGGTGACCCGGCTCAGCGCGGAGGTACGGGAACTCCGCGCCGCCAACGGCACCCTCGACACCCGGGAAGACGAGGACCTCTCCGACCCGCCGCGCGCGTGACCCCCGCCGGTGCCCCAGCGGGCACACCGACGGCCCCCGCCCGACGGGTGGGGGCCGTGACACGACACGCATGCGGTGCGCCGCCTGGCGGCGGCTCACCGGTATGTCAGAGTGAACGGACGTTGGACGCCTGCGGGCCCTTCGGGCTCTGGGTGACCTCGAACTCCACCGCCTGGTTCTCTTCCAGGTTCCGGAAGCCGGTACCCGCGATCGCCGAGTAGTGCACGAACACGTCGGGACCACCACCGTCGACAGCGATGAACCCGAAACCCTTCTCAGAGTTGAACCACTTCACGGTGCCCTGAGCCATCTGCTCTCCCTTTGCGGACTGCTGCGGAACCGCACCCTGCTGGTTCCGGGTTGCCGAGCGCCCGCCTGGGGATCTCCGCCCACCGACCAGCGCCCACGTGAAGTTTCGCGAGGCGCCTGGGGCATCCGTGGAAACTACAACCGCAACCAGGCGTCAGCTTACCACCACGGAGTGGGCTGTGCCGAGACTCAACCCCCCGTGGCTGTGCTTTCCGCGGTCATAACAGCACTGTCCGGAACAGGGCCAGCGTCCACCGAACAGGACCTAGTCGGGCCCGGCGCTGCCGTAGATCCAGGTGTCGAACCACATCCGGTCCGACCACGCCTCGTACGGGATGGACTGGGCGCTCAGCACCGGGTACAGGTAGGTGAAGTTGGCGATGACCAGGAGCAGTACCACCCCGAACACCACACCGCCGGCGACGCGGGCCCACGGGGAGCGTCCGGGAACGGAACCGTCCGTACCGTCCGCGCTTCCCGCGCCCCTCTGGCCGATGACCAGCCCTATCGCCAGCACGATGGCCAACGCGAGGAACGGCAGCATCGGCAGGGCGTAGAACACGAACATCGTCCGGTCCGGGTAGGCGAACCACGGGAGCCATCCCGCGGCCGCGCCCAACAGCACGGCCCCGGCGCGCCAGTCCCGGTAGACCACCCACCAGACGAGCATCACCAGCAGCGCGACGATACCCAGCCACCACACGGCCGGGGTCCCGACTCCGAGGATCGCGCTGGAGCACGACGTGGCGTCGCAGTCGCTGCCCTCCCCGTCGTAGAAGAACGCCACCGGTATGCGCATGACGATCCAGTCCCAGGGTTTGGACGCGAAGTCGTGCGGCTCGGACAGCGAACTGTGGTACGACATGATCTCGGAGTGGTACGTGAACAGGCTGCGCAGCGCGTTCACCGGAGCCTGCAGCCAGCCGGGGGAGTCGGCCAGCGCCCCGGCGTGCTCGGCCCCCCACTGGCGGTTGTGGCCGCCGGAGGTGGTGAACCACCCGCTCCACGTGGCGAGGTACACCGCGGCCGCCACACCCACGGTCTGGAGGAACGCCGGCACCGCGTCGAACACGAACCAGCGACGCGCCACGTGCCGTTGACCGGTGGTGCGTCGGGCGCCGTAGTCCCATGCCACGGTGAGCAGGCCGAACGCCGCGATGTAGAACAGCGCCGACCATTTCGTTCCGACCGCCAGGCCGAAACACACTCCCGCGGCGATCCGCCACCAGCGCATGCCGAGCCACCCGGACAGCGCCGCGCCCGAGTCGGCCAGACCGGCCAGCCTGGCCCGGGTGCGGTCCCGGTCCAGCACCAGGAACGCGAAACCGGCGAGGATCCAGAACGTGAGGAAGATGTCCAGCATCGCCAGCCGGCTCATCGTGAAGTGCAACCCGTCCAGCGCCATGATGAGCCCGGCGGCGCACCCCAGCACCCACGAGCGCGTCATCCGCGTCGCGACACGCACCAGGACCAGCACGGACAGGGTGCCCACGACGGCCGCGGCGAGGCGCCACCCCATGGGGGACATGGAGGCGCCGAACGGCAGCACCCCCCACACCCAGTCGCCGAGAGCGATCATCCACTTGCCCAGCGGCGGGTGGACGACGAAGTCGCTGCCGCCCGTCCAGATCGCCTGCTTCCCCTGGGCGAGGAGCTCGTCGGCGTTCTCGACCGTGCTGTGCTCGTAGCCGTAGTTCCACAGCGAGAACGCGTCCTTGGCGTAGTACGTCTCGTCGAAGTAGATACGCGCCGGCGTGCCGAGGTCGAGGAACCGCAGCGCCCCCGCGAACAGCGCGACCAGGACGGCGCCGAGCCAACCCGCCCAGGCCGGTCTGGGCATGGGCGGTACGAGCCGTGAGCGGAGGGGCGGTGCCGGCGGTGGGTGTGCCTCGGATTCGGCGGAAAGTGCGGTGGTGGTCATCTCGCTCTTAAAGTTAGGGCCGAAGATGGCGGAAGCTTACCGGGCAGTCGGGTCCGGGGCTAGGTCAACCGTAATGGTCGTGGATGGGGTGGAACGTGTCCGGATGGGCCACTGTTGCGGAAGAGCCGGGGATTCTCACGCTCGCCGGCCTCCCCATCGGTAACCAGGAGGACGCACAGCCGCGCCTGCTGGAGGCGTTGCACAGCGCCCGGATCATCGCGGCGGAGGATACCCGCCGACTGCGCCGGTTCGCCTCCCGCGCAGGTGTCCGGCTCGGGGGAGAGGCGGGAGCCCGCGTGGTGTCCTACTACGACGCCAACGAGAACCGCCGCGCGGGTGAACTCCTGGAGGAGCTGCGCGCGGGCAACGACGTGCTCATGGTGACCGACGCCGGGATGCCCGCCGTGTCCGACCCCGGATACCGGCTGGTGAACGCCTGCGCCGATGCGGGGGTGCCGGTGACCGCCATCCCCGGACCGTCGGCGGTCACCACCGCCCTCGCCCTGTCCGGGCTCCCCAGCGACCGGTTCTGTTTCGAGGGCTTCCCGCCCCGCAAGGGCCAGGCGGGCCGGTTCGCCGAACTGGCCCGGGAGAGCCGGACCCTGGTGTTCTTCGAGAGCCCCCGGCGCGTCGGCGCGACCCTGGCCGCCATGGCCGAGGCGTTCGGTGCCGACCGCAGGGCCGCGGTGTGCCGCGAGCTCACCAAGACCCACGAGGAGGTGCGCCGCGGCACCCTGTCCGAACTCGCCTCTTGGGCGCGGGAGGTGCGCGGTGAGGTCACCGTGGTGGTGGCCGGGGCCGAGTCCCGGCCGGTGAGCCGCGACCCGGACGACCTCGCGGCCGCCGTCGCCGAACGGGAGGCCGGCGGTCTGAGCCGCAAGGACGCCGTCCAACAGGTCGCCGGGGAACTCGGGGTGCCCAAACGCGAGGTGTACGACGCCGCGCACCGCTAGGGCCTGTTCTTCGGACGCTCGTCCTGCTGCGCGGCGCTGGTCGCGCGGCTCGTGGCGAACAGTGCCCGCCACTCCTCGGAGCCGACGGGCGCGTGCGCGAGCGTCGGTGCCGCTCGCCACGGCCAGCGGCCGTCGAACGGGCCGCAGAGCGGCGGCCGGGCCCGTAACCGGACCCGGCCGCTGGGTGGTGGTCCCCGCGGCGCGGGGACGGTACACGAGTCAGACGACGGCGCCGTCGCTCTGCTCCCTGGCGGTGCGCAGCTCCTTGCGCTGCTTGGTCTTCTTCTCCCGGACCTCGTGCGGCGGCGGGGTCGTGTCCCACCGCTGCAGCCAGATCGCCAGCGGCGAGGCCACGAACAGTGTGGAGAACACACCCGACACCAGGCCCACGAGCATCGCGATGGAGAAGTCCGTCAGGGACGCTCCACCGAAGATCGCGAGCGTGCCCAGGATGAACAACCCGCCGATGGTGGTGTTGACCGTCCGCGGCAGGGTGTGCAGCAACGCCGTGTTGGTGATCCGGGAGAACGTCGAGCGGGAGTCGTTGGCCCACTCGTCGCGCACCCGGTCGAACGTCACCACGGAGTCGTTCACCGAGAAACCGATGACGCTGAGGATCGCCGCGAGGAACACCCCGTCGATCGACTTGCCCAGCCAGCAGAACAACCCGATCACGACGGTGATGTCGAAGGCCAGCGCCAGCATCGTGGACAGGCCGAACGACCACCGGAACCGCCACGCCAGGTACACCATCTGCAGGGCGAGCGCGGCCCCCAGCGCGATGAGCGCCTTGTTCCGCAGCTCGTTGCCCATGCTCGGGCCGATCTTCTCGTCACTGAGCCGGTCGACCCCCCCGGCGCTGTCGCTCAGGGAGTTCTCGATCGTCTCGGCTTCCCCGTCGGATATGGGACCGGTGCGCACCGAGATGTCGCCGTCGCCCGACTTCTGCACCACGGCGTTCGGGAACCCGGCGTCGGTGATCTCCTGGCGGGCGTCCTCGACGCTGACGGTCTGCTCGGTGGTGAAGTCCATGACGCGGCCGCCGGTGAACTCCACACCGAAGTTGGGTGTGCGGATCAGCACGCCCAGCACCGCGACGACGGCCACCGCGCCGGCGATCCCCAGCCAGAGTCCGCTGCGTTTCATCAGGTTGGGGTTGCGCTCGGTCAGCCAGGAGCGGACCTTGCTGATCTTGGAGATCCCGGAGAGGCGCGGGTGGTCGCGTACCACCTTGCGGCGCACCGCCCATTCCACGAGCACCCGCGCGATGACGAGCGCCGAGATCATCGACACGATCGTGCCCAGCCCCAGCGTCACGCCGAAGCCCTGCACGGTCCCGGAGGCGAAGAAGAACAGCAGCGCGGCCGCGATCAGCGTGGTGATGTTGGTGTCGATGACCGCGCTCCACGCCTTCTGCGTCCCCGACAGGAACGCCTTCTGCAGGTTGGGCGGGATCGCCCGGCGCCGGCGCCGGGAGGACAGCGCCCCCTCCGCCTGTTCGGAGTCCTGCTCGGATCCTTCGGCCATGCCGGCCGACTTGTTCGCGGCGTAGGTCTTCTCCTGGCGCTGGTGCTCCTCCCGCGCTCGTTCGAATATGAGCACGTTCGCGTCGATCGCCATGCCGATCGCCAGGACGAAACCGGCCAGCCCGGGCAGGGTGAGGGTGGCGTTCAACGCGACCAGCGCCGCGTAGGCGATCAGGGTGTAGCACGCCAGCGCGGCCGAGGCGAGGAAGCCCACCAGGCGGTAGGCGACGCAGATGTAGGCCGCGGTGAGCAGCAGACCGATCCCACCGGCGATGAAGCTCGCCTTGATCGCCTCTGCGCCCAGGGTGGGTCCGACCGTCTGCCGTTGCACCTCGCTGACCGGCAGCGGGAGCGAACCGCCCTCGATGAGCACGGCGAGGTCGTTGGCGCTCTCCTGGTCGAACTGGGAGCTCGTGATCGTGGTCTGTCCGCCGGACATGCCGGCGTCGCAGGCCACGTCCTGGTTCACCTCCGGGGCGGAGATGATCTCGTCGTCCAGCACGATGGCGACCCGCCGTTTGGGGTCGCCCGCCGGGTTACAGGCGGCCTTGCCGGTGAGGTCCTTCCACTGGCCCCGGCCCTTGCCCTCGAAGTCGACGTTGACCTGCCACTGGGTCTGGGTCTGCTGGTCGAGGACGGCGTCGGCGCTGTTGACCTTGTTGCCCTTGATCGCCGTCTTACCGAGCTGGAGCACCTCCCCCTGGTCGTCGGGGAGCTCCTTGACCACGTTGTCCGGGTTCTCGGCGGGCTGCGCACCGCCCTGGCCGCCACCCTGCTGTTGCTGGAGCATGTCCTGCAGTTCCTCCTGGGACATGTCCGAGGGGTCCTGGCCGCCCCCGCCGCCGGAGCCGTCGCCTCCGCCGTCGCCGCCGGAGCCGTCGCTGCCGCCACCGGAGCCGTCCGTGGGGGCGTTGGCGTTGTCCGGCGGGTTCGCCGAGTCACCGCCGGGAGCTCCGCCGCCGGGTGCCCCGCCGCCGGGTGCTCCGCCGAGGCCGGGCATTCCGCCCGAGCCGCCCTGTTGGCCCTTCGAGCCGAGCACGGGGTGGAAGGACAGTTGGGCGGTCTGCCCGAGGATCTCGGCCGCCTCGGTCGGGTCCTGCACACCCGGCAGCTCGACGATGATCCGGTCGCTTCCCGACCGCGACATGGTGGCCTTACTGACCCCGATGTCGTCGATGCGCTGGCGCAGTACCTCGATGACCTGGTCGGTGTTCTCGGCGTTGGCCTCGGTTCCGTCCTCGGCGTCCTGGGTCTCCAGGATGATCTGTGTGCCGCCGCTGAGGTCGAGCCCCAGCTTCGGCGGGATGAACCACGCGGCGCCGAAGGCGGCGACCACGATGATGAGGGAGACGATGCCGCGCAGCATGCGCGTCCCGCCTCCCGCCTGACTGGACAATGGAAACTACCTCTCACGTCGCCGTGGATACTTGGGGGTCTCTCCGCGGAAGTCGGAGAACAGGGTCACACGCGCACGGTGGGAGGCGGGTCCCGGCCAAGCGGCAGACCGGGCGCCACGGGCGTCGGCGAAGCGCCGGCGGCCTGTGGAAGCGGGACACGTACCCACGGGCCCGCGCGGTGGGGAAGAAGCCCGTGCGCGGGCGCGTAGCCCTCGGGAAGGTCCCGCGCTGCGGGACGCTGGTCCCCGCCACCGGGCGGTACCGCCGCGGTAGCGGTCCCCGGGTCGTGACGTGTGTAGGCGACGGGCGGCGGCAGCGGGGCCGCCGCAGCGACCGTACGGTCCGGCCGGTGGTGCGCGTCCGACTGCGCGCCGGGAGGGTGCGGTACCGGCGCCCCGGCCAGTACGGCGGCTGCGGCCAGCAGCAGGACCAACGCGCGGGAGGCCGTGGCGGTCGCCTTCGTGCGCTGGCCGTTCACCACAGCCCCGGAGCGGTAACGCCGCGGAGCCATCGTCAACCTACTACGACTGGGAAGTTCAGGGGATCACACTACCGAGCCCCGCGCGCCCTGTCGTCCCGGACCGGTACCTCCACCGCTCCACCGGAACGACGGAAACGGTGTGCCCGCGTCCGGAATCGCGACTAGGCTTGTGGCCATGTCGTCGAAACGCCACATTCTGACCGGGGTGGCCTGGCCCTACGCCAACGGGCCCCGCCACATTGGGCACGTGTCCGGGTTCGGGGTTCCCTCCGACGTCTTCGCCCGCTTCCAGCGAATGTCGGGCCACCACGTGCTGATGGTCAGCGGCACCGACGAGCACGGCACCCCCGTGCTGGTGCGTGCGGAGCAGGAGGGGATCACCGCGCGGGAGCTGGCCGACCGCTACAACCGGGTCATCGCCGAGGACCTGGTGTCGCTCGGGCTGTCCTACGACCTGTTCACCCGTACCACCACCGCCAACCACTACCGCGTGGTGCAGGAACTGTTCACCGGCCTGTACGACAACGGGTACATCTTCGCGCGCACCACCAAGGGCGCCGTGTCCCCGTCCACCGGGCGCACCCTGCCGGACCGTTACATCGAGGGGGAGTGCCCGATCTGCGGTGCCGCGGGCGCCCGCGGGGACCAGTGCGACAACTGCGGGAACCAGCTCGACCCCGTGGACCTGATCGACCCCCACTCCAAGGTCAACGGCGAGAAACCGGAGTTCATCGACACCGAGCACTTCATGCTGGACCTCCCGGCGTTCGCCGAGGTCCTGGGGAAGTACCTGAGGTCCAAGAACGGACAGTGGCGGCCCAACGTCCTCAAGTTCTCCCTGAACCTGCTCGACGACATGCAACCCCGGGCGATCAGCCGCGACCTCGACTGGGGCGTGCCGATCCCGCTGGAGGGCTGGAGCGAGGAGGCGAACAAACGCCTCTACGTGTGGTTCGACGCCGTCATCGGCTACCTGTCCGCCTCGATCGAGTGGGCCAACCGGACCGGCGATCCCGAGGCGTGGCGCCGCTGGTGGCAGGAGGCCGACGCCGAGTCCTACTACTTCATGGGCAAGGACAACATCGTCTTCCACTCCGAGATCTGGCCGGCGATGCTCATGGGCTACAGCGGCGCCGGCGACAACGGGGGCACCCCGGGCTCGCTGGGCGCGCTGAACCTGCCGAGCGAGGTGGTCTCCAGCGAGTTCCTCACCATGGAGGGGCGCAAGTTCTCCTCCTCCCGGCGGGTGGCCGTCTACGTCCGGGACTTCCTGCAGCGCTACTCCGCCGACGCCCTGCGGTACTACATCATCGCCGCCGGACCGGAGACCCAGGACACCGACTTCACCTGGTCCGAGTTCGTCCGCCGGAACAACGACGAACTCGTCGCCACCTGGGGCAACCTGGTGCACCGCGCCATCTCCCTGGCGGCCAAGAACATCGGGGAGGTTCCGGAACCGGGCGGGTTCACCGACGAGGACCACGCCGTGCTGGCCGAGGTGAGGGCGGCGTTCGACACGGTTGGCGGGCACCTGCAGCGTTCGCGGTTCAAAGCCGGCCTGCAGGAGGCGATGCGGGCCGTCGCCGAGGCCAACAAGTACCTCTCCGAACAGGCGCCGTGGGCGCTGAAGAAGACCGACCCGGACCGGATGCGCACGGTGCTGCACGTCGCGCTGCAACTGGTCAGTGACGCGAAGACGCTGCTCACCCCCTTCCTCCCGGAGTCGTCCAACAAGGTGCACGCGATGCTGGGCGGGACCGGAGTGTGGGCCGGGATGCCGCGGCTGGAGGAGGCCGTGGACTCCATCGGCGGGGAGGACGGCACCTCCACCTACCCCGTGATCACCGGGGACTACGCCACCGACCAGGCCACGTGGGAACCGGTGCCCGTCCAGCCCGGGACGCCGCTGTCCGCGCCGACGCCGCTGTTCGCCAAGCTGGACCAGAGCGTGGTGGACGAGGAACTGGCGCGGCTGGAGAACCAGGCCGATTAGGGACCGGCCGGCGGACAGCGTCCGCCGGCCGGGAACCGGACACCACCCCGTTCCCCGACCGGCGTCGGGTAACGGGAATACCAGCGGCGGCGGACCGTTCTACCGGATGGTCCGCCGTTTTTCGTGTTCCACGCTTTCCGGGAGTACTAGGGATGGGTAAACGCAGTGGTCAGGCCGTGCGCAACCGGAACGCGTCGGCGCCGCCCCCCGCGCCCGAATCGTTGGGGGCAGCCGTTCCGGACAGCCACACCCACATGGACATGCAGGACCCGCCGGTGGAGCGGATCATCGCCGACGCGGCCGACGTGGGGGTGCGCCCGCTGGTCCAGGTCGGGTGCGACGTGGCGGGGGCGCGTTGGGCGGTGGACACCGCCCGCCACCACCCCGGCGACGTGTGGGCGGCCGTGGCGCTGCACCCCAACGAGGCGCCGCGGATCGTGTACGGCGACGGCGCCCCCGGCGTCGAGGTGGACGAGACCGACTGGGCCGGCAAGCTCCGCCCGGCGGGCGGCACGGCCGGACTGGACGAGGCCGTGGCCGAGATCGACCAGCTGGCCGCGGCGGAGGAGGTCCGCGCCGTCGGTGAGACCGGCCTGGACTACTTCCGCACCGGCGAGGAGGGGGTGCAGGCGCAGCAGGAGTCGTTCCGCCGCCACGTCGAGCTCGCCAAGCGGCACGACAAGGCGCTGATGATCCACGACCGCCAGGCCCACGACGACGTGCTGCGCGTCCTCGACGAGGAGGGCGCCCCGGAGCGGGTGATCTTCCACTGTTTCTCCGGCGACGCCGACCTCGCCGAGGTGTGCGCCCACAACGGCTACTTCATGAGTTTCGCGGGCAACGTCACCTTCGCCAGCGCGACCGAGCTGCGGGAGGCCGTCGCCGCGGCCCCGGCGGAGCTGCTGCTGGTGGAGACGGACGCGCCGTTCCTCACCCCCCGCCCCTACCGGGGGAGGCCCAACGCCCCCTATCTGGTTCCGCACACGCTGCGGGCCGTGGCCGAGGCGAAGGACCTGGCCGAGGACAAGCTGGCTGAGCTGGTGGCGGACAACGCGCGCCGCGCCTTCGGCCTCGCCTGACCGCTGCCCGGCCTCAGGTGTCCACACCCCACTGGGCGAGGGTGTCCTCGAGCGTGGGGGTGGGAAACTCCGGGTCGCGGGTGGCCGCTCCCGGGGTGCGGTCGAACCGCGGCGCGGGGCCGGGATAGAGGCCGTCCCCGTCTCCCGCGAGGGAACCGCGGGCGGCGACGTGCGGGTGCCGGGCCGCCTCCGGTGCGGAGAGCACCGGCTGTACGCACGCCTCCGTGCCGCCGAGGAGCTCGGCCCACTCGTCGCGGGTCCTGGTCCGCAGCACCGCGGCGAACCGCTCCCGCAGCTCCGGCCACCGCTCCCGGTCCCACTGGTCGGGGAGGTCGGCCTGGTCCAGGCCGATCCCCTCCAGGAACGCCGCGTAGAACTGCGGCTCGATGCAGCCCACCGCGACGTGGCGGCCGTCGGCGCACTCGTAGACGTCGTACCAGGGGGCGCCGGTGTCCAGATAGTTGGTGCCGCGTTCGTCGCTCCACGCGCCCCGCCGGCGGTCCTCGTGGATCATGGCGGTGAGGAGGGCGCTGCCGTCCACCATCGCGGCGTCCACCACCTGTCCCCGGCCGGAGGTGGCGCGCTCCACCAGGGCACTGAGAATGCCGGTGACCGCGAACATGCTGCCGCCGCCGAAGTCGCCGAGCAGGTTCACCGGCGGCACCGGTGCCTCCCCCTGGCGTCCGATGGTGTGCAGCACACCGTTCAGGGCGATGTAGTTCATGTCGTGCCCGGCGGTGTGCGCGAGCGGGCCGTCCTGGCCCCAGCCCGTCATCCGCGCGTACACCAGGCCCGGGTTGTCCGCGTGGCACACCTCGGGGCCCAGCCCGCGCCGTTCCATGACGCCGGGGCGGAACCCCTCCAGCAGCACGTCCGCCGCCGCGACCACTCTCCGGGCGGTGGCGAGGTCCTCCTCGCTCTTGAGGTCGAGCCCCATGATGGGCCGCCCGGCGCTCATGTGCGGCCCCTGGCCGTGCCGGGCCGCCTCGGCCGCCTCGGGGCGGTCCACCCGGATGACACTGGCGCCGAGGTCGGCCAGCAGCATGGCCGCCATCGGCCCGGGACCGATCCCGCCGAACTCCACGACACGAACACCCGCAAGCGGACCCATGCGTGGCACCCCCTCTGATTAGAACAACGTTCGGTCTCATTATGTCCGCAGTGGCGGGAACGCGCGAACCCCGGTCCCACGCGGTCAGCCGGAGCGGCCGGGCCGCGTGCCCGCGCGAGCTGGCAGAATAACGGGATGAACCCGTGCGGAACTCCCGACGACACCGGTCTGCTGCTGACCTCCGCCGACGTGCGGCGCCTCGCCGCCGACATCGGCCTGCGCCCCACCAAGACACTGGGCCAGAACTTCGTCGTCGACGCCGGAACCGTGCGCCGTATCGCACGCGCCTCCGGAGTCGGCAGTGACGACACCGTCGTCGAGGTCGGCCCCGGTCTGGGGTCGCTGACCCTGGCGCTGCTCGCCCGCGCCGGGCACGTCACCGCGATCGAGGCCGACCCGGACCTCGCCGAGGCCCTGCCCGGCACCGTCCGCCGGCGTGCTGGCGCGCTGGCCGGGAAACTCGACGTCGTCACCGCCGACGCGCTGCGTGTCACCCGGCTCCCCGGGCCCGAACCCACCGCCATGGTGGCGAACCTGCCCTACAACGTCGCGGTCCCGGTGGTGCTGCACCTGCTGGAACTGCTCCCGTCCCTGCGCCACGTCCTCGTCATGGTGCAGTCCGAGGTGGCCGACCGGCTCGCGGCCGCCCCGGGGAGCCGCACCTACGGGGTGCCGTCGGCCAAGGCCGCCTGGTACGCCGAGGTGCGCCGCGCGGGGGCGGTCAGCCGCAACGTGTTCTGGCCCGTGCCCCACGTCGACTCCGGGCTGGTGGAGCTGCGCCGCCGCGCACCCGTGGCCACAACTGCGAGCCGCGCGGAGGTCTTCGCCGTCATCGACGCCGCCTTCGCGCAGCGCCGCAAGACCCTGCGCTCGGCCCTGTCCGCGTGGGCCGGCTCGGCCTCCGCCGCCGAACAGGCCCTGCGCGCGGCCGGTGTCGACCCGGGAGCGCGGGGGGAAGCGCTCGACGTGACGGCCTTCGCCCGCATCGCCGAGCACGGCCCCGGCGGTTAGGACCTCAGCTCGCCTGCGGGATGTCGCTGATGTCGACCGAGACGGGTTCCGCGTCCTCGGCGCCGGACAGGAGGAGCTCTCCCGACTCCAGGTCGGCGTTCTCCTCCACGAGGAAGACCAGGTCGCCCTCGGCCCGCTCCCGGGGGGACAACTGTTGCCACAGCGGCGCCTCGGACTCGGTCACCGACGGTTCGAGAGCCGTGTAGGACCCCGACGGACCCCCCTCGATCCGCTGCCAGTCGCTCTCCAGCGTGACGGGCTCGGAGGAGACGTTGCGCACCTCCAGCGAGAACACGCAGTACATCCCTCCCTCTGGGCGGGAGCGTCCGTCCACCGAGGGGACACAGGAGTACTCCCGAGCGTCGAACTCCACCGGGGAGGCGTTCTCCCCGGAAGCGCTGCCACCGGAACCGTCCCCGGAGGAGTCGTCGCCGTCCGCGTCGGCGTCCCCGGCGTCGTCCTGGTCCGCGGTGTCCTGCGGGGCCTGGTCGTTGTTCAGGGGCAACCCCAGCCCGTTGGACCCGAACAGGGTCAGCGCGGTGACCAGCAGGCCCACGAGGACGATGGCGACGCCGGCCGTCACCACAATCCATGTCAATCGCCGCTTCGCGGGATGTAACGGGCGCTGCGGTGGTGGGGGCGCCGGCGGGACGTAGGGCTGGGGCCGCTGCTGCTGCGCGGCCTGCTCGTGCGGGTCGGGTCCCACCTGGGGGATCGGTCCGGACTGGTGCACGGGAGGCGCGTTGAACTGGCCCGTCTGGTGGGCCGGGGGAGGCGCTGCGTGCTGGTTGGGGTGCGGGGCCGGCTGCGCGGGTGGTTGCGGCCCCGGTACCGGAGGTTGTTGGGCCGGGTACTGCGGCAGGGGAGGGCCCTGTCCCGCCGGGGATGGTGGCGGGTGCGGCATGCCCGCGGGCGTCGGCGGGGGCCCGGGCGGGCCGGGCTGCGGTGGCGGCGGGACCGGCGGGAGGTTGGGGTGCCAGGACTGGTGCAACGCGTGGCTGATCTGGTCGCCGCCGTTGTTGTTGGCCTCGTCCTCGCCACCGGTGAGCTCCAGGAGCAGGTCCTGGGCTTTGGGGCGGTGCTCGGGCTTCTTCGCCAGCGCCTGGGTGACCAGCCGGTCCAGCGGGGCGTCGAGGTTGCCGATCTGGGGCTCGGCGAACAGCATGCGTTTGCCCAGCGTCATCGCGTCGCCGTTCCCGAACGGGTGGACCCCGTTGCCCGCGAACGCCACCAGGCACCCCCACGCGAAGACGTCCGCGGCGGTGGTGACCTTCTCCTCCAGCAGTTGCTCCGGCGCCATCCAGCCGGGGCTGCCCATGACGATGCCGGTCTGGGTGTGGTTCGTCACCGTGTTCATGGCCCGGGCGATCCCGAAGTCGATCACCCGCGGCCCGGAGAGGGACAGCAGCACGTTGGCGGGCTTCAGGTCGCGGTGCACCAGCCCGGCCCGGTGGATCGCCGAGAGCGCCGCGGCGACCCCCAGCGCGAACCCGTGCAGCGTGCTCGAGTCGAGCGAACCGTGCTCCGCGACGTGCTCGGCCAGGGCGGTACCCGAGATGTACTCGGTGACCATGTAGGGGCGCCCCTCGAACGTGCCGTAGTCCAGCACCTTGGCCGTGCAGAACGAGGCGACACGGCGCGCGTTCTCCATCTCGTCATGGAAGCGGGCACGGGTGGCCTCGTCGAACGCGAGTTCCGGTCGAATCACCTTGATGGCGACATGCGTGCCTTTCTCGGCGGTACGGCCGAGATAGACCGTCCCCATTCCTCCGTTGCCCAGTTGCCCGGCCAGCACATAGGGACCGATGGTGGCCGGATCTCCGGCTGCCA
The DNA here is from genome assembly GCF_006717075.1 of Haloactinospora alba. Taxonomy (NCBI): domain Bacteria; kingdom Bacillati; phylum Actinomycetota; class Actinomycetes; order Streptosporangiales; family Nocardiopsidaceae; genus Haloactinospora; species Haloactinospora alba. The sequence continues at coordinate 194,175 of NZ_VFQC01000001.1, forward strand.
ACGGTTCCAAGTCCTTCGGGAGCCCGTCCGACGGCAAGCGACCCTCCCCGACGGTGTCCTTACTCCGTCTGGCCCCAAGGTAGCGGGGAAACTCTCGTGATACCCACCCACGCAGGCCACACGGCCACGAGGCCGCATACCCGGACCGGGTAAGCTCTGGGACCCGTGAACACTCCGAACACCGTGACCGTACGGGTACCCGCGAAGGTGAACCTCCAGCTAGCGGTGGGGCCAGCGCGCGACGATGGATACCACGATCTGGTCAATGTCTTTCACGCTGTTTCGCTGTTCGACGAGGTTACCGTCACAGCGGCAGGGCCGCATGCCACCCCCGACGCGCCACAGCTCAGCGCGGAGGCGCAAACGGGACCGCGGGCGGGGGTCCCCCTCGACGGAACCAACCTCGCCAGCCGGGCCGCCCGGTTGGCCGCGGGCGCGTGCGACCGCCCCTGCCCGGGGAGAATCCACCTGCGCAAGAACATACCGGTCGCCGGCGGCATGGCGGGAGGAAGCGCCGACGCCGCCGCTGTTCTTGTGGCATGCAACACACTGTGGAACGCGGGGTTGTCGGAGGGGGAACTCGGCTCCCTCGCGGCGGAACTGGGCAGTGACGTCGCCTTCCCGTTGCTGGGCGGCACCGCCGTGGGGACCGGTCGTGGTGAGCAGCTCACCCCTCTGGACAGTCCGGGCCGGTACCACTGGGTGTTCGCGCTGTCGGAGACCGGCCTGTCCACCGGTGCCGTGTTCGGGGAGTACGACCGGCTGCGGCCGGACGCGCCCGCGCCGCGCCGCGACCCGGAACTGACCCGGGCACTCGCCGCGGCCGACGCTGCGGCGCTCGGCGCGGCGCTGAGCAACGACCTGCAGCGCGCGGCACTGTCGCTGCGTCCGGACCTGGAGGGCGTGCTGCGGGCCGGGCGCGCTGCGGGCGCGTCGGGGGCGCTCGTCTCCGGCTCGGGGCCGACGTGCGCCTTCCTCGCGGGAGACGAGGGGACGGCCCGCGCCCTCGCCGCCGAGCTGGAGCGTTCCGGCGCCTGCCAGCACACCGTTGTCGCCCACGGCCACGTGGCCGGAGCGACGGTCGTCGGCTAGGTCCTGTTTCCGGACGCTGTTCGTCGCGAGCGGCGTCTCCAGTGCCGGGGCGACGCGCAGCAGCACAAGCGCCCACCGGCGGGGTTCCGGGCGGTGGCAGGAGCCCATGTGCCGCCCGGAATCCCCGGTCGGCCCTTCCGGTGGGACCGAGGCGGATTCCGCCATTGACCTCAACCGCGCTTGAGGCAGGAGTCTGTCGGTATGGCAACCGCGACTTTCTCCAGGTACGCCGACCTCACCGCACTCGTCGGATTGATGACCGGGGACGAGAAGCACCAGGCCGCCGCCGCGTCCACCCTCGACGTGCTGTGGGTCCTCTACGACCGTGTCCTCACCGTCACGCCCGAGACCACCGACCACCCGGATCGCGACCGGTTCCTGCTCTCCAAGGGGCACGGTCCCGCCGGTTACTACGCCGTCCTTGCCGCCAAAGGCTTCCTCACCGTCGGGAACCTCCGGAACTGGACGGAGTCCGACTCGCCGTTGGGCCACCATCCCGACCGCACCCTCGTCCCCGGAGCCGAGATCTCCAGCGGTTCGCTGGGTCACGGCCTCGGGCTCGGAGTGGGAACCGCCCTCGGGTTGCGCGCCCAGGCCCGCGACCGCCCCCGGGTCGTGGTACTCCTCGGCGACGGTGAACTCGACGAGGGAAGCAACCATGAGGCCATCGCCTTCGCCGGCCGGGCGGGGCTGGAGAACCTCACCGCCGTCGTCGTCGACAACAGTTCGGCCACCCACGGCTGGCCCGGCGGTATCGCGGAGCGCTTCACCCGGGAGGGGTGGTCGGCGCGCACCGTCCCCAACCGCGACCACGCCGCTCTGTACGGCGCGCTCACCGCCCCGCACGACGGGGTCCCCCTCGCCGTCGTCGTCACTGTCGTCTGACAGACACACCCACCAGGAGAGTCACCATGACAGCGACCACAGCCCACTCCGGGGAGACCGCCACCGACGTGGCCCAGCCGATGCGTGAGACGTTCGTGCGCGTCGTCAGCTCCGCACTGGACACCGATCCCGGACTCGCCCTGCTACTGGCCGACATCTCCGCGGACCGGTTCGCGGAGGTGTCGGCGCGCCATCCCGACCGGGTCGTCAACCTCGGTAGCCGGGAGCAGCTACTGATCGGCGCGGCCGGGGGGCTGGCCCTCACCGGTATGCGCCCCGTCGCCCACACGTTCGGGTCCTTCCTGGTGGAACGCCCGTTCGAACAGCTCAAACTCGACCTGGGGCACCAGGGGACGGGCGCTGTCCTGGCCAGCACCGGCGGTTCCTACGAGACACCGGGCTACGGCCGTACCCACATGGCTCCCGGTGACGTCGCGCTGCTCGACACCCTCCCTGGGTGGACGGTGCATGTCCCCGGACACGCGGACGAGGCCGCCCGGCTGCTGGAGGGCGCCCTGCCCGGTGACGACCGGGTGTACCTGCGGCTCAGCGAACGCGGGAACACACAACCGCACGCCGTCGGGCGGGGACTGGTCCCGGTGCGGGAGGGGTCCGCCCGCTCGCGCGGCGTCGTCCTCGCGGTGGGCCCCATGCTGGAACGGGTGCTGGCCGCGACCCGGGACCTCGACGTCACCGTCGCCTACACCGCGACGGTCCGACCCTTCGACCGGGAAGGGCTGAGACGGCTCACCGCCGCGGCGGGACAGGCCGACATCCTGCTCGTCGAGCCCTACCTCGCGGGAACGTCGGCGCACGAGGTCGCCGCCGCGCTGCACGACCGCAGGCACCGGCAGCTCTCGTTGGGCGTGTCCCGGAACGCGGAGGTGCGCGGGTACGGAACCCAGGCCGACCACGACCGCGCCCACGGTCTGGACACCGCCGGCGTCGCCGCGGCCGCGCGTGAGTTCTTCCTCGTCTGAGGCCGTCCGCGCGCGGGTGTGGTCAACCCACCCGGGCGCGGGCACCACAATGGAAGGACGATGAACCTCGTCAATCTGCAGGACGTCACTGTCGCCTACGGCCACCTCGTGCCGCTGAACGCCGTATCGCTCGGTGTGGAGGACACCGACCGGATCGGGATCGTCGGCCGCAACGGGGGTGGCAAGTCCACACTGGTCGCGGCCGTCGCGGGTCTGCTCCAGCCCGACTCGGGGCGGGTGATCCACAGCCGCGGGTTGCGTGTCGGCTACCTCTACCAGAGCGACAGCTACCCCGAGGGGACCGTCGGAGAGTACGTGCTCGGCGGTATGGCCGAGCACGAGTGGGCCGGCAACGCCCGCACACGCGACGTGCTGCGCGGCCTGCTCAGCGGCTGGGACCTCGACACCCCCATGTCGGCCCTGTCCGGTGGGGAGCGGCGCCGCACCACCCTGGCCCGGCTGCTGATCGAGAGCCACGACCTGATCGCGCTGGACGAGCCCACCAACCACCTGGACATCGAGGGCATCGCCTGGCTCGCCAACCACCTGCGGCAGCGCAAGGAAGCCCTGCTCGTCGTCACCCACGACCGCTGGTTCCTGGACAGCGCCACCAACCGCACCTGGGAGGTCGTCGACGGCCGGGTGGAGCAGTACGAGGGGGGATACGCCGCCTACGTGCTGGCCAAGGCGGAGCGCGAACGGCTCGCCGCGGCCGCGGAGGAGCGCCGGCAGAACCTGATGCGCAAGGAGCTCGCCTGGTTGCGGCGCGGCGCCCCCGCCCGCACGTCCAAACCCAAGTTCCGGGTGGAGGCGGCCAACGCCCTGATCGCCAACGAGCCCCCGCCCCGGGACACCGTGGAGCTGGTGCGGTTCGCCACCTCCCGGCTCGGCAAGACCGTCATCGACGTCGAGGACCTCGTCCTGACGGGGGGTGAGGAGCGCCTGCTCGACCGGGTCACCTGGCAGCTCGGCCCCGGGGACCGGGTCGGCCTGGTCGGGGTGAACGGCTCCGGGAAGACGACCCTGCTGCGTGCCCTCGCCAAGGAGCGCGACCCCGACGACGGGACGGTGCGGCACGGTAAGACCGTGAACCTGGCGCACCTGTCGCAGACCCTGGAGGAGCTGGACCCGCAGCGCCGCCCGCTGGAGGCGGTCGAGGAGGTGCGCCAGTACGTCACCATCGGCAAGAAGGAGTACTCCGCCAGCCACATGCTGGAGCGGTTCGGGTTCCGCGGCGAACGCCAGTGGACGCCGATCGGTGACCTCTCCGGCGGGGAGCGGCGCCGCCTGCAACTCCTGCGGCTGCTGATGAACGAACCCAACGTGCTGCTGCTGGACGAGCCCACCAACGACCTGGACATCGAGACGCTCACCGAGCTGGAGGACCTGCTGGACAGCTGGCCGGGGTCGTTGGTCCTGGTCAGCCACGACCGCTACTTCCTCGAGCGCATCACCGACCACGTCCTCGCGCTGATGGGCGACGGCAAGCTCTCGCTCCTGCCCGGCGGGGTGGACGAGTACCTGTCGCTGCGCGACGCCGCCGGCGACCGGGGGGCGGTCCCCAGCCAGGACCGGGAGGCCTCCGAACAGTCGTCCGGCGGGCAGCCCGCCGCCTCGGCCGGGATCTCGGCCGCGGAGGAACGCGCGATCGGCAAGGAGATCCAGCGGATCGAGCGGCGGATGGAGCGCATCGGCACCCGCGAGTCCGAGCTGCACGAGCAGATGGCGCAGGCCGCCGAGGACTACACGCGTCTGGCGGAGCTGGACTCCGAGCTCAAGGGGCTGCAGGCCCAGAAGCGTGAGCTGGAGGAGTCCTGGCTCGCCGAGGTGGAGAAGCTGGAGGGGTAGGCCCTGTTCCTCGGGCGCCTGCCCCGCCGCGTGGCGCTGGACGCGCCGCCCGTCGCGGGCGGCGCCCACCGGCCGGCCTGACGCCGGCCGGGCGGTGCCTCAGGCACCCTCAGGTCCGTCGTCCAGCGGGGAAAGCAGGGAGCGCAGCAGTCCCGCGAGCTGTGTGCGCTGCTCGCGCGGCAGGGTCCGCAGGATCGACTCCTCGTAGCGCAGCAGGTCGGACAGCGCCGCGTCCACGCGTTCCCTGCCCTCCTCGGAGAGGCGCACCAGCACCCCCCGTTTGTCCGCCGGGTCGGGGTGGCGTCCCACCAGCCCCGTCTCCGCCAGCCTGTCGATCCGGTTCGTCATGGTCCCCGAGGTCACCAGGGTCGCGCGCAGCAACCGTCCGGGGGTGAGCTCGTAGGGGGGACCCGCGCGGCGCAGCTCGGCGAGAACGTCGAACTCCCACGGTTCGAGGTTGTGCTTGGTGAACACCGCGCGCCGGGCGCGGTCCAGGTGCCGTGCCAGGCGGGACACCCGGCTGAGCACCTGCAGCGGTTCCACATCGAGATCGGGACGCTCCGCGCGCCACGCCGTGACCAGCCCGTCAACCTCATCGTGCATACGCGCAGCATATCTCTTGATATCAAGAGAAAAGTCGGGAGGCGCGGATCCGGCCCGAAAGTGTCACCCCGCCCGGTTGCTCAGGGTCTCCAGCTGGGGCTTGGCCTCCAGGCTGGACAGGCCGTTCCAGGAGAGGTTCACCAGGTGCGCCGCCACGACCTCGCGCTTGGGTTTGCGCACCTCCAGCCACCACTGGCCGGTCAGCGCCACCATACCGACCAGGGACTGCGCGTACATCGGCGCCAGCTTCGGGTCGTAGCCGCGCTCGTTGAACTCCTCGACCAGAACGTGTTCCACCTGGGTGGCGATGTCGCTGATCAGGCTCGCGAAACTCCCCGTGCCGGAGGCGGCGTGCGAGTCCCGGGCCAGGATCCGGAACCCGTCGCTGCACTCGTCCACGTAGGCCAGCAGCGCCATCGCGGCACCCTCGAGCTTGGCGCGGGCATGGTCGCCGGTCAGCGACTCGACGACCATGCTGAGCAGCGTGCGCATCTCGCGGTCCACGACCACGGCGTAGATACCGTCCTTGCCGCCGAAGTGCTCGTAGACCACGGGTTTGGAGACGCCCGCACGCGCGGCGATCTCCTCGATCGACGTGCCGTCGAAGCCGCGCTGCGCGAACAGCTCCCGGCCGATGTCGAGCAGTTGCTCCCGGCGTTGTCTGCCGGTCATGCGCTTGCGGCGCGACCGGCCCTTCTGTTCGCTCACGGCTCCCATGATGGCCAATCAGTCTAGGCGCTGACGCGTTTGGCTTCCAGACGCTCACGTTTCGGCCAACGGACCTTAGTGGCCCATCCCAGTTTTTCAAACACCCAGATCGTCCGGGCGGAGATGTCGATCTGTCCCTTGAGGACCCCGTGCCGCGCGCAGGTGGGATCGGCGTGGTGCAGGTTGTGCCACGACTCGCCGAACGACGGGATGGCGAGCCACCACACGTTGCGCGAGCGGTCCCGCACCTCGAAGTTCTCCTCACCGATCGTATGGCAGATGGAGTTGATCGACCAGGTCACGTGGTGCAGCAGACCCACCCGCACCAGGCCGGCCCAGAAGAAGGCGGTGGCCGCACCCCACCACGACATCGTCACCAGGCCGCCGATGATGCCGGGGCTGAGCAGGCTGAACAGCACCAGCGGGATGAACATCTTGTCGACCTTGACGACGTCCCGGTCCTTCAGCAGGTCCGGGGTGAACCGCTTGGGCGAGGTCTTCTGCTCGTCCAGGTACATCCACGCCATGTGGGCGTAGTACAGGCCCTTCGCCACCGAGCGCCAGTCGTCGCCGAACCGCCACGGGGAGTGCGGGTCGCCCTCCACGTCGGCGTACTTGTGGTGGCGCCGGTGGTCGGCCACCCACTTGATGACGCTGCCCTGGATGGAGAGGCTCCCGGCGATCGCCAGGGCGATGCGCAGCGGGCGGTTGGCCTTGAACGAACCGTGCGTGAAGTGCCGGTGGAAGCCGACGGTGACGCCCAGGCCGCTGACGAGGTAGAAGACGGCGCCGATGACGATGTCGGTCAGGGTCAGACCCCAACCCCACGCGAGGGGGACGGCGGCCGCCAGTGCCAGCAGCGGGATGAAAACGAACGCGAAGACCGTGTAGCGCTCGGCCTTGCCGCGGCCCTCCGGGTCCAGCTCCGGTTCGGGAGCGTTCTTCGGCGCCGGTCTCGGCGCCGGTTCTGGGGTGATCTCGGGTGCTGCGGTCAATTTCCCACCTCGGGTCCGGAAAGCCGTGCGATTCGTCCGAAGCGGGCTCATGTTTCCCGCTCTCCGTGCCCGATCGCCCGGCGGTCCTGTAACTTATCCTTACGTAACCGTAACTTACGATGCCGTAGGTTAGCCAATTCCGGGGTCGAAATCGCAGCGGAAAGAACCGGAAGCGCCCGCGCCCGGCGGCCCGTTGCGGCGTGGCGGGCGCCACATCCGGGTGCGGGCGGTACTATCGGGATGCCGAGATCGGGCAGAGCGGCTATCGTTGGCCCAGGCGGGCCCGCGACGGGTCCGCGCCCGGGCGCGTCTCGCGCCCGCCGCAGGCGGTCCCCGGTGGTGTAATCGGAAACACGTCAGATTTTGGTTCTGAAGAGTCCAGGTTCGATCCCTGGCCGGGGAGCACACCCACCCAGCCCGCGGGTAAGAAACCACACACTCGCGGCTGCGGTCTTTCGCTCCCGCTCCCGCACGCCCCGGGCTCTCCCCGAACCGCCCGGTACGCTGGCCCGGCACCGATCCGCAGCGCGGGCCGAGCGCGTGTATGCTGCCGGTGTCGGCCTCGTGAGGCCATCCGCGTCCGCGGCCGCGGTGGGAGACCCGCGCGCGGCGGTACGCTCGTTTATCCACGCACCCGTGTGACACCGCGGATGCGTCCTGTCGCACGCCGACCCACAGGTCGCCACCCGATCCGCCAGCGTTACGAGGAGTCCCGCCAGTGAGTGCGAGCCGCCCCGCTGCCGTCATCGTCCTCGCCGCGGGCGAGGGCACTCGGATGAAGTCCCGGCACCCCAAGGTTCTGCACGAGATCTGCGGACGCAGCATGCTGGACCACGTGCTGGCCGCAGCGCACGAGCTGGAGCCCGAGCACACCGTGGTCGTCGTCGGCTCCGGCCGGGAGCGCGTCACCCGCCACCTCGCCGACACCGCCCCCGACGTGGGTACCGCCCTGCAGGAGCAGCAGAACGGCACCGGCCACGCCGTACGTATGGCCGTGGCCCAGCTCGCCTCGCGCGGTGTCAGCCTCTCCGGCACGGTGGTGCTCGCCTACGGGGACACCCCGTTGCTGCGCGGGCGCACCCTCGACGACCTCGTCGCGGCCCACGAGTCGGAGGGCAACGCCGTCACCGTGCTGTCCGCGGAGGTTCCCGATCCCACCGGCTACGGCAGGGTGGTGCGCGACGCCGAGGGAGTGTTCACCGGCATCGTCGAACACGCCGACGCGACGGAGCGCCAGCGCGGGATACACGAGATCAACTCCGGGATGTACGCCTTCGACGGCGCGCTTCTCACCAGCGTCGTCGAGCGCTTCTCCACCGACAACGCCAAGGGTGAGGAGTACATCACCGAAGCGGCCGGGATCCTGCGCGGCGACGGCCACCGGGTGGGCGCCGCCCCGGCCGCGGACTGGGTGGAGATCCAGGGCGTGAACGACCGCGTCCAACTCGCCGAGGCCCGGCGGCTGCTCAACGACCGGCTGCTCACCCGGCACATGCGCGAGGGCGTCACGGTGGTCGACCCCGCCTCGACCTGGGTGGACACCGACGTCCGGATCGGCGTGGACGCTGTCGTCGAACCACAGACCCAACTGCGCGCAAGCACCGAGATCGGCGAGGGGGCGCGGGTGGGCCCGGGCTCCCTGCTGAGCGATACCCGCGTGGGGGACGACGCGCACGTCTCCCACACGGTCGCGTACTCGGCCGAGATCGGCCCTGAGACGGAAGTCGGGCCCTACACCTACCTGCGTCCGGGTTCCCGGCTCGACAGCGGTTCCAAGGCCGGAACCTTCGTCGAGGTGAAGAACTCCACCGTGGCGGAGGGGGCGAAGGTCCCGCATCTGACCTACGTCGGTGACGCCGACATCGGACGGGGCGCGAACATCGGGGCGTCCTCGGTGTTCGTCAACTACGACGGTGTCGACAAGCACCGCACCACGATCGGGGACCACGCCCGCACCGGCAGCGACAACATGTTCGTCGCTCCCGTGAGCGTCGGGGACGGCGCCTACACCGGTGCGGGAACGGTGGTCCGCAAGGACGTCCCATCCGGTGCGCTGTCCGTCACACACGGCGAGCAGCGCATCATCGAGGGGTGGGTGCGGCGCAAACGTCCGGGAACACCGGCGGCCGAGGCCGCCGAGGGGGCGGACGACGACGGCACGAAGCCGGACAGCGCCGACGACGGCGAATAATCAGTGTCTGTGGGGGATCTCAAAAGTGACCGGGATGAAGTCTCCGGGACAGAAGATGCTCATGCTGTTCTCCGGGCGTACCCACCCGGAGCTGGCCGACCAGGTGGCCGAACAGCTCGGTATCGATGTCGCACCGACGAAGTTCGAGGACTTCGCCAACGGTGAGACCTACGTGCGTTTCCTGGAGTCGGTACGCGGCAGTGACGCGTTCGTCCTGCAGAGCCACGCCGACCCGATCAACGAGTCCATCATGGAGCAGCTCATCATGGTGGACGCGCTGAAGCGGGCCTCGGCCAAACGCATCACCGTGGTGACGCCGTTCCTGGGCTACGCGCGCCAGGACAAGAAGCACCGGGGGCGCGAGCCGATCTCCTCGCGCCTCATGACCGACCTGTTCCGCACCGCCGGCGCCGACCGGCTGATGGCCGTGGACCTGCACACCGACCAGATCCAGGGCTTCTTCGACGGGCCGGTGGACCACCTGGTCGCGCTGCCGCTGCTGTCGGACTACATGAAGGGGCGCGTGAGCAGCTCCGAGGCAACGGTGGTCTCCCCGGACGCGGGACGGGTGCGCACGGCCGACCGGTGGGCCGACCGGCTCAGCTCGCCGCTGGCGATCATCCACAAGCGCCGCGACCCGGACGTGGCCAACCAGGTCAAGGTGCACGAGGTCGTGGGTGAGGTCGAGGGCCGCACCTGCATCCTGGTCGACGACATGATCGACACGGCCGGCACGATCGTGAAGGCGGCGGACGCGCTGGTCGAGCAGGGGGCCAAGGAGGTACTGGCCGCGGCGACCCACGGGGTGCTGTCCGGCCCGGCGGCCGAGCGGCTGCAGAACTCGCGCATCTCCGAGGTGGTGGTCACGAACTCCCTCCCGATCCTCGAGGAGCGGCAGTTCCCGAAGCTGACCCAGCTGTCGATCGCTCCGCTGCTGGCTCGTGCGGTGAGCGAGGTCTTCAGCGACGGCTCGGTGACGAGCCTGTTCGAGGACCCCTGACCCACCGGGGCCGTGTACGAAGCTGTCGGTGTAGCCCTTAGACTGGGTTGAGTCTCCCCGTGCCCTGTGGTGGCTACGGGCTCCGACACGCAGGAGCGTGTGGTCCGGCGTGGTGCGGTTGTGCGCCCTGTTTCCGCGGGGATGGTCCCGCGCGTTCTTCCCGCCCGCGCGGGATGTTGTTGTGCAGAAGTCGTGTTCCCCGGCAATGCGGGGATGATCCCGAGGAGTTTTGTCGTGTCCGAGGTACGCATCGCGGCCGAACCGCGCACGGAATTCGGCAAGGGCGCCGCACGTCGCACCCGCCGCGCGGGGAAGGTGCCGGCCGTGCTCTACGGCCACGGCACTGAGCCCCGCCACATCTCCCTTCCCGGCCATGAGCTGATGATGGCGATGAAGACCCCGAACGTGCTGCTGCGTGTCGAGGGCGTGGACAAGAACAACCTTGTCCTGCCCAAGGAGGTGCAGCGCGACGACATCAAGGGCTTCCTCACCCACGTCGACCTCATCGTCGTGAAGAAGGGCGAGCGGGTGAACGTGGAGATCCCGGTGACACTCACCGGCGAGGTGCCCACCGACGGCGTGCTCAACCAGGAGCTTGTTCAGGTGGAGGTCGAGACCGAGGCCACCCACATCCCGGAGGGTGTCAACTACGACATCTCCGAGCTCCCGGTCGGGACGCACGTCACGGCCGGTGACCTGAACCTGCCCGCCGGCACCACGCTGTCGGGCGACCCGGAGACCATCGTTCTCACGCTCTCCGGCGAGCAGGAGGCGGCCGTTCCGGAGGCCGAGACCGAGGAGGCCGAGGCCGAGTCCGAGGAAGCGGCAGCCGAGGCGAGCGGTGAGGCGTCCGAGTCCACCGAGGGGTCCGGGTCCTCCGGGTCCTCCGAGTCCTCCGAGTAACCGCCGGACCGGATTTCGGTTTCGATGCGGACGCGCGGCCTCCCACGGTGGTTGGGGGGCCGCGCGCGTTTCGGCCGGGGCGAGACACCCGGCCCCGATGCGGACGGGAGCGCGGAGGTGGCCCCCTCAGGGGAGAACGCGGGCGAAGCCCAGCGGTGGCTGGTCGCGGGGTTGGGCAATCCCGGCCCGAAGTACGCCGGGAACCGGCACAACATCGGTTTCATGGTGCTGGACGCGCTCGCGGAACAGTGCGGCGAGCGCTGGAAGCGGCACAAGACCAACGCACAGGTCGCCGAGGCGCGGCTCGAACAGCGGCCCGTCATCCTGGCGAAGCCCCAGTCCTACATGAACCTCTCCGGCGGTCCGGTCGCCGGGCTGAGCAGGTTCTACCGCGTCCCGCTGGAGCGGATCGTGGTGGTGCACGACGAACTGGACGTCGCCTACGGGGCACTGCGGTTGAAACGCGGCGGTGGCGGCGGCGGGCACAACGGCCTGCGTTCGCTGACCTCCTCGCTGGGCGGGCCGGACTACGTCCGGCTGCGGATGGGGATCGGCCGCCCGCCCGGCCGGACGGACGTCGCCGCCTACGTTCTCTCGGACTTCTCCACCGCGGAACGCAAGGAACTCGCGCTCACCGTCGAGCGCGGCACCGACGCGGTGCGGACCGTGTTGGCTCAGGGTTTGGAGAAAGCCCAGCACGTGTATCACACTGTGTCGTGATCCAATTCAGCGCGCCGCGCGGCGGCGACCGCCCCACGACACCGACCCCACCGGGTAGGCGGGCGGTTCCGGCTCGGCGGGCGCGGGTGGTGCGGCCTCCGGGGCCACCACAGGCCCGGACGCCGGGCGGCGCACGCTGCCGCTTCGGACCGGTCCGTCGGTGGAACGTGTCCCGGGCGCCGTCGTGGGCGGGCGCGCCGGAACGCGGCCCGGCCGCCGGGACCCGAGTGTTCGGGTCCGCGTAACGTGGGAAGCTGGCCGCCGTTCCCGAACGTCCGAGTCGCGTGCGGTGGGCATGGTCAGCGTCAGTCCGTGGGCGGGAGCATACTGAGTCCGGTGAACAACATCCGAAACGATCATGAGGTGGCACGCGATCTCGCGACCGAAGCGGGCCAGCAGCTGCTCAAGCTGCGGGCGAAGCACGGCTTCGACGAGCCCGAGGTGTTGCGTACGCTCGGTGACCGAACCTCGCACGAGTTCCTCTTCTCCGCGCTGGGCCGGCTGCGCCCCAGCGACCCGGTGCTCTCCGAGGAGGGGGCCGACAACGAGGCGCGGCTGGAGTCCCAGCGGGTGTGGATCATCGATCCGCTCGACGGCACGCGGGAGTTCTCCGAGTCGGGCCGCACCGACTGGGCGGTGCACGTCGCCCTGTGGGAGAACGGTGAACTGACCGCGGGCGCGGTCGCCCTGCCGGCGCAGGGGAGCACACTGTCGACGGTGGACCCGCCGTGGCTGCCCGAGGAGCGGCCCGCCGGGCAGCGCTTGCGGATCACCGCCAGCCGGACGCGTTCTCCCGAGTTCGTCCAGCGCATGTCCACACAGCTCGGGGCCGAGGTGGTCCCGATGGGCTCGGCCGGTGCGAAGATCTGTGCCGTGCTGCTGGGAATCGCCGACATCTACGTGCACGCCGGCGGGCAGTACGAGTGGGACAGCGCGGCGCCGGTGGCCGTCGCTCGGGAGGCGGGTCTGCACGCCTCGCGGATCGACGGGTCGAGGCTGACCTACAACGGGGAAGAGCCCTGGCTACCCGATATTCTGGTATGTCGACCGGAATTGTCGGGCATGTTGTTGGCAAGTATCCGCGATGTCGCGGATCGGGACGGCGCGGGGCCCCACTCGGGAGAGTGACAGCACCCTCGCGATAAGGCGCCGGGACACAGAGGCGAATTTATGGATCAGACCGATACACCAGTGAAGGGGAACTACCAGCTCTCGCAGCTGGACGTTCTCGAGTCAGAAGCGATCTTCATCATGCGCGAGGTCGCCTCGGAGTTCGAGCGGCCGGTGCTGCTGTTCTCCGGCGGCAAGGACTCCCTGGTGATGCTGCGCTTGGCGGAGAAGGCGTTCTGGCCGGGGGCGATCCCGTTCCCCGTGATGCACGTCGACACGGGGCACAACTTCGAGGAGGTCATGGAGTTCCGGGACCGCCGCCTCGCTGAGGCGGGCGTGGAGCTGGTCGTGGCCTCGGTACAGGAGCAGATCGACGCGGGCAAGGTCACCGAACCGACCGGACGCTCGGCCGGACGCAACCGGTTGCAGACCCCGGCGCTGCTGGAGGCGCTGGAGAAGCACCGGTTCGACGCCGTGTTCGGCGGGGCCCGGCGGGACGAGGAGAAGGCCCGCGCCAAGGAGCGGGTGTTCTCCTTCCGGGACGAGTTCGGTCAGTGGGACCCCAAGGGGCAGCGGCCCGAGCTGTGGAACACGTTCAACACCCGGATCAAGCCGGGGGAGCACATGCGGGTCTTCCCCCTGTCCAACTGGACCGAGCTGGACATATGGGGTTATATCGCCCGGGAGCGGCTGGAGCTGCCCTCGATCTACTACGCCCACAAACGCCAGGTGTTCGAGCGTGACGGCATCCTCCTGGCCGACCACCCGGTGACCCAGCGCGGTGCGGACGAGGAAGCGTTCGAGGCGACGGTGCGCTACCGCACCGTCGGGGACATCTCCTGCACCGGAGCTGTCCGCTCCACCGCCGTCGAGCTGGATGACATCATCGCCGAGATCGCGGCCACCCGGGTCACCGAGCGCGGTCAGACCCGGGCCGACGACCGCTCCAGCGAGGCGGCGATGGAAGACCGCAAACGCGAGGGCTACTTCTGATCCAGGCGCGGGTAGTAGCGGGTACAACGCCCGTACCGGGGCGCGCCGGCGAGCCACGCGCGAACGTGCCGGCGGCCCGCCCCGTCCCCGGGACGCCTCCGGACACCGCTGCCTCACGCGACCGTTTCCACCGCCACCGTTTTGGGACACCTGCACATGAGTACTGACATTCTGCGGTTCGCAACAGCCGGATCCGTCGACGACGGCAAGAGCACACTGATCGGCCGGCTGCTCTACGACTCCAAGTCCATCTTCGAGGACCAGCTCGACGCGGTCGAGCGGACCAGCCGCGGCCGCGGCGAGGAACAGGCCAACCTGGCACTGCTCACGGACGGGCTGCGCGCCGAGCGTGAGCAGGGGATCACGATCGACGTCGCCTACCGGTACTTCGCGACGCCGCGCCGCACGTTCATCATCGCCGACACGCCCGGCCACGTCCAGTACACCCGCAACATGGTCACCGGGGCGTCCACCTCGGACCTTGCGGTCATCCTGATCGACGCCCGCAACGGGCTGCAGGAGCAGAGCCGCAGGCACGCCTTCCTCGCCTCGCTGCTCCAGGTGCCGCACCTGGTGCTGGCGGTCAACAAGATGGACCTCGTGGACTACTCCCAGGAGCGGTTCGAGGAGATCCAGCGGGAGTTCTCCGAGTTCGCCGCGAAGCTGGACGTCAACGACCTGACGTTCGTTCCGATCTCGGCGCTGCACGGCGACAACGTGGTGGAGCGTTCGCTGAACATGCCGTGGTACGAGGGGCCGTCCCTCCTCCACCTCCTGGAGAACGTCCACATCGCCTCCGACCGCAACCTCATCGACGTGCGGTTCCCGGTGCAGTACGTCGTCCGGCCGCACAAGGCCGACAACCCGGAGCTGCACGACTTCCGCGGCTACTCCGGCCGGGTGGCCGGCGGCGTCCTCAAACCGGGCGACGAGGTGACACACCTGCCGTCGGACCTGAACACCCGGATCAAGCGGATCGTGACCGCGGACGGGGACGTCGACGAGGCCTTCCCGCCGATGTCGGTGACGCTGCTGCTCGAGGACGACATCGACGTCTCGCGCGGTGACATGATCTGCAGGCCGCACAACAGGCCGCGCTCCGCCCAGAACGTCGACGCGATGATCTCGTGGATGTCCCCGGGCCGGACGCTGACGCCGCGGTCCAAACTGCTGGTCAAGCACACCACCCGCACGGCCAAGGTGATGGTGCGCGACCTGTACTACCGGTTGGACGTCAACACGCTGCACCGCGACGAGGAGGCCGCCGAGCTGGGACTCAACGAGATCGGCCGGGTGAGCCTGCGTTCCGCCGACCCGCTGTTCGTCGACGAGTACCGCGACAACCGGCTCACCGGCGGGTTCATCCTCATCGACCCGGACACCAACGAGACCGTGGGTGCCGGGATGGTCGTGGACGCCGAGTGAGAGCTGTCCCGCCGGGCGGACCGGCGGGACAGCGGGACCGTCACTGGATACGGTCGGACATCTGGGGTTCGGTCTCCTGCCCGTGGGTGAACGCCTCACGGCTCACCCGCTCCACCCCGGTGCTCAGCGCGTCCAGTACCGGCCGCACCGCGGCGTTCTGCGTCGCCGAGCTGCCCAGCAGCGCTGACGCTCCGGTCGACAGGGCGTCGGCACCGAGGTCGTAGGCCGACCGGGGCACCTCCATCATGTCGGCGTAGGTGTCGGACAGCGCCAGCCGCAGGAACGCCGGAACGGCACCCTCCAGGCCCGGGGGCATGTAGGACTCGTAGAGGTCGATGCACTCCCGGGTCAGCAGCACGCCCTCGTCGCTGCGGGCCCACTCCCGGTCCCGCGCCTCGTCCCACAGGTTCTTGGCCTCGGCGCGGCTCGCGGGCATGTACGCGTCCGGGATGCCGAGGAAGTGCCCGACGACGCGCCAGGCGTAGTAGAACCCGTCGGCCTCGCGCTCTGTGACCGACACTCCGATACGCTCCATCGCGTCCAGCGCGCCGACGGAGAACACGACGGCGGCCCCGGCGGTGTAGAGCTGGGAGACCGGGGCGCCGTCCCGCTGGGTGTCCCACTCGCCGGAGCGGCGGTGGAGCTCCCGGATCGCCGCGTGGACGAGGCGGACCTTCTGGCAGGTGGGGACGAGCTTGGAGCGGTCGGTGAACGCGTCCTCGTCCCCCATGCCCATGAACAGCCGCGTCGACTGGGAGAGGCGCCGGTGCGGCTGCTGCGAGAGCTGGTGGGTGGACAGCAGCGTCTTCGCGCCGACGGGGGAGAGGTAGGTACCCACCAGCCCGGCCGTCGCCTGGATGGCCGAGGCCGCGAGGTGGTGGTGCTGGAAGAACTCGGCGATGTCGTCCAGCCGCTGGGACTCCATCCAGTCGGGGAAGCTCCGGGTCTTCTCCAGGTAGTCGGCCAGGACCGGCGGGGCCTGGGAGGGGACGTCCTGGTCGGCCGCGCCGAACTCCCGGAACAGTTCGTTGACGCTGTTGACCTGGCCGTTGTCCAGGAGTTCCCGGACGACGGCGTCAGCGTCCGGGTCACCGGCGTGTTTGAGGTCGGTGAGGTAGTCGTCGTAGGTGAGGGCCAACTCCGGCTCCTTACGTTTCGCTGCGAGGCGCTGGCGCCCGCGCGGACGCTCCGTCCGGTCCCGCTGGGGAGGGCGGTGAGGAACACGCCCGGCGCGAAGACACGTTCAATCGCCAGAAGACTACAATACGTGTTTCCCGTCTGCGGCGCGTTCCGCCGAATCCACCGCGGGAACGGTTCACCCGGTGCGCGGACGTGACGCGCTGCGGCAGCGGTGGCTGGCCCCGCCGACGGGCCACGGCCGGGTCAGCTGGCGAACACGGCCTCCACCAGGTCGGTGCACCACTTCAGCAGGTCCAGGTCGCGCAGGTTCTTCCCGCCGAGACCGCCCGCCTTCGGCGCCGGGACGAGGAGCGTGTGGTTCGCCTCCTTGAGTACCGCCTTGGGGTAGAGCCGCCGCAGCCGCAGCTGCTGCGACTCGCGCAGCTCGACCGGAGCGAACCGGATCTGGTTGCCCTGCAGGACCACGTCGGTCAGCCCCACCTGTTTGGCCAGTACCCGGAAGCGGGCCACCGCCAGGAGGTTGTCCACGGGCTGCGGCGGGGTGCCGAACCGGTCCACCAGCTCCGCGCGCGCGGCGGCGATGTCCTCGTCGTCGGTGACACTGGCGATGCGCTTGTAGGACTGCAGCCGCAACCGCTCGCCCGGGATGTAGTCGTGCGGGATGTGGGCCTCGACGGGCAGCTCGACCTTGGTCTCCACCTCCTCGTCGGAGACCTCGTCGCCGTTGAGCTCGCGGACGGCCTCCCCCACCATGCGGGTGTAGAGGTCGAACCCGACCCCGGCGATACTGCCGGACTGCTCCGCGCCGAGGATGTTGCCTGCGCCGCGGATCTCCAGGTCCTTCATCGCCACGTACATCCCGGCGCCGGTCTCCGTGTGCTGGGCGACCGTGGAGAGCCGTTCGTGCGCGGTCTCACTGAGCGGTTGCTCCGGCGGGTAGAGGAAGTAGGAGTAGGCCCGCTCGCGGCCGCGGCCGACCCGGCCCCGCAGCTGGTGCAGCTGGGACAGCCCGTAGGTGTCCGCGCGGTCCACGATCAGGGTGTTGGCGTTGGGCACGTCCAGTCCGGACTCCACGATGGTGGTGCAGACCAGCACGTCGAAGCTCTTCTCCCAGAAGTCCACCATGACCCTCTCGAGCTGGTGCTCGTTCATCTGGCCGTGGGCGTGGGCCACCCGCGCCTCCGGCACCAGCTCGCTGATCGAGGCCGCCACCCGCTCGATCGACGCCACCCGGTTGTGTACGAAGAACACCTGCCCCTCGCGCATCAGCTCCCGGCGGATCGCCGCCGCGATCTGCTTCTCGTCGTAGGGGCCGACGAACGTCAGCACCGGGTGGCGTTCCTCCGGCGGGGTGAGGATCGTGGTCATCTCCCGGATGCCCGTCATCCCCATCTCCAGGGTGCGCGGGATGGGGGTGGCCGACATCGCGAGTACGTCCACCTGCGTCCGCAGCCGCTTCAGGGCCTCCTTGTGCTCCACCCCGAACCGCTGTTCCTCGTCGATGACCACCAGACCCAGGTTCTTGAACCTGGTCTCGTCGGACAGCAGCCGGTGGGTGCCGATCACGATGTCGATCTCGCCGGTGCGCAGTCCCTCGCGGGTCTGTTCCACCTCCGAGTCGGTCTGGAACCGCGACAGGGGTTTGATCCGGACGGGGAAGGACCCGTAGCGCTCGGTGAACGTGGACAGGTGCTGCTGCACCAGCACCGTGGTGGGCACCAGCACCGCCACCTGCTTGCCGTCCTGCACTGCCTTGAACGCGGCGCGCACGGCGACCTCCGTCTTGCCGTAGCCGACGTCGCCGCAGATCAGCCGGTCCATCGGCACCGACTTCTCCATGTCGGCCTTGACCTCCTCGATGGCGGCCAGCTGGTCGGGCGTCTCCACGTAGGGGAACGCGTCCTCCAACTCGCGCTGCCACGGGGTGTCCGGCGGGTAGGCGTGGCCGGGCGACGCCTGGCGGGCCGAGTACAACCGGATCAGCTCACCGGCGATCTCCCGCACGGCCTTGCGGGCGCGGCTCTTCGTCTTCGACCAGTCCGCACCGCCCATCTTGGACAGGGTCGGCGCCTCGCCGCCGACGTAGCGGGTGATCTCGTCGAGCTGGTCGGTCGGGACGAACAGCCGGTCACCCGGCTGGCCGCGTTTGCTCGCCGCGTACTCGATCACCAGGTACTCGCGGGTGGCGCCCTGGATCGTCCGGCTGATCATCTCGACGTAACGCCCGATGCCGTGTTTCTCGTGCACCACGTGGTCGCCCGGTTTGAGCTGCAACGGGTCCACGTTGCCCCGGCGGCGGCTGGGCATCCTGCGCATGTCGCGCGTCGAGGACTTCTGCCCGACCAGGTCGGTCTCGGTGAGCAGCACCGTACGCACCGGGCGCCACACGAAACCGTGCTCGAGCTGCCCCGTCGTCACCGTCGCCACCGACGGTTCCGGTGCCTCGTCGAGGTCGCCGCGCAGCTGTACCCCGAGGCCGGCGTCGCGCAGCATGGAGTCCAGGCGCTCCGCGGGACCGTGTCCCGGTGTCAGCAGCACGACCCGCCACCCGTCGTGCAACCACGACTTGACGTCGGCGAGTGCGCGCTCGGTGTCGCCGCGGTAGGCCTCCGCCGGGCCGGCGTCGATACGGACCGTCGTGGCGCCGCTGCCGTCGGCCTCAGCGGCGTCGCCGGAGTCGAACGGGGTGAGGGTCCACCACGGCAGTCCCAGCTCGGCTGCGTTCGCCTGCACCTCGTCGAGGGTCATGTAGGCCGAGGCGCCCACGTCGATCGGAGTGTCGCCACCGGAGGCGGCGTTGATCCACGAGGCCTGCAGGAACTCCCGGCTCGTCTGCTCCAGCTCGACGGAGCGGGACCGGACGCGCTCCGGGTCGCAGCCCACGACGTGCGTCCCCGCGGGCAGGTGGTTCAGCAGCGGTTCCATACCGTCGGCGAGGACCGGCGCGAACGCCTCCATGCCCTCGACCGCGATCCCCTGGGCCAGCTTGTCCAGGATGTCGGAGAGTTCGGGGTTCTGGCGGGAGAGCTCCCTGGCCCGCTCCCGGACCCGCTGCGTGAGCAGAAGTTCCCGGCAGGGCGGCGCGAACAGCCCGGCAGCGGCGTCGCCCCGGCCGCCGGTGTGCTGCTCGGCGCTCATCGACCGCTGGTCGGAGACGTGGAAGTACCGGACCTCCTCCACCTGGTCGCCCCAGAACTCCAGGCGCAGCGGGTGCTCCTCGGTCGGGGGGAAGACGTCCACGATGCCGCCGCGCACCGCGACCTCACCGCGTTTCTCCACCAGGTCCACCCGGGCGTAACCGATGTCCACCAGGGACTGGACGAGGTCCTCCAGCTCCGCGTCCTCCCCCGGGCGGACCCGCACCGGCGTCAGTTCTCCCAGGCCGGATACCAGCGGCTGCAGGACACTGCGGACGGGGGCGACCACCACCCGCAACGGCGCGGTCAACGGGTCGGCGGGGTCGGGGTGGGCCAGCCGCCGCAGCACCGCGAGCCGCTGCCCCACGGTGTCCGAACGGGGGGAGAGCCGCTCGTGCGGCAGCGTCTCCCAGGCGGGGAACAGCGCCACGGAGTTGTCGGGCAGCAGTGAACCGAGCGCTTCGGACAGTTCCGAGGCGGCACGCTCCGTGGCGGTCACCGCCAGTACCGGCCGGTCAGCGCCCGCGGGTTCCTCCGCGGCGAGCGCCGAGACCAGCAGCGGCTGCAGCGCCGGAGGGGCCACGAGATCGAGGTGTTCGTCCCGGCCGTCTCGCGCGGCCGCGATCGTTCGGTCGAGTTCCGGGTCGCCGGCGGCGACCTTCAACAATCCAGAAAGACTCATGGCGCAAAGAAGCGTATGACCGTGGTAGGGAGTGGTCGGCAGGTGGCAACGTGCACAAGCCTCGCTGGTCGCTCGTGTGCGCGGCGTCGCCACCCGCTGTCCGACACCGCCGCGCACTGCCGCGGTCCGGACAGCGGCACACCCGGCGGGCTCGTGTCAGCGCGGGCGGGCCACTGCCAAGCCTACGCGGCGCCACGAGCCGTCGGGACACCGTCCACCGTTCCGGCGGTGGACAGGGCCTGCCCCCCGTAACACCAACCGGCCGGCTGGTGTTCCTCCCCCGGCCGCGTCCGGCCGGCTGGTGTTCCTCCCCGGCCGCGTCCGGCCGGGACACGGCTCTCTCCCCAACCACCGACGGGCGGCACGGTGGCCCCACCGGCCGGCATAAGCTGTCCCCAGCAGTGCACGAGCGATTCTGGAGGTCGGGTTGAGTGTCAGTGGCGAGCGCACCGAGACAGCCGAGGCGGCGGCTCCGCACTTCGCCCCCGGCCCCACGGAACTGGCGCACCTGGAGCTCATCCTCAACGGCAGCTACCCGCTGTCCGGGTTCATGACCGCCGAGGAGGCCGAGGCGGTGACGCGGGACGGGCACCTGCCGGACGGCACACCCTGGCCGGTGCCGGTCACCCTGCCCGTCCCGGACGAACTGGCCGACGCCCGGCGGCTCGTACTCACCGACCCGGAGGGCGCGCCGCTGGCCGAACTGGACGTGCGCCAACGGTGGCGGCCCGAACAGCACGCACAACCCGACCAGACCCCCAGTCACCACCTCGCCGGGGAGGTGTGCTCCGCGAGCCCGGCGATGCACGGCGCGCTGCGGCAGCTGCGGCTGTCGCCCGACAGCCTCGCCGCCCTCCGGGCCGCAGAGGGCGGCGACGCCGGCCGGCCCCTCCTCGCCGTGGTCACCGACCGCCCGCTGCACCACAACACCCTGCACCAGATACGGGAGGCGGCGGCGAGCCTCGGAGGCGACCACCCCGCCGACGTGCTCGTCCTCGTCGACGCCCCCATGGACAACGAGGGGCTGGCCCCCGCGATCCTTGCGGCGGAACCGCTCCTGCCGCCGCGGAGCAGGTTCGCCGTTACCACCCTCCCGCCGGCGCGCTCCCCCGCGGGCGGGGCGCTGCCAACTGGGCGGGACGCCCTGCTCGCCGCGCACGTGGCGCGGTCCTACGGCGCCACCAGCGTCCTGCTGAACCGCGGGGAGGACGGCTCCGCCCACGAGGTGGCGGCCGCGGAGCCCACCTCCCCGGTGGCGGTGCTGCGCCCCTCCGAGTGGCGCTACGACACCCGGGACGGGATGTGGCGCCTGGCTGGTGAGGTTCCCGAGCAGGCGGCGCGCGAGGAGCCGGCCGACGCCGACATCGCCGAGACGCTCGCCCTCGGCCGGGAACTGCCGTCCTGGTTCACGCCGGCGCGGGTGGCCACGGAACTGTACCGGCTGCGGCCGCCGCGCACTCGTCGCGGCCTGACCGTGTTCCTCACCGGCCTCTCCGGCTCCGGCAAGTCCACGATCGCGCGGGGCGTGGCCGACGGCATCCGCGGCTCCGGGCGCACGGTCACCCTGCTGGACGGCGACATCGTACGGCGGCTTCTGTCCGCGGGCCTCACCTTCTCCCGCGAGGACCGCGACCTCAACATCCGCAGGATCGGCTACGTGGCCTCCGAGATCACCCGGCACGGCGGCGTGGCCATCTGCGCCCCCATCGCCCCCTACGCCGCGACCCGTGCCCAGGTGCGCGCTATGGTCGAGGAGAACGGGGACTTCTTCCTGGTCCACGTCGCGACCCCGTTGGACGTGTGCGAGGAGCGTGACCGCAAGGGCCTCTACGCCAAGGCGCGCGCCGGCGAGATCCAGGAGTTCACCGGGATCTCCGACCCCTACGAGGAACCCGCCGACGCCGAGCTCGTGCTGGACACGGCGGGAACCGAGGAGAGCGAGTCCGTCGCCCGGGTGCTGGAGGCGCTGCGCGTCGGCGGCTGGCTACCCGAACCCGAACCGGAACGGAAGACCACTGCTGATGACCGACACCACTGACCGGGAGCACCGGCCCGGCCAGGGACTGCTCGCCCTGGTCGACGTCATGGACACGCTGCGCCGCGAGTGCCCGTGGGACGCCGACCAGACCCACGAGTCCCTGGCCAAGTTCCTCATCGAGGAGTCCTACGAGGCGCTGCAGACGATCGAGGACGGCGACTACGACACCCTCCGCGAGGAGCTGGGCGACGTCCTGCTGCAGGTCGTCTTCCACGCGCGTGTCGCCCAGGAACGCGGCGGTGAGGGCTTCACCATCGACGACGTGGCCGAGGCCGTCACCACGAAACTGGTGCGCCGCCACCCGCACGTGTTCTCCGACACCGCCGTCAACGGCACCGAGGACGTCCGGGCCAACTGGGAGACGATCAAGGCGGCCGAACGGGCCGAGAAGGGCCAGGAGGACGCGTCGATCCTGGAAGGGGTCCCGTTCGGCCAACCCGCAGCGCTGCTCAGCTACGAGCTGGCGAAACGGGCCGTGCGCAACGGGGTGCCCGCCGAGCTGATCGGCGACGACGGCGGGCCCGGCGGTGAGCTGTTGGCCGCTGTGGAGGCGGAACGCCAGCGCGGCGCCGACCCGGAGATGGACCTGCGTTCGGCCGCGCGCCGGTTCGACCAGCGGGTACGCGCCGCCGAGGCCAAGGCCCGCGCCGACGGCTACGAGCCGCGCTCACTCACCGCCGACCAGTGGCGGGCCTACTGGGATTAGCGCGTCCGGAGCGCTGGGTGGGGCACCGAGGGGGCTTTGGCCCGCGGGGACATGGTTCCCCGTGTGCTCTGCGCATCCGCCCACGGAGAGGGACCCGGCATCGAGGGCTTCGGCGACGAGGACGCAGCGCGGCGTTCGGCCGCGGCGCGTGTGCGGGTATCGGTTCCGGGACGGCACCCCGAAGCTGTGGGGTTCCTGGAGGAGCCCTCCGGTGGGGAAACGCCGATCTCCGGGGCCGCCTCGCCGCTGGCGGGCATGCCCGGATCTGTCTGTGTGGGGAGTAACCGCGGGTGGCCGCTTCCGGCCACGGGGTGTTGCCTGTTCCGCGCGCGGGGTAGGGACGTGGACGGATATCCCCCCGAGGCGTGGAGGATCAGTATGGGTACCCGTGGCGGTGCGGATGGGTGAACAGACCCCACCCGGCCCGGAACGGTTGGCCGGACTTACCGAGAACGAAACGTGGAGGCAGGCACTGCGGGACGTCCCGCGCGAGTGGTTCGTGCCCGAGCGGGCGTGGGCGACGCCCATGGGTGCCGCTCCGAGTTATTGGATCGACCGAGCCACCGATCCCCAGCCGTGGTACGAGGCGGTCTACAGCGACAGCACGATCGTGACCCAGATCGAGGACGGCGGTACCGACCTCACTGAGGAATCGGCTCGGAGCGCGAACCGCTTCACCAGTTCCAATTCCGCTCCGAGTAATGTCACCTCCTTCTTAGAGCTTCTCGATACATACGACAAGGACCGAGTGTTAGAGATCGGTACCGGTACCGGGTGGACAACCGGTCTGCTCTCGGCCCGGTTGGGCGCGGAGAACATCACTTCCGTGGAGGTGGACGAGCAGGTAGCGAAACAGGCGCGGGTGAATCTGGAACGCGTTGGATATATGCCGAACCTGATAACAGGTGACGGCGAGAAAGGGCATCCGGGAGGAGCCCCCTTCGACCGGATCCATGTCACATGCGGGGTACGGAAGGTGCCCTACACATGGGTGGAACAGACCCGCCCTGGCGGGATTATCGTGCTGCCGTGGATGCCTGGCTTGGGCGGTTATCAGGTAAAGCTCACTGCTACGAATGACGGAGCCGTGGGACGCTTCACTGGCAACTGCGGTTATATGATGATGCGTTCCCAGCGCCCTACCAACACCCCCATAGCTGACGATGACCGCGAGTCGCACCCCGGATTGATCCACGCCGCGTCCATTACGCGGGTACGGGATGTCAGATAGCACTCATCGGGACGTTGCCGCGCCTCACCGCAGCAGGCGGTAGCTCGGCCGACGGAACGTTCCTTCTGGTGCTGTCTGATGGGGGTCTCTCACACGCACTGGTGAAACAACCTTCCACGGATGAACCTGCGACGGTGACGCAGCGCGGGCCACGCAACCTATGGGATGAGGCTGAAGAGACCTACTTGAGATGGGTGGCATGGGGCGAGCCGGGCCAAGAGCGGTTTGGACTCACTGTGGACGCTGACGGCCAGCACGTGTGGCTGGATTCGCCACGCAATCAAGTGCGGAGAGGTATGGGTGATGGGGTCAGCACCGTAAAGAAGTGAACTGCAGCGCATGTCGGGGATATGGAACCCAGCAACGATCCCGCGATGGAACAGTTGAAGATGCCCCTTGCGAACTCTGCAGCGGAACCGGGAAACAACCCTCGTGACACCATCAGCTCTGGCTCGGTGAGCCCCAGCGGGCGGTAGACGCTGCGTCCCCCCATGCCGACGTAGCCCCGGAACAACAACAGCCCCCGGCCGGGGTGAAACCGAGGGCTGGCTACGTCTTGCTCCGTGGCCGAGGGCAGCCACAGGCGAAGGTTACAGTCGGCCGGTGCGCACCTCGTCGAGGAACGCCTGCCACTCGGAAGCGGAGAACGACAGGTGGCCGGCCTGCCGGTTCTGGGTGTCGCGGACAGCGGTCACCGGCCCCTCGGCGACCTCGACACAGTTGTTGTTACTGCCGTTGCTGTAGCTGGACTTGTGCCACACATGCTGGTTACTCATCTAGCTCTCCCTGTATCTGGCGGAGAAGGTCAACGCTACTGCTGGTCGGCAACGCGTCCGCCTGAATCGCTGACCACAGCGTGGAGCAGGTGCGGACGTGCTCATCACTGTCGAGGACCACATCGTCCACCACGTGTTCCGCTGTCACCACCATGGGGCGGTCCGCGAACGCGAACACTCGGAACGGTCCGCACAGCCCCGGTGGCATCGAGAGGTCGGACGGAACGATCTGGAGACGCAGGACGTGTTCATCGATCAGTCTCAGTAAATGACCAATCTGCCCCTTCATTGTGACCACGCCACCGATGTTGCGCCGTATGACAGTCTCATCCAGCACAACCCACATTAGTGGGCGGTCTGTATCCTCCAGCACCCGCTGGCGCTGCAACCGTGAGTCCACCAGTTGGTCAATAGTCGCCGCATCTACGAACGGTCGCATGGCAGCGAACGTGGCACGGGCGTAATCAGCGGTCTGCATAAGACCAGGAACCAGAAAATTGTGATATTCGCGTATTTCGTAGGCTAACTGCTCGAAGTCGATGGATGTCCGGGAACCGGTCGGATACAGCGTCTGTCCGTTGGCCGACTTCCAGAGCCGTTCGAAGGTCCCGGTAGTCCGGAACAATGCGTCCAGTTGTTGCGCTTGGTCAAACTGCGGACCACGCATACCGGACTCCATGTACGAAATCAGGGATGAGGACACCACCAAAGCCTGGGCAACCTGCCCCTGTGACATGGATGTTGAAGTTCGGTGTTTTCGCAGTTCAGAGCCGAATTTCTGCCAAGTTGGATTGTATCTACGCCCCATCAGTCCTCCACGCTTGATCAACCATCACAGAACATCACCGCTAGAACACCAAAATAAACCGAACGTAAAAGAAATTGACAAAGCGGTGGTCATGCTAGCTACCGATTCCGCACGAAAGCCATGCTGGTCGGCGAGCTCCTGGAACAAGGGGAGGAGCCTCCGGGCGCGGTATCAGGTAGCAGCGAAACCGCGCCCGGGGCGTTACAAAACCTCCGCGAGAGTGACAGCTCTCCGGAGGCGTGGCCATCAACTGATGAGGAGTCGATGACAATGCTCCAGTTTATTCGCACCCTCGCGTCCCTGTGGACGCTGCTTGCGATGCTGGCTGTCGCCCTGTTCCCGCCCACGCGTTACCGGGATGGCTACCAACGCCCGGCCCCGCGTGCCGCACCACCGCCACCCGCCAGGCGAGGTACGGCACGCCGCTTCACCGTGCCGCCGCCACGGGGTGGGACCCACGACCAGGCCGGGATTTCCTGCCGGGACGTGGACAGCGGCATGGTCCCTTCAGCCGCGTTTCCCGAGCCCGAGCTGCTCGACCCTGAGGAGCACAGCCCCGTGCGGCCTTATGTGACCGAGTTCGAGCGTCACCGCCAACGGCGGGAGGAAGAGGGGGCCTGTCCGGCCTGCGGTGCCGCCACCACGCCTGAACCTCCCGCCCCACCGGCCCACGAGGACGGGCTGGACGACGTGCGCGCGGAACTCTCCCCGCTGGTGCGGCAATGGCTATCCCAGCGCGAGCAGAAGAGCACGGTGGGGGTGGTCCGGTGAGTACCCCCGCACCCTGGCCCGCCCCGTTGCTGCGTCCGGGTGATGTGGCCGAGGCCTTCGGCGTGACCACCTCCACCGTCAACACCTGGGTACGCGAGGGCCGCCTGGCCCCGGTACTGGTTACCCCGGGCGGGCACCGCCGGTTCGCGCCCGACCAGGTTCACACCCTGCTGGCCACCACCAACCGTGAAGAAGGGGGTGGTCAGGCGTGAATCTCACCCCGCAGGAACGCCGCGAGTTGCGTGACCTGGTGGAGCAGCTCGTCCAGGCCACCGAAGGCCACGCGTTCTGGCTCAACCGGATCCGCGCGACCATCCTCGCGCTGCGCGACCGGCTGGACGCCTGGCTCGGCGAGGAGGACCACGACACCGACAGAAGTGACGAGGACACGGGAGCGGTTTCCCATCAGCGCGAGGCTAGGGGTGGTGGCCCGTGCGAGGAGTAGAGCCCGGGTGGGAACCCGGCATGTGGGTGCGGCTGCCCGGGGAACCCGACGGCACCACCCCGTGGGATGTCGTCACACAGCAGGCTGACGGGATGCTGCGGATCGCTCCCCGCGACACGGTCGGCGATGTCCACACGGTCACCGTCCACCCGGCCGAAGTGGAGCGGCTTTCCGGTGGGGATCTGTCGTATCTGCAGTGCCGCTGGCCCGTGGGGTTGCGGGTGCGGCTGCACGCAGCTGGCTCCACCGTGCACGTGGTCACCGGCCACACACCCCAGCCCGGAACGGACAGCGGGGATGTGCTTGTGCGACCTGCCAAGGGCGGTCCGGTGCGCCACGCCAATCCCCGCATCCTGACCGACTGGATCCCGGTCGAACTCCAGGAATAGAACCATCACGGAACGCGTGCCTTTTCTCGACCGGGCGCGCGACGGGGGTGTGCGTGGTGGCGCACACCCCCGTCCCTGGGTGCTGCCACCATCTCCCAACACCCGGGCGTCCTTCCCTCCCACGCCGCGCCAGGGGTGGCCCACCACTAAGAGCGACACAGATCAGACCAGCAACTTCCGTCTTCGAGACACCCCCTGGGAGACACGAACCATGACGGCTGACGAACGCCCTCTGATACTCGTTCTTGGAACCTCCGAACGCGTGGGGTCGAACTGGGTTCTCGACTCCCTGCGACATTCCACCATCCAGCACAACGAACACCTTCGGCAGCAGCTCGGCAGGCAACACCCACTCGCCCCCTTGACCACAATCAGTGCAACAAGCCCCGCTGTACACGCTCCGCTCGCCGCCTACTGGGTGGAGTCCTTCAAGAGCAGCAAGTACCGCGGCGGGCGCCACGTCGTCAAAGAGACCAACCTGTATTTCACCGCCGCGGCGCTCCTCGCGCTATTCCCGGACTCACCCGTTGTGGTGCTCTCACGGTCTCCGCTAGGGGTGGCCAGCTCTTTCACCCGTGGCGCCCTCTGGAAACGGTGGGACTACGGGAACATCTACCGCCATGTTGCGGCCTTGGCACACGAGGACGAACACCGCCGCTGGTCGAGACTCGTACCCGACGACGATCCGTGCCCGCCCGTCGCGCTTACACGGCTGATCACCTTGAACACGGCCCTGCTCGCCGATGCCCTTGGAGACCGTGAACACGCGCATGTGTCCTACGAAGCTGCCGTACTCGACTGGCGATCCGCCACGCGGCCCTTGGCCGGGCTGGTTGAGGAATTCGGATCGGCGTCTTCGCTCCCATCAAAGGAGACACCCTCCTGTGACAGCACGTTCGCGACCACCAACCACAAAGACGGTTTGGTCGCGCGTCTGCGCCCCGGAACCGCCGAGGTGGTGACGTCCGAGACGTCACGCTGTTTGAGTCTGCTCCGCAGCATCGTCGCTCCCGCGTCGTCCAAGAGGGCGGAGCGGTGGCTTGCCGGTGCCGACTCCTACGCCCTGGCCACCTTCGACAATCCAGAAGCCGCCCCACCGAGACTGACGACCACCATTCGCAAGGCGCGGACCGAACCGGCCTATGTCCCCTTGGCTCCCCCTCATACCCGGTGGCGGAACCTGCTCGTCTCCAACGCCGAGATGTGTGTCTTCCTTAACGGGCTCACCGACGCGGGCCTGAAGACCACCCTGCACGGGGTACACATCGTCGCGATCCCCATGCCGCACGAACGCGGCGGCCGACTGCACCCCACCGGCAAGGGGTGGCGAGTGAGCCCCGGATACGAACACCATCCGGCCTACTGGATCACCTGGATCGGAGCAGCCGCCTATGCCTTCTGGGAAGGGGCGCGGCTCCCGACCAGCAGCGAGCTGGACGCGCTCACTGCCGGCGCTCACGCCAGCAACGCCGAATACCAGATGGGAGATGTGACTCCCGTCGATGAACCTGGTTTAGGGCCGAAAGCTGTGCACCACAGAGTCGGCAATCTTCGAGTGTGGTGCTGCGATGGGCCGGGCCACGGAACGGAGTGGGCGCCCCTAACGCGGTACCGGCACGGAGCCGCATGGAACACACCCGCGTCGCGGGAGGAGGTGACGAGTCGGCGTTCCCGGCACCTGCTCGGCGCCTCCTGCGGTGTCGGTGTGCGGTTGACCTGTGCATCTTCCACGGGTCCTCGATGTTCGCTTAACGAGGTAGCCGACCGATTGAGCCGGTGGCTCACCCTGCTAGGCGACCGGACGCGCCCCCTGTCCGAACTCGACCGGGAGGCTATCGCCCTTCTGTCATAGCCCGATAGCCGACTTCGGTCCCATGTAGGAGCCGGCGCCAGGGAAGCCGCCCTCGACCAGCTGGGCGAACCGCTCGCTGAAACCGAGCTGCGAAAGATCCTCGGTCTTTACGAATTCCACTCCACGAATCGGGCGCGTATCGATTCCCTCGGAGATCTTACCGAGAGTCCCGCCCACCTTTCGCACCTCGAAAGTCATGTGCACCACATGAAGACCTTTTTCCGGAATGATGTGGTCGCACACGTAAAGCAACCGGACGACTTCGACGTCGATTCCGGTTTCCTCCCGCATCTCGCGAACGAGGGCATCAGCGAGCGGTTCGCCCTCCTCGACCCGGCCGCCGGGCAGGCTCCACTTGCGCAGCCCGTCGGTGTCCTGGTCCAACAGCAGAACCTGCCCGTCCTCCACAAGGAAACCCGTCACGCGTATATCCATGTCAGCACCCTAGCGAAAAGGATGGCTCAATGCGATCGGACCGAGGAAAACAGCATTCAGTAATGATCGCCGCCGGAGGGCTGGGAACAAGGAGGGCGGACTGGTTCCGATTCCTGCCAAAAGAATACTTTCCCGTGCATGGGAAACCAGGAATCGCACTGCTCATGGAAGAAATCGCCGACCTGGGAAACGCGCGAACCGTCATGGTGCACCACCCCTACTACACCCGGTTCGCCGCATGGATCAGCTACGTACTGAACAAGCCCGACGCGTATGACCAGGTTGCCGACACCGCCACCGAAACGCGGCACTGGCCCAGCGTGGACATGATCCCCCAGTCCGGTACCTACGGTGACATCACGTCCGTACTCAACGCCGACGACTACCTGAACCGGCCCGCCCAGCTGTATGTCATGTACGCCGACAACCTGTTTCCCAACGCCCGCCCCCTGCTGCACCTGGGTGAACTGGACGCCGACACAGCGGTGATGGTGCGGCCCTACACACGCGCCGCAGCAACCAAGCGCGGCGTCGTCGTCTGCGACAACGACCGCATGGTTCGCTTGGTGGAAAAGCCCGACGAGGATACAGCAGCCGTTCTCGAAGCCACCTACGGCTGCGACAACCTCGCGCTCATGACCGGCCGTTCACGGGTCAGTCGCTCATTCCTGGACTTCCTCCACACCTACCGGCACTCCAGCGGAGAGCCGAAACTATCGCTTGCCTTGTCCACCTACGCCCAGACGGCATCGGTCAGAGTCCGGCGAGTAGACACTACTGTGACCGATCTTGGGGCGCCCTTCCCGAACGTCGACTGAGATAGGGGGCAATTGCGGTTCCGGGGCGCGGTGTGTGCGGGGTGAGCTATCCCACCGCGTCGGCGACGACAGCGGAGGTGTCGCGTTCTCGACGTCGCTACCACGCGGAATGGATACATCGCTGCTACACACACTTGCCGACCACATGGGATCAGGCGCGGTTTCATCCGGGGGAGCGTGCACAGCGACGGGAGATGTGGTCTCCTGGCTCCGTCGTCGCGGTGTTGGGTTACGCGCCGCACTGCTCGTTGATAACGCGTTTTTGAGGTATGTACGTGTTATGTCCGAATATCCAGAAGTTGCACACACGGGCACGCGCGTGACATAGAAGACCAGGTCAGAGAGATGATCCCCGCGCACGCGGGGATGGACCCCGGTTGGCGTTGTATTGCTATTGACCAACCGGATGCTCCCCGCGCACGCGGGGATGGACCCGGGCGTTTCCGATTCCGGAGACGGTCCCCCAGATGCTCCCCGCGCACGCGGGGATGGACCCATACGGCGCATGCTCACGCAGAGCGACTATTTATGCTCCCCGCGTACGCGGGGATGGACCGCAACGCTCCGGACAACCTCTGTGGATTGTCACGTGAGCCCCACGCACGTGGGGATGGACCGAGGTACGGGTCAGCCGCACACTGACACCGCGGATGAGCCTCACGCACGTGGGGGTAGGTCGAGGTCAGTTACCTGCTGGGAGCGGGAAAGCTCCCGCTCCCAGCCACTCCACTCCGTCTTGTGAAGGCCGGGTGCGTGGGTAGCGGGTCACGCCGGGCGCGGCTCACTCGGGTCGCAGGGCGACGATGGGCACCCCGTGCTCCCGGTCGGCGCCCACCCGTTCGTAGCTGGCGTCGGTGCTGTCGACCTCCTGGCCGACCGCCCGCATCAGCGCGGCGGCGGTCCGAGGGTGGCGGCGGGCGTACTCGGCGAGGCGGCGCCCCGACTCCTCAGCCGGCAGCGGGCGCGCCGTGCCCGTGTAGCGGCGCCATCCCACCTGGAAGCGCACCCGCGGCTCGGTGCTGATATTGCGGAACCACTGCGCGCGTCCGCCGTAGCCGGAGGCGACCAGGTACCCGCCGGACTCCTCGTGGCGCCCCACGACCTCCAGTACCACCTGGCGGGCCCTGCCGCTCTTGCGCCCGATGTGGGTCAGCAGCACGAACCTGTTGCCGAGGAGGCCGCCGAGCCCCAGTCGGTAGATCCAGATCGGCGCCCGGTACAGGGCGCGCCGCGCGGTCGTACGCGGCGGTTGGGAGAAGGTCACGGTTCGTCGCTCCTTGTCTCGAGGGCGGGATGGGCCAGTAGCGGTTCGGTCAGCAGCACCGGGGCGCGAACCGGGCGGGCGTCGAACCGGCCCGACGCGGAGGTGACGGCCGTGGTTCACGCCTCCTCCCGGAGGCGCACGCCCTCGACGCACACGTCGAGGATCGGCTCGGCCAGCTCGGTGATCGGCAGTCGGGGGTCCATCAGCCACTGGAGCAGGCAGCCCTCGATCGCCCCGACGATCACGGTCGCGTGGTGCTCTCCGACTCCCTCCCGGACGGTGCCCTCGGCCTCGCGCAGCAGTTCGGCGATCGTCGTCCGGTACTCGCTGTAGACGCCCGGCATGTCCAGGGGGAGCTGGCTTTCCTCGCGGCCGCTCGACCACAGGTCGAGCAGGATACGGGCGAGTTCCGGCTCGTCGGCGAGCGCCTCCAGCACTGAGCGCACCAGGGAGCCGAGTCGCTCCAGTGGCGGCCCTGTCCCCTCGCGCGCCTGCTGGAGTACGTTCCGCGAACGTTCCGCGAACGCCTCGAACGCGGCGCTGAGCAGGGCGTCCCGACTGTCGAAGTAGAGGTAGACGCTGCCCTTGCCGATGTCGGCCTCGCGGGCGACGTCGTCGATGCGCGTCGCGGCGAACCCCTTGCGGGCGAAGACGCGCACGGCGGCCGCCAGGATCTGCTCCCGCCGCGCGCTCCGGTCCACTCTCTTCGGCGTCACGGTTCCTCCTATTATGACTGACCAGTCAGTCATAATAGTGGGTGTTCCACTTCCCCATCAAGCTCACCCCCGGTCGGATCCCACCCGCATGCCGCGCTCCCGAACGCTCCCCGCGCCGGCGGCACCGGCTGGACGGCCCTACGCCGCCTCGTGCTGCGCCGCCACGGCGAGCAGGAGTCCCTCCCCGCCGTGCCGACCCACCAGTTGCAGCCCCACGGGTTCACCGTCTGGGGTGAGGCCGGCGGGAAGAGAGACGGCCGGATGACCGCTCAGGTTGAACGCCCAGGTCAAGGCGACGCTCATCCGTGCTCCCGGTCCATGGTGCCCGTGTGGCGGGTTGGGTGTGGTGGGGGTGGCGATCAGGTCGAGCTCCGCGAACGCCGCGGCCAGGCGCCGGTCGTTGTCAGCGCGGAGCTGTCGGGCGGCCTGCCGCTCGGCGGTGGAACCGCCGGTCCGCAGCGCCGCCCAGGCCGTTCCGGGGTCGGCAAGCTCGACGGGCCGCTCCACAAGGCGCAGGAGGCCGCGGTCGGCGAGCCGTTGCAGGGCGGAGCGCGCGGTGGCGGTGATGCTCCTCTCGCTCGCTGCGAACCCGAGCGTGGCCGACCAGGCCACTGCCGGAGCCCGTGCCAGGGCACGAAGGCCGGCGGTGGTGTCGGTTCCCGCGAGGGCGTCGAGGTAGCGGGCGGCCCGGCGATGTTCAACCCCGCGCTGTCACCGGCGGCGACGCGGCCGTTGGCGGGTTTCAGCCCGAGCACCCCGCACCAGGCGGCGGGCAGCCGCACGGAACCGGCACCGTCGCTTCCGGTGGCCAGCGGCACCATGCCCGTGGCGACGGCCGCGGCCGAACCGGCCGAGGAACCGCCGGGGGAACGGTCGGGCCGGTACGGGTTCAGCGTCGGCCCCCGGTCGGTGTGTCCCCAGGTCCGCCACGCCGTGCGCGGACCCGGGACCGAGGTGGCGCCGACGGGCACGCAGCCGGCCGCGACGAGCCTGCGGGTCTGCTCCGCGTCCAGCCCCTGGCTCTCCTTCACCCCGAGCGGTACTCCGGCCAGTGGCAGAGGCCTGCCCTCGGTGAGTCTCCGGTCGACCCGCTGGGCGTACCAGCGTGCGGCCTCGGGCCAGACCCCGGTGAAGGCCCGGACCCCGTCGTCGGTGCTCCGTATCGCGGCCAGTGCCGCCTCTGCGGTCTCGGCCGCCGTGGCCTCGCCGCTGGTGACCGCCGCGGCGATCCGGGAGGCCGACAGGGTCGGGTACGACTGCGTTTCCATGGCGGGGCGGCCTCGCGCGTCCGGGGACTGGGGGGCGGTCCGGGCAGGCCGGTGACAGGCGGCTTCGGTGGAGGTCCGGGGCGGGCATCGGGGCCGGCACCGGGTGGCGACCGCCATGCCGCGGGGGAGGGGGCGAGTCGTTGCCCTTCCTCCCGCTGCCGCTCCCGGTCGGGACCGCGTCCGCCGGATCACCACCACCGCCCTCACTGCCGGGAGCGGCCCAGGTAGTCCCGAACCAGGTCCTCGGCCTCGTGCTCGGTGACCACTCCGGCCATGACGAGCGTCCCGAGGCCGTGGGAGAGGGAGATGGCCTCGACGGCCCTCCGACGCGCCTGCTGGTCCTCCGCGCCGGCGTTCTCGTCCAGGGTCCCGGAGAGGTGCTCGACGAGCGCGCGCAGGTGGTCGCGGTAGGCGGTGGCGGCGGCGTCCGGTCGGGTGATCGCCAGGAGCTCGAGCGAGACGCCGACGCGGTGGAACGCGCGGCTGGCCTCGTCGGTGGGCAGGGCCTCGTCGAAGAACGCCTTGAGCTCCTCCTCGGGGCGCTTCTCGGTCCGCGCGGCGGACCGGGCCCGCCACCGTTGGACGCTCCGGTCCGCGAGGCGGTCCAGCGCCGCCGTCATCAGCTGGGCTTTGTTCTTCCCGTAGTACTGCACCAGGCGGAGGGACACACCCGCCTCGGCGGCCACCGCGCGCATGGTGACCGCGTGCGCGCCGTCCCTGCCGAGGATGCGGTCGACGGCGTCCAGGATCTCCTCGCGGCGTTCGGGTTCCGGCGCTGACGGTTCTTCTCCCATACCGCAATGGTACGCTCGTATCATCGTGATACAGATGTATCAAAGGAGGTTGGTTGTCCTCGGCTTCCCGGTTCCGGTCACTCGCGCTGTGGGTCTCCTGCGTCGCGCAGCTCCTGGTGGTCCTCGACGTCTCGGTCGTCAACGTGGCACTGCCGTCGATCCGGGCCGACCTCGCGATGGGTCCGACCCTGTCGGCATGGGTGGCGCTCGCCTACACCCTCGGCTTCGCCGGAGCGCTCCTGGCCGGCGCGCGGCTCGCCGACGTTCTCGGTACCGGAGTGGTGCTGCCATGGGGCCTGGCCCTGTTCACGCTCGCCGGCACGTTGGGGGGCCTAGCCCCCGGCGGTGGGACACTCGTCGGCGCCCGGGCCGTCCAGGGCCTGTGCGCGGCCGTCGTCTCGCCCGCGACCCTCACCCTGCTCACCACGGTCTTCGCCGAGGGGCGGGAACGCACGCGCGCGGTGGCCGCCTGGACGGCGGTCAGCCTCGCCGGAGGTGGCATCGGCAACATCCTCAGCGGGGCGCTGACCGACCTGATCTCGTGGCGCGCCGTACTCCTGACCACCCTTCCGATCGGCGGCGCCGTCCTGG
The DNA here is from genome assembly GCF_006717075.1 of Haloactinospora alba. Lineage (NCBI taxonomy): Bacteria > Bacillati > Actinomycetota > Actinomycetes > Streptosporangiales > Nocardiopsidaceae > Haloactinospora > Haloactinospora alba. The sequence continues at coordinate 229,489 of NZ_VFQC01000001.1, forward strand.
CGGGGGCGCTCGTGCTGCGCAGGCACACCCCGGCCGGTCCGAGCCGGGCCCGACTCGACCTGGCCGGCGCCGCCCTGGCCACCGGTGGGCTGACCTGCGCCACCTACGCGCTGTCCGCGGCGGGCGGCAGCGGCACCACCACCCGGGCGGGCACGGCCGCGGTGGTGAGCATCGTGCTGTTCGGCGTGTTCCTCGCGCAGCAACGGCGGACTCCGCACCCGCTGGTTCCGGCCGGCCTGCTGCGCAACAGGCCGGTGGTCCACGGCAACATCGCGATCGTGCTGGTCGGCACCTGCTTCCAGGCGGCGCTGTGGTACTTCCTCACCTTCCGGATGCAGGAAGGGCTGGGGTTCTCGGCGCTCCAGGCGGGACTCGGGTTCCTTCCGATGACGCTGTCCATGCTCGTGGTCAACACCTGGATCACGCCGCGGTTGATGGATCGCGTGCCGCCCCGGAGCCTCGTCGTTCTCGGCTCCCTGAGCGCCTCGCTCGGTCTGGTGTGGCTCGGGCTGGCCGCAGAGGGCGGCTACGCCCTGGCGCTGCTCGGCCCCAGTCTGGTGGCCGGCACCGGGGGCGGCCTGCTGAACACGCCCCTGGCCACGACCGCCACGTCCGGGGTTCCGGCGGACCAGGCCGGCGCGGCGTCGGGACTGATGAACACCAGCAAGCAGTTCGGCGGCGCCCTGGGGCTCGCCGCTGCCACCGCCATCACCGCAGCGGCCGGCGATGACGGGGCCGCGTTCCTGTTCCTGGCCGGGACCGTCGGGGCCGTCGCCGTACTCGCCGCCCGCCTGCCCGCCTCCCGGTACGGGCACTCGTCCGCCCCGTCCGAAACCCGGACGGAAACGCGGTGACCTCCGTGCGCATGGTGTCCGCTCGTCGGGGGTGTTCGGGACAGTGGCACGGACCGGTGGTAGAGGCCGGGGCGCCTTACACCCGCCTTTCCGGGGAGGGGCGCGGGCCGTGTCCCTGGGGGACGGGCCACCGGGTCACCCGCCGATGCGGTCCATGAGCGCGTCGAAGTACGAGGTCTGGTGGAGGAGCAGGAACCCGATGACGGCCAGCAGCCACGCGGTGTCCTCCTGGGAGTTGTCCCTGAGCCAGCGGTCGACCCTGATGAGCAGGGGGCGCACCAGCGTCCTGGCGAGGGCGACGACAAGCGTGGCGAGTAGGGCGGGCGCGACCATGACCAGGCAGTAGAGAGCCAGCACGGCCGCGTTCGTGGAAAACGGGGTGCCGGCGTCGGCGAGGGCGCCCAAAGCGATGACGTACGGGAACATCGTCGCGATCTCCAGCACGACCGCGGTGACGGCCACAGCCGACAGCACGCCTGTTCCGGCGCGCTCTCCCACCGCCGCCTCGCGCCACCTGCCTATCCATCCCCGCCGGGAGGTGTCCGCCTTCCGGAAACCGTGCCAAAGAGCGGCCGACAGGAACGCGCAACCCGCCACGGCCAGCCCGAGGTCGCCCGCTGGCGACTGGAGCGCTGACCGTACGAGCGGCCGTGTCCGCTCCAGGACTCCCACCAGAAGGAGCCCCAGGAGGAAGTAGGAGCCGCCGACCAGCGACAGGTACAGGAGTACGTTCCCGACGCGCAGGTTTCCGGGGGTCAGCAGGAACCAGACGGGGATGGCGAGTGTGGCGACACTCAACGTGTCCAACAGGGCCAGTGGCAGGATCTGGCTGAGGAGTTCCACGCTCTGACCTCTTCTCTCGGGACGCGGGCGGAGCCGGGGCGGGGGGTGGGTCCTGTTTCGGTGGACGCTTGTCCTGCCACGCGGCGCCCCAGCACCGCCTGGCCGCGTCCTAACCCGACCGCAGCCGCAGCACCTCGGTGGCGGCGTCGGCGCCGTGCTCCGCGGCCGGTTCGGGACGGCGGGCCGCGTCGCTGATCCGCAGCCACAGCCCGACGATGATCCAGCTCGACACGAGAGAGGAGCCTCCGGCGGCGAGGAACGGGGTCGTCATACCCGTCAGGGGGATGAGGCGTGTCACCCCGCCCAGTACCACGAACACCTGGAACGCCAGGAGGAAGGCGAAACCGCTCGTGGCGAGCTTCACGAAGATCTCCCGGGACTCGAGCGCCGCTCTGAACCCGCGTTCGGTGAGTAGGAACAGCAGCACCACCACGGCGGCCAGGCCGGTGAAGCCGAGTTTCTCCCCGATCGAGACCAGGATGAGGTCGCTGTCGGAGGCGAAGATGTCCGCCGCGCGCCCCTGTCCGAACCCGGTGCCGGTGAGGCCGCCCTCCGCCAGTGCGAACAGCCCCTGGACCAGTTGGAAACTGCCGCCCTCGGCCTCGTAGGTGTCCGGCGCGAACGGTGTCAGCCAGGCCGTGACCCGGCGCTGCACGTGCCCGAACAGCGCCCACGCGACGCAGGCTCCGGCGGCGAACATGGCCACCCCGATGCCGACCCAGGACTTGCGCTGGGTGGCGGTGTAGAGCATCGCCAGGTACACGCCGAACAGCAGGAGCGAGGTGCCCAGGTCCTTGGTGCCGACCAGCAGCAGGATCGCCACGCCCCAGGCCACCGTCATCGGGCCGAGGTCGCGCATCCGGGGCTGGCTGAAGACCTTCACCGAACCGATGGTGAGTTGGCGGGCGGCCAGCGACAGCACGTCGCGTTTGATGCTCAGGTAGGCGGCGAGGAACACCACCAGCAGGATCTTGGCGAACTCGGAGGGTTGGACGGTGAACCCGGCCACCCCGATCCACCGCTGGGCGCCGAACGCGTCGATGCCGACGAACGGGAGCATCGGCAGGGTCAGCAGCACCAGCCCGGCCGCCGCCGTGAGGTAGGGGTAGCGCTGCATCATCCGGGGTCGGGGCACCACCGCCAGCGCCGCCCCGCACAGCGCGATCCCGCAGAGGGTCCAGGTGAGCTGGTCGGCGGCCTCGGAGGCCCGCGGGTCGGACACCCGGTGCAGACCCCAGATGGTGCACAGCCCCACCCCGTTGAGGACTGTCGCCAGCGGCAGGATCAGGGGGTCGGCCCACGGTGCGAGGAACCGCAGCGCTGTGTGCAGCGCGAGCGCCGCACCGGCGAGCGCGCCGGCGTAGAGCGCCACGGTGCCGCTGAGCTGGCCGCGGATGTCCCCCTCGGCCGAGGCGAACCCCAACGCGAGCAGCACCAGCGCGGCCAGCAGCAGCGCGAGCTCCGTGCGACGCGGCCGCGCCGGCAGCGCGGGATCCCGGCTGCCGGCGCGGCTCATCGTGCGAGTAGTGGTGACACGGGCGGTGCGGCCGCGGCGGCTCTAGAAATCGAAACCGCCGAAGTCACCGCCGCCGAAGTCACCGAAGTCACCACCGCCGAAATCGCCCGTGTCGCCGCCCATGTCGCCGCCCATGTCACCCATGCCGGCGCCCATCATGCCGCCGCCCATCATGGACCCCATCATGGAGCCCATCATCATCCCGGAGAACATGCCCATCATCATGTCCGTGCCGAAGTAGCCTCCGGCGTAGGGGGAGTAGGCGGGGCCGGCGTCGTAGTAGGGGCGCCGCTGGCCGTCCACCTCGACCATGCGCACGTCCGGGTCGTAGCCGGACTGGACGGCCTGGGCGCAGGTGGAGCAGGCGGCTACCGAACGCGGGCTGCCGCCGGGCGGGGTCCACATGACGTCCTGGACCGAGGGGCCGTGCTGCGGGTTGAAGAAGCACGGGCCGCGCCGTTCCGGCACCGGCTCCCCGCTCATCCGGGCCCGGGTGGCGACCATGTAGTACCGGCCGTCCTCCAGCGCGGTGGTGACCTGCTGGATCTCCTCCGGCTGCTGGATGTTGTCCAGCAGGTTCTTCGCCTGGTCGTAGGAGTTCATCGCCTGCTCGTAGTCGTTGCGGGTGGCCTCGTCCACCGCCGACAGGTCGATCTCCAGCTGCGCGATGTCCTCACCGAGCCGCACGACGTCCTCGGAGGCCATCTGTTTGATCTCGGCCAGCTGCTTGGCCTTCTCGGCCTCGCGCTTCTTCTTGGAGCTGTACAGGAAGTACCCGCCGCCCGCGACGGCCAGCACGAGCAGCCCCAGCAGCACCGAGCCGAACACGGCGGAGGCGGTCTCGGAGGACTCCTGTGCCTCGGCCGCGTCGGGGATGGCGGCGAGCGTGTCCACGTTGTTCTGGTTGCCGTTGGCCTTCGCCTCGGCGCCGATCTCGTCGACGGCGGACTGGTCGAGGTTCGGCGACTCCACGAAGTACCCCTGGCTGCCGACGAACCCGGCGTAGACCCCGTCGCCGAGGTCGTCCATGATCGGGTCGAGGAAGACCTCGATGGACTCCTCGGAGCGCAGCATGTCCTCCGGAAGGATCACGTAGTAGACGGGGACGTCGGAGTCCTCGGCTGCCTGGACCAGCACGTCCTGTTCGGGCTGGGGGAAGGCGTCGGAGGCGCTCTCCTCGATGAAGAGGTGGTTGTCCTGCAACTGGCTGGCAACGTCATCGGCCGGGGGGACCGCGTCGGCGTTCGCCGGCGCTGCCATGACTGCGGTGAGCCCCGCTGCGAACAGGGCCGGTACTACCAAGCGGCGCAACATGATTGTCCTTTACCTCGGGGCGCGAAACCCAGAATCGGTTCCTGGATACCCCGTCTGTCGAACAGGTACCCGGTGTGATGCGGTTTTCCTGGTGGCCATCGGGCCGGCGACCTCCCCTCTTCGGCGAGAGGCGACACCGGTCCCGTAACGAAGACGAACAGCCACCGCTGTGGGTTCCCGCGGTGGTGGGAAAAAGAGTGCGGCCCGCCGCAGCGGACCGCACTCCGGGTGGTTCGTCGGACAGCGCGCCTACGTCGAGGCGGCCAGTCGGGTGTCGGAGTCCTCGGGTTCCTCCGCGGACCCCTCGGAAGTTCCGGCGTCAGCCTGGTGCGCCTCGGCCGCGTCGCGTTCCGCCTCCGTGGTGAACTCCGGTTCGACGAACCCGTCCAGGCCGCGCGGCGCGTTGTAGCGCTCGGTGTCCAGGATCCGTTCCCGCTTGGAGACGATGGTGGGCACGAGCGCCTGGCCGGCCACGTTGGTGGCGGTGCGGCCCATGTCCAGGATCGGGTCGACGGCCAGCAGCAGGCCGACGCCTTCCAGCGGCAGCCCGACCGTGGACAGGGTCAGGGTCAGCATGACCGTGGCACCGGTGGTCCCGGCGGTGGCCGCGGAGCCGATCACGGAGACGAACACGATCAGCAGGTAGTCGGTGATGCCCAGCGGGACGCCGAAGAACTGCGCGACGAACAGCGCCGCGACCGCCGGGTAGATGGCGGCGCACCCGTCCATCTTGGTGGTGGCGCCGAACGGCACCGCGAACGACGCGTAGTGCTGGGGAACGCCGAAGTTCGTCTCCGCGACGCGCTGGGTGACGGGCATGGTGCCCATCGAGGAGCGGGACACGAAGCCCAGCTGGACGGCCGGCCACACCCCGCTGAAGAACTTCGTCATGGGCAGGCCGTGCGCCCGCGCCAGCAGCGGGTAGACGACGAACACCACCAGCACCAGGCCGAGGTAGATCGCGCCGACGAACGCGCCGAGCGCGCCGATGGTGGTCCAGCCGTAGCTGTAGACCGCGTTGCCCAGCAGCCCCAGGGTGCCCAGCGGGGCGAGCCGGATGATCCACCACAGGATCTTCAGGACGATCTGCAGCGCGGACTGGACGACGTTGAGGAACGGTTCGGCCGGTTTGCCGACCTTGACGACGGCGACTCCCACCGCGATGGAGATCGCGATGAGCTGCAGCGCGTTGAAGTCCAGCGTCGTGGTGAGCGCGCCGCTCTCCTGGGCGGTCTCGGCGCCCAGTCCCAGGAAGTTCTGCGGGACGATGCTCTCCAGGAAGGCGAGCCAGCTTCCCTGGCTGTCGGCCGCCTCGGCGGAGGAGGGGTCGACGCCGCTGTTCGCGCCGGGTTGGATGAACGAGCCCAGCCCCAGCCCGATCGTCACCGCGACGAGGGCGGTGATCGCGAACCACAGCAGGGTCTGTCCCGCCAGCCGGGCGGCGTTGGTGACGTTGCGCAGGCTGGCGATCGAGGAGATGACGGCGAGGATGATCAGCGGCGGGACGATCGCCATGAGCAGCGTGACGAACGTCGAGCCGATGGTGTCCAGGGTGACACCGAGCCAGTTGGGGTCAGCGTCCTCACCGACCGGACCCATGTAGCGGGCCACGACGCCCAGGCCGACGCCGAGGACCAGACCGACAAGGACCTGAACTGCGAAGGGGATACGTCTGAGTGCGGATAGCACGGGGTGACTCCATGATCGGACAACAGGCACCGCGGCGTCCCTGTGGTGGGGGAGGTGCGGTGGCGGGTGACGTCGCGGACGGGTCGCGTCCGCCTCAGGGCAGAATCAGCGCGGTTGTCACAGCCGGCGACACGCCTGGCTGGCGATCCGGCACAGGTCCACGTGCCGTCGCCCGGTAAGTCCCCAAATGTTCGTCACGTGTCAGTACAATAGCCCAAACGCCGATTTTATTCCGCACTGCCGGGATGTCGATCACGTCACGATCGTTTCCGCTGGTGAGAACGAGTCCGGGGAGTCGGTGCCGCGAAGGGCGGAGAAGAGGGCGGGTTTTTCCTGCGGTGGCGTGGGACACAGCGGTACCGTCCGGGTACGGCTCACCGGTATCGGGCCTTGGTGCGGGTAAGAGGAGTGGCTCATGAGGGGGCGCGGATGCGCGACATGGTGGTAACCGAGAACATCACTGTGGACGGCGTGATTGACGGTGCCGGAGGGTGGTTCGCCCCGGCCAACGTGGACCCGGACGAGATGTCCGACCTCAACGCCGCGCTCGCCGAGCAGAGCGTCGCCGCTGACGCCGTGGTCTTCGGGCGGGTGACCTTCGAGGAGAGCGCGGCTACTGGCCGGCGCGGCGGGACGACCCCAGCGGTGTTTCGAACTACCTGGACACGGTGTCCAAGTACGTGTTCTCCACTTCCCTGGAGGACCCCCAGTGGCAGTACACGACGGTGCTGCGCGGCGATGCGGGTGAGGAGATCCGGGAGCTGAAGTCGCTTCCGGGGAAGGACATCGTCGCCACCGGGAGCATCCGGCTGGTCCACAGTCTCATCGCCGCCGGCGTGGTGGACGAGTACCGGCTGTTCGTCTATCCGGTGGTGCGTGGACAGGGGGCCCGACTGTTCGCCGATGCCGCGGCGGCCCAACAGTTGCGCTTGGTGGAGTCGCGCCCGTTCCGCTCCGGGGGCATCCTGCTTCGCTACCGAAGCGAGTAGCTGTGTCCGGCCGGGCTCGTGGCCGCTGTGGACGCTCTCGCGGAACACCGGTCGCTGTGCGCTCACGAAGTGGTCTCTCACGGTGAGACCGCGTCTCCGGTGAGGACGGTGATCGGGCAGCGTTCCGGACGTCGAGCAGGCGTCGGCGCTCGGCGCGAGCCTGCGCGCGGTCAACGAGGCCGCGAACCGGGTGTCGGAGGTGGCGTTTGAGCGTGGCGTGCCGCGTGAATATGAGCTGCGCAAGCACACCTACGCCGAGCTGAAGGCCCGTGGGCTGGGAGCGCAGGCCGCCCAGCACGTCATCAAGAAGGTGCGCGACGCCGACACCACGCTCACGGCCAACATTCGTGCCGGGAACCTCGGCGCGCCAGGATCGAAACGCCGCCGCAGGGCCGAGTCGACACCGATCGCCTTCCGACCTGAGGCCGCCCAGCCCTACGACGATCGATGCTTGTCCTGGCAGTACGACCGCCGAACCGTGTCGCTCTGGACCACGGCGGGCCGTATCAAGAACGTCCGCTTCGCCTGCTCGGCGGAGGCGCTCACGAGGCTCCAGCAGCATCGGCAGGGCGAGTCCGACCTGATCGAGCGTGACGGCGTCTTCTACCTCATTGCCACGTGCGAGGTGCCCGAGGGCGAGCAGTATGAGCCGGACGGCTTCATCGGTGTGGACCTCGGTATCGCCAACATCGCCACCACCTCGACCGGCTACCAGGCTGCCGGGCGCGGCCTGAACCGCCACCGCAAGCGACAGCTCGTCCTGCGAGCCAAGCTCCAGAAGAAGCGCACGAAGTCCGCCAAGCGGCGGCTCAAGGCCCGCGCCCGCCGCGAGGCGCGGCACGCCGCGAACCAGAACCACATTATCTCTAAGACGATCGTGACCGAGGCTGAACGCACCTCGTCCGGACTGTCACTCGAAGAGTTGACGGGTATCCGGCAGAGGGTACGGCTATCCAAGCCCCAACGGGTCGCGCTGCACTCCTGGGCCTTCGCCCAGCTCGCAGGATTCATCGTCTACAAGGCCAAGGGGGCGGGTGTGCCCCTGGTCGTCGTTGACCCTGCCTACACGTCGCAGATGTGCGCACAGTGCCAGCACATCGACCAGCGCAACCGTGTCGACCAGGGGCTTTTCATCTGCCGGGGGTGTGGGGTCGTTGCCCACGCCGACCGGAATGCTTCCCACAACATCGCCCACCGTGGCGAGAGCGTGTGGAATGCGGGGCGTGAGTCACGCGTCCCTGCCACCCCATAACGGGGTGTCTGGACGGAGGAGCCCACCCAGCAGCCAGTTGGGCGCTACCTCCGAGCCCGGTCGTTCACGGCCGGGTCAAGTTGACGCAGAACAGTCCGTGGGCGTGGATGGGGGTGCAGTGCCAGGTCCAGGCCCAGTAGCACGCCTGTCCGTCGATCCCGAAGCACAATCTCTCGCCGTAGACCCCGATCTTCAGGTCGGCCTTGGTGAGGAAGGCCCCCGGGTGGATCTCGATGTAGGAGCTCATCCGCGAGAGCTGGAAGTGCGAATTGCCGACCTTGTGGCCGAACACCTTCGCGTTGGCGTCCACAACGGCCCGCCAGGGTTCCTCGGAGTGGAACACCACTTCGATGTCGACGTCCAGAACCCCGGGAACGACTCCGATGGTCCAGGCGCGACTGTATCCGGTTTTTGGGGGGCTTTTCTGGGGTTTTCGGCTTTACCTCGACGGGTTTGGGGTCGGCGAGGTAGTTGCTCAGCCCCTCCTTGTAGTCCTTTTTCGCCTTTTCGGGGTCGCGTCCGGTCTGTTTTCCGATGTATTCCCACTGCTCCTTCGGGAGCAGTGCCATGTCATCGATGCTGGCGACGGCCATCCGTGGCTCCTCCTTGTCGGGTGTGCTGCTACGGCGGGCGCCGAAGCTCACCCGGGGTGCTGCCCCGCGTTTCCTCTTTCTTATCCATTCCTCTCTGCTGCTCAGGGAGGAATATCGAGTATTTTCGTTACATATGGCGATGGCCAGTGAGGGCATCGTTTCCCTCGGGTTATCTGTTTTCGAGTGCTGGTCCGAGTTTCGTGCGTCCCTATTTTGTATTCCGGGTGGGTGGATCGTTTTCCCGGTGGTCGGAGAGGAAAACGGACTCGTGGTTTTCCCTGGGGTGCGAGTGGTGGTGCGGCGCCGTGCGCCGCGCTCGGCGATTCCGCCGGGCATCGGAAAAGGACAGGTGTCCGGGCGGTAGCCCGCCGCCCGCTCCTCGCCCGCCTGGTACCAGCGGGTTCCACGGCCGCTCCGACGGTCCGGGCAGGCTGGATCCGCCGAGGCGCGCACCCCCATCCTCCTCGGCGGCACCGCTGTGCCCCGGCCGTCCCGAACCCACCCCGCCTTGACAAGGAGTCAGGGAATTAGCAAACTTCCTAACTGATGGAGGTTGAGGTTCTCAGGGCGCTGGCGAGCCAGCGGCGGCTGCGGATTCTGGAGTGGCTGCGCGACCCGGTCGCGCACTTCCCGCCGCAGGCGGACGGGGATTTGGAGACCGACGGTGTGTGCGGGGTCCTGATCGCCCAGAAGCTGGAGGTCAGCCAGCCGACGGCTGGCGAGCACCTGAAGGTGCTCGTCTCGGCGGGGCTGATCGAGGCGAAGCGGACCAAGCAGTGGGTGTTCTATCGCCGCGACGAGGACCGCATCCGGGAGGTCAAGCGAGCTTTCCAACACGATTGGTGACGGAACGTGGACGCACCCGAGGATCGTGCCGGTGTGGGCACGTATGAGCGACTGGTCCGGCTGCTGGACGAGCGCGGCGCATCCTACCGGCTGATCGACCATGCGCCGGAAGGCCGGACGGAGGCGGTCAGCCGCCTGCGCGGGAACGCGCTGCAGCAGGCCGCCAAGTGCGTCGTTGTGCTGGTCAAGGTGGACAAGAGAACGCGAAGGTACGTGCTGGCCGTCGTCCCCGGCCACGCCCGCGTGGACCTGGCCGCACTGAAGGCGCTCCACCACGGCCGCTACGCTGGGTTCGCCGACAACGAGACCGCCGAGCGGCTCTCCGGCAGCGTCAGTGGAACGATCCTGCCGGTCACCTTCACCGACGAACTCGAGCTCGTCGTTGACCCCTCGCTGCTGGAGCGCGACGAGATCTTCTTCAACGCCGCGCGTCTGGACCGCTCCCTGGCCCTGGCGACCGGGGACTACCGCCGCGCCGCCCAACCCAGGGTGCATCCGATCGCCCAACCTCCGGTCGAACCCGCCACCGGCGGGAACCCTCGGGAGACGGAGGCCGACCGTGCCTGACCCGAGTCCCCACACTGTCCATATGGAACCGGGGTCCGTCGAACTCCCGCGGGGGCAGGGCGCGACCGTTTCCCGAGAGCTCCAGCACCGGCCGGTCGCGCCGGAACGGACCACCATGCTCATGGTCGAACAGGCCGGGGCGCGTCCCACGGGCGACAGCGCCAACCGCGGAGTCACACCATGGACCCCGGCATGAGCACGGCAGACACCGGACGGTGGGTGTTCGACGCCCACCTGCACATCATTGACCCGCACTTCCCACTGGTCGAGAACAACGGGTACCTGCCCCCCGCCTTCACCGTCGAGCAGTACCGCCGGCGAATCGCGACGCTGCCGGTGCGGGGAGGCGCGGTGGTCTCCGGTTCCTTCCAGGGGTTCGACCAGACCTACCTCCGCCACGCGCTCGCCGCGTTGGGACCGGGTTTCGTCGGCGTCACCCAGCTTCCGGCCACGGTCACCGACGAGGAGATCGCCGACCTGGACGCCGCGGGGGTGCGCGGTCTCCGTTTCAACCTCCACCGCGGCGGGTCGGCCGCGCTCGACGCTCTGGACGAACTCGCCCGCCGCGTGTACGACGTAGCCGGTTGGCACACCGAGCTCTACATCGACTCCCGCCACATCCCCGAGGTGGCCGACACCCTCGCCGCGCTGCCCGCCGTCAGCGTCGACCACCTCGGTCTGCACCGCGACGGGCTGGCTCCTCTGCTGAAGCTGGTCGAGCGCGGGGCCCGGGTCAAGGCGACCGGGTTCGGCCGCGTCGACCTCGACCCTGCCGAGGCCATCACCGCCGTCGTCAACGTCAACCCCGCCGCGTTGATGGTGGGTACCGACCTGCCCTCAACGCGTGCCCGACGCCCGTTCGCGGACACCGACCTCGATGCGGTCACCCGAGCTGTCGGCGAGGAGTATCGCGACGCCGTGCTGTGGGGAAACGCAGCCGCCTTCTACCGCGTCCCGGCGCCCTCGGACGTCTGACCCCCCGCGGGCTCGGCCGTCTCAGGAGCCGTTCCCCTCGCGGCGGGCGCGGTAGGAGCGCATCTTGTTCCGGGCGCCGCAGATGTCCATGCTGCACCACGCGCTGTTGTTGCCGGGGGAGCGGTCGTAGTACACCCACCGGCACTGCTGGAACCGGCACACCTTCAGCCGCTCGCGCCCGCCGGACAGTTCCGCGGTGGCCAGCACGGCCAGCAGTTCGGAGGCCAGGGCCTCGACCGCTCCCTGCTCGCGCGGACGCAGCCGCGGCCGCTCCCCGGGGTCGTCCCACCGGGGAGGCCCCAGCACCCGGTGCGCGAGGTCGGTGAGGACCTCGCGCGCGGCCGGGGCGGTGGGGTCCTCCAGATGGTCGCGCAGGGCCGCGCGCAGTCGCCGCAGCCGCCCGAGCGCTCCCTCGTCGGCCGTCTCGGCGGCGTCCGCCCAGCCGTGCTCGCGCAGCCAGGCGCGGGCGGAGCGGAGGTCGGTGAAGGCGTCCTCGCCGTAGAGGAACCGCGCCGAGTTGCAGAAGGTCTCGACACGTTCCAGTTCCGCCGGAGCCGGAGGGCGGGTGTAGGCCATACCGCGATGTTACTGGCTTCCCCTTGTTTCCTGGTAACCACGAGAGTTACTGTCTAAGTCACTTTGATGGTAACTACAGCAAGGAGAGGGCATGGGAACCTGGGAACTGCGCGAGAGTTACGAGTCGTCGAACGGCACCGTCCGGTGGGACCGCATCGGCCAGGGCAGCCCGGTGGTGCTCGTCCACGGCTGGCCGTTCTCCTCCTACGTGTGGCGCGACGTCGCCGCGGGCCTGGCCCGGCGGCACACCGTCTACGTGTGGGACCTGCCCGGATACGGCCAGTCAGCCAAGACCACGGGACAGGACGTGTCGCTGGCCGGCCACCAGGCCGTACTCACCGAGTTGCTGGAGCACTGGGGACTGACCTCCCCCGCCGTCGTCGCCCACGACATCGGCGCCGCCGTGGCGCTGCGTTCGGCCCTGCTCGACGGGGTGGGCTACGGGCGGCTGGTACTGGTGGACGCGGTGAGCGTCCGCCCGTGGGGAAGCCCGTTCTTCCGTCTGGTGCGCGAGCACGCCGAGGTGTTCGCGCGGCTTCCGGCGCCGCAGCACGAGGCGATGGTGCGCCGCTACCTCGCCGGTGGCACGCACGGCGAGCTTCGCACGCGGGTGTTGGACACCCTGGTCCAGCCGTGGCTGGGCGAGGTCGGCCAGGCCGCGTTCTACCGGCAGATGGCCCAGGCGGAGGAACGCCACACCCGGGAGGTGGAGGACCGGTTCGGTGAGTTGGACATGCCGACACTCATCGTCTGGGGTGAGCACGACGACTGGCTGCCTGCCGACCGCGCCGAGCACCTGGCGCGGCTCATCCCCCACGCGCGCCTGGAATGGGTCGCCGACTCCGGTCACCTCGTCCAGGAGGACGCCCCGGCACGCTTCACCAGCCTGCTCACCGACTTCCTCGCCGGTCAGTAGCACGGAACGCGTCCGGGACGGGAACCACTCCGGATCGTCGGAGCCGCCGGCCCGGACCGAAATCAGGGGTGGGAACGTCCGCGCCGACGGCCCCACCCGCCGTGCCTTCGTGGACGGGACCGGCCGGTCAGGAGTCCTTGATCTCGCAGATGACGCCGCCGTTGTTGACGGTCTCGCCGGTGGTGACGTTGAGCCCTGCGACGGTGCCGGACTTGTGCGCGCTGAGGGGCTGTTCCATCTTCATGGCCTCGATGACGGCGACGGTGTCGCCCTCGGCGACCTGCTGGCCGTCCTCGGCGGTGACCTTGACCACGGTCCCCTGCATCGGGCACACCAGGGCGTCGCCGCTGACCGCGGCGCTGGAGGAGCCCCCGCCGCGGCGCTTGCGGGACTTCTTCTGTCCCCCGGAGGGCACCGGGGCGGAGGCGGCGGCGCCGAGCTCGGCGGGCAGGGCGACCTCGATGCGTTTGCCGCCGACCTCCACGGTCACCCGTTCCCGCTGGGCGGGCTCGTCCTGCTCGGCCGCGCCCGCGTAGGGGGTGATGGTGTTGGTGAACTCGGTCTCGATCCAGCTGGTGTAGACCGAGAACGGCTGTTCGGGATCGGCCGGGGCGAAGGCCGGGTCGTCCAGCACCACCTGGTGGAACGGGATCACGGTGGGCATCCCGCCCACCTCGAACTCGGCCAGCGCGCGCCGGGAGCGCTGCAGCGCCTCGGTGCGGCTGGCACCGGTCACGATCAGCTTGGCCACCATGGAGTCGAACGCCTGGGGCACGGTGAAGCCGGACTCGCAACCGGTGTCGATGCGCACCCCGGGCCCGCCGGGCAGGTTCAGGCTGGTGATGGTGCCCGGTGCGGGCATGAAGTTGTTGCCGGCGTCCTCGGCGTTGATCCGGAACTCCAGGCTGTGTCCGCGGGTGGGAGGGTCGTCGTAGCCCAGTTCCTCGCCGTCGGCCACGCGCAGCATCTCGCGCACCAGGTCGATGCCGGTGACCTCCTCACTCACCGGGTGCTCCACCTGCAGGCGGGTGTTGACCTCCAAGAACGACACGGTGCCGTCCAGACCCACGAGGAACTCGCAGGTGCCCGCGCCGACGTAGCCCGCCTCGCGCAGGATCGCCTTGGAGGAGTCGTACAGCAGCTGGCGCTGCTGGTCGGTCAGGAACGGCGCCGGGGCCTCCTCCACGAGCTTCTGGTGGCGCCGCTGCAGCGAGCAGTCCCGGGTGGAGACCACCACGACGTTGCCGTGCTTGTCGGCCAGGCACTGCGTCTCCACGTGCCGGGGCCGGTCCAGGTAGCGTTCCACGAAGCACTCACCGCGGCCGAACGCCGAGGTGGCCTCCCGCACCGCCGACTCGAACATGTCGGTGACCTCCTCCAGCGACCGGGCGACCTTGAGGCCGCGCCCGCCGCCGCCGAAGGCGGCCTTGATCGCGATCGGCAGCCCGTGCTCGCGGGCGAAGGCCACCACCTCCTCGGAGTCGGCGACCGGGTCGGGGGTGCCCGCCGTCAGCGGAGCACCGACCTTCTGGGCGATGTGGCGCGCGGCGACCTTGTCGCCCAGCGAGGTGATGGCCTCCGGCGGCGGGCCGATCCAGGTCAGACCGGCGTCGGCCACGGCCTGGGCGAAGTCGGCGTTCTCGGAGAGGAACCCGTATCCGGGATGGACGGCGTCAGCGCCGGACGCGGCCGCGATCTCCAGGATCCGGTCGATGTTGAGGTAGGTGTCGGCCGGGGTCTGTCCCCCCAGGGCGTGGGCCTCGTCGGCGACCTTGACGTGCAGGGCGTCCAGGTCGGGCTCGGCATAGACCGCGACACTGGCGACGCCGGCGTCGCGGCAGGCGCGGGCCACCCGCACCGCGATCTCGCCCCGGTTGGCGATCAGAACTTTACGCACGGTGGACAATCCTCCTGGTACGGCCTTCACTGGATCTCGCCCCGCTCTGGGATCGGGGCCCCGGCAGCTCGCCCGGCCTCGGGCGGCCGTTTCCTCCGGGGCGGCTCAGCCCGGGTGGAAACTGGCGCGCCACGCGCCCGGACCCGGTGTCGGCGGGCGGCGCAACAGGCGTTCGGGGTTGCGCCACTGCCCGCGCCGGGCTTGGCCGGTTCCCGCGCCGGTGCCGTGGGCGCGCCGGGCGCGGGCGGTCAGCACCGCGACCAGGGCCGCGACCTCCTCGGGGGTGGGGTCGCCGCGCACCACGCACAGGTGGCGCCCGTCGTCCGGGGGGTTTGCAGGTGTGTTCGACATTTAGAGAGGGACGTTCCCGTGCTTCTTGGGTGGAAGTTGCTCGCGTTTGTTGCTCAGTGACCGCAGCGCCCTGGCGACGGACTCCCGCGTCTCGGACGGCAGGATGACCCCGTCCACGTAGCCCCGCTCGGCCGCCGAGTAGGGGTTGAGCAGCGTGTCCTCGTACTCCTGGACGAGGCGGGCGCGCTCGGCCTCCACGTCCTCGGCGTCGGCGAGAGCGCGGCGGTGCAGGATGTTCACTGCCCCCTGGGCGCCCATGACCGCGATCTCGGCCGTCGGCCAGGCGAGGTTGACGTCGGCCCCCAGGTGTTTGGAGCCCATCACGTCGTAGGCGCCGCCGTAGGCCTTGCGGGTGATGACCGTGATCAGCGGGACCGTGGCCTCGGCGTAGGCGTAGATCAGCTTGGCGCCGTGCCGGATGATCCCGCCCCACTCCTGGTCCGTGCCGGGAAGGAAGCCCGGCACGTCCACGAACGTGAGCACGGGGATGTTGAAGGCGTCGCAGGTGCGGACGAACCGGGCGGCCTTCTGGGAGGCGTCGATGTCCAGGCAGCCGGCGAAGCTCATGGGCTGGTTGGCGACCACACCCACCGACCGGCCCTCGACCCGCCCGTAGCCGACCACGATGTTGGTGGCGAACTGCGACTGGACCTCCAGGAACTCCCCGTCGTCCGCCACGTTCTCGATGACGCGGTGCATGTCGTAGGGCTGGTTCGCCGAGTCGGGGATGAACGTGTCGAGTTCGGAGGTGTCGTCGTTCTCCGGGTCGGAGTCGGTCTCCTCGACCGGGGGGTCCTCCAGGTTGTTGCCCGGCAGGTAGGACAGCAGGGTGGTGACGTAGTCCAGCGCGTCCTGCTCGTCGCCGGCCATGTAGTGGGCCACGCCGGAGGTGGTGTTGTGGGTGCGCGCCCCGCCCAGGTCCTCCATGGACACGTCCTCGCCGGTGACGGTCTTGATCACGTCCGGACCGGTGATGAACATCTGCGACGTCTGGTCCACCATGACGGTGAAGTCGGTCAGGGCGGGGGAGTAGACGTGGCCGCCGGCGGCGGCTCCCATGATCAGCGAGATCTGCGGGATGACCCCGGACGCCCGCGAGTTGCGTTTGAAGATCTCCGCGTAGAGGCCGAGCGCCGCCACTCCTTCCTGGATGCGGGCGCCGCCGCCCTCGTTGATCCCGATGACGGGGCAACCGGTCTTGAGGGCGTGGTCGAGGGCCTTGACGATCTTCTCGCCGTAGACCTCGCCCAGCGACCCGCCGAAGACGGTGACGTCCTGGCTGAACACGGCCACGGGCCGGCCGTCGACGGTCCCGTGGCCGGTGACCACGCCGTCGCCGTAGGGCCGGTTGCGGTCCATGCCGAAGTTGGTGGAGCGGTGCCGGGCCAGGGCGTCGAACTCCACGAAGGAGCCGGGGTCCAGGAGGGCGTCGATGCGCTCCCGCGCGGTCATCTTGCCCTTGGCGTGCTGCTTCTCGATCGCTCGCTCGGACCCGGCGTTGACCGCTTCGTGCCGGCGGCGCTGCAGGTCGGCGAGTTTGCCCGCGGTGGTGTGGATGTCGATCTCGTCCGAGGGCAGCGGTTCAGGGGCTTCGGTCGCCATAAATCCTCACGATAGCCGCGCGGGTGTACCGGATCGGAACACACCCCTAGTTTACTGAACAGTAAGTGGGTAGGGGCACACCCGGCACACCGGCCCGGTCCGTGACCGCGGCGTTTCCGTAACCGAAAGGTGGCCCGCTGTTCCCGACTGGTAGAGACCATTCTCGGTAGGGTTTGTCACATGACAGTGGGAAGCGCGGAGCGCGACAGTGCGCGCCAGGAAATGCCCGACCAGCTGCGCGGCGACGTCCGGCTGCTGGGCGAGACACTCGGGACCGTCATGTCCGAAAGCGGCGGTGAGGACCTGCTGGAGGACGTCGAACGGCTGCGGCGGGCCGTCATCGGCGCCCGGGAGGGCACCGTCACCGGTGACGAGATCACCGAGCTGGTGGCGTCGTGGCCGCTGGAACGAGCCAAACAGGTGGCACGGGCGTTCACCGTGTACTTCCACCTCGCCAACCTCGCCGAGGAACACCAGCGCATCCGTGCCCTGCGGGAGCGCGACGACGCCGACAACCCGCCCCGTGAGTCGCTGGCCCGCGCCGTCGACTACATCCGCGACGACTGCGGCGAGGACCGGCTGCGCGAGTTCGTGGCGAACATGGAGTTCCACCCCGTGCTCACCGCCCACCCCACCGAGGCGCGGCGGCGCGCGGTCTCCACCGCGATCCTGCGCATCAGCTCCAAACTGGAGGAACTGCGCGGCTCCCACCCCGGCAGTACCGCCGAGGCCGCCGCGCGGCGGGAGTTCGCCGAGGAGGTGGACCTGCTGTGGCGCACCTCCCAGCTGCGCTACACCAAACTGGACCCGCTCGACGAGGTCCGCACCGCCATGTCGGCGTTCGACGACACCATCTTCGAGGCCGTCCCCCGGATCTACCGGACCCTGGACGCCGCGCTCGACCCGGAGGGCGCCGGGAAGCGCCCCCCGCGCGCGGCACCGTTCGTGCGCTACGGGAGCTGGATCGGCGGGGACCGGGACGGCAACCCGTTCGTCACCCACGAGGTCACACGGGACGCCATCGCCATCCAGTCCGAACACGTGCTGCACGCGCTGGAGAACGCGAGCGGGCGCATCGCCCGCACCCTCACCCTCTACAGCAACCTCACCCCGCCCAACGAGGAGCTGCGCAACGCCCTGGCGACCGCGGAGGCCGGGTACCCGCGGCTGATGGCCGAGATCGGGAAACGCTCCCCGAACGAGCCGCACCGCCAGCTGCTGCTGTTCGCGACGGAGCGGCTGCGCGCCACCCGCCAGCGCGACGCCGACCTCTCCTACGACGGGCCGGAGGCCTTCCTCACCGACCTGCGCACGGTCCAGGAGTCGCTCGCGGCCGCCGGGGCGCACCGGCACGCCTACGGGGCGCTGCAGGACCTGATCTGGCAGGCCGAGACGTTCGGGTTCCATCTCGCGGAGCTGGAGGTGCGCCAGCACAGCGGGGTGCACGCCCGCGCGCTGGAGGAGGTGCGCGCCGGCGGTGAGCTGTCGGAGCAGACCGAGGAGGTGCTCGCCACCCTGCGCGTGGTGTCCTGGATCCAGGAACGGTTCGGGGTGCGGGCGTGCTGCCGCTACATCGTCAGCTTCACCCGCTCGGCCGAGGACATCGCCGCCGTGCACGAGCTCGCCGAGCACGCCCTGCCCGCCGGTCAGGCCCCGGTTCTCGACGTCATACCGCTGTTCGAGACCGGCGCCGACCTGGAGGCGGCCCCGGACGCGTTGGACGGGATGCTGCGGCTGGACAGCGTGCGCCGCCGCCTCGCCGACACCGGCAACCGTATGGAGGTCATGCTGGGCTACAGCGACTCGGCCAAGGACGTCGGACCGGTCAGCGCGACGCTGCGGCTGTACGACGCCCAGGCACAGCTCGCCGCGTGGGCCGAACGCAACGGCATCGTCCTCACCCTGTTCCACGGGCGCGGAGGCTCACTGGGGCGCGGCGGCGGCCCGGCCAGCCGCGCGCTCATGGCCCAGGCGCCCGGGTCGGTCAACGGGCGGTTCAAGGTGACCGAGCAGGGCGAGGTGATCTTCGCCCGGTACGGGCAGCCGACGATCGCCCACCGGCACATGGAGCAGGTGGGCCACGCCGTGCTGATGACGTCGACCGCCACGGTGCAGGAACACACCCGCTCGGCGGCGGAGACGTACCGGGAGGTGGCCGACCGGGTCGCCGACGCCGCCTACGACGCCTACCGCTCACTGATCGACACGGACGGGTTCGCCGAGTGGTTCTCCCGGGTGAGTCCGCTGGAGGAGCTGGGGGAGCTGCGGCTGGGCTCGCGCCCGTCGCGCAGGTCCTCCGCCCGGGGGCTGGACGACCTGCGCGCCATCCCGTGGGTGTTCGCCTGGACCCAGACCCGGGTCAACCTGCCCGGCTGGTTCGGCCTGGGCACGGGACTGGCGGCGGTGGGGGACCCGGACACGCTGCACGCCGCCTACAACGAGTGGCCGCTGTTCGCCTCGCTGCTGGACAACGCCGAGATGAGCCTGGCGAAGACGGACCGGACCATCGCCGAACGGTACCTGCGGTTGGGCGGGCGTCCGGAGCTGACGTCGCTGGTGCTCGACGAGTACGACCGCACCCGCGAGCTCGTGCTGACCGTCACCGGGCACCAGCGGCTGCTGGAGAACCACAGTGTGCTCTCCCGGGCGGTCGACCTGCGCAACCCCTACGTGGACGCGCTGTCCCACCTGCAGCTGCGCGCGCTGGGGGCGCTGCGCGAGGAACACGACGCCCTGTCCGAGGACGACCAGCGCCACCTGGAACGGTTGCTGCTGCTGTCGGTGAACGGCGTCGCGGCCGGCCTGCAGAACACGGGGTGAGGGCACCGTGCCCGAGACACGCGAACCGCAGCCCCCGCCGGGACGGGAACCGCTGCGCCCCGACGCGCTGGAGCGGGCGCTCGTCCGCCCCGGCGGGTTGTGGCGCGCAGTGGAGGTGTATCCCGAACTCGCCTCCACCAACACCGAGCTCGCCGCCCGCGCCCGGCGGGGCGGCGGCGACGCGACCGTCGTGGTCACCGACCACCAGACCTCGGGGCGCGGACGCAGGGACCGGGGGTTCGAGACACCGGCCCGGGCCGCCCTCACGTTCTCCGTACTGGTGCGTCCCGGGGTCCCACCCACCCGCCTGGGGTGGTTGCCACTGCTCATGGGGGTGGCGGCGGTGGACGCCGTCCGGGAGGCGGCCGGCTGCGCGGCGGGCGTCAAATGGCCCAACGACGTGCTGGCCACCGGCGGCCGGGACGGGACGCAGCGCAAACTCGCCGGAATCCTGTCGGAGGCGGTCACCTCGGAGGAGGGGATCGCCGTCGTGGTCGGGATGGGGCTCAACGTTACCCAGACCCGCGACGAACTGCCGACCCCCTCGGCGACCTCCCTGGTGGTGGAGAACGCCTCCCTCCGGGAGCGTGAGCCGCTGCTGCGCGCCGTGCTGGACGGGTTCGCCGCCGGTTACACCGCCTGGGTGTCCGCCGGCGGCGACGCCGCGGCCAGCGGGCTCGCCCAGCGCTACCGGGAGCGCTGCGACACCGTCGGCCGCCGGGTGCGGGTGGAGCTGCCCAACGGGCGGGTGGTGACAGGGCCGGCCACCGGGGTGGACGCGGACGGCCACCTGCTCGTGCGCACCCCGTCCGGGGAGGAGGCGCTCAGCGCGGGCGACGTCGTCCACGTGCGCCCGGACGCGGAGGGGGCGGAGTAGGCCGGCCCCTGTTCGGCGGGCGCGTACTCCCCGCGCGTCCGGCCGGGCCCGGCCGGACGCGACGTGGGGTGCGGCGCGGGAGGGCGCGCCGCACCGGCCGCCTGTGCCAGGATCGGCCGTATGGGGATCGCGAACCGTTACCTCGCCGGGGACGAGGAGCTCGTCTACGTCACCCGGCGCCACTGGAGCACACTCGTCGGCTCGTTCGTGGCGCTGGTGCTGGTGATCGCCGCCGCTGCCGGCCTGGTGTGGCTGATGCCCGCCGGGGAGGAGTGGAGCCGGTGGGCGGTGTACGCGGTGGTCGCCGTGGGAGCGCTCGCCGCGGTGGTGGTGTGGTTCGTCCCGCTGCTGCGCTGGTGGACCACCCTGTACCTCCTGAGTAGCCGGCGGTTGATGCGCCGCGAGGGCATACTCGCCAAGCAGGGCCACGACATGCCGCTGACCCGGGTGAACGACGTGTCGTTCACCATCTCCCTGTGGGAGCGCCTGCTGGGCTACGGGAGCCTGGCGGTCCAGTCGGCCTCCGAACAGGAAGGTATGGTTCTGGAGAAGGTACCGAGGGTGCGATGGCTCCAGGGAGAGATCTACCGGAAGGTCAACGAGGCGCAGCGACACGAGCCCCCCGCCGGGTCCGGCGGCTCCCCTCCGCCACCGGAGGGGTGAACGCTCGTGGGACCGTCGTGGCACACGTTCTCTTGACGCGTCCGAGCCGCACCTAATAGACCGAAGGCAGCAACCACGTTCGCGTGTGCCATCCACCCGGCCGGTGCCGCGTCGCACTGACCTCGAACAACGAGAGAACTGATGTCGTCGCGTCCCGACCCTGAGGAGATCGAGTCCGCCCTCGTAGGTGGAGAGGCGCGCTACACCCGGGAAGAAGCGGTGCGGCTCTCCGGAGCCCCACCGGAGTTCGCCGCCCGCATCTGGCGGGCGCTGGGGTTCGCCGCGCGCGGTGAGGACACGGTCGCCTACACCGACAGCGACGTGGAAGCGCTGCGCACAACCTCGCAGCTCCTCGCCGACGGCCTCGTCGACGAGGAGGCTGCCGTCCGACTCGCTCGCTCCATGGGCCAGACCATGGCCCGGCTGGCCGAGTGGCAGACCAGCATCCTCACCACGCTCTCCCACGACCCGAAACAGAACCCCGCCGAGGAACACCTCGGCCCGCTCGTGGGGCTGGCCAAGCAACTCCTCCCCGACGTGGAGAACCTGCTGCTGCACATCTGGCGGCGCCAGCTCGCGGCCTCCACCGCGCGGCGACTGGCCGTCATGGAGAGCAACGAGGACGCGGCCCCCACGTACTTCCCGCTGGTGGTGGGCTTCGCCGATCTGGTGTCGTTCACGACGCTCAGCCGGGAACTCGACGAGGTCGACCTCGCCGAGGTCGTCGAGAGCTTCGAGGCCACCGCCACGGACATCGTCGCCTCCGGCGGGGGCCGGGTCGTCAAGACCCTGGGTGACGAGATCCTCTACGTCGCCAACTCCGCCCGGCAGGCCGCGGAGATCGCGCTGCAGCTCGCGGACGGCGTCAAGACCCACATCGAGGTCCCGGACGTGCGGGTGGGGATCGCCTACGGCCCCGTCCTCGCGCTGCTCGGGGACGTGTTCGGGACGACGGTGAACAGGTCCAGCCGGCTCACCTCGTTCGCGCGCCCCGGCACCGTGCTCGTCGACGAGTCCCTGGCCGAGCTGCTGCAGGGGGAGGAAACGCTGCAGATCGTGGGGGTGCGTCCGCGCCACGCGCACGGTCTGGGCCAACTCCAGCCCTACGCGTTGCGCCGCAACCTCGACGCCTCGGGTGCACCGGGCTCGTAACCGAGGCCGAGACGCGGCGCGCAGCGCCTTGGCTCACGCGTAGTGATCGGGCATGTTGGGAACCGAACACCACACGAGCACGGTCGCGGTCCACTGCAAGGGAGCAGGTATGGCGCACGAAGTCAGGGCAGTCGTCGCACCGGAGAAGGGAGCTCCGGTCAGTGTCGAGACCATCCGCGTCCCCGATCCCGGCCCCGGGGAGGCGCTCGTCGAGGTGCGGGCGTGCGGTGTCTGCCACACCGACATGCACTACCGCGAGGGCGGTGTCAACAACGACTTCCCGTTCCTGCTCGGCCACGAGGCGGCCGGGGTGGTCGAGGCGACCGGAGCCGACGTCACCGACGTCGCACCCGGTGACTTCGTGGTGCTGAACTGGCGCGCGATATGCGGCCAGTGCCGGGCGTGCCGCCGCGGCGACATCGAGTACTGCTTCGCCACGCACAACGCCGGGCAGAAGATGACCCGGGCCGACGGAAGCGAGCTGTCGCCGGCGCTGGGGATCGGCGCGTTCGCGGAGAAGACGCTCGTCGCGGCCGGCCAGTGCACCAGGGTCGACCCGCGGGCGGACCCCGCCGTCGTCGGCCTGCTGGGCTGCGGGGTCATGGCGGGGATGGGAGCCGCCCTGAACACCGCCGGGGTCTCCCGCGGAGACTCCGTGGCGGTGATCGGCTGCGGTGGCGTGGGAGACGCCGCCATCGCGGGCTCACGCCTGGCCGGGGCGTCCCGGATCATCGGTGTCGACGTGGAGGACCGGAAACTGCGCTGGGCCGAGGGCTTCGGCGCCACGCACACCGTCAACTCCCGCGAACAGTCCCCGGTGGAGGCGATCCGGGAACTGACCGAGGGGAACGGCACCGACGTCGTCATCGACGCCGTCGGCCGCCCGGAGACCTACCGGCAGGCGTTCTACGCGCGTGACCTGGCGGGAACACTCGTGCTGGTCGGGGTTCCCACCCCGGACATGACGATCGACCTCCCCCTGCTGGACGTGTTCGGCCGCGGTGGCGCCCTGAAGTCGTCGTGGTACGGCGACTGCCTACCCTCCCGTGACTTCCCGATGCTGACCGACCTGTACCTCCAGGGGCGGCTGGACCTTGAAGGGTTCGTATCCGAACGGATCGCCCTGGACGATGTTGAGGAGGCGTTCGAGAAAATGCACCGTGGTGATGTACTGCGTTCGGTGGTGGTCGTCTAGATGGCCGCCACGTCGTCAATCCCGGTGGAGAGGGTTGTCACCTCCGGCGTCTTCCGCCTGGACGGCGGAGAGTGGGAGGTGGACAACAACGTGTGGATCGTGGGGGACGAGCGCAACGCCATCGTCATCGACGCCGCCCACGACCACGAGACCATCGCCCGCGCGCTGGGCGACCGCGAACTGATGGCGGTGGTGTGCACGCACGGGCACAACGACCACATCAACGCGGCGGTCGACCTCGCCACGCTCACCGACTCCCCCATCCTGCTGCACCCCGACGACACGGAACTGTGGCAGCAGGTCTACCCGGAACGGGAACCCGACGCCCCCCTGCTGCACGGGGAGCGGCTCCAGGCCGGCGGCGTGGAGCTGAAGGTGCTGCACACCCCGGGCCACGCACCGGGGGCGGTGTGCCTGCACGCCCCCGAGCTGGGGGTCGTGTTCGTGGGGGACACGCTCTTCCAGGGCGGTCCCGGCGCGACCGGGCGCTCCTACTCCGACTTCCCGACGATCATCGAGTCCATCCGGGACACGCTGTTCACCCTGCCCTCGGAGACCGTGGTGCACCCCGGCCACGGCGGCTCCACCACTATCGGGGACGAGGCGCCGCACCTGCAGGAGTGGATCGAGCGGGGCTACTAGGGCCGTTCGGTGGACGCCCGTCCCACTACGCGCCGCTCCGCCACCGGGCTGGCTCACACCGGGCCGGTGGCGGTGCGCGCTCCCTCGGGCGGCACCGGGAAGAAGAGGGCGAACGTGGTCGGCCTGCTGTGTTTCAGTTCGATGCGCGCGCCCTCCGACTCGGCGATGTGCCGGGCGAGGGCCAGCCCCAGCCCGGTCCCGTCACCGCCGGTGACCTCCCGGTCGAAGATGCGGCCGGCGAGTTCGTCGGGCACGCCCTCGCCCTCGTCACTCACCTCGACACGCACGGAACCACCGTCTCGCACCCGGTGGATGGTGACCGTGCCGGCGCCGTGCTTGTGGGCGTTCTCCACGAGCGCCGCCAGGATCTGGGACAGGTCGCTGTCCGTCGTCATCGCGGTGAGCCCCTCGGTGCCGGTGGTGCGCAGCTTGCGGCCGGACTGGCCGAACAGGGGGCCCCACTCGTGGACGAAGCGTTCCAGCACACTGTCGACGTCGACCGGCTCCACCTCGGGGTTCTGGCTCCTGCGCGCCCGCCCCAGCAGGTGCTCCACGATCTCCACCAGCCGTTCGGTCTGCGCGAGTGCGGCTTCGCCCTCCTCACGCACCACCTCCGGGTTGTCGGCCTCCGCGATGAGCTCCTCCAGCCGCATGGACAGCGCGGTCAGGGGGGTGCGCAGCTGGTGCGAGGCGTCGGTGGCGAAATGCCGCTCCGTCGCGATCAGGCTCGTGATGCGTTCGGCGCTGCGGTCCAGCACCTCGGCGACCCGGTCCGCCTCCGGGATGCCGTAACGGTGGCCCTGGGGGGAGGCGACGCCGGACCCGAGCTGTTCGGCTGTGGACGCCAGGTCCACCAGCGGAAGGGTCAGCCGGCGAGCCTGCAGCACCGCCAAACCCACCGCGACCCCGATGGCCATCAGGGACAGGGACGCGATGCCGAGCCAGGCGCTGAAGACGTTGCTCTCCACCCGCTCGGTGTCCCGCCACACGTCGACTTCCGCCCCCTCGGCGCTCGTGGCGCTCGCGTGCAGTGTGTCCGGCGCGTCCGCGCCGTGCGGGTCGATCTCCCACCCGCCGGTGCTGACCGGATCCTGCTCTCCGGGAAGGGTGATCTCGATGTGGCGTCTGGGGTAGACGGAGGCGAAGCGCTCCCGGTCGACGCCCTCGTCCCCGTCGTCGAGTTCGTCGTCGACCTCGGCACCGATGACCTCGGCCTCGTGCTCCAACTGCTGGGTCCGGGACTCGTAGACGGACTGGTAGGCCAGCGCGCCCAACGGCAGGCCGAGCAGCATGACCGCGATGATGGTCACCACCAGGGTGGAGAACAGCATCCGCCTGCGCATACCACTCCTCGCTTCCGCGACGCCGCGTTCCTCCTGGCGGGGCGCCGCGGGTCAGCTAATCGCGCTCGAAGCGGAAACCGACTCCCCGCACAGTCGTGATGTAGGCCGGCTCGTGCGCGTCGTCCCCGAGTTTCCGGCGCAGCCATGAAATGTGCATGTCGAGGGTTTTCGTCGACCCCCACCAGTTGGTGTCCCACACGTCACGCATGATCTGCTCCCGGGTGACGACCTTACCGGCGTCCCGTACGAGGATACGCAGAAGGTCGAATTCTTTGGTGGTGAGTTGCAATTCCCGGTCGCCGATCCAGGCGCGCCGGGAGTCGCTGTCGATACGCACGCCGTGGACGACCGGAACCTCCGTCCCGCCTCTGCGCAGCAGTGCGCGGACCCGGGCGAGCAGTTCGGCGAGACGGAAGGGCTTCGTCACGTAGTCGTCGGCGCCCGCGTCGAGCCCCACCACGGTGTCCACCTCGTCGGCACGGGCGGTCAGGATCAGGATCGGCGTGGTCTGCCCGTCGGTGCGCAGCCGGCGGGCCACCTCGAGCCCGTCCATCTCCGGAAGCCCGAGGTCGAGGATCATCAGGTCGACTTCCATGGACCGGGCGCGGTCGAGGGTCTCGGTGCCGCTGACGGTCATCTCCACCGAGTACCCCTCGCGACGCAGCGCGCGCGCCAGGGGTTCGGAGATCGATGTGTCGTCCTCGGCCAGCAAAACGCAGGTCATACACCTGATAGTAAGTCGTGGCGCGGGGATTTCCCTATTATGCGCGCCGTATGTCACTTACGTATCCGAAAAGAAACTCGTACCCGGTGTACGGGTGTCACACCGGAGCGGAATTGCGGATTCTTTCCGCCGTTTTTACCGTGATTTTTCCGGTGGCGGGAAACCGGTTCACGCGTGTTCTTCCTGCGGTGTCGGAACGGGAGAATGCTCCGGGAACACCCAGGTGCGGTAGGACCAGAACCGGAACAGGGTTCCCAGCCCGACCCCGATGATGTTGCCCGCGATGTTGGTCGCCAGCGGCCCGCTGAACCCGAGAACGTACACCGCGACCCCCACACATCCCAGCTGGAGGGCGATACCGATCCCGTTCATCACGAAGAACCGGGCGTACTCGCGCATCAGGCCGGTGCGCGCGCGGTGTCCGAACGTCCAGAAGCGGTTGCCGAGGAACGCGACGAGTGTCGCGAGGAGCGTACCCGCCCCCTGCCCCACCAGGGTCGGCAGCTCCGTCCCCCACCACAGCAGGTTCGTCACCACGACCTGGGTGACGTACCCGGCGGCGCCGACAGTCCCGAACCGGGCGAGCTCGGGCAGGAGCCGCAGGAGGCGGCGGTAGAGAGCGGTTGCGAGTCGCACAGGGCGGTTTCCGATCCTTCGCCGGGCAGACCAATAGAATCCTGGTGGGGAGTCCTGCTTCCAGGGGCGGGCCGTGGGCCCTTCCCGTACCTTATTCCCTGCACGGCGAACGAACGAGTTGAGGCATGGTGAGCGAGCGTAATCGACCCGTCCCCCGCGTCGGTATGGTCGGCGGCGGCCAGCTCGCCCGGATGACGCACCAGGCGGGAATCGCGCTGGGGACGGACTTCCGGGTGCTGACAGGGTCCGCGGAGGACAGTGCGGCCCTGGTGTGCGGCGACGTGCGTCTCGGCGACGACAAGGACGCGGCTGACCTGTCGGCGTTCGGCAAGTCCTGCGACGTGGTCACCTTCGACCACGAGCATGTTCCGGAACCGGTGCTGCGGGAGGTCGAACGCGCGGGCGTGCGGTTGCGGCCGAGCCGCGACGCGCTGCGCTACGCCCAGGACAAGCTGCGTATGCGCACCCGCGCGCACGAACTCGGCGCCCCCTGCCCGCAGTGGCGGGCCGTGACCACCCTGGAGCACGTGTCCGTGTTCGCCGGGGAGAACGGGTGGCCGGTGGTGCTCAAGGCGGCCAGCGGCGGCTACGACGGCAAGGGCGTGTGGGTGGTCTCCTCCGTGGCGGAGGCGGAGACGGTTCTGGAGCGCGCGGCCGAGGCGGGGATACAGATCCTGGCGGAGGAGCGGGTCGACTTCCGCCGGGAACTGGCCGTACAGGTCGCCCGCTCACCCCACGGCCAGTTCGCCGTCTACCCCGTGGTGGAGACGGTGCAGCGGGACGGGATCTGCCACGAGGTGATCGCCCCGGCGCCGTCACTGGATGAGGAGAGGGCGACCCGCGCCCAGGAGCTGGCGATCGAACTGGCGCACGCGCTGGACGTCGTGGGGATGCTCGCGGTCGAACTGTTCGACACCCCGGACGGGATCGTCATCAACGAGCTCGCGATGCGCCCGCACAACTCCGGCCACTGGAGCATCGAGGGCGCCCGCACGTCCCAGTTCGAGCAGCACCTGCGCGCCGTCCTCGACCTGCCGCTGGGGTCGCCACGCGCCACCGCCGAATATACGGTGATGGCCAACGTACTGGGCGGGGAGGACCCGCACGTCTACGACCGCTACGTCCATGTCATGGCCAAGGACCCCGGCGTCAAGGTGCACTTCTACGGCAAAGAGGTCCGACCCGGCCGCAAGATCGGGCACGTCACCGCGCTCGGCGACGATCACGAGGAGCTGCTCGCCCGGGTGCGCGACGCAGCCGCTTACCTCAAAGGAGACACGCAGTGAGCGAGACCGCACCGAACGCACCGACCGTGGGGATCGTGATGGGCAGCGACTCCGACTGGCCCGTCATGCAGGACGCCGCCACGGCGCTGGACGAGTTCGGGATCAGCTACGAGGCCGAGGTGGTCTCCGCCCACCGGATGCCCGCCGAGATGCTCGACTACGGGCGCCAGGCGGCCGACCGGGGGCTGCGGGTGATCATCGCCGGGGCCGGCGGGGCGGCGCACCTGCCGGGCATGCTCGCCTCCGTCACCACCCTGCCCGTGGTCGGCGTTCCGGTGCCGCTGAAGCACCTGGACGGTATGGACTCGCTGCTGTCCATCGTGCAGATGCCGGCCGGTGTGCCGGTCGCCACGGTCGCGGTGGGAGCCTCCCGCAACGCCGGCCTGCTCGCGGTGCGGACACTCGCCGCCCAGGACCCGGAGCTGCGCTCCCGGATGGCTGACTTCCAGGCGGAGCTGAACAACCAGGCCCAGGCCAAGGGCGAGCGCCTCCGCCGGAAGGCGGCCGAGGGATCCTCACCGGCCGGCTTCGGCCTCGGCTGAGGCGCGGTTCCCGCCTGTGGCGGAACGGGCCGCGCACCACGCGTTCGCGGGGTGCGCGGCCCGACGTGTCAGGAGCTTCGGCCGAACACCGGGTAGTGGTCGGAGTGGTCGGTGTAGGAGTCGCCGCCGGACGGGGGCGTCCACGGGTCGCTGTGCACCTCGGCGGTGTCGTTGGTGTAGGAGTCGGGAGCGGCGCCGTTGGCGATGGGCAGCACGTGGTCGAGCTGCTCGCTGGCCGCGTCCGGGTAGCGGTATCCGGCGATCGAGTTGCTGTCCGGGTCGAAGGAGTGCTCGGCACCGGTGTGGGTGGGGCCGACGGCGCCGAGCTGGTCGAGCATGCGCGCGTACTCGTCCGTTCCCCGGTCCACGTTCAGGTCACCGGCGACATAGACGGGCTCGTCGTCGGGGATGTCCTGCCCGTCAAGCACGGTGCGGATGCGGTCCAGCTGGGACCAGCGCACCTCCTCGTCCAGTCCCTCGCTGCACCCGTCGTCCTCGGACTGCAGGTGGGTGCCGACAACGTGCACCGGGCCGCCCGGGGAGTCCAGCTCGACGTAGGCGAAGCCCTTGTTGGAGAACCAGTCACCGCCGCAGGCGTCGGAGAACAGGTGCTGCTCCTGGCGGACGATGGGCCAGGTGCTGGCGACGGCGACCCCGCCGTCCTCGGAGGTCTCCCACCGGTAGCCGGTGGTGGCGTCCCAGCCGGAGGTGGAACGGCCGATGACGGGGGTGGAGTGGGGGTACTCCCCGGAGACGGAGTCCAGGAGCTGGCGGGAGGTCGCGTTGTCGTAGGCCTCCTGGAACACGACCACGTCCTGTCCGGAGACCACGCCGTCATCGGCCAGGTGTTGGACGCGCTGTTCCTGGCCCCAGTTCGGGTACAGGTTCGTCGACATCAGGAAAGTGTTGTACGTCGCGATGGCGGGGGCGTCGGCGGCGGCCGCAGGGGGAGCAGTGGCCACCGTCGACGCCCCGAGCGCCAACGCGAACATGAAAGCTATTCGCTTTTGCATGGGGTCAGGATGCACAACCCGTGTATCCGGGAGGTGACCGTCCGGCGGCGGCGCGGTATCGATCACCGGTACGGTGCGACAGGGTGTCGTGCGGGAATCCCGCCGCACCGTTCGTCGGGTGGCGCCGCTCTCGGAGCTATCCGCAGTGCAGGCGCGCGGTGCCGTAGGTGGCCTCACCGGTCGTGGAGCCGTTGTCCCACTGGATCCGCACCCGGTGGTCGTGGACGCCGGTGCACGCCGCTGACATGGTGCGCGATCCGTTTCCGCTCCACCGCATCTCCTGGTCCGTGGCCCAGCCGTGCCACCGCGAGCTCTCCAGGTAGGCGGTGAAGTGCCAGTTGTTGGAACAGCCGGTGCTCCACACTCCGGCTCTCACCGTGCCGGACGGCTTCTGGTACGGGGTGTTGGCGTCGGCCACGCACCTGTTGGCGGCACTTCGCGGTGGTGGCCTCCGCGGCCTGTGCGGCCGGGGTGGGGAGTGCTCCGGCGGCGAGCGCGCTCACCGCGATGACGGTGACGGGCCGGCGGACGGGTGACATGTGCCCCTCCCCCGTATGCGGATGGTTGTTTCCACGCGAGGGTCTGCCCCGGAACGACACGGGAAAACGGAGGGTAGTGGAATTATTCCACTGCGCTTACAGCGCCGTGACGGTCCAGGGAGCTGGGCTCACGGCCGTCCCAGGGCGCGGTAGGTCCAGCCGTGGGCGCGCCAGTGCTCGGGGTCGAGGGCGTTGCGGCCGTCCACGATCCTGGGTTCGGCGACCACCTTGGCGAGCTGTTTCGGGTCGACGTCGCGGAACTCGCCCCACTCGGTGAGCAGCAGCACCACCTCGGCGTCCCGGACCGCCTCCAGCATGGAGTGGGCGTAGTTCAGCTCGGGGTGCTCCTGCTGGGCCTTCTCCAGGGCCTCGGGGTCGTAGACCGTGACCGTGGCCCCGAGCGACGCCACCGTGGCGGCGACCTCGAGGGCGGGCGAGTCGCGGATGTCGTCGGAGTTGGGTTTGAACGCCGCCCCCAGCACCCCGACCCTGCGGCCGGCGAAACCACCGCCGATGAGCACGCGCGCGAGGTCGACCGTGCGGGACCTGCGCCGCTGGTTGATGGCG
This sequence comes from Haloactinospora alba, assembly GCF_006717075.1. NCBI lineage: Bacteria > Bacillati > Actinomycetota > Actinomycetes > Streptosporangiales > Nocardiopsidaceae > Haloactinospora > Haloactinospora alba. The sequence goes on from NZ_VFQC01000001.1 coordinate 260,268, forward strand.
TCCACCTCGCTGAGGAAGGACAGCGCGGGCTCCACCCCCAGCTCGTCGGCGCGGGCCATGAACGCCCGGATGTCCTTGGGCAGGCAACCACCCCCGAACCCGAGCCCGGGCCCGAGGAACTTACCCCCGATCCGGTCGTCGTGGGACAGCGCCTGGGCGAGCTTCATGACGTCGGCGCCCGCCGCCTCGGACACCTCCGCCATGGCGTTGATGAACGAGATCTTCGTGGCCAGGAAGGCGTTCGCGGACACCTTGACGAGCTCCGCGGTCTGCAGGTCGGTCACCAGGAACGGGATGTCCTCCGCGAGCTGGGCGGCGGAGAGCTCCCGCATCGTGGACACGACCCTCTCGGAGTCGCTGCCGATCACGATGCGGTTGGGGTGCAGGGTGTCGTGCACGCCGAACCCCTCCCGCAGGAACTCCGGGCTCCAGCCGAGGCCGACCTCGGAGCCGGCCGGGGCGAGCTCGGCGATCCGCTCCGCTATCCCGGCCGCGGTACCGACGGGAACCGTGGACTTGCCGATGACCACCGCCGGGCGGGTGAGGAGGGGAGCCAGACTCTCCACGGCGGCCGTGACATGGGTCAGGTCCGCGGCGTTGGAATCCGGACGCTGCGGTGTTCCCACACAGACGAAGTGGATGTCGGCGAACTCCGCCGCCGCGGCGTAGTCGCTCGTGAACCGCAGACGCCCGTTGGCGAGGTTGCGGTTGAGAACCTCCTCCAGGCCGGGTTCGTAGAACGGGAGCCGTCCGGCGGAGAGCTGGTCGACCTTCTCCCGGTCGACGTCGACCCCCAGCACGTCGAAACCCAGTTCGGCCATGCAGGCGGCGTGTGTGGCGCCCAGATATCCGGTTCCGATCACCGAAATCCGTTCTGCGACCAATGTGGTTCGTCCTTTGCCTTCTCACGGGAGAGCGGCGCCACGGTCCACGAGTCTGGCTGTCAGCGACGCTGCGGTCCGCTGCTCCCTGCCTGCTCTCCGGAACATTGCCCGCCCAGCACCGTTCCGGAACCTCGTCGTGGTCCACCAACAGCAGGGAATGCTGCGAACCGTACGTTATCCGATGGTATGTAGCGAAATGCGCGGCTCAACGGGGCGTACCAACACGGTGCCCGACGCGGGGTGGAAAGCTCGGTCCCTCCCGCGGGACCGGTGGAACCACTCACCGCGGGTCGTCCCGGTGGAACCCGCGCGTCTCACCGGAGTCGTCCCCGGAATCCGATCGCCATACCGTGCGGCGGGGAGCTCCCTCCTCGTCCCGCCGGAACGGCGTTGTCGTCTCCTCCCCGCCGTGGTCGGGCTCGGGATCCGGTCCCCGGTCGGGCTCCACGGGCGGGCCGGGAACGTGGTCTCCCGCCGGAGGCGGGCCCGCATCCGGGCCGAAGCGGGCCCTGCGCCACCGGGACGGGGCCAGGGCGGCGATGAACAGCAGCGTCCCCACCGGCAGCGCGAGCGGCAGAGCCGGGCCGGCCGGGTGGAGGAGGGAACCGGAACCGACCCAGCCGGGAAGCGCGGCGTTCACCGAGGCCGGCGCCAGCAGCGGCCACAGCGGGTACCCCATGGTGAGCCCGCCGGCGACGAGCGCCGCCAGCGGCGATATCCGCGTGCCGGCGAGCGCGCCTCCCGCCACGCCGACCGTCATCAGCACCGCTACGGCGGTCGCTCCCAGGGGGGTGCCGAGGGCGGCGTCGAACACCCCGTTCTCCGCCCCCTCCCGGAGCCGGGACGCGGACCAGGCCGCCCCGAGCCACAGCAGGGGAGCGCTGGCGAGGCCGGTCAGCAGCCCGAGACCATGGCGCAGCACGAGACCTCCTCGCAGACGCGGTGTGCCCCACTCGTCCTACCACACGCCGCCGGACTCCGTCGGGGGGTCGTCTCAGGATCCGCAGACGTTGTCCCGGGCGGTGTCCGTGCCGTGGCCGCGGTTCCCGTCCTCCGGAACGGCTGCCGGACAGGTGCCGGATCGGGCATAGTGAGGGTATGGATGCGCAGCGGGAAGAGCTGGTCCGCCTGATGGAGGAGCTTCCGGAGGAGGCGGTTCCAGCGGTGCTGTCGAACGTTCGCGCCCGGTTGGCGTTGGCGGGTTCGTGGCCGCCACCGTGGTTCGGGACCGCCACGAGCGGTGACCCCGCCCTTTCCGAGCACGTGGATGACGTGTTGGCGGAAGGGTTCGGCCGGTAACAGTGTCCGCTGCTGCCCCTCCCGTGGTTGTGGACACCGGTCCGCTCGTCGCGGCGGCGTTCCGGGACGAGCGGAATCACGATGCGTGCACCGCCCTGTTCACCCGGTTGCGCCGACAGGGAACCCCGGTGATCCTTCCCCCACTGTCGTCGCTGAGGTGGGATACCTGCTCGCGGTGAAGGCCGGTACCGAGGCCGAGTCGGGGTTTCTGGCCTCACTGGCGATGGAGGACTTCACCCTCGCCAGCCTTACCCCCGCCGATACACAGCGCATGGCCCAGCTCGTCACGCGCTACGCTGACCTTCCCTTGGGGACGACGGATGCCTCCGTGATCGCTCTGGCGGAGCGCCTCGGTACGTATGAGGTAGCCACTCTCGACCGTCGGCATTTCACCGTGGTTCGGCCCAGTCACGTCGAGTCGCTGCATCTCCTGCCCTGAACCGGTCTCTGTCGGGGGGCGTCTCAGGATCCGCAGACGTTGTCCCGGGCGGTGTCCGTGCCGTGGTCGCGGTTCCCGTCCTCCGGCGTGGCCGTGGGGGCCGTGGTGTCGACAGTGGAGTGCTCGGCGCCGAGGACGACCTGGACCCCCTCGCCGAGTGTGTCGTCCTCGACCAGCTCGGAGCCGGGTAGGGCGCGGGAGACGAGTTCGGCCTGGTCCTTCCGTTCCGGGGCGTGGCGGACCAGCGTCGTGGTGACGTCGGTGTTCTTCCAGTTCCGGGCCTTGGTGGGGGAGGCGAAGCCGGCCTCGCGGAGTTTGCTCCTGACCTGGGATCCCAACCCCGGCTGGCCCATCCCGTTGAAGACCTTTACCCGGACGTCCCTCGGACGGGGGGAGTCCGCGGCGTCGTCCTTCTCCCGCTCCTTCTCCTCGTCGGAGTCCTCTTCGGCTATGGGCCGGTCCTCGGAGAGGCGGGAGAAGAGGTCGCCGGCGGCCTCGGTGTCCCACTGGACGGCACTGGCGCCCTCCGGGGTGCGGTAGTTCGCCTCGGCCACCGGAACCTGGGTGAAGGAGACGTCGTCCAGGCCCACGGTGCGCAGCTCGTTGCCGAGTTGGTTGATGGTGGCGGTGTCCAGTCCGTTGTCCACGGTCACCGACGACAGGGCGGTGTCGAGGAAGTCGGTGAACCTGCCGGGATCGCTCAGGGTGTCCGTGCTCATCGCCTTGTCCAGCAGGGCGGACATCACCTGTTGCTGGCGGTCGATGCGGTCGAAGTCCCCGCCCGCCGTCTTGCGGGTGCGGGCGAACGCCAGTGCCTCGGTGCCGCCGACCCGGTGGGTGCCCGCGGCCATGTCCAGGTCCGCCTTGGGGTCGGTGATGGGCTGTGACAGGCACACCTCGATGCCGTCCAGGGTGTCGACCACGTCGACGAACCCGGAGAAGTCCACCTCCACGTAGTGGTCGATGCGGACGTCGGTGGCCGACTCCACGGTCCGGACGGCCAGGCTCGGGCCGCCGAACGCGTAGGAGGCGTTGATCTTGTTGGGGCCGTGCTCGGGGATGTCCACCCACGAGTCCCGGGGCAGGGCCACGACCTCGACACGGTCGCGGTCGCTGTTCACGTGGACCAGCATCATGGTGTCGGCACGCTGCCCCACGTTGCCTCCCACACCGAGCTCGCTCTGCTCCTCGCTGGTCAGGCCGTCGCGGCTGTCCGAGCCTATGACCAGGAAGTTCAGTGCGCCCTCGGGTCCGGATTCGGGGCGGTCACCCTGCAGGAGCCCCCCGAACACGTCGGACCGGTTGAGCTTGCCCGACATCCATCCGGAGAACGCCCACGCCGTTCCGGAGGCGAGCAGTACCGCGACCGAGAGCGTGCTGGCGACCAGCAGCAGGAGCCGCTTGCGGCGCACCGCGGGCGGGGGGAGGAACGGGGCGCGGGGGCCGGCGCTGGAGCGGTCTCCCGGGGGGCCGTCCCCGGGCGGGGTGGGGGAGGAGCGGATACGCCGGAACTCCGGAGTGGGGGCTCCCCGGCGCGGCCCCTCGGGCGGCCGGTCGCTCACGGCAGTGACCTCCTTGCCCGTGTGACGCCCTGGTTCCGGTAACCAGGTTGGCACCCGAGCCCGTGAGTGTTCCGTATGTCGTTTCTTGGGCGTGTTGTCGGGCGGTTTTGTGGGAACACGCGTGCATTAGCGTGAGAGGGACCGGAACCCGCCGCGGCGCGCCGCGGCGAAGACCACACGACCAGAGGAAGACGATCGTGACCTGGCCGGCTGTATCCGTCGTCATGCCCGTGCTGAACGAGGAGCGCCACCTGGAGGGCGCTGTCCGGCACGTGCTCGCCCAGGACTACCCGGGTGAGCTGGAGGTGGTGCTGGCTGTCGGTCCCTCGACGGACGGCACATGGGAGGTGGCCGAGACCCTGGCCGGATCCGACCCCCGCGTCACCGTGGTGGAGAATCCCAGCGGGCAGACCCCCGCCGGCCTCAACGCCGCGATCGCCGCCTCCGCCCACTCCGTCGTGGCCCGGATCGACGGGCACTCCATGATGCCCGAGGACTACCTCCGGGTGGCGGTGGAGACGCTGGAGGAGACCGGCGCCGACAACGTGGGCGGAATCATGGCGGCGGAGGGCGTGACCCCGTGGGAGAGAGCCGTCGCGGCCGCCATGACGTCCAGGGTGGGCGTGGGCAACGCGCGTTTCCACACCGGTGGTGAGGGAGGACCCGCGGACACGGTCTACCTGGGGGTGTTCCAACGCGCCGCGCTGGACCGGGTGAACGGCTACGACGAGGCGTTCCTGCGCGCCCAGGACTGGGAGATGAACTACCGCATCCGCCGAACCGGCGGAACCGTGTGGTTCGAACCGCGCATGCGGGTGTCCTACCGGCCGCGGAGGACCCTCGCGGCGCTCGCCCGGCAGTACTTCCACTACGGCCGCTGGCGCCGCGTCGTGGCCCGCCAGCACAGGGGGACGATGAACGCCCGGTACCTGGCGCCGCCGGCGGCGGTGGTGGCCATCGCGGCGGGCACCGTGGCGGGTGTGGTGTTCTGGCCGGCGTGGATCGTTCCGCTGGGCTACCTCGCCGCGATCCTGGTGGCCTCGGTCCCGTTGGCGCGTGGACTGTCCCCCCGGTCGTGGCCGCTGATCCCGGCGGCGTTGGCGACGATGCACATGGCGTGGGGTGTGGGGTTCCTCACGAGCCCGTCCGGGCTCGGCGCCGACTCCCGCGTCGCCGCGGCCGCTTCCGCGGAGTAGACGAGCGTAGCCCGTTCGGGACGTCACCGCGCGTCGAGGGCCGCCACGGCGCCGGGAACGTCGTCCACCACCACCGCGTCCATCCCGACCGCGGCGAACCGGGCCGCCTCCTCGGGGTCGGGGCACCAGGAGAGCACCTCCAGCCCGGCCGCGTGGGCGGTGGCGACGGTGTAGTCGACCTCGCGGCGTCCCGGTGGCCGTCCCTCCTCGCCCACTCCGAACGAGCGCGCGTCGATGGCGACGATCGCGCACCCCAGCCCGGCGGCTCCGGACACGGCCTCGTCGACGGGGTTGCGTACGTAGGGCATCCAGGCGGTGGGGACGTGCGGCGCGCCGCGGTGCAGCTCCAGGAGCGCCCCGGGGTCGAAGGAGCAGACGAACACGCGGCGCCGCCGGGCCTCCCGCCGGAGCACGGGAAGCAGGAGCGCGGCCGTGCGCTGGTCGGCGGCCCCGGTGGCGTCCTCCATCACGGTTTTGAGGTCGATGTCCAGTCCGATGTGCGGCGGGATCTCGGCGGTCGCCTCCTGGAGGGTGGTCAGTCCCTCCTTCCGGCAGGTCTCCGCCGTGAGGTCCACGATCGCGCGCCCGTCGGGAAGGGTGGGGTCGTGGTTCAGCACCAGGACCCCGTCGGCGCTGCGCCGCACGTCGACCTCGATCCAGCCCGCCCCGCTGTCGACCGCGGTGTGGAACGAGGCGACGGTGTTCTGCGCGGGGCCGCTGTCAGTGCTGCGTCCGGCGCCGCGGTGGCCGATCACCTCGGTCGGGGTGAAAATCGTCATCTGGTCCTCGGGGCGTGGGGCTTCGCTGCGGTTGCCGGACCCCCGCGCCCTTCCTCCTCTCCGGGTGGGTGTCAGGCCCTGTCCACCGGACCGGGCCTACTCGTGCGCGCCGCGGCGGCGCAGCAGCGTCTCGGCGATCTCCAGGTCGCCGGGGTTGGTGATCTTGAGGTTGGTGTCCTCCCCCTCCACGATCCGGACCTCGTGCTCGGGTGTGTAGTCCAGGACGACCCCGCAGTCGTCGGTGGCGGTGAACCCGGGGTCGGCCAGGGCCAGATCGTAGGCGCGCCGGAGCACCTCGAGCCGGAACCCCTGCGGTGTCTGCATCCGCCGCAGGGCGGAGCGGGGCACAACCTCGCGGATCACCTCCCCGGTCCCCGAGCCGCTGGGTTCGACCCGTACGACCGTGTCGGTGGCGGGAACCGCCGTTCCCACCGCACCGGCGTGGTCGAGGGCCTCCAGGCAGCGGCGGACCGTCCGCCCGCTGACAAGGGGGCGTGCGGCGTCGTGCAGGAGGATCCGTTCCGTGCCGGGGCGGCCGCGCAGCGCGTCCAGGACGGCAAGCGAGGTCGCCGTGCGGGTGGCGCCGCCCGTGAGAACCGCGCTGACCTTGTTCAGGCCGGCCTCGGCGACGAGCCGTTCGGTGCGGGACAGGTGCTCCTCCACCGTGAGGACGAGGACCTCGTCGACGCCCGGTTCGCCGTCGAACGCGGAGACGGCCCGTTCCAGAACGGTGCGCCCTCCCAGGGGGAGGAACTGTTTGGGTTCGGTGCCGCCCACCCGGGCTCCCACCCCGCCCGCCAGTACGGCGGCGATGGTGTACGGGCGTGTCGTGTCCGGGTCCGTGGTCGTTGCGGTGTGGTGCGGCATGTGTCCCTCACGCGTCGTGCTCGGTGCTGCGCGTCCCGCCGCCCGGGATCGCGAGCGACATACTCATCAACAGTGCCTGAACGACAGGCGTCTGTGGATGTTCGAGTCGTCGCTGCCTGTACTCTGGAGACGCTCGGGTAAGCACAACTCGTCCAGGAATGTGCAAAAATCGGACGCTGTGCTGCGGCTGACCGGTCGTAACTGGTCCGGCATCGTACACCTGACCCCGATGGACCGTACTGCTTCCGTGCCCCGGCTCACGCGGACGCGGTGACCAGGCAAAGGGCGCATGGCCCGCGCACGCCGCGGTTGTGGATGCCACCTCTCCGTCGTACGTGGCCGGGAACCGTCACATGCCCGGTGGGGCCGCGGGACACGGAGAGGGCGGTGGCAGTCCGCGCTCCGCACTGAGAAAAGCTGCATCTGCAAGGAGGTGGCGGTGGCGTCAAGGGCGCTGGCCGTCTGGCAGAACCGGCAGGTCGTGAGCCTCCTGGTTTCGCGTGATCTGAAGGTCAAGTACCAGAAATCGTTCCTCGGCTACGCCTGGTCCCTGCTGGAGCCCCTGGCGATGGCCGGGGTGTACTACTTCGTCTTCGGTGTGGTCCTGAACACGGACCGGGGAACCCCGGGAGGGCCGGACTGGCCCGGCGGGTTCGCGTTGTTCCTGTTGTCGGGACTCCTGCCGTGGCTGTGGTTCAGCTCGGCCCTGGGCGAGTCGCCGAAGGCGCTGCTCAGCCATTCCAAGCTCATCACGACGATGCAGGTGCCCCGGGAGATCTTCCCGATCGCGTCGGTGACCACCAAGTTCGTGGACTACCTGGCGACCTGGCCGGTGCTGCTGGCGTTCGTGTTCTTCCTGGGCGGCGAGACCAGCCTGTTCGGCGTGTTCGTGTGGCTGCCGCTGGCACTGGTGGTGCAGCTGATGTTCACGCTCGGCATCACCTTCCTCCTGTGCTCGATCAACATCCTGGTGCGGGACGTCGAGCGTGTGGTGCGCATCCTCAACCGTGTGCTGTTCTACGCTTCGGCTATCATCTACCCGGCCAACATGGTGTTGGGGATCGAGGGAATTCCCGACTGGTTCAAGGTCCTCTACGAGTTGAATCCGCTGATGGGCATCTTCCAGATGCACCACACCGTGTGGTTCCCGCACGGCGCGCCGAGTACGCTGGCACTATCCTCGGCGCTGGTGGGAGCGGTACTCATGTTCGTCGTCGGATACACGACATTCCGGCGGTTGGAGACCTCCGTCCTGAAGGAGCTGTGATGGCGCAGCCGGTTATCGAGGCCGAGGAGCTCGGCGTCAAGTTCGCGGTGAACCGCCGGCGTAAACGTAGTCTGCGTGAGATGTTCATCCACGGGACGAAGCGCGACCCCAACGCCGGGGGAAACGCGTTCTGGCCGCTGCGCGGCGTGTCCTTCAGCGCCGAGGAGGGCGACTGCATCGGCATCGTCGGCAAGAACGGCACCGGCAAGTCCACCCTGCTCAAACTCATCGCGGGTGTCCTCCTCCCGGACGAGGGAACGGTCCGGGTCCAGGGCAAGGTGGCTCCGCTGCTGGAGCTGCGCGCCGGCTTCTCCGAGCAGCTCACCGGCCGGGAGAACGTCTACCTCGTGGGGTCGCTGCACGGGATGACCAACGAGGAGCTCGACGCGCGTTTCCAGGAGATCGTCGACTTCGCCGAGATCGATCCGAAGTTCATCGACTCCCCGGTCCGGCACTACTCCAGCGGGATGAAGGTGCGGCTCGGGTTCGCGCTGATCTCCCAGCTGGAACACCCCATCATGCTGGTGGACGAGGTCCTCGCCGTGGGAGACAAGAGCTTCCGCCGCAAGTGCTATGACGCCATCGACAGGATGCTCAGCAACAACCGGACCATGGTGCTCGTCTCGCACAACGAGAACGACCTGAAACGGTTCTGCAACCGCGGCCTCTACATCAAGGAGGGCGAGTTGACCATGGACAGCGACATCGAGAGCACGCTGAGCGCCTACAACGAGGACACCAAGGCCGAGATCGAGGCGCGGAAGAACAGGAACAACCCCGCCGACCCGGAGCAGCCCCCGCGTTCGGACGAGGACGACGGGCAGGGGGGTGACCAGGCCGCCTGAACGGGGCCGCGCGTCCCGGCGTGTCAGCTGTTGCCGGAGACCGCCCTCTACGTGATGCTGGCTGCCAGCGGAACGTGGAAGGGACACAGCTGTGGCGGGTGCTGTCGCGTCCACGCCCCCCGGGTTCGGCCCGGCTTCCCGAGCCGTCGCGCGGTGGGCCGGGCGCCGCGGAGTGTCCTCCCTGGCCGTGGACCGCAGCGCCGCGCTCCTCGGGGCGCTCGCCGCCGTGTGGTTCTGCGGCGGTGACACACGCGGCGCCGTCACGGGGTCGTTCCTGCTTCTCGTCGTCCTGTTCGCCGACAGTGTGGCGGCACGGCTCGCCACCCGGCCCGCGGACGCGTTGCGCGTGTGGCTGGCCTCCCTGCTCGCCGGCGCGCGGGAGTGCGCCGTCTACGCCGGGATCGCCGTGGGCGGTGCCGTGTCGGGTGTTGCCGCTACGTGGGAGTGGGCGACGGCCGCGCTGGTCGCGGTGGCGCTGCGTGCGGCCGTCCACGACGCGCGGCGGGCCGCGGCGCCGCGCGGTCGGGTCCTCGGCGGGAGTTCCCCCGGTCGGCCGGAGGGCGGCGACCCGCGCGGGGAGGTAGCGCCCTCCCGCGGACAGGACGGTGCGTCACCGCCCACCGAGCCGCTCTGGTTGTGGACGCACGAGGCGGCTCCCGAACGGCGGTGTGTTCCCCGGAAGTGGGAGCGGATGCGGCGTCGGGCGCCGGGAGGCGGCGTGGCCCGGCGGCTGGCCGCCTCGCCCCACCTGGCCCACCTTGCTCGGTTTTCGCAGGACACACGGTTCATCGTCGTCGCGCTGACGACAGTCGTGTGGGACGCGCGCGTGACGTTTATCGCACTGATCGTCGGATGTGCCCTGACGGTTACTGTCCGGTCGCGCGCCACACAGGCCGCTAAACCTGACGAGGCAGACAATGCGAACCATCCCGGAAAATGAACCGATGTACGGCATTGACCTGGGGATTTGTCGTGACGATGGCCACCTCGGTTCCGCGTTGGGCATACTGGCCGCGGGCGCTCTTCCCCCACTCCTCCCGGCTGTGGTGGGTGCGGGCGCCACCTGCGCGCTGCTGGCCGCCGGACTCGGCAATCTCACAGGCATTACCCTGTTTGCACCGGTCGCTCTGCTCCTACTGGCGGGGTTGGCTTCCAGACATCCGCACGATGGACGATCGGACTGGATGGTTCCGCCGATTCTTCGCGGGACGGAGTACCTGTACCTGCTCGCGCTCGGTTACGGGGCGGGTGTGGCAGAACCGCTCGTGTTCGTGCTCATCGCCGCGGTGGTGCTGCGCCACCGCGACGTCGCGCACCGCGCACGCTGCGGTGTCGCGCCACCCCTCTGGGCACGTCGGGCTGCGCTCGGTTGGGACGGGAGAATGGCGCTTGCCGCTCTCGGCGGCGTGCTGGGGTGGGCGCCGTTCGTCTACGGTGCTCTCGCCGGGTATGTGCTGGTGCTGCTCGGCGCGGAGTCCGCGGTGAGCTGGTGCGCGACCCCGGTAACGACAGCGACGGACCGAAGGCGAAACGAATGGGGAGGCGTTGGCGCCTCCACAACTTGAGGAGGAAGGCGCGTACATGCTCGGTATGGTTCTTGCCGCAGGAGCGGGACGCCGGCTGCGCCCCTACACCGACACGCTGCCCAAGGCGCTGGTCCCGGTCGATGGGGAAACCACCATTCTGGACATCTCACTGCGTAACCTCGCGGCGTCCGGGATCACCGACATCGTCGTGGTCGTCGGTTACTGCGCCGAAGCGGTACGGGAACGCAAGGAGGCCCTGGAGGAGCGGCACGGAGTCCACCTGCGGCTGGTCCACAACGACAAGGCCGAGGAGTGGAACAACGCCTACTCCCTGTGGACCGCGCGGGACTACTTCTCCGATGGCGTCCTCCTCGTCAACGGGGACACCGTGCATCCGGACACGGTGGAAGAGACACTACTGGCCGCGCGCGGACCGGAACTGCTCCTGGCGGTGGACAACGTCAAAACACTCGGCGACGAGGAGATGAAGGTCACCCTGGACGAGGCGGGTTACCTCACGCGCATCACGAAACGGATGGACCCCGCCCAGGCCGCGGGAGAGTACATCGGCGCCACCCTCATCGACGGCTCCGCGGACGCCCGCGTCGCGGACGCGCTCCGCACCACCTGGGAACGCGACCCCCAGCTCTACTACGAGGACGGTTTCCAGGAACTGGCCGACCGCGGCGGGAAAGTCGCCACCGCCCCCATCGGCAAGGTGGACTGGGTCGAGGTGGACGACCACGATGACCTCAACCGGGCCCGGGAGATCGCATGCCGCTACTAGCCCGCATGGTGTCCTCTCCACTGGCGATCGACGTGCGCCGCGGAGCCGTGGGCTCCCTCGGCTCCGTCCTGGCCGACCGCCGCATCGCCAACGAGGGCCGTATCGCCGTGGCCGTGGGCCCCGGCCAGGGGGCGCAGATCGGCGCCGACCTGGACCTGCCGAACTGTGAGGTCTTCCGGGTGGAGGGCGGCAGTGTCGACGTCGCCAACGACCTCGGGAGGAAGCTCCGCGCCGGCGCCTACGAGGCCGTCGCCGGCATCGGCGGCGGAAAGACCATCGACGTCACCAAGTTCGCCGCGCTGATGGCCGGCATCCCGATGGTGGCGGTGGCCACCAACCTCGCGCACGACGGCATCGCCTCGCCCACCAGTTCCCTGGAGCACGAGAGCGGCAAGGGGTCCTACGGGGTCACCATGCCCACAGCGGTGGTGGTCGACGTCGACTACGTGCAGGCCGGCCCGCAGCGGCTGGTGCGTTCCGGCATCGGCGACGCGGTCAGCAACCTCTCCGCCATAGCCGACTGGGAGCTCGCCGGCCGGGAGCAGGGAGAACCGGTGGACGGGATGGCCGTCACCTTCGCTCGGGTCGCGGCCGAGTCCCTGCTGCACCGTCCGGACTCCGTGGAGTCCGAGGAGTTCCTCGTGGCACTGGCCGAGGCACTGGTGCTCTCCGGGATGGCGATGTCGGTCGCCGGGTCGAGCCGCCCCGCGAGCGGCGGATGCCACGAGCTGGTGCACGCCGTGGACCAGCTGTACCCGGGTACGAGCAACCACGGCGAGCTCGCCGGCCTCGGGGCGCTCTTCATGTACTATCTCCGGGCGCGCTACCACGGTGAGGGCAAGGAGCGGATGGAGGCCGTCCGTTCCTGCCTGCTCCGCCACGAGCTGCCGACCCTGCCCGCCGACATCGGCCTGGACCAGGAGGAGTTCGCGCGGGCCATCGCCTACGCCCCGTCGACCCGGCCGGGGCGCTACACCATCCTCGAACACCTCGCTCTCACGGAGGGAGACATTCGGCGCAGTGTCGGTGACTATGTCAAAACCCTCGGTAGCTGAGGTCCGTGCCGGAGGGCAGCCTCCCGGCGTGAAAGAGCGAACCAACGAGGAGCACTGGGCCGGCCGGTTCTACATGCGCGACATCTCGCCGTATGTGAGCACCGTGTTCGTCCGGCTCGGTGTGCCGCCCAACCCGGTCACCTACCTCATGATGGCCGCCGGGGTGCTCGCCGGCGTGGTACTCGCGTTCGGCGGTCTGGCCTCGGCACTGGCGGCCGCGCTCCTCGTCCAGATCTACCTCCTGCTGGACTGCTCGGACGGGGAGATCGCCCGCTACACGGGCCGGACCAGTGTCGCCGGGATCTACCTCGACCGCATCGGCCACTACCTCGCCGAGATCGCCCTGCTGATCGGTCTGGGTGTGCGCGCGCAGGGGGAGTTCTCCGCCGGCGGATGGGTGGTGGCGGGGATGGCCGCCGCGATCGGTGCCGCCCTGATCAAGGTGGAGACCGACAACGTCACCGTGGCCCGCGCCAAGGCCGGGCTGGGGGAGAAGGTGTCCGACACCGCGTTGCGCCCCCGCTCACCCGCCCTCTCCCTGGCCCGCACCGCGGCCTCGGCGCTGCGGTTCCACCGCGCGATCCAGGCGGTCGAGCTTTCGCTGCTGGTCGTGGTCGCGGCCGTCGCTGACGTCGTCCTGGACGGCTCGACGGCGACCCGGGCGCTCGTCGTCGGGTGTGTCGCGATCGCCGCGGTGCAGACGGTGCTGCACCTGGTGAGTGTGCTGGCTTCCCGCCGGTTGGAGTGAGGCCGCGCCGTCCCGGCCCGAACGGACACGGTGGGCCGGGACGTGCGCCGGTGTCGTTTAGCCCGTTGTTAGCCGTGCCGTGCCACGGTCGTTGCGTCCAGTCAGCCCGTCCACTCGTGAGTTGTTGTGATGTCGAGTTCCGTTCCTTCGCATGCCCCGGACGTGTCCGCGCGTGACGCGGACGCGCACGCGCCTGTTCCCGGGACCGGTTCCCGTAAAGTTGGGGAGAACCGGAACGGTCGCGGAGGTGCACAGCAGATGTTGGTCTCCTGTGTACTGCTGACGATGGGAACCCGCCCCGCCGAGCTCAGACGCGCGGTCGACAGCGTCCTGGAACAGGAGGGGGCGCGCGTCGAGGTGGTCGTCGTGGGAAACGGCGTCGACCTGCCCGAGCTCCCCGAGGGCGCCACGGGTGTGCGGTTGGACGACAACCTCGGCATCCCGGAGGGACGCAACCAGGGGGTCGCCGCCTGCGGGGGCGACGTGGTGCTGTTCCTGGACGACGACGGGTGGTACCGCTCGCGTGACCTGGTGCGCCACATCCGGGACAGGTTCGCCGCCGATCCGGGACTGGGCGTGCTCTCGCTGCGTATCGCCGACCCGGAGGGCGGGCCCGACCAGCGTCGCCACGTGCCGCGCCTGCGCGCGGGCGACCCGCACCGTTCCAGTCGTGTCACCACGTTCCTGGGCGGGGCGAGCGCGATCCGGCGGACGGCCTTCGAGGAGGCGGGCGGCCTTCCCAGCGGGTTCTTCTACGCCCACGAGGAGACCGACCTCGCGTGGCGGATCCTGGATGCCGGATACCACCTGGAGTACGACGCCCAAGCGGTCATGTACCACCCGGCGGTCGCGCCCACCCGGCACAGCGACTTCTACCGCCTCAACGCCCGCAACCGGGTGTGGCTGGCCCGGCGGAACCTGCCGTGGCCCCTGGCCGTGCTCTACCTGGGCAACTGGGTCGTGATCACGGTGCTGCGCGAACGCTCCGGTGGAGCGCTGCGCGCGTGGTTCCGTGGTTTCGCCGAGGGGTGGCGGGAGTCCGCGGGCCCGCGCACCCCGATGCGGTGGTCTACTGTGTGGCGAATGCTGCGGACGGGGCGGCCGCCGGTGGTGTGACCAGGGAGTCGGCGCGGGCGAGAACGCAGTCGAACTCCAGCACCCGGCCGGTGCTCTCCTCCCGGGTCACCGGGAACATGCCGGTGATCTCGAAGCCCGCGCCCTCGTAGGCCGCGATGGCCTCGTTCATCCGCGGCATGCCCTCGTAGATCTGCATGAGCGCCACCTCGGACTGCATCCCGACGAACTCCCGGATCCGCTCGCCAGCCCCGGCGAACGCCTCCAGGTCGTAGCCCTGGGTGTCGAGCTTCAGGTACGGGCGCGGCTCGTCGATGCCGTCGAGGACCTCGTCCAGGATGTTGTCCAGCCGCCGGACGCTGACCTCCTGGCTCTCGATCTTCGAGAACCGCTTGTAGCGCCGGTTCCCGAACTCACTGGGGCCGAGGAGGGAGCTCATCGACCCCGACACCACGTTCATCGTGGTGGAGGTCTCCGTGCTCCCCAACGCGTGGGGGTACACCCACCAGTTCGGGTCCTTGGCCGCGGCGCGGCGCAGTTTCTCCACGATGCCCGGGACCGGCTCGAAGGAGACGATCCGCCCGGTGTAGCCGTGGCGGCGTAGCTGTTTGGCGTACTGCCCGACGTTCGCGCCGACGTCGAGGACACAGTTCGCGCCGTAGTGTTCCAGCAGTGCGGCGACGTGCCGCGCGCCCAGGTAGTTGGCGGCGCTTTTCTGGAACGCGAGTTCCTCCTTCGCGCTGCGCCGTTTGTTCACGACGAGCTGCGCGCCCTCACCGAAGGGGAGGGTGGTGAACCGGTCGTTCTTGTTGCGGGAGAGGAGGGCGGTGCCCGGGCCAAGGTTGGTCACACTGAGACCGAACCTGGGAAGAAGCCCCAGGAGTCGCCTGCGTACGGTAGGCATGCGCACAGGATGCCAAACATTCCCCCGCCATATCCACAGAATCTGAGAACAATCTGAGTTTGGGTGGCCGGAACAGTGGTTAGGGTCCGCGAAACGGCCTGTCCGCCCGGGGGTTCCGGGCGGACAGTAGGCACGACGTGACCGTGACGTGTCACAGCTCGGTGGTGACGTCCTCGAAGTCGAAGCGGGGGAGGCGTTCGAACTCGGGGTGGTCCGGTCCGGGCCGGCCGAGGTTGACCACGACGAACGCCCGCTGCCTACCGTCACCGAAGAACTCCTTGTTCACGGCCTCGGCGTCGAAGCCGGTCATCGGGCCGGCGGCGAGGCCGGCGGCGCGGATGCCGATGAGGAAGTAGCCGGCCTGCAGGGCGGAGTTGAGGCGCGCGTTGTCGGTGCGGAACTGCTCGTCCGCGCCGAACAGGTTCCTGATCCCCTCCTCCCGGGAGGGGAAGAAGCTTCCGGCGCGCTCGTGGAACTCGGTGTCGTAGGACAGGATCGCGGTGAGAGGGGCGGTCCGGGTCTTGGGCTGGTTGCCCTCCATCATGAGCGGCACGAGCCGCTCCCGGCTCTCGGCCGACCGCAGCAGGGTGACGCGCAGCGGCTGGATGTTCATGGAGGTCGGCCCGTACTTGGCGAGGTCGTGGATCGCGCGGATCTGGGCGTCGCTGACCGGCTCCGAGCTGAAGCTGTTCGCGGTCCGGGCCTCGCGGAAGAGCAGGTCCTGCGCGCTGCGGGCGAGTTCGAGCGGTTCGGTGATCTCGGACATGTTTTCCCTCGTCGGACTCGGTTGCGCCGTGTGTCTCACGGACACCCGCACAAACTTATCTTCCTAGGAAACCATTCCGGTTGCGGGGTGCGTGTGCTGTGTCTCACCTGTTGGCGCAGTGCGGAGGCTCCGGGGCCGTCGGGAGCGGGAGGCCGCCCCCGGCGGTCCGCCACAGTTGTCCGGGTACCTCCACCGTCTGGGGAGCGACCTGGTGGCCGGCTTCGGCGCACGCCCACGTCTCCAGCTGCCGCACGAACGCCTCTGCCTGGACCGGCCAGTGGAACGACTCGCGTGCGATCCGGTGCCCGGTGCGGGAGAACCGTTCCCGCAACTGTTGGGAGGAGTGCAGTCGCAGCACCGCCTCGGCGGCGGCAGCGGGGTCGCCGAACGGCACGACCATGCCGCACTCGCCCTGGGGCTGCTGGGTGACCAGGGCGCTCGCGGCCGGGTTGGGCGAGGTCACCACCGGCAGGCCCCGGGCCATGTACTCGACCACCTTCGTCGGCAGGGAGTGGCGGTAGTTCGGCTGGTCGTGCAGCAGGCAGATCCCCGCCGTCGCCCCGTTGATCATGCGCAGCGCCTGGTCGTTGGGAACGAACCCGTACCAGTGGATCGCCTCCTCCTGCTGGGCGGCGCGCAGCATCGGCCGGGTTTCGGTGTCGGACGAACCGATCACCTCCACCCGGATGCCGTGCGGCCGCAGCCGCCGGCCGAGCTCCACGAGCTCGGCCGCGCCGCGCGCTTCCGAGACGTGGCCGAGGTAGGCGACCCGGCCGGTACCCGGTGCTCGTTCCGGTTCGGGCGGAACATAGGTGGTGTTGGGGACCACCGGATGGGTGTGCCGGAACCGCTGGCGGTAGCCCTCCTCCGCGAGCAGGAGGTGCATCCGCCGCTCCGCGTGCCCCTCGAAGCCGCGCACGATCGGTCGCAGGGGGCGCCGCAGCGGCTTGGGCAGCCACGGTTTGCTGAGCAGCGAGGCGGCGGCGTCCTCGTGCACGTCCCACACCGTCGTCGGACGGTTCCGCGGCAGCGCCAGCAACAGCTCCGGGTCGTGGAAGAGCAGGATGTCAGCGGTGGGGGCGTGGTGGGCCAGCACCGCGCGTGCGGCCCGCAGCGCCCCGATCCGCCGTCGGCCCACCGCCCGCGGGACGTCCACCACGGTCAGTTCCGGGTCCGGCGTCACCCCGCGTTCCCGGAAGGGGGCGATGTAGGTGACCGTGTGGCCGGCGTCGAGCAGTGCCCGGATCTGCCGGTGCAGGATGCGCGCGTCCTCGGGGTGGTGGACCACAGTAGCTACGACGGCGTGCATGTGCGCCTCCACCTGCGTCGACCGCCGGGAACGTGTCCGTACCCGGCGTGGTTTCCCAACCTGGCCTCACGTTAGGGAGCGAAGGAAACACCGGGTGAAAAGCAGGGTTACGCACAGGCGTGGGTGAGGTGACGGCTTCTTCCGGGGAGGGCGCGCGAACGAAACCGCGGGTCACGCGCGGGAAGGACGCCACGGCCAGCCGGCGGGAACGCCGCGGGCGGCCCGGAACGTGGCCAGGGCCCCGGACCGCGCCGCGGGGCGGTCCGGGGCGGTGACGCTCGCCCCGACTGCGGGGTGTGCCCCCGCGGGAGCGGTCACAACAGCTGCACGCCGTCCCGGACGATCGGGGAGGTGGTGTGCTGGTCCGCGGTGTCCGGGCCAGAGCGGCGCAGCGTCCCGCGCGTGTCCAGCAGCAGCCGCGCGTTCTCGGTGAGCAGCTTCGGGGCGTAGACCTCGTGCTCGGTGAGCAGGATCGTGAGGTCCGCCTCGGCCATGGCCCCTTCCAGGTCCGTGGTGCGGGGAACGGGGGTGCCGTTCACCGTCCATTCCGCCACGTGCGGGTCGTGGTAGGTCAGGGTCGCGCCCTTGCCCGCGAGTTTGGCGGCGACGGGGCGGGCCGGGGACTCGCGCTGGTCGGCGATGTCGGCCTTGTAGGTGACTCCCAGCAACAGCACCGTGGCCCGCGACAGGGCCAGTCCCGCCTCGTTGAGCAGTTCCTGCGCGCGCTGGGCGACGTAGTTCGGCATGCGCGCGTTGATCTCCTGGGCCAGCTCCACGAACCGGAACGGGTAACCCAGTGTCTTGACCTTGTACGACAGGTAGTTCGGGTCGATGGGGATGCAGTGCCCGCCCACCCCCGGGCCGGGGTAGAAGGCCTGGAACCCGAAGGGTTTGGTGGCGGCGCAGGAGATCGCGTCCCACAGGTCCACGCCGAGTTCCTGGCAGAAGACCGCCATTTCGTTCACGAGGGCGATATTGACGTGCCGGTAGGTGTTTTCCAGTAGTTTGGCCATTTCGGCCTCGCGCGTGCCGCGCGCCTGGACCACCGTGTCGACGAAGGACGAGTAGAACTCCGTGGCCAGTTCGCCGCAGCGTTCCGTCATTCCGCCCACGACTTTCGGGGTGTTGGCGACTCCGAACGCCGGGTTTCCGGGATCGATGCGTTCCGGGGAGAACGCCAGGTGGAAATCCGTTCCGGCGACGAGTCCGGACTCCTCGAGAAGGGGCCGCACGACCTCCTCGGTGGTGCCCGGGTAGGTGGTGGACTCCAGGATCACCAGGGTTCCGGGACGCAGCCGGGGTGCGGCGGAAGCGGCCGCGGCCCGGACGGCGCTGAGGTCGGGTCCGTTCTCCGCGGAGAGCGGTGTGGGGACGCAGATGACGACGGTCCGGGTCGTGGCCAGGACGTCCGGGTCGGTCGTGGCGGTGAACCCGGCGGCTGTCATCTCCTGGATGTCGGCGTCGGTCAGGTCGTCGATGTGCGAGTTCCCGGAGTTCAGTTCCGCGACGACGTCCGCATCGACTTCCAGGCCGGTGACAGTGAGACCCGCTTGGGCCGCCTGGTGGGCCATGGGAAGGCCGACGTAGCCGAGTCCGATCACGACCAGGTCCGGGGCCGCGGTGGTGGCGCCAGAGTCCATGGTGCTTGCCTCGCCTTCGTCTTTCGGTACAAGGAACCGCACGATTCCAGAACTGGTGTGGCAGCAGGCCGGAGTGCTGTTGTGCGTTGCCGCGGAAACGGAGTCACACGCCCTTCCGTGAAGTCCGCGTCCGCGCGGATGAAAACGTGCTTACGGCCGCATTCCCCCGTATATACCGGTTTCGGCGATTCGGGAAAGCGCCATTCCGCGCATGTTCCACCCTAATGTTTTTCCCCCCGCGCGTCCCGGGGGTTTCGGGAAATGTCGACAAGGATTAACTCATGTGCCACGCCGCGTTCCGCCCCTCAAACAGGACCCAGCGGTTTCTCCCCGAGGAGGGCGGAGTACGCGTCGAGGTAGCGCCGCGCCGCGGCGTTCCAGGTGCGCTCCCCGGTGACCCGCGCGCGCCCGGCCCGGCCGTAGCCCGCCCGCAGACGCGCGTCGCGGGCCAGCCGCTCCAGGCACCCGGCGAGTTCCCGGGAGGAGCCCGGATCCACGAGTTCCCCCGTCTCCCCGTGCTCCACGAGCTCCCGGAGGGCCGGCAGGTCGCTGGCCACCACCGGCAGCCCGCCGGCCATCGCCTCGACCGGTTTCAGCGGGGTGACGAGGCGGGTGACCCGCTCGTCCCGGCGCGGCACCGCGAACACGTCCATCGCCGCGTGGTACCGCCGGATCTCCCCGGCGGCCACCCGGCCGGGAAAGTGCGTACTGTCCGCCACCCCGGCCGCGGCCGCGTGGTCCCGCAGCGCGTCCAGTTCCGGACCGTCCCCGACGACCAGGGCGCGGGCGGGAACGCCGCGGCCGCGCAGCAGCGCGACAGCGTCGATCAGGGTGTCCAGCCCCTCGTAGCCGTAGCAGCTCGTCGTGGTCCCCACCACGAACTCCTCGGGTCCGACGCCCCATTCGTCCCGGACCCCGCTGCCGGACGGCAGCGGTTCGAGGAAGCCCTCCTCCACCGCGTTGGGAACGACGAGGACCCTGTCGGGCGCTATCCCCCGCGCCACGATCTCGTCCCGCATCGCGCGGCCCAGAGTCACCACCAGGTCGGCCGCCGACATACACGCGGTCTCCCGGCGGCGCTCCTCTCGGTAGAACGCGTCCGAGGTGCTGCGGGAGGCGTCGCGGGACAGCCACGACTCCTCCAGGAACCCCCGGACCTCGTATACCACCGGGACACCGAACCGGCGTCCCAGTTCCAGCGCCAGCCTCCCGTTGCGGTGGTTGCTGGCGGCGTGCAGCACGTCGGGCCGCAACCGCTCCACGAGCGGCACCGCGCGCCGCACTGAGGAGCGCAGCTCACGCTCACCGTCGGCGGGCGCGAACCACGGCAGCAAGCGGTGGTAGTCCACCCCCTCCACCCGCACGCGGGGGCGGGCGTCGGCGATGCCCTTGGTCAGCGGGTACCCCAGGCGCGTGACCACGTGCGGTTCCATCCCGGAAGCGCGCTGTCCCAGTGCGATGCGGTGCGTCCGCTGCGTGTAGCCGGCGTTGGTGTGCGGCAGGGCGTTGGTGACCAGGTGCAGCACGCGCGTCACCGGAACCGATTGTCCATCGTTCATCGTGTCGTAGCGTGCCGTTCTCCGAACCGGGGTTACCGTGAGATCGGGCCAGCGGCCGGGCGTTTCGGAGGGCAGGGCGCGTCCCGTCGCGAGGGCCACCTCGCGTTCGAGCCGGACGCGGCGCGGGCCCTCCGGGAGTCCGGCGAGGAGTTCCCGCGCTGTCCGGGGTCGCTCCACGGCCAGCGCGAACGCGACCATACGGGCTATGCAGCGGGGGGAGGCACCATGGGCACTGCGGCGGAGCGTATCCAGACTTCCCGTACGGTTCCCGGCGTCCCACAGCGCGTAGACCCGGGCCAGACCGCCGGTACGCAGCAGAACGGCGCGCACGACGCGTCGGAGGCCGCCCGGGCACACGCGCAGCGCCAGCAGCGGAACCCTGGCGGGTTCGCGGCGCAGGTGCCGCCAGGCCAGGGTCGCGGTGAACGAGATCGTTTTCGCGGTGTTGCGCACGGCTGGGCATGGAACCACGCGGAGATGACCTGGCGGTGACACTCCGGCGTCGTGCGCGCGTCGCCCGGGGGATAAGTCTGTTGCCTCCTGTTACGAAGGGAACGTGATGTCGTCAGCACCAGCCGGAAGCCCGTCCGGCGGGATCGTGCACATCGTCGGTGCGCGACCCAACTTCGTTAAGGCCGCCCCGGTGGTGGCCGCCCTGGAGGAACGGGGTGCCCGGCAGTCGGTGGTGCACACCGGACAGCATTACGACGACCGCATGTCCGCTGTTTTCTTCCGCGAACTGGGGCTGCCCCGGCCGGACGTGGACCTCGGCGTGGGGTCGGGGACGCACGCCGAGCAGACCGCCGCCCTCATGGTGCGGCTGGAACAGGAGTTCACCACCCGTTCACCCGAACGTGTTCTCGTCTACGGTGACGTGAACTCGACGCTGGCGGCCGCCCTCGTCGCCGCGAAACTGGGGATCCCGGTGGGACACGTCGAGGCGGGACTGCGTTCGTTCGACTGGTCGATGCCGGAGGAGGCCAACCGCACCCTCACGGACCAGGTCTGCGACATGGCATTCGTGACCAGTCCGGAGGCCGTCGGCCACCTGGCCCGCGAGGGCGTTCCCTCCCACCGGGTGCACTTCGTCGGCAACCCCATGATCGACACGCTGCTGGCCCACCTGGACCGGTTCGACACCCGGGCGCTGCGCGACCGGCTGCACCTGCCCGAGGTCTACACCGCGGCCACCCTGCACCGTCCCGCCAACGTCGACGACCCGGACACCGCCGCGCGTCTGGTCGGTCGGCTGCACGAGATCGCCGACCAGACACCCGTGGTCATGCCGGTCCACCCTCGCGGCCGCGAGGCCCTGGCGGCAGCCGGCCTGGGAGAGCACCCCGGCGTCCACCTGCTGGAACCGCTCGGCTACACCGACTTCGTGACACTGGTGCGCGGCGCGGCCGCGGTGGTCACCGACTCCGGCGGGGTCCAGGAGGAGAGCACCATCCTCGGCGTCCCCTGCCTGACCCTGCGCCCCAACACCGAACGCCCGGTCACCATCACCCACGGCACGAACCGGCTCGTGGCCGAAGCCGAACTCCCCGGCCTGGTGTCCAAGATCCTCGCCGGGGACGCCGCTGCTCGTGACACGGACACACCCCCGCTGTGGGACGGCCACGCGGGAGAACGCATCGCCACCATCCTGAGGGGAACCTCGTGAAACGGCGGGAACAGAGCCAGACCGAACAGCTGCGCCAGGCCCTCTCCGAGCGCGAGGCCCAGCTGCACGAGGCCCAGGCGCGGCTGGCCGCGCTGGAGGGCTCCACGTCCTTCCAGGTCGGTCGGACGCTGACGGCGGCGGCGAAACGCCCCGGCCGCGGCCTCATGACGCTTCCCCGCGACCTCTTCCGCCTGTGGCGCGGCAGTCAGGGAAGCCGCTCCTCCGGCAACCGCTCCAAACCCGGGCCGGTCCGCTCCTACGAGGCACAGCGCCAGGAGGCCCGGCTGCTCACCGGGACCCCCGGCGCCGACGACGGCAGGATCGTCGTCGCCGGGATCCTCTCCCCGGAGGCGCGGGCGGCGCTCGACCCCTACGTGCGGGTCGTACCGCTGCGTTCGCACGACACCCAGGTGGTGTTCGAGTCGGTGGACGTGGACGCGCTGGTCATCACCGCCTCCGCCTCCGCGCCGGGGAGCTCGTGGTCCCACGTCGGCGACCCGGCGGCTGCCGACCGCACACGCGCCCTGCACTGGACCGTGGAGGCCGCCCGGTCCCGCGGCGTGCCCTCCGTCCTGATCGCCGACGCACCCGCACCCCCGGCACTGGCCGCCCTGGACGTCGACCTCCACTACCACGGCGACGTCGGTGTCCCGCTGCACCGCTTCAACCCGGTGGCCGCCGAACCGGAGCGCGACCCCGAGCCGGTCCACGTTCCCACCGCGGGATCGCCCCACCCCGCCACCAGACGGCTGCTGGCGAGCCTGGAGGAGCACGGCACCCGCCCCGCGTCCCCCCGTTGGGAGGAGCTGCCCGCCACGCTGCGCGCCGTCAGCGCGGTGGCCACGGACACACCGGGCCTCGCCCGGCGCGCGACGGCCTGCGGAGCCCGTGCCCTTCTCCTGGGCAGGGACGACGGGGACGGCGACACCAGTGCCGCCCCCCGCCCCCCGGAGGCGCTGCGCACTCTCCGGCCCGGTGCGGGAGGTCCGCACTCCCACCCCGTCGGGGAGGAGCTCGCCCGGCTGCGCGCCCAGGGCCCCCTCACCTCGGAGGAACTCCGTTCGACGCTGCGTCACCTGTTCCTTACCGAGGCCACCCCCGTGCGGCTGGCGGAACTGTTTCGCCAGGTCCAGCTCGCCCCCGGCGCCGGGAATCCCGACCTGCCGTTGCACGACCGTCGGGTGGCGCTGCTCGCCCTTCCGGGCGACGACATCACGTCGCTGAGTCTGGCCGAGGACATCCTCGCCCAGCAGTACCCGCCCGCCGAGGTCGTCGTCCCGCAGGAGTCGGCCCCGTTCACCGGGGTGGAGCGGCTGCGCTCCCACGGCATCCCGGTGCGCACCGCGCCCGTGTCGGTGCCGTCGGCCGCCCCTGGCCCCGACGTGTGGGCGGCCCTGGCACGCGCCGCGGAGTCCCCGTGGGCGGCACTGTGGCGCGAACCCCAGGGGCCGGCGTTCCTGGTCGACGCGTTGTGCGCCGCCGAGTGCTCCGGCGCCGACGCGGTCGGGCCCGCCATCGACTCGTGGCGCCAGGGGGACGCGCCGCACGCCGACGCGGTGGACCAGGCGGCCGCCGACCAGGAGTACGTCTTCGTCAGCGCCATCCGACCGGCACTGGCACGGTGCGAGCTGGTCCGGCGCGGTCTGCAGCCCGGTGTGTGGAACCGGCACGGCGCCCGGCTGCTCGCGCTGAGCCCGCCGCACGGAACCGAGCCCGAAGAGTCGCCCGACCACGCGCGAACCGCGCCGAAAGGGAACACGTGACCAACAACCGACGCGAAGGTCAGCGAGTGAGTGCGAAACCGGCGCCGGGTGGCCGGGTGCGCGAGGAGCAGCGCGGCCGGCCGCTTCGGGCCCTCGTGTACGGCGACGTCGACATGAACATCATCGACGGTTCCGCGGTGTGGGCGCAGTCGATGACCCGTGCCCTGGCGGGCGCCGGCTGCGAGACGACCCTGCTGCTGAAGGCGCCGGTGCGCACCGACCGGCTCACCGCCCCACTGGACGCGACCGAGGGAGTGACCCTGCGGCGGCCGCACGAGGAGGGGCTGCTGTCCGGGTCCGACGGGCGCGGGCTCACCCCGGAGCAGGCGGTCGCCCTGATGCAGCGGCTCGACGCCGAACGCGGCTTTGACGCGATCGTCGTCCGGGGGAAGCGGCTGGCGGAGCAGGCCGCGCAGAACGAGAACCTCGCCGGACGGTTGTGGACCTACCTCACCGACATCCCGCAGAACGTCGGGGAGATGACGGCGACCGTCGTCTCCGAGCTGACCGACATCGCGGAGGCGTCCCGGTTCCTGCTCTGCCAGACCGAGGAGCTGCGGGGCTTCCTGGAGTCCAGCGTCCCGGCGGCCTGCGGCAGGAGCGTCCTCTTCCCTCCCGTCGTGGAGGTACCGGACGAGGCCCTCGGTGACAGCACACCGGCCCAACGGTTGAGGCTCGTCTACACCGGGAAGTTCGCGCCCGCCTGGAACACGCTGGAGATGACCGCCCTGCCCGAGGCGCTGGAGCAGCGCGGTGTCCCGGCGGAGCTGCACATGGTCGGCGACAAGATCCACCGGGACTCGCCCGACTGGGCCAAACGGATGGGCAGGGCGCTGGAGGACACCCCCAACGTGCACTGGCACGGCGGCCAGCCGCGCGCCGAGGCGCTGCGGCTCTCCGCGGGGTGCGACGTCGGCCTGTCCTGGCGCGACCCGGCCATGGACGCCAGCATGGAGCTGTCCACCAAGGTTCTGGAGCTGGGCGCGCTCGGGCTGCCGGTGGTACTCAACCGCACCCCGATGCACGAGGACCTCCTGGGAGCGGACTACCCCCTCTACGCCGGGGACGACGCGGAGTCGGTCGCCGACGCGCTCACGCTCGCCGCGGACCCGGACGTCTACGCGGAGGCGGCCCAGCGCTGCCGGGACGCCGCCGCGCGTTTCAGCCTGGAGAACGCCACCGCGCGGCTGCGGGACTACCTGGAGCAGGCGTGCCCCGGTCCGCCGTCCGGCACCACC
The DNA here is from genome assembly GCF_006717075.1 of Haloactinospora alba. Lineage (NCBI taxonomy): Bacteria > Bacillati > Actinomycetota > Actinomycetes > Streptosporangiales > Nocardiopsidaceae > Haloactinospora > Haloactinospora alba. Next base: position 285,438 of record NZ_VFQC01000001.1, read on the forward strand.
CCGCAACGCCCGCTGAAGGTGGTGATCGCCGGGCACGACCTGAAGTTCTTCACCCGCCTGGCCGACTACTTCACCTCGCTGCCGGGGATGGACGTGAAACTGGACCAGTGGGACTCGCTGCGCCACCACGACCAGTACCGCAGCCGCGAACTCGCCGCGTGGGCCGACGTCGTCATCTGCGAGTGGTGCGGACCCAACGCGATCTTCTACGCGCAGCACAAACGCCCCGGACAGCGGCTGCTCGTGCGGTTGCACCGTTTCGAGCTGTACGCCGAGTGGCCGCGGAAACTCGACATCGACAAGATCGACGCGGTGATCTGCGTCAGCCCCCACTACGCGTCACTCACCCGGGAGCTGGCCGGATGGCCGTCCGACAAGGTGGTGCCGCTGCCGAACTGGGTGGACGTCGAGCAGCTGGACCGGCCGAAGCTTCCCGGCGCCGAACACACCCTGGGGATGATCGGGATCGCCCCGTCCCGCAAGCGGTTCGACCGCGCGCTGGAGGTCCTGTCCGAACTGCGCCGCCGCGACTCCCGCTACACCCTCGCCGTGAAGTCGAAACAGCCGTGGGAGTACTGGTGGATCTGGAACCGCCCCGAGGAGCGGGAGTTCTACGAGCGCACCTACCGCCGGATCCAGCGGGACGAGCTCCTCTCCGGCGGGGTGGTGTTCGACCAGTTCGGCCCGGACGTGGCGACCTGGCTGCGCCGGATCGGTTTCGTCCTGTCCACGAGTGACGACGAGAGTTTCCACCTGGCACCGGCCGAGGGTGCGGCTTCCGGCGGCGTCCCGGCGGTGCTGAACTGGCCCGGTGCCGACACGATCTACTCGCGGCAGTGGCTGCACGAGAGCACCACCGAGATGGCGGAGGCGATCCACGGCACCGTCAGCGAGGGACGGTTCGACGAGGCGCGCGCCGCGGCCCGGGAGGAGATCACCGGGAACTACGCGCTGCGCCGCGTGTGCGAACTGTGGACACGGCTGATCGTGGACGGGGAGCGTCCCGCCCAGGTCGACCTGTCCACCTCCGCCGTCACCGCGTGAGGCCGCCGGGTCGCGCGGGAACGGTCCGTAACCACCGTTCCCGCGCGACCCGGCACCGTTGTCAGCCGCACTCCACCTCGGCGTCGCTGGCGGTCTTCCCCTCGACTCCGTCGGGAACGCCGCCGCTGTCGCCGCTGCCCTGGAAACCGTCCCAGTCGCTGGACAGCACCAGCTGCACGGTCTCACCCAGCGCCGGGTTGGACTCCACGGTTGCGGTGCTCAGTTCGTCGGCCAGCGCCTCGGCGTGCTTCTTCTGCCCGTCCCCGTAGTACACCGTCGTCTGGTCGGGCACCTCCCCGCGCGGGTTCCCGGTTCCGGCGACCCGGAAGTCCCGTTCGCGCAGCCCGCCGGAGACCTCCTCGGCGAGCCCGGTGATCCCGGTCGCGTTGATGACCTCCGCGGAGACCTCCTGCGGTTCGACCGAACCGCCGCCACCGTCGCCGTCGCCGCCGCTGTCCTTGTCGTCCTCGGCGAGGCTCTGACCGTTGGCCAACGCGTTGAACAGTTCGTCGGCCGCGGGCTGCGACCACTGCAGCCGGTTCGGGTCGTTGGGGTGGGGGCCGTTGGGGACGGTGACGAACGTGATGTCGTCCATGCTCACCTCGCGCATGGTGATGGCGAGGTCGCTCATGGTGCTCAGGTTGAGCTCGTCGTCGGTGGTGAGGGACTCGGTCACCGACGCGAGGAAGTCGTTGATGTTAGTGGGGCTGGTCAGCATGTCCCCGCTGGTGACCTTCTTCAGCATCGCGCCCATGAAGTCCTGCTGGCGCTTGATGCGGGACAGGTCGCTGCCGTCGCCCTGCCCCTTGCGGGAACGGACGTAGCCCAGGGCGTCCTCACCGTTCAGCGTCTGCTTGCCGGCCTCGAGCTCGAGGCCGCCCGCCTTCTCGTCGGTGACGGGCTCCGGGATGCACATCGGCACGCCGCCGACGGAGTTGACCATGCCCTTGAACCCGGTGAAGTCGACACTGACGAAGTGGTCGATGTGCACACCGGTGAGCTGCTCCACCGTCTTCCACAGGCACTGCATCCCGCCGCTGTTCATCGCCTCGCCGATCATGCCGGTGTGCGCCTCCTGGCCCGGCTTGTTGTCCTTGCCCTCGACCGGGTCGCAGGCGGGCATGGCGACGATGGAGTCGCGCGGGAGGTTGACCAGGTTGGCGCTCTTCTCCTCCGGCAGCAACTGCGCGATGGCCAACGTGTCGGGACGCTCCCCCTCGGCTTCCCCGTAGTCCGCGTTCTCGCCGTCGCGCGCGTCGGAGCCGACGACGAGGATGTTGGTCACCCCCTCGACCTTGGTGGGGCGGTCGCCGAACTTGTCCGTGTTCACGTTCTCCTGGTTCAGGTTGCTGGAAATGTTGTGGTATCCGGCATAGGCGGTCAGGCTGCCGCAGATCACCAGGGCTGTGGTGATGATGGCGACCCAACCGCCGACGGATAGTTTCCGCGACGTGGAACGGGCTCGTGCGGGCGAGTGTTTTCTGGACATCGGGCACCACTAGGTCGGTGTCAGGGGAGGGGCCTGATGTTGCCCGTGAGAGCGGGGGACCCGGGCCGCGCGCCGGCGATCGCCGTGACACGCTCCATATCAAGCCGTGATTGCAGGGTGGTGGGGGAGTCGGTTTCGGGGGTCAACAGCAGGGACGATCCGGTCACGACCGGGCAGAGAGCGGGGGAGAGGTCGTGACCGAGCGTCTGGAGCGGGGCGGACGCTGGTGTGATGATAGCCACTCGGTCAGCCGGTGTCAGCTCCCAGCTGGCGGCGCGATCCCGTGCGGCGGCGGCGATCCCGCCCCCCGTGTGGCTGCCGGCGCTCTCCAGGGCCGCGGCCGCGGGGTCGTCGGCCGCGGGAGGGACGAACTGGTCGGCATACCCGCGCACCTCGACGGTGTAGTCCAACGCGGCGGGCGGGCAGTCGGCCAGCGGAGCACCCAACGGGTGCAGGGAGGTTCCCACCACCTCGCGGGCCCCCGAGTCCAGCCCCGCCTCGATCCGGGAGGCGTCGGTGACGGCGATGTCCGCCTCCGGAACCTCGTCGGCCTCGGGCAGGACCACCGTCGTCCTGGTGGACCAGCACGCCAGCGCCCAGGCCAGGCTCTGCCAGTGCACCGGAAGCGCCAGCGCGACCCGATCGCCCGGTTCGGCGCCGAGGCCGTCCACGAGCATGTTCGCCGTTTTGGAGACCCAGTTGTCGACGGTGGCGTAGGACAGTTCCACCCGGCCGTCGGTGTCACCGTCATAGGCCGTGACGAACGGGCGCGCCGGATCCGCGGCCACGGCGGAGCGCCACAGCTGCGCGGGGGTTTCCGTACCCACGGGTAGCTCCCACTTCTCGGATCGGTGACGTGGTCCCACCACAGGGGCGGACGCCGCACATGCTACTTGCGGGTTCGGCGATGCTCACATCGGGAGCGGACGAGGAGGAAGCGTACGGGACCGCTGTCGTCCCTCACACCGTTTCGGTGGGTTCGTGCGTCTTTCCCGTGGTGAGAAACGCCACGGACACGAGACGTCAAGGACCCTCCCGAGGGGTTCCATCGGGACGCGGGCGGCGCGTGCCGATGGAACAGTCCGCCCCGGAAACCCGGGAGGCCCCCGCTGGTAAGGGAGGAACCCACCACGTCGCCGGTGGGAAGCCGGGTTCCCGCCCTCGCGGGACGGCGAAACCAGATGCGGGCGTTGTCCCCGCGCACGGGAGTGCCGCCCCCGGTGAGCGGGTTGGTAGATTCACGGGGCGGACCCATGCCGACGCCGCAACTCCGGTCGAAGGGAAGCTCCGTGGTCGACCCCGCACCCCTGCAGAACGGCGACCCCGCACGGCTGGGCCGGTTCGGCCTCCTCGGCCGCCTCGGAACGGGCGGGCAGGGCGTGGTCTATCTCGGCCAGGACCACGACGGCTCCCGCGTCGCAGTGAAAACCCTGAACGACCAGGGGACGAACGACCCCGACCTGCGTCAGCGGTTCCGTCGGGAGGCCGAGGCGGCCCAGCGTGTGGCGTCGTTCTGCACGGCGGCCGTCCTGGAGGCGGACCTCGACTCGGCCCCGCCCTACATCGCGAGCGAGTACGTGGACGGCCCCTCCCTGCAACGCCGGGTGGAGGAACACGGGCCGCTGTCCGGCGGGGAACTGAACCGGGTGGCGGTCGCCACCCTCACCGCCCTCGTCGCGATCCACGAGGCCGGAATCGTCCACCGGGACCTCAAACCCGCCAACGTGCTGCTGGGTCAGGGCGGTGCACGGGTGATCGACTTCGGCGTCGCCCAGGTCGCCGCGGGGGCGGGCACCCTCACGAACTCCTCGATCGGTACCCCCGCCTACATGGCGCCGGAACAGATCTCCGGCGACCCGGTCAGCCCGGCCAGCGACGTGTTCGCCTGGGGCTCGGTGATGGTCTACGCCGCCACCGGCCGCACCCCCTTTCCCGGAGACCAGGTGCCGGCGATCCTCCACCGGATCCTCAACGGTGAGCCCGAACTGGACGGACTCCCGGAGACCCTGCGTCCCCTGGTCGCCAGCGCGCTCGCCAAGGACCCGAACCAGCGCGTCTCCGCCACCGACGCGCTGATGGCGCTACTCGGCAAACGCGAGTACCCCGCCGTCGCCGCTGCCGGTGCGGCGGGTGCCGGAGGGGCCGCCGGAGCACAGACCGCACCGGCACCCACCGTCGCCGACGCGGGCGGCCCGCCCACCGCGGTCGAAACGGCTCGGGGGCGTTCCGGGCGCCGACGCGGCGCCGGAAAGTGGGTGCTGGGCGTGGTGGTCGCGATGCTGCTGCTCGCGGCCGCGTTCGGCGGGCTGATGCTCGGGCGCGACCTGGGCGGCGCCCCGCAGGCCGGGACTGGGGGAGAGTCCAGTCCCGGCTCCTCCAACAACACGGAATCCCCGCCGCCGACCGGCACCACGACGGGCGGCTCACCCGACGAGACGACCGAGACCCCGTCCGACGACGACACCGCCCCGCCACGGGAGCCCGCCACGTTCGACGCCTCCTACGACGGGGACTGGGCGGGATACGGCGGAACCGAGGAGTACCAGCTCGACATCAGCGAGGGAGACCGGGAGGCCACCCTCGAGGGCGACGACTGCGAGTACGACCTCGTCCTCACCGACACGTCCGGTACGGGCTACGACGCCGCCGCGACCTCCGCCGATCCCGACGAGGAACAGTGCGCGCGCCCTGACAGCGCGCACCTAGAGCAGCGGGGCGGTGTCGTCACCGTCGAGCTGGGCGGCGACCCCGACGCGGAAACCGTGACCCTGCGCCAGGAGAACTAGGGTCCCGGCCGTTTCGGTAGCTGGCGCGGTGCCCCGAGTGCCCGATGCCCGCGCCGGACGAGGACACCGGCCTCATCCCCACGTGCGTGGGGCTCACGCCACCACCCGCCTGACGCTGCCCAACGGCGCCGGTCCATCCCCACGTGCGTGGGGCTCACCAGCGCGCTGGCGGCCCTGGCGATCGGGCTGTAGGTCCATCCCCACGTGCGTGGGGCTCACACCAGCTCCAGGCGCCACAGCTCCGCCCGGGTAGGTCCATCCCCACGTGCGTGGGGCTCACGTCACCGCCTACGACCTCAGACAGGTCATCACCGGTCCATCCCCACGTGCGTGGGGCTCACGCACATGTTGGTGTTTTCGCTCACGGGTTCCCCGGTCCATCCCCACGTGCGTGGGGCTCACCTGGATTACGTGACCACGGCGCTGCGGATCTGGGGTCCATCCCCACGTGCGTGGGGCTCACCCTTCGCCACCTGCAACAATGCGTGGCGTTATTCTTTTGCAACCCCATATGGCCGGTATTCCGGTGAATGCGGTCAGGATCTGACCGTACCGTTCCGCTGCTATCAACACACCCCCATGAGAGCACGGAAAACCGACCACTCCCGGGGGCGCCAAGTAGAAGGCAGGAGCAGCCGGGAACGACAGTGGGGGCGTGTGCGGCCTCAGCCCACACACGCCCCCACTTGCGCGCCCGACCGGCGACGCGCATAACCATTGGGGTCTATTCCTGGAGTTCGACCGGGATCCAGTCGGTCAGGGTGCGGGGGTTGGCGTGGCGCACCGGGCCACCCCTGACGGGTCGTACGAGGACCTCACCCCGATCCGTGCCGGGCTGGGGTGTGTGGCCGGTGACCACGTGCACGGTGGAACCGGCCGCGTGCAGCCGTACCCGCAGTCCCACGGGCCACCGCGCACGCAGATACGACAGATCCCCATGGCACAGGCGCTCCACCGTGTCGGGGTGCACGGTAACCGTGCGGGCGTCGCCGACCGTGTCACGGGGAGCGATCCGCAGCATCCCGTCAACCTGCTGTGTGACCACATCCCACGGGGTGAGGCCGTCGGGCTCCCCGCAGAACCGCACCCACATGCCGGGTTCCCACCCGGGCTCTACTCCTCGCACAGGCCACCACCTCCCCCAACCTCGCGCTGGTGAGAGATCGCCCCCGTGTCCCTGTCGCTCCCGTCGGTGTCGTGGTCCTCCTCGCCGAGCCAGGCGTCCAGCCGGTCGCGCAGCGCGAGGATGGTCGCGCGGACCTGGTTGAGCCAGAACGCGTGGCCCTCGGTCGCCTGGACGAGCTGCTCCACCAGGTCACGTAGCTCTTGGCGTTCCTGCGGGGTGAGATTCACGCCTGACCACCCCCGTCCTGGTGGTGGATGGCGGCCAGCAGGGTGTGGACATCGTCCGGGAGGAACCGGCGATGCCCGCCCGGAGTGACCACCACCGGGGACAAGCGCCCCTCACGCACCCAGACGTTGACAGTCGAGGTGGTCACACCGAAGACCTCGGCGACATCACCCGGACGCAGCAACGGGGCGGGCCAGCTGTGGGGGATACTCACCGGACCACCCCCACACGGTTCTTCTGCTCGCGCTGGGACAGCCACTGGCGCACCAGCGGGGACAACTCCGCGCGCACGTCGTCCAACCCGTCCTCGTAGGTCGGCGGGGCGGAAGGTTCCGGCATGGTGGCAGCACCGCAGGCCGGGCAGTGCCCCTGTTCCTCCCGCTGTTGGCGGTGGCGCTCGTACTCGGTCACGTAGGGCCGCACGGGGCTGTGCTCCTCGGGATCGAGTGCCTCGGGTTCGGGAAGCGGGTGAGTCAGTGGCTCCGGGAGTACTTCCGACGCTCTCGACGGCGGCACAGTGAAGCGGCGTGCCGCCGCCCGGCGGCGAGGCGCAAGCGGCACCGCAACGCGCGGTTCCAGCCGCTGGTAGCGATCCCGATGCCGCGTGGGCGGGAACAGGGCGATAGCCAGCATCAAGAGCAGCGTCCACAGGGACGCGAGGTTACGCATAGCTCACCTCGTGTAGTTGGCGGCTGGTTAGGCCGCTGGGTTCTGGTACTGCCCATATACTGCCTCCTTGCTTCCATATTTTCAATACAAAGATTTAGATAGATGATCTACTGCTCTCAAAAGTTTGGTTGAAGGGGTGATCTACCATCGCGGCACGACGAACACGGCGATACCAGGGGGAGCGTGCTGTGGCTGACAGGCAGAGTCCAGCTGTCCGAAGAAGACGGCTGTCTGCTGAATTGAAACGCTTGCGTGAGGAGTCGGGCTTCACAGCAGAGCAGGTGGGAGAACGCCTTGGCTGGTCACGAGGCCGCCTCACCAACATGGAACTCAACAAGTGGAAACGACCGGACCCAACGATCGTTCGTGCGTTGGCCGAGCTGTACAAAGCTCCTAAGGAAACCGCTCAGGCCCTGGAGACACTGGCTCGGCAGTCTCGCGAAAAGGGATGGTGGGTGCGCTACTCCGACGTGTTCACCGACTCCTACGTCGCGTTCGAAGCCGAGGCGGCAGCCATCTCCACCTACCAGTCGATGGTCGTACCAGGGCTGCTACAAGGACACAGCCACCTACTCCCAGGACCCGGCCGTGAACCAACGCGCGGTTGAAGCGCGCATGGAACGCCAAGAGATCCTTGACCGCGAGGATGCCCCCAAGTTCTGGGCAGTCATCGACGAGGCAGTCTTGTTGCGCCCGGCCGGTGGCACCGATGTGATGCGCGGCCAGATCGAAAAACTCGTGCGGCTGTCCGAGGAGGCGAACGGGATCAAGATCCAGGTGCTTCCTCTTGAAGTGGGACTGCATCCGGGAACGACGGGTGCGTTCACGATCCTGGACTTCGCCGAAGCGATCGACCCGTCAATCGTCTACGTGGAGAGCCGCACGGACGGCCTTTACTTCGACGACCCCGCCGAGGTCGAGATTCACCGTGAAGCGTGGGACGACATCCGGGTAAGGGCCATGCATCCTGAAGCATCAGCTGAATATATGGTGCAACTGGCCAGGAAGAAGTACGAGTAGGAAGCCCCATGTGCCAGAACCAGAACCTGTACTTCCGCAAGTCCAGCTACAGCGCCACTCGCAACGAGTGCGTTGAGGTAGCGGATGCCCCCGCATTGCATGCTGTTCGCGACTCGACACGTCCCGAAGCTGGACACCTCGACTTCTCGTCAACTGCGTGGAAGGCATTCATCGAGGCGATCAAGACCGATAGGCTGTAAGGCCGACACATAGCTATGGCCCCGAAACAACATCGGGGCCATAGCTGTACCAGAACCACTTGCACCTTACCCCGTCCCGGCGACATTCAGCTATGCGCCCGCCGGGGGCTGCTGCTGCCGTTCTACGGCTGAGTCCCTTTGCCGTTGCAGGCATCACACCGGGTGGAGTTCCCTCACCCAACCTGGGCCTGGGCGATCAAGGGGGTCCATCCCCGCGTGCGCGGGGAGTATGGTAACAACAGGGCGGGGGAAGAAACCGCCCGGGTCCATCCCCGCGTGCGCGGGGAGTATCCTCTTTGACCTGGTCTTCTAGGGCGCGCGCATGCCCGTGTGTGCAACTTCTGGATATTCAGACATAGCACGCACACCCCTCACAAACGGATTCCTGCCAGGTGGAGCGGCATCCACCACCGCGGCAAGGCCAGGAGACCATAACTGTCCTCACGGCGCATGCCCTGCCGATCACGCCCCCGCGCGATCCCGTCGGGATACCGAGGCCGAGAACGCGACCAGACTCCCGCCCGTGTGTGCACCCGTTGCCAGTACAGCTCACAGGTGGTCTCGCTCGGCCCCATCCCCACGTGCGTGGGGATCACGCGTGGCCTCGCTGGGTACCTCGCCCGCGGGAGCCAGCCGGCCATCGTTGATCTGGGCGGCGATGTCGTCGGCGATTTGCAGGTATACCAGCGTCGCTGGTGTCGCCCCCTGCCGCGCCCACCCATAGTCCTCACGTTTCCCGTAAGCTCCTGTACGTGAGTGATAGTGCCGGAGGTGCTTCCACGCTGCCGCTGCACTCAGTGTCGGTAGCCGGAGCGGTGGTACGTGACGACGGATGCCTCCTCGCGATCCGCCGTGCTGACAACGGAACCTGGGAGTTGCCGGGCGGAGTGCTGGAAACCGCTGAGGCCCCGGAGGACGGTGTTGTCCGCGAGGTCTGGGAGGAGACCGGGATCGAGGTCGAGGTGGATCGGCTCACCGGGGTGTACAAGAACACCACACGCGGCGTTCTCGCCCTCGTGTTCCGGTGCGCGCCAATTCGCGGGGTCGCGCGCCCCTCCGGGGAGTCGACCGCTGTCGCCTGGCTGACGACCGACCAGGTGGCCACCCGCATGTCCGAGGTGTACGCCGTCCGCCTCCTGGACGCCCTCGACCGCACTGGCCCCCACGTACGTACCCACGACGGGCGGACCCTGGCCCCGACACGGTGACCACCGTGCCCGCCCCGCCTCTGGTTCACCCCCGCGCGTGGGGAGCATGCGTTCACCGAGGAGCAGATGGGTGCGGCGTGGGGTCCATCCCCGCGCACGCGGGGAGCATCCGCAGTGGCTGCGACCGTCTCCGGGTCCATCCTCACGGGCGTGGGGATCACGGCCAGCTGCAACTCCTCCAGCCGACGCACCGCGGTCCATCCCCACGTGCGTGGGGATCACGTGACGCTGCGTCCCGCCGCTTCTGCGAGGTCTTCCTGGTTCCACTGGTGTTGGCGCCGCAGCCCTCGGATCTGTCCGCGTGGTGTAATATCCTCATTCATGAGAAAACCCCGTCCTTGCTGGCTGGTTGCTCGCTCCAGCATAGGGTGGGGCTTTTTCTGTGTCAGGGCCGCTACCGGTTCGTGACACCGGGTCGGCCGCGTCACGCAGCGGGCACGGTCACACCTCGGTGTTCGGCCCACGACTCGACAGCGTCAACCATGGCCTTGCGCCACGGCTGGTCAGGGAACCGCTCCGCGTGCGCCCGGTACATCCGTACCGTGGCCGCAACGAACACGTTGACCGCGTCCGAATCCGCGTGCGTCCACGCGTCGCACTTGCCCGCCCATGCCTCCGCGTCCGCTGGATTGCGCTTTGCTGCAATGAGCTGTACGACGAGCAACGCCGGGTCAATGAACGCGGCCCCGCGCGTCGGCCACGCCCAATCCACGACCCACGCGTTGTCTTCGCCGATCACGAAGTTACTTGGGTTGATGTCGACATAGAGCATGCTGTTCCCACGAAGTAGGGGCGTCTCCGCCTCGTCTGACACGAACCGGTCCCAACGGGTTTCCGTCCAGTCGTGCGCAACATCGGGTAGCGGAAGTGCCCCGATTCGGTTCACGAGGTCCACGAGCGTAGGCAGGTCCTCAGAGCCGGGCCGGAAGTTCGCGCGTCGTCCGTGGATCGGTTCGAACCCAAGAGCCACCCATTCGGAGTCTTCCGCGCGCCACAGCACAGCCGGGGAGAGCGGGCGGACGTGCGGGTTGATCTCCCCTTCCCGGACCAAAGAGTCCCGGCGGCCCCCCGGACGGTTGGGGACCGCCTTGACGAAGAACGGGCCGTTCTCGCACTCGACTACGGCGGTAACGTCCGTCATGAGCCCATGAGACGTCGGACGGAACTCAGACACGGAACCCGTGTAGGGCTGTATCAGTGCTTCGAACTCTGGCCCGGGAAGGGAATCATTCATCAGCGTTCCTTAGTACCTCGGGTCGCATTCGCTACCGCGCCAACGCCCGGGTTGCAATCTAGGTTCGGATCACAGTTCGAACCAGAGGACGGGGAACAGGGGTTGCAGCCCTCTCCCGCTTCGGCCCTGATTGCGGCGTTAGCCTCGTCCATCGCAGTTCCGCGAAGGATAGCGGCCAACGGGTCGGCTTGTACGCTCCCTACGCTTATCCACGTGGAGAACACGCACGGAGAGACGTCCCCCGTCGGACCGATGGACGCGGCTCCCTTTCCGCACTGGCCGCACAGGCGGGACGCGTCGGGTTCCTGCCCGTCTCCGCCACGCCCGAACGGGCGAACGTGGTCGACATGGATTCGTGTTACGCCCAGTGACTCCAGGTCCCGCCACGCTTCGTCCACGCGTTGTCCGTCGTCCGTCGCGATGATGCCAACGCGGAGCGGGATACCGAGCTTGATTGTCTTCGCGAGGTTGGCGCGCGTCCGGGCGTGGCTCCGCCGTCCGGTCACGGCGTTGTGCTCGTCGGGCTCGTCGGAGTAGTAGGACGTTGCCAATGAGACCTTCGGACGCTGGAAAAGCTCCCAGTGTTTGGGGGAGATGTGCACGAGGTTGCTGAACACGGTCCATCCCCACGTGCGTGGGGCTCACTCACTTTTAACAACTCCGAGATATTCCCGAACGGGTCCATCCCCACGTGCGTGGGGCTCACCCTTCGCCACCTGCGAGAACGCGTAGCTTTATTGTTTTGCAACCCCATATGGCCGGTATTCCGGTGAATGCGGTCAGGATCTGACCATACCGTTCCGCTGCTATCAACACATCCCCATGAGACCACGGAAAACCGACCACTCCCGGGGGCGCCAAGTAGAAGGCAGGAGCAGCCGGGAAAGACAGTGGGGCGTGTGCGGCCTCAGCCCACACACGCCCCACTTGCGCGCCCGACCGGCGACGCGCACAACCATCGGGGTCTATTCCTGGAGTTCGACCGGCATCCAGTCGGTCAGGGTGCGCGGGTTGGCGTGCCGCACCGGCCCACCTTTAACGGGACGAACGAGGACCTCACCCTGAGCCGTGCCGGGCTGGGGTGTGTGGCCGGTGACCACGTGCACGGTGGAACCGGCCGCGTGCAGCCGCACCCGCAACCCCACGGGCCACCGCGCACGCAGATACGACAGATCCCCGCTGGAGAGCCGCTCCACCGTGTCGGGGTGGACGGTGACCGTGTGGGCGTCGCCGACCGTGTCGCGGGGAGCGATCCGCAGCATCCCGTCAGCCTGCTGTGTGACGACATCCCACGGGGCGGTGCCATCTTCCTCGTGGGGGAACCGCACCCACATGCCGGGCTCCCACCCGGGCTCTACTCCTCGCACGGGCCACCACCTCCCCCAGCGCTGTGCTGGTGGGAAACCGTCTCCGTGTCCTCGTCGCCGAGCCAGGCAACCACGCGGGCGTGCAGTTCCCGGAGGATGTCGCGGATCTGGTTGGGCCACAGGGCGTTGCCGTCCATGGCCTGGGAGAGCTGCTCCAGCAGGTCGAGCAGTTCCCGGCGTTCCTGCGGGGTGAGGTTCACGTGTCACCACCTCCCCCGTCCTGGTGGTGGATGGTGGTTATGAGGTCCTGAACCTGGTCGGGAGCGAACCGGCGGTGCCCGCCCGGAGTGACCAGGACCGGGGTCAGGCGGCCCTCGCGTACCCAGGTGTTGACGGTGGAGGTGGTCACGCCGAAGGCCTCGGCCACGTCCCCCGGACGCAGCAACGGGGCGGGCCAGCTGTGGGGGATACTCACCGGACCACCCCCACCGGGGTTGTCTGCTCGCGCTGGGACAGCCACTGGCGCACCAGCGGGGACAGCTCCGCGCGGACGTCGTCCAACCCGTCGCCATACATCGGCGGGGCGGAAGGTTCCGGTGCGGGGACGGCCGCGCCGCAGGCCGGGCAGCGCCGTCCTTCCTCCTGTTCCCGCCGGTGGCGTTCGTGCTGGGTCACGTAGGGCCGCACGGGGCTGTGCTCGTCGGGATCGAGCACCTCGGGTTCGGGAAGCGGGTGAGTCAGTGGCTCCGGGAGTACTTCCGACGCTCTCGGCTGCGGCACGGCGAACCGCCGCGCCGAGTGGCGCCGGGGCGGGGGCGGCGGTGTCCACACGGGGTCCGGACGCTCATGGCGTCCACGGATCGGTGCGACCAGGACGACGGTCAGCAGGAAGAACAGCGTCCATAGGGACGCAAGGGTGCGAATAAACTGGGGCATGTCATCGACTCCTTCTCAGTCGGTGGCCACACCTCCGGGAGAGCGCTCACTCTCGCCGGGGGTTCTTTTAATGCCCCGGGCGCGGTCGGCAGCCAGCCATTCCCGCGCTCGGGGCTTCTTTCATCATGACCGAAGACACGCTCCTGGTAGAGACCTATGTCAGTTCAGCGTCAATAGCTGAATCTCCCTGGAATTTTTGGGAAAACCACGACGTGGCATGACCGTTCGCGGCATGCTACGAACATGCCCTCTAAGGATCTGAACAACTTGGATAAGCGAGTGCTGCTTGCCTACGGACGTGAGGTTCGGCGACTCCGCGAAGAGGCAGGATTCACCCAAACGGCGCTCGCTCGTCACGTAGCAAGCTCGAAGACCGCAGTATCCGACGTCGAGCGCGGCAAGGCTGCTGCCTCCGCGCAACTACGTTCCGATTTGGACGAGATACTTGGCGCCGGGAGGCTCACACACCTCTGGAAGGAGCTGACCGGATCCGGGAAGGAGGTGTGGAAACACGAGATAGCTGAGCTGATTGCCGGGGCGAACGCCGTATACGAGTACGAGGTTCTTGTTTTCCCCGCTTATCTTCAGACAGAAGGATATGCGCGGACCCTGATCCGTTACGGAGTCCCATGGCTTCCGGAGGACGAGATAGCCTCGCGGGCCGAAGAGCGGGCCAAGCGGTCACAAGAGCTGGTCGAATCTGGTCAGCCAATGGTCTGGCTGGTACTGGACGAGACAATCCTGATGCGGCGTTACGGCTCGACGGACGTCATGCGGGAACAACTGTCACATGTACTGGACCTCGCCGAGCGCGAGCGGATCACTGTCCAACTGGTACCGGCGAGTTCCCCTAAGCATCCCGGTGTTTCTGGAGCGTTTAAGCTGGTCACTACCGACCACTTCCCCGACGTGATGTTCGCCGAGAACGTTCACGAAGGTCAGATGGTTACCAGTACGGTGGATGTTGCCCACTACCGGATGCTGTTCGCTGCCCTGCAAGGTGTCGCCAGCAGTCCGGAAGAAGCGCAGGCGAGGCTTCGAGACGAGCTACAGAAGTTGGAGTCATGATGGCTACCCGCGAGTGGCACAAGAGCAGTTACAGCAACGGTGGAACCAACTGTGTCGAGGTCGCCGAAGGGCCGGTTACCGCTGTCCGCGACACCCAGAACCGGGAGGCCGGGCACCTGTCGTTCTCCGCCACGGAGTGGAAGGCGTTCCTCGACGAGGTCCGTGCCGAGAACCTGTAACCCCTTCGCCCCGTGGCGCCCCCGATCACGAGACGAACGCGTCAGTCCCCGGTCCGTCCGGGGGCTGTTGTTGTGCCGGGGCTACGCCGACATGGGGAACACAGCGTCTACTTGGGTGTCTGGCCTGAACCTCCGCAGGCATAGCACGGACGGCGTTCGTGATTCCCGTCGTTGGTTATTTTGGTGTCGCCCTCGCCGTGACATACCGGGCACTCTTTCTTCTCCCCATGCCTGCCTGCCATCAGCCCATCCTTTCCACCAGGCACTCGGGACGATCGAGCCACACTCGTTGTCCACTCGCGTCAATGGTCAATCCGAATCGTTCAATCCCTGGCCCGCCCCGGTCGATCCACGCGAGATAAGCCTGTTCGAGTTCCTGCCACAGGTCGCGGGGACCGCGCTGACGGACTCGGCCGGAATGTTCCTCTGGCCAGTAATCCACGCGAGCGTGAGACTCGCCGTGGCGGTCCCAGGCGACCATCCGAAACGCTCCGTCCGGTCGATGGTTGCCATCGCTGACCGATACCCCAGGCATGGCCCCGGCTATCCATACCGACAGGCCCGAACCAGCTACGGCAATACGACGAGGATCAACCGTGGGCTCGGATTCCCGTACCTCGCCCTCGATCGGCTGGGTAGGTTCCCGCTGGGAACGCAACATCATGTAGGCGCATTCGCCATGGAACCGGCCAACGGCACGATTGCCGGTAACAATGAGCTTGGCTTTATGGCCGACATCAAGCGCCCCATGCATCCACGGCAGCACGATGACTCCGCCGGGGCGCGTCTGCTCCACCCACGCGTACGGGATCTCGCGTACCCCGCAGGTGACGTGCACCCGGTCGAACGGGGCGCCCTCCGGGTGCCCCTTCTGGCCGTCGCCGACCACCAGGTGCGGAGACAATCCCGCCCGTTCCAGATTCGTGCGCGCGTGGTCGGCTACACGCTCGTCCACCTCGATCGAGGTGATGTTGTCGCCGCCGAGCCGCGCCGACAACAACCCGGCCGTCCAGCCGGTGCCGGTGCCGACCTCCAACACCCGATCGCCAAAGTAGGGGGCGAGGAGGTCCAAGAAGTGAACAACGAAACGAGGAGCGGAGCATGAGCTACTGTGGTTCGTCGTCATCCACGGGGACTCGTTGGTAAGTTCCGTAGACCCATCATCGATTTGGGTCACGATGGGCGCATCGGTGTAAACCGCTTGGTTCCAGGCATCCGGGTCGGATTCCCGTTCCAACAATCCTGTGCGTGTTGTCCATGCCCGTTCTGGCACGAACCATTCTCGCGGAACGTCCCGCAGCGCCTGCTTCCACGCGTCGTCGCCAGTGAGTTCGGCCAGATTCTCCGGACCGGGCGGAGACTCCTCACCCATCCGCACCGCCACGGGTACTCATACTCATCCTCCACGCCTCGGGGGAACATCCGTCCACGTCCCTACCCCACGCGCGGAACAGGCAACTCCCTGTGGCCGGAAGCGGCCAACCGGTAGTGATCCGCCACCTAATCTGCTCCGACCGAAGGTTGCCTTTCTGTTCTCCGACTGGGGTTTCTGCTACTTTGAGACAGTTGTCGCTTATCCGGCTCCCGCTCGCCGGGAGCCTGCGTTTTCCCAGGGCACTACACCGCTCAGAGCCACACGCCTTGTAAGCGATAGGTTAGGGGTTCGATCCCCCGCCGGCTCTTTTCATACCCGGAATCGCAGGGCAGAGCCATGACATGAAACCGCCGCCCGGCGGGACCGAGCGGCGGATGCACATTTTCTGCACACTGACAGCGATCGCTTACGCGGCCTCTGGCTCGGCGAGGCTAGCCAGCTGTGAGGCCCGGGTGGCGCCGAGAGCGTCGGCCACCTCGTCGAGCCAGTCCGGCCAGAGATGGGCGTAGGCGTCGAGCGTGATGCTGGGTCCGAGCGGTCTGGTCGGCCGGGGCGTGCCGTTCGTTGCATTCCCGCTGGGTGAGGTCCATCCCCGCGTGCGCGGGGAGCATGGTCCGGGTAACCCTCACGGGGGGTTTCCGTTGGGTCCATCCCCGCGTGCGCGGGGAGCATCCTGGACAGTGTGAACCAAGAATTCCGTATCCGGGTCCATCCCCGCGTGCGCGGGGAGCATGTCGCGGTCGTCCACCCCCGGACCGGCCGCGCGGGTCCATCCCCGCGTGCGCGGGGAGCATGTCTGTGACCAACGAGAACGAGTCCCCGGGCGGGGTCCATCCCCGCGTGCGCGGGGAGCATATGTGCCTGGTGGACGAGGGCCGCAGTGTGGCGGGTCCATCCCCGCGTGCGCGGGGAGCATCCTCTCTGATCTGGTCTTCTAGGCCACGCGCGTGCCCGTGTGTGCAACTTCTGGATATTCGGACATAGCACGCACACCTCTCAAAAACGCGTTGTCGACGAGCAGTGCGGCGCGTAACGCCAACGCCGCGACGACGGAGCCAGGAGACCACATCTCCCGTCGCTGTGCACGCTCTCCCGGATGAAACCGCGCCTGATCCCGCGTGGTATCCCGAAGCGCGAACGAACCCCGCTCCGGCGCGGTAGCTGGCACAGTTACCCGTATGCCCCCGACACCCGCCCGTGTGTTCGCCCGTGCCACGGCAGTGCCCGCGCTCGCGCTGGCGGCGTGGCTCCTCGTCGCTCTCCCGCTGCTGATCACGGGGCAGTTCACCCCGCTGGCCGGGCTCCTGCTCGGCGTCCCCGCGGTGGTGGCGGCTCTCGTGTTCCTGCCGCGGCTCGTCCCCGACCCGCCCTCCGGCGGGTCCGGCTGGTGGCCGCTGGTCGCCACCGCGGCGATCACCGTGGTGTTCGCCGCGGTGCAGATCGCCTACCACGCCGAGGCGCTCGTGATCCGCCGCGACCCCTCCTCCTACGCGCAGTTCACGATCTGGATCGCCGAGCACGGCTCGTTGCCGATACCGCAACAGCGCGAACTGATCGCCGGAGACGAGCCGGCACTGAGCTACGAGAGCCTGGCCTACTACCAGGTCGGTGACGTCATCTGGCCGCAGTTCCTCGCGGGAGCCCCCCTCACGCTCTCCCTCGGGTACTGGATCGGCGGCGTCCCCGGCATGCTGGTCACCGCCCCGCTGCTGGGGGCGCTGGGAGTGTGGACCTTCGCCGGCCTGGCGGTGCGGCTCATCGGTGCCAGGTGGGCCCCGCTGGCGGCGCTGCTGCTCGCCGTCTGCCTGCCGCAGCAGTGGGTGAGCCGCTCCACCTACAGTGAACCCGCCGCCCAGATCCTGCTGTTGGGAGCGCTCGCGCTCACCGTGGACGCGCTCACCCGGCGCTCCGGCACGGGAGGTCGGTGGACAGCCGCGCACACCCTCGCTGCGACGGCCGGGGCGCTGTTCGGCCTCGCCCTCGTGGTGCGCGTCGACGCGCTGCGCGACATCCTGCCCGTGGTGGTGTTCTGCGGCATGCTGCTGCTCTCCCGGAACGGCCGGGCACTGCCGCTGCTCGCCGGGCTCGTGGCCGGGCTGGGTTACGGTTTCACCGCCGCGTTCGGACTGTCCCGGCCCTACCTGGAACACCTGTCGGAGTCCTTCGGCCCACTGCTGCTGATCACCGTCGGCGTCGTACTCGGGACCACGGTGATGGCGGCGGCGCTGTGGCGCCGCGGCGTACCCCGCACCGACCGCCCCGCCTGGTTGCCGACGGCGGTGGGTGCGCTGGTGCTGGTGACCGTGGCCGCTCTGGCGCTGCGCCCGCTGCTGTTCACCCAGCGCGGGCACAACGAGCCCGGAACCGGTGCCTACGTCGGCCAGGTGCAGGAGATCGAGGGGCTGCCCGTGGAACCCGCCCGCACCTACGCGGAGACGAGCCTCACCTGGGTGGGGTGGTACGTGGGGCTGCCCACCGTGGTGCTCGCCACCCTCGGGGCGGCGCTGCTGCTGCGCCGGGTGATGCTCGGGAGAGACACGGTGTGGCTCCTGCCGCTCATGGTGCTGTCCTGGTCGGTGGCGACGACGCTGCTGCGCCCCTCCATCACTCCCGACCATCCGTGGGCGAGCAGGAGACTCGTCGTGCTGGTGCTCCCGGCGTTCGTCCTGCTGGCGGTGTGGTTCACGGCGTGGGCGAGACGTACCCTCCCCTGCCGTTACCGGAGCTTCCGCGACGGGTGGGTGGCGGCTTCCCCCGCCGTGGCCGGCGTGGTGCTGATGCTGGTCCCGACGCTCCTCACGGCGCAGGGGGTGATGACCTACCGTTCCGACGTCGGGTCGGTGCGGGAGAGCCGCCAACTGTGCGAGGCGCTGCCCGCGGACGCGAGCGTCCTCATCGTGGACGCGAGCGCGGCGAACTACATGCAGCTCATCCGGGGAATGTGCGACGTTCCCACCGCGGCGGCGCGGGAGAGCGGCAGGGAGGAGGTGCGCCATTACGCCGCGCGGATCAGGGAACGCGACCGCACACCGGTGCTGGCGGCGTCCGACCGCGGCGCGCTCATCGACGCCGCCCCCCAGAGGGTTCAACTGGAGCACCCGTTCGACGTGGACAGCGACAAGGACCCCAGTACCCTGACGAAACCCCCCGCGGGACCGTGGCCGTTCACCGGGGACGTGTGGGTGGCTGTGCTCGATTAGCGGGCGTGCTCGCCGGGTTCCGGCTATCGTGGACGAACTGTGAACGCCAATCCCCCAACCGAGCCCTCCGCGCAACCCGCGCCCCGGGTCACGGTCGTGCTTCCCTGCTACAACGAGCACGACCACGTCACGCTCGAGATCGACCGGATCCGCGCCGCCATGGACGAGTCCGGTTACCCCTACGAGCTTCTCGCCGTGGACGACGGCTCCACCGACGGAACCCGGGAGCGGCTACGCGAGGCCGAGGCCGCCCACGAGCAGGTGCGGGTGTTCGCGTTCGGCCACAACGGCGGTTCGGGGACCGTGCGCCGCATCGGGACACAGCGCGCCCGCGGCGACATCGTGGTGTGGACCGACGCCGACCTGACCTACCCCAACGAGCGCATTCCCGAACTGGTCGCGCTCCTGGACGGCGATCCCGAAGTGGACCAGGTGGTCGGTGCCCGGATCCAGGAGAACGGGCGCCACCGGCTGCTGCGCGTGCCCGCCAAGTGGGTGGTCCGCAAGATCGCGGAACGGCTCACCAATACCCGCATCCCCGACCTGAACTCCGGGCTGCGTGCCTTCCGGCGCGAGGTCGCCCTGCCGTACCTGCGGCTGCTGCCACCGGGTTTCTCCTGCGTCACCACGCTCACGCTCGCGTTCCTGGCCAACCAGCACCAGGTCCGCTACGTTCCGGTGGCCTACGCCAAACGCGCCGGAACCTCCAAGTTCCACCTCATGCGGGACGCGTACCGCTACATCCTGCAGGTGCTGCGGATGGTGATGTACTTCAACCCGCTCAAGGTGCTGATGCCGCTCACGCTCGTGCTGCTCGGGACGGGCACCGTGAAGTTCGTGTTCGACATGGTCACCGACCCGTTCTACCTCCCGAACAACACGGTCATGCTGCTGATGACCGGTCTCCTGGTGGCAGCCATGGCGCTGCTGGCGGACCTGATCGTGCGTTCCCGGGACGGGGACTGACGGCGCCCCACCCGCGCGGAGCACGCAGCTGGTGAGGTCGGCGCGGAGCCGGTTCGGCCCCCGGGAGGGCGGGCCATTCACCCACCGGCTGATCCGGACGCGATGGTAGCGTTCGGCGACAGGTTTTTCACCCAAAGTGTTCACCTCCGCCGGTCGGGCGGGAGCGGTTCCACGGCGCGGGGTGACGGGTGAGGCGCCGCGGCGCCCCTGGAATGCGGATTCCTGGGGGCCTGTTTCCCAGGGATGAGTGTTGTCTTAACGAATTCTTAGTTTTTCTTGTGTACGCTTTCTGTGTGCCTGGCCCCGTTCCAGTCGGCGACGCACCTGTTTCCCCTGCCGCTGGGACGGCTCCGGCCGTGGCCGGACGGAACCGCCCAGTGAGGCACAGCTCCGCCCGGTCGCGAGGTTTCGGACATTGGAGGAGAGCATGCAGGCGGAAAAGAGCCGGGTCGACTGCGGGGACGTCCTGGAACTGTGTCTCGCCGACGATCAGCGGGACCGGGCGGAGGGATCCGAGGAGGTCCTGACGCTGCGGCGGACCGAGGAGCCGCGGACACGTGTCCGGGCTCCCGGTGTACACACCTCGAGCCGGGACATCCGGGTCGAGGTGGGAGAGCTACCGCTCGAGGACGGCGTCTGGGAGGTGCTGTACACGGACCCCGAGGGCGGTGGTGACACCCCCGTGGGTACGCGGGACTGCTGTTTCAGTCTCGCGCGCAACATGGAGTACCTCGGGCAGCCCCGCCAGCGGAAACTGCAGGCGCTGCGTTCCCCCGACGGTGCGCTGTTGTTGCAGGTGTCTACCGTCGCCGCCTACGCCGAGGTCGGGTGGGTGGACAGCGGTACGGACACGGTCACCGTCTCCGGGAGGCTGGCCTACACCGAGCGGCCTCCGGGGAGTGTCGGGGCCGAGATCGTCGCGCGTCAACGCGAGCGTTCCGGAACGGCGAGCGCGCCGGCCGAGATCGACTCGGGCCAGTTCCACTGCGAGATCCCGTTGAAGCCGCTGCTGGAGGCGCACGATCCGGAGCGGAAACGCAACGAGTGGGACCTGTGGTTGCGTTTTCCCGGGGACGAGCGGGAACTCCGTCTCGCGACCCACGCGGATGGCGTTCCCGCGAAGAAGAGGAAAGTGCTCTACCCCACGGTCACTCCCGCCGGAGGAAACGTCCGGATCCGCCCCTACTACACAGTCGATGACACGTTCTCGCTGCTGGCTACGGAGGCGAAGTCGCCGTGAAAATCGCGATCGTCCTGGCGAACGCCTACGGAATGGGCGGAACGATCCGTACGGTCTTCAACCTGGCATCCGCCCTGGCGAAGAAGCACGAGGTGGAGATCGCCAGTATCGGCAAGTACCGGGAGGAACCGTTCTTCGCCGTCCCCGACGGGGTCACGCTGCGCCCTCTCTCGTCCTACGGGAACCCGCCGTCGCAGTCCACAACGACCTGGCTGGGACGCTGGCGCCAGCGCCGCTACGGCGGGATCGTTCCTCCCTCGGAGGAGGAGAAGAAACCGATGCTGGACGCGGACAGGGCCCACGCCTTCCGCTCCTACCTCCGCTCCACCGACGCCGACGTCGTCATGGGGACCCGCCCGGGGATCAACGTCATGCTGGCCAGGTGGGCCCCGTCGCGGCTGCTGACGATCGGCCAGGAGCACGTTCACCTGGACAAGCACACCGGGGACGTGCGTGAGGCGATCGGTGAGCACTACCCGCACCTGGACGGGATCTCCGTACTCACCGACACCGACCGGGAGTCGTACCAGGACTTCTTCGCCGGAGATCCAGCATGGGTCCGGACCATCCCCAACCTGCTTCCCGACGGGGCCTATCCCCGCTCCCACCACGACAACCCGATCATCGTGGCAGCGGGCCGGATCACGGCCGTCAAACAGTACCCCCGGCTGGTGGAGGCCTTCGCGCCCGTCGCCCGGCGGAATCCGGAGTGGCGGCTGCGGATCTACGGCGGGGGAAAGGACAACGACAAGGACACGAAGGTCCAGCGGAAGATCGCCGAACTGGGGTTGAGTAACCAGGTCACGCTGATGGACCGGACCGCGGACATCACCGGGGAACTCGCCAAGGCATCCATCCTCGCGGTCAGCTCCCGCCTCGAAGGTTTCGGGATGACGATCATCGAGGGCTTCTCCGTGGGGATTCCCGCCGTGAGCTTCGACTGTCCGCACGGGCCGCGCGAGATCATCCGGCACGAACACAACGGTCTGCTGGTGCGTCACCAGGACGTGACCGCCCTGTCCGACGGGCTGCTGCGGCTGGTGGAGAACCCGGCGGAGCGTCGGCGGATGGGCGAGGAGGCGCTGCGCTCCTCGGAGGCCTACGGTTCCGCGCAGGTCGCCTCCCGTTGGGAGGAGTTCTTCGCGCAACGCCTGTCCGAGAAGCACGGGCGGCGGGTGCAGGCGGCCTGAGTCCCCGACACTCCGCACGGTCCGGTAACGACGCCGCGGAGGCGGAAGCGTAGGCTGCCGGCCATGAGTGGTGCCACAGCCGGAAACCCCGAACCCGCCCCGACAGCACTCCGCCGCGCCCTCGCCCGGGCCCGCGACGGAAAGACCCTGGACCAGAGCGAAGCCGAAACCCTCCTGCACGCCCGGGGAGACAACCTCGAGGCGCTGCTGCGCTATGCCGGACGAGTACGGGACGCCGGCCTGCAGGCGGCGGGTCGTCCCGGCGTCGTCACCTACAGCCGGAAGGTCTTCATCCCGCTGACGCGGTTGTGCCGGGACCGCTGCCACTACTGCACGTTCGCGACCGTCCCCGGCCACGTGGACTCCCCCTTCCTCACCCCCGACGAGGTGGTGGAGATCGCGCGGGAGGGCGCCGCCATGGGGTGCAAGGAGGCCCTGTTCACCCTCGGCGACCGCCCGGAGGAGCGCTGGGACCAGGCGCGGCAGTGGCTGAACGAGTACGGCTACGACGACACCCTGTCCTACGTGCGGGCCATGGCGATCCGGGTCCTGGAGGAGACGGGTCTGCTTCCCCACCTCAACCCCGGTGTGCTGAGCTGGTCGGACTTCCAACGGCTCAAACCCGTCGCCCCGTCGATGGGGATGATGCTGGAGACCACCTCCAAGCGGCTGTTCACCGAACGCGGCCAGCCCCACTACGGCAGCCCCGACAAGGACCCCGAGGTGCGGGTGCGGGTTCTGGAGGACGCCGGCCGGACCAGCGTCCCCTTCACGACCGGCATCCTCATCGGTATCGGCGAGACCGTCGCCGAGCGCGCCGACACCATATTCACGATGCGCCGCGTCGCCCGGGAGTACGGCGGTGTCCAGGAAGTGATCGTGCAGAACTTCCGCGCCAAACCCGACACCGCGATGATGCACCGCCCGGACGCCGAGCTGGACGAGCTCGCCGCGACGATCGCCGTCACCCGTCTGGTCATGGGGGCGCGGATGCGCGTCCAGGCACCGCCGAACCTGGTCGGAGACGAGTACGCGCTGATGCTGCGTGCCGGTATCGACGACTGGGGCGGGGTCTCCCCGCTCACTCCGGACCATGTCAACCCGGAGCGCCCCTGGCCGCAGATCGAGGAGCTCACGGCGCGCACGGCCGAGTCCGGTTTCGAGCTGTGCGAGCGCCTCACCGCCTACCCCCACTACGTGCTCCAGGGGGAACCGTGGCTGGACCCGCGCGTCTCCGGCCACGTGGCGGCACTGGCCGACCCGGACACGGGATTGGCCCGCGCCGACGCCGAGGTGCGCGGACTGCCGTGGCAGGAACCGGAGGCCCACCTCACCTCCGCCGGCCGCACGGACCTGCACACCAGTATCGACACACAGGGGCGCAGTGCCGACCGGCGCGGGGACTTCGACGCGGTCTACGGCGACTGGGAGCAGCTGCGGGAGCGGGTTCCCCGCCCCGAACTCGGCCAGGGTGCCCCGCGCCGGTTCGACCCCGAGGTCCGGGACGCGTTGCGCAGCGCCGAGCGGGACCCGGCGGGGCTGACGGACGAGGAGTCACTGGCGCTGCTGTACGCGCACGGGCCGGAGCTGGAGGAACTCACCAACCTCGCGGACCGGGTGCGGCGCGACGCGGTGGGAGACGACGTGACGTTCGTCGTCACGCGCAACATCAACTTCACCAACGTCTGCTACACGGGGTGCCGGTTCTGCGCCTTCGCCCAGCGCCGGACGGACGCGGACGCCTACACGCTCTCCCTGGACCAGGTGGCCGACCGCGCGGAGGAGGCGTGGGAAACCGGCGCGGGCGAGGTGTGCATGCAGGGCGGTATCCACCCGGACCTGCCCGGCAGCGCCTACTTCGACATCGCCAGCGCAGTGAAGGAACGCGTCCCCGACATGCACGTGCACGCGTTCAGTCCGATGGAGGTGGTCAACGGCGCCTCCCGGACGAACATGTCAGTGCGGTCGTGGCTGGAACGCGCCCGGGAGGCCGGGCTCGACTCCATCCCCGGAACGGCGGCGGAGATCCTCGACGACGACGTCCGCTGGGTGCTCACGAAGGGCAAACTCCCCGCCTCCGAGTGGATCGACGTGGTGACGACCGCCCACGACCTCGGTATGCCCACCACGTCGACGATGATGTACGGCCATGTGGACACGCCCGAACACTGGGTGTCCCACATCAAGCTGCTGCGTTCGCTGCAGCAGCGCTCCCTGGAACGCAACGGCCGTCCCGGTTTCACCGAGTTCGTGCTGCTGCCGTTCGTGCACACCAACTCCCCGATCTACCTGGCCGGGCTGGCGCGGACCGGACCCACCGTGCGGGAGAACCGGGCCGTGCACGCCCTGGCGCGGTTGCTGCTGCACGGTTCCATCGACAACATCCAGTGCTCGTGGGTGAAGCTCGCCGAGGACACGTGCCGCGAGCTGTTGAACGGCGGTGTCAACGACGTCGGCGGCACGCTGATGGAGGAGACGATCAGCCGGATGGCGGGTTCCGACCACGGCTCGTTCAAGACGATCAGTGACATCCGCGCCCTGGTGGAACCCACCGGGCGCCCGGTGCGGCAGCGCACGACGCTGTACGGGGATGTCCCCCCGGAGCGCCGGGAGATCGCCGAGGCACACGACGGGGTGGCCGCCAGCGTGCGGCGCCCGCAGCTTCCCGTGGTGTGACCCGCCGGCCGGGGCGGGGAGGGCCGGTCGCGGACGGGTTGTGGGGCCCCGTCCGCGACCGGCGGACCGGAGGGCTCAGGTGGTGTTGAGCCGCTGGCCGAGGGCGGTGGCGAACTCGTTGTTGTTGGTCGCATCCCAGTTGACCGACCACGTCATCGCCCCTCCGATCTGCCCGTAGGCAGTGTCGGGGCTGAAGGAGGCGCAGTTCTCACCGCGTTCCAGGCAGTCCAGTGCCCGGATGACGTTGTCGGTGGGCTGGTGTCCGCCGCCGGCGGCGGAGGGGGTGGCGGGCAGTCCCAGCCCGACCTGGCTGGGGTCGAGGTCCATCTCCAGCTGGATGCAGGCCTGGGCGGTGAGGAAGTCCACGCTGCCCTGGGAGTAGACGTTGTTGTCGCAGCCCATCATCGACCCGGAGTTGTAGTACTGCATGTTGATGATGGTGAGGATGTCGGAGATCCCCTCGGCGAGTTGGTAGTACTCGTAACTCGGCGCCTGGAAGTCGATGGTCTGCGGCGCCATCGTGATGATCGGCTCGGAGCCGGCCTGGCCCACCAGGGAACGCAGCGCGTCCTCCATGTAGCGCGCGTTGATGCCGTGCTCCAGGTCGATGTCGACCCCGTCGAAGCCGTACTCCCGCATCAGGTCGTGCGCCGAGTCGGCGAAGTTGGCGGCCTCGGTGGCGTTGGTCACGTTCACGTGGCCCTTCTCGCCACCCACCGACAGGATCACCTTGCGGCCTTGGTCCTGGATGTCGGCGATGTCGTCCTTGAACTGCTGCTCGGTGTAGCCGCCGAGCTCGTCACTGGCGAGGTCGAACGTGATGCCGCCCGGTGTGTCCGGGGTGCTCTCGGCGAACGCGACGGCGACGAGGTTGTACTCCTCGGGGACGTCACTCAGCGGCATCGTGGTGGAGCCGTTGTCGAAGTTGTGCCAGTAGCCGGTCAGCCACTGGCTGTCCGCTGTTTCCACGGGGGTGCTCTCCTGGGCCTGGGCGGCGGGTGCCGTCGCGAGCGCGCCCGCCGCCAGCAGGGCGAGAGCGGGGAGGAGTCGGGTGGCTCGGTTCCGGAACGAACGGTGCATGGGGGATGCTCCTTGGTCGCGGCCGGCGGGGGAGCCGGCGAGCCAATAAATTGTTAAGAAACCTAAGAGTCATTCCGCGTTCAGGTCAATAGAATCGGAAAGAAAGTTTCATGTTAGGGGCGGCCGTGCTGCCCCAGCTTCCACACGCGTCACATGCGCCACGGAATGTTCGACCATGGGGCCCTGCGGGGCGGGGCCGGCGGTTGAGCGCCCCGTGCTCTCCGTGACCCGCCTTTGGGCCAGCTCGCGGGGACGGTGCCATCCCGGGCGGTCCGCCGCGCCTCGGGCGCTCTCCCGCCGCGCGACGGCGACGTGTCAGTGCTTCCGGCGCGGGGGCTCGGCGAGGTCCAGCTCGTGGCCCACGGTCTGGAACACCTCGTGGCCGATCTCGCCGTCGCGGTACAGCTGGAGCAGAGCCTCCCGCTCGGCCGCGGAGATCTCGTGCCTCAGGAACGCGGTCCCGTGCGCCTCGGGCGGCGGGGAACCGCCCCGTTCGTCGGCGTCCAGCACGCTCCGGGACTGTTTGACCCGCAGCGTGTAGAACCGCCGGTACGTTTCCGCGACCTGCTCACCCGTCTGGCCGCTGGCCAGGAGCTCGTCGATGCGCGCCAGGGCGGCGCGGCTGATCGCGACCTCCGCCCTCGCGTACTCCACCCGGCTGCTGCCCTCCTGGTGCACTCCCATCCTGCGCAGCACCAGCGGGAGCGTCATCCCCTGGCCGAGCAGGGTCGCCAGGACCACGGCCGCGGCGAGGAAGACCAGCACGCTGCGGTCCGTGAACTCCTCCCCGTTCACGGTGAACGGCAGGGACAGGGCCATGGCCAGCGATATTGCCCCGCGCAGTCCGCTCCACCCGATGATGACCCGGTCCCGCAGCCTCCCCGGGTCCAGTCGCAGCGGCCCGGGCAGGTACCGCATCACCGGCGACACCGCGACCTGCCACCCCAGGCGGACCAGGACGGTAACCACGATCACGGCGACGGCGATCCCCACCAGCCGCACCGGAGGAACCCCGCCGATCCCCACCAGGACCTCGTGCAGCTGCAGTCCCAGCAGGACGAACAGTGTCGACTCCAGGAGCATGACCAGCCCGCGCCACACGGTGTGCCCGGTGACCCGTACCCGGGGCGGCAGCAGTCCCTCTCCCCGGGTCCCCAGGTAGAACCCCGCGACCACCGCGGCGAGTACGCCGGAGAACCCCACCGTCTCCGCGGGGATGTAGGCGACGAACGGTGTCACCAGGGACACGACCAGCTGCGCGTTGCTGTCGTACAACCGTTTGCGCAGCCACGCCACCGCCAGCGCCACCACGGCCCCGTAGGCCAGACCGCCCACCACCACGGTGAGCAGCTCCCGGAGCCCGTCGCCGAAGGTCAACGGGGTGGACATCGCGGTCACCGCGAGCCCGAACAGTGTCAACGCGACCCCGTCGTTGATGAGACTCTCCCCCTCGAGGATCGTCACCACCCGGTTCGGCGCGCCGACGCGTTTCAGTACGGCCGAGGCGGAGACCGCGTCCGTGGGGGCGATGGCAGCTCCCAGCGCCACCGCGGCGGCCCAGCTGGTTCCGGGAAGCAGCAGCCAGGTGACCCCGGCGATCGCGAACGCGCTCACCAGTGTCATACCGACAGCGAGCGCGATGATCGGCCGGGCCTCGCTGCGCATCTCCCGGGGCGCGGAGAAGAAGGCGGCGTTGTAGATCAGCGCGGGCAGGAAGACCAGCAGGACGATCTCCGGAGCCACGCGGATCTCGCGCATCCCCGGCAGGTAGCTCACCGCGAACCCGAGCCCGACCAGAACGATCGCGTCCGGCATCCGCAGTCGGCCCGCCAGCAGCCGTCCCGCCAGTACGACGAGTACGATCACCAGACCAACGAGGACGTAACTCTCCTCGGACACCAGCGGCACCTCCCGGTGCTGGCCGCAGCGCCGCGCCGCGGCCAGCTCACTTCCGCTCCCGTTCCGAGGTTTCCAGCGAGTGGTGGCGGTGCCAAGCGCGCAGCGCCGCCACCACCGGCCCCGTTCCCCGCCGGCACGCCCCCGTAAGTTCCCCGCGGCAGCGGCCGCGGGGAGGAGGGAACGGGATCAGCGCACCGCGACGAACGACTCCGGATCGCGCGGGGGCCGGTCCTTCGGGGGAGCGGCGGGATGGCCCACCGCCACCGTTCCCATGGGCTGCCACTCGTCGGGCACCTCCAGCACCCGGCGGACGACCTCGGGGCAGAACAGGGTCGAGGAGACCCACGCCGAACCCAGCCCCTCCATCGCCAGCCCCACGAGCAGGTTCTGCACACCCGCGCCCATGGCGACCAGGAACATGGACCGTTCCGCCGTGGCCCTGCGCTCGTCCGGGTACGGGTGGGCGCCGTCGGCGACCAGGAACGGCACGACGAGGTACGGTGCCTGGCGCAGCACGTCGCCGCGTTTGACGCGTCTCGCGACGGACTCCTCGCTGAACCCGTCACCGCGCAGGTCGGCTATCCAGGCCTGGCGCATCTCGTCCAGCAGCCGGGTGCGTGTCTCCTCGGACCCCACCAGGACGAACCGCCACGGTGTGGTGTGGTGCGGCGCGGGAGCCGTGACCGCGGCGGAAACCGCCCGGCGCACGGCGGCCGGGTCCACCGGGTCGCCGCTGAACTCGCGGATCGTGCGGCGCGCGGGCACGACGTCGCGGGAACCGTAGCGGAACAGGTCCTCGTCTGCGGGCCGGACCAGGGCCGCCGCCCCGTCCCCGTCGTGCCGGGTCACCAGGTGCTCCAGCCCGCGCACCACGGCCACCGGCGTTCCGGTCGCCTTCCCCTTGACGAGTTCCCCCGCCGCGGCGACCTCGTCGGCGACGGCGTTCATCGTGTTCTCCAGCACGACGCCGCGCGTGTCCGTCGTGCCACGCAGGTCGTCCACCGCGTCGATCCCGGCGGCGCCGATGGCGATATCGGTCTGTCCGATGCGCCAGGGGCGGCCGAACGTGTCCGTGATGACCACGGCGAGGCGGACGCCGAGCCGTTCGCGCAGCCCGTCCCGCAACCGGCGCGCCGAGGCGTCCGGGTCCTCGGGCAGCAGCAGTACCTTCCCGGGCTCGACGTTGGAGGCGTCGACCCCGGCGGCCGCCATCACCAGGCCGTTGCGGGTCTGGACGATGCGCGCGTCGCCCTTGCGGGCCACGACCCGCTGGGTCTCGGCGTCGATCGCCTCCTCCCGGCCCATCCGGTACAGCCGCCCCTCGGCCTTGCTGACGATCTTCGACGCCACGACGAGGACGTCGCCGTCGTTCAGCTGCGCGCGGGAGGCGATCGGTTCCACCAGGTCGTCACCGGGGTGGAACTCCGGTAGGTCCGGGACCCCGTACACCTGCAGTCCGGTCACTGGTCGCCGCCTTTCAGCTCCGAGGCGAGGTCCAGGGCCTCGCGCGCGATCGCGGCGGTGGCCTCCGGGGAGTCCATGTACAGGGGCCGGGAACGGGTGGTGATGCCGTCCACCCGTGTGCTGGCGGCGTCCGCCTCGTCCACGAGCCACCCGTCCAACAGCCGGGGGCCGTAGTGCTGCGCGACCGCCTGGGCGCTGGTCTCCACCCCGATCGCGGAGAGGCACACGTCGGCCATGCCGCGCACCGGGGCGCCGCCGATGATGGGGGAGACCCCGACGACGGTGGCGTCCTCCAACGCCTCGCGGATCCCGGACACGCCGAGGATGCTGCCGATACTGACCACCGGGTTGGACGGTGGGAGCAGTACCGCGTCGGCCTCCCGGATGGCCTCCAGCACCCCGGGAGCGGGGGTGGCGCTGTCGGCACCGATCCCGATGATGTCGCTGGCGGGAAGCGCCGCGCGGTGGCGGATCCACCACTCCTGGAAGTGCATGGCCCGCCGCCCCTGCTCGTCCTCGACCACGACGTGCGTCTCCACCGGGTCGTCGGTCATCGGGAGGAGCCGCACCCCCGGACGCCACCGGTCGCACAGCGCTTCGGTGACCTGGGAGAGGGGGTAGCCCGCCGCCATCATCTGGTTGCGCACGATGTGCGTGGCGGTGTCCCGGTCACCCAGCCCGAACCAGGTGGGATGCATACCGTAGGCGGCGAGTTCCTCCTTGACCGTGAACGTCTCCTCGGCGCGCCCCCACCCCTGCGCCTCGTTGATCCCGCCACCGAGGGTGTACATCACGGTGTCCAGGTCGGGACAGATCCGCAGGCCGAAGAGAGTGATGTCGTCACCGGTGTTCCCGATGACGGTGATGGTGTGTTCTTCCGTGGCGTCACCGTCCCCCGTGACCCCGAGCGCCTCCTTGAGGCCGCGCAGGAAACGGGCGCCTCCGATACCGCCGGCTGGTACGACTATCCGCATAGGGCCAAGTCTGGCACTCTGGGCGGGCGTGTCCTGCCACACACCTGTGATGTGTAACGCGGACCCCCGGATCGCCCCCCGGCCTCCGGCGCGGGAGAATCCTGTTCGTACCCGCGTGCCGGTGGACGGCGCGGGAGGATGGAGAGAACGGCGATTCCGGTATCCCCGAACGTGTGACGGAGTGCCGGTGTCGAAGGAGCGACGTTCCGGTGGCGGGCGGCGCTGGAGCGCCGTTCCGGGTCGCTGCGCCGAAGGCCCGCCGTACGGGAAGCCCGGGAAGTACGCGTCCCCTGTGTAACCGAGGTGCGACCCCGCGGCGCGGGAGGTGTGTAGCAGTTCGCGGTAGGAACAGAGCCGATGCCGGATCTTATAGTGGGGCAGTCGGCGCGGAGGCGGGGATCCACCGAGACGCCGCACCGGCGCGGTCGGAGCCGTCGCTTTTCCCGGCGGAGAGCACGCCACCACATGCAAAGCTTCCACTGATGCGATAGCGAAGCAGCGGAGGGAAACCTCTTTTGAATAATGAAACAGTCAATCGGATGCGGGTGCCGGCCGCTTGGGTCCTGCTCAGCGCTGTAGGCGCGCAGATGCTCGGTGGTCTCATCCGCGTGTTCGGGGTGGACACCGGCATCACGGGTGCCTCGTCGGTGTCACAGAATTTCTACGAATACGGGGCGACGTTCTTCTTCAACCCGGTCCTTGTCGGGATGCTGGCCGTGGCGGCGCTGCTGGTCGTCACAGCGCCCCGGAAGAGCGGCGCGAACTTCCCGGTGGTGCTGATATCCATGATCCTGGCAGCGGTGTCCGCGCTTCTGGCGCTGACAACCCTGGTCATGGCGTTCGTTTGGGGCGCGGACACCAACCAGGTGGCCGCCGCAGGGTTCAGCTCCGTGTTCGCCCACGGCGGCCAACTCGCGTTCGCCGTCATCGTGGGCGTGTTCCTGCTGCAGGTGCTGGGGGACCGCTCGCTGGTGCCCCGTGCCGAACCCCCGCAGCAGATGAACCCCGCGATGGGCCAGCCCGGAGCGCCGCAGACCTTCCCCCCGCAGACCGGAGCGCAGCAGCCGTTCGGTCAGCAGCCCGCCCCCGCCACCGGAGCCCAGCAGGGTTTCGCCGGGCAGCAGGAGTGGGTCGGCCAGTCGTTCGGGGACCCGGCCCAGCAGGGGTACGCGGACCCGGCCCAGCAGTGGCCGCAGCAGGATCCGTGGGCGCAGTACCAGCAGAGCGGTGCTCAGCAGAGTTATCAGCAGGGGTACGCGGATCCGAATGAGCAGACGTATGTGGATCCGGGTCAGGGTGGTTACGGTCAGCAGTGGCCGCAGCAGGCCCCCTGGGCGCAGTACCAGCAGAGTGGTGGCCAGCAGGGGTTCCAGGCGGGTTATTCGCCGACCGGTGGCCAGCAGGGCTATGCCGGGCAGCAGGATCCGTGGGCGCAGTACCAGCAGAGCGGTGCTCAGCAGAGTTATCAGCAGGGGTACGCGGATCCGAATGAGCAGACGTATGTGGATCCGGGTCAGGGTGGTTACGGTCAGCAGTGGCCGCAGCAGGACCCCTGGGCGCAGTACCAGCAGAGCGGGGTCCAGTACCAGCAGAGCGGCGGCCAGCAGGGCTTCCAGTACGGCTACGAACCCAGCGGGGGTCAGCAGGCCTACGGCCAGGACTGGCAGTCCGCGAATCCCCCCTACGCCGGCTCCCCGGCGCAGTCCGAGTCCGGTGGCTACGCCGCCCAGGGCAACCCCACCGCGACCACAGGCGGACAGCCCGTCTACGACCCTTCCCAGTACCCTCCGCAGAATCCCGCGGATGTCGGGAACGGCACTTCCCAACACGGGTGGCAAACCGGGCAGTATGAGAATGGTTCGGAGAACCGGGCGGAAACCCCTCTGGACCAATTCTTCGGCCCCGAAGAACAGCACCCGGCGGATAACCCCCAGTACCGTGACCAAGGACACGGCGGGCAGTAGAGCGTCCGCAGCCCGGGAAACGCAGCTGGTCCGCTAGCCTCCGGGCAGGACGCTGCGCACCGCCTCCATGACACGCGTGCCGCGGGGATAATTGCGTGGTAATCCACTGAAAGAGCGTGGTGGGAACACCGCTAAACGTTCGTTACGTGATATTCAGGGGATTACCACGCACCGCGCTTGACGTATAGCGAGACGCGCGCGTGTAATTCAAGGTGTGATTCACCCCTCCCGGGGGCTTGAAGGGAGGGGACATCTAGGGGGGCAATAGGAGGTGCGCATGAGGGAGGTCATCCCGCTAGCGCACGGCGCAGACGAAGATCTGGGCTGGCAAGAACGTGCCTTGTGCGCGCAGACAGATCCGGAGGCGTTCTTCCCCGAGAAGGGCGGCTCGACCCGAGAGGCGAAGAAGGTCTGTCAGTCCTGCGAGGTACGAGCGGAGTGTCTGGAATACGCACTGGAGCACGATGAACGCTTCGGTATATGGGGGGGACTCTCCGAACGTGAACGCCGTCGACTGAAGAAAGCATCCGGACAGGATTTCGAATTCCTCGCCGACATGTTGTGATCCTTCCAGCGTCGGTCGTGTGCCCTGGGCCTACTGCCCGGGGCACACGTTTGTCGTGGCCGTGTGGCGTATGGTGATCCCCTGGCGGCACCCGGATACCCGGACACCGGGACACCTGCACCGCTGCCCGACACACGACACCCGAAAGCCGACCCTCACCCGTGTTACCCATGGACTCCGACTCGCACAGCGTCACCGCTGTCATCGTCGCCCACGACGGTGCCCGCTGGCTCCCCGAGACCCTGGACGCCGTCCGTGGCCAGTCGCGCCCGGTAGAGCGCGTCGCCGGAGCCGACACCGGCAGCAGTGACCACAGCGGCCGGATCCTCGCCGACCACATCGCCGCGGACGCCCGCACCGCCCTGCCCGCGAACACCGGTTTCGGCGAGGCCGTCCGAGCCGCCCTCGACGTTCCGAGGCTGCGCGAGGCGGCCCCGCCCTCCGGCACCACCGAGTGGGTGTGGCTCCTGCACGACGACTGTGCCCCCGACCCGGACGCGTTGCACCACCTGCTGGCCGCGGCCGACGACGACCCGCGCGCGGCCGTGCTCGGCCCCAAGCTCCGGGACTGGTTCGACCGGCGCCTCCTGGTGGAGGTCGGGGTGACCATCGACGGTGCCGGCCGGCGCGAGACCGGCCTGGAGGCCCGGGAGTTCGACCACGGCCAGCACGACGGCCTGGGCCAGGTCCTCGCCGTCTCCAGCGCGGGAATGCTCGTACGGCGGGATGTGTGGGACGAACTGGAAGGGTTCGACCCGCGGCTCCCGCTGTTCCGCGACGACATCGACTTCTGCTGGCGCGCCGGAGCCGCCGGCTACCGCACCCGGATCGTCCCGGAAGCCGTCGCCTACCACGCCGAAGCCACCGCGCGCCGCCGCCGCGACCTCGGGGCGGCCAACGGCCACCCGCGCAGGCTCGACCGCCGCAACGCGCTGTTCGTGCTGCTGGCGAACCTTCCCCCCGGAGCGATGGCGGGCGCGTTCGTCCGCAACGCGTTCACCTCCCTGCTGCGGGTGCTGATCTACACCGTGGGGAAGCAACCCGGCAACGCCCTGGACGAAGCGGCCGCGATCGCCTCCAGCTACGCCCGCCCCGGGCGCCTGATCTCCGCCCGCCTGCGCCGCAGACGCACCCGCCGCCGCACCTACAGCGCCATCCGCCCCTTCCTGGCCCGCGGCGTGGCGGTCCGGCAGTTCGTCGACCTGATCTACAACGTGCTGTCCGGTTCCCGCGCCGTGGACACTCCGGGACGCCACCAGGCGGTCACCCTCCCTCCGGAGTCCGAGGACGACGATCCGCTGCACTACGAGCAGGGGCCGCTGCGCCGCCTGCTGTCCCGCCCCGGAGTGCTGCTCGTCGCCGGACTGACCCTCGTCACCCTCGTCGCGCAACGGTCCCTACTACTGGGCGACCACCTCGCCGGCGGCGCCCTCCCACCGGTCCAGGGCGACGCGTTCGACCTGTGGGCCACCTACCTGGCGGGCTGGCACGACGTGGGCGTCGGCTCCGGGGCGGCAGCACCGCCCTACGTCGGCCTGCTGGCGCTGCTGTCCACCCTGGCCCTGGGCAAGACGTGGCTGGCGGTCACCGTCATCCTGGTGGGTTCCGTCCCCCTCGCGGGGCTGACCGCCTACCTCCTGGCCCGACGCATCCTGAGCTTCCGCCCCGCCCAGTTGTGGATGGCCGGTTCCTACGCCCTCCTGCCGATGGCGACCGGAGCCGTCGCGCAGGGCCGGTTGGGCACCGCCCTCGTGCACGCCCTGCTTCCGGTGCTCGGCATCCTCGCCAACCAGCTCCTGACACTGCCCCCGCGCCAGTCCCGGCGCGCGGCCTGGGCGCTCGCGCTGCTCCTCGCCGTCGCCACCGCCTTCGTCCCCCTGGTGTGGCTGTTCGCGCTCGTGGCCGGGCTGCTCGTGGTGACCGCCTTCGGCCACCTCGGCCGCAGACTCCACGTCAGCGTCGGTATCGCGCTCGGGACGGCACCCGTCCTGCTGCTGCCCTGGTCGCTGGAACTGTTCACCCACCCCTCCATGTGGTTGCTGGAAGCGGGACTGCACCGGCCCGAACTGTCGGACCCCCCGGCCAGTCCCGAGGCGCTGCTGCTGCTCTCCCCGGGCGGCCCGGGCAGCCCACCCCTCTGGGTCACCGCCGGATTCCTCGGAGCGGCACTCTGCGCCCTGGTGCTGCTGCGCCGCAGGATGCTGGTCGCCACCGGCTGGGCCATGGCACTGTTCGGGCTGCTCGTCGCCGTCGCCATGACCCGCCTACCGGTGGCGCCCCCCTACGGTGGTCCCGCCGCCCCACCCTGGCCCGGGGTCGCGCTGGCGTTCTCCGCGGCGGCGCTGCTGCTGGCCGCCGCCATAGCCGCCCACTCCTTCGGGGTCCTGTGGCAGCGGGGCGGGATCCGACGCGTTTTCGCCGCCGTCGCCGCGCTCCTCGCGCTCAGCACCCCCGTCTCCGCCGCTGTGGTGTGGACGGTCGAGGGGGCGCAGACCCTGGACGGTGACGCCCCCGCCGCGATCCCCGGCTTCCTCCCCTCGCTCAGCGACGACGGGACACAGCCGCGCACCCTGGTCCTGTCGCCCTCCCCGGACGACACCGTGCGTTACAGCGTGCTGCGCGGCCGCGAGCCCCGCCTGGGAGAGGAACAGATCCCCGCCGACGAGGAAGCGGGGAAGGCCCTGGACACGGCGGTGTCCGAACTCTCCGCCGGCGTGGGCGGCGACGGGGCGGAGAGGCTCACCGACGTCGGAATCGGTTTCGTCCTCCTCCCGCGCCCCGACATCGGTACCGACGCCGACGTCACCATGGTCGACACCATGGACGGCGTTCCCGGGCTCTCCCGCATGATGCTCACCGACGAGTTCGGGCTGTGGCGGACCGACGACCCCGCGGGGCGGCTGCGTGTCACCGGCGACGGCGATCCCCGGGTGCTGGAGACCGGCCCGGGGGAGGGGACGGCCAAGGTCCCGGACGGCAGTGGCGACCGCACCCTGATCCTGGCCGAACCCGCGGCCGACGGGTGGACCGCCACCCTGGACGGCCGCGAGCTGGAGCCGGGCGCCACCAGTTCCGGTATGCGCACGTTCGACCTGCCGGCCTCCGGCGGCAGGTTGGAACTGTCCCACGACGACACCGAGCGGTCGCTCTGGCTCCTCGTGCAGGGGGCCCTGTTCGCCACCGTCGCCGTGCTCGCCCTGCCCGGGATGCGCACGGAGGAGGAGATCCGCCAGCAGGAGGAGCAGGAACGCGAGACACCACGACCGCGCCGGCCGCGCCGGGCCCGCCGCGCGGCGTCCGGCGGCCGCACCGCGGAACGCGGACGCCGCGGAAGAGGCGCCCGGAGGAAAGGGGACCGCCAGTGAGAACACTCGTTGACAACAGGTTCGCGCTGTTCGGCGCGGTCGTGCTGGCGCTGGCGGCGCTGTTCGGCATCGCCACGGTGACACACCCCCTCAGCGCGGCGGGGCGGGAGGAGGACCCGGTGGCGGCCCCGGTGGACTCGGCTCTGCGGGTGTGCCCACCGCGGCACGAGGACGGGGACAGCGGCGAGATCGCCGCTGCCGCCGTCCCCACCGACCGCGACGGCGGCTCCCTGTCCGTCGCGGGGAACAACCCCGACGCGGAACCGGCGGCGACCCTCGACACCCCGGGAGAGGTGTGGCGGGGAGAGGCCGGCGACCCCGAACGGCACACGGTCGTCAGCGCCGAGGGGGCGATGGCCGCCGGCATGGAGGCCACCCACACCACCCTGGGCGAGGACGAACAGGCCACCGAGGTCAGCTGCGCCGAACCCGGGATCAGCACCTGGTTCACCGCTCCCGGCGGGGAGCAACTGGAGGAGCTCCGCCTGTTCCTGGCGAACGTGGACGGCAGCGCCGCCACCGCCAACGTCGACCTGTACACCACCGACGGCCCCGCCTTCTCCACCGACACCCGCGGAGTCCCGGTGGACGCGCACGGATCGGCCGAGGTGGACCTGACCGGGCTGCTGGAAACCACGGACGCCGTCGCGGTGCACGTACGTACCCAGACGGGCCGGGTGGCACCGTCCCTGCTGGCGCGGCGCTCCACCTCGGGCACGGACTGGGTGCCCCCCGCGAACGCCCCGTCCGAGCGTCAGGTGGTCCCGGCGGTGCCCAGCGGGGAGGGGAAACGCCACCTCCTGGTCGCCACCCCGGAGGACACCCCGGCCACGGTGCGCGTGCGGGCCTACACCCCTGACGGTGAGGCCGACCAGGACGCCTCGCGGGAACTGAACGTCCCCCCGGCCGCCTCGGCCACCCTGAGCCTGGGCGGCCCGCTTCAGGAGGAACCCGCCACCGTGACCGTGGAGGCCGACCAGCCGATCGTGGCCGGACTCGCGATGAGCCGCGCCGGCGGGGACGACACGGCCTACACCGCGGCGGCCGACCCGTTGGGGGACTCGCTGGACAACGCCGCGCTCCTGCCCGCCGGACCCGACGGAACCGACAGCTCCCTGCTGTTCGGCGCCGTCTCCGGCCCCGCCACCGTGCGGCTCACCCCGCTGCTGGAGGACGGGACCGAGGGGGAGGCACGCACCGTGGACATCGCCGACGGTCACACCGAGGCGGTAACCACGGACGACCCCGAAGGGGCGCAGGCCACCCTCGTCGCCACCACCGGCGACTCCGGACCGGTCCACACCGGCAGGGTCCTCACCCAGGGCTCGGGAGACGACCGGGCCACCGCGGCCCGGCCCGTGGAGCCCCACCCCACGCGGGTGTCCCTTCCCGCGGCGCAGGACACCCTCGTCAGCGTGGTGCCCTGACCCGGCCGGAGCCGGGGGTCAGGACTCCGGGTCGATGGCCTCCGGCTCCAACCCCAGCAGGTTGGCGACCTCCTCCACGACAGCGTCGTACACCAGGTACGCCATCTCCTCGGGTTCCCTCGTCCGGATCTCCACCGGCCTGCGGTACACCGTGATCCTGGCCCGCCCGGGGCCGGTCCGGTCCAACCGGGAGAACGGGATCCCGTCCTCCACTGAGGAACCGAGTAGAACGCGGGGGACGTCCTCGACCAGAAACTCCACGTTGGCGAGCTCTCGCGCCCATACCCGCTCCAGCCGTTCGACAGCGTCCAGAACGAGGTCGTCGAAGATCTGGGCCCGGCTGCGGGATATCGGCAGCCCCGGCGGCGCCAACGGGCCGCGCATACCGCGCCCCCGGCGGTCCCTACGCCGCATCCGGTCGGCTCGCGCCCTAGGAAGGTGCATTCGTCGCACGCTTCGAGAGTATGTCATCCGCGGCCGTGACGCAGCCCCCGCGTGGCAGTTCGCGGCGGAATCATGGCGCCTGCCGCGCGGGGGCCCGGACGGTGGCCGGTGACACGGTGCGGGGGTGCTGGCGTGGCGGGCCGGAGAACGAATATGGTCGGAGGCCGTGAGCCATGGACGACGCTGCTCGCGCACCGCGTGCCGGCAACCGGCAATGTTCACGCTCACCTATGTCTATGCCGATTCCACCGCGGTGCTCGGTCCCCTCGCGGCCTATGTGGAGCCGCATTGCTACGACCTGTGCTCGACGCACGCCGAACGCCTCACCGCCCCCCGCGGCTGGGAGGTCGTGCGGCTGCCCGCGGAGAGCGACGACCCCGGTGGCCCGGGCAGCGACGACCTGGAGGCGCTCGCCGACGCCGTCCGTGAGGCGGCACGCCCGCCCGAGGGGCCCAACCGGGTCGGCCAGGGAGTGGAGACCAACCGCCGCGGCCACCTGCGTGTGGTCAAGTCCGAACCCGGCAGGGAGGGCCACGCCGGCTCCGCGCCGCCGGGAGAGGGATAGGTCCTGTTTTTCGGACGTTTGCCCCACCGTGCGGCGCCGGCGCGCCGCCGTGCCGGCGGCGTTCCCGTCAGCCGGCGGGGGAGCCACTCCGTCTCTCCCCGCGGCCTCGCCAGCGCGGCGCCCGCACGAACGGCACCCTCGAACGGGTCGCGGACCACAGGTGTGGACGCGTTCCGTAACCGGCACACCCGGTGGGGTAGGTTGGTGGCGGGCGGGTGCCGTCCCGCTTCCGTTCACGCACAACGCGAGATCCGGAGGAGCTGTGCGCGACCTCGGCCAGATCTTCAAGGCGTACGACATCCGCGGCGTGGTCCCGGACACGCTCGACCCCGACACCGCGCACGCCATCGGCGCGGCCTTCGCCCGGGTCACCGCCGCGCCCAGCATCGTCCTCGCCCGTGACATGCGCCCGTCCTCGCCCGACCTCGCCGCCGCTTTCGCCGACGGCGCGGCCAGCCAGGGAACGGACGTCGTGTCCGCCGGACTCGGCTCCACCGACCTGATGTACTTCGCTTCCGGACACCTCGGCGTCCCGGGCGCGATGTTCACCGCGAGCCACAACCCGGCGCAGTACAACGGCATCAAACTGTGCCACGCCGGCGCCGCCCCGATGGGCGCCGAGACCGGCCTCGAGGAGGTGCGCCGACTCGCGGAGCAGGGGGTGCCCGCCGCGGACGTGGCGCGCGGGACGGTCACGGAGCGCGACATGCTCTCCGAGTACGCCGCTCACCTGCGTTCCCTGGTGGACCTCTCCGGGATCCGCCCCCTCACCGTCGCGGTGGACGCCGGGAACGGCATGGCCGGACACACCGTCCCGGCCGTACTGGGCGACCTCCCCCTGCGGATCGTGCCCCTGTTCTTCGACCTCGACGGCACGTTCCCCAACCACCCGGCCGACCCCATAAACCCGGACAACCTGGTCGACCTGCAGCATGCCGTGCGCGAGAGCGGCGCGGACATCGGTCTGGCGTTCGACGGCGACGCCGACCGGTGTTTCGTCGTGGACGAGCGCGGTGAGCCCGTCCCGCCCTCCGCCGTCACGGCGCTCGTGGCGGTACGGGAACTGGCGCGGGAACCAGGGGCGACCGTGATCCACAACCTGATCACCTCCGCGGCGGTACCGGAGATCGTCCGGGAACACGGCGGGAAACCGGAACGCACCCGGGTCGGCCACTCGTTCATCAAGGCCGCCATGGCCGAGACGGGGGCGATCTTCGGCGGGGAGCACTCGGCGCACTACTACTTCCGGGAGTTCTGGCGCGCCGACACCGGCATGCTGGCCGCGATGCACGTGCTGCGTGCGCTGGGGGAGGAGGGCGGTCCCCTGTCGCGCATCACGGCGGAGTACTCCCGCTACCCGGCCTCGGGCGAGATCAACTCCGAGGTCGCCGACCAGGAGGAGCGCATGGCGGCGGTGCGTCGCGCCTATGCTGGACGCGACGATGTCACCATCGACGACATGGACGGGCTGACCGTACTGTTCACCGGCGGCGGGTGGTTCAACCTGCGCCCCTCCAACACCGAACCGCTGCTGCGGCTCAACGTGGAGGGCAACGACCCGGCCGCCATGGCCGCTCTCCGCGACGAGGTGCTCGCCATCGTCCGCGCCTGACGCGCCGCCGTACCCACCCGCACGCGAGGACAGTGAAGATGAACGCGAAGATCGACGACTGGTTGCTGGAGATCCTGGCCTGCCCGGAGAGCAAAGCTCCGCTGCGGCTGGACGAGGAGGCCGGGGAACTCGTCTGCGACGAGAGCGGACTGGCCTATCCCATCCGGGACGGCATCCCGGTACTGCTCGTCGACGAAGCCAGAAGGGTCAGCTGACGGGAGACGGCCGCGTCCGCGATGGAACTCGCAGCCGGCCGGAACCCTCTAACCATGTAGGCCGCGGCGTACAGCCGCGACGTATGGTTATGCCGCAATACCCCCTATTCTGGTCGTGCGCGAGACGCGGCCCCGCCCTTCTGGAGGAGATCGATGCCCGGTCCCGAATCGCTGTCGCCGAACGATCCCAGCGCGTTCGGTTCCTACAGCGTGGTCGGACGTGTGGGAAAGGGCGGCCAGGGAGTCGTCTACCTCGGTGAGGACGCGGAGGGCGAGAAGTACGCCATCAAGGTCCTCAACGACGACTGGGCGCAGGACGAGGACCTCCGGAAACGCTTCGAGAAGGAGGTCCGGGCCGCGCAGAAGGTCGCGTCGTTCTGCACCGCCGCCATCCACGAGGCGAAC
Organism: Haloactinospora alba; assembly: GCF_006717075.1. Classification (NCBI taxonomy): domain Bacteria; kingdom Bacillati; phylum Actinomycetota; class Actinomycetes; order Streptosporangiales; family Nocardiopsidaceae; genus Haloactinospora; species Haloactinospora alba. The sequence continues at coordinate 326,555 of NZ_VFQC01000001.1, forward strand.
CTCGACGAGGACCCTCCCTACGTGGTGAGCGAGTACGTGGAGGGAATGTCGCTGCAGGAGAGCGTCGCCAAGGACGGGCCGCACAAGAGGGCGGCGCTGCAGCGGCTGGCCGTGTCGACCGCGACCGCGCTCGTCGCGATCCACCAGGCCGGCATCGTGCACCGCGACTTCAAACCCGGCAACGTGCTGCTGGGTCCGGACGGCCCCCGGGTGATCGACTTCGGTATCGCGCGCGTGGCCGACGGCACCGCCACCATGACCAACTCGATCATGGGAACGCCGTCCTACATGGCGCCGGAACAGATCGAGGGCACCGGGGTCACGGCGAAAGCCGACATCTTCTCCTGGGGGTGTGTCATGGCCTACGCCTCCACCGGAAACGCCCCCTTCGGCAGTGACAGCGTTCCCGCCGTGGTCCACCGGGTCGTGAGCGCCCCGCCCAGTCTCGAGGGGATGCCCGAGTCCCTGCATCCGATCGTCTCCGCCTGCCTGGAGAAGGACCCGGACCAGCGCCCCTCGGCCCAGAACCTGCTGATGCGGCTGCTCGGCCACGAGGAGAGCACCAGCGACTCCACCGCGGACGCTGTGGAGGAGGGCGAACGCATCGCCGAGTCCGGAGCGCCGGCCAGTGGCCCACAGGCGCCCCCGGCCCCCGGCCCCGGCGGTCAGCACAGCGGCCCCCAGGCCCCGCCGGCGGGCCCCGGAATGCCACCCAGCGGGCCGCAGGCGCCGCACCCGCAGCCGAACCCCGGGGCGGAACGCCCCGTGTCCGGTCCGCAACCGGGCGGTTTCGCCCCGCAGCCGCCCCCCATGGGGCCGCCCGGGCCGCAGGGGCCGCCCACCCAGGGCCCGCAGCCGCAGATGCCGCCCGGTCAACCGCAGATGCCCGGACCGGGGGTGACCGGGCAGAACCCGGGTATGGGCGGGCCGCCGCCCCCACCGCCGCACACCGGCGGGCAGAACACGATGTACCAGCCGGGGATGAACGCTCAGCAGCAGTACTCCCAGCAGCGGCCGATGCAGCAACCGGCCCAGCAGCCGGAGGACCCGATCCTGTCCCAGGGGTGGGTCGTGCCGGCGGTGCTGGTCTCGATCATCATCCTCCTCCTGCTGCTGGTGCTCGTGGCCCTCAGCGGCTGAGCGCGAGCCCGCCCGAGCGGCCTCTCAGAGGCCGAGGCGGGCGAGCCGGTCCGCGGTGGTGTCCACGACGGTGTCCACGAACCTCTCCACCTCGGGCCACCGTTCCCCGGCGGTGTCGGTGGGGATGAGCGTGACGCACCGGGTGCAGGCGAGGTCGAGGATGTCGGTCTCGCTCCCGCCCGTCGCGAGCCACGCCCCGGCGGTCACCGCGAGTACCCCGGTCGCCGGGGTGCCCACGTCCTGGACGGCGACCAGCATCCGCACCGTCCCGTCCGCCATGGTGAGGTCCACCGACACCCACCGGCAGACCGGTCCGCGCGACACCAGGGCCCGCGCGGCGGCGTCGTCGCAGCGGAGGTTCTCGGGCGCCTCCTCGGCGCTTCCCGCCTCCGAGGTGACGCGGGCTGTCGTGTCGAGCTCACGCAGCACGAGCGCCAGGTATCCGCTCCGGCTGGTCACGTGTTCCTGGACGCGCCGGTGCACCGCGGCGGCCAACGGTTCGGTGCGGGGCGGCCGGTACTTGCCGCCCGGTACCGAACAACCCAGCTCCTTGCGCAACGCGGCCGCCTCCATCCCGGCCAGGACGGGGACGAGGCCGGACACGCGCCGCGTGTGGTCCGTACCCGAGGCGGCGTCGTGCAGTTCGGAGGCCAGCCGGTGGTCCAGCGCCAGCGGCGGGTAGTTGGAGCGCAGCAGCGACAGGGAGGCCAGTGCCCACGGCAGGGGGTGGCGCCAGTGCTGCGGCGGGCCCGGGCGGTCCTGCTCCGGTGCGGCCGGTGCCAGCTCCGCCGCGCACGCGAGGAACACGTGCGCCGCACGCACGACCGGGTGGGCCTCGATCCGTGCCGCGTCGGCGATGCGCTCGCCGGCCTCCGGGCTCCACGGAGCGGGGTGGTCGAACCCGGGGAAGCGCTGGGCGAGGAGGTGGAGGTAGGTGGGGGTGAGCTCCTGCACCGCCCGGCAGTCGGCGGCGGTGGTGGCCAGGGCCTCCTCGTCGGCGCGTAGCTGCTCGACCGGGGTGGCGGTGTGCCCCGCCAACGCCCGCAGCTCCCGGGCATGGCGCTGGATTAGGGCGTGGCGGGCCTCGTCCGGCCGGTCCGGAGGGTGGGGACGGCGGTGTTCGGCCCACACGTCGCGCAGCCGGTCCAGTTTCGCCAGTTCGCGGCTGGTATCTGCCGCGAGGTGTTCCCGCACGAGGACGCTGCCAGATCCAAAGTTCACGGTGTCACCGTAGCCCGCGTATCGGTGGTGGAAACGTGTCGGACCCGGATTCTTCCCGGGGCGAGGGGCGGATGACACTGCCACCTGGGGTTTCCGTTGCGCGGGAAACGGGAGCCGAGGCTTTGTGGGACTCCGCGGTACCGCGGACCGGTCGACGCCGGCCAGGGTGGCCGGATCCGGCCAGCGCTGACGGGCGGCTGCCGTAACGCGCCCGCGCGCCTATATGCTCAACGTATTATGAAGCGCTTCCTCCCGCACAGTGCCCTGTGGCTGGCAGTAGTACTCGGCGTGGCCGCCTGCCAGGGTGAGGGCTCCGACTCCGGAGCCGAGAAGGACACGTCCCCCGACTGGACCCCGCAGTCGGACATGGACACCGTCGACCTCCCCGACAGTGACCTCGAGAAACTCGCCGACATCTCCGAGAAGCGGATGAACGAGGCCCTGTCGGTGCACGTCACGGTCAGTGTCGAACCCGACATCCCCGAGGCGGAGCCGCTCGAGAACACCGAGATGGACCTGCTCCTCACCGACCCGGTCGCGGCGGAGATGACGGTCGAGGACACGGTGGACGGCGAGACCACCACGAGCAACGTCGTCGTCAAGGACAAGGTGATGTACACCCAGCTCGAGGAGGAGGACATCATGGACGGCAAGTCCTGGATGCTCATCTCCCAGCAGGACATCGCCGAGAACGAGGAGCAGCTCGGCCCCATGGCCGAACTGTTCAACGTGCTGCTGAAGGAGACCAACGAGGCGCTCGCCCAGGCCTCCGGGAACTCCAGTCTCGACGTGGTGCGGCTGGGGGAGCTGGACGGTTCCCCGGAGACCGAGGACGCCGGGGGAGACACGGTCACGCGCTACACCGGTACGAGTTCCACCCAGGACCTCTCCGACGCCGGACACGAGGAGTTCACCGACCTCGTCGACCAGGGGTTGGATGAGGTCTCCTGGGAGTTCGCCGTCTCCGACAAGGGGCTGCCCCGGGAGTTCAGCGTGGAGCTCCGCAGTCCCGAGGCGGACGGGCCGGTCACGAGCACGGTCGACTTCAGCGGCTGGGGAAGCGAGCTGATGGTCGAGGCGCCCGCTGAGGAGGAGACCGCCACCCTGTCGGAGAGCCTGCAGGGGTGAGTGGCGGCTCTGCCGAGGGGCACCGCGGGCGGTCCGGTTTCCGGAGCGCACCGGTGTTTCGGCTGCTCGCCGGGGTGTTACCGCGGGTTCAGCTTCCGGGCTCCGCGGTGTAACCGCTCGCGGGCAGGATGGCCCGGCACGGCCGTCCGCGCCGGCACCCCGAGCGCCGCGGGTGCCCCAGGCGTGACGTGCGCGGCGGGCGGCCCAACCCCGGGTCAGAAACGTAAGGTATCCCCTCGTGCCATCCGCCCCCGCATCCACCGCCGCGCACGGTGGCACCCACCAGCCGTCGCGGCCAGCCGCCTCCGCGCCCCGGTCCGGTTACCGGCCGGAGCTCCAGGGGCTGCGTGCGGTCGCGGTCCTGCTCGTCGCCGTGTACCACATCTGGTTCGGCCGGGTCTCCGGTGGTGTGGACGTTTTCCTGCTGCTCACCGGGTTCCTGATCACCGGTTCCCTGGTGCGTTCCGCGGAACGCGACGGCCGGGTGGGGGTCGTGGAGTTCTGGACGAGGCTGGTGCGCCGGCTCGTCCCCACCGCCGCGGTGGCACTGGCCGGCATCCTCACTGCCACATACCTGTTCCTGCCACAGGCCCGGTGGCGGGACACGCTCAGTGAGGTCGTCGCGGCCGCGCTGTACCACGAGAACTGGCACCTGGCACTGAACTCGGTGGACTACCTGGCCAGCAACACCGCGGCCAGCCCGGTGCAGCACTTCTGGTCCCTGTCCATCCAGGGCCAGCTCTACCTGGTGTGGCCGTTCCTGGTGGCGGCGGCGGTGTGGGCGGCCGCCCGGTCCGGGTGGAACACGCGCCGGACCGTGCTGGTGGCGCTGACGGCGGTGTTCGCGCTGTCGCTGGCCTACTCGGTGGTGGTCACCCGACTGGAGCAGCAGTGGGCCTACTTCGACACCGGTGCCCGGGTGTGGGAGCTGGCTCTCGGCGGAATGGCGGCGCTGCTCCTCCCGAGACTGCGGCTGGCACGGACGCTGCGCGTCGCGCTGGGGTGGGTGGGACTGTTCGGCCTGGTCGCGTGCGGGGCCCTGTTCCAGGTGTCGACCATGTTCCCCGGCTACGTCGCGCTGTGGCCGACCCTGGCGGCGGTGCTGGTGCTCGCCGCCGGTGACACGGGCAGCCGCGTCGGCGCCGACCGCGTGCTGTCCCGGCGCCCGCTGCGCTACCTCGGCGACATCTCCTACGCGCTGTACCTGTGGCACTGGCCGGTGCTGGTGTGCTATCTCACACTCACTGGTCAAGAGGTTCCGGGCATGGTCTCCGGCAGCGCGGTCCTGGCGGTGTCGCTGGTGCTCGCGGCGGCCACCCAGCGGCTGGTGGACGGCGGCCGCGACCGGCTGCTGCGGGGCGGAACCACGCCGGTGCGCTCGGTCGCGGCCGGGCTCGCGTTCCTCCTGCCCGTGCTCACCGCCGCCGGCGGGTGGTCCGGCTACCTGGACCTCCAGCAGCGCCACCGCTCCGCTCTCGCGGCCGAGCCGGGGAACTACCCGGGAGCGCGGGTGATGACGGGGGACGCCCCCGAGACCGTCCCCGACCTTCCGGTCCAGCCGGACCCGGCGGAGGCGGCGGAGGACCTGCCGGTCACCTACGCGGACGAGTGCAACCAGAACACCCGGGACGCGGAGGTGATCACCTGCTCCTACGGCGCGAGCGACCCCGAGCGCACGATCGCCCTGGTCGGGGGTTCCCACGCCGCGCACTGGTTCCCGGCACTGGAGCGGATCGCCGACGACAACGGGTGGCGCGTAGTCAACATCGTCAAGGGCGCGTGCCTGTTCACCGACCTGGAACAGACCTACGACGGCGAGACGTACACCTCGTGCGCCGAGTGGAACGACGGCGTCGTGGCCGAGCTGGCCGAGCTGCGGCCCGACGCGGTCTTCACCACCGCCACCACCAGCAGCATCGACCCGGAGGCCGGGTTCGGGGGTGAGGTGGTCGTGGAGGGCTACCTGGACCGCTGGCGGGAACTGGACGAACTCGGCATCGAGGTCGTGGCGGTGCGGGACACCCCGCGTGTGGGATTCGACACGGCCGAGTGCGTGGCGAGCGAGGGGCCGGAGGAGTGCGTCGGCCAGCGGTGGGGGTCGCTGGAGCGGACGTCGCCGCTGGCCGGGGTCTCCGGCCTTCCCGGGAACGTGTCCCTCCTCGACCTGAACGACTACCTGTGCTCCGGTGCCGAGTGCCCCGCGGTGGTCGGGAACGTGCTGGTGTACTGGGACGGCAACCACATCACCCGTACCTACATGCGTACGTTGGCGCCGGTGCTGGAGCGGGAGATGACCGGGGCCACCGGCTGGTGACCCGGTAACCCGGGGCGGCCCGCACGCCGTGTCGGGCCGGGTCCGGTGGGCGCCGCCCGTCACGGACGAGGACGCCGGTGCCGCGCAGGTGGGGCCGAGGACCGGGGCACGGGTCCTCCGCCGGCCGGGGAACACCGCCGGGGCGGTGCTGGGGCGCCGCGCTGCGGGACGGGCGTCCGTCCGACGGTGCTTACTGGTCCTGCTCCCGCTGCCGCATCAGACGCAGCGCCTTCTGCTTCTCGAAGTCCATGGCTCGCGCCGGCGGCGGGGCCAGGCGGCCCAGGCGCTCCCCGTAGGCGCGGACACGGGCGAGGGTTGTGGGCTCGGCGAGCATCCGCAGCGCGAACGCCAGGGCCGCCGGGGTGATGTCGTAGGCCCGTTCCAGCTCCAGCCCGGCGGCGACGGTGCGCAGGTCCGCCTCGGAGAAGCGCCGGTGCCGGTGGCCGCGGCCGGTGGGCTGCTCCTTGGTCACCGGGAGCAGACCGAGGTTCTCCCGGTAGCGCAGCATCCGCGCGGAGGTGTCGAGCCGTTCGGCGGCCGAGGAGATCGGGATGCGCTCCTCGCTGTCGTTCCTGCTGGGCCTGTGGGCCGGTGTGGAGGGTGAACGTTCGCGGTCGGACATGGCAAGACCCTAACCGAGAAACCCGCTGGAAAGAGGTTTTTTGACAAAGCAGCGTCAATTTTCCCGGTTTGGCCGTGCTTTTACCGCCGATCCGTGTCTAGACTCGACGCGTATCCATCAGGAGGAGTAGATACGCATGGCATTCGACTACAAAGTCGCCGACCTGTCCCTGGCTGAGCTCGGTCGCAAGGAGATCAAGCTCGCCGAGCACGAGATGCCGGGCCTCATGGCCACCCGTGCCGAGTACGGCGCATCCAAGCCCCTCAAGGGCGCCAAGATCATGGGCTCGCTGCACATGACGGTGCAGACCGCCGTCCTGATCGAGACCCTCGTTGAGCTGGGCGCCGAGGTCCGGTGGGTCAGCTGCAACATCTTCTCCACCCAGGACCAGGCGGCCGCGGCGGTTGTCGTCGGCCCGAACGGAACCCCGGACAACCCGCAGGGTGTCCCGGTGTTCGCCTGGAAGGGCGAGACCCTGGAGGAGTACTGGGAGTGCACCGAGACGGCGCTGACCTGGCCCGGCGGTGACGGTCCCAACATGATCCTGGATGACGGCGGCGACGCCACCACGCTCGTCCACAAGGGCGTGGAGTTCGAGCGCGCCGGCGCTGTTCCCCAGCCGACCGCCGACGACCCTGACGAGTTCAAGGTCGTTCTGGAGCGGCTGCGCAACAGCCTGGCCAAGGACCCGCAGAAGTGGACCAAGATCGCGTCCAAGATCAAGGGCGTGACCGAGGAGACCACCACCGGTGTCCACCGCCTGTACGAGATGTACCGCAGTGACGAGCTGCTCTTCCCGGCGATCAACGTCAACGACTCGGTCACCAAGAGCAAGTTCGACAACAAGTACGGGTGCCGTCACTCCCTCATCGACGGCATCAACCGCGCCACCGATGTCCTCATCGGTGGCAAGGTCGCCCTCGTCGCCGGCTTCGGTGACGTCGGCAAGGGCAGCGCCGAGTCGCTGCGCGGCCAGGGCTGCCGCGTGCTGGTCAGCGAGATCGACCCGATCAACGCGCTGCAGGCCGCGATGGAGGGTTACGAGGTCACGACGGTGGAGGACGCCGTCGAGATCGCCGACATCTTCGTCACCACGACCGGCAACTTCAACATCTTCACCGCTGAGCACATGAAGCGGATGAAGCACAACGCCATTGTCGGCAACATCGGTCACTTCGACAACGAGATCGACATGGCCGGCCTGGAGAACATCCCGGGCATCAAGAAGACCGAGATCAAGCCGCAGGTGCACGAGTACGCCTTCCCGGACGGCCACAGCGTTCTGGTGCTGTCCGAGGGCCGGCTGCTCAACCTGGGCAACGCCACGGGCCACCCGAGCTTCGTCATGTCGAACAGCTTCACGAACCAGACGATCGCCCAGATCGAGCTGTTCACCAAGACGAGCGAGTACCCCACCGGCGTCTACATGCTGCCGAAGCTCCTCGACGAGAAGGTCGCCCGCCTGCACCTCGACGCGCTCGGGGTGAAGCTGACCGAGCTCACCAAGGAGCAGGCCGCCTACATCGGTGTGGACGTCGCCGGGCCGTACAAGCCCGAGCACTACCGCTACTAGTGGCAGACTACTGCACATATGGCAGTACCACATGATGTCGCGGACCTCGGCCTGGCCCAGGCCGGGGTCCGCCGTATCGACTGGGCCGAACGGGCCATGCCCGCGCTACGCCGCATCCGGGAACGGTTCGCCGACCAGCGGCCCCTGGCGGGTGTGCGCATCGCCGCCTGCATGCACGTCACGGCCGAAACGGCGAACGCGCTGTGCACGTTGCGCGCCGGCGGCGCCGACATCGCGCTGGCCGCGTCCAACCCCCTGTCGACCCAGGACGACACGGCCGCCGCGCTGGTGGCCGAGTACGGGGTCTCCGTGTACGCACGGGCCGGGATGGACCAGGTCAGCTACGACCGCAACCTCGCCACGGTTCTGGAGGGCTCCCCGCACATTCTCCTCGACGACGGGTGCGACCTGGTCAACATCGTGCACCGGGAACGACCGGAGCTGCTGCCCGGCATCACCGGCGGCTGCGAACAGACCACCACCGGTGTCATCCGGCTGCGCCAGATGGGGGCGGAAGGGGTACTGCAGCTCCCGATGGTCGCGGTCAACGACACCGCGACGAAGCGGATGTTCGACAACCGCTACGGGACCGGGCAGTCCACCATCGACGGCATCATGCGCGCCACGAACGCCATGCTGGCCGGCCGGACACTGGTCGTCGCCGGATTCGGCTACTGCGGCCGCGGCCTCGCCGAACGCGCCCGCGGCATGGGAGCCCGCGTCATCGTGACCGAGGTCGACCCCGTCAAGGCGCTGGACGCGGTGATGCAGGGCTACACCGTCCTGCCCATGGAACAGGCGGCGGCGGAGGGCGACGTGCTCGTCACCGTCACCGGCAACCGTGACGTGATACGCGCCGAGCACCTCGCCCAGCTCAAGGACGGCGCGGTCCTCGCGAACTCCGGACACTTCGACGTCGAGATCGACCTGAACGCGCTGGAGTCGCTCGCGGTCGAGGTGCGACGCGAGGTCCGTCCCCAGACCGACGAGTACGTGCTCGCCGACGGCCGGCGCATCGTCCTCCTCGCCGAGGGGCGACTGCTCAACCTCGGTGCGGCCGAGGGCCACCCGGCCGCGGTGATGGACACCTCGTTCTCCGTGCAGGCGCTCACCGTGGCCTGGCTCGTCGACAACAGCGACGACCTCACCCCGGGAGTGCTCGACGTTCCCGACCCCATCGACGTCGACGTGGCGCAGCTGGAACTCGACGCGCTCGGCGTCGGCATCGACACCCTCACACCCCAACAGGAGGACTACCTGCACTCCTGGCGCGTGTGAGAACCGGAACCGACCGCGGCGGCCGCCGTGCCTCCTCAGCGCGCTTGGACCCGCGGCGGCCGCCGCGGGTCGGCGCGGTCAGCGCCAGCTGCCGCGCTGGGCGATCTTCTCCTCCTCGCGGCGGCGGCGCTCCGCGAGCACGGCGGCGAGGAAGTCCTCCGGCGGGGTTCCGGGAGGCGGCGGCGGGCTCACCGAACGCGCCACGACATCGGCGACCTGGCTGCCCAACGTGTGCCGGCTCTCCTCGGTCAGCTCGCCCAGGCGCAGGACGTACTGCCGCGCCATAGCGGCGGCGTCCGGCCCCACCTGGGACAGTTCGGCCGTGTAGGCCCACGCCGCCAGGTGCGGCGGCATGGTCACGTCCGCCTCCGCCGGACGCGGCACGCGTTCCGCCGTGACGAGCGTTCCGGCGAGGAAGTCACCGACACGCCGACCGTCCCGGTTGGCCAGCGAGGACAGCAGCGCAAGGATCCCGGACAGGGTCCATATCTCCACCGCGGCGGCCAGCGCGCGCGCCAGCGCTTGCCGGAACCGTTCCGGCGAGCCGTCCATGCCCACGACGCGCAGCCCCAGCGCCATCTTCCCCAGCGAACGCCCGCGCGTCGCCGTCTCGAAAGCCACCGGATAGCCCACGAGGATCAGGACCATCAACCCGATCTGGACCGCGGCCGTGGCCGCCCCGTCCAACCCCTGCGAGACCCACAGCGTCAGGAACGTGGCGCCGAGCAGCAGGGCGAGCTGGACGATGACGTCGCAGAACAGCGCCGCCATCCGGGTGGCGAACCCGGCGGGACGCAGGTCCAGGACGACAGCCTCCCCGGTGACGAGGGATGTCTGTTCGTCGTAGCCGTGGCTACCCGGATGCGTCACGGTTGCACCGCCCCTGTACCGTCGCGTTCCCTACCTACCCGCCTCCCAGTCTGGCAGGAGCGGGCGCCGTACCGAGCCAGTCCCCGGGGCGCCACCCCCGCCACCCCGCGCCGGGCCGGCGGTGTCGGTAGAGTCCGGTGTGTGGATCTCGACGTTTTCGCCTCCGCCCACCGCGACGAGTGGAACCGACTCGACCGCCTGGTGCGCAAGCGCCGCCGCCTGACCGGTCCCGAGGTGGACGAGCTGGTGGAGTCCTACCAACGGGCGGCCACCCACCTGTCGGTGGTGCGTTCCTCCGGGCAGGACCCGGCGCTGGCGGGGTGGCTGTCCGGGCTGGTAGCGCGGGCCCGCGCCGCCGTCACCGGCGCGAGCACCCCCGCCTGGCGGGACGCCGCCCGCTTCTTCACCCATACCTTCCCCGCCGTCGTGTACCGGCTGCGGTGGTGGTGGATCGCCACGACCGTGGGAACCGTGGCGTTCTCCGCCGCGCTGGCGGTGTGGCTGGTGGTGGACCCGGCCGCGCGCTCGGCCCTGGGAACCCCGGAGGAGATCCGCGCCTACGTGGAGAACGACTTCGCCAACTACTACGTGGAGCACCCCGGAGCCTCCTTCGCCGCCCAGGTGTGGACGAACAACGTGTGGGCCTCGGCCCAGGCGCTGATACTGGGAGCGTTCGGCTGTCTGCCCACGATCGCGGTACTGCTCCTCAACGGCGGGAACCTGGGCGCGGCCGCGGGGATGATGTTCGCGCACGGCAAGGGGGACATCTTCCTCGGACTGATCCTGCCGCACGGGATGCTGGAGCTGACCGCCGTGTTCGTCGCCTCCGGGGTCGGACTCAAACTCGGGTGGAGCCTGATCGCGCCCGGGCCGCGGCCGCGGCTGCGGGCCCTCGGGGAGGAGGCGCGCCCCGCAATCGCGGTGGCTCTGGGACTGGTCGTGGTGCTGCTGGTGTCGGGCCTGATCGAGGGGTTCGTCACGGGGTGGGTGCACACCACCTGGCTGCGTATCGGCATCGGCGTGGTGGCGGAGGCGGCGTTCCTGGCGTACGTGTTCACCCTCGGCCGCGCCGCCCACCGGGACGGCGAGACCGGCGACATCGCGGAACGCCCGCAGACGGCCCCGGTCGCGGGGTAAGCCCGACCCCCCGGGGGGTCGGGCGATCCCGATCTCCTCTTCCAAGGGGACACACCCGGCGAATGCACCCCGCCGGAACGGCGGGGGCTCCGGCCTCCGGCTCGCCGGCCGCCCCGGTTCCACCCCGGTCGGGGACGGCGCGTGCGTCGCCGACCGTTCCCGACCGGCTGCGGCCGCTGGCCAGGAACCGTACGCCGGCCCAGCCGCCTCAGAGCCTTCCCCGGGCCTTCAGCGAGATGTAGGCGTCCGCCAGCGCCGGTGCGATGTTCTCCGGGTCGGAGTCGACCACCTCAACCCCGTGCCGGCGCAGCTCGGCGGTGATGCGGCGCCGCTCGGCCAGGGTGCGTTCCGCCGCCGCGGCCTCGTAGACCGACCGGGCGTCGCCGCGCTCCCGGGACATCTCGGTCACCCGGGGGTCACCCACCGCGGCGACCAGCAGCGTGTGCCGCGACGTCAGGGCGGGAAGCCTGGGGAGGAGCCCCTGCTCCATGGCGGTCGCGTTCAGGTCGGTCAGTAGCACCACCAGCTGGCTGCTGCGGCGCTGACCCCCGAGGACGGACGAGGTGAGACCGTCCGCGTCCATCTCCACCAGCTCGGACTCCAGCGGCGCCATCGCCTGGACGATGGCGGGCACCGTGGTCCCACGGCCGTGGCTGCGCACCCGAGCCCGCACCTGCTGGTCGTAGGCGAGCATGTCCACCCGGTCGCCGGCCTGGGCCGCCAGTGCCGCCAGCAGCAGCGCGGCGTCCATCGCGTGGTCCAGGCGCGGGGCGTCGCCGACCCGGCCCGCCGACGTGCGGCTGGTGTCCAGGACCAGCAGGATCCGGCGGTCCCGCTCGGGACGCCACGTCCGTACCACCACACTGTCGCTGCGGGCGGTGGCGCGCCAGTCGATGGAGCGCACGTCGTCGCCGGGGACGTACTCCCGCAGCGAGTCGAACTCGCTTCCCTGCCCGCGTACGAGCGCGCTGTGCTGCCCGTCCAGCTCGCGCAGCCGCGCCAGTTTCCCCGGAAGGTGGCGACGGCTGCGGAACGGCGGAAGCGCCCGCAGTGTCCACGGCACGGTGTGGGTGCACTGCCGGGCCGCCAGCCCCAACGGTCCGAGACTGCGCACCGTCACCCCGGCGGCGCGGTGGTCGCCCCGCCGCCGGGGGGTGAGAGTCGTGCAGAGCCGCGCGCGTTCTCCCCCCGCGACGTTGACGACGTGCGTCGGCGTGTGCCCGCCCCCGCGCGGCCGGCTGGGGCTGGACGGGTCGGGTCGGTCCCCGGCGCTCGGGCTCCACGCGTCCCGGACGCGGCCGCGCAGCCGGCGCCGGGACGGGTTCGTGAGCACGAGCGTCACCGACGCCGTTTCCCCCAACCGGACCGACGTGTCGCCGCCCCGTTCGAACGTGACCGCCCGCGCGCTCGGCGCGAGCACCAGGTCCGCAACGACCGCGGCCGCGAGCAGGAACAGCACGGCCCCGACGAGCCACATGCCCACCGCACCCGCGATGAGCACGACAAGTGTGCCGCCGCAGGCGGCGAGAACCGTCCGTCCGGTGATCGCCATCCGTCGCCTCTTCCTCGTCCCCGTGCTGCCGTGCCGGTTTCGCCGCTGTCGCCGTCCGCGGTGGTGCTCACTGGGGAACCGGGACGGAGGCCAGCACCCCGTCCAGGACGCCGTCCGTGGTGGCACCCTCCAACTCGGCTTCGGGGCGCAGCGCGACACGGTGCCGCAGCGTCGCTTTGGCCAGCGACTTCACGTCGTCGGGGGTGACGTAGTCCCGGCCCGCCAGCCAGGCCCAGGTCCTGCTGGTGCGCAGCAGCGCGGTCGCCCCTCGGGGGGAGGCGCCCAGCTGCAGTGACGGGGACGCCCGCGTCCCCCGGCACACGTCCACGACGTAGGACAGCACCTCCGGCGTGACATGGGTACGGGCGACCGCCTCGCGCGCCGCGCGCAGCTCCGCCACACCGGCCACCGGGCGCACGCCTGCCGCTGCCAGGTCGCTGGGGTCGAACCCCTCCGCGTGCCGGGTGAGCATCCCGACCTCCTGGTCGCGCTCCGGGAGGGAGACGACGAGCTTGAGGAGGAACCGGTCCAGCTGGGCCTCCGGGAGCGGGTAGGTCCCCTCGTACTCCACCGGGTTCTGGGTGGCAGCCACGACGAACGGGTCGGGGAGCGGAACGGGATGCCCCTCCACCGTCACCTGCCGTTCCTCCATGGCCTCCAGCAGGGCCGCCTGCGTCTTGGGCGGGGTCCGGTTGATCTCGTCGGCGAGGAACAGGTGCGTGAACACCGGCCCCTCGTAGAACTCGAACTTCGCCGAACGCGCGTCGTAGATCTGCGAACCGGTGACGTCTCCCGGCATCAGGTCGGGGGTGAACTGGGTGCGCTTGTGGTCGAGGGAGAGCGCGGCGGACACGGCCCGCACCAGGAGGGTCTTGGCGACACCGGGCACGCCCTCCATCAGCACGTGGCCGCGGCACAGCAACGCGACCACCAGGCCGGTCACGGTCTCCTCCTGGCCGACGACGGCCTTGGCGACCTCGTGGCGCAGCGCGGTCAGCGCCTCTCGCGCCTGTTCGGCGGAGGGCGGTTCCTCAGCGGTGAAGGCGGTCACCTCAGACTTACCTCTTTCGTCCTTGTCTCGTGGTTGCTGTCGGGGGAACGCAGTGCCTCACCGCACGCGCCGCGCGAGCGCGTCCAGCTGGTCGGCGAGCCGTACGAGGGCGCGGTCGTCGACGGTGAACGTGTCCGTTCCCTCGTCGGGGGCGTACACCAGGGCGCGCACCCGCTGCGGATCCTCTCCGGTACGGGTGGCGAGAGCCTCCAGCACGGTCTCGGGCGTGGCGTCCGGACCGAGCCCGAGAGTGGGGAGCACCCGCTCGAGGAAGCCCGTGCGCAGCGCGGCCGCGGCGCGGTCCCGGGCGTGCCGGGAGGCGTACAGTCGGGCCCGCCCCTCCGTGGTCTCCGCGGCCCGCACCACCACGGGGAGCCGTTCGGAGACGAGCGGTCCCAGCCGCCGCCCGCGCCACAGCGCCAGCGCCAGCAGGGTCACGGCGAGCGGAATGAGCGCCATCCGCAGCGACACCGGCAGCATCTGCCACAGCCCCGCGTCCTCCCCGTCCTCGGGAACGTCCGGCAGCAGCCACACGGTGTCCCGGTCACCGATGAGGTTCAGCGCCAGCGCGGCGTTCCCGCCGCGCGCGAGCCGCTCGTTGGTCAGCGGGGCGGGGTTCCCGAGCAGGGTGGTGGTTCCGCCGTTCTCCCGGTCCACACGCAGCAGTCCGTACCCGTCGTCCGCGTCCTCCCCGGGATCGGGGTAGCACCCCGTGGCACCGGTCGTGTCCTCCGCCGGGGTGTACAGGGTTCCGCCGGTGTCCGCACGCCCGGCGGCCTCGGCGGCCGGCGCCTCGCACCCGGGGTCCAGGGACGTCACGTCGGTGACGCCCGCGCGCTCCACCTCCGGGGCGAGTTCCTCCAGCGCCGTTGTCGCCGGCCGGGGCAGCAGCAGGTCCCCGGAGGCCTCGGAGAGCCGTTCCAGGTGCCGGTCGGGGAGTCGCTGCGATCCCGCGACCACCAGTACCGAGTCCGCGTGGGCGGCCTCGCGGGCGTCACCGACGCTACGGGCGACGGTGACGTCGTTCCCGCGCTGCTGCAGGACCTGTACCAGTGCGCGGGAGCCCTGCGCGTTGGGTCCCTCGGGTTCGAGTGGTCCCGTGGGGTACTCCTGCCCGCCCAGGGACAGGACCACGGAGAGCAGCGTGAGTACGCCGAGGAACGCCACGGGGCCACGCGCGCGGCGCCACAACTCGCCGGGAGACCGCGAGGTCGCCGTGGGTGTTTCCGAACCGGGGGAGGGGGCGGGGCTCGTCGTCACTGGCGCTGCCCCGCTTCCTGTAGCGGACGTGTCTCCGGCAACGCTTCGTCCAGCTCCCGCAACGCCTGGTACTCCTCAGCTTCGGCCGGGCGCCGGCCGTAGACCGTGTCGTTGAACATCCGTGCCGCCCGCTCGAACGCGGCCCTGTGTTCCGGGAGCATAGCCGAGGCTTCCGTGGCGAGTTCCGTCGCGGTCCGCCCGGGCCGGGGGGCGAGGACGGCCCGCTCCTCCAGGGAGCGGCTGATGGCCCGCAACCGCTCCCGGATGGCGGCTGTGTGGTCACCCGCCGCGGCGTGGCGTTCGGCCGCCGCGCGGTGGTCGTCCGGGCTGCCCGCGGCCCTGCCGGTGACCACGGCCGCCCGCCGCGCCCGGCGCGCGGGGCGCGCGTAGCCCACCGCCGCCCCGGCCAGGGCGACGAGGAGGAACAACAGCGGGCCGAGAACCCACCAGCCGCCCGGGACAGCCGTACTGGCCTCCGCGAGCACCCGGTTGAGCCACTCCGACACCCGGGTGTACACCAGCTCGATCAGGCCGGGTTCGGCCTGGTCGTAGACGCGCTTGGAGAGTTCCTCCCGGGCGATCTCCCGGCCCTCGTCCCCACTGAGCGCGCCGGTCAGGACGGTGGTGGCCACGGTGTTCCCGGTCACTGGCCGCCCCCGAAGGAATGCCCCGGCTGCGCCGGTTCGGGCAGGTAGATCTCCGGGCCGACGTGGTGACCCGACTGCGCGGCGGTCTGCAGCTTGAGGTCCAATCCCTCCCGGCGGATGCGCAGATCCACGTAGAGCAGCGCGGTAACGCCGATGGTGAACGGGACCACCAGGGTGCTGGCGAGGACCGTCCCCAGGAAGGTCAGGGCTCCGGTGGCGATGGACCGCAGGGTGGCGTCGGGGATGCCGAACTCCGCGACGGCGTTCCCGATGGAGAAGGGCACGGAGAGAACGGAGGAGGCCACCCCGGCGATCAGTGTCGCCAGCAGCAGGATGCCGAAGACCCGCCACCAGCTTCCCACGGTCAGGCGCCACGACCGGACCAGCGAACCAGCCGGCCCCAGGTTCTCCAGGACGGTGACCGGCATCGCCAGCGAGGTCCGCACGTAGATCCACACGTTGAGGGCGATCCAGGCGAGCATGCCGAAGCCCATCGCCGGTACGGCCACCCAGGGGCTCGCCGCATCCGTGATGATCAGCGCGGACGGAGCGGCGATCACCCCGACGAGCAGGAGCGCCGATGCCAGACCCAGCAGGGCGTACAACCCGGCGACACCCAGGACACCCCCCAGCCGGGGGCGCACCGTTTCCCAGGCCTGGCCCATGGTGAGTTTCCGGCCGATCACGGACAACCCCACGACCGCGGCCAGCAACCCGGTGAGGAGGGCCTGGCCGAGCCACTGCAGCACGGGGCCGGCGGCCACGGCGACGATGGTCAGGGCGGAGAACGGGAAGACCGGCAGGCTCTCGTCCCGCTGCTGCTCGAGCTGTTCGGTCCACGAGGAGAGGTCGTTCATCATGGAGCCGTTGGCGACCGCCGAGGGGACGCTGATGACGGCCATGATGATCGCGGTCAACCCCAGCGCGGTCTTCGGGTTGTGCCGGATGTAGCTGAACGCTCCGTTGAGGATGTCGCCGAGGTTGAGCCGGCGCAGTGCCACCACCCCGGGCCGTGGCGGCGGGGGAGAGCCGTGGGGTCCTCCGTACGGGGATGAGGGGCCGTAGGGCCCGGAGGGTGGTTGGGGGGGTGGTGCTCCCCCCGGGGCCGCCCACGGGGAGCCGCCGGATCCGTCAGCCGGCGGAACCGGGCCGCCTCCCGCTCCCTCACCGGGGGGATGCTCCCATCCCTGGCCGTTCTCGTGCGTCATGAGTCCTCCTGAGCGGGTTCCGGTTACCGGCCAGTGGGCACCACCCACGCTATGCCACACAGCCGTTGCCGTCGTCGCTCGGAGGCCGGGCCTGTGGTTCGCTGTTCGGCGGTACGCGCGCTACCCTCTACTCTTTTTGTATGCTTTTGATTGTCTAACGACGGGCTCGTGTGCGTTGAACTGTGTCTTCCGCTCTGGACGGGAAGATGAATAAGCGGCAGGGTTATGGGAACTCGGCCGGGACCGGCGAACGGGCGGGTTGTGGGGCGAGAGAACGCTGGTGTGGCCGCTGAACAGGAGTAACCACGTACTGAGCCCGGCCAGAAGATGGCAAGGTGAGGTGGGAGAGTGGCTCCCACCAGGGGACCCAGGCAGAAGAGACCGCAGTTTTGCCGCTTGAGTGTCCAGAAAGGAGAAGGCGCCGGACTCATTGTCCCGCAGGGTGCGGGGCCAGGCGCCGGAAGCATTGATGAAGGGACGCGTACTGGTCGTCGACGACGACCTCTCTCTCGCCGAGATGTTGGGCATTGTCCTCCGCGGCGAAGGCTTCGAACCCACGTTCGTGCACGACGGGGACAAGGCAATGGAAGCGTTCCGCGAGACCAAGCCTGACCTTGTGCTGCTGGACCTCATGCTGCCCGGGGCGGACGGAATCGACGTGTGCCGGCAGATCCGTGCCGAGTCCGGGGTTCCGGTCGTGATGCTCACGGCGAAGAGCGACACGGTGGACGTGGTGCTCGGGCTGGAGTCGGGAGCCGACGACTACATCGTCAAACCGTTCAAGCCCAAGGAGCTGGTGGCCCGGGTCCGGGTGCGGCTGCGCAGGACCGAGGAGCCGGCCCCCGAGGTGCTGCAGATCGGCGATGTCACCATCGACGTGGCCGGACACGCGGTCACCCGCGACGGTGAGCTGATCAGCCTCACCCCGCTGGAGTTCGACCTGCTGGTGGCGCTGGCACGCAAGCCACGGCAGGTGTTCACGCGGGAGGTGCTGCTGGAGCAGGTGTGGGGCTACCGGCACGCGGCCGACACCCGGCTGGTCAACGTGCACGTCCAGCGGCTGCGCGCGAAGATCGAGAAGGACCCCGAACATCCGGAGATCGTGGTCACCGTGCGCGGCGTCGGGTACAAGGCCGGCACCTCCTGATCGGTTCTGGGGACGTCTGTGGCCAATAGCGACGGCGACGCGCGCGCCGTGCCCCCGAACAGGGACGCGCCCTCCTACCAGGACGGTGATGTCGAACACCGTTCCCGGTGGCAGCGGTTCGGCGGGTTGCTGTTGCGTGGTTACACCACAGCGCAACGTGGTGCGCGGTCCGTGGTGCACAGGGTGCGCCGGCGGTGGCGGCGCTCGTTGCAGCTGCGGGTCGTCAGCAGTACGTTCGCCATATCGACGCTCGTCACCGCGGTACTGGGGTTCTTCCTCATCCAGCAGGTACTGACCGGACTGCTGGAGGCCAAGGAGGACGCCGCGCTCAACGACCACAAGGCGGGCCTCAACACGGCCCTCAGCCGGATGCAGGCCAGCGGCCAGTCGGCGGAGAACCAGCAGGAACTCAGCGGTATCGTCCAGAGCCTCGCGACGCGGCGCGGGGCGGAGGTGATGATCCTGCCGCGGTTCGGCGGCGCGAACGGGTTCATCAGCGGCGACGTCGAGCAGGAGAGCGTCCCGGCGCAGCTGCGCGAGAAGGTGCGCGAGAGCAACCGCACCGGGGACCAGTACTCCCGTTACACCGAGATCATCCGCGGCGAGGAGCGCGAACCGGCGCTCGCGGTCGGGGCGACGCTGTCGCACTCCTACGAGCTGTACTACCTCTTCCCCCTCGAGCACGAGCAACAGATGCTCGACCTCGTGCAGAACACCGTGGTCCTGGTGGGAACCCTGCTGACCCTGCTGCTGGCCGTCATCTCCTACCTGGTCACCCGGCAGGTGGTCAGCCCGGTGCGTTCGGCCGCGGGCTCCGCCGAGAAACTCGCCTCCGGTGAACTGTCCGAACGGATGACGGTCCAGGGGGAGGACGACCTGGCGCGATTAGCCATCTCGTTCAACGACATGGCGGGCAACCTGCAGGAGAAGATCCGCGAGCTGGAGGAGCTGTCCAACGTGCAGCGCCAGTTCGTCTCCGACGTTTCGCACGAGCTCCGCACGCCGCTGTCCACGATCCGGATGGCCGCCGACCTCCTGTACGAGGACCGGGAGGAGCTCGACCCGACGATGGGGCGTTCGGTGGAGCTGCTGCAGAGCCAACTGGAACGTTTCGACGAACTGCTGGGTGACCTGCTGGAGATCAGTCGCCACGACGCCGGGGCGGCCACCCTGTCCACCGAGCCGGTGGACATCCGGGACAGCGTGATGCGCGCCGTGGGCGACTCGGAGCAGATCGCGGAACGGCACGGCATCAAGGTGGTGCAGCGCCTGCCGGCCGAACCCTGCACCGCGGAGTTCGACTCCCGGCGCATCAACCGCATCCTGCGCAACCTGATCGTGAACGCCATCGAACACAGCGAGGGCAAGGACGTCATCGTCACGGCGGCGGGCGACCGGGACGCGGTGGCGGTAGCCGTGCGCGACTTCGGAGTGGGACTCAACGAGGGCGAGGAGCACCTGGTGTTCGACCGTTTCTGGCGCGCCGACCCGGCACGGGACCGCACCACGGGCGGAACCGGGCTGGGCCTGTCCATCGCCAAGGAGGACGCCCAGCTCCACGGTGGCTGGCTGCAGGCGTGGGGCATGCCGGGCAAGGGTTCGCAGTTCCGGTTGTCCCTGCCGCGCGCCTCGGGGGCGGAGCTCCGCGGCTCCCCGCTGCCGCTGGCGCCGCTGGACAGGGGGCTCGGCCGCGGCCGGACCGGGACGACCTCCACCGCCACGGACACGGATTCTTCCCGACCCGCCGGAACGGGGGACAACTCGTGAGTGACCGCCTGGCGGCCGCACCGCTGCGGGCGCTGCTCGCCGCCGTCGCCGTGCTGGGACTGGTATCGGCCTGTGCCAGTGTCCCCACGAACAGTCCGGTCGTGAGCGGCTCGGGCGGTGACGAGGGCGGCGACCCGTACCGGGACTACGTGCGGATGCTGCCCGCGGGGCCGCAGCCCGGCGCGGACACCGAGGGGCTGATCAAGGGCTTCCTCCGGGACATGGCCAGTTTCGAGGACGACCACGAGGCCGCCAAGGAGTACCTGACGCCCAAGACCCGCGCGGAGTGGTCGTCCGACGGCCCCGTCCTGGTCTACGAGGACATGGAGTCGACGTCGCTGGACGCGGAGACGGCGGACGACGGGAACTCCGCGACGGTGCGCCTGCAGGCCCCCCAGGTGGCGACGATCCACCGCAACGGGCAGTACGCGCCCGCGGGTGAGGAGAGCGCGATAGACGTCACCTTCGAGCTCGTCCAGAACGGCGACGGGGAGTGGCGCATCCGGAACCTGCCCGAGAAACTCTTCCTCGACCGTCAGGACGTCGGCCGCGCCTACCGCACCCTCAACCTCTACTACTTCAACCGCTCCCGGGAGAGGCTCGTCCCCGACCCCGTGCTGCTTCCCGCCAGCAGCAAGCGCCTCCCCACACGCCTGGTCGAGATGCTGGTCGCCGGGCCCACTGACTGGTTGGCGCCCGCCGTACGGTCCACGTTCCCCAACGACGCCGAGAGCGATGTGTCGTTCGACTCCGAGTCGGGCACGGTCACACTCGAGCTCGACGGCGGGGTGGACTCCCAGGACCACTTCGAGATGGGAGCGCAGCTCGAGCGGACACTGGGCCAGCTGTCCCAGGTCCAGAACTTCCAACTGCGGGTGGACGGCCAGGAGGTCGAGTACCCCGACGAGGCCAACAGGGACCTGCAGTCCGACGGGGCGTACTGGGAGTCGGTCAGACCGTCGGGGGGTCTCGACGACGCGAGTGCCTACTTCCTCCGGGACGGGCAGCTGTGGTCCCTGTCCGCGGAGGGACAGTACGGCTCCTTCGAGGAGACCCGGCTCCAGGGCGCCCCGGGCGCCGGTGAGGTCGGACTGGACCAGCACGCGGTGTCCCTCGACGAGGGGAGCGTGGCCGGTATCACCGAGGAGGGCGACGAGGTCGTCCTCAGCGGGACCTCGGAGAACAGCCACTACCGCACCGTGCTCTCCGGGGGAGAGTACGACGCTCTGTCGTGGGACGGTTACGGGAACCTGTGGGTCGCCGAACACGCCCCCGCCGACACCGGGGACGAGGACGGTGACGGCGGGGACGACGAGGAGGGCTCCGGCGGGAAGACCGGCACCCGGTTGTGGCTCCTGCGGGAGGGCACCGAGGCGACCGAGGTGGCGACCCCCGACCTGGGGGATAGGCGCATCACCCAGTTCCGCGTCTCCCGGGACGGTGTGCGACTCGCCGCCGTCACCCGGGAGAAGGACGGCCCGGGACGGCTGGAGGTCGCCCGCGTCGTCTACGGCGAGCAGGGGGTGTCCGTGGCGGCCCCCCTCCCCATGGCGCGGGAACTCTCGGAGGTCACCGACCTCGCCTGGCACGACGCGGACCGGATGGCCGTCCTGGGCAAGAAGGAGGACGGTGCGGTCCAGGGGCTGCTGGTGTCCCTGGACGGAAGCACGGGCGCCACGAGCGCGGGTGCGCCCTCCGGCACCAACATGACCAGCGTCGCCGCGGCTCCCAGCCGGCCCCTGCTGGCGGGAACCGAGGACAGCGAGATCCGGATGACGCATGACCGTGTCGGCTGGCAGCGCGTCACGGACGGGGACGACCCCGTCTACCCCGGCTGAGCCGGACCGCTTCGGTCCACAGGGTCCGGGAACGGGCTGGCGCCACCCCGGATGCGCGGGGAGACTGCCCGTGTGCGGTTCGGGGTGGTGGCGGCGCTGGCGGACCTGGTGCTGGGAGAACCCTGCGCCGGATGCGCCGGACCGGGCGGGCCGCTGTGCCCGGGGTGCGCGGAGGCGTTGGAACGCCGGCCGTGGCCGTGCCGCCCCCGCCCGGGGTGCCCACCCGCCTGGGCCGCCGGCCCGTACGCCGGTCGGGAGCGGTCCCTGCTGTTGGCGTTCAAGGAGCACCGTCGCCGCGGCCTGGCCGCACCACTGGGGCGCCGGCTCGCCGCTGCCGTTTCCGCGGGGGGTGGTGTCCGGGATGCCGTTGTGGTACCGGTACCCGCGCGTTCCGGTGCTGCCCGACGGCGGGGATACGACCCGGCCCTGCTCCTCGCCGAGGCGGCGTGTGCCGACCTGCGCTGCCGGACCGGAACCGTTCGGGTGGTGCGGGCGCTGCGCTACCGCCGCCGTCCCGTCGACCAGGCGGGACTGGGGCGCGAACGGCGCAGGGCCAACCTGGCCGGCGCGTTCACGCTGCGGCCGGAGGCTGTTCCGTCGCTGCGCCACCGCAGTGTGGTCGTCGTCGACGACGTGCTCACCACCGGTGCGACGCTGTCCGAGGCCACGCGTGTGTTGCGCCGGATCGAGGCGGCGGAGGTCCGCGCGGCGGTACTGACCGAACGCCGCTGAACCGCGCCGCACGGGCCCCGCCCCCGGCTGGCGAAGTTTTTACCCGCGGGCGGAACGCGCGCCATCCCCCCGCTGCCGGATGTCGGCGGCCTCTCCGGCAGCGGCGAACACGGAGAATATGCGGCCGGGGACCTGACATTCCGGCGCTGTGCGGTTAGCGTTAAGTGGTATGGCACCCGTCCGGGTCCGTGGTTGCGCTGGGTACGGCGCCTCATGGCAGGCTGCGCGTGCCCGGCAAGCCGAGGCCAGCCGCAGGCAAAACGGCCCACGTAAGGCGACTTTTCGTCGACCGATCACGGTGCGGCTTAGAGGTAAGTCCTGCCCCGTGGAGGGATCGGATATCCCTCCTCAGATCCGGGAGAAGGGCAGTAGTCGCGCTCAAGCGCGGCGGGACCCTCAGCAGGCGAATGTGGGGACGAAGACCAGGTCGGCCGGACGGGTGGCATTCCTCCCCACCCCGGCGCGGCGAACACCGCCGATCACTCTCCCCGTGGCCCACGGTCCGCTTTCGCGGTGCCTCATGGCACCCACTGCGGTCGTGCCGGGACGTTCCCTCCGTACGAGCAGGGTGAGTCCCGGCAGTCTCCTGGGTATACGCATCGTCAAACACGGTCACCCCGAGTGGTGACGGAGAGGGGGTATCGGGAAACGTTGCGCGTCCCGCACAGCGGGGGCTGTCAACCAGAGCCGGGCCGCCGTTCCGCGGCGGCTACGCGATAAAGGGGGTCTTGTGGACATCATCGTCAAGGGTCGACGCGCGAACGTCAGCAACAAGTTCCGGCAGCACGCCGAGACCAAGCTGAACAAGCTCTCCAAGTGGGAGAAGAAGGGCATGAGCGTCGATGTGGAGGTGTCCAAAGAACGCAACCCGAAACTCGCCGACCAGCGGGAACGGGTTGAGCTGACCATCCACACCACTGGTCCCGTCATCCGCAGCGAAGCATCCGCGACCGATCGCTACACCGCGCTCGACCTGGCAATGGGCCGTGTCGAATCCCGGCTACGCAAGGCGGTCGACCGGCGGAAAGTGCAGAAAGGCAACCGTGCCCCCGTTTCGGTTGCGACAGCCACGGCAGGCCTCACCAACGAGTCCGGTGGCGGACTCGGACCTGTCGCCGAACCGTCGCAGTCGCATGTTCCCTCACCCGCACCGGCGCACGACGAGTTCGACAGTGCGTCCGTGGACAGCCAGTTCTCCGACGAGTTCGTGGAGATCGAGACCCAGGGTGAAGCCCCGGTGATCGTCCGGGAGAAGTTCCACCACGCCAAACCGATGACCATCGACCAGGCGCTGACGGAGATGGAACTCGTCGGACACGACTTCTACCTGTTCCACGACGAGGACCGGGACGCTCCGAGTGTCGTCTACCGCCGGAAGGGGTTCAACTACGGCGTGATGCGCCTCATGGACTAGGCGCGCCGTACGGACCGCGCACGCCCTCTCGGGAGTGGTGACAGGCGACACGCCTGGGCGAGGCGCCGACAGAGGGGGTCTTCCGGCCCCGGTGCGGAGCGTCCGATCCGCACCGGCGCTCGGGGGACCCCCACGCGCCGCCGCGACGCGCCCGCTGCCCCCGGCCGGCCGCACGGTTCCGGGGCGCGGCCGCCCGTCGCCTCCTGAGGCCCCGCGACATTCGGACAGGAGAGGGAGGCCGCGGATGGCGACGTTCATAGCGATCGGATACGGCGATCGCGTCGGCTACGACAGCACGGACGGGGCGGTCCGGGACGCGGCCCACGCCCACGACGAGCGACTGCGGGAGGCAGGCGTCGTGATGGGCACCGCTGGTGAGCCGGTGCAGGTGCGCAACCACGACGCTGCGGGGGCGCGAACGGACCAGGGACCGTTCATGCGCTCCGATCTCCCGGTCGCGGGATTCGCGATGATCGAGGCAGCCGACATCGAGGAGGCCACGCGACTGGTCTCGGGGACACCGTGCGCGGTGGCGCAGGGTGTGGTTGAGGTCTGGCCGCTGGCCAGGCCCTGACCGGTCCCGGCTCCCGATCCCCTTCCGCACGGGGCTCGGCGGGAGCCGCTGGGGGCGTTGGGAACGCGCGGTGGGAAGAGCCCCGCTTGGGCCGTGGTAGCGCGGCGCGCCGAGAGCGGGGTCACCCGTGGTCGGAGGAGGAGACCTCCTGGTCGTACTGCTTGATGCGGTGCAACGGGGTGCTGTGCGGTTCCTCCGACTCGTGGCGCGGATCGTCCAGGACGACGTCGGTGAAGATGTCGGTGATCACACACAGTACGGCGCCGACGAGCATGAGCCCTCCGCCGACGGCCAGCAGCCACCAGGCGGGTCCCGTCGCCAGCGACACACCCCCTACGGTGAACCCCACGAACAGGAACGCGACCGCCACCCACGAACCGAAGCGGCCACGGTGGCTGTTGGTGGGCGCCCACGCTCCGCCCTCGGCCTGGTACCCCCGGATGAAATAACGGGCTCGAGTTCTGTCGTTCATTGCGGTGTCCCCGTATCCTTCGTTCCCCAGCACGCCTCACCTCGGAGATAACCGCGGGGTGACCTGGTTAAACCGGACAATACGCCCGGGCGCGTGCCAGCGGAGAACGCGTACCGGAGCGCCACGATGACAGGCTCACTTACGATGGAAGGCTGGGGGGCGGAAACGTCCGGCTCTACGGACGCGGGCCACGATCTGCGAGGAGCGCATAGGAAGTGCCAGCCATACTCGACAAGGTCCTCCGCGCAGGCGAAGGCAAGATCCTGCGTACACTGAAGAAATACAAGGACCAAATCAACTCGATCGAGGACGACTTCGTCGAACTCAGTGACTCCGAACTGCGCGAGCTCACCGACGAGTACCGGGAGCGTCACCAGGACGGGGAGTCCCTCGACGACCTGCTGCCCGAAGCATTCGCGACGGTGCGTGAGGCGGCCAAACGAACCCTGGGGCAACGGCATTTCGACGTTCAGCTCATGGGCGGTGCCGCGCTCCACCTCGGAAACATCGCCGAGATGAAGACCGGTGAGGGGAAGACACTCACCTCCGCGCTGGCGGTCTACCTCAACGCGCTCGCCGGCAAGGGCGTGCACGTCGTGACCGTCAACGACTACCTGGCTCGGCGCGACGCGGAGAACATGGGCCGCATCTACCAGTTCCTCGGGCTCGAGGTCGGTGTCATCAGCCCGGAGACGAAGACGGCGGACCGGCGCGCCGCCTACGCGGCCGACGTCATCTACGGGACGAACAACGAGTTCGGCTTCGACTACCTGCGCGACAACATGGCGCTGTCGCTCCAGGACCGGGTCCAGCGCGGCCACGCCTTCGCGATCATCGACGAGGTCGACTCCATCCTCATCGACGAGGCGCGGACCCCCCTCATCATCAGCGGTCCGGCCGAACAGAACTCCCGCTGGTACACGGAGTTCGCGAAGATCGCCCCGCGGCTGCGGCGCGACACGGACTACGAGGTCGACGAGAAGAAGCGCACCGTCGGTATCACCGAGGAGGGCGTCGCCAAGGTCGAGGACTGGCTCGGTATCGAGAACCTGTACGAGTCGGTCAACACCCCGCTGATCAGCTTCCTCAACAACTCCCTCAAGGCGAAGGAACTGTACAGGCGGGACAAGGAGTACATCGTCAACGACGGTGAGGTGCTCATCGTCGACGAGTTCACCGGGCGTGTGCTGCGCGGCCGCCGGTACAACGAGGGGATGCACCAGGCCATCGAGGCCAAGGAGAAGGTGCGGATCAAGGACGAGAACCAGACACTCGCCAAGGTCACCCTGCAGAACTACTTCCGGCTGTACGACAAGCTCTCCGGTATGACCGGTACCGCCGTGACCGAGGCGGCGGAGTTCAACCAGACGTACAGCATCGGCACGGTCGCCATCCCCACCAACGAGCCGATGATCCGCGACGACCAGAAGGACGTCGTCTACAAGAACGAGGACGTCAAGTTCGAGGCGGTCGTGGAGGACATCGCCGAGTGCCACGAGCGGGGGCAGCCCGTACTGGTCGGGACGACCAGCGTCGAGAAGTCCGAGCTGCTGTCCAAGATGCTCAAGCGCCAGGGTGTTCCGCACGAGGTGCTGAACGCGAAGAACCACGCGCGGGAGGCGTCGATCATCGCCAGGGCCGGCCGGCTCGGTTCGGTCACGGTCGCCACCAACATGGCCGGTCGCGGTACCGACATCATGCTCGGCGGCAGCCCCGAGTTCATGGCCGACGAGGAGCTGCACGAGCGCGGGCTGCAGCCGCTGGAGTCCCCCGAGGAGTACGAGGCCGCGTGGCCGGAGGCGCTGGAGCGGGCGAAGAAGGAGGTGGAGAACGAACACGAGCAGGTTGTCGAGGCCGGCGGTCTCTACGTGCTCGGAACCGAACGCCACGAGTCCCGCCGCATCGACAATCAGCTCCGTGGGCGTTCCGGCCGCCAGGGCGACCCGGGGCAGTCGCGGTTCTACCTCTCGCTGCAGGACGACCTGATGCGGTTGTTCAACAGCTCCAAGGTGGAGCTCATCATGGAGCGGCTGAACATCCCCGACGAGCAGCCGATCGAGTCCAAGGTCGTCACCAAGGCGATCCAGTCGGCGCAGAACCAGGTCGAGCAGCAGAACTTCGAGATCCGCAAGAACGTTCTGAAGTACGACGAGGTCCTGAACCGCCAGCGCGAGGTGATCTACGACGAGCGCCGCAAGGTGCTGGAGGGCGACGACCTGCGTGAACAGGTCCAGGGGATGATGGACGACGTCCTGGACGGTTACGTGCGCGCCGCGACGGCCGAGGGCGACGCGGGCGACTGGGACCTGGACCGGCTCTGGAAGGCGTTCGGCCAGGTCTACCCGATCAGTTTCACCGTCGACGAGCTCATCGACGAGAACGGCGGCGAGCTGAGCACGCTGACTCCCGACATCATCTCGCAACGGGTCGTGGAGGACGCCCGGGAGGCCTACGAGCGCCGGGAGGAGGAACTCGGCTCCGAGGCGATGCGGGAGGTGGAGCGCCGCGTCGTCCTGCAGGTCATGGACCGCAAGTGGCGCGAGCACCTCTACGAGATGGACTACCTCCAGGAGGGCATCGGCCTGCGCGCCATGGCGCAGCGCAACCCGCTGATCGAGTACCAGCGGGAGGGCTTCGACATGTTCCAGGAGATGCTGGCGGCCATCAAGGAGGAGTCGGTCGGCTACGTCTTCAACGTCGAGGTGCAGGTCAAGGGGGAGAAGCAGGAGAGTTCGGCGCAGTCGGTCACCCCGGCCAAGGCGGCGGCCGCCGCCGCGGCCAACGGCGGCGCCGTGGCCACCGCCCCCGACCAGGAGGAGGACAGCTCCGCGGAGGAGGGAACCCCCTCCGCGGAGACCGGGGAGGAGGGATCGGAGCCCTCCGCCGAGGGGCAGGACGTCGTCGTCTCCGGCTTCGGCGAGGGCCGACCGGACCGGCTGCAGTACTCCGCCCCGGGTGAGGACGGTACGGTGCAGCAGCGCACCGAGGACGCCGAGGACCCCTACGCCAACGCCTCCCGCAACGAGCCGTGCCCGTGCGGCTCCGGCAAGAAGTTCAAGAAGTGCCACGGCGACCCGAAGGTCCGCGCCTGAGACCCGCCAGCGGCCGGCCCCGCCCGCGGGGCCGGCCGCGCTCGGTGCGGGAAGGGCGACGGCGCGGTTCCGCGGACCGGAACCCGCCGTGTTACCGCTGGTGTCCGCTCACCGGCCGGTGGGCGTCCCACCGTGCTCCGTTCCGCCGACCGTCGCGAGCACACGGTCCGCGAGTTCCGTGACGGGCCTGGCATGGCCCGTGTCGATACGGTCCAGCCCCAGCCGGTCCAGACTGTCGACCACGTGCCGCTGGTACCGCGCCGCGCGTGCCAGGAAGGCGTCGACCAGACGCTGTCGTTCGCTGGTGGCGTCCTCGTAGCGGCTCTCCGCGTGGATACGGGAACGCAGCACGGTGTCGTCGGCGGTGAGCCACACGGCGGCCGTGCGCGGTACCGCGAGTTCGGCGACGCGGGCGGGCAGGACCGCCGAGCCCTCCAGGACCAGGCCGGTGCCAGTGCCGTTCCCGCGGGCGCGGGCGGCGACCAGCTCCGCGACCGTGGGCCACAGGCGTTCGTAGTGGTCGAGTACGGAGGCGACCAGTTCGTCGACCGAGAGCCTTGCGTAGTGGTCGGCGACGTGGGCCGGGACCTCCCGCCCCGGCGTGCTCCAGGGCCGCCCCGGGTGCCGCGCCAGCCCGTCCGTCGACCGGTGGGTGAAACCGAGCCTGTCCGCCATGGTCCGGGCGAGGGTCGACTTCCCGGTGTGTGACGTCCCTCCGAGCAGTATCACCCGTGTCTCCCGCATCCCGGTGAGCCTAACCGCCGCGCGGCCTTCCCGGGAGGGAGCACCCGCGCGGGAAAGCCCGGCTCTGCGGTGGTCACGGGCACGTGCCGGCCACCGGGCCGGGGAACTTCTGTTGCCCGCCGATCCCGTGGCCACCAGGAATTCACAACCGGGCCGCTGTGGTCACCCTGCGGTCACCACAGCGGCCCGTTCATCCCGGGGCGGCGCTACCGCGCTCAGCCGGAGGAGCCCGAGGACGGCGGCTCTGAGGAGTCACCGTCCGAGGGTCGCTCCCCCGAGGAGCCGGAGCCCGTCGAACCGGAGGAGCTCTCCGTGCTGGAGGAGCTCCCGCTCGCGTTGTTCTGGTCCGGGTTGGTCGCCACCGAGGGTTTCTCCTCGACCGGCTCCCGTCCCGGCGTGGGCAGGTTCAGCGCCTTGATCAGGAAGTAGAACACCACGAAGTAGAGCGCGAAGTACACCACTCCCATCAGCAGTACCCAGCCCAGTCCGGTGGTGTTGGACTTGGTCGCGTTCAGCAGCATGTCGATGCCGCCGGCGGAGAACCCGAAGCCCAGGTGGGCGTCCAACGCGTTCAGCACGGCCATCGAGATCCCGGTCAGGATCACGTGCACCACGAACAGCACGGGGGCGATGAAGATGAACGAGTACTCGATGGGCTCGGTGATGCCGGTGACGACGGCGGTGAGGGCGGCGGAGATCATGATGCCGCCGGTGGCCGCGCGCTGGCTGGGGTGGGCCACCCGCCACATCGCCAGCGCCGCCGCGGGCAGGCCGAACATCAGCACCGGGAAGTAACCGGAGAGGAAGCCGCCCGCCGTCGGGTCGCCGGCCAGGTAACGGTTGATCTCGCCGTGGACGACGTTGCCGGTCTCCGGGTCGGAGTAGCTGCCGAACACGAACCACACCACCGAGTTGACGATGTGGTGCAGCCCGAACGGCAGTAGCAGGCGGTTGACCACGCCGTAGACGCCGGCGCCGACCGCGCCGGAGCCCACGATCCACTCACCGAGGTCGGTGATCCAGCCGCCGACGGTGGGCCAGATCAGACCGAAGGCCACCGCGACGAGGATCGAGGCCACGGCCGTGACGATGGGGACGAACCGGCGGCCGCCGAAGAAGCCCAGCCATGTGGGGAGTTTGATCTTGTGGTACCGCTGCCACAGCAGCGCGGCGACGATACCGATGACGATACCGCCGATGACGTCCGTGGGGTTCTTGGCGCCGAGGCTTAACCCTCCCACGTCCTCGTCGGCTATGGTGACGGAGGCACCGACCTCGCCCCCGCGTTCGCTGAACAGGAGCTTGGTTACCTGGTCGAAGATCAGGTAACCCACGACGGCGGCGAGCGCGGTCGACCCGTCGGCGCGTTTGGCGAAGCCGATGGCGACCCCCACCGCGAACAGCAGGGGAAGGTTGTCCAGGATCGCCGTGCCCGCGCCGCCGATCACGTCGGCGACGGGTTGCATCCAGCCCATGCCGGCCCAGGAGGCCATCCCCTCCCCGCCGAGGAGGTCGGGCTGGCCCAGGCGCATGAGCAGGGCGGCTGCTGGCAGGACGGCGATGGGCATCATCAGGCTGCGCCCGATGCGCTGTAGTACCCCGAGGATCGCCGATGACTTTTTCGGTGCGGCGGGGAGGCCGCCGTCTGCGGTTGATGCGGAACTCACCGCTGGTCCTCCCGTGTGTCGTAGACGGATGCGGATGCTGCACGGTTGTGCCGACGACGGGCTATACCTGGCCGGCCCGCCGGGGATCGAGCTGGGAGTGGAGCTGGTAGCGGTCCGCCCGGTAGGTGGACAGTGCCAGTTCGACGCACTTCCCGTTGCTGAAACTGAGTCGCTGCATGGACAGCACCGGGCTGCCGTGGGACAGCCCGAGTAGCTTGGCGTCCGTGGGGTCGCAGATTCCGGCCTCGATGGTCTGCTCGCCGGCGTCCAGCAGCAGGCCGAACTCCTCTTCCAGGATCTGGTAGAGGGA
The DNA here is from genome assembly GCF_006717075.1 of Haloactinospora alba. Classification (NCBI taxonomy): domain Bacteria; kingdom Bacillati; phylum Actinomycetota; class Actinomycetes; order Streptosporangiales; family Nocardiopsidaceae; genus Haloactinospora; species Haloactinospora alba. Next base: position 357,313 of record NZ_VFQC01000001.1, read on the forward strand.
ACGGCGGGACAGGGAGTACTGGTCGAGGTCGGGGACGACGGAGACCGGAATGTTCGACCGTTCGATGGCCATGGGCTCGTTGTCCGCGGTGCGGAGCCGCTCGATGTGGTGCACCAGGGACCCTGGTTCGATGCCCATCACCTGGGCGGTGTGGCTGCTGACCGGACCCACCCGGCGGGACAGGTCGCGCGCCCCGGGTTCGTAGCCCCGGGCGCGCATGTCCTCGGTGAAGGACGCCAGGGCCAGGGACATCTCGATCTTCGGCCGGGCGACGAAGGTGCCCTTGCCGGGTACGCGGTACAGCTTTCCCTCGGACACCAGCAGATCGAGAGTCTGCCGCACGGTCATGCGGGACAGCCCGTACCGATCACCGAGCTCCCGTTCGGACGGTATGGGTTCGTCGACGGGAAGCCGTGCTTCGGTGATCCAGTCGAGCAGGAGTTCCCGAAGCTGGGAGTACTTCGGTACGGGGCTTGCCGAGTCTATCGCCATGTGGTGGTGCCTGTTCGTCCATGCGACATTCTGATATGACTGGTATAGGCCGGACTAGACCACAATAGGCTAAAGTGTGTCAATATTTGCACCGGGCACACGGATTAACACGCCGGTATCTCGGCGCTTGCGCTGCTCAGGTCGAACTCTGGGTGGTACCGGGACCGATGGGAAGAAGTTCTGATGGCAACCACAACGAGCGTCATGCGTTCGGAAATCGCGGACCAGTCGGAAGCGCTGCGCGCCACCGTGGACGCGCTGCTCCCGCTGACTCCGGAAATCGCGCGCCTGGCACGAGAGACCCGACAGGTCCTCTTCATCGCCCGCGGCTCCTCCGACAACGCCGCCGTGTACGGGAGCTACCTGCTGCAGGCCCACGCCGGGAGGCTGGCGACACTGGCGTCGCCCTCCATAGCGACCACCTACGGGGCCAAGGTCGACCTTTCCGGTGTACTCGCGGTCGCCATATCCCAGTCCGGCCGCACCGAGGAGATCGTCGACACCATGCGCTGGGCGGCCGACTGCGGCGCGCGTACCGTCGGCGTCACCAACAAGGCCGGATCCCCCCTGACAGAGGCCGCTGACGTGGCGCTGGTCACACAGGCCGGAACCGAGGTGGCGGTACCCGCCACCAAGACCTACACCACCCAGCTGGCCGCGCTGGCCGTGCTCGCCCTCGGGCTGGGGGCGGAACTGGAGCCGGACGAGCTGCGCAGGGTCCCCGAGGCCATCGACGGGGTACTGGCCCAGCCCACCGACCAGCTCGACACGATCGTGGAACGCCTCGTCGGAGTGCACGGCGCGGTGGTATCGGGCCGGGGGATGGCCTTCTCCACCGCCCTGGAGGGGGCGCTGAAGCTCAAGGAGGCCTGCTACCTGCACGCGATGGGCCTGTCCTACGCTGACCTGCTGCACGGTCCGATAGCGGTGGTGGACCGGGATACGCCGGCGCTGATCGTGGCCGCCGAGTCCAGCCCGACCCTGTCCGGAACCGTGGAGCTGGCCCGGCGCGTTACCTCCGCGGGGGCGCCGGCCTACGGGATCGGGGGCGGCGACGCCCTGGCGCAGGCGTGCGACGTGTCCGTGCCCGGACCCGACCTGCCGGAGTGGCTGGCACCGATCGGTCTGATCCTGCCGGCGCAACTCATCACCGAACAGCTCGCGCGGCGGCTCGGCTACAACCCGGACACCCCCCGTGGCCTGGGCAAGGTAACCCAGACATCCTAGGCGTCCCGCGCGCGGGCGCTTAGGCTCTGCTGTGATCCCGAAGGTTTCCACCCGCGGGCGGAAGCGCCCCGTTCGACTCTGGAGGTAGTAATGGCCGACAAAGCCGCCGCCATCGTGTCCGGTCTGGGAGGCGCGGACAACATCGAGGACATCGAGGCCTGCATCACCCGGCTGCGCACCGAGGTCAGCGACGCCGGCAAGGTCGACGAGCCCGCGCTGAAAGCCGCCGGCGCCCACGGGGTGCTCGTCTCCGGCAACGTCGTCCAGGTCGTGGTGGGCCCGGAGGCCGACCAGCTGACCGACGACATCAACGACCTGATCGACTGACACACGTCACCGGGCGCGGGCCGGAGGCGGCCCGCGCCCCCTGCCCGAGGAGGTTTACCCGTGCTGAAAGTGCTCTCGCCCGTCCCGGGCAGGGCCGTAGGACTGTCCGAGGTCCCCGACCCCGTCTTCGCGCAGGGCATGGTGGGGCCGGGGACAGCGGTCCAACCGACGAACGAGCCCCACGAGGCACTCGCGCCCATCACCGGAACGATCGTCAAGCTGCACCCGCACGCCTTCGCCGTGGCCGACGACGAGGGGCGGGGAGTGCTCGCGCACCTCGGCATCGACACGGTCAAGCTGGAGGGCCAGGGGTTCGAGAAACTCGCCACCGAAGGGGAGCGGATCGAGGCGGGGACGCCGCTGGTGCGCTGGAACCCCGCCGACGTGGCGGCGCGCGAACTGTCCCCCATCGTTCCCGTCGTGGCGCTCGACGTGGCCAGCGACGTCATCTCCCGGGCCGTGACCGGGGAAGTAGCGGCCGGCGACGTACTGTTCCAGTGGGCGTGAGATTGCTCGACGACAACCGCCCACGCGCCGCACTGTTCGACCTGGACGGCACCCTGATCAACAGCGAGCCCCGCTCGCTGGCGGTATGGTCCCGACTGCTGGGAAGCTACGGCGTCGACTGTGACGAGACACGACTGCGCCGCCTCATCGGGCGCCGGGGCGCGGACGTGTTCCGCGACGACCCCGACGTCTTCCCTTCGGGGGTTCCCTGGGAAACGCTGGTGGCCGACCTGGAGCGGATACACCGCCAACCGGACCTGCCGCCGGTGCTGCACCTGCCGGAGTCGGTGGACTTCGTCCGGAAGCTGCACGCCGAAGGCGTCCCGCTCGGCCTGGTCACCTCGGCCGGCCGGGACTGGGCACGACTGGCCCTGACCGAGCTGGGAATCGACGAGCTGTTCGCGACGCTGGTCACGGCGGCCGACGTCACGACCGGCAAACCCGACCCGCAGGGCTATGAGGCCGGGGCGCGCGCCCTAGGGTACGCGCCGGAACACGTCGTGGTGTTCGAGGACGCCCCCGCCGGAGTGGCCGCCGGCAAACGCGCCGGCATGCGCGTCGTGGGGATCACGACGACACACGAGCCCGAGACGTTGAGCAGCGCGGACCTCATCGTCGACCAACTGACCGAGGTGGACTGGCCTCGGATCGCTCCGCGAAGCCGACAGACGTAAGGAAGAGGTGGACCAGTGGCGGAACGCTGGGTCAAAGTCGCGTCCGAGGTCGGGCTGCACGCCCGTCCCGCCGCCCAGTTCGTTGAGGCGGCGTCCACGGCCGCGGGCGACGTCACCCTGGCCAAGGGTGACTCCTCGCCCGTATCGGCCAAGAGCATCCTGGCCGTTATGGGGTTGGACGTGCGCAACGGGGACGAGATCGTGATCAGCTCCGACGGCGAGGACGCCGAGACGGTGCTGGACAGGCTGGTCGAGATCGCCAGCACGGCCTGATGGGGGAGACTATGGCTGATGTACTCACCGGGGTAGGGGTCAGCCCCGGAGTCGGCTACGGGCCGGTGCTGCGGTTGGCTCGGTCGGTTCCCCAACCGGACGCCGACGCGCGGCACTCCGGCGACGACACGGCGGAGATCCAACGCGCGGTCCAGGCCATGCAGGACACGGCCGACGACCTCTCCGCGCGCGGGGAGCGCGCCGGCGGTGAGGCGCGGCAGGTGCTGGACGCCCAGGCCCTGATGGCACGCGACCCGGCCCTCTCCGACGACGTGCGGCGGCGCGTCGGCGAGGGCGCAGCCGCGGAACGCGCCGTGTCCGAGGCGATGGCGGTGTACCGGGAGATGCTGGCGGGAGCCGGGGAGTACATGGCTGCCCGGGTCGCCGACCTCGACGACGTGCGCGACCGGGTCCTCGCCCGCCTCATGGGGGTGCCCGTGCCCGGCATCCCCGAGTCGGACACCCCCTTCGTCCTCGTCGCGAACGACCTCGCGCCGGCCGACACCGCGACCCTCGACCCCGAACTGGTCACGGGAATCGTGACCCGGGAGGGTGGCCCCACCAGCCACACCGCGATCCTCGCCCGGTCGCTGGGGCTGCCGGCCGTCGTGGCATGCCCCGGGGTAGAGAGCATCCCCGAGGGCACGCAGCTCCTGGTCGACGGCGCGAACGGTGAGGTCACGAGCGACCCGACCGCTTCCGACGTCGAGACGCTCCGGGCGGCGGCGTCGGCCCGCGCCGCCGCGGTCGCGGAGAGCTCCGGCCCCGGCCGTACCAGGGACGGCCATCCCGTCCCGCTGCTCGCCAACATCGGTGGACCGGCTGACCTCGGCGCCGCCGTGGCCAACGGGGCGGAGGGCGTAGGCCTGTACCGCACGGAGTTCCTGTTCCTGGACCGGGAGCACGCACCGGGCCACCAGGAGCAGGTGGACGCCTACCGGGAGGTGCTGGAGGCGTTCCCCGGCGGCAAGGTCGTCGTGCGCACCCTGGACGCCGGCTCGGACAAGCCGCTGGCGTTCCTGCCCCCGATGGGGGAGGAACCCAACCCGGCCCTGGGGGAACGGGGCATGCGCATGGGGCGCCGTGTCCCGGAGGTCACCGACGCCCAGCTGCGGGCGCTCGCCGAGGCGCAGCAGGGAACGCAGGCGCGGTTGCAGGTCATGGCGCCGATGGTGACCGACGCCGCCGACGCGGAGTGGTTCGCCGACACGGCTGGCCGGGCCGGCATCCACGACGCGGGCGTCATGGTGGAGGTTCCCGCGGCGGCACTGCGCGCCCACCACCTCGCCGAGACCGCCGCGTTCTTCAGCATCGGCACCAACGACCTCACCCAGTACACCTGCGCCGCCGACCGCGAGATCGGTGCGCTCGGCCGGTTCCAGGACCCCTGGCAGACCGCGGTGCTGGACCTGATCGCGGCGACCGCGACGGCGGCGGGGAAAGCCGACCGGTCGTGCGGCGTGTGCGGTGAGGCCGCCGCGGACCCGGTGCTGTCCTGCGTCCTGGTCGGACTGGGAGTGACGAGCCTGTCCATGGGAGCGACAGCGTTGCCGCTGGTACGCGCCGCGCTGGCTCAGGCTACCCTGGAGCAGTGCCGCCGGGCGGGAGCCGCAGCGCTGGCGGAACGCGGTCCGGGGGAGGCCAAACGGGCGGCACGGGAACACCTTCCCGGCCTGGCGGACCTCGGGTTCTGACGGGGTGGCCGCCGGACGAGGGCGGCCATTCCCACCCGCCGGTTCCCGGTCCAACGGGGGTGAACCCCCGCCGCCGGGCGGGAGAACGGTCCCGTCCCACGCGAAGGAGTGCCCATGGCCGCGCGACGCCGGCTCGCCCTGCTGAGTACTGTCCTCCTGCTCGTACCGGTCGGCTGCGCCGACGAGGACGGCCAGGGTCGACAGGAGGGCGGCGGCGACGGCGGAACCTCCTCCCCGGAACGCACCGCCGAACGGGTCATGGCGGACATGGACCGGGACGAGAAGATCGGCCAGCTGTTCGTCCCCACCGTCTCGGGAACGACCCCGGAGGAGAACAGCGACCTGATATCGGAGTACCACCCCGGCGGGCTGATCTACTTCCCCGAGAACCTCACCGACACCGGGCAGATCGCGGAACTGTCCAACGGGCTGCAGGAGCTCGCCGAGGACAGCGGCGCCGGGGTTCCCCTGCTCCTGGGGGTCGACCAGGAACAGGGGACGGTGGCGCGACTGCCGGTCGGAACCCGGTTCCCGGACGCCATGGCGGTGGGAGCCACCCGCTCCACCGACCACGCCGCCGCCCTGGCGGGCACCACGGCGGACGAACTCGCCGCGCTCGGCATCACCATGGACTACGCTCCGGTCGCCGACGTCAACGTGGACCCGGACAACCCCGTCATCGGCATCCGGTCGTTCGGTTCCGACCCGGAACTGGTGGGGCGCATGGCGGCGGCGCAGGCCCGCGCGTTCCAGGAGGGCGGGGTTGCCCCGGTGGTCAAGCACTTCCCCGGACACGGGGACACCGACGTCGACAGTCACACCGGCCTCCCCACCGTGGACGTGTCCCGCGAGACCTGGGAGGAGCGTGACCTCCCGCCGTTCCGACAGGCGGTCGACGCCGGCGCGGACGCCGTCATGACCGCCCACGTGCTCACCCCCGGGCTGGACGGCTCCGGCGAGCCCGCGACACTGTCCCCCGAGCTGGTCAGCGGGGTGCTGCGCGACGAGCTCGGCTACGACGGTGTGGTCACCACGGACGCGCTCAACATGGACGGGGTCCGCCAGACCCACGGGGACGGGGAGATCGCGGTGCGCGCCCTGGAGGCCGGCGCCGACCAGCTGCTGATGCCGCCGGACCTGGAGACCGCCGCCACGGCGGTGCGCGACGCCGTCGAGGAGGGGCGGATCAGCCAGAAGCGGCTGGACACCTCGGTACGCCGCGTTCTCACCCTGAAGGCCGAGCGCGGACTCTACGACGCCGAGCCGGTCGATCCTGAGGCTGCGGAGGAGACGCTCGGCAGCGAGGAGCACCGGGCCGCGGCGCGCGACCTCGCCGAGGACGCCGTCACCCTGCTACGCAACGAGGACGGCACCCTCCCGCTGGAGGAGGGGGACACAGTGCACGTGACCGGACGCGGGGCCGAGGAGATCGGCGCGCGGTTGGCCGAGGCCGGGATCGAACGCGCGGACACCGCGGCCGACGCGGACACCGTCGTGGTGGGAACCGCGGACGCCCGCGACGACACCCAGCAGCGCCGGCGTGTCACCGCAGCGGTGGAGTCGGGAACGCCGGTCGTGGTGGTGGCGCAGGCAACCCCCTACAGTCTCGCCGAGTTCGACGGGGTCGAGGGCTACCTCGCCACCTACTCGGACGTCGGGGTGTCCCGCACGGCCGCGGCACGCGCCCTCACCGGGGAGGTGAACCCCTCCGGGAAGCTCCCCGTCGGCGTTCCCGGTGCCGACGCGGGATACGGGGACGGCCAGGGGCTGTGACGCCTCCGGGAACGCCTCCCAGGAGCGAACCGGGGCGGAGACGGGTCTGATCCCGAGCCTGCGGGTGGGCGAGCGCTGTTTCGTTCCGGGATAGGCTCGGCTGTCGGCGCCCGGTTGTTCCGGGCCCGCCAGACGTCCGTGACCACGCCAGGAGTTCCGCATGATCATCGAGCACGCCGAGATGCTGGTCTCAGCCGGACGGGAGGAGGAGTTCGAGGCGGCTTTCGCGCGGGGGCGGCGGATCCTCGCCCAGGCCCCGGGCTACCGCTGGTCCCGGCTCACCCGGCAGGTGGAGAACCCGGAGTCCTATCTGCTGCTGGTCGGATGGGACACCCTGGAGGACCACACCGAGGGTTTCCGCAACTCCGAGCTGTTCTCCCAGTGGCGTGCCACGGTCGGAGAGTTCTTCGTCTCCCCACCCACCGTTACCCACTACACCGGCCAGCTCGACCCGGTGGACTGAACGGGCCGCCCTGCGCCACCCGCGCAGGGCGGCCGGGGATACGCGGTTCTCCCCGGTTCCTCACCCGGACGCGCCGGACGGGGGAACCCCGATGTCCTCGTCCCACACCTCGGGTTCGGCGGCGACGAACTCCGCCATGAGCCGGCGGCACCGCTCGTCACCCAGCACCACCACCTCGACCCCGTTGGCGGCGAGCCACTCCCGGCCGCCGGAGAACGTGCCCGCCTCGCCGACCACCACACGCGGGATCCCGAACTGCCGCACCAGACCGCTGCAGTACCAGCACGGGGACAACGTCGTCACCATGGTCGTGGTGGCGTAGGAGCGCCGGCGCCCCGCCCGGGAGAAGGCGGCCGTCTCCGCGTGCACCGCCGGGTCGCCGTCCTGCACCCGGCGGTTGCGTCCCCGCCCCAGCACCCGGCCGTGTTCGCCGACCAGTGCCGCACCGATCGGGACACCGCCCTCGGCCCGGCCCGCGCGGGCCTCCTCCAGGGCGACCTCGAGCCACGACCGGTACTCCGCAGGGACGTCCTGCGAACCAGCGGGAGGCGGGCCGGATGCGGCCCCCATCAGCCGGTCGGGGTCAGGCCGAGCTGCACCCCGGACAGGCCGCGCGGTTTCCCGACCAGGCTTTCGGAGACGCCGCGCAGGGTCGTGCTCGCCTCGGCGTCGGGGTCGCTGAGGACCAGGGGTTTGCCCTCGTCGCCGCCCTCGCGCATGCGCACGTCCAGCGGAACCTGGCCCAGTACCGGAACCTGGGCGCCCAGCGAGCGGGTCAGCGCGTCAGCGACCGTCTGGCCGCCGCCCTGGCCGAAGAGGTAGGTGGGTTCGTCGCTGCCGGGCGCGAGGTAGTAGGACATGTTCTCGACGACGCCGGCCACCCGCTGGTGGGTCTGCAGGGCGATGGCGCCGGCGCGCTCCGCGACCTCGGCCGCGGCCTGCTGCGGCGTGGTCACCAGCAGGAGCTCCGCGTTGGGGACGAGCTGCGCCGCGGAGATGGCGATGTCACCGGTCCCGGGCGGAAGGTCCATGAGCAGGACGTCCAGGTCCCCCCAGAAGACGTCGGCCAGGAACTGCTGCAGCGCGCGGTGCAGCATCGGGCCGCGCCACACGACGGGCTGGTTGCCCTTGGTGAACATGCCCACGGAGATGACCTTGATGTCGTGCGCCGTCGGGGGCATGATCATGTCCTCGACCTTGGTCGGGGTGTCCGAGGCGCCCAGCATGCGGGGCACGGAGTGGCCGTAGATGTCGGCGTCGACCACACCGACCTTGTGGCCCTGTTCCGCCATGGACGCGGCGAGGTTCACCGTGACGGAGGACTTGCCGACACCGCCCTTGCCGGAGGCGACCGCGAACACGCGGGTGAGCGAGTTCGGCTTGGCGAAGGGGATCTCCTTCTCCCCCTGGTCGCCGCGGAGCTTCTGCTGCAGCGCCTTGCGCTGCTCGTCGCTCATCACGTCCAGTTCGACCCGGACATCGGTGACACCGTCCACCTTGGACACGGCTGAACTGACGTCCTGCTCGATACGCCCCTTCATCGGGCATCCGGACACGGTGAGGTAGATGCCGACGTTGACGATGCCGCCCTCCGCGATGTCGACACTCTTGACCATGTCGAGATCGGTGATGGGGCGGTGGATTTCGGGGTCCTGGACGGTTGCCAGGGCCGCGTTCACCTGCTCGGTGGTGGGTGTGGAGGACATGTACTCCATGGTATTAAAGGGTGCGCGCGCCAATACACGCCGCGTAGCGGGTGTGTCCGCCTCAGGACGCCATCCACCGGGTCCCGAGGCGGAGCAGTCCCGCCACACGTCCGTTCCCCAGGGAGGAACCGGGTGAGTGTCGAACCGCAGCGCGACGGGACCCGGGTGTTCGAGACCCACCGGCGCCTGCTGTTCAGCGTCTCCTACAACATGCTGGGGACCGTGGAGGACGCCGAGGACTGCGTGCAGGAGGCGTGGATCCGGTGGGCGCGCCAGGACCGCTCCGGTGTCACCCATCCGAAGAGCTACCTGGTGAGAATCGTCACCAACGTCGCGCTGAACACGCTGCGCGCCCAGCGCAACCGCCGCGAGTCCTACGTCGGGCCGTGGCTGCCCGAACCCCTGGTCACCGCCCCGGACGCCGCCGAGCGCGTGGAGCGCGACGAGACGGTCTCCTACGCCGTGCTCGTGCTGCTGGAGAACCTCGCCCCCGTCGAGCGAGCCGTCTTCGTCCTGCGTGAGGTACTCGACCTGCCCTAAGACGAGGTCGCCCGCACGGTGGACCGTACCGAGGCGGGAGCGCGCCAGCTGGCCCACCGGGCCCGGCAGCGGCTCGCCCGCGCCGACGGGCAGCGCGGCGGTGTCAGCGGGGCCGACCCCGCCACCCACGCCCGTCTCACCGAGGCGTTCGCCGCCGCCTACGCGCGCGGGGACGTGGAGACGTTGCGGAGGATCCTGGCGGAGGACGCGGTGACCGTCAACGACGGCGGCGGCAGGGCGTCTGCGGCCCGCAACCCGGTCTACGGCGCGGACCGGAGCGCACGGTTCCTCGCCGGGATCGCGACGCGTTTCCCCGTGGCCCGACTCGAGCGCACCGAGTTCAACGGGGCCCCGGGTGTGCTCGCCATCGGAACGGACGGCGGGGTGCGGTCCGCCGCCGTCGCGCACGTCTCCGGCGGGCGCGTCCGGCGGCTCTACATGGTCCGCACCCCGGACAAGCTCTCCACTCTCCGGGCGCGGGGCGCGGCGGCGGACCCGGGACGGCGCTGAACGGTATCCTCGGCCGCAGAGCATCCGCTGCTCTTTAGGCGGTCGATACACGACCGGATAGTAACCTCGGCGGACTATGGGAAACATGTCGCCACCGTCTGGCTCGCCCTGGCCTTCCGATCCCTGGAGAAGCCGGGAGCCGCAACAGTTTCCTCCTCCGGAGGCCCAGGCGTGGGCCTGGCCGCCGGAGACGGACACGGTGGGTGACTTTTCCGGAACGGTGGCGTGGCCGTCCGAGCGGCGCCCGCCTCCCGCCTCCCGCTCCCGGCTGGCCGCGCCACCGCCGGGAACCCCCTACCACCGCCTGGCGCGCACCCGGCGGTTCCGCTGGTGGGTGCCGCCGCTGGCGGTGGTCTGCCTTCTCGCCCTGGTGCTCCTCACCCAGCTCGTCCTGGGCATCGCCGGCGGGATCATCGCGATATTCAACGGGCACATACCCACGGAGGAGTCCCTCCTCGGCTCGCCGCTGGCCAACCTCGCCTACATGCTGTTCACGTTGGCCACCGTCATACCGCTGGTGCTGTTCACCGTCCGGTTCGTGCAGTGGCGCCCCGTCGGAACCCTGTTCTCCGTGGACGGCAGGGTGCGCTGGCGGTGGTTCGCGGTGTGCGCCCTCGCCGCACTGCCGGCGGTCGGAACCTACCTGGGGCTGCTGTACGCCGCGCACGCCGCCACGGCGCAGAGCTCGCAGTTCCTCGGGACGTTCGTGGGCAGCGGCGCCTTCCTTCCCGCCCTCGCGACGATCGTCGTGCTCGTGCCGTTCCAGGCGTCAGCGGAGGAGATCGGGCTGCGCGGCTTCCTGATGCAGGCGCTCGGGTCCTACGGTGCCCCGCCGGGGGAGCGGTACGGCCACGGGACGTGGGCACGGTTCCTCCGCACACCGGTACTCGGGATAGCCGTCAGCGGAACCGTGTTCACCCTCCTGCACGACTACGTCGGCTGGGGGCTGGTCAGCGTCGGGATCCTCGGCCTCGCCCTGGCGTGGCTCACCTGGTACACGGGGGGCCTGGAGGCCGCGATCGGGCTGCACGTGCTGCACAACCTCGCCGCCTTCACCCTCAGCGCCTACGAGGGAACCCTGGACACGGTGGCCACCGGTGGCGGGTCGTTGCTGGACGCCGTCGGTACGGCCGCGGAGGTGGTGCTCTACGGCGCGGTCGTCGTGTGGCTGGCGCGGCGCGCCGGAATCAGACGTACCGTCCCCGCGGCCGAGGAGGAATGAGGCACCGCCCCGGAAACCCCGCGCTGCGGGAGCGGCACGCATCGAACCGGCCCGGGGCCTGTTCTGCGGACGTTCGTCCTGCTACGCGGCGGCCCGATACCGCCCGGCCGCGTTCTCGCCGGTCGACAGAGGGCCCGCGCTCTGCCTCCCTGACCGGCCGTGCCAGGCGCCGCTCGCCATGAACAGCGCCCATCAGACAGGCCCTCAGGGGCGGCGGAAAATCTCGGTTTCCGCGCAGGTCATACGGGTACCCCTCCCACCAACCATGAAATCCGCACCGTCATGTCCCCGCTGTGGGCGCACCGTGCAGGCGCCCAACCTGTGGTCGAGCGCGTGGCAGTGCCACGTGCACGGGAACGTCGCGCCCCTGCAACGGGCGCGTCCGCCGGACGAGACCTCGCTGGCGCTGGTACTCGACCGGGCCCAGGTCCCGGTGTGGATCCCGTGGCCGCTTCCGGCCGGATGGGTCGTCACCGGATTCGCCGACGCCGGCGACGAGCGGAGCGGGGCACTGGCCGTCACCGTGGCACTGTCCGGACCCGCCCCCACCGGCGGGGTCGGCGAGCTGACGCTGGTGGCCGAGGATCCCGGCATCGGCCTGGGTGCGCGCATGGCGGGTCTCGTGGGGCCCGACCCGGGGGTGGGCTTCGACTCCGGGGGAGTGGACAGCAAACTCCGGTTCGACGGGCACGACATCGCGTTGTGGCGCGTCGGCACGGACAAGGACCGTGCCGTCTACGCCGGGGAGGCGCTGGCGAGCTGGCTGTGGCTGGTGTTCTCCCCCGCTGACGCCGGCATGCTGATGGGGGAGGTCTCCGCGCTGCGCGACCTGCGGGACCGCCAGAACGGCGGTGTCGCACTGGACCCGCCGTTCGGCGCCCCCTCCCCGTTCCTCACCTCCGTGCTGGAACCGCCGCCTTCCTGAGCCGCACGGGAGCTGCCAGACTCGGCCGATGGCTCTCATCGATCTGCACGCGCACAGCAACGTCTCGGACGGGACCGAACCTCCCGCGGCCGTCGTCGGCCGGGCTGCCGCCGCCGGCCTGGACGTGCTCGCCCTCACCGACCACGACACCGTGGCCGGATGGGAGGAGGCCGTCTCCCACCTTCCCCCCGGCCTCACCCTCGTCCCCGGGATGGAACTGTCGTGCGCCTCCCGCGACGCGAGCGTCCACCTGCTGGCCTACCTGTTCGACCCCGAACACCCCGAACTCGCCGCCGAACTGCGGCATGTCCGCGCCGACCGGGTCATCCGGGCCGAGACCATGGTCCGGCGCCTGCGCGAGGAGGGTGTCGACGTGGCATGGCGGCGGGTGCGTGACATCGCGGCCGCCGACGGGCAGCGGGACCGGCCCCCGGAAGAGGAGGGGAACGCGGTGGGGAGGCCGCACGTCGCCCGCGCCATCGTCGAGGCCGGGGCGGCCAGCGACGTCCAGGACGCGTTCGACCGGTGGATCGGGGCCGGGTGTGTGGCCCACGTCGACCGCTACACACTGGACCCGGTGCGCGCGGTCACTCTCGTACGGGCGGCTGGCGGGGTGTGCTCCCTCGCCCATCCGGCACGGGCAGAGAACAGCGACACCGGAGCCGTTCCCGAACCCCTGGTGGAACGCATGGCACACGCCGGACTCGGCGGGATCGAGGCCGACCACCCCTCCCACGACGACGCGGAGACCACCCACTGGCGCGGTGTCGCGCGCCGGCTCGGGTTGGCGATAACGGGCTCCAGCGACGACCATGGTGAGCTGACCGGGCACCGGCTCGGTTCCCGCGTGACAGATCCCGCGGAGTTCGCCCAGCTGACCGGGCCGGCCACCGGAACGCGGCCGGTCACCGGCGGATGAGCGCCCCGCTCGCCTCCCGGCGGTGGGGACGGCGGGCTCGTTAACCGGGGACTTAACACAGCGGTGGCAGCATCGGCAGGGACCGCGTGCCCGAACGACGGTTACGGGCACGCACACGCAGAGTTCGGACGCGAAGCGAAGGGTCGGCACGTGTTCTGGAAACGGAAAGACAAGAGGAAGAGCGACGGTGAGGCCGGAGGCTCGGCGGCCGCGACGGCCGACCCACCGCAGGGGCACACACCGGGCGACTCGGACGACACCCCGGAGGCGGAGGCCGGCGCGGACGACGCCACCGGGGAAACCTCCAAAACCGGCACCGGTGAGGACGCCGACGCGGCCGGCGACACCGACGCGGCGCAGGACCCCCAGGACGCGGAAGCGGGCACGGGCCGGGCCGACAGCGACGGCATCCAGCGGGTCACCACCGACGGAGTGCTCCGCCTGGACAACGTGGAGCACGACACCTCCAGCCACACGTGGATCGTGGAGGCGGACGACGACGGTGTCCTGGTGATCGACCCGGCACACGACTCCCAGGCCATCCTGGACGCGGTGGGAGACCGGGAGATCTACCTCGTGGCATGCACGAACGGGTACAACACCCATATCTCCGCCGCCGTGGAGGTCGCCGAGCGCGACGACGCCCCGATCGCCCTGCACCGCCGGGAGCTGCGGGCGTGGCGCCGCACGCACGGCGCCGAGTACCGGCCCGACCACGAGATCGAGGGCGGGGGGTCGTTCACCGTCGGGGACCTGGAGGTGGACATCCTGCCCGTTCCCGGTACCTCGGCCGGGAGCGTCGCCTACTACGTCCCGGAGCGCGGTGCCGTTTTCAGTGGTGACACCCTCCGGGCCGGGGAGCCGGGAACCGTGGGAGGGGGGTACCTGGACTACACCGGCCAGCTCTCCTCGATCGGCGAGGTCCTGCTGACCCTGCCGCCCGACACCCGGGTGCTGCCGGACAACGGTCCGGAGACGACGGTGGAGGCCGAGACGCGGAACTTCGACGCGTGGGTGTCGCCGGGGTGAGCGTTCCCGCGGTCGCCGCTGCGGCGTCCCGGGGCTCGTGCTCCCGGCGGGTCAGACCTCCCGCTCCGGCGCCTCCGCCCGGTTCCAGAACTCGTTCAGCGCGCCGGCGGTGGTCTCCGGAGCCTCGACGTTGGGGGAGTGGGCCGCGCCGGGGATGACGACGCGGTCGGCACTGAGGCGCTGGGCCATGGTGGCCTGCACCTCCGGGGGCCAGGTCGTGTCGTTCTCGCCGTAGAGCACCAGCTTCGGAATCTCCACAGCGGCCAGTTCGGCGGTGCGGTCCGGGGCGGAGAGGATCTCCGTGCCCATGCCCGCCAGTCCCGCCGGGTCGTTGGCCAGCATCCGGGTGCGCAGGAAGCGGTACACCTCGTCGGGAACACCGCTCTCCCGAGTGGGGCCGTCGAGGTTGCGCTCCCAGAGCTCCGCGAGACGCTCCCGGGTGGGATCCGTGCCCAGCGCGGTCACGAGGTTGCGCGCGTCGGCCGCGCGCTCCCCGTCCACCCGGGCGGGACCGGAGCTCATGGCGGCGTAGGACAGCAGCTTCGCCTGCCCCCCGAGTACGGTCTCCCGCGCGACGAGGCCGCCGAAGGAGTGCCCCAGCAGGTGGAGGGGGCCGTGCTCGAGGGCCTCGGTCAGCGCGGTCACCGCCTCGCCCAGTCCCCGCAGGGTGTAGCCGTCGGCGTGGCCGAACCCGGGCGACTCGTACTGCCCGGGCATGTCGATGGCGACCACTGTGCGGCCGGCGTGGGCCAGCGTCTGCAACACCGCGATGAAGTCCTCCTTGCTGCCGGTGTAGCCCGGCACGAGGAGGGCGGGTTGCAGTTCGCAGCTGCCCACCGTTGGCACCGCCCACAGCGCGGCGACGGTGCCGAGTTCCGTGGGAATGTCCCTACGCCGCACACCGGGCGGCAGTTCCAGAAACCGTGGTGTACTCACGCCGCCTCACGATAGACGATCCGTATCCCTCACCAGGTCGACGCTACCGGGGCGGCGTGCCTCGGCTCAGTGCCGCGGGAGGCCGCGGTGCGGCGGCGTCAGTCCTGGCGCTTGTTGCGCACGTCGACCCCGTTGCGGGTACGGCGCCTCCGCCGGCGCCGGGACGGGGCGGCCTCGGAGTCCCCACTGGTGGACTGGCGCTCCGTTCCCGAGGAGCCGCTCGGTGCGGACTCGGAGCCGGCCGTCTTCTTCCGGGAGGAACGCCGCCGGTTGCGGGAACGTCCCTGGCCGCGCCCGGAGTGCTCCTCCCGGCCGGTTCGGGTCCCGCCTTCGCTCCGCTGGCCTCCGGTCTCCCCGATGTCCTCCACCTCTTCGGCCTCCAGACCGGCCCGGGCGCGCTGCTCCTTGGCGAGCTTGCCCTTGGTTCCGGCCGGGATACCGAGCGCCTCGAAGAAGTGAGCCGAGGTCGAGTAGGTCTCCGGCGGTTCGGAGAGCGGAAGGTCGAGCGCGGTGTTGATCAGCTTCCACCGGGCGATCTCCTCCCAGTCGACGAACGTCACCGCGGTGCCGGAACGCCCCGCCCGGCCGGTGCGGCCGGTGCGGTGGGTGTAGGTTTTCTCGTCCTCGGGGCACTCGTAGTTGATCACGTGGGTGACGTCGTCCACGTCCAGCCCTCGGGCGGCCACGTCGGTGGCGATCAGCACGTCGATCTTGCCGTTGCGGAACGCGCGCAGGGCGCGTTCCCGCTGCCCCTGCCCCAGGTCCCCGTGGACGGCGGCGGCGGCGAAACCGCGCCGTTTCATCTCGGCGGCGACCCTGTCACAGGTGCGTTTGGTCTGGCAGAACACCATGCTCAGCCCCCGGCCCTCAGCCTGCAGGAGGCGAGCGAGCATCTCCTGCCTGTCCATCGGGTGGGTGCGGAAGGCGTGGTGCTCGACGTGGTCGGTGGCGATCTGCTCGTTGCCGTCGTCCTCCCCGGCACGCACGTGGGTGGGCCGGTTGAGGTAGTTGCGGGACAGGGAGACGATCTCGCTCGGCATGGTCGCCGAGAAGAGCATCCCCTGGCGCCGTTCGGGAAGCTTGGTCAGGATGCGCTCGATGTCGGGAAGGAAACCCAGGTCGAGCATCTTGTCGGCCTCGTCCAGGACGATGGCGCTGACGCCGGAGAGGTCGAGGTGGTTCTGCTTCTCGAGGTCGAGCAGGCGTCCGGGGGTGCCCACGACGATGTCGGCACCGCTGTGCAGCCCCTCGATCTGGGGTTCGTAGGACCGTCCGCCGTACACCGTGAGGAGCCGGCTCCCGGTACGCTTCCCCGCCGTCTCGAGGTCGGCCGCCACCTGGATGGCGAGCTCCCGGGCGGGAACGACGACCAGGGCCCGGGGGCGCTTCGGCTCACCCGGTGCGCTCTGCACCCACTGCAGCAGCGGGATGCCGAACGCGAAGGTCTTGCCCGTACCAGTGCGCGCCTGCCCGATGATGTCGGACCCCTTCAACGCGATCGGTAGGGCCAGCGACTGGATGGGGAAGGGTTCGGCGATCCCCTCGGCCTCGAGCGTGTCCGCGATCTCGGAACTCACGCCGAGGTCGCGGAACGTTTCTGTCGTCTCGTTGGTCGTGTCTGTGCCTGTCAGGGTTCATGCCTCCATCTGCGGGCCACAATGGCTCGCGTCGTTTTTCCGGATGCCGCGGAGCAGGACCCCGCTCGGCCGTCTCTCCGGCCGGGAGCGGGCTGCGTCCGGGCGCGGCTCGACGGTCCGGGATGTTACTCCCGGCCCACGGCGCAGCCCCGGGCGCGCATCACGGAGTTGCTCCCACCCGTGTAACGCGCGCACCCGCACCCGCACCCGGCATTCGGTCCCCGCCGGTTACGGGACTCTACGGCGAGCAGGGCGGTCCGCTCGGTTGTCGTCATGCGCGGCGGCGACCACGGGATTCCCGTACCGGAACCGGACCGCGCACCACCACGGTGCAGCAGTCCTGGCCGGCCGTGCCAGGCGAACCGCGCTGCTGCGCGCCGTTCGCCACACCCTCCGACGAGACCGTCGGGAGACGGGAACGTGCTCACGGGCCCTCCGCAGTCCGCGTGTCTGGCATGTACCAGCCGCCGCACGCGATGGCCGGCTCGTGCCGACCACTGGGAGCGAGTGTATCTCCAAGCCTTGCCGCTGGGTATGGCACCTGTGGATACAGGACCGCAGTCTTTCGCTCCCCAACGCTTCAACATGGCACCACACGTTGTCATTCCTGGCTAATCGGACGGCGGGCGCGCGGTACTCTTTCTCCCATGACGAACGGCTCTGTTCCCACCGCTGGATCCGGCCCGGGCGAGCACGCCGAGCGGGGGGTGGTCGACCTGCTCGGGCTGCTGGCCTACGCCGAACTCGTCGCTTTCTTCCGTACGGCCGAGCACGCGGAACTCGCGCCGACGCTCGAGGCGAAGGGAAAGCTCGCGGGGCTGGCAGCGGGTGAGTACGCCAACCACGAGCGGCTGTACACCGGCCTCGTGCAGCGCGGCGCCGACCCGGAGGAGGCCATGCGGCCGTTCGTGGCGCCGCTGGACGCCTGGCACGCGCGCACCGAGCCGCAGGACTGGCTGGAGAGCCTGGTGAAGATCTACGTCGGTCTCGGTATCGCCGGTGACTTCTACCGCAAAGTGGCCGAACTCACGGACGAGGGCACCCGTGAGCTGGCGACGAGCGCGGTGGCCGACACCCAGCGGGCCGAATTCATCGCCCCCCAGGTCCGTGCCGCGGTGGAAGCCGACCCCGCATTGGGCGGGCGGCTCTCACTGTGGGCGCGGCGCCTCGTGGGGGAGGCGTTGAGTCAGGCTCAGAGTGTGGCGGCCAGCCGGATGGACCTGGCGGTACTGCTCGCGGGAGGCGCGCAGGAGGACACCGAACAGCACGGGGACGGTTCCGGCTCCGGCGACCTCGCCACGGTGAGCAGGATGTTCGCTACACTCACGGACGCGCACAACACGCGGCTGGCGGCCATGGGACTGGGCAGCTGACACCGCCCTCGCCCCGCGGTGCGGGGTGAGGCGCTTCCTGGCAGCACCGGGCCCGCCGCTGCTGTGGTGCGGTTTTCCCGCAAGGTGACGTGCCGGACGCGGGGTGTGTTCTCTCCCACATTCGCCCTGTTCCGTTGCGGTGTCCGTATATAGTTTCTCGTGTCCCGCTGTTTTCCGTTCCTTTGAGGTATCCGTCCATGCGCCGTGAGTACTCCGGCGGGGGGTCGTTGTCCCGGCTCTCCCAGGAATTCGGTACATTCGGTCCGCTGAGTGCTCAGCCGGAACCGTGGCTCACAGCCGAGCTGGACCAGCACGCCGCCGCCGTACGCGACTCCATCACGTCCGGGGGAGGGCTGCTGGGCCGCCGCAGCCTCGCGGAGTACCTGCACGGTTTCATCGACGGGTGCCGCGAACGCGGATGGCATACCGGCAACGACGGCTACGACTGGGAGACGCTGCGGTTGTTGGCGATCTGCCGCCTGGCCCGCGATCGTGGGTTCGTCCACTGAACCGGTAGCGCCCCGCCCTCCCGGCCCGTCCGGGCGGTTGCGGGGGCGCGCTTCGTCCACGGTCGGCTACACGGTGTGATAATCCGGTGTCGGGGATGGTATATCGGGAGGCGCGGTTACACACCGCGGCCCTGCGAGCCAGTACCGTCGGACGGTGCGTCAGGCCGGTGCACTGAGTGGTATCCGCTCCGCGACCGACAATGCGGCCGCAAGCGCGCCGCGAGAAAGGAAAAACGTATGGGACGCGGCCGGCACGGGGCCGCGCGTCCGCCGATGAGTGTGCTTATCCGGCAGGACCGCGCCGATTTCGGGATCCTCCTGGGGATCGTCGTGCTCGCCGTGGCGGTCATGGCGCTGACCGGTTGGGCGCACGTGGCCTTCTGGCTGGCCCTCGTCCTCGTGGGCGCGGGGGCGACGTTGATAGTACGTCGGATCATGCGGCTCGCCCGCAGTGAGAGCCAACAGGACGATGACCTGCTGTGACCGGCGTTTTCCGGTGCGGGCGCGCCACACGAGCGGGGCGGGCCTGAGGCCCGCCCCGCAGTGGTCAGAGTACGCTCGTCCTCACTGTTCGGACGCGCGGTTCTGCTCCCCGCCCGACGACGGTTCTCCCATCGGGGAGGTGGAGGCCGAGCGCGCCGCCTGCTGCGGCGGCTGTTCCGCGGTGGGCTGCTGCATCGCGTCCGACCGGCCCGCCTCGTAGCCGCCGGTCTCCCGCAGCCGTCCCGTCTCCTGTTCCGCCATGTCGAGCCAGCTCGCCCAACGCTGCTGCATCGGGCGGACGAGCCCGCCGCCGACACCGACGACGAGAATGCCGCCGACCGTGGCGAGTACGGCGATCAGTACCGGCTGTGTCACCGTGGTTGCCACGCCGATCTGGTTCAGCGCGGCGATGGCCCCCAGCGCCACGATGGCGACCCCGGCGACGTTCGCCAGGAACCGCCCGTAGCTGAGCCCGCTGAGTGCGCCCGAGATCAGGTCGCGTGCGGCTCTGGCGATCATTCCGGCTACCACCACGATGACCAGCGCCACGATCGCGTGCGGGATCCAGGCGATGACGCTGTCGAGCAGCTGGGTAACCGGGTTGTTCGGGCCGAAGGTACTGAAGGCGAGCTGCAGGACGACGAGCAGCCCCGCATAGTAGACGATCTTCCCGCAGAGCTCACTGGCCGTGTACCGGCTGCGCTCGAAGTACTCCCCCACGCCGCTGCGGTTCAAACCGCGATCAAGCCCGACGCGGGAGAGTCCCTTACCCACCATCTTTCCTATGAACTTGGCGATGAGCCAGCCGATGACCAGTATCACCAGGAAAGCTGCGAGTTTGGGAACAAAGGACGCGACAGCACTCCACGCGTCGGTCAGTCCCTGCCCGATATCCATGTCGTTTCACCCCCGATGGCGCCCCGCCGGTACTCGGGATCCGGCCCCCGCTGTACGCCCGGCGAAACCGCGACGGATCGCTTCTCTACCGCGATTACCCGTTATTCGACCAGCCGAATCATCGGAAAGTGGTGAGTTGATTACGTAAAGTGCTTATTGGGGAGAGTATTACCCCCGTTTGGGGAAGGGGCGGGGGTGCGGCCCGAACCGCCGTCAGCTGCGGGCCAGGTCCCAGCCGCTGATCCCCCGCCACGCCAGACGCGCGATGAGCTGTTCGGCCGCCTCCTTGGGGATCGAACCGTAGCTGCTCAGCCAGTAGCGCGCGCTCGTCTCCGCCATGCCGACCATGCCCATGCTCAGCAGGTGCGCCTCGTCGTCGGAGACGCTGGTGTCCTGACGGATGACCTCGCCGATGAGCTCCGCGCAGCGCTGCAGGGTCTGCTCGGTCTTCTCCCGGACGGCGGGAAGGTTGCGCAGGTCGGACTCGAAAACGATCCGGAAAGCCTCGCCCTCACCCGCGACGAAGTCGAAGTAGGCCTGGAAACTGGCGGTGACGCGCTGCCGGTTGTCCTCAGTGCTCTCCAGAGCCTCGCGTTGTTTCTCCACCAGCGTCTCGGAGTGCTCCTCGAGCAGCGCGAGGTACAGTTCCAGCTTCCCCGGGAAATGCTGGTAGAGCACGGGTTTGCTGACACCCGCCCGGTCGGCGATCTCGTCCATCGCCGCCGCGTGGTACCCCTGGGCAACGAAGACCTCCTGCGCCGCGGACAGCAACTGGCGCCGGCGTGCGGAGCGGGGCATTCTGGTTCCGCGTGGACGGGCGTCTGACGAAGCTGTCACACCCACACCCTTTCGAACTCACGGTGGTGCGAACACCACACTCGACGTTGCGTGCTGGACAACGCGCCCCGGCCGTGTGCCGGTGCTGGTGATCCAGCGCATACCCCACCATCCTACGCGGAGGTAGGTTATGTCCCATCGGGACCAAGGGTTGTTCGATGGACGCCTCTCCTACTGCACGTCGCCCCGGCACCGCGCCGGCGGCGTTCTCGTCAGTCGACCGGACTCCGGGGCGAAACCGCGCCGGAGCGGCTAACGGTACTCGTCCTCGTCGATCTCCACCTCCTGGAGCTGTTCCATCGCGTCGGCCTCGGAGACCTCGCGGCTGGCGTCGAGCAGCGCGCCGCGTTTCCAGTCGGGCGTCTCGACGAGATCGGCCTCCTGCTCGGCGTGGTCAGCCTCGGGCGACTCCAACGGCTGCTCCTCGGCGGCGTCGGTGTCACGGTCGGTGTCGGCCTGCGGTTCGTCCCACTGCGGTTCGGATGTCACACGTCCCCCTGCATATGTCGCGGACACTCCTCACGGTACTGCCTCGTATCCACTACCCAGCGTTGGCGTTCCCGCCGGGGCGGCGGAGCCCGCACCCGCCCCGCGGGGACGGGCGGAACCCCGGGTGCCGCCCGTAGCGCAGGGAAAAGCGGTTCCTAGGATGGGAATTCCGACCCCCATCCGGCTGGTTGGGTACGAGTGAAAGCTCGTCGCGCCCCGCTGCGGTTCCCTCCCGGAGAGCACCGGGACGCGACGCCAACGAGGACTGCAGAGGAGCTGCTGTGTCGCTGCCGCCGCTGGTCGAGCCAGCCGACGAGCTGACTGTCGACGAAGTGCGCCGCTACTCGCGTCACCTGATCATCCCCGATGTGGGCATGGACGGACAGAAGCGCCTGAAGAACTCGAAGGTGCTGGTCGTGGGCGCCGGCGGACTCGGCTCGCCGGCGCTGCTGTACCTCGCCGCCGCGGGCGTGGGCACGCTGGGGATCATCGACTTCGACGCTGTGGACGAGTCCAACCTGCAGCGTCAGGTCATCCACGGGCAGAGCGACGTGGACCGGTCCAAGGCGGAGTCCGCCCGTGACTCCATCCGCGAGGTCAACCCCAACGTCGAGGTGGTCCTGCACGAGGAGAACCTCGACTCGGAGAACGCGTTCCGGATCCTGGAACCCTACGACCTCATCATCGACGGTACGGACAACTTCCCCACCCGGTACCTCGTGAACGACGCCGCCGTCCTGCTCGGTAAGCCCTACGTGTGGGGGTCGATCTACCGCTTCGACGGACAGGCGTCCGTGTTCTGGGCCGAACACGGCCCGTGCTACCGCTGCCTGTACCCCGAGCCCCCGCCGCCCGGCATGGTGCCCTCCTGCGCCGAGGGCGGCGTACTGGGCGTGCTGTGCGCGTCGATCGGTTCCATCCAGGTGAACGAGGCCATCAAGGTACTCGCGGGCTTCGGCGACCCGCTGGTCGGCCGGCTGATGATCTACGACGCCCTGGAGATGAACTACCGCACGGTCAAGGTGCGCAAGGACCCCGAGTGCCCGCTGTGCGGAAAGAACCCCACGGTCACCGAGTTGATCGACTACGAGGCGTTCTGCGGCCAGGTGTCCGACGACGCGCAGCAGGCCGCCGCCGACTCCACCATCACCGCTCCGGAGCTCAAGCAGATGATGGACAACGGCGAGGACTTCTACCTCGTCGACGTCCGGGAGAAGCACGAGTACGACATCGTCAACATCCCGGGCTCCGTCCTCATCCCCAAGGGCGAGTTCCTCAGCGGTGAGGCGTTCGGCAAGCTCCCGCAGGACAGGAAGCTGGTACTGCACTGCAAGTCCGGCGGCCGTTCCGCGGAGGCGCTGGCGGCCGCGAAGGAGGCGGGCTTCACCGACGCCCAGCACGTGGGCGGCGGCGTCCTGGCCTGGGCGAACCAGGTGGACACCAGCCTCCCCACCTACTGAGGACCGTCCTCCGGCCGGGAACGCACGCCGCGACCGGGCGCCTGGCCGGAGTAGGTATCCCCGCCGAGCTGGGTAGTACTCCCGACGAGAGGCGAGCCGCGCGTCTGGGAGGTGTGCTATGCGGGGGCACTGGCAGGACTGGGTGGCCGTCGCTGCGGGGACCGCCGCGGTGGTCAGCTGGTCGTGGCACGGCATGGTCGGGCCCGCGATGGCGGCCCTGTTCGTACTCGGCGTCCTCACCGTGTTCAGCGGGTTCCTCTCGGTCACCCACTCCGGGGTGTTCGCCACGGAAGCCGCCATGGTGGGGCTGGGGGTGCTGATGTTCCTCATCCCGTGGCTGCTGGACTTCACGGCCAACCCGGCCGCCGCCTGGACCTCCTGGGTCCTCGGTGCCGCCATCGCCCTCGCGGGCGTGGCGAGGGCCGTGGCCGCGGGCATCCCGACTCCCCACCGCGCGGTTCCGCACTGACCGGGAGTCGGTCGCGCGGGGCGGAGGCCGTTATGCTCGTGCCGTGTCCGAGTCCTCCCCTGGCCGACGGTACGGAGCGCCGCGCGGCGGCGCGCACCTCACCGACTACGCGGAACGGGTGCTGGACGCCGTCGAGCGCATCCCGAGCGGACGGGTCCTGTCCTACGGCGACGTGGCCGAGTACGTGGCCGAGGGCGGGCCGCGTCAGGTCGGCGCGGTGATGTCCGCGTGGGGCGGCGGTGTGTGCTGGTGGCGGGTCATCCGCGCCGACGGCAGCCCTCCGCCCGGCCACGAGACCCGCGCCCTGCGGCACTACGCCGAGGAGGAAACCCCGATGCGCCCCCGCTCGCCCCGGGTGGACATGTCCCGGGCGCGCTGGGACGGGAGTTAGGTGTACTGCCGGGGGCGGGACCCTTTGGCGCCGGTGCGGCGCGCGACGTGAGGCGTGTCCACCGGCGGGGCCGGGAATCTCACGCCGCGGCCACACCCCCGACGTGGCCGCGGCGGTTTTTCCACCGCCGGCGCGCACGGCGGGCAGCGACCCCTCCGTGTCTGATGGACTGGGGACGTGAACGCGACCCCCTATCGCCTGGTGCGGCGTGTCGCCCCGAGAACGCCGCCCGTAGAACTCGACGAGAACCAGCAGCGCGTCGTCTCCCACAAGGGAGGGCCGCTGCTCGTACTGGCAGGTCCCGGTACGGGCAAGACCGCCACGATCGTGGAGGCGGTCGTCGACCGCATCGAGAACCGCGGCGTCGACCCGTCCCGGCTACTCGTGCTCACGTTCAGCCGCAAGGCGGCCCAGGAGCTGCGGGAACGCATCACCGCCCGGTTGCGCCGGACCACCCGTGAGCCGCTGGCGCTCACCTTCCACAGCTACGCCTACGCCCTGATCCGCCGGGAGTTCCAGCGGGGCGGCGATCTCCCGCCCCGGCTGCTGTCCGGGCCGGAGCAGCTCATGGAGATGCGGGAGCTGCTGGCGGGAGAGGCCGCGGACGGTGCGCCGATGTGGCCGCCGCGGCTGCGCCCTGCCCTGCAGACCCGCGGTTTCGCCGAGGAGTTGCGCGACTTCCTGATGCGCGCCCAGGAGCGCGGGATCGGGGCACCCGACCTGGACCGGCTGGGCCGCGACCACCAGCGGGACGACTGGGTGGCCGCCGGCGACTTCCTCGACCGCTACACCGGCCGGTTCGACATCGCGCCCGTTCCGACCTTCAACTACGCCGAGCTGGTGCGGGTGGCGGCCAACCTGCTCAACGACCCGGAGGTGCAGGCGCGCGAACGCGCCGCGCACGAAGTGGTGTTCGTCGACGAGTACCAGGACACCGACCCCGCGCAGGAGGAACTGCTGCACGGGCTCGCGGGGGACGGGCGGGACCTGGTGGTCGTCGGCGACCCCGACCAGTCGATCTACGGGTTCCGGGGTGCCGACGTGCGCGGCATCCTGGAGTTCCCCTGGCGGTTCCGGACACTGGACCGGGACCCCGCGCCCGTGGTCGCGCTGCGCACCTGCCGACGCAGTGGTTCCGCGCTGCTCGCGGCCTCCCGCGGGGTGGCCCAGCGGTTGCCGGCGGCGCCGGCGCCCGGTGCCGGACCGGTCAACTCCCACCGGGACCTCGAACCGGCCCAAGACGGCTCCGCGGCGGGCGACGTACGCGTGCTGCTGGCGGAGAACACCACCCAGGAGGCCGCCACCATCGCCGACACGCTGCGCCGTGCCCACCTGGTGGAGGGCGTGGCCTGGTCACGGATGGCGGTCCTGGTCCGTTCGGCCAAACGCCAGATCCCGGTGCTGCGCCGCGCCCTCTCCGGGGCCGGGGTTCCGGTCGCGGTCGGTGGGGACGAGCTTCCCCTGGCCGCCGAACCGTTGGTCCGCCCCCTGCTGCTGCTCGTCCGGTGCGCGCTGCGGCCGGAGACCCTGGACGAGGACGCCGCGCGGGAACTGCTCACCAGCCAGTTCGGAGACGCCGACACGGTGGGGCTGCGTCGGCTCGGTCGGGCGCTGCGCCGACTGGAGCTCGACGCGGGCGGCCAACGCAGCTCGGCGGTGCTGCTGGCCGAGGCGTTGCGCGACCGGCGGGAGCTGACGATGATCGACCCCGACGTGGCCGCCCCCGCGCAGCGGATCGCCGAGTACCTGCGTGTCGTGCGCGAGCGCGCGGACGACGGCGCCTCGGCCGAGGAGGTCCTGTGGGAGGTGTGGCAGGCGAGCGGGCTGGCCGACCGGTTGCTGCGCGCCAGCCAGGCCGGGGGGCGGCGCGGGGCCGCCGCGGACCGGGACCTGGACGCCGCGGTCGCGCTGTTCGAGAGCGCCGCGCGTTACTGCGACCGGCTCCCGCCGGGAGCTCCGCTGGGTTTCCTGGACGACCTGCAGGCGCAGGAGATCCCCGGCGACAGCCTCGCCGAGCGGGCACCCGAGGGGGAGGCGGTCCGGATTCTGACGGCGCACCGTGCCAAAGGCATGGAGTGGGACCTGACCGTGGTCGCCGGAGTCCAGGAGGGCGACTGGCCCGACCTGCGGCTGCGCGGCTCGTTGCTGGGTGTCGAGCAGCTGGTCGACACGGTGGCCGGGAACAGTGACGAATCCGGCGCCGCGGTGGCGTCCAAGCTCCTGGACGAGGAGCGGCGCCTGTTCTACGTCGCTGTCACCCGGGCGCGGAGAACCCTCGTCGTGACGGCGGTCGGCGGCGCGGACAGCGAGGAACGGCCCTCCCGGTTCCTCGCGGAGCTCGGCGGCACCCAACCGGAACGTGTCAGCACGGGGCGCCGCTGGCTGTCCCTGCCCGCGCTCGTCGCGGACCTGCGTTCCGTGGTGACCGACGGCAACCGTCCCGAACCGCTGCGCCGCGCGGCCGCCGCCCACCTGGCCCGGCTCGCCGACGAGGGGGTGCGCGGTGCGGACCCGGACGAGTGGCACGCCCTCACCACCTTCTCCGACGAGGGGCCCCTCGTGGAGGAGGACGGCACCATCCGGGTGTCCCCCTCCCAGGTGGAACGGTTCTCCACCTGTCAGCTCCGTTGGCTGCTGGAGAACGCCGCCGGTGCCTCCTCGGCCGAGGTCTCCTCGGCGGTGGGGAGCATCGTGCACGCGGTCGCGGTGCTCGTGGCGCACGGTGCGGACATGGACGACATCCGGCGGCGGCTCGACGGGATCTGGCCGCAGCTCGACTTCGGCGGCGTGTGGTTCGCCGGCAAGGAACGGGAACGGGTCGACACCATGGTGGACAAGCTCCTCACCTGGCACGAGGCGGACGAACGGGAACTCCTCGCCACGGAGGAGGGGTTCAGGGTCGACGTCGGCGGTGTCGAGATCACGGGGCGGGTGGACCGGCTGGAGCGGGACGCCCAAGGGCGTGCCGTCATCGTCGACATCAAGACCGGCGGCCAGCACCCGAAGAAGGAGGAACTGGCCCGCCACCCCCAGCTGGGGGTGTACCAACTCGCCGTGCTCGAGTCGGCGTTCTCCCAGCTCGGCCTGTCGCAGCCGGGTGGGGCCTCGCTCGTCCAGCTCGGTGGCGACCTCGTGAAACCCAAGGAGCAGCGCCAGGACGCGCTCGCCGACGACCCCGACCCGGAGTGGTCCCGGAGGCTGGTCACCCACGTCGCCGCGGGCATGTCCGGTGCCAGGTTCCAGGCGGTCCGCAACGCCTACTGCGACTCCTGCGCCGTCCGGTCGAGCTGTCCGGCACACGACGAGGGGAGACGTCCGTAACGGGCCCCTCGGTCGCAGGAGCCACGGGCACCCACACCACCAGGAAGGAGGACGGCGCTTCCTCCCCGCCCAGAGCGGGGTAACCGCGCCAACCATTCGATGACGACGGTCCGGGACGCCGAACCGGGCGAGAGGCCCGGTCACGGAGCTCTCAGTCCGGCTGACCTCGCGCTGCTGCTGGGGCAGCCGGAACCTACGGCCGAACAGGCGGCGGTGGTGTCCGCCCCGCTCGGACCGGCCGTCGTGGTCGCGGGAGCGGGATCGGGCAAGAGCGAGACCATGGCGAGCAGGGTTGTCTGGCTCGTCGCCAACGGGTACGTGCGCCCCGAACACATCCTCGGCCTCACGTTCACCCGCAAGGCCGCCACGGAGCTGGCGGAACGCGTCCGCAACCGGTTGGACCAGCTGCGGGAAACGCAGCAGGTCCCCGCCGGCCTCCTGGACGGCGACCCGGACGTCTCCACCTACAACTCCTACGCCGCCCGGCTCGTCAGCGACCACGCCCTGCGCGAGGCCATCGAACCCGCCACGCGGCTCCTCAGCCCGGGCCAGGCGTGGCAGCTCGCCGAACACGTCGTACGCGGCTACGACGGCCCGATGGACGCGATCACCGTCAAACCCGACACCGTGGTCAGCCGGGTGCTGGATCTCGCGGGGGAGCTCTCCGACCATCTGCGCGAGCCGGACGACGTCCGCGACGTCGGCCACTGGATCGCGGAACGCGTCGAGGCGCTGTCCGTCGACACCCTGACGAAGAAGGAGCAGGAGAAGACCCGCCGGCTGGAGGCGACCCAGCGCAAACGCGAACAGCTGCTGCCGCTCGTGGAGCGCTACAACACCGCCAAAACCAGACGTGAGGTGATGGACTACGGCGACCAGGTGGCGTTGGCGGCCCGGATCGCCACCCGGCACCCCGGGGTCGGTGAGCTCGAACGCAGCCGCTACAGGGTGGTGCTGCTGGACGAGTACCAGGACACCAGCCACGCGCAGCTGCTGCTGCTGCGCGCCCTCTTCGGCGGGGGACACCCGGTGACGGCGGTGGGCGACCCCTGCCAGTCCATCTACGGATGGCGCGGCGCCAGCGCGGGCAACCTCGCCGGGTTCGGCACCGACTTCCCCCAGGCCTCCGGTGATGCCGCGCCGGTACTGCGCCTGGCCACCAGCTTCCGCAACGGCGAACGGATCCTGCACGCCGCCAAACGCGTCTCCGAACCGCTGCGCGGGGCCGCGCCACCCGACTCCGGAACCGCCGCCGGGGCGGAAACCGGCACCAGCGCGGCCGACGTGCCGGTGCTGCAACCCGGGCCGGACCGGCACCAGCGCGGCACGGTGGCCTGCGCGCTGTTCCACACCGAAACCGAGGAGGCGGAGTGGCTCGCGGACACCATCGAGACCGCCCTGGAGCAGCCCGCCCGCCTCGCGCCGGACGGGGCGCCGTGGCCCGGTGGAGGGGAAACGCCCCTGTCCCCCAAGGACGTGGCGGTCCTGTGCCGCAAACGCTCCCAGTTCCCCCTGGTGCGCGAAGCGTTGGAGAAGCGCGGCGTACCCGTTGAGGTCGTGGGGTTGGGCGGCCTGCTCACGGTGCCCGAGGTGCGCGACATCGTGGCGACCCTGCGCGTCCTGCACGACGCGACCGCCGGAAACGAACTCGCCCGGCTGCTGACCGGGCCGCGGTGGCGCATCGGCCCCCGCGACCTCGTCGCGCTCGGCGGCCGGGCGACCGAACTGGCCAGGGAGAGCCGCCGCGACCTCACCGCCGAGGGAGCCACCGGAGAGGAGGACGAGGCCGAGGACCTGCTGCAGCGCACCGTACTCGACCTCACCGCGGAGAGCGGGAGCCTCGTGGACGCGCTGGACGACCCGGGGCCGGCCGAACGGTACTCCGCACTCGGCTACGAGCGGCTCACCGCACTGGCCGCCGAACTCCGCGGGCTGCGCAGGATGGTCAACCAGCCCCTGCCGGACCTCATCACCGAGGTGGAACGCACCCTCAGCCTGGACATCGAGGTGGGGGCCCGCACCGGCCGGGACCCGATGGCGGCCCGCTCCGACCTGGACGCGTTCGTCGACGCCGCGGTGCGTTTCGTCGGAAACAGCGACGACCCCACCCTGGCCACGTTCCTGTCCTACCTGCGCTCCGCCGAGGAGGCGGAGCAGGGACTGGCGCCGGGCGAGCGGGTCGGGGAGAGCGACACCGTCAAACTCATGACGATCCACGGGGCCAAGGGACTGCAGTGGCCGGTCGTCGCGGTTCCGGGCATGGCGGGCGGGCCTTACCCGGTGTTTCCCACCACCCCCCGCGACCTCGGCGGCTGGGTGACCCGGGAGAGCAAGCTCCCGTTCTCGCTGCGGGGCGACTCCGGCGGTCTGCCGAGTCTCGACGACGTCGACCGGGACAGCCTCGAACGGTTCCTCGCGGCCGACAGGCAGCGCCATCTGGCGGAGGAACGGCGGCTGGCCTACGTAGCCGTCACCCGCGCCTCGTTCGCCCTGTTGTGCAGCGGCCACTGGTGGGGCCACGCGGCGGCGAGCAAACGCGGCCCCTCCACCTTCCTGACCGAGGTGCGGGAGGCGTGCGACACCGGTGCCGGGTGGGTCGCCCGGTGGGCCGACCCTCCCGAGGAGGGGGAGCACAACCCGCAGATCACCGAGTCCGAGCCGGTGGCGTGGCCCCAGCACGTCGACGAGTACGAGGAGTCGGCGGCCGAACGCCACCGCCGGACGGTCGAGGGGGCCCAACTCGTCGCCCAGGCGCGGGCGCGGGATGAGGACGGGATTCCCGAGGGGCGGAGATGGCTCGACTCCCTGGAACGCGCCGAGACACCGCCCGCCATGCGGCGCCGGCTGGAGGGGTGGAACCGCGACACGGAGTTGCTGCTAGCCCACCAGAACGCCGAGGCGGACGCCACCGGCAGCATCCCGGTGGAGCTTCCCGCCCACCTTTCGGTGTCCTCCCTGGTGGCGCTGGCGCGTGACCCCGACGGCCTGGCCCGCCGCATCCGCCGCCCCCTACCGCGCCCGCCCGCGCCGCACACCCGTCGCGGCACCGCCTTCCACACGTGGCTCGAGCAGCGGTACGGCCAGCAGAGCCTGCTGGACCCGGCCGAACTGCCCGGTGCCGCCGACGAGTCGGCGGCCGAGGACCCGGACCTGGACGAGCTGCAACGGCGGTTCGAGGAGAGCGAGTGGGCGGGGCTCACCCCGTTGGACGTGGAGGTGCCGTTCGAGACCATCATCGGCGACCGGTTGGTGCGCGGGCGGATGGACGCCGTCTTCCACGACAGCGGGAGCGGACGTTACGACGTGGTGGACTGGAAGACCGGTCGGGCCCCGGCGAACGAGCGGGAGCGCTCGGCCGTGGCGGTGCAGCTGGCCGCCTACCGGAGTGCCTGGGCGGAACTGGCCGGGGTGCCGTTGGAGGACGTCCGCGCCGCCTTCCACTACGTCCGCTCCGGCGAGACGGTCCGCCCCGCCGACCTGCTCGACGCGGACGGACTCGCGGCCCTCCTCGACACGCTGCCGCAGCCGGAATGAACGGTTCCTCACCCGGTTACCGGCCGGCTCCGTCGCCTGCCCGGCCGCCCACGCCGCGCCCCAGCGCCAGGGCGGCGACCGCCGCGGCGGAGACCCAGGCGGTCTGGGCGAGGGGAGTCCCGACGACGGGGGAGGCGGCCAGAACGTTGCCCACGACGGTGACCACCCCTACCGCCCCGGTGACGCGCCTCGGGTGGGTGGCCGCGACCTCGTACAACACGACGGGCAGGACCACCAGAGCTCCGGCCGGCCACGGCCACAGCGCGTCCGGCGGCGTTCCCACCGTGGCCACGGCGAACAGTGCGAGCAGTACCCCGGCGGTGACGATCCGCCAGGCCAGCAGCGGTGTGACCGGCAGCAGCGCCAGCGGTAGCCCCGTGACGAGCCCCAGCGCGGCGGCGAGGTCGGCCGGTAGGATGTGGAACCGGTCGAGCTGGACAGCGGACAGGGCCGCCACTCCGCTGCTCAGTCCGAACAGCGCGATCCAGGCGAGGACGGCCCCCGCGCGGTGCCACCGCCCCGCGGGCCACTGCGGTCCGCCGAACACCCGGGGAACCCCGCCGGGCCTGTCGGGCGGGGCACGCCACAGCGCCTCCAGGAGTCCTATCGACAGCGAGGCCGCGACGCCGCGCCAACCGGCCCGCCCGTCCCTCCGGCCCGGGGTTCCCCCCGTGCCCTGGCTCGGCTCGTCAGTGGCCATAACCCGCCAATGCTCCGTCGACGCTGCACGGCTAGCCTAGGACGCGCGGGCCCGTTGTGGTCGATCTCCCCGGCGCCACGCCGTGTCCGTCCGCGTGGCGCGGCCCGCGGGCCGCGCCGGGGAACGGCGGCCACCGCACACGGTCCCGCCGCGGCGGCGTCGTCCCTCGAGGGGTGTCCGAGCGCAGTACCGTGGCTGTGGCGGCTGCCGCTCCACACGACACGCGACCGAGGCTGCCACCGGCACGGCACACCCCTCTCCCGTGCGGCACACGTCCCGGTCACGGGTACGGGCGCGACCAGTCGCGGACGGACGGCAGAGCCGGCTGCGCCCCCTCGGGACACAGCCGGCGCGGCCGACCCCGGGGTCGGCCGCAGGTAGCGGCACACACGGAAGGACCGGCCAGAATGGAAGCGCGCACCTACATCGCCGAACACCGGGACGAGTTCCTCTCCGCCCTCAAGGAGTGGCTGGCGATCCCGTCCGTGTCGGCCGACCCCGACCGGGAGGGGGACGTGCGCCGGTCGGCGGAGTGGCTCGCCCGGCACCTGTCGGAGACCGGATTCCCCACGGTGGAGACGTGGGAGACCGCCGGGAAGCCGGCGGTCTTCGCCGAGTGGCCCGCCCGGGACCCGAAGGCCCCGGTTGTGCTCGTCTACGGCCATCACGACGTGCAGCCGGTCGAACCCCGCGACGCCTGGAACACCGACCCGTTCGTCCCCGAGGAGCAGGGGCAGCGCCTGGTGGGACGCGGCTCCTCGGACGACAAGGGGCAGGTGCTGTTCCACACGCTCGGGCTGCGCGCCGGGCTCGCTTCCGCTGGTGACACCGCCCCGCCGGTGACCGTCAAGCTCATCGTCGAGGGCGAGGAGGAATCGGGCTCGCCCAACTTCGCCGCGCTGCTGGAACAGAACCGGCAGCGGTTGGGCTGTGACGTGGTGGTCGTCTCGGACACCACCATGTGGTCGGCGGACACCCCGTCGATGTGCGTCGGTATGCGTGGAATGACCGACTGCCGCATCGACGTTTACGGCCCCGAGACCGACCTGCACAGCGGATCGTTCGGCGGGGCGGTGCCCAACCCGGCGAGCGCAATGGCCGACCTGCTCTCCGGCATGCACGACAGCGACGGCCGCGTCGCCGTCCCCGGCTTCTACGACGACGTCGTCGAGATCGATCCGGCCGAACGCGACATGATCGCCCGGCTCCCCTTCGACGAGTCGCGGTGGTTGCGCACCGCGAGCAGCGCCGCACCGGCGGGTGAGGCCGGATACAGCACCCTGGAACGGCTCTGGGTGCGCCCCACGGCGGAGATCAACGGCATGTGGGGCGGACACACGGGTGCCGGCCGGAAAACGATCGTGCCCAGCTCCGCGCACGCCAACGTCAGCTTCCGGCTGGTGCCGAACCAGGAACCGGCACGCGTCCAGGACCGGGTGCGCGAGTACATCCGGGCGAACCTGCCGGCCGGCCTGCGTTCCGACGTGGAGTTCAACGGCCCGGGGGTGCGCCCGTGCGCCTCGGACACCTCCTCGGCTGCCGTGCGGGCCGCGCGGTCGGCGATGAGCCGCGCGTTCGGAACCGAGGTGCTCTACACCCGGGAGGGCGGCAGCGGCCCGGAGGCCGACATCGCCGACATCCTCGGCGCCCCGCTGGTGTTCGTCGCTGTCGGGTTGGACGAGGACGGCATCCACGCCCCCAACGAGAAGGTGGAGATCCCACTGCTGCTCCGTGGTGCGGAAAGCGCCGCCTACCTGTACTGGGAACTCGCCGCGGCACTGCCGGAATGACCCCTGTGCCCCCGCCCTGTTCCAGGAGCGGCCCGAAACGACCACCAACAGGACCCGGAAGGAAAAATGCCCTTATCACACGTGACACCGGCACTGTCGCGCGGCGCCGTCGACATGGCGGGGTACCGTCGTACCGACCAGGAGTGGCTGACGAAGGCGTGGGCGGACCAGAACAGCCGCGTCCTGGTGCTGGAGAGCGGCGACGCCCGTTCCTACGGGTGGGACGCGTTGCGCGCCCGCCAGTCCCGGACCCTGGTCACCACCGGCTCCGACGGTCGCCCCCGCCTGGTGTTCCGTTCACCGGAGGAAGCTCCGGAGGGTGAGCGCTACCTGCTCGGTGTGGACGCGGACGAACGCGCCTACTTCGCGGTGCGCGCCGACGCCGGGAGGTCGCTGGAGGAGCCGCAGGGGACCCGCGCGTCCTCGCTGCGGGACGTGGGGGCGCTACTGGACGACCGGGACGCCGGGCTGCTGACCCATGCGGTCGCCCTGGCCAACTGGCACGCCACCCACCGGTTCTGCCCGGGGTGCGGAAACCCGACCCGGATGACGTCGGCGGGTCACGTGCGGTTCTGCGACACGGAGGGTCTCGAACACTTCCCCCGCATGGATCCGGCGGTGATCATGCTGGTCCACCGGGAAGTGGACGGGGTGGAACAGTGCCTGCTGGGACACAACCCCAAGTGGCCCGGCAGCAGGTACTCGGTCCTGGCCGGTTTCGTGGAGCCGGGTGAGTCCCTCGAGCAGGCCGTGGAGCGGGAGGTCGCCGAGGAGGTCGGCGTAGCCGTGGGGGAACAGGAGTACGTGGCCTCGCAGCCGTGGCCGTTCCCGCGCAGCCTCATGCTGGGCTATCTGGCTCGGGCGGTGGGAGACGCCGAACGTACCGACGGTGAGGAGATCACCGACGTGCGCTGGCTGACCCGTGCTCAGTTGTACCGGGAGGCAGCGGACGGAACGGTCGTGCTGCCCGGGTCCGCCTCGATCGCCCGCAAGCTGATCGAGTACTGGTACGGGGGTGAGCTTCCCGGCGAGTGGGCGTGACCCCTCAGGTCTCGGCCTCCACCGCGGCACCGTTGCCAGCCAACTCCGCCGGAAGCGGGGTGAGCGGGTTCGTGCTGCTGGTGACCACGTCGCGGGCCACATCGGCCACCTTGCGGCCCCGGGAGCGCGCGGCGGAACGCAGCAGGTCGAAAGCCTCGCGCGGTGGGAGCTGGTGCCGCTCCGCCAGGGTGCCGATGGCCTGTTCCACCACCACCCGGCTGTGCAGCGCGTGTTCCAGCTGCGCCACGGTGAGTCGGAGGCGCTCGGTCTCCTCCAGCTCCTCCTCCGCCCGGCCGGGTGCCTTGGTGGCGGTGGTGCGCTGCGGCTGCTCCTCCGCCGCGAGGAGGTCGGCGAGGACCATGGCGTTCATCAGGTCGGGCAGTTCCTCGTCGCCGCCGACCCGCCACCCCGTCGGAGTCCGTTCGATGATGCCGATGGCGGATGTGTCCCTACCGCTGATGGTGCTGTGCGGTGTCACGTTCTCCCCCAATTCCTTGCCCATTGCATGGAAGCCGGCCGCCGCGCGCGGCGGCCGGCCACGGTTACTGCGCTTCGAGCGTCTTCTTCACTTGGGCCAGCGACGGGTTCGTCAGGGCGGTCCCGTCGGCGAACACCACGGTCGGAACGGTCTGGTTCCCGCCGTTGACCCGCATCACGTACTCCGCCGCCTGCGGTTCCTGTTCGATATCGATCTCCTCGACCGTGATGTCCTCGCGGCCGAGCTGGCTCTTCAGTCGTTTGCAGAACCCGCACCAGGGGGTGGTGTACATCGTGATGTGGCTGGTGGCCGGGGTAGCCATCGTGACGTCTCCTTTTCGCCGTACGGGTGTCAACACCGCCCCGTAGTAACGCTGGAAACCAGGTGCAGCTTCCCGGGCCGTGACTGCTGTGCTCGTCACGTTCACGGAGGTTGGAGAGTGGGACGCCTCTCCGGACGCGACAGTTCCTGGTTCCCCGCGCAGGTTGGCACGCGTGCGGCACCTGGTGCGCGGGTATCGGTCGGATTTTCCACCGGACCGGGCCGACCACTGGCCACGGTAGCGGCGGAACGCGGTGGACAACGGCCGTGTGTCCGGATCGGTGCGGTGGTTGGCCGGATCCGGCCAACCGGCACTACGCGACGGTGCGCCCGCTGCCGTGGCCGGTGATCACGCCGACGGGCCGGACACCGCTTCAACCGCGGGTCGCGCGACCCCGCGTATTGAGCATACCGGGTGAGACGGCGGTGAAGTCGGGGTCGTCGAGTTGCGCGAGAGCCCGTTCCACCGTGGCGGCGTCGACACGTCCACTGGTGATGAGGCGGTCCCGCAGCTGTTGCCACGTCAGTTTCCAGAACCGGGAGACCGGGGGCCGGTGGTCGGCCGAGGGAAGGTACGCCTCGGAACCGATGTCGACGAAGCCTCTGGACCGCAGCAGGGAGGGAGTGGAAGACACCCAGCTGATGTCCGTACCGATGTTGGCGTGCAACACTTCCCACATGGCGTTCATGGTTTTTCCGTACGCCGTGTGGGAGAGCTCCTCCGTGGTCAGGTCGATCGAGTCGCCGAGGAGGAGCCAACCACCGGGGGAGACCAGTTCCCCCAGGGTGTCCAGCACCCTGAGTCGGTCGCGGAGGTGCATCAGAACGAAGCGGGCGTGTACCAGGTCGAACCGTTCCATGCCGTGCAGGGCCGTGTCGTCGGACACGTCCGTCTCGACCGCTTCCAGGTTGGAACAGCTGTCCGCGAGGGGAACGAGCATGCTCGCGTCACGGTCGGCGGCGACGATCTCCCCGCGTGGGAACTCCGTGGCGAGCCATGCGGCGATGCTGCCCGGTCCGGCCCCCACGTCCAGACAGCGCGGGTCTTCTCCGAGTCCCAGGGTCCGGATCTGACCGCGGCTGAAACGGTTATAGGTAGCGGCGATGGCTCTGAGCCTGTCCGCCTCGTCACTGTGCGACTGGGTGAAGATCCAGCTTCCGTAGCGTTCGGGTATCTCGCCGTCCATACGGCAACTCCCTCGGCCCGGGCCGCCAACGGAACCGTCCCAACGGCGCGGAACGGGTTCGTTCGGCACGGCGCCATGCGCGCGGCCTCAGTGGCACTTCGTGGGTGGGACGGTACCTGTTCGCTTCGTCCCAGGCCAGAGGCCTCGCGGCCCTTCTTGCGTTACTTCCGGGGCTTGGTGCGTTGCTCCTCCAACGCGGGGTGACACCCTTCCCGCCCGTCCCGGCGGTAACAACGCTGTAACGGGTGAGATCCCGCGCACCGGGCCCCTCCCGCACCGGAACGGGAACGGGCTCGTGACCGCGGGCGCGGTCCGCCGTCGCGGCGCCGCGGGTCCGCGGACCATGTGCTCCACGCCCGTGCCGCTTGGGCTCGGTCCCCGGGTGGTAGTTGAGATACTGGTACGGGTGCGGCCGGAGACGGAGGGCCATGAGCGGGCGGACAGCCCCGCGGGCCGCCGCGGCCGCACCGGAACACGTAGCGGCAGGCAGGGAGAGAGGGCTGATGGATCCAGACCGGGTGCTGGAAGGGCTCGATCCCGAGCAGCTCGAGGCGGCGCGTTCCCTGCGCGGTCCGGTGTGCATCCTCGCCGGCGCGGGGACAGGGAAGACCCGCGCGATCACCCACCGGATCGCGCACGCCGTCGCCAGCGGGGTGGCGGCGGAGCAGCAGATCCTCGCGGTGACGTTCACGACACGCGCGGCGGGGGAGATGCGCGGCCGGCTGCGGTCACTGGGCGCTCCGCGCGTGCAGGCGCGCACGTTCCACTCGGCGGCACGCCGCCAGCTCTGGTACTTCTGGCCCCAGGTCATCGGCGGCCCCACCCCGACCCTGCTCGACAGCAAGGTCCAACCCGTCTCCCGGGCCGCGGCCTCCTGCGGCCTGCAGCTCGACCGTACGGGTCTGCGGGACGTCGCCGGGGAGATCGAGTGGGCCAAGGTCACCCAGGTGCGTCCCACCGACTACGAGAAGGCGGCGGTGAAGGCGGGACGGGAGACACCGCTGGCCATCCACGAGGTCGCCCGCGTCTACGAGGCCTACGAGGAGCTGTGCCGCGAGAACAACCTGCTGGACTTCGAGTCGATGCTGGAGCTGACGGCGGCGATGCTGAACGAGAACTCCGCCGTGGCCGAGCGGGTGCGGGACCAGTACCGCTACTTCGTCGTGGACGAGTTCCAGGACGTCAACCCGCTGCAGAAACTGGTGCTGGACGCCTGGCTGGGGGACCGGGACGACCTCTGCGTCGTCGGTGACCCGGACCAGACCATCTACTCGTTCACGGGAGCCACCCCCTCCTACCTCACCGGCTTCAGCGCCGCCTACCCGCACGCCACGGTGGTGCGGCTGGTGCGCGACTACCGTTCCACCCCCCAGGTGGTACGGGTGGCCAACAGCACCCTGCGTTCGGCCTCCAACGGAGCCGACAGCCGCAGGGAGCTGGTGGCCCAGCGCCCGGACGGTCCGGAGCCCACCTACACCGAGTACGACGACGACCCGGCCGAGGCCACGTCTGTGGCCAGGAAGATCTCCGCGCTGATCGACGCGGGGACCCCCGCACGCGAGATCGCCGTCCTGTTCCGCGCGAACTCGCAGACGGCCACCTACGAGCAGGCGCTGTCCGACGCCGGCATCGCCTACACCGTGCGCGGCGCGACCCGGTTCTTCGACCGCCCCGAGATCAAGCAGGCCATCCACACGCTGCGGGGGGCCCGGCACGGCGCGGCGGACGAACCCCTCGTGAGCACGGTGCGCCACATCCTCACCCCGCTCGGCCTCACCGAGCGCCCCCCGGAAGGGCGCCAGGCGCGGGAACGCTGGGAGTCGCTGGCGGCGCTGGCGCAGCTCGCCGAGGACATGGCGGGCGGGGAATCCGGAGGAGACAGCGGACGGGTCACCATGGAGGACTTCGTCGCGGAGCTGGACGCGCGGGTGGCAACGGAGCACGCTCCGGAACTCGAGGGGGTCACGCTGGCGTCGCTGCACTCCGCCAAGGGTATGGAGTGGGACGCCGTCTTCCTGGCCGGTCTCACCGAGGGGATGCTCCCCATCGTCTACGCCGAGTCCGCGGAGCAGATCGAGGAGGAGCGGCGGCTGTTCTACGTCGGGGTGACCCGGGCGCGGGAGTTCCTGTCCCTCTCCTGGGCGCTTTCCCGCTCGCCCGGTGGGCGGAGGAACCGCAAACCCTCGCGTTTCCTCGACGGGTTGCGGCCCGCATCGCCGTCCCTGGCCCAGGAACGGCAGCGCCGCGGCCAGGGGAAACAGGCCAGGACCGTCTCCTGCCGGATATGCGGGGCCGCGGTGACAGAGGCGGCCGAGCGCAAGGTGGGGCGGTGCCGGGACTGCCCGGCCGATTACGATGAGGAGCTGTTGGAGCGGCTCAAGCAATGGCGCAGCGGTGTCGCCCGGGAACAGAAGGTTCCGGCGTACGTCATCTTCACCGACGCCACTCTGCAGGCGGTGGCCGAACAGGTTCCCGCCAGCTCGTCGGGGCTGGCGCAGATACCGGGTGTCGGTGCCGCGAAGCTGGAACGGTACGGTGCGGCGGTGCTGGACCTGTGTGCGGGGAGCGCGCCAGCGCGCCCGGAGGACGAGGGGGATCCGGATGAGTGACAACCAGGCGGGGAGCAGGGCGGAGGGCGACCGCTCGGGCCAGACGGTGACGGAGCTGCTGCACACGCTCGACCTGGAACAGATCGAGGTGAACATCTTCCGCGGCAGCAGCCCCGACGGGGGGCCGCAACGGGTGTTCGGCGGCCAGGTGGCCGGCCAGGCGCTGGTGGCCGCCGGCCGCACGGTCCCCTCGGACCGGCACGTGCACTCGCTGCACGCCTACTTCATCCGTCCCGGCGATCCCGCGGTTCCGATCGTCTACGAGGTGGACCGGGTGCGGGACGGCCGTTCGTTCACCACCCGGCGGGTCTCGGCGATCCAGCACGGCAAGACGATCTTCACCCTGTCGGCGTCGTTCCATCACACGGAGTCCGGACTGGAGCACCGTGTCGCGATGCCGGAGGTGCCCGCGCCGGAGGAGCTGCCGTCTATCCGGGAGCGGTTGCTCGACTTCCTGGGGAGGGTGCCCAGGTTCGCCAGCTGGCACCCGATCGAGATGCGGCCGGTGGGCCCGCTGTCCTACGAGGTCGAGCGCGACCCCGGCCTGAGTACGACCCGCAACCTGGTGTGGCTGCGGGTCGACGGGGAGCTTCCCGACGACCCGATGCTGCACGTGTGCCTGATGACCTACGCGTCCGACATGACACTGCTGGACACGGTTCTGCTGCGGCACGGCCGTTCGTTCTCCGGGATCTCCATGGCGAGCCTGGACCACGCGATATGGTTCCATCGACCGTTCCGGGTGGACGAGTGGCTGCTGTACGCCCAGGAGACACCGACGGCGAGCGGAGCCCGCGGGATGGCTCGCGGTGACGTGTACACGCGCTCCGGCGAACTGGTGTGCTCCGTGGTCCAGGAGGGGTTGCTGCGGGTCGACGAGGCGACGTAAATCACACTCGCCTGTTCCCGTTCCGCTCTCCCGGCAGCGGTCGCGGAGATGGCCGGATCCGGCCGAATTCCCAGGTAAAAAAATGGTTGCCGTGTGTTCGCGGGGCGGTCTAGTGTGAACAACGTCAACGGCCGCACTGGCTGCGGGACGGGATGTCCCGCGGTGCTGAGAAACGTAGGGAGGTGTCCCGTCCGATGAAGCTCCAGTTGAGCTGGGTCGCCCAGTCGTTCGGCAACGGACTCGTCCGGAGTATGCGGGACACCCTGCGTGGTGGCGCTGTTCCCATGCGTGCACGCCTGGTCGGCGGAGAACTGCCGATGCTGATCAAGGCGCCGCTGTCGGCGAACTATGAGGTCACCTGTGCCCGCATGGAACTCCGTGCGGACAACAGCGATCCAGCCGAAGCCAAACCAGCAGCACAAACCCCGCGCCTGCACGGCGCAGCGGGGGAGTGTCCACGGAACATCCCGGCCTGAACCAACGGCCGGAGGGTTCTCCCGTGGCCGCGACCCCGTATCGGGGCCGCGGCCTTTTTGATTTTCGCTGGCGCCCGTTCCGCTAGGGACGGGAAACGCCGGGAGCCTCATCGCGGGCCACGGCCCCGACACACCGGGACGTGTCGGTGGCCGTTGTCGCCGACCGCGCTGAGAGCGAACGAAGCAGGGAGGACAGTGATGCTTGCCTCGGTCCTGGAAAGCCCGTGGTTAGGGGAGGTCGAGGTCCCCTGCCGCTGGGAGCCGGACCTTTTCTTCGCCGAGGCCCCCGCGGACGTGGAGGCTGCCAAGGCGATCTGCCGTGACTGCCCCGTACGGGAGCAGTGTCTCGCTGACGCGTTGGAGCGGAGCGAACCGTGGGGTGTCTGGGGAGGTGAGCTCCTCGTTTCCGGAGAGATCGTGGCGCAGAAGAGGTCGCGCGGTCGTCCCCGGAAGTATCCACGGCCGGCCGAACAGGCTGCGTAGGCCCTGTCCGCCGGACAGGGCCCGATCCGGGGCCGCCGACCGGCGGCCGCGCTTCTGACCACGGAAAGGAAACAGTGCCGAATGCTGTTGCACGAACTTCTGCGGACCCAGCCCGCCACGACGGAGGAGGAAGAGCGCCAACACCAGTACCACCGGCTGCGTGCCCGGTGGCACCGTGCCCAGGAGCGGGAACTGCGCCGCGAGTGGGGAGCGGCCAGGGAGATGCGGGCGTTGCGATTGTGTTGACCGGGACGTGGACAGTGGGGCGGGACACGGGTCCGCTCCACTTGCGCCGGTCGCCGGTCGTGGCCGGATCCGGCCACGGCGGGTCGGCCGGACGGTACGTCCGGCTGCGCAGGAGGTTCGAGCGACACCGTGCCGCAGGCCAATGAACCGAACATAATGAATATCAGTCAGAAAATAGGACAATTGCCCTATGTTGCTCATCGCGACTGAGCTACTGTGAAGTCGTGTCGTCGAACACGAACGTCGAGGTGCGTCGCAGCTCCCGACGGCGGCGCACTGTTTCCGCCTATCGGGACGGGGACCGGACGGTTGTCCTCGTGCCGGCCGCACTGTCCAGCGCGGAGGAGCAGCGCTGGGTGGAGCGCATGCTGTCGCGGCTCGCCGCGCGCGAGGAACGCCGCAGCCCCGACAGCGCCACGCTGCTCAACCGCGCCCTGGACCTGGCGGAGCGCTACCTC
The DNA here is from genome assembly GCF_006717075.1 of Haloactinospora alba. Classification (NCBI taxonomy): domain Bacteria; kingdom Bacillati; phylum Actinomycetota; class Actinomycetes; order Streptosporangiales; family Nocardiopsidaceae; genus Haloactinospora; species Haloactinospora alba. Next base: position 398,608 of record NZ_VFQC01000001.1, read on the forward strand.
GACGGGCTGGTCCGGCCGGAGAGCGTGCGCTGGGTGGACAACCAGCGCAACCGGTGGGGCTCCTGCACCCCGGAGGACGGTTCCATCCGCCTGTCCCGGCGGCTCGCCGGCATGCCGGAGTGGGTCGTGGACTACGTCCTGTTGCACGAGCTCGTGCACCTCATCATCCCCCACCACGGGGAGGAGTTCTGGGACCTGGTGCGCCGGTACCCGAAGGCCGACCGGGCCCGCGGCTACCTGGAAGGGGTGAGCGCGGCGGCGCGGCTGGGGAACGCCGCCACCGACACGGAACAGACCACCGTCGACGACGACCGCGACACGGTCGGAAAGCGCGAACTCCCCGCCGAGGACGAGGGGTAGGGGCTGTTTGGTGGAACGCCTCCGTGATCCGCTGTTTGATCGGGTGAGAAGTACCGGTGGGCTCCCGGCGCGATCCTCCTGACTCCGTCGGTGCTGTCCCCGGCACGCGACGTCGTCAACCAGAGCCCTGGTCCTTCCCCTCGACGGGGGGGGGGGGGAGTTGCCGACAAGCGCCTTGCCGGCGTCATGGGCGAGGTCGCAGGCGTCTCCCGGCCCCGTGAACAACGACACCTCCACGAAAGCGACGTGACGGTCCGAGACGGCGATCTCGATGTCGCAGCCCGAGGAATCGAAGGGCAGCTGGACGGCCGGGTGCCCCTCGACCTCGGTCCTGCTGGAGAGCTCACCGTTGGAGTCGATAACGACCCACTGCACTGCGGGACTGTCGGCGTCAGGGCCGTCGTTCTCGTCGGCGACGTCCATGACGAACACCTGGGCGTTCTCGTCGTTCTCCCCCGTCCACAACAGCCCTCGCCCGCATCGTCTGTGTCCACATTGCTGGGGCCGCGACTGACAGGCGTCCCGGGCTCGGGTAAACGGGAAAAACGCGGACCGGCCCGGGTGCGGCTGGCCGGATGCGACTGGGCCGGAAATTCTGGGATCCGGGTTCCGAGGACGCCAGTGACGTGGCCGCGGCGTAACCGTCCGTGGCGGGATGCGTTTTCAGGGCCTCCGGGAGTCACCGCCTGCCGTCGAACCGTACGCGCCGCTTATGCGGCTCGGTTCGGTGCCGAGCACGACGGGACCCGGGGACGGAACCCGTCCTGGTAGCGCGGCAGCGGCCGTCGGACGGGGGGTCAGGGGGCGGGCTGGGTGTGGAGCGCCCGTGCCGCGGCGCGCACGAGCGTGTGGCACGCCTCGTCGGACGGTTCCGGAAGGGAGCTCACCGGGAACCAGCCCAGGTCGGTCGACTCCCGTTCGTTCCGGGAGAGCTCCGTGTTCTCCGGAGCGACCGCCGCGTACTGCACGTCCAGGTGCCACGTGCCCCCGCAGCACGGGACCCAGTGCCGGTCGAGCCGCACCGGCCCCGGGAGCGGCCGCAACCCCGTGATGCCCGACTCCTCTCCGGCCTCCCGCAACGCGGTCGCGGCCAGCGAGGTGTCCTCCGGCTCGCAGTGGCCGCCGGTCTGTAACCACTTCCCGATCGTGCGGTGCAGGGTCAGCACCGCGTGCTCCCCGTGGGGGGAGAGGATGGCGGCGCTCGCGGTGAGGTGGCCGGACGTACAGGTGCGCCACACCCCGTCGGGGAAGCGCTCCAGGTGGGCCACGTACTCCCGGCGCAGCTCCTCCTGGGACGCGTCGGGCGCGGCCCAGGAGGCGAGAGCGTCCTGGGCGGCGAGGCGCAGTGTCACGTACCGCCCTCGCCTTCGCCCGTGTCCCGGTCCGATGAGTCGTCACTGTCGGACGGGCCGCCCGACTGCGGGGGCTCCCCGGTGAACTGGGAGATGTCGATCTGCGCCGCTTCGGCGTCCATCTGCCCGTGCACGAACGCACTCGGGTCGTCCAGGTCGGAACCGGAGGGCATCAGGTCGGGGTGCTCCCACACCGCGTCGCGTCCCTCGATACCGCGTGCCTCCTGCAGCGCCGTCCACAACGCGGCGGCGTCGCGCAGGCGGCGCGGGCGCAGTTCCAACCCCACGAGCGTGGCGAACGTGTGCTCGGCGGGGCCGCCCGCGGCGCGGTGGCGGCGGGTCGTCTCCGCCAGGGATGCGGCGTGCGGCAGGCGCTGGTCGACGGCCGAGCTGACCACCACCGACACCCACCCCTCGATCAGGGCGAGCGTGGTCTCCAGGCGCGCCAGCGACGCCTTCTGCTGCGGTGTGTCCTTCGGCTGGAACAGCCCCTGCCCCTCGATGCCGGACAGGGCCTCCTGCAGCGCCTCCGGGTTGGAGATGTCGATCTGGCCGAGCTTCTCCTCCAGGCCGCTCATGTCGAAGGACATGCCACGGGCGTACTCCTCGACCAGGGTGAACAGGTGGGAGCGCAGCCAGGGCGTGTGTCCGAACAGCCGGTGCAGCGCCGCCTCGCGCGCCGCGAGGTACAGCCGCACCTCGTCCGCGGGGATCTCCAACCCCTCGCCGAACTTCTCCACACCGGCCGGCAGGAGGGCCGCCCGCCCCTCGCCCGCGAGCGGGAGGCCGACATCGGTCGTGCCCACGACCTCGCGTGCCAGCTCACCGATCGCCTGGCCGGCCTGCTGGCTGACCATCATGCCGCCCATCTGCTGCACCATGCCCATGATCGGGCCGGCCATGGACTGCATCTCCTCCGGCATGTTCTGGCTCATGGACTCGACGATGCGCGACGTCATCGGGTCGCACAGTCGCGACCAGGTGGACATGGTCCGCTCGATCCACTCCGAGCGGCTCCACGCCTCCATACTGTTCACGCCGGAGGGCAGGCTCGTCGTCTCGTTCAGCCACAGGTCGGCGAGGCGCAGCGCCTCCTGGACCTGGGCGTAGTCGGTGGCGCCGACACTGGAGTCCCCCTGTTGGGAGACCGAGTGGCGGGCGACGTTCGTCGCCACTTCCCAGTTCACTCCGCCGGACGAGCCGCTCGCCGAACCCGAGGAGGGCGACTGGGCGGACATCATGTCGGCGAACTGGCGGAGCATGTGCGCCATCTGTTGCGGGTCGCCGAACGGGAAGCCACCCGGCATGTTCGGGTCACCCCCGCCTGGGCCGCCGGCGCCGGAATCACCCGAGCGCCGACCTGACTCGTCGTCGGGGTCGTTCGGCATACTGAAACCAAAAGGTGGGTCACTCACGTTTCGACCTCAGGCAGGATTAGGTGTGTCTCCACTGTCACGTTAGCTGGGAGCCGCCCGGAGTGAGTACCGAAACCAGTCAGGTTCGCCCACAGCACAGCGCTGACAAGAGCGCTTCGGTGGTCGCGGTGACAGGAGCCGCCTCCGGAGTGGGGCATATACTCCTACAACGTCTGCTCGCCGCCCAGGATTCCGGGCTGATCGGCACGATCGTGGCCATCGACGACCACTGCGGCCCCACCGAGGGTGTGACCTGGCGCGTCGCCGACATCCGCGATCCCGCTCTGGCACCCCGGCTCTCCGACGTGGACGTCCTGGTGCACGCGGCGGACGACCGTTCGTTGGACGCCCCGGCCCGGGAGCGGCGCACCCGCAACGTCCGGGCGGCGCAGACGCTTCTCACCGCGGCCGCAGCGGAACGCGTCTCCCGTGTGATCCTCATCACAAGCACCATGGTATACGGGGCGACCCCCGAGAACCCAGTGCCGTTACCGGAGGACGCGCCGATGGCTCCCGACACGGACGCCGGCGTCATCGGCGACTTCATCGAGATCGAGGACCTGGCCAGTTTCGCGCGCCGTGCCCACCCCGCGCTCTCGGTGACGGTGCTGCGCCCCGCGCCGCTTGTCGGTCCCGAGATCGACACGCTGCTGGCCCGCCACTTCTCCGCCCCTCGGTTGCTCACCGTGAAGGGCTGGGAGCAGGCGTGGCAGTTCTGCCACATCGACGACCTGGCCAGCGCGGTGGAGTTCGTCATCGTCCACGACGTGCACGGCAAGACCGGAACGGTCGCCGTCGGGTGCGAGGGGGCGCTGCGCCAGTCCGACGCCGAGGAGATCGCGGAGCTGCGCAGGTTCGAGCTGCCCGCCAACCTCGCCCTGGGAGCAACGCAGCGGTTGCACCGGGTGGGGCTCGCCCCCGCACCGGCCAGCGAACTGAAGTTCCTGGTGTACCCGTGCGTGGTGGACTGCGTGACCCTGCGCGACGCCGGGTGGCAGCCGGAGTACGACAACGCCGAAGCGCTCGGCGCCCTCCTGGAAGCCCGCGGCAAACAGAGCCGCGGCCGGAACGTGGGCCGCAAGGAGGTCACGATCACCGCCGCCAGCGCGGCGGGAGCGGCCGCGGCGGCGATCGGCACGGCCGCGGCCGTCCGCCGGCTCCGCAAACGCCGCCGGAGCTGAACGACCACCGGCTCCCACCCGGCGCGGCCGCCGCGTACCGGCACGGCCGCCTCCGCGCGGTGGGCACGGCGTTGGTAACGTCAGCTGTGTGGAAACCATCACCCTGGTCGGGCTGCGCGAGAGCCCGCTCTCTGTCGACGAGGTACTGTCCTCCGTAGGCGACCCGGAAGCCGGAGGCACAGCGTTCTTCCTCGGAACGGTCCGGGACCACGACCACGGCCGCGGCGTGCGGAACCTGACCTACGAGGCCCACCCGCGCGCCGAACGTGACATGCGTGGCGTCCTGGAACGCGTCGTGGCCGACTTCGCCGACACCGGTCGGCCGGTGCGGAAGGTGGCGGCGCTCCACCGGGTCGGCCCCCTGGCGATCGGCGACACCGCGGTGGTCGTCGCGGCCGCCGCCGCCCACCGCGAGGAGGCGTTCTCCGCGTGCCGCCGGCTCATCGACGACATCAAGGACGAGGTCCCCATCTGGAAGCACCAGGAGTTCGCCGACGGGGAGACCGAATGGGTCGGTGCCTGCTGACCGCCGGACCCGCCCCGCCCCGCCGGCCCGCCGGCACTGCCGGAACCCGCCGGGAACCCGGGCACCGCAGCGTTCCCGTCCGCGACTCCGTTTAGGGTTTGTGCCATGTTCCGTCGCGCTATGACCCTGATCGTCGCGCTCGCGCTGCTCGCGGGCCTCGCGGTCGGCGGCTACTTCCTGCCCGTGCCCTACATCGTCGCCTCTCCCGGACTGGCGGTGAACACCATCGGCGAGACCGAGGGCGAGGAGCCGGTGATCCAGGTGGACGGGAGGAAGACCTACACCCACGAGGGCGGGTTGAACATGGTCACCGTCCAGTACACCGGCGGCCCCCAGGGCCGGATGGACCTGTTCAACCTCGTGCGGGCCTGGCTGTCCCCCAACGAGTCCGTCCTCCCCGAGGAGGCGGTGTTCCCGCCGGAACGCAGCGTCGAGGAGGTCAGCGAGGAGCAGAGCCTGGAGATGGAGGACTCCCAGACCGCCGCCACGGCCGCCGCCCTCACCGAACTCGGTATCGACTACGAGAACGAGACCGTCATCGCCGACGTGGACGAGGACGCGCCGGCCGCGGGCAAGCTGGAACAGGGCGACACGGTCACCGAGGTCGACGGCGAACCCGCGGGCAGCAACGACGAGGTCGCCGAGGAGGTCGCCGACCGCGACCCCGGGGACGACGTCGAGATCACCGTGGAACGGGACGGCGACACCGAACGGTTCGAGATGCCCACCACCGAGTCCGACGACGGCACCGCCGTCGTCGGCGTCATGGTCGCCAACAACCCGGACTTCCCGTTCGAGGTGGACATCAGTGTCGGCGAGATCGGCGGTCCGAGCGCGGGAATGATGTTCGCGCTGGGGATCATGGACCGGCTCAGCCCCGAGGGGCTCACCGACGGGCAGGCCGTCGCCGGAACCGGAACGATCACCCCCCAGGGCACGGTCGGCGGTGTCAGCGGCGTCGCGCAGAAGATGGTCAGCGCGCAACGCAAGGGGGCGGACTACTTCCTCGTCCCCCAGGAGAGCTGCGACCAGACGTTCGACTCGGCGGCCAGCGACGACCTCAGTGTCGTCCGGGTCAGTGAGCTGTCCGAGGCGGTCAGCGCGCTGGAGACCATCCGTACCGGAGACGGGGAGCTGCCCCGCTGCGAGGCGGACTGACCACCTCCTCAGCCCTCCTCGTCGTCCTCCAGGGTGAGCGACAGCGCCGACGTCAGAGCGGGGACGAGGTCCGAGCCGTTGAGCACCTGGTCCTCGCTGTCGTGGCTGCGCATGCGCAGCGCGGAGTAGGTGCTGCCGTCACGCAGGCTCGCCGCCACCATCCGGATCTCCTCCGCGTCCGGCCGTTCCTGCGCCCACTGGCCCAGGTCCGCGTCCCGCGGCGGGTCGAGGGTCTCGTCGGACCCCTTCACCACCAGCCGCTCCATCACGAGGGCGCAACCGGAGACCTCCGCGGGCCAGGCGATCCGGCCGAGTGCCTCCTCCAGGTTCAGGTCCGACGGCAGCGGCTCCTGCTCCACCGGGGTGAGCTCGGTCGGCTCGACCGGCCCGTCCAGCCCGAGCATCTCGGCGAGAGCGGGTTCGCGTTCCACCAGGTCGGCCGTCGGAACCAGGGCGTAGACCCGCATGGGCTGGTCCCACCCCTGCTCGGCGGCGTGGCGTTCCAGGTCCAGTACAGCTTGGCGAATGTTGAATGACACCCCTCCATGGTGACCGATGCGCCGCGTAGCGGCGTGCGGCGACGACATCCCCACGCGGCCACAGCGCCGGCGACAGCGGGTGCCAAACCGAGCACGCGGGCAGTACGATCGCGGGTGATGCGGGGACGACGCCGAGTCGATGCCGCATTGTCACTGTTTCGGCGCGGAGTTTCGGGAACCTGCCGCAGGCCCAATAAGTTGCCGATGCAAGGACACGCACCTGTCCCGTACCAGTACCCGCAACCACTAACGAGGGGGAGGCGTGAGCTTCCGGTCGCCTGGCGCACCGAGTGCGCGTATGCCTCGACGATCTCGGCTACTCGCGCCGGTCGCGGCGGTCGTGGTCGTCATCATCGCGGGGCTGCTGCTCGCCGCGAACTACTGGACCGACTACAAGTGGTTCAGCTCCATCGGGTACAGCACCGTCTTCCTGACGGAGCTGCGGACCCGAGCACTGCTGTTCTTCGGAGCCGCAGCCCTGATGATGGCCGCGGTCGGCGCCAGTATGTACATCGCGTTCCGCACCCGCCCGGTATCGCGTCCCACGAGCCTGGAACAGCAGGGTCTGGAGCGGTACCGGATGTCGATCGACCCCCGCCGGAAGCTGATCTTCTGGCTGGTCGCCGCCGGACTCGGTGTTCTCACTGGCCTTTCCGCGACCGGCGAATGGAGCACCTACCTCCAGTACGCCAACGGTGCCGAGTTCGGCACCGAGGACCCGCTCTTCAACATCGACATCTCGTTCTTCGCGTTCACCTATCCCTTCCTGCGGGTCATCCTCGGGTACCTCTTCGCCGCGGTGGTCTTCTCCTTCCTCGCGGCACTGGTGGTGCACTACCTGTACGGCGGGGTCCGGCTGCAGACCCAGGGGCAGCGCGCCACCTCCGCGGCCCGGGTGCACCTGTCCGTGCTGCTGGGCGTGTTCGTGCTGCTGAAAGCCGGTGCCTACTGGCTCGACCGCTACGGTCTGGTCTTCTCCGACCGCGGGTACATCTTCGGCGGTGCCTACACCGACGTCACCGCGGTGCTGTACGCGAAGATCATCCTGGCGATCATCGCGCTCGTCTGCGCGCTGCTGTTCTTCGCCAACATCTACTTCAAGAACATCATGGTGCCCATCGTCAGCCTGGGGCTGCTGGTCCTCTCAGCGATCCTGGTCGGCGGGGTCTACCCGGCGGTGGTCCAGCAGTTCACCGTGAGCCCGAACGAGCAGCGGCTGGAACGCCCCTACATCGCCGACAACATCGAGTACACCCGCCAGGCCTACGGCATCGACGACACCGAGGTCGAGTCCTACGACGCGGAGACGGAGCTGAGCGCACAGCAGCTCTCCGAGGAGGCCGAGACCATCCCCAGCGTCCGGCTCGTCGACCCCTCCGTGGTCTCGGAGACGTTCCAGCAGATGCAGCAGGTCCGGGGCTTCTACCAGTTCCCCGACGTCCTGGACGTGGACCGCTACGAGAACGAGGAGGGGGAGAAGGTCGACACGATCGTCTCCGCCCGCGAGCTCGAGGGTCCCCCCGAGGACCAGGACAACTGGCTGACCCGGCACATGGTCTACACGCACGGGTTCGGTGTCGTCGCCGCCGCCGGCAACGAGGTGGACAGCGAGGGCCGGCCGGCGTTCACCGAGTACAACATTCCGCCCACCGGTGAGCTCTCCGACGTGGCCGGCGAGTACGAGCCGCGTATCTACTACGGCCAGGAGGGCGCCGAGTACGTCATCGTCGACGCCGAACCGGAGTACGACTACCCGCTCGGCGGCCAGTCGGAGGACGTGCCCACCACGGACCAGGAGGGCAACCAGGAGGGCGACCCCACCGCGGACGAGGCGCAGGCACCGGCCGACGGTCAGGACGGTGGCCAGGACGGCCAGGACGGCGGTCAGGACGGCCAGGGCAACGACGGTGGCCAGGACGGCGGCGAGGACAGCCAGGGCGGTCCCGGCGACCAGAAGACCAACAACTACGACGGGGACGGCGGGGTCGAACTCTCCAGCTTCTTCGACCGCATCCTGTACGCGATGAAGTACCAGGAAGCCGACATCCTGCTGAACGACGCGATCAACGAGGACTCGCAGATCCTCTACGACCGCGACCCGGCCCAGCGGGTGGAGAAGACCGCCCCGTTCCTCACGGTCGACAGCGAGCCCTACCCGGCGGTGGTGGACGGCGACGTGAAGTGGATCGTCGACGCCTACACGACCACGAACGGCTACCCCTACTCGACCCGCACCGACCTGGCCAACGCGACCGAGGACACGTTCACCCAGGGCACCAACCGGGGTAACGCGCTTCCCGGCAACGAGGCCAACTACATCCGCAACTCGGTGAAGGCCACCGTGGACGCCTACGACGGCTCGGTGACGCTGTACAACTGGGACGAGCAGGACCCGGTGCTGCAGACGTGGTCGGACGCCTTCCCCGGCATCATGACGAAGAAGGACGAGATCAGCGACGAGCTGAAATCGCACCTGCGTTACCCGGACGACCTGGTCAAGGTGCAACGGGAGATGCTGAAGGAGTACCACATCACCGACCCGGACGCCTTCTACGGCGGTCAGGACTTCTGGGAGATCCCGGCGGACCCGACCAACGACGGAAACGATCCGGAGCCGCCGTACCGGCAGACGATCCGCCTGCCGGGGGAGCAGGAGGCGTCGTTCTCGATGACCTCCACGTTCGTCCCGCGCGACCGTAAGAACCTGGCCGCGTTCATGTCGGTGAACAGCGACCCGAACTCCGATGACTACGGCAAACTGAGCATCCTGAACCTGCCGCAGGACTCGGTGACCCTCGGTCCGGGCCAGGTGCAGGACCAGTTCGACGCGGACAGCGAGATCCGGGACGTCCTGTTGCCGCTGCAGCAGAACGAGCAGTCCCAGATGATCAAGGGCAACCTGCTCACCCTGCCGTTCGCCGGCGGGCTGCTGTACGTGGAGCCGCTCTACGTACAGGCGGAGGGTGCCGAGTCCGCCTACCCGCTGTTGCAGCAGGTGATGGTCGGCTTCGGTGAGGAGGTCGCTATCGGCGGCAACCTCCAGGAGGCCCTGAACAACCTCTTCGCCGGTGATGACGGCGAGGGGCCGCTCGATGAAGGGCAGCAGGACGGGGGCGACGCCGACACCGGTGACGGTGGCGGCGGGTCCGGTTCCAGCGACGAGCTGTCCAAGGCCCTCCAGGACGCCGCGGACGCCTACGAGAAGGGGCAGAAGGCGCTGCAGGACGGCGACTTCAGCACCTACGACGAGGCCAACCAGGAGCTGAAGGACGCGCTGGACCGGGCCGAGGAAGCCCGCGACGAGAACGACGAGGAGTAGGAACCCGACCCCGCCCGGCCCGGTTCCCGGGCGGGGCGGGGTTGTTCGATTTGGTGTTGTGGCGGTGGACCGCTAGAGTTGGAGACAGCCGCCGCGGGGTGGAGCAGTTCGGTAGCTCGTTGGGCTCATAACCCAAAGGTCGCAGGTTCGAATCCTGCCCCCGCAACTGGGAGGGCCCCGGTGATTCGTCGCCGGGGCCCTTTTTCGTGTCCGGGCCGTCAGGTCAGCCGCAACGGTGCCGGGCCGAACCGGGCAACGCCACCGGCCCCGGTGCCACCGCTCCCACGGGGGCGGCGGACGCGGCCGCACGGGGCGGGGTTGTTCGATTTGGTGTTGTGGCGGTGGACCGCTAGAGTTGGAGACAGCCGCCGCGGGGTGGAGCAGTTCGGTAGCTCGTTGGGCTCATAACCCAAAGGTCGCAGGTTCGAATCCTGCCCCCGCAACTGGGAGGGCCCCGGTGATTCGTCGCCGGGGCCCTTTTTCGTGTCCGGGCCGTCAGGTCAGCCGCAACGGCGTCGGTCCGCCGTTCAGCCAGGTGAGTGTCTGCTCGTGCAGCAGGCCGTTGGTGCACACCAGGCCACCCCCGTCCGAGAAGTCCCGGCCCCACAGGTCGGTGGCACGGCCCCCGGCCTCCTCCAGCAGGATGGGGAACGGTGCCGCGTCCCACAGCGATAGCTCCGGTTCGGCCGCGATGTCCACCGCGCCCTCCGCGACCATCACGTGCGACCAGAAGTCGCCGTAGGCCCGCGCGCGCCATACCGACCGGGTGAGGTTCACGAACGACTCCAGCCGCCCCTGCTCCTCCCACTCGGAGAGCTCGGAGAACGACAGGGACGCGTCCACAAGCTGGGAGACCCCCGAGACGTAGCACTGGGTCGCCTTGGTGAGGCTCCGGCCCGTCCAGGTGCCGCCGTCGCGGCTCGCCCACCAGCGGCGGGACAGGGCCGGAGCCGACACCAGCCCCACCACCGGCCGGTCGCCCTCCACCAGCGCGATCAGGGTGGCCCACACCGGGACCCCGCGCACGTAGTTCTTGGTGCCGTCGATCGGGTCGAGCACCCACGTTCGCGAGCTGCTGCCCGTCCGGCCGTACTCCTCGCCGACGACGGAGTCACGCGGCCGGGCGCGGGAGAGCACACTGCGCAGCGTCTCCTCCACGGTCCGGTCCGCTTCGGTCACCGGGGTCAGGTCTGGTTTGGTGTCGACCGCCAGGTCGAGGGAGCGGAAACGTTTGAGGGAGATGTCATCGGCCGCGTCAGCGAGGACGTGGGCGAGACGCAGATCATCGTCGAAGGAGGCCATGGCGCGTAACGCTATCCTTTCGGAGCCCGGAACCAGGGGCGGCACCCTGTGGCAGCGGAGCCGTCGACAACCGCGTGTCAGTATGGACGCATGAACCCCACCCGCGCGAACACTCCCAACGCTGCGGCGGAGTCCTCCGGGGTCCGCGAGCGGCTCCTCGACGCCGCCTACACCGAGGTGGTGGCCGGCAGGTGGCCACGCATGCGCATGGCCGACATCGCCGCGGAGGCGGGTGTGTCCCGCCAGACCCTGTACAACGCGTTCGGCACGAAAGAGGGGCTGTTGCAGGCGGTCGTCGTACGTGAGGCCGACGCCTTCCTCGACGGGGTCATGGAACTGCTCACCAACCACGCCGGCGACCCGGTGCAGGCGGTCAGCCAGGCCACCCACTGGACCCTGGCGTCCTCCCGCGAGAACCCGCTGCTGCGCGCCATCATCACGGGGGACGAGAAGCTGCTCCCGGTCCTCACCACGCGGGCGGAACCGCTGCACGTGGCGCTGGGGGAGCGGATAGCGGCCTTCCTGCGCCGGAACTGGCCCGAACTGGGCGAGCGAGCCGACGCGGTGGCCGAGGTGTCACTGCGGTTGACCCTGTCCTACGTCCTTCTGCCCACCGAGGCCGGGCAGGCCGCCGAGCGGGTCCGGTTCGCGGTGCACAGCATGTTCACCGCCGAGGCGGGGTAACCGCCCCGTCGTCCGTGGATGTCAGCCCCCGGGGGCTCAGCCGCCGTCCTCCCCGGTGCGGCTGCCGAGCAGGCGCCGCAGCGAGGACACCCGGTCAGTGGCGAGGCGCCCCGCGGTGACACCGGCGTCCAGCTCGCAGCCGGGCGCCCCGGCGGTGTGCGGGCAACCGTCCGGGCAGATGAGGGCGGCCTCCTCCAGTTCGGGGAAGCCGGCGAGGACGTCGTCCGCGCTGACGTGGGCCAGACCGAAACTGCGCACCCCCGGCGTGTCGATGAGCCACCCGTCGCCGAACGGGAACGCCACCGCCGAGGAGGACGTGTGCCGGCCCTGGCCGGTCACCGGGTTGACGTGCCCCACCGTCCGCCGAGCGTGCGGGACGAGCTGGTTCACCAGCGTGGACTTGCCGACGCCGGAGGAGCCCACCATCACGCTCGTCCTCTCCCGCAGGCGGCTCCGCAGCCCGTCCAGGTCGCCGTCGGCGTGCGTCACCACCGTGTCGAGGTCCAGCCCGGCGTAGGTGCGCAGCAGCTCGTCGGGTGACGCCAGGTCGGATTTCGTCAGGCACAGCAGCACGGACAGCCCGGCGTCGTAGGCCGCGACGAGGCACCGGTCGACGAAACGCGGCTGGGGCGCCGGGTCGGACAGCGAGCACACGATCACGAGCTGGTCGGCGTTGGCGACGATCACGCGCTCCACCGGGTCGGTGTCGTCAGCGGTGCGCCGCAGTACCGAGCCGCGTTCCTGTACCCGCACCACCCGGCCCAGCGTGTCGGGCTGCCCGGAGAGGTCACCCACCAGCGACACCCGGTCGCCGACGACGATGCTGCCCCGGCCGAGTTCGCGCGCTTTCACGGCCACGACCTCGCGGCCCTCCACCAGGCAGGTGTAGCGTCCGCGGTCCACAGCGGTGACGAACCCCTGCTTGGCGTTCTCGTGCTTGGGGCGTACCCGGGTCCGGGGGCGCGAGCCGCCCCGCGCCCGTACCCGGACGTCGTTCTCGTCCAGCTGGCGTCCGCGTCGCGTCACCCTGTCACCTCGTCCCACAGCTCGGGGAATTCCGGAAACGTCTTGGCTGTCGTGGCAATGTTGTCCACCCGGATGCCGGGGACGGCGAGCCCGAGCAACGCGCCCGAGGTCGCCATCCGGTGGTCGTCGTAACTGTGGAACACTCCGCCGTGCAGCGGCCGGGGCCGGATAAGCAGCCCGTCGGAGAGTTCCTCGGCGTGCCCGCCCAGGTTCGTGATCTCGTGTACCAGCGCCGCGAGACGGTCCGTCTCGTGCTGGCGCAGGTGGGCGATACCGGTGAGCCGGGACGGGGTGTCCGCCAACGCTGCGGTCGCCGCGATGGTGGGAGCGAGCTCCCCGACATCGTGCAGGTTGGCGGTGATACCCCGAACCTGCCCGGTGCCGCGTAGTGTCAATCCCTCACCGGACAGGCGGACGTCCGCCCCCATCCGGGTGAACAGCTCCCGCAGGGCGTCCCCCGGTTGGCTCGTGTGCCGCGGCCAGTCCCGGACCGTCATCCGGCCGCCGGTCACCAGCGCCGCCGCGAGGAACGGGGCGGCGTTGGACAGGTCCGGTTCCACGTCGACACCGGTGACGTCGCCGCCGCCGGGGGCGACGCGCCACACGTTCGGACCCGCCGACTCCACCCGGGCGCCGGCGTCGCGCAGCATCCGCACGGTCATGTCCAGGTGCGGCCGGGAGGGAACCGTGTCCCCCGTGTGGCGGACCTCCACCCCGTGAGTGAACCGCGGCCCGCTGAGCAGCAGCGCGGAGATGAACTGCGACGAGCCGGACGCGTCCACCGCCACGGAACCGCCGGGCAGCGCGCCGCCGCCGTGGACCACCAGCGGGAGCGCGCCGCGACCGCCGTCGTCGATGTCGGCACCCAGGGCGCGCAGGGCGGTGAGCAGCTCGCCGACGGGCCGTTCCCGCGCCCGCGCGTCGCCGTCCAGCCGGACGTCGCCGGTCGCCAGTGCCGCCACGGGCGGAAGGAACCGCATCACCGTTCCCGCATTTCCGACGTCGACGACGGCGGGGCCGTGCGGCGCGGCGGGCGTGACCACCCAGTCCGCGCCGCTCTCGGTGATCCCGATACCGAGGCTGCGCAGCGCGCCCGCCATCAGGTCCGTGTCGCGGCTGCGCAGCGGGCGCCGCACGGTGCTGGGATTGGAGGACAGCGCCGCGAGTACGAGGGCGCGGTTCGTCATCGACTTCGACCCGGGCAGGCTGACGGTCGCCTCCACGGGGCCGGACGCGACCGGCGCGGGCCACGTCGGGGCGGTATCGGACATGGTTCCAGGCTAGCGACCGTCGGGGCGGTTCCGGCCAGGTCCGTGTCGGGGCCGCGTGCGAGTCTGGGCGGGACAGAACCGCTGTGACGATTGGGGAAACGGTGGCGGACAAGTCACACAACTACGAGGTGCGCGTGACCTGGACCGGGAACACGGGGTCGGGGACACTGAGCTATCGGGGATTCGACCGCTCGCACGACATCACCTACGAGGGCAGACCGACGTTGCGCGGCTCGGCGGACGTGGCTTTCCGGGGCGACGCCGACCGGTGGAACCCGGAGGGATTCCTGCTGTCCGCCCTCAGCGAGTGCCACATGCTGTCGTACCTGGCGCTGTGCCCGGCCGCCGGGGTGGACGTCGCGGCCTACACGGACACGGCCAGCGGCACCATGGTCACCCACGCCGACGGCGGGGGCGAGTTCACCGGGGTCGTGCTGCGGCCGGTGGTGACGGTCGCCGAGGAGGGCATGGCGGCCACCGCGCAGGAGCTGCACGCCAAAGCCGGTGAGAAGTGCTTCATCGCCCGCTCGGTCAACTTCCCGGTGCGCCACGAACCCACGGTCCACGTGGCCGGGTAGGGCGGCTCCGCGGCACCGGAGATTCGGAGTCAGTCCCCTCCGCCACCGTCACCGTCGCCCGACCCGCCTCCCGGGCCGCTGGGGGGACCGTTGGTGGTGGAGCCGTCCCCGCCGGTGCGGCGGCGGGAGCTGCCGGGATGGCGGTCGGCGTGCCGGCCGTCCCCCCGGACCGAGAGCACGGTGAGGACGAGCACGGCGCTGATCCCCGTCAGGAGCAGGACGAGGCCCGTATCGCCGGAGTCGAACCGGCCGGGCCCGGGGGCGCGACCTTCCGGGGAGGTCTCCGCCGTTCGTTGCTCCCACCCCTCGGGAGAGGGCGGTGGGTCCGAAGCGGCGGCGACGGCGGGCGAGCCCAGGACGGCCACCAGGACGAGGGTCCCGGTGGCGGCGAGAACGCGGAACGGTAGCGGCATGGCGGTTCCAGGGGGCGGGGCCGGTTCGGGGGCGTCGTCGTCAACCACCGCCCCCGCCACCTCCACCACCTCCTCCGGCGCCACCTCCGCCGCCTCCGCTTCCTCCGCCTCCGGTGCCGCCGCCACCTCCGGCGGCACCACCGATGCCTCCCCCGAACCGGCCCCGGGAGCCGCCGCTGCGGCTGTTGACCCCGAGCACCAGGATGAGTATGAAGGCCGCGGGCACGGCGGACACCACGAACAACGGAAACACGATCTCGGGGAGGATCCCGGGATTGCCGGAGGAGCCGTGGGAACTGTCCGTCGCCGCAGCCGGACTCGGCACGGCCACGGACGGGGGAAGGTCCACGTCCACGCTGAACGCCTCGCCCGGCGGAATACGACCGGCGTCGAACGAGGCGGTGGAACCCGATACCCGGGAACCGGAGCAGGATTCCCGGGAACCGGGTGCGCCCGCGTAGCACGTGGCCGAGGCGATGTCGCCGGGCGCGTCGATCCTGGCGCGCGCCGACTCGATCGGGATCTCCCAACCGGACCCCACGATGTCCTGGAACAGCCGGGGCCGTCCCGCCGCGCCCTCGACGACCAGTGACGTGTACTCGTAACGCACCACGAACGTCCTCGTTCCGGTGAGGGGCTCCCCGCCGTCGCCGAACGTGATCCGCCTGTCGGCCGCGTAGTCGTCCACGCTGACCTCGTCCAGCCCGTCCGCGTCGGTGACCTCGACGTTCTCCAGACCGAGGGAGCGGCGCTCCCCGCCGTCGATGCTGCCGCTGTGCGGGATGGTGCGCGTGGCCTCGCCGTCGTTGTCGGGACCGAAGACGTAGGTGAGGGACTCCCGGACGTGGGTCTCACCGTCCCTGTCCACTTCCACCCGGGCGTCGAACCGGGAGATGACGGTGCCGTCACTGTCGGCAGCGGCCGACGGCGCGCCGAGTGCCGTCGCCGCCAACGCCGCCAGAACGGCCGGGACGGCTGTCCGGAGCCGTCGCGCTGTCGGGGGATGCGGGATGGAGGGAGACATGACGGGGAGTGTGCCCGCCCCGCACCGGGCCAACCCGTCCGGGGCGCTTCCGCAACGTGGCCGGAACCGGCCACAGGGGACGGTCAGCCGTCCACCCCCTCTGCCTCCGCCAGGGCCGTGGCGAGCGCCGCCGCGCCGCCGCCCACCGCCGGCTTGCCGTGGCCGAAGCACACGGTGTCCGCGTCGAGCTCGCTGAGGCGGCGCAGCGACCGGACGGCGCGGTCCCGGTCGACGTTGAACACGCCGAGTATGGTCCTCCCCTCGTACTCGGCCACGGCGTCGCCGGTGAAGAGCACACGCGGACCGGGGAGGTGGAGGGCGACGCTGCCGTCGGTGTGTCCCGGGACGGAGACCACCCGCGCCCCGCCGGCGACGTCGAGGACGTCGCCGTCCTCCAGCTCGCGGTCCACCCGAGACGGTGGGGCGGGCGGGAGGGGAGGAGTGTGCACGGCGTCCCAGATCGGGCGTTCCCAGTCGGCGAGTACCGGCGGCGGCAGCTCCTCCGCACCGCGGACCGCGGGAGCGTCGCACCGGTGCGCGCAGACCGGTGCGCCGGTCCACTCCGCGAGTTCGGCCGCGGAACCGGTGTGGTCCTCGTGGGCGTGGGTGAGCACGATACGGCGCACGTCCCGGGGACGGGCTCCCAGATCCCGGACGGCGTCGGCGATGGCGGGGGCGGAACCGGCGGTACCGGTGTCGATGACGGTGACGCCCTCGGAGTCGTGCCAGAGGTAGGCCTGGCCGACGTCGAAGGCGAGCATGCGCAGGTGGTCGCGGACGTGAACGTTCTCCATACCGGGAACGGTAGGCGCGGGGGCCGGCACAGAGGAGCGCGGTACGCGCGTGGTGAATCCGCTCCGGGCGTAACGGTCCGGTGGCTCCCGCGTTGTCACCGGTCGCGGCTAGGCTGTTGCCATGTGCGGACGGTACGCGCAGACGCGCAGTCGGAACCAGCTCCAGCTCGCTTTCGGGTTGCCCGAGACCGTCGAACCGGACGACCGGGACCCCAGTGCCTGGCCGCCGTGGGAGGAACCGCAGCCCGACTACAACATCGCGCCCGGCAGGACCGTTCCCGCGGTACTCGGCCCGCCGCCCGGCGGCACCGGGGAGGGAGGGGCGGGACCGCGGAGCCTGGCCTCCCTGCGGTGGGGACTCGTGCCCTCGTGGGCCAAGGACCGCAACCTCGGCTACAAGATGATCAACGCCCGGAGCGAGACCGTCGCGGAGAAGCCCGCCTACCGTACGGCGTTCGCCCGGCGGCGTTGCCTGCTGCCGGCCGACGCCTACTACGAGTGGCAGCTGGTGCCCTCCGCCCGCTCCGCGGAACCCGGGACCTCACCGAGCACCGACCCCGAGCACAAGCCCCGCAAGGCCCGTTCCGGGAAACGCCCCTACGCCATCGGGTACGCGGACGACTCCCCGCTGGCCCTGGCGGGGCTGTTCGAACGCTGGCGCGACCCGGAGAGGCCGGAGGACGACCCCCACGCGTGGCTGTGGAGTTGCACCGTGGTCACCACCGAGGCCGCGCCGGAGCTGGCCCACATCCACGACCGGATGCCGGTGGTGGTGCCGCCTGACCGGTGGAGCACCTGGCTGGACCCCGCGGCACAGCGCGACAGCCTGTTGGGGGTACTGGAATCGACTCCGGTGGGCGAGCTGCGTACCCGCCAGGTGTCCACCTCCGTGAACAGTGTCCGCAACAACGGTCCCGAGCTGCTGCAGCCCCTCGGCTCCGGCGACGGGGGCGACGGAACGCTGTTTTGAACGGGGTGTGGGGGTGGCCTGGGACCGCCCCGCCCGGTTAAGGTAGCCGCGGTCCTGACGATCCGCCCCACGGGCGGAGCGCACCGCCGCCGGGCGGTGCGCGGACACGACACACAACCAAGCGGGAGCTCGCGCCATGGCGGGCTGAGAGGGCGGCTGTCCCCACGGAGGGACGGGTGCCGCCGACCGCGGAACCTGTTCGGGTAATTCCGACGTAGGGAGGCGTGCCTTGACGGCGCTTGATGACCGTAGTGTCCAATCCACCGTGACCACCGGCCCCATCACGGGCTCGGAGAAGGTGTACCACGACGTCCACGACCCGGATTCCGGGCGGACGCTGCGGGTTCCGCAGCGGCGGGTTGGGCTGAGTAACGGCAGCCACCTTGACCTGTACGACACTTCCGGCCCCTACACCGACACCACGGCGAGTATCGACGTCCACACGGGCATTCCCGCCACACGGGAGGACTGGATCGCCGGACGCGGTCCCGTCGACGGGGCCTCCACCCAGCTGGCCTACGCGAAAGCGGGCGTGACGACGCCGGAGATGCGCTTCATCGCCGCCCGCGAGGGCATGGACCCCGAGTTCGTCCGCTCCGAGGTCGCCATCGGCCGGGCCGTCATCCCGGCCAACCGGTGCCACCCGGAGTCGGAGCCGATGGTGATCGGCAAGAACTTCCTGGTGAAAGTGAACGCCAACATCGGCAACTCCGCCGTGACCTCCTCGGTCCCCGAGGAGATGGAGAAGATGGTGTGGGCCACCCGCTGGGGTGCCGACACCCTCATGGACCTGTCCACCGGAAAACGCATCCACGAGACGCGGGAACGGATCATCCGTAACTCGCCGGTCCCCGTGGGGACCGTGCCGATCTACCAGGCCGTGGAGAAGGTGGACGGGGACCCCGCCAAACTGACCTGGGAGATCTACCGGGACACGGTGATCGAGCAGGCGGAGCAGGGCGTGGACTACATGACCGTCCACGCGGGGGTGCTCCTGCGTTACGTCCCGCTCACGACCGAGCGGGTGACCGGGATCGTCTCGCGCGGCGGGTCGATCATGGCGGCGTGGTGCCTGGCCCACCACGAGGAGAGTTTCCTCTACACCCACTTCGAGGAACTGTGCGAGATCTTCCGGGACTATGACATCACGTTCTCCCTGGGGGACGGGTTGCGCCCGGGGTCCGTCGCCGACGCCAACGACGAGGCGCAGTTCGCCGAGCTGCGCACCCTGGGGGAGCTGACCCACATCGCGCGCTCCCACGGGGTGCAGGTGATGATCGAGGGTCCGGGACACGTCCCGCTGCACAAGATCGCGGAGAACGTGCGCCTGGAGGAGGAGCTCTGCGGGGAGGCCCCGTTCTACACCCTGGGGCCGCTCGCGACCGACATCGCTCCCGGCTACGACCACATCACCTCGGCGATCGGGGCGGCGCAGGTGGCGTGGTCGGGTACGGCGATGCTGTGCTACGTGACACCGAAGGAGCACCTGGGCCTTCCCAACCGGGACGACGTCAAGACCGGGGTCATCACCTACAAGCTCGCGGCCCACTCGGCCGACCTCGCCAAGGGGCACCCGCGGGCCCAGGAGTGGGACGACACGCTGTCCCGCTCGCGTTTCGAGTTCCGGTGGCAGGACCAGTTCCACCTGGCGCTGGACCCCGATACGGCTCAGGCCTACCACGACGAGACACTGCCCGCCGAGGGCGCGAAGACCGCGCACTTCTGCTCCATGTGCGGGCCGAAGTTCTGCTCGATGAAGATCAGCCAGGACGTGCGCAAGTACGCCCACGACAACGGGTTGTCCACCGTGGCGGCCATCGACCAGGGGATGCGGGAGAAGTCCGCTGAGTTCGCCGAGCAGGGCAACCGGGTCTACCTGCCCGTGGCGGAGTAGCCGCCGGTGTTCTGGTCCCGGCCGCGTTCCCGGACGCGGCCGGGACGGGTCACGGCCGCGCCGGCTTGCGGGCGCTGGCGAGCAGGTGCACGCCGACGTAGTCGTCGGACTCGGTGGCTTTCAGCTCCATCTCGACCAGGTCGCCCAACGCGCGCGGGTCGTCGGCGAGCAGGGTGTCCACTGTGGAGGCGGAGAGGACCGTTCGGGGTTTGACCCATTCCGGTTCCAGCCCGGCGCCGGTCAGCAGCTCGGTGAGCTGCTCCGCGGTGAAGCACCGGGTGATGGAGCCGTCCGGCCACGGGACGAGGAGGACGTCCGCGTCGGGCGCGTGGCTGAGCTGGGGCCAGTAGTCCTGTTCGGCCAGGAGCGCCATGCCCAGCACGACGGAGTCCACGCACAGCAGTGTCCGGCCGCCGGGTCGCAGTACCCGCGCGATCTCGCTGAGCGAGGCTTCGGTCGCCAGGTGCTGGGACAGCACCCTGTTGTCGGAGACGACCCCGTCGAAGGTGTCGTCGGCGAGGGCGGAGAGGAACGTGGTGTCGCCCACGACGGAGCGGACCTCTCCGGTGCTCTCCTGGCGGGGGGCGGGGGCGTGGCCGTTGACGAGCGGGAGTGAGCGGCGCGGGGCCATGTCCGCGGAGGGAAGCAGGGTGACCACGTTGTGTCCGGCCGCCGCTGCGCGTGGTGCGCCGCGGAACTCCGGGCTGGAGAGGTCCAACAGGCGACTGGGCCGGTGCGGGAGCCACTGGGAGAGCTGCGCACCGGCGACGGCCCAGTAGAAGCGCCAGTACCCGGACAGCGATTCCATCGTGGCGAAGTGCGCCGCGGGGGAGCGTGCGGGGCGCTGGTCCACGGGAGTCTCGGTGGGCGTCCAGGGCTCGGACTCGTGGCCCGCCCAACTGGCGGACGGTTGCACGTACGCTCCTTTCTCCACGTCTCACACGCGGTACTACCCGTATGCGACAGCAGAACATCCCTTCAGCGGCGAAAAGTCAATGCTCTCGCGGGTGGGAGCGAGGTTCAAGGGCGGTTGTGGAATCAGGCGGGGACCCCGGTTGTTAACACCGGCATCAGTGGCCTGCCCGCGCCCGGACCGGACGCGCGCAGGGGAACGAGCACGCCGCGCGCCGCGGAAAGAGGGGTAGAGACGCATCGATGCCTGCCACCGGTTGCTTGCTTGAGGAACGCCCGGACGCCTCCCCGCCGGGTGTCAGTGTGCAGTCCGCCCGTGCGGGGTCGTATCGTGAGGCTACGGTGGCCCCACGGGAGACCAGCACAAGGAGGCAGGCGGGCTTGGACCAGGGTCAGGAGACACTCGACGAACAGGGAGCCCGGTTCGAACGGGACGTCCTCCCGTACTTGGACCAGCTCTACTCGGCGGCGTTGCGGATGACCCGCAACCCGTCCGACGCCGAGGATCTCGTCCAGGAAACGTTCGCGAAGGCGTTCGGCTCGTTCCACCAGTACAAGCAGGGAACGAACCTCAAGGCGTGGTTGTACCGGATTCTCACCAACACGTTCATCAACTCCTACCGCAAGAAGCAGCGGCAGCCCAAACAGGCGGGCACGGAGGATGTCGAGGACTGGCAGCTCGCGCAGGCGGCCTCCCACTCGTCGTCGGGGTTGAAGTCGGCCGAGGCCGAGGCGCTGGAGCACCTGCCGGACACCGACGTGAAGCGTGCGTTGCAGGACCTCCCGACGGAGTTCCGGATGGCGGTATACCTCGCGGATGTCGAGGGATTCGCCTACAAGGAGGTCGCCGAGATCATGGAGACCCCGATCGGGACGGTGATGTCGCGGCTGCACCGCGGTAGACGTCAGCTCCGTTCGTTGCTGGAGGAGTACGCGGTGGACCGCGGGATCCTTCCGCAGGACGGTGACACGTCTGTGGCACTGGGAGCGTCGAACGATGGGGCGACTCGGAGGGACCAGCAATGAGCTGCGGAGAACCGCACCACACACCGTGTAGCGAGGTTTTGGCCAAGGTCTACAGCTATATCGACGGCGAACTCGAAGAGGAGAACTGCGAGGACATTCGGCAGCACCTCGACGAGTGCGCTCCGTGCCTGGAGGAGTACGGCCTCGAGGAGGCGGTGAAGAACCTGGTGGCGAAGCACTGCGGCTGTGATCCGGTTCCGGAGGGGTTGCGCAGCAAGGTACTGCACCGGTTGGAGGCGGCCCGGGCGGACCGGCAGATCCGGGAGGCGCACGCCGAGTAGGGGGCGGTGCCGGACCCGAGCAGGTCGTACAGAATGGACATAAGGTAACAATAGCGGCGGTCAATGGTTATTGGCCGTCGCTTGGTTTTTGTCACGAAGTGTTCCGTTTTTCTCGTTTATGGGGGAGAGTGCCCGGGTTTTTGGACGTGGGCACTGCGGTCCGGTCCCGGGGTGTGCGACACGCCCGGCGGTGCGTGCTTATCGGTTTCTGATATCCGGTGGGGAAAGTGTGCCCCTGGTTTTGTTGACGCAATAGTAACAATTACTTAGAGTAATTGTCGGTATGTGTCCTGGGGAAAACGGTGTTCGTGTGTGCCGCGTTGCTTGGGGATTTCGTCGTCGGATGCCGTTCCGGTGCGGATACAAAGAGTCGTTGCCGCTGCTACGAGAGAAAATAGTATTTTCTGTCTCCGGTGGGGGATTAACCTTTTTTCCTCGCGTTTGGCGTACGGATTGGGTCGAAGAAAACAGGTGGCTCCAGTTAGCCGTTAAACTAGGTGCCATATCCACCGTATGGGGTAATTCGCGTGTCGTGCCCGGGGGTGTTTAGTGGGCACGGCACCATCACTCGGGAGGGGGTGGAAAACCGTGAGTTTTCTTGTTGTGAATCTGCTCCACCTGGCCATGGCCCTGTCATGGCTCATCTCAGCCGTTGAGGGGTGGTCCTGGTGGTAGGAGCCGAACGGATGAAACCATGACCGTTCATCAGTGAACAGGGCGGGAGGTGCCGGAAATTGTGTGCGCTTCCGTACACGGCGCGGATGTACATCGGCCTCGTCGTACTGGCGGTCGTGACCGCCATCGCCGTCGGGCCCTACACCGGCATCGACCCGGTAACCCTGGCACTGCTCGCGGTGCTCTTCGTCGTCGCGGAGTCGATCAGCACCATGGTGGACAGCGGCAAAGCGGGGATCTCGCCGAGCTCCTCGGCCTCCCTTGCCGCTGTCGTCCTGGTCGGCCCCGTCGGCGCCGCCGTGGCCGGACTCGCCTCGTGCCTGGTGATCCGGCGGCAGAGCGTGGTGAAGCGCCTGTTCAACGGCGCGCAGTTCGCTCTTGCCGGATACGCCGCCGGACACGCGTTCCTTCTGGCGGGGGGCGAGACCGGCGTGCCCGTCCGGGCGGACTTCCCGTGGGTCGTGCTGCCGTTCGCGGCGGCCACGCTGGTGCACACGCTCGCCAACACCGTCCTCGTCGGCGGTCTCATGCTGATCCTGGGTGTGCTCCGCGTCGAGTCCCCCCGCCGCGTCCGCTGGCGACCGTTCGCGAGGCTGGAGCTGTCCTCCCTCGGCTACGGGGCACTCGGCCTGTGCATCGCCACCATCTGGGGAGCCGTCGGCCCGTTCGCGGTCCTGCTGGTCCTGCTCCCGCTGTTCATCGCCCGCTGGACCTTCAACCAGTACATCGCCGAACAGCGCGCGCACGACGCCACGCTCGCGACCCTGTGCCAGGCGGTGGAGACCAAGGACTACTACACCCGCGGCCACTGTGTGCGGGTGTCCGAGGCCGCCAGCATGATCGGACGCGAACTGGGGCTTCCGGCGGAACGCGCCCACACGCTCCGCTACGCGGGCATGCTGCACGACGTCGGCAAGCTCGGGGTGCCGACCAAAGTGCTGCAGAAGCCCGGGAAGCTCACGGAGGAGGAGTTCGCGGCGATCCAGCTGCACCCCATGCGCGGCTACGAGATCGTCCGGGAGATCGGTTTCCTGGACGAGGCTCTCGACGGGATCATGCACCACCACGAGCGGATGGACGGGCGCGGCTACCCGGCGGGCCTGTCCGGGACCGGTATCCCCGAGTTCGCCCGGATCATCGCGGTCGCCGACGCGTTCGACTGCATGACCTCCACCCGCTCCTACCGCAACGCGCGTTCCATCGGCGAGGCCGTCGCCGAGCTCCGGAACTGTTCCGGCACCCAGTTCGATCCCGCTATGGTGAACGCGCTCATCACCGCGGTGGACCGTGACGGTTGGGACCCCCCGGTCGCGGTGGACCCTCCCGACGAGGACATCGCGGAAGTAGCCCAGCAGGACCACGATGATCCCAGCGCCCCGCTGCGGATCACGGGAGGGACCGTAAGCGATGAACGTTCAGGGGACGGCCGCTCCTGAGGCGCGCCGACGCAGGAACACCCTGGGCCGTGTTTCCCCGACGCGGTTGCTGCTGCTGTCGGTGGCTGCGGGAAGCGCGGTGCTCTCCCTGCTGTGGACCCTGCTGACCGGCTTCGTGGAACCGCGGGCCGCGCTGTCGTTCGGCGCGCTCATCGCGGCGGGGGAGCTCGCGCGGATCACCCTGCCGGGGCGCCGCGAGGTGGCTCCCATCGCCTCGGCGGGGGCCCTCGGCTACACCTTCCTGCTGAGTGTCGGCGGTGCGGCCGTCTCCCTACCCGCCTGGCAGGTGATAGCCGTCGTCGCGCTCGGGCTGGCGGTGGGGGAGCTGCCCCACATGTCCGTGGGGCGCATGCCGCTGTGGAACGACCTCGCGCGGCGCCTGCTGCTCGTGCTCATGGTCGCGCTCCCGTTCCGGCTGCTGCTGCACCAGCTGCCCCACGTCGCCGGCAACTGGTGGGTCGTGCTGTGCGTCATGGTCGGTCTGGTGCTGGCGGCGTGGCTGGTCGACTCGGTCGTCGCGGCCACGATCCGGGCGGAGGAGTGGCGGACCCGTCTGGGCGTGGCGCTGGCGGACGAGCTGCGGGCGCAGTTCGCAGTGGGGACGGCGATCGGCGCCATCGGCATCCTGATCGCGTTGGCGAGCGCCGTGGCCGGCCTGTACAGCCTGTTGCTGTTCACCGCCCCGCTTCTGGTGACCCAGGTGGCCTTCCGCAGGTACGCCGACATCCGCCGCACCTACGTGCAGACGGTGCGGTCCCTGTCGCGGGTGACCGAGGTCGGCGGATACGTGGAGACCGGTCACTCGCGGCGGGTGAGCCGGTTGGCGTGGGCCATCGGATGCGAGCTGGCGATGCGGGAGTCGCGGCTTCTGGAGCTCGAGTACGCGGCGCTGATGCACGACATCGGTCAGCTGTCCCTCCGGGAGCCGATATCCAGCGGGGCGACCGTGCTCATCTCCCGGCGGGAGCAGCGCCGCATCGCGGAGCTGGGGGCGGCGATCATCCGGGAGACGGGGGTGCTGGACGGCGTCGCCGAGATCGTCCGGCGCCAGTGCGAACCCTGCGAGGGGGAGGAGGGCGAGAGCGAGGGCCCGCCCCCGTTGGGCAGCCGGATCATCAAGGTGGCCAACGCCTACGACGACCTCGTCGGTGACACGGCCGACCACGACCGGGTCGCCACGGCGGTGCAGCTGTTGCGGGACGACAGCGGGCGCGAGTACGACGCCGATGTGGTCGAGGCGGCGGTTCGGGTGTTGGAACGCTCGGGCGCGGTGCGGTGACCTGGAGATTACCCGTGGGTACTGCCGTATGCTCGGTACTCGAGTGGAAAAGTACGCACCAGGTAAGAAAAGGGGCGCGAGATGGCGGAGATCCGCGCGGAGATGGTCGCCAACGTGTTCCAGGTGACGGCGGCGCCGGGCGAGAGGGTCGACGCCGACGCGACCCTGCTCATTCTGGAGTCCATGAAGATGGAGATCCCGGTACGTACCGAGGAACCGGGCAGCATCGTCAGTATCGACGTGGCCGAGGGTGACGTGGTCCAGGAAGGCGACCTGCTGGCGGTGCTCGAGTAGCGTTCGGCTACGTTGGCCCCATGGCGATCACTGAGGGACTGCGGGCAACGACCGGAATCCGGGTCCACGAGCAGGACACGGCCGAAGCCATGGGCAGCGGGGACGTGCCGGTGCTGGCGACTCCCCGGGTGCTGGCCCTGGCCGAGGCGGCGACGGTCGCCGCCGTCGCCGAGCACCTGGACGAGGAGCGCACCACCGTCGGTACGGACGTGTCCCTCACCCACTCCGCCGCCACGCCGGTCGGCGCCCGCGTGCAGGCCGAGGCGACGCTGCGGAGCGTCGACGGCAAACACCTGTTGTTCGACGTGACCGTGACCCACAACGAGCGCACGGTCGCAC
This sequence comes from Haloactinospora alba, assembly GCF_006717075.1. Taxonomy (NCBI): domain Bacteria; kingdom Bacillati; phylum Actinomycetota; class Actinomycetes; order Streptosporangiales; family Nocardiopsidaceae; genus Haloactinospora; species Haloactinospora alba. The sequence goes on from NZ_VFQC01000001.1 coordinate 424,656, forward strand.
AGGGCACGGTGGCGCGGGCGGTGGTGAACCGGCGGCGCTTCCTCGCCGCCGCGACGGAGTGACACCTCGCCGCGCTCCGAACCGGTCGGGCCGCGGGACCGCGGCCGACTGCGGTCCGGTCGGGAACGCCGGGACGCGCGGCCGCTGGGCCACCACCGCACACCCCGTTCCGCCGGGGACGGGCCCCCACCGCAGGCGGTGCGTGGCACCCGCACGTACGAGAACAGCCCGAACGAATTGGTGACCATGGAGATTCGAGCCAACGAGCTGACCTTCGAGGTCGCGGTGTCCGGCCCGGACGACGCCCCCGCGGTGCTGCTGCTGCACGGTTTCCCGCAGTCCCACCGCTGCTGGGACGGAGTCGTCGAGCGGCTCAACGCCGAGGGCTACCGCACCATCGCCCCCGACCAGCGCGGCTACTCCCCGGGCGCGCGCCCGAGCGCGGTCGACGACTACACGGTCTCCAACCTGGTCGGCGACGCCCTCGGCATCCTCGACGCCCTCCACGTGCCGAAGGCCCACGTCGTGGGCCATGACTGGGGCGCGATCGTCGCCTGGAACCTCGCGGTGCGGCATCCCGAACGGGCGCGCAGCCTGACCGCCCTGTCCGTGCCGCACCCGGCCGCCTACGCGTGGGCCCGCGCCAACGATGCCGACCAGCAGCGGCGCTCCGCCTACATCGACCTGTTCCGGCAGGAGGGCAAAGCAGAGGACGTGCTCCTGGCCGACAACGCCGACAGGCTGCGCGGTGTCATGGTGCCGCCGCTGACCGAGCAGCAGGCCGAACCGCACCTCGACCTGCTGCGGGAACGGGAGGCGATGACAGCGGCGCTCAACTGGTACCGGGCGATGGACTCCGGCTACGGCGACCTCGGCCCGTCGACGGTACCGACCACCTACGTGTGGAGCACCGAGGACCTGGCCCTGGGCGCTGCCGGGGCGCAGCGGTGCGAACAGCACGTCACCGGGCCGTACAGGTTCGTGCGGCTCGAGGGCGTCACGCACTGGATCCCCGAACAGGAGCCGGAGACCGTCGCCCGGGAGGTCCTCGGGCGCGCCGCCGGCTGAGACGGCGCCGGCCGGTCCCGGTCCCGCACCGGAACGGCGCAGGGTCCCGGGACCCGCGGCATCCCGGGACCCGGGGACGCGCGGCACGCCGGCGGGCGCGGTCGTGTCCCCGGGGAGCAGTGTCAGACCCCCATGGTCTTGCGGGGGTAGACGTCATCCGGGTCGGTGGCGATGTTGACCAGGTAGGGGACGCCGGAGTCGAACGCCCGGCGCAGTGCGGGAGCGATCTCCGCCGGGCGGGTGACGAGCTCGCCCCCGCCCCCGAGGGTCCGGACGATCTCGTCGTAACGGGTGTGCGGCGCGAGGTCGGCGGCGACGTCGTAGCCGTACAGCATCCGCATGGGGGCCTTCTCCAGTCCCCAGATGCCGTTGTTGCCGCAGACCATGACGACCGGCAGGTTGTGCCGTACCAGTGTGTCCACGTCCATCAGGGAGAAGCCCGCGGCGCCGTCCCCCAGCAGCGTCACCACCTGCGCCGAGGGCCGTGACAGCCGGGCGGCCATGGCGTAGCCCATGCCGGTGCCCAGGCAGCCGAACGGTCCCGGGTCGAGCCAGTTCCCGGGCCGCCGCGGCTCGATGTACTTGCCCGCGTACGAGACGAAGTCGCCGCCGTCGCCGATCACCACCGCGTCGTCGTCCAGCAGGCGGTTGAGTTCCCCGTGGACGCGCGCGGGGTGGATCGGGTCGGCGTCGCTGGCGAGCAGCGCGGCGTCGTCGGCCGTGGCGGCGGTGACGGCCGCACGGAGGTCCGCGCGCCACGCCTCCACGTCCCGTGCGGGTTTGGCCGTGTCACCCAGGCCGCGCAGCACGGCGGACAGGTCGCCGGAGACCGACCCGGCCAGGGTCAGGTGGGTGGCGAGCTGCCCCGGGGAGTCGGCGATGTGGACGACCTTCGCCGGATCGGCGCCGTCGGCGCCTCCGAACAGCCCGTGCCCCAGCCGGAAGTCCAACGGTGTGCCCACGACGATCACCAGGTCGGCCTGGCCGAAGGCGCGGCCGCGCGCGCGTGTGGCGAGCAGGGGGTGCCCGGGGGGCAGCACGCCGCGTCCCTGGCCGTTGGTGATGACGGGGATGCCCAGTTCCTCGGCGGTTTCCCGCGCGGTTGTCTCGGCGCCGTCCATCCACACGTCCGAACCGTAGACCAGCAGGGGGCGCCGAGCCTGCCCGATCAGGTGGGCGATGTGGGAGACGGCCCCGGGGTCGGGGGAGCGGTCGCTCTCGCGGCCGTGGGCCGCGTGGGGATCGGCCTCGGCCTGCTCGTACAGGCGGTCCATGGGCAGGTCGAGGAACACGGGGCCGCGGTGGGCGCTGTTGGCCAGCGCGCACGCCTCGTCCACGGCCGGGCCGATCTCCCCGGTGCGGTGCACGGTCCGGGCCTGTTTGGTGACGGGCGCGAGGATCGGGGGCTGGTCGAGTTCCTGCAGCAGTCCCTGGCCCCACCGGTCGTCGGGGGCCCTGCCACCGAGGAGCAGCAGGGGGGAGCCACTGAAGTTGGCGGTGGCGACCGCGCTGACCGCGTTGGTGACTCCCGGTCCCGCCGTGACGGTGGCCATGCCGGCGCTGCGGGTGAGTTTCCCGATCCCCTCGGCCCCGAACACGGCGGTCTGCTCGTGGCGCACGTCCACCAGCCGAACGGAGGACTCGGCCGCCACGGCGCCGTCGTACAGGGGGAAGATGTGCCCGCCGCTGAGGGTGAACATCGTGTCGACGCCGTGGCGGCGGGCGGCCGCCACGGCGTGTGTCCCGCCGTGTCCGGAGGTTGGAGTGCTCATGGACGTGTGCCCCTTCCTCGGGTAGTGGTGCCCACTAAGTTACCACCCGGTTAAATAAAATGGTGAGGACTGTCACGCAAGCACAAAAGTTCCCACCGGCGGGGCGGTCCGGTTCACTCCTCGCGGGGCGGCCGCAGGTGGGTGACGAACTTGTACCGGTCCCCCCGGTACAGCGAACGCACCCACTCCACCGGGTGCCCGTCCCCGTCGAAGCTGTGCTGGCAGTGCAGCACGAGCGGCAGTCCGACGTCGATCCCCAGCAGCCGCGCCTCGTTCGGGGTGGCCAACACGGTCTCGATCGTCGCTTCGGCCTCGGCGAGACGCACGTCGTAGGCGCTGCTCAGCGCCTCGTACAGGGAGGCGTAACGGTCGAGCTGGCGGCGCAGCCCCGGGAACCGGCGCGCGGCGAGGTGCGCGGTCTCCACCGCCATCGGCTCGCCGTTGGCGAGCCGGAGCCGTTCGATCCGCAGCACACGCCCGCCCGACCGGATCGCCAGCAGCTCGGCGAGGTGCTCGTCGGCGTTGATGTAGCTGACGTCGAGGATGCGTGTCGCCGGGTGCAGGCCGTGCGACTTCATCTCCTGGGTGTAGCTCGTCAGCTGCAGGAGCTGGGCCACCTTGGGTTTGGCGACGAACGTGCCCTTGCCCTGGATGCGCAGCAGCCGACCCTCGATCACCATCTCGGTCAGTGCCTGGCGGACCGTGGTCCGGGAGGTGGAGAACTGGATGGCGAGAGAGCGTTCCGGCGGTACCGGATTCCCCGCGGGCATGGACTCGACCAGCTCCACGAGTAGCTTCTTGACCTGGTAGTACTTCGGGATCTTCGGCCCGCTGTCGGTTGTTCGCTGCGCCGTCACGTCGGTATCCTCCACCGCTTCCCACCCTGTTCGGTGCCGTGCCGCGGAACCATCGGGCATCTGTCCGGCTGTACCCTGGTGGTTCCGCCAGGATCGACCACATTGGTTTGGACCACTGGTTGAGTGTGCTCTTAAAAGTATGCCTGCACGCGTGGGATGATCTGTGAGTGCCTCACCTCAGTGATCTCATCCGACGGTATACGGCTCTGAAGACAGCCGATCTGGAGTGGTTCCACTCCCTGGTGTCCGACTGGCAGCTGCTCGCTGACCTCTCGTTCGCCGACCTGGTGCTGTGGGTCCGGCTGCGGGACGGCAACGGGTGGGTCGCCGTGTCCCAGATGCGTCCCACGACCGGGCCGACGGCCTTCCAGGACGACCTCGTGGAACGGGTCCTGCGCGACGACGTCGCACCGCCCGACCCGGGGGCGGGCCGCACCTCCCTGGTGGGGAAGCGCGCGCTGATCGAACGCGCCTGGGACGAGGGACGGATCTGCCGGGAGGGCGACCCGGACTGGTCCGGCGGGGTCCCGGTGCGCGAGGAGACGATCCCGGTACGCCGGGAGGGCAAGCTGATCGCGGTGATCCAGCGCAGCACCAACCTCAGCTCGGCGCGCACCCCGAGCCGGCTGGAACTGACCTACCTGCAGAGCGCCAGTGACCTGGCGCAGATGATCGCCGAGGGGGAGTTCCCGTTCAGCGACCAGGGGCCGCTGATGGTGCGCTCCCCGCGCGTGGGCGACGGCCTGCTCCGGCTCGACCAGGCGGGCGAGGTGGTCTACGCGAGTCCCAACGCGCTGTCCGCCTACCGCCGTCTGGGCCTGACCGCGGACCTCGTCGGTACCCGGCTGGCGCAGACCACGCTGGAGCTCGCCGCCGCGGGGGAGGCCCACGACGAGTCGCTGACCTGGACGGCGGGAGGGCGCGTTCCCCAGGAAGCGGAGGTGGAGGCCCGCGGCTCCACGGTGCAGCTGCGCTCCATCCCGCTGGTGATCGGCGGTGCGCGCATCGGTGCCCTGGTCATGGTGCGTGACGTCACCGAGCTGCGCCGCCGCGAACGCGAGCTGATGACGAAGAACGCCACCATCCGGGAGATCCATCACCGGGTGAAGAACAACCTGCAGACGGTCGCGGCGCTGCTGCGGCTGCAGTCGCGGCGGCTGGAGATCCCCGAGGGGCGCAGCGCCCTGGACGAGGCGGTGCGCCGGGTCGGGTCGATAGCCATCGTGCACGAGATGCTGTCCCGCACCCCGGACGAGATCGTGGATTTCGACGACATCGCCGACCGGGTGATCGAGATGGCGGCGGAGGTCTCCTCCACCGGGACACAGGTGTCACCGCGCCGTGAGGGCCACTTCGGACTGCTGCCCGCGCTCGTGGCGACACCGCTGTCCATGGTGTTGGCCGAGCTGGTGCAGAACGCGGTCGAGCACGGGCTGGGCTACGGCCCGGGAAGTATCGAGGTGGGTGCGCAGCGGGTGGAGGCGCCGGCAGAGAACCAGCCGGCGTCCCAGCGGCTGCTGGTCGAGGTGACCGACGACGGCGGGGGGTTGCCGCGCGACTTCGACATCGACGACACGACGAGCCTGGGGCTGCAGATCGTGCGGACCCTCATCGCGGGGGAACTGAACGGGCACCTCGAGGTCAGACCGCGTGAGAGCGGCGGTACGAAGGTCGTGATCGAGCTTCCGTTGGAGAACGACGCGCAGTCGCCCACCTGAGAAGGGGAGCGGGGACCCGGTCGCGAGGGCCGGGGCTAGGCTCTGTTTGGTGGACGCTTGTCCCGCTGCGCGGCGCGGCCAGCACCGCTGGCGGCGTTCCCGTCAGTCGGCGGAGGATCCGCTCCGCCTCCTCCCTCGGACTTGCCAACGCGGCGCTGGCCGCGCCGCGCGCGACAAACAGCGTCCACCAAACAGAACCTAGTGCGCGCCGCGCACCATGGGGCGCGTCCTCCGGCGGCGTTTCAGGGAGCGCCGTTCGTCCTCGCTCATGCCGCCCCAGATCCCGCTGTCCTGGCCGCTGTCCAGCGCCCACTGCAGGCAGGCGCTACTGACAGGGCACTGCTGACATACCTTCTTGGCCTCCTCGATCTGGATCAGGGCCGGCCCGGAATCTCCGATGGGGAAAAACAGTTCGGGGTCTTCGTCACGGCAGGCGGCGTGGTAGCGCCAGTCCATGCGTGTCAACTCCTCACAGTGCTGCAATCTGGGATGCGCCACGCACACGCGACGGTGTGGCGTCAGCGCGGGGCACACTCCGTCGTCAGCCCCGGCAGGTATGCGCACCCACTCAACGGGCGAGTTGTGGTGTGCTCCGTGCCCGGCGCGGCCGAGGGCGTCCGCGGCGCACTCGCTGGCCCCAGAAGCATCCGTTTTACTCGCCCGTAACGTACGGCGTCACTTTGAGACTGACAGTCGTAATCGGCCCATGCAAGAGTACGCATCCCTTATCCTGGATAATCGGATGTCGTATGCGTCACATCCGCTTTCACCTGCGAAATCAGAATCATTCCGCCTGAGTATTCGTAATTTCATCGGTACCGGCGAGGGGTTGAACCGTTGCTCGGGTGTGAGGTATCCGCGCCAGTGGCGCTGCGGGGCGGATCGAAGCGTGCGCTTCCCGACGTAGGCTGGAAGGTGTATCCACGTCCAGTTACCGTCACCCTCGCCGCCGCTGTGCAGACACTCGCCGGTGCGGCGGCTGCGGCAGGGGGGCTCTTCACCCTGTACGAGACACTCCTCGGAAACGTCGCGGACACGTCCGTCGCGTTGCCGCTGGTGCTCCTGGCGCTCGTCGCCGCCGCGGTGATCGGTTACGCGGCCTGGGGGCTGTTCCGGCTCCGTGACTGGGCACGCACCCCAGTGCTGCTGACCCAGATCTTCGCTGTGATCATCGCCTACTACATGGGAACGAGCGGTCAGTACGCCGCGGCCGCGGTGTTCGCCCTCGTGGCGGCGGCCGGCATCGCCTCGGTGCTGGCCCCGCCCACGACAGCGGCCCTGTTCCATTCCCCGCGCGGGGAGAACAACGGGAAGGAGGAATAACCCCGGCACGGGTCGTGTGCCGGGGAGTTATCCGGTGTCAGTCCTCCGTGGTGAGCGCCTGGCGCAACTGGGCGAGGGTGCGTGCCAGCAACCGCGAGACGTGCATCTGCGAGATGCCGAGTTCCTGGGCGATCTGTGACTGGGTCATGTTGCCGAAGAAACGCAGCAGCAGGATGCGCTTCTCCCGAGGCGGCAGTCCTTCGAGGAGGGGTTTCAGCGACTCGCGGTACTCCACGCCCTCCAACGAGTCGTCCACGATCCCCAGTGAGTCGGCGACGGCGGGAGCGTCGTCGTCACCGCTGTCCGGTGCGTCCAGCGACACGGTGGAGTAGGCGTTCGCCGACTCCAGACCCTCCAGGACGTCTTCCTCGGTCATTCCCAGATGGTCGGCGAGCTCGTGCACGGTGGGTGCACGCCCCTCGCGTTGGGACAGGTCACTCACGGCCTTGGTCAGGGACAGTTTCAGTTCCTGCAGCCGCCGCGGCACCCGCACCGCCCAGCCCTTGTCGCGGAAGTGCCGCTTGATCTCCCCCACGATGGTGGGGGTGGCGTAGGTGGAGAACTCCACCCCGCGATCCAGGTCGAACCGGTCGATCGACTTGATCAGGCCGATCGTGGCGACCTGGGTCAGGTCGTCGAGCCATTCCCCACGGTTCCGGAAGCGACGCGCGAGGTACTCCACCAGCGGCAGGTGCAGCTCCACGAGCTCGTCGCGGATGCGCTGCCGTTCGGGAGACTCCTCGGGTAGCTCGCCCAGGCGTTCGAACAGTTCCCGTGCGCGGGCCCGGTCGGGCACCGCTTGCTCCGTTTTCGCCGTCAGAGCGGGCCCCCTTTCGCTCACGCTGACTCCGTGGTGTTTCGGCGTTTGTGCAGGATGATGGTGACGCGGTCGTCGGGGCCCGCTCCCGCATCGACCTCACCGGCCAGCGCCGACAGTACGGTCCAAGCGAAAGTGTCACGCGCGGGAAGCCGGCCGTCGTCGGTCAGCACGGACACGGACACACGCATACCGTCCCCGGTGAGTTCGAACTCGGTGTTCAGGTCCGTGCCCGGCAGTGCCTGGGAGAGCAGCATCGCGCACGCCTCGTCCACCCCGATGCGGAGGTCCTCGATCTCGTCGAGGGTGAAGTCGAGCCGGGCTGCCAGACCGGCCGTCGCCGTGCGCAACACGGAAAGGTACGCGCTGTCTGCCGGCATCGTTACGGTGACAGCGTCCCGCACATCCGTTGCTCCCGTTGTTGGTGCGGCGGTTTCTTCGGTCACGTCCCTCCTCCGGGAAGCGAGTTTTCGCTTGAGAGCAATCTACCGTGTTTCCTCTCGGGCCCGGTGCACGGAACCCGCCCCGTGTCTACAGACGTGGCGCTGACCCCGTGTATCCGGTACCGCTATAACCAGCTGCGGCGTTGGAAACTTCCGCCACCGAGCGCAGCCGGTCGGGCAGCGTGTCACTGGCCAGCCGCCCGCGAGTCCACTGGTCCACCTCCCCTGGACGTGGTTGGTAGAGAACAACGGGTTTTCGGTTCGCCACCCACCGCTATGGGTGATCCGTAAAACACCCTAGTAGGTGACGGAGGGATCTGGCTGTGCGCGTCCGGGACAGTTGTGGAACTGGAAGGTTTCCGCAGCAGAACCGCCGCGTCACACACCGCGTGGGAGGAAGCGCCCCCGGTGCGGGGCCTTGGTGTGGTGCGCGCGTGGGCACGCGTGTGAATCCCTGTGAACCGAGGACACACGGGCGGGTGCGGCTCTCGGCCGGGATGCGGCCACACGGGGAGCTCATCGCGTCAAGAAACGATAACGAATCACGTTTTCGCGGTACGGCTGCTCACTCCCCGTTCGTGTGGGGGCGGGTCTAGGGTGACTCCCCGGGTCCGGGGGCGTGGCGCGAGCGCGGCTTCTGCCCCTGTGGCGGACGGGTCCGGATGAGCTGGGACCGTCCGCTGTCCCAGTGGTGGCTGTTCCCGGCTCCGCCGCGCCTGTCCGCGCGCGTGTTCCCCCGCGGTGCCTTCCACGAACCGCGGGGCGGATCCGGACGAGTCCGTTTTCCTGTTGGAACTCGGCCCGGACGGGCGCGTCATCCGCAGGGTCGAGGTCCTCGGCGAGGATGACACCGTCGCCTCCTGGCAGGAGGAGGGGATGAACCCGCCGTTCGATCTCCGCTCCCCGGAGCTTGCCACTGCGGAGGTCGACGAGGCCGTTTTCGCCGCGGCCCGGGAGGGGGCGAGGAAGCCGTAGGGGGCAACCGCGGAGCGTCGCGCCCGCGTCGCCGTGCGCCTCGCCCCTCCCCGGAGGGCGCCACTCACGCCTGGCGGGAGTGGCCGAGGTCGGTCAGTGCCTGGCCGTCCAGGCGGAACACGGTCCACTCGTCCATGGGGACCGCACCCAGCGACTTGTAGAAGTCGATGGAGGGGGTGTTCCAGTCGAGCACCCACCATTCCAGGCGGGTGTAGCCCCGCTCGTTGCAGATCCGGGCCAGCTCGGCGAGCAGGGCCCTGCCGTAGCCGCGGCCGCGCAGCTCCGGGCGCACGTACAGGTCCTCCAGGTAGATGCCGTGCCGTCCGGTCCACGTGGAGAAGTTCAGGAACCACAGCGCGAACCCGGCGGTGACCGGCTCGGCGTCCTGTCCGCCGTCCTCGGGCGTGTGCTCGGCGATGTGGGCGTAGGCCGCCGGATAAGGGCCGAACAGTGCCTCGGCGAAGTCCCGCTGGGTCGCCACGGCCGACTCCGGCTCCTTCTCGTACTCGGCGAGCTCCCGCACCAGCTGGTGGATGGCGGGAACGTCATCGCGGTGAGCGGGTCGGATCATCGGGCCACCTCCTCGCACGCGCGTCCTCCGCCACGAGCCTATAGGCCCGTTCACAGCACCTTGGACAGGAAGGCCCGCGTGCGCTCCTCCCCGGGGTGGTTCAGTACCTCGTGCGGAGGACCCGACTCCACCACGACGCCCTCGTCCATGAACACCACGGAGTCGGCGACCTCCCGGGCGAAGCCGAGCTCGTGGGTGACCACCACCATCGTCATGCCGTCGGCGGCCAGGCCCTTCATGACGTCCAGCACCTCACCCACGAGTTCCGGGTCCAGGGAGCTGGTGGGCTCGTCGAACAGCATCAGCTCGGGGCGCATCGCCAGCGCCCGGGCGATCGCCACCCGCTGCTGCTGGCCGCCGGACAGCTGGCCCGGGTAGGAGCGCGCCTTGTCCGCCAGCCCCACGCGGTCCAGCAGCTCCAGCGCCCGCTGCCGCGCGGCCGCCCTGGACTCCCGCTTCACCTGCACCGGCGCTTCCGTGACGTTGCCCAGCACCGACTTGTGCGGGAACAGGTTGAAGTTCTGGAACACCATGCCGATGCTCTGGCGCTGCCGTGCCACCTGGGAGTCGCGCAGCTCGAACAGTTTCCCTCGTCTGCGCTGGTAGCCCATCAGGTGGCCGTTGGCCCAGAGCTGGCCCGAGTTGATCCTCTCCAGGTGGTTGAAGCAGCGAAGCAGGGTGGACTTGCCCGAACCGGAGGGGCCGACGATGCACACCACCTCGCCCCGGTCCACCTCCAGGTTGATGCCGCGCAGCACCTCCAGCCGGCCGAACCTCTTGTGCACGTTCCGGGCGACCACCATGGGTTCGGTGGCCGGTGCGGACGGTTCCCCGGGGGCGGTGGTCGGTTGGCTCGGTCGGTTCACTGATTCGCCTCGCTGCTGCCCGTCGTGTCGGCCTTCGTCTGGACCTGCCGGTCACCCTTGCTGAACGAGCGTTCCAGGAAGTTCTGCCCCAACATCATGACGCTGACCATGGCCAGGTACCACAGGCAGGCCGCCACCAGCATGGGGAAGAGGTCGAACGTCCGGTTGCCCACCGCCTGGAGCTGGAAGAACAGCTCCGTCGTGAGCGGGATGGCCGACACCAGGGAGGTGTCCTTCAGGATCGCCGTCGCCTCGTTGCCCGTCGGCGGGACGATCACCCGCAGCGCCTGCGGCAGCGTGATGCGCCGCAGCACCTGGCTCTGGCTCATCCCCAGCGCCTGGGCCGCCTCGGTCTGTCCCCTGGGTACGGACAGCAGGCCCGCCCGCACGATCTCCGCCATGTAGGCGCCCTGGGACAGCGCCAGCGCCAGCAGCGCCGCCAGGAACGGGGTGAGCAGGTCGTTCATCGGGACGGAGAAGAACCGCGCCCCCTCCCGGAACCCGAGCAGCGGCATCCAGTAGTTGTCGAACGGGAGCCCGAACTCCACCTGCTTGTAGAGCACCCCGAGGTTCCCGGCGACCACGCACAGCACCAGCCGCGGAACCGCGCGGAAGAACCAGGTGTACAACCACCCCAGGGACACCAGCACCGGGTTGGCCGACAGGCGCATCACCGCCACGGCGATACCGATGACCACTCCCAGGGTCATGGACAGCGCCGCCAGGATGACGGTGGTACGCACCCCGGTCAGCACGGGGGAGCTGAACATGTTCTCCAGCAGGAACGGCCAGTTGAACGCCGGGTTCGTCACCAGCATGTGCACGAACATGGCGGCCAGGACCAGCAGTACGGCCGCGGCCACCCACCGTCCCGGGTGGCGCACCGGGACGGTGGGCAGCTCCTCGGCGGACTCCCGGTCCGGCGGGGGAGAGGTGGAGGCGGGTGCGGTACTCAAACTGTCCTGTACTTACTCGTCGGATTCGCTGTCGACGTCGGGGTTGACCCTGGCCTGGTCCAGCATCCCCTGCTCGTCCAGACCCCAGTTGCTCAGGATCTCCTCGTAGGTGCCGTCGTCCATGATGGCTTGGTACCCGTCGGCGACCGACTGGGCGAGCTCGTCGTCGTCCTTGTTGACGACCGCGCCGTAGGGGTCGGCCTCGTACTGTTCACCCACGGTCTCCAGCTCGCCGTCGGTCTGTTCGACCGCGTACATCGCGACCGGCATGTCCGCCAGCCCCGCGTCGTTCTTGCCCGAGGTGATGGACTGGGTGGCCTGGTCCTGCCCCTTGTACTGGTTGATGTTGATCGCCGGTTCGCCGTCCTCCTCGCACTGTTCGCTGCGGTTCTTGATGTCGGGAACCTGGACGGTGTCCTTCTGCACGGCGATGTTCGCGCCGCAGGCGTCGTCCGGAGTGATGCCCTCCGGGTTGCCCTTCGCCGCGAACCACTGCGTGCCGGCGTTGTAGTAGCTCACCATGTTCACCTGTTCCAACCGCTGGTTGTTGATGGTGAACGAGGAGACGCCGGCGTCGTACTTGCCGGTGTCGACACCCTCGACGATGGTGCCGAACGTGGAGCTCTCCCACTCGGTCTCCAGGTCCAGCTTCGCGGCGACGGCGTCGAACAGCTGTATGTTGAAACCGACGATGGTCTCGCCGTCCTCGGCGAGGAACTCGCCCGGGGCGTAGGTCGTGTCCACCCCGATCTTGATCGTCCCCTTCTCACGCATGTCCTCGGGAACGTTGTCGGCGAGCTCGGAGTCAGCGGAGACCTCCGGCGGTTCCGGCAGGTCGTTGCCGCCGCCCTGGTCACCGTCGCCGCCGTCCCCACTGCCGCCGCAGGCGGCCGTGAGGGTGAGCGCCGCCGCTGAGGCGAGCGCGCCGGCGTATCTGAGGCCCGAAACGCGGGCAGCGGGCGCGGACATGTGCTTCGGCACGGCTACCTCAGCCTCCCTAACTCTGTGGCGGAGCGGACCCTGGGCCGGTGGTGCCTGCGCGGTAGGCCCACCACACCGGCCACGGGCCACGGGTGTCCCTACCCAGCCTGCTGCCCCATCATCTGCCTGCGGTTACCGTTATGAGATAATTAGGTAACGGGTAAACCCCGTGACCACGGCAGCGCCATGCTCGAATAAGAGACGAAGTGGAGGCCGACCCCTGGCACCGGTCACTGTCGACCGGCGACGGGAGGTCCCCCTAGCACCCGAAACAGGTCTCCGCGCGCTGCCCGCGACTGTATGTGGGCCGTTCGCGTCATGGCCGGCGCGGACCGGCACGAGCTCGAGGGGTTTTCAATCGTGACCACTGATTCGTATTCGCAGCTTGACGAGGATCCGGCGTTCGCCCTGCACCGGGGCGGGAAACTCAGCGTCGAGTCCTCTGTGGACGTTACCGACCGCGCGGGACTGTCACTCGCCTACACCCCCGGCGTCGCCCGGGTGTGTGACGCGATCGCCGACAGGCCCGAACTGGTCGACACCTACACCTGGAAGAGCCACGTCGTCGCCGTCGTCACCGACGGCAGCGCCGTGCTGGGGCTGGGCAACATCGGCCCGGAAGCCTCCCTGCCCGTGATGGAGGGCAAGTCGCTGCTGTTCAAGCAGTTCGGCGGTGTCGACTCCGTCCCCGTCGCCCTGTCCGCCGAAGGCGTCGACGACATGGTGGACAGCGTCGCCCGGATGGCGCCCTCGTTCGGCGGTATCAACCTGGAGGACATCTCCGCCCCCCGCTGCTTCGAGATCGAGCGGCGGCTCCAGGAGCAACTGGACATCCCCGTGTTCCACGACGACCAGCACGGCACCGCCATCGTGACCGTGGCGGCGCTGCGCAACGCGGCCCGCCTGACCGGGCGCGGCCTCGGCGACCTGCGCGTGGTCGTCTCCGGCGCCGGAGCCGCCGGCGTCGCCGTCACCAGGATGCTGGTCGAGGGCGGCATCGGCGACATCGCGGTGGCCGACAGCAAGGGCATCATCTACCAGGGCCGGGAGGGACTCAGCCCGGTCAAGGAGGAGATCGCGGCGATCAGTAACAGGGCTGGTCTCACCGGGTCGACCGAGTCCGCCCTGAACGGCGCCGACGTCTTCATCGGCCTCTCCGCCGGGGAGGTCGCCGAGTCCGTGGTGGCGACGATGGCGCCCAACGCCATCATCTGCGCCATGGCCAACCCCGACCCGGAAGTCCACCCCGACGTGGCCCACAAGTACGCGAGTGTGGTGGCGACGGGCCGCAGCGACTTCCCCAACCAGATCAACAACGTGCTGGCGTTCCCCGGTGTGTTCCGCGGGGCGCTGGACGTGCGCGCCACCGAGGTCACCGAGAACATGAAGCTCGCCGCCGCCGAGGCGCTCGCCGATCTGGTCGGCCCCGACCTCGCCGCCGACTACATCATCCCGAGCACCTTCGACGAACGCGTCGCGCCCGCCGTGTCCTCGGCCGTCGCGGAGCAGGCCCGCGCCGACGGCGTGGCCCGGCTGTAACCCGGCCCGGCATCCGGCGGCCGGGGACCCAACCCCCGGCCGCCGGGCGGGCCGAACCGCCGGGCCGACGACCACCAGCGGGCGGGACGCCGCTAGTGTCGGGCCCATGTTCGCTATCACCGCCGCACGTATCGACAAGGACAACCCCACCTCCGGGCTGGAAGCGGGCGAGCACCCCGATCCCCAGCCCCGCGACGGCTGGGCCACCGTCACCGTCCGTGCCGCCTCCCTCAACCACCACGACCTGTTCAGCCTGCGCGGCGTCGGTCTCTCCGAGGACCGCCTCCCGATCGTGCTGGGCTGCGACGCCGCCGGTGTGGACGAGGACGGCCGGGAGGTGATCGTGCACTCCGTCGTCGGTGACGCCGAGACCGGCGGGGGCGACGAGACCCTCGACCCCCGCAGGTCGCTGCTGTCGGAGGTGTACGACGGCACGTTCGCCGAGAAGGTCGCCGTGCCCCGCCGCAACCTGGTTCCCAAACCGGCCGAGCTGTCGTTCGAGGAGGCGGCGTGCCTGCCCACGGCGTGGCTGACCGCCTACCGGATGCTGTTCGAGAAGGCCGGCCTGCAACCCGGATCCACCCTGCTGGTGCAGGGCGCCGGCGGTGGTGTGGCCGGCGCGCTCATCCGGATGGCGAGCACCGTGGGACACCGGGTGTACGCGACCGGACGCAGCGCCGAGAAACGCGCCGCCGCCCTCGAGCTCGGCGCGCACGCCGCGGTGGAACCGGGGGAGCGGCTGCCGGAGAAGGTCGACGTGGTGTTCGACTCCGTCGGCCAGGCGACCTGGGGCCACTCGGTGCGTGCGCTGCGGCCCGGCGGGCGCATCGTCACCTGCGGCGCGACCAGCGGTGACGCGCCCCCGGCGGAGCTGACCCGGGTGTTCTTCCTGCAGCTGTCCGTGGTCGGATCCACCATGGGAAGCCGGGACCAGCTGCAGCGGCTGGCCGAGTTCTGCGCCCGCACCGGTGTGCGCCCCCGCATCGACCGGACCCTGCCGCTGTCGCGTGCGCTGGAGGGCGTCACCGCCATGGAGAAGGGGGAACTGGTCGGCAAGGTGGTCCTCACCGTGTGACCGTGCCGCGGAGGGTGCCGCGACCCGTGGCCGGGACGCCGCTGGCGACGTCCCGGCCACGCCCGTGCGGCGGGGTCAGGCGCCGCGGCCGCCCTCCGGGCCGGTCGTGTCGTCCCGGCCGCTGCCGGGGGAGTCCTCCCGGACGGCGGCGTCCCACGGGTCACCGGAGTCGTGGGACGCCGGAGGCTGGGCGAACGGTCCACGCGCCTCGGTCCCCCGCGTCCCACCGGACGGGTCGCCGTTCGGGGCCCGGCCGGTGTCACCCGCCTCGCCCCCCGCTTCCCGACCGGAACCGGTGTCGCCGCTGTCGCTCTGCTCCGTGCCGCTGGGCGGACCCCAGGAGGAGACGTCCCGCCGGATCACGTCGATGGTGTCGTCCAGCACCCGGCGCAGGTTCTGCGTCGCGGACTCGCTGAACTGTCCGGCCTCCCGGGCGACGTCGCGGACGCGGTCCGAGAAGTCCTGCAGGGTCTGTTCGAGGTCGGGGCGGTTACCGGAGGACTCCCGCCTGGTCCAGCGCCCCCAGGAGCCGAACCCGCCGGCGAACCCGGTCCAGTCCCGGCCCCACCAGGAGCCGCCCCTGCCGGAGCCGCTGCCGGCTCCTTCCCGGTCGGAACCCGCGGCGGCGGTGTCCTCGTCCGCGTCCTCCGCGGAGCGGCGCCCGGAACCCGTGGCGCCCTTGAGTTCCTCCCGCAGGGAGCTGATGGTGTCGCGGACGTCCTCCTTGACCGCGTGGGCGACGTCGCGCACCGAGTCGCTGATCTCGCGTTCCAGGTCCTCCAGGTCGGAGCTGCGGCGGTCCAGCTCCGCGCGTCCCTGGTCGGTGAGACGGTACACCTTGCGCCCGTTCACCTCCTCGTGGGTGACCAGCCCCTCCTCCTCCAGCCGGGCCAGCCGCGGGTAGATCGTTCCCGGTGAGGGGGAGTACACCCCCAGGAAACGGTCCCGGAGCAGGCTGATGATCTCGTAACCGTGGCGCGGGCTCTCGTCCAGGAGCTTCAACAGGTACAGCCGCAGGCGGCCGTGGCCGAAGATCGTACTCATCGGTGTCGCGACGCTGGCCCCCGGGCCGTGGCCGCGGGGAGAACGGCGCCGCTTCCTCCCTTCACTCGCGACCCGTGGGTATGGCGGCCGGCGCGTCGGCGGCGCGGCGTAGCAGGGAAACCGCGCCGGAGACGGTGGTCACGCTGATGTTCGAGGGGTCGATACCGTCGCCGATTTTCCCACTGAGGTTGGTGCGCCCGGGCGGGGAGCTGCGGTCCAGACCGAACGCGGACTGCACGTTGCCGGTGGCCGACCGCAGTTCGACACCGGCCGAGGTGTCGGCGGGAACGCGCAGGGCCACCTCGCCGGACACCGACGCGAGCCGCACCCGGGAGGAGGCGGCGAGGTCGACATCGGCCAGGAACTGCCCCGAGGCGGTCTTCCCGGACATCTCCGCCAGCCTGCCGCCCGCCACCGCGGCCTGGCCGCTCACGCTGTTGAACCGCAGGATGCCGTGCAGGTCCCGGCCGGCGAAGCTGCCGGAGACGGTGTTGGCCTCCACCTCACCGTTGATGTTGTCCAGGGTGATGTCCCCGGATGCGGTGCGTAGGTGGGTCTTGGCGGTCAACCCCGCGGCGACGACCGGCGCCGACAGTGTGGTGACCTCCACGGGGCAGTCGGGCGGTACCCGCACGTTGACCGTGGCGGAGCGGCGCTGCACCCCCTTGTACCCGGACAGCTGCGCCGGGCGCAGCCGCTCCAGGAAACCGCTCCCGGTGAGGTCCTCGTAGGTGATGGTGAGGATGCCGGCCTCGTGGGTGGCGAGGATCGGCTCCCCGGTGATGTCGGAGACCTCGAAGGTCACCGGGTCATCCGTGGGCAGGATGTTGACATGACCGCCGATGATCCGGACGCGCAGCGCGACGATGCCGTCGAGCGTCCGGGTCGCCGGCTGGTCGATGGTCCAACGCGCCATCGCAGTCCCTTCGACACGACCTGCTGACAACAAACACGATATGTCGCGAGCCGCCGGTTTTCAAGATATGTCGTGAGGTTCGTTGGGGTGGCCGGGCGGGGGCGCACACGAAAGGGTGGTGGCGGCCCGCGGCCGCCACCACCCGGAAACGCTCCGGTGGGGAGGGCGCGCCCTCCCCACCGGGTCACTCCTCCTCGTCCTCGTCGTCCAGCCGGGCCAGCCACGTGGCCAACCGGTCGACGGCGGTCTCGAACTCCGGATTGAGGTCGGTGAACACGCGCAGCTGGTCGGCGAGCCAGGACAGCGACACCTGCTCCTCGCCGCGGCGGTTCTCCAGTTCCTCCAGACCGCGGTCCGTGTAGTACATGACCTACTCCGCCGGGGGGAAGACGGTGTTGATGAGCGCCTGCTGCTCGGTCTCGTGCCGCTTGCCCGACCCGGCGGCCGGAGCGGAGCCCGCCGGCCGGGAGACCCGGGTGAACGGCTGGTCCAGCTGCTCGGAGAAGACCAGGGCCACGAACGGCCACGGCCCCTGGTTCGCCGGCTCGTCCTGCACCCACAGCACCTCGCCGGCGTTGGGGTACGCCGCCAGTTGCTGGCGGATCTCCTCGACCGGCAGCGGGTAGAGCCGCTCCACCCGGATGATGGCGGTCTGGGTGTCACCGGTGTTCCGGCGCGCGGTCTCCAGGTCGTAGTACACCTTGCCCGAGCACAGCACCACCCGGCGGACGTCCTTCGGCTCCAGCCCCGCCTCGTCCGGGATGAGCGGCTGGAACGCCCCGGAGGTGAACTCCGACACTGCCGACGTGGCCGTCTTCAGCCGCAGCAGCATCTTCGGCGTGAACACCACCAGCGGGCGGCGGTACGGCGACTTCGCCTGCCACCGCAGCAGGTGGAAGTAGTTCGCCGGCGTCGTCGGTTGGGCGACCGTCATGTTCTCCTGGGCGCACAGCTGGAGGAACCGCTCGATGCGCGCCGAGGAGTGGTCCGGGCCCTGGCCCTCGTAGCCGTGCGGCAGCAGCATGGTGACGTTGGAACGCTGCCCCCACTTCTGCTCACTGGCGCTGATGTACTCGTCGATGACGTTCTGCGCCCCGTTGACGAAGTCGCCGTACTGGGCCTCCCACGCCACCAGGGCGTCCGGGCGCTCCGTGGAGTAGCCGTACTCGAAGCCCAACGCCGCGAACTCGCTCAGCAGCGAGTCGTGCGTGTAGAACTTGGACGTTCCCTGGTCGAACTGTTTCAGCGGGATGTGCACCTCGCCGGTGTTCCGGTCGACGAGGGCCGCGTGGCGCTGTCCGAAGGTGCCGCGGCGGCTGTCCTGGCCGACCAGCCGCACGGGGTGCTCCTCCATGAGCAGCGAACCGAACGCGAGTGTCTCCCCCAGCGGGAAGTCGATCTTGTCGTCCTCGACCATCTGGGGCCGCCGCTGCATCTGGGGCTGCAGCCGCGGGTGGAGAGTGAAGCCCTCGGGCAGGTTGACCTGCGTGTCCACGATCCGCTTCACGGCCTCGCTGGAGATCGCGGTCTCCACCGTGCTGTGGTCGATGCGTTCCTCGTCGAACACCTCCGGCTTGATCACCGCGCCGGGTTCGGCGGGCTTCTTCCCGGCCTCCCGGGTCTCGGTGAAGGCGCGCTCCAGCTGCGTCTGGTAGTCCCGCAGCGCGTTCTCCGCCTCCTCCACGGTGATGTCGCCGCGGCCGATCAGCGCCTCGGTGTAGAGCTTGCGCGTGGAGCGCTTCGCGTCGATCACGTTGTACATCAGCGGCTGCGTGAACTGCGGGTTGTCCGCCTCGTTGTGGCCGCGCCGCCGGTAGCACACCATGTCGACGACGACGTCCTTGTTGAACGCCTGCCGGTAGGCGAAGGCGAGCTGGGCCACCCGCACCACGGCCTCCGGGTCGTCACCGTTCACGTGGAAGATCGGAGCCTGCACCATCCGCGCCACGTCGGTGGCGTAGACGCTCGACCGGCTGTCCGCCGGCGAGGTGGTGAACCCGACCTGGTTGTTCACGATGACGTGCACCGTGCCGCCGGTGCGGTACCCGCGCAGCTGGGACAGGTTCAGGGTCTCGGCGACCACACCCTGGCCGGCGAACGCGGCGTCCCCGTGGATCAGCAGCGGCAGCACGGTGAAACCGTGCGGCCCCTTGTCCAGGATGTCCTGCTTGGCGCGCACGATGCCCTCGGCCACCGGGTTGACCGTCTCCAGGTGGCTGGGGTTGGCGGCCAGGGAGATCGCGATCCTCTCCCCGTTGGCGGTCTCGAAGGTGCCCTCGGTGCCGAGGTGGTACTTGACGTCGCCGGAACCGTGCACGCTGCGCGGGTCCAGGTTGCCCTCGAACTCGCCGAAGATCTGGCCGTAGGACTTGCCGCAGATGTTGGCGAGGACGTTCAGCCGCCCGCGGTGGGCCATCGCCAGCACGACCTCGTCCAGGTTGGACTCGGCGGCCTTGGTGATGACGCCGTCCAGCAGCGGGATCAGGGACTCTCCGCCCTCCAGGGAGAACCGCTTCTGCCCCACGTACTTCGTCTGCAGGAACGTCTCGAAGGCCTCGGCGCTGTTCAGCCGCCGCAGGATGTGCAGCTGCTCCTCACGTCTGGGGCTCTCGTGCTCCCGCTCCACGTGGGCCTGGATCCACTCCCGCTCCTCCGGGCTCTGGATGTGCATGTACTCGATGCCCACGGTGCGGCAGTAGGTGTCGCGCAGTACACCCAGCACGTCCCGCAGCTTCATGACCTGCTTGCCGCCGAAGCCGCCGGTGGGGAACTCCCGCTCCAGGTCCCACAGGGTCAGGCCGTGCTCGAGGACGTCCAGGTCCGGGTGGCGGCGCTGCTTGTACTCCAGCGGGTCGGTCTCGGCCATGAGGTGGCCGCGCACCCGGTAGGCGTGGATCAGCTCCTGGACCCGGCTCGCCTTGTCGAGCTCGTAGTCGTGGTTGACCGAGATGTCCTGTTCCCACCGCACCGGCTCGTACGGGATGCGCAGCGACCGGAAGATCTCGTCGTAGAACCCTTCCTCGCCCAGCAGCAGGTTGTGGATCCTGCGCAGGAACTCCCCGGACTGCGCGCCCTGGATGATGCGGTGGTCGTAGGTGGAGGTCAGCGTCATGACCTTGCTCACCGCGAGCCGGTTCAGGGTCTCGTCCGAGGCTCCCTGGAACTCGGCCGGGTACTCCATCGCGCCGACACCCACGATGGTGCCCTGCCCCGGCATCAGCCGCGGCACCGAGTGCACGGTGCCGATACCGCCCGGGTTGGTCAGGCTGATCGTGGTCCCCTGGAAGTCGGGGACGCCCAGCTTGTTGTTCCGGGCCTTGCGGACCAGCTCCTCGTAGCCGCTCCAGAACTGCTTGAAGTCCATCTGGTCGGCGGTCTTGATGCTGGGCACCACCAGCTGCCGGGAGCCGTCGGGCTTCTCCAGGTCGATGGCCAGGCCGAAGTTCACGTGCTCCGGCTTGGCGATGCCCGGTTTACCGTCGACCTCCACGTAGGAGTAGTTCATCTCCGGCATCGACTGCAGCGCCTTCACCATGGCGTAGCCGATGAGGTGGGTGAAGGAGACCTTCCCGCCCCGGCCGCGCTTCAGGTGGTTGTTGATGACGATGCGGTTGTCGAAGAGCAGCTTCACCGGGACCGCGCGGACACTCGTCGCGGTCGGCAGTGACAGGCTGGCCTCCATGTTGGAGGCGGTCCGGGCGGGCGCGCCGCGCAGCCGCTCCTCGTGGACCTTCAGAGCCTCCTCGGTCTCCTCCTCAGCGGAGGAGGTGGAGCCGTCCGAGCCGGACGCCGGCTGTTTCTGGCTCTCGGACTGCTGGCTCGGTTTCGACTCGCCTTGTGACGTGGCTGTGGACGCGGGTGCGGAGCTAGCCGGGGACTTCCCGGTCGCGCCGTTGGGCTGGGTGGTCGTGCCGGACTTGTAGTCGGCGAAGAAATTCCACCATGCCTTATCAACCGAGTTCGGGTCGTTCAGATACTTTTGGTAAAGCTCCTCGACCAACCACTCATTAGGGCCGAAATCTGTCAAGGGGTGAGACGCCTCAGACGACACGGCGGAGATCGCCCTCTTCCGCAGCTCGCTTGTGAATGGATATTGACGAGATGGTCGCTGCGCGGGGCGGCTCCGGCTGCGACGGCTCTCTGCGGCCGTCCGGACGCACCCCGGCCAGCGCTCTCAATGCACAGGCTACTTGTCCGGGGGCGTCTATGGGGAGTCCGTGCCGCGATCCGACTGGGAGATACCTAACAGTCATTCACACGACGAAGGCCATGTCCGGAAAAAATCCCCTGTGACCTGCGGCGATTCCCTCCCGGATGTGACCGTTTCGCGACGGTGGCGCAACGGGAACGGGAACCGCGCGTGTCCTCGCGGCGTCCCAGTCCACAAGCGGCCGGGTAGGACGGTCGGTCCCGCCCAGCGGAAGCGGGGGCCCGCCGGACGGGACCGAACCCGGCCGCTCCGCCCCCGCCACGGAAACGGCGTCGTGCGCCGACCGAACGGACGGAATCCGCCCCCCGCGCACCCGTGAAACGCACGGCCAGAACCGCCACCAGGCACGGATCTGCGCGGGTGTGCGCATTTTCCAGCCACATCCTGGCACCCCCTCCTAATATGTCCGAACGGAGGTGGGGAGGGTGAAAGAGTTCGGTGAGCTCGAATCCGCGATCATGGACGCGCTCTGGAGGGCGGACAGCCCTCTCACCGTGCGCGAGGTGCGCGACACCATGGTCTACGGACGCAACGTCGCCTACACGACCGTCATGACGGTGACCAACATCCTGCACCACAAAGGGGTGCTGAACCGGGAGAAAGCCGGCCGGGCCTGGCTGTACTGGCCCTGTGAGTCCCGCGAGGAACACAACGCCCGGCTCATGAACGAGATCTTCCACTCCTGCGGCGACCCGGGAACGACCATGCTGCGGTTCGTGGAGAACATCAGCGACGAGGACGTGGTCCAACTCAACCGGGTCCTGCACGAGGTCCGGGCGCGGCGCACGCGCAATCCCCCCGAAGCGTCCCGCTGACGGCGGCACCGCCGCGCGTGACCGGACCCGCCACGCGACAGCGACACGGCGACAGCCTATGCTGCCTGCCGTGGAGGAACCGCTTGTCACCAGGATGCGCAGGTTCGGCGAGACGATCTTCGCCGAGATGAGCCAGCTGGCCGCCGACCACGGCGCCATCAACCTCGGGCAGGGCTTCCCGGACACCGACGGTCCGCGTTCCCTGCTGGACGGCGCCACCCGGCGGATCCAGGAGGGCGTCAACCAGTACCCGCCCGGCCCGGGGCGGAGCGAGCTCCGCGGCGCCGTGGCCGAGGAACGGCAGCGCCTGCACGGGCTCTCCTACGACCCCGACGGGGAGGTCTACGTCACCGTGGGCGCCACCGCCGGGATCGCCTCGGCGGTGCTCGGGCTGGTGGAACCCGGCGACGAGGTCGTGCTGCTCGAACCCATGTACGACTCCTACGCCGGTGCCATCGCACTGGCGGGCGCCACCCGGCGCCCCGTCGCGCTGCGCCCCGACCCCGCCGACGGGAACCGGTTCACGTTCGACCCGGATGAGCTGCGGGCCGCCGTCGGCCCCCGGACCCGGATGGTCATCGTCAACACCCCGCACAACCCCACCGGCACCGTGCTCACCCCGGCGGAGCTCGAGACCATCGCCGACGTGTGCCGCCGCAACGACCTCATCGCCCTCACCGACGAGGTCTACGAACACCTCACCTTCGACGGCGTGGCCCACACCCCGCTGGCCAGTCTCCCCGGCATGCGCGAGCGCACCCTCTCCCTCTCCTCCGCCGGGAAGACGTTCTCCGTCACCGCGTGGAAGACCGGGTGGGCCACCGGGCCGCGTCCCCTCATCCGCGCGATGCAGACCGTCAACCAGTTCCTCACGTTCACCGCGAACGGCGCCCTGCAGCTCGCGGTCGCCGACGCGCTGCGGGAGGAGACCGGGTGGGTGCGACAGCAGCGCGAGGCGCTGGAGAGCAAACGCGACCGGCTGTCCGAGGGGCTGCGCGCCGCCGGTTTCACGGTGCTGCGCCCGCACGGGACCTACTTCCTCATGGCCGACATCCGTCCGCTGGGCTACACGGACGGCATCGAGTTCGCCCGCGAGCTCCCCCGCAGCGCCGGCGTCGCCGCCGTCCCCGCGCAGGTCCTCTACGACAACCCCGACGAGGGGCGCCACCTGGTCCGTTTCGCGTTCTGCAAACGCGACGAGGTCCTGGACGCCGCCGTGGAACGGCTCGCCAACCACACCGGCTGACGGACCCGGCAACGGACCGGACCGGGAAGGAAAAACCCCAATGACCATGCCAGCCGACCTGGAACGCATCGCCGAGGCCGCGAAAGGGTTCATGCCTCCCGAGGAGGGGCGCGTCCTCCACGAGACCGCGCGGGACCACGCGGCGCTCGGCCCGGTACTGGAGATCGGCAGCTACTGCGGGAAGTCCACCGTTTACCTGGGGGCGGCCGCCCGCCGCACCGGCGGCACCGTCGTCACCGTGGACCACCACCGCGGTTCCGAGGAGCACCAGCGCGGCTGGGAGTACCACGACCCCGCCATGGCCGACCCGGAGACGGGCAGGCTCGACACGCTGGGCGAGTTCCGCGCCACCATCGCGGCGGCGGACCTGGAGGAGCACGTGGTGGCCGTGATCGGCCGATCCGCCGACGTCGCCCGGCTGTGGAACACCCCGCTGGGCATGGTGTTCATCGACGGCGGCCACACCGACGAGGCCGCCCGGGCCGACTACGACGGCTGGAGCCCCCACGTCGCACCCGGCGGTGCCCTGGCCATCCACGACGTGTTCCCCGACCCCGCCGACGGCGGGCGCCCGCCCTACACCATCTACCGGCGGGCACTGGACTCGGGAGCGTTCACCGAGACCCGCGCCGTCGGCTCGATGCGCGTCCTGCGACGCCTGCCGTGACGGCCGAGCGCGGCCCGGTACCGATTGCGGTAACCGTACACGTGAGCGCCTCCGACCACATAGGCTCAGACACCGGGAACGGCAACCGTACGACGGCCGAACATGAGGGGTGCATGAAGTGGTGACAACGAAAACGGCCAGCGGGAACGTGCGCCAGTTCACCCTGGACAACGGGCTCCGCCTGGTGACGGCACCGGCGGACACCGGCCAGGTGGCGGCGGTCAACCTCTGGTACGGGGTCGGTTCCCGTTACGAGGTGCCGGGCAGGACCGGGTTCGCCCACCTGTTCGAGCACCTGATGTTCCAGGGCAGCGGGAACGTCGCCAAGGGCGAGCACTTCGACGCGGTCGAACGGCTCGGTGGGGACATCAACGCCTCCACCTCCACCGACCGCACCAACTACTTCGAGACCGTGCCCGAACACGCCCTCGACCTCGCCCTGTGGCTGGAGGCCGACCGGCTGGCGACCCTGCGCCAGGGCGTCACCCAGGAGGTCCTGGACAACCAGCGCGACGTCGTCAAGAACGAGCGCCGGCAACGGTACGACAACGTCCCCTACGGCACCGCCCTGGAACGCATCCTGCGGCTGGGCTACCCCGAGGGCCACCCGTACCACCATCCCACCATCGGCTCCATGGCCGACCTCGACGCCGCCGACCTCGACTACGTCCTGTCGTTCCACGAGCGGCACTACGGGCCGGACAACCTCGTCCTCACCGTCGTCAGCAACCTCGACTCGGACGACGTGCGCAACCGGGTGGAGCGGTACTTCGGTTCCGTCCCCGCGCGCCGGGAGCCCGCACAGGCCCCCGACGCCTCCCTCTCCGGGCCCATCGGCGGGCCGGTCCGCGACAGCGTGACCGAGAACGTCCCCGCCCCGGCCGTGTTCCTCGGCTACCGCATCCCGCCCTACGGCGAGCGCGGGTTCGACATCGCGAACCTGGCGGCCGCGGTGCTGGGCCAGGGCCAGGGAAGCCGCCTCTACCGCCGCCTCGTGGTGGAGCGCGGCCTCGCCACGGACGACGGCGGCGCCGCCGGCGACGTGCTCCCGTTCCGCTACACGCCCAGCCTCCTGCTGATCAACATGATCGCCCGCGAGGGCGTCAGCGGCGACGAGCTGGAGACCGCCATTCTGGAGGAGGTCGCCGGCATGGTCGAGGGCGTCACCGAGGAGGAGCTGGAGCGCGCCCGCGCCGTGCTGGAACGGGACCACCTGCAGTCCCTGTCCCACCCCAGCGGCCTCGCCGACGCCATCGGCAGCTGCACCCAATTGTTCGGCGACCCCGAGCTCGCCTACACCTGGCCCCAGCGCTGGGCCGACATCACCACCGAGGAGGTCGAGGACTGCGCCCGGCGGATGCTGACGCAGCGGAACCTGCTCGTGGTCCGGTTCGACCCGCCCGCCGCCCCGGAGGCCGCCCAGGACGACGGCGCGGAGCACGCCCCCGCCTGACACCGAGTCCCACCCGTACAGACCAGCGCACGCCGGAGAAAGAGCCGCTTTGAGCATCCTCCAAACCCGCCCCGACCTCGGGTCGCCCCAGCCCTACACGTTCCCCAAACCGCGCCGCCTGCGCGTCGGCAACGGCAACGTGGTAGCGATCGACGTTCCCGGACAGCAGTACGCCGCCGTCCGCCTCGTCCAGCCGGCCGGCGGCGCCGCGGAACCCCCGGACCGGATGGGAGTCGCGGCGCTCACCGGCGAGGTGCTGGAGGACGGCATCCACGGCAACAGCTCCCTGGCACCCGCCCTGGAGCGGCACGGCGCCGAGTGGGTATCCCGGGTCACCTGGGACAGCTTCGTCACCGGTGTGGACGCCCCCGTCAACCGAATCTCGGAGGCGACGTCCCTGTTCGCCGAGGCGGTGCGCAGGCCGGCCCTGCTCCGCGACGACGTGCTGCGCCGCCGGGACCAGCTCGTGGAGCAGTTCTGGCTGGAAGCCTCCATGCCCTCCACCCTGGCGACGCGCGCCGTCGGCGGGCAGCTCTTCAGCGGCCGCTACGCCACCCCGCTCAGCGGCGGACCGGTGCGGCTGAACGACGTCACACCGGAGATGGTCGCCGACTTCCACTCCCGCAACATCGCCAACGTCGCCGGGACCCTCGTGGTGGTGGGCGACCTCGCCAACGTCGACCTGGAGAAGCTCGGCACGACCGTGTTCGGCGACGCCGAGTCCGCCCCGGAGGCGTCGGTGACCCCGCCGGAACCGGCCCCCGGCGAGGTGCCGCGGGTGCTGCTGATCGACCGGCCCGACTCGGTGCAGTCGGCCCTGGTGCTGGCGCACCGCGCCCCCTCCCGCTCGGAGGTCGACCTGCCCAAGGCCGACGGGATCAGCGACGTCCTCGGCGGGATGTTCACCTCCCGGCTCAACCTGGAGCTGCGGGAGAACCTGGGCTACACCTACGGCGCCGGATCCCGGTTCGACCTGCGCCGCGACAGCGGGGTGTTCCTGGTCAGCACCCAGGTGGAGCGCGACGCCACCGCCCACTCGATCACCGCCAGCATCGCCGAGACGGAGAAGCTGCAGAGCGGCGGCGTCACCGCGGCGGAGCTGGAGGCCGTACGCGAGTCCAACACCGTGGGGATGCCGGTCACCTACTCCACCGCCCGCAGCCTGGCGAGCGCCCTCGTCGAGATGGTGGTGCACGACCTTCCCGACGACTACGTGGACCGGATGCGCGCCGGGTTCGAACGCATCACCGCCGACGACCTGGGGCAAGCCGCCCGGCAGTACCTGCGTCCGGAGGAGTTCGTGGTGATCGTGGTGGGCGACGCCCAGCACCTGCAACAGCCGCTGCGGGATACCGGTATCGGCCCCGTGACCGTGCGTGAGCCCGATAGTCTCTGGGGCTGAACCTGTTTGAAACCCGTGCTGGTGGCAAAATCAGGGACGGGAGGGGAAAGACCCGCGGCCGGGTCCACGCGACACGCCGCCGGGGCCGCGACCTCCTGAGGTACCGCCGCCGGCACGGGAGCGCCGTAGGACTGATATAACGAGTGATCCGGCCCGAGCGCCGCGACCCCGAATGCAAGAGCCCAGGAGGCCGACGTGGCCCGTGATCTGATCCGCTGAAACTGCTGTGTCCCCCATCGAAAACTCCGAGGCAGAGCGGCCGAGCGCGCCGCCGGACGAGACGCGTACCAGCGCCTCCGGCGGCAGCGGCGGGCACCGTGTGCTCAAGGGCCGCTACGAGCTGCTCGACGAGGTAGCGCGCGGCGGTGTCGGCATCGTGTGGCGCGCCACGGACCTCACCCTCGACCGTGAGGTCGCGGTGAAGGAGCTCCGGCTGCCGCCGGACATGAGCGCGTCGGAACGCGACTCGCTGCTGCGGCGCACGACCCACGAGGCGCGGGTGGCGGCGCGACTGACCCACCCCGGTATCGTCACCGTCCTCGACGTGGTGGACGAGGACGAGCGGCCGTGGATCGTCATGGAGCTCGTCGAGGCCCGCACGCTCGACGAGATCGTGCAGAGCACGGGAACGCTGGCCTACCAGCGGGCCGCCGAGATCGGCCTGCAGCTGATCGACGCGTTGAAGGCCGCCCACAACGAGGGGATCGTGCACCGGGACGTCAAACCGGAGAACGTGATGGTCAGCGAGGGCGGCCGCGTCGTACTGACCGACTTCGGGCTGGCGACCTGGACGGGCGAGTCCGCCCTGACCACCTCCGGCCGGATCATCGGCTCCCCGTCCTACATCCCGCCGGAGCGCGCCAAGGCCGGGCCGGTCGGCGCCGAGTCGGACCTGTGGGCGCTGGGCGCCACCCTGTACAAGGCCATCGAGGGTTACCCGCCCTACGACCGCAAGGGCTACCTCCGCATCCTGCGCGGCGACGAGCTGGAGGAGCCGTCCACGGCGCGCAACGGCGGGCCGCTCGCGCCGGTGCTGGCTGCCCTGCTGCGGGTGCAGCCCGACGACCGCATGTCGGCGGACGACGCGACCAAGCGGATGCGCAGCGTCGCTCTGGCCCCGTGGGCGCGGGAACCCGAACCCGCCGCCGAACAGGAGCCGGAAGCGGACGAGGACGAGGAGCCCGAACGAGCTGAGTCCTCCGTGGACGGCGGCGACGCTGGCGACGCCGGGAGCGCCGGGAGCGCCGGGGACGAGCCCGAGGTGCCTCCGCAGGCGGAGGAGGAGGGCCGCGAGTCGGCCCGGGAGCATTTCCGGCAGGGGGCGTCCGTGCTGCGGACGTCGCTGCAGGAGTCCATGTCGGAGTCGATGTCCTCGCTGCAGGAGCGGCTGCAGCGGCACGGCCACGATTCCATGGGGTCGCTGCTGACGTCGATCCGCGACTCCACGGACACGCTCGGGCTGACCAACTCCGGCAGGCACCGGGACAGGAGCGCGCTGCCCATCGCTGCGATGGTCGCCTGCGGAGTGCTGGGACTGCTGACAGTGGTGCTGTGGGTCCTGATCTCCCGCGGCTGAGCCATCCGGCCCCGGCCATGAGGTGAGGGTACGGTCGCGGCGGCTGCCCTGGCAGTCGCCGTGCGGTCACCATCCAGCCGGGTGCGGGCACGCGTAGTGGTGCGCCCACCAGGGCGTGCGGTGCTCGCCGCGCAGGCGCACCGCCTCGCCCCAGTGCTCGTCGGACCGGGGCAGTACGCCGCGTCGAACCGCGCGGGCGCCCCGCCTCTCGGCGCGTGTGGGATGGCAGCGCCCCTCCGGGGACTGTCCGTCTTCCACCGCTGCGGCGAGGTCGGTACCTCGCTGCGCTATCGCCCGTGTGGAGCGCGGGACCAGCCTCTGACGCTGTGTCCACTGCGTCCATGCGGGTGTTTCCGGACCGCGCGGGCCGTGCGGCGGCCGCGGCCGCCGGCAGTGCCGGTGCGTGCGAACGGTTCCGGTCTTCTTCACGCCGTGCCCTGAACGGTTCAGCGCGGTAACCCGCCCCCGGCCTCCTGCGGAGATAGACCGAAGTGTAGGTTAGACTTGCCTAATTAAGGCAAGCCTTGCCAAAGTGAATGGTGAGGTTCCCCCACACTTCTGGAGTCGTCGTGTTCCCACGCTCTGCTGCCCTGTGCTCACTCCTCTCGGTCTCGGTGCTGGTTCTGGCCGGATGCTCGACCGGCGCCGCGGACGAGGACGCGCCCGATGACGGGGCGACCGTCACGGTGGACGCGGCCAACGGCGAGATCGAGGTCCCCGCGACCCCCGAGACCGTCGTCGTGTTCGACAACTCCCAGCTGGACATCCTGGACGCGCTGGAGGTCGAGGTCGCGGGAATCCCCTCCGCCGACACGGTCCCCGAGTTCTTCGCGGACTACGCCGAGGACGACTCCGTCGCCGACGTCGGTTCGCTGTTCGAGCCCGACTTCGAGGCGGTGTCCGAACTCGACCCGGACCTGATCATCAGCGGCGGACGCAGCTCCGGTGCCACCGAGGAGCTCTCCGAGATCGCCACCACGATCGACATGAGCCTGGGCACCGACACCGTCACCAGCCTCACCGACCGGACCCGGACCTACGGCGAGATCTTCGACCGCTCCGAGAGGGCGAAGGAGCTCACCACCGAGCTCGAGGACCGCGTCGCCGAGGTCGGCGAAGGGGTCGCCGATTCCGGCGACGGCCTCCTGGTCATGTCCAGCTCCGGGGAGATCAGCGCCTACGGGCCCGGGTCGCGGTTCGGCTTCTTCTACGACGACCTCGGCCTGGAACCCTCGATGGGGATCTCCAGTGACGAGAGCAGCCACGGCGAGGTGCTGTCGTTCGAGGCGCTCGCCGACGCCGATCCGGACTGGCTGTACGTGATCGACCGCGACACCGCCATCGGTGAGGAGGGCGCGTCCCCCGCCGAGCAGGTCCTCGACAACGAGCTGGTCAACGGCACCACGGCCGCCGAGGAGGACCAGATCCTCTACCTCGACTCCCAGGAGCTGTACCTCGTCGGCGGTATACAGGCCCACCTCAACGCGCTGGGCCAGGTCGAGGACGCCCTCTCCTGATCCATGGTGGGAACCCCGGTCGAAACCACGAACCCCGCTGGGGACCGGCGTAGCAACCGGGCCCCAGCGGGCGGGGAGCGCCCCGCGCTCGCCCTGACCGCGCTCGCGGTCCTCGCGCTGTCCGTGACCAGCCTGTTCGTCGGCGCCAGCGACATCTCCCCGGATGCCCTGCTCAACTCCTCCGAGGCGCGGAGACTGTTCCTCGTCAGCCGGCTGCCGCGCACCCTCGC
Source organism: Haloactinospora alba (assembly GCF_006717075.1). Classification (NCBI taxonomy): domain Bacteria; kingdom Bacillati; phylum Actinomycetota; class Actinomycetes; order Streptosporangiales; family Nocardiopsidaceae; genus Haloactinospora; species Haloactinospora alba. The sequence goes on from NZ_VFQC01000001.1 coordinate 454,693, forward strand.
CCTGCTGCTGGCCGGCGCCGCTATGAGCGTCGCCGGACTCATCATGCAGATGCTCACCCACAACCGGTTCGTCGAGCCGTCCACGGCCGGGACCACCGAGTCGGCCGCGCTGGGCATTCTGCTGATGACGATCCTCTTCCCCGGAGCTCCGCTGTGGGCCCGGATGAGCGCCGCGTGCCTGGCCGCGCTGCTGGGAACCGCCCTGTTCCTGGGGATCCTGCGACGGGTCGCGTGGACGTCGTCGTTGATCGTCCCGCTCGTCGGCATCATGCTGGGGGCCGTCATCAGCGCGGTCACGACCTGGATCGCGCTGCGCAACGACCTGCTGCAGACGCTGGGCACCTGGCAGTCGGGGGACTTCTCCGGTGTCATGCAGGGACGCTACGAGCAGCTGTGGCTGGTCGGCCTCCTGGCCCTGGTGGCCTACCTGGTCGCCGACCGTCTCACTGTCGCGGGGCTCGGCCGCGACATCGCCGTCAGCATCGGTCTGAACCACCGCGCCGTCATGGCCCTGGGAGTCGGCATCGTGGCCGTGATCAGCGGGGCGGTGGTGACCGTCGTCGGGTCGCTGCCGTTCCTCGGCCTGGTCGTGCCCAACCTGGTCAGCATGACCGTCGGCGACCACGTGCGCCGGGGCGTTCCCTGGGTGTGCCTGTTGGGCGGGGGAGTGCTGGTCCTGTGCGACATCGTCTCCCGGACCATCCGCCCACCGTTCGAGATCCCCGTCGGCAGTGTCCTCGGCGTGGTCGGGGCCGCGGTGTTCCTGACCCTGCTGTTGCGAGGGAGCGCCCATGGACTCCGCTGACCACTCCCCACCCCGTGCCGGGAGCGGGCGGTTGCCACGCCTCCGGTCGATGCCCGCGCCGTTCCGGATCACGGTTCTGGCGACGGTCGCGCTCGTGTGCGTCCTCGCCTACCTGACCTTCGGAGTCTCGGGTGACATCGCCTACGTCGCCAGCCGCCGCTCCACCGTCGTTGCCACGATGGTCCTCGTGGCCTTCGCCGGAGCCGTCTCCACGGTCCTGCTGCACACGGTCACCGACAACCGCATCCTCACCCCCTCCATCATGGGTATGGAGGCGCTGTTCGTCCTGGTACAGACCTGCCTGGTGTTCGCCTTCGGCCTCGCCGGACTGGGCGCGCTGCCGCCGGCCGCCGCGTTCCTCGCCCAGGCCGCGCTCCTCGTGCTGTTCGCCGTCCTGCTGTTCAACCGCCTGTTCACCGGCGGGATCGGCAGCCTGCACCTGACCCTGCTCGTGGGAATCGTGTTCGGGGTGCTGTTCACCAGCCTGTCCCAGCTGATGCAGCGCCTGCTGGACCCCAACGAGTTCACCGCGCTGCAGACCCGGCTCCTCGCCCGCCTGACCCGGGCCGATCCCGAGATCCTCCCCTGGGCCGCGGGGGTGGCGGCCGCGGTCGGCGTGTACGTGTGGCGACGTCACCGGATGCTGGACGTGGTCGCCCTGGGTCGGGACGCGGCCGTGAACCTGGGGGTCGACCACACCCGGGCCGCTCGGATCCTGCTCGTGCTCGTGGCCCTGCTCGTCGCGACCTCCACCGCGCTCGTCGGTCCGCTGACGTTCTTCGGGTTCATGGCGGCGACGCTCGCCTACCAGGTGGCGGGGCGGCACGAGCACCGCTACGTCCTGCCGGTGGCGTTCCTCGTCGGACTGTGCACCCTGGTCGGCGGGCAGTTCGTCCTCGAGTACCTCCTGGGACACGCCGGGACCCTGAGTGTCGTCATCGAGTTCACCGGGGGCTCGCTGTTCCTGTACCTCCTACTGCGAAAGGCCGCGCGTTGATCGAGCTGACCGACCTGACCAAGAGCTACGGGACCGAAACCGTCCTCGACGGTGTCTCGTTGCGCATCGAGCGCGGCGGGGTCACCGCGATCATCGGCCCCAACGGGGCGGGCAAGTCGACCATGCTCACCATCATCGGCCGCCTCCTCGCATCCGACGGCGGCCGGGTGACCGTGGACGAGCTCGACACGGCCACGGCACCGGGCAGGGTCATGGCCAAACGCCTGTCCATACTGCGCCAGGAGAACCGGTTCACGACCCGCCTGACCGTGCGGGACCTGGTGTCCTTCGGGCGTTACCCGCACTCCGGAGGGCGCCTGACCGCCGAGGACCACGCCCGGGTGGAGGCCGCCCTGGGGTTCCTGGACCTGTACGACCTCGCGGACCGTTTCATCGACGAGCTCTCCGGCGGCCAGCGCCAGCGCGCCTACGTCGCCATGGTGCTGTGCCAGGACACCGACTACGTCCTGCTCGACGAACCGCTCAACAACCTCGACATGAAGCACGCCGTGGCGATGATGCGCCAGATCCGCAGCGCCGCCGACACGCTCGGCAAGACGATCGTGCTCGTCATCCACGACATCAACTTCGCCTCGGCCTACGCCGACCGGATCATCGCCATGCGCGCCGGCGCGATCGCCCGCTCCGGGCCTCCGGAGGAGATCATGACCACCGGGGTCCTGCGGGACGTGTTCGACCTGGAGGTCCGCGTGGAACGGATCGGCGGCTCGCTGGTGGGGGTGTACTACTGACCCCGGCGGAGACAGGCCTCAGGGCCGCCTGGCGGGTACGGCCCGAACGGCGGACGAGCACTCCGGCCGGACGGACGGAACTCCTTCCCGTCTGTCTCACCGGTTCTGCCCCGTTCCTTGCCTGTCGGATCCGGGCGGGAGTTGATGACGGCCCTGGCAAGAGGATCTCTCCGATGGTGGGAACAGATTTGCGGACCGTCAGGTGGTCTGCTTTCCGAGCTGGTTCGGAACCTTTCAGACCCCCTATCGGGATGTAACCAACGTTGAGGAGACCGCGAACCGGCCGAGAAGGAGAGGAACGTCCTGCCGGCGGAGGAGCTGTCCAGACACCAGCATGTCCTTGTGACGCCGTGTGCCAGTGCTATACACCCTCGTCCATTGGGTGGGAGGGCCATGCTGATTCCGCAACGGCGAACCGCTGGTCGTATTTGTCCAGTACCCAGCGTTCCAGATCGAAGAGCCACACCTGTTCCACGGTGAGTATGTAGAACCGTCGGCCCCCCGCACCGCTGAACTCGCTCTCCGGAAGCATCCATTGGGTGCGGGTCTTCTCGTCGGGGAAGTTGCGCTCGTAGTAGAGGGCATGAACACCGGGAACAAGCTGGTCCTGTACTTCGGTTGCGGTACCGGTCAGTTGGAGACCGTCCAGACCAGGGGTGGGGCCGTCGAGTCCGGTGCGGAAGATCGCTCCGCTCACCCGCGGGTCGCTTCGCAGGTACCGGGAATGGGCCGCTTCCCATGCCGAATACCAGAGAAGCCGCAGGGGTTGGTACAGAACAACATAGTTGACTGGTGAGGACCATGCACCTTCGGGGCCGGATGTGGCGAGGGTGACGAATTTTCCGTGGTTGAGCAGCGAATGAACCCGTTGTTTTGATGAGTTGTTTTCCAGCATTCTATAAGTACCTTTTCGATGAAGATGCTAACCATCTAGGAGTCCTGGTCGTATCCGATCGAGGGCACTGGGGCGTCGCCGAGTAGCCTGGCATCGCGGATATACCACCATTTTTCCTGTTCACAGCGGCGCGCTTCCCACTCCTTGTCGTTGGACCTCCGTTTGAGTTCGGCCCTGTAGGATCCCCAGCTCGCCTCGTCAGCGAAACTCACGTGGTGTTCGATGGAATGTACGTTCGCTCCGACGGTGCATACGTACCATCGGGTGCAAAGCACCTCTTCGATCCCGTTGTAGAACCAGTCCTGTCGTTCGCGGATCCACTCCCAGAACTCCGTCATATTCGCTCTGGCGTATTCTGTCGGTTCGAATGTGTATACGAGATGGATCATATCTCGTCCTTTCCGCCCCTGGGGCAGTCGTGCTCAGGGAGTGTTCGGGGAAAGCGCGTCCTTCCAGCGGTCGTCCAGCGCATAAGGTCTTCGGGAGAAATGCTCTCGGTATGAACGAACGAATCTGGAATTGTGTGCGGAAACTGTTTCCGGCGTCAGCGGTGAGGGTCCGAATGTCCCGACGACTGCGGCGAGCGGGAACAATGTCGCCCCGCGGCGGACCTTTGTTTCGAGTGCCTCTATCGAGAGGTGGTAGAACCTTGCTCCCGACCGGGCCGCGTGGTCGATGGGTTCGTAGTAACCAGTTACGAAGTAGTCGAACCGGGTGTCCCTGCGACTGTAGTCGGCTCCGAAGTAGCGTGCGTGTAGCCGGTCTGCGAACTGGTAACAGACGGTGACAGCGGTGATCTCGCCCCCATGGCGGCTGACGCAGGCGACGGCGGAACCGAGTACCCCTGACCGGCGTTGGGCCTCAAACGTGTGCAGGACGCGTTCTTCGTGCTCGGCCCGACCGTGTTTGGTTCGTGTGTTCGCGATGAGAGGGGCGATTTCACGCACCAGCGCCGGCGTCATGCGCTCCCACGTGACCTCACCTCCGTTGGACGTGTAGTGGCGCATCTCGGAGCGCTGGCGTCGGCGGTCCTTGGCTGGGAGGCGGCTCTGTACGCCCTGCCACCCTTGGGGATCGATCCATACTCCCGCGTCGGCGCTGTGTAGCACGGCATGGGACTCGGGGTGAGCGTCCGCGAGTTCCTGGGCGTCGGCGAGTGGCATATAGGGGATTACGACACCCTGTTTTCCTGCTTCCCAAGCGGTGGAGCGTGCTGTGTCGGACAGGGCCCGCACCGTCTCTCGGCGGAGCGGTCCGGAGGCCACGAGGAGACTGTTGTACGTGCACCGCCTGACACCACCCCACAGGTATGGTTCCTCCCAGTCACCGGGAAGCCCGCTCATGAGTTCCCGCAAGCAGAAACGCTGGTCGTCCTGCTGGTCGTTGCGCCGTAAGCCACTGTTCCCCCGAACAGTGATGATGGGGGTGGTTTCGTGGGCGCGTTCCACTCCCTTTATCCATGGGAGGGATTGGTAGAAACCGTCCGAGCTGAGGAGCGTGTTCCACTCCTCGTCAGGGATGCTGTCCGAGGAGGGGTGTGTCACTGTCCAGTGGTCAGATGCGGGATCCGCCAGGGACGAGTGCTCTGGCTTCCTCCCGGAGGCGCGGGTGCTCTGGCGTTGTGCCTGTGGCTGGGATCCGCGCTGCCGTGTGCAGTCGATGATGGACGCGTGCGGCACGTTTATGTAGTCGTCCCAGAAACTGGCCGGTATGTCGGCTTCGTGGTGCGGCGCGGTGTGGTGGTGTCGCCACCGAATATCCCCGAAGCCGGATGCGACCAGGGTCTGTTCCAGGCTCTCGGCCGTCCAGTAGTAGGCGGTGAGGGTCTCCGTATAGGGCGGCCATGACAGTTCGACTCGGACCTGGGATCCGTCCGTTCGAGGGTTGGGAGTCAGCATCCGGAGTCCGTATTTCGCGTAGTATTCCGGTCCGCTGTGGTACGCGGGGTTGATGGGAAGGGTGAGGAAGCGGCCTCCTTCCCGGAGCGCGGATCCGGCTTCCTGGCACAGGGCTGCCAACTCGGCCTTCGTGGCCGCGTACGGAAGGACATAGACTCCCAGGACCAGGTCGAAGGCTCCTTCCATGCTCCTGAGGAGCTGGTCGGTGTACTCGATCCCCAGCGGCTCACGCGTCTCCTGTTCTCGGCAGTAGGCGAGCATGCCGGCGGAACGGTCCAAGCCCACGACACGGTCAGCGCCGCACTTCCTCAACCACCGTGAGTAGATTCCCGCACCGCAGCCGAGGTCGAGGATCCTCGCGCCGGTGACGTCGCCGACAAGATGAGCGATGGTCGGTCTCTCCACCCCCTGTCTGAACGGCCAATGCCACATCGCGTCGTACATGTGCGCGTGCTGACTGAACTGGTCATTCACGGTTCCTCCTCGGGCTCGGCCGTGAGTCCCGAAGAACAACAGGAAGGTCCCGGCTTCGTGAAGAAAGGGTTCCTGGTTGTTTCCCCAGGGGAGCTATTTTCAAGAAGCTCCAGATACTCTTTTCGTCCCTCTCTCAGGGAAACATATTTTTTCCTGTTTGGAGTGTTTGTTGTTTCTGGGGGTGCGTATATTTATTTGTGATTACACAGAAGTTTCTGTGGTTGTTTTTCGTGTTGGTGAGTTTAGTCGTGTGTGGCGTGTGTATTGGAGTTTTTCTGTGTGAAAAGAGGTGGTAATAATATTTGGTTTGTTGTTGCAACGTTCAGTTCTTCCATGCAGGTCATGGCTGGTGCGTATCCGTTGCGGCCTCGTATTTTTGCGTGGGGAGGTTCTTCGTGGAGCGCATCGGTGTCGGCGTGAGTCGTTCTTGGGATCGAGGTCCGAATTTACGCCGGAGTATCGGAACATAGACTGGTTTGCGCTCCCCGGCTGCGTGGGGAGTTGGCCAGGTGAATTGCTTCATTCACGCGTGGGGTGAGCGGAGCGTCATTCCGATCGATGGGTGTCTGGAAGCGGGGCGAGTTCCCCATCCGGACAGAACGGTGCTCTTGTGGACTAAGAGGACGAAAACATCGGGTGGGAAACACAAACCTCAGAGGGAGCGGGCGACGCGGAACCCCACATCGTCGATCCGCAGCGTGGGGTGGCTGCGGCGGCGTACCGAGGCCCGGCAGCTCCAGTGCTCGTCGAACCATCCGCCGCCGCGCAGTACCCGATAAGGACCGTAGACCTCGGCGTCGTAGATGTCCCAGCACCATTCCCAGACATTGCCGAGGGTGTCGTACAGGCCCCAGCCGTTGGGCCGCTTTCCGCCCACCCCGTGCGGCCGTTCGTCCGAGTTGGCGCGGTACCACGCGATCTCGTCGAGTTCCCCGTACCGCGGACCTGTCGTCCCGGCCCGGCAGGCGTGCTCCCACTCGGCTTCGCTCGGCAGCCGGTAGCCGTCGGCTGACGCGTCCCACTCGACACTCTCGGTATCAGTATGGAGGCGGTAGGCGCGTCGCCTCCCCTCACGCTGGGAGAGCTGGTTGCAGAACCGGACCGCGTCCCACCACGAGACCTCCCCGACGGGGCACCGGGAGTCGTGCGCGCCCGGCTCTCGTCCCGTTACCTCCCCGTACTGCGCTCGGGTTACCGGATACGCCCCGATTCGGTACGACGCGAGGTCGACCGGCCAACTGCGCCGTGTCCGGCGGTCCGACAGCGTCACTCGTCCCGACGGGACGGTGACCATCCCGCTCTCCCAGTCTGCCTCCATGGCGGGCGAGTCTACGAGGCCCCGAGGGCGGCCGCCCTCGGGGTTTCCGACGTACGCGCGGGGTCTCGGGGTCCCGTTACCGGGCATTCCGCCGTGACCGGCAGCGTTCGGGGACAGCCGGAAACGGATGGTGTGCCGTTGGGGAGTCCCGGATTGGCTATCGACATCCAGGAGTTGTGTGGCTACTCATGAGACAGGGAGCCGCGTTTATCTGGGCGGCTGGCGGTGCCCCGATGCCGTGATGGAGTACGGGATACTGGGTTGCTGTCAGTGGCACTGTGGGTCCTGATCTCCTACGGCTTAGCCACCTGGCCCCGGCCAGTGAGGGAAGGTCTGACCGGGGAGAAGTCCGGTGGAACGGTTCCTACTCATTAGGGGCCTGAGGTGAAGTACCCCCAAGCAGTGAGGATAGAAGGCCGACCGTAGAACATCCCTGATGCTTGGTACTGCTTATTTCGCTGCGATCCTTCAACGTGGACGGTCAGCCTATGGGTAACATACATCGTTCAGTGTCCACTTGAGCCACTATCTTCATTGCAGCGAAATAAGCAGTCCCTCTAGAGTATAGTTTTTGCGATGATGTCATCTTTATGACAGTATCCACGGCCAAGTCGAGCCGACACCCCCCAGAGGTTGGAGCACGAATTGGATGGTGTTGAGCGCTATCTGTGTAGCCGTCAGGAGCCCAATGTCCAGATAAGCGCCAAAGCGTTCTTCTGGCTAGTGGTAGTCCTGCCGGTAGTAGGGTGCGTCATCACCCTGGCCACGTTCCTGATGGCTACCTCAACAGCCTAGACACTGCTAGCTTCTGACGGGCTGCGTACTGTCAGTCCAGTGTCACCGGTAGCTAGTACTGTTCCGCGCGCATGGCACATCCCCTGTGAGACCTCGCAGGGGATGATCGCGACGGATAGAAGGAGCAGCCTCCCGTGCCGGACTTGTCAGAACTCCTGTTCAACGCTGTAGGGCCGGAACGTACCCATGCCGGGGTCACGACGTACACGCGATACGTCCCGCCGGACGACAGCAAGGTGTTCCCGCCCTCGTTCCCCACCGACGGGCGTTCGGAGGAACCGCCGTACCTGTTCGAGAAGCGGCGTGTGGACGGGGAGCCGTGCGACGTGGTGGTGCTGGACCAGGTGCCCAGCCAGGCGAACCGGGTCGAGACCGCCCTGTTGGACGCCCGCGACGCCGGGCGGATCCAGCTTCCGCTGTTCGAACTGACCACCACCGCATCGGACGGCATTCCAGTGCGGTTGACCTCGTTGCAGTTCCCGCACCGTTTCGCCGACGCCTACCTGCGGGACAGCCAGATCGACGGGGTGAAGTTCGACAACACCGAGATCGGCCGGAGGCTTCGGTCCACTACGGCCACCGACGTGCGCCCCCTGTTCGAGTACTCCCCGGAGTCCCTGGTGTTCGGCGGATGGGACTCGCACCGCAAAGGCAGGGGAGTGAAGATCCCGCGGTTCTACTCCGCCACAGTGTTCGGGCTGGAACCCGAGAAGGGGGAGCGGGCGAGCGGGCGCATGGACCCGCTTAACCTCAGCGGCGCGGTCAAACACACCTCTCAGGGAGGTTGGGAGTTCACCCCCACCGGTGAGAAGAAGCAGGGGGAGAGACTCAGCGAACTGGGACACGGCAACATCGCACCCAGCCCGGCCCACGGCGGCGTCGCCATCAGTGAGGCACGGCGCAGCGGGTGGCTGTCACTGTCGGGGTTGGCGAACCTGCGGTTCGGCGACGCCAGCGACGAGGCCGCCCGACTGGCGCGCGCGACCCTGCTGGCGCTGGCTCTCGCCGGGGACCGGTTGGCGTTCGACGCGCCGTCGCTGTGGCTGCGCTCCGGCTGCGACCTGGTGCGCACCCACCAGCAGCTCACCCTCGAGGGCGGTGCCGAGTCCGAACCAATGGACGTGTCGGCCGAGCAGGCCATCGCATGCTTCCACGAACTGCGTGAGCGAACCGCCCGAGCCGGCATCACCATGAGCACCGACACCGTCCCCCTGGCGCCGCAACCGGGCCTCGCCCAGGCCATCGACTACTCACTGACCCGCGCCGAGTACGGCGAGGCGGAGTAGCGCCATGGCACTGGTCATCGAAACCCGACTACTGACCGGACGCTACGAGGCCGCGACCCCGCGCGGAGACCGGGCGGAATGGCCCCCGCACCCCGCGCGGCTGTTCAACGCCCTGGTCGCCGCCGCACGCGGCGACTCCGAACGCGAGGCGCTGCGCTGGCTGGAGCAACAGCCGCCTCCGCAGGTGTGGGCGCCGCCGCTGGAGGAGGAGACCACCGCCGCCGGCTACGTGGTCACAAACAAGACCGCGAGGAAGGGCGGCCACCACTGGCCCGGCCGCACCGCCGTGGAACGCTCCCGCACCACGGGGATGCCGACGGGCGACACCTTCGCCGTGGTGTGGGAGGACGCCGACCCGCCCCAGCGGACGGCGGAAGTGTTGGGCGAACTGGCGTGGAACGTCCCCTACCTGGGGCGGGCCTCCAACCCGGCCGCGCTGCGGGTGCACACCACCCCCACCCCGCGGGACGGGTGGGAGACCTACACTCCCGCCCGCCTGGACACGCCCGGTGCCGCAGAACTGCGCGTGTGCTACCCCGGATACCTGGACGCGCTGGACGCGGCGTTCGCCGAGGGGCGGCGCGCCTGGGAGGAGTCCCGTACCGTGCCCTACGTCCGTCAGGCCGAGGCCACCGACCCCACCGAGACTCCCGCGTCCGCCGGGGGACCGTTCACGACCATGCTGGCGTTCTCCCTGCCGCCCCGCACCGTGCGGCCGGAAGGAACCGAGCTGCTGCGCGTCACCAGCGCCCTGCGTGACACGGTGCTGAGCCTGCTGGGAGACGACGCCGCATCCCAGATCACCGGCCACACCACCCCCGGGCGCGGCCACGTGGCCTACCTCGGGCTGCCGAACGTCGGCCACGAGAAGGCCCAGGGGCACATACTCGGTGCGGGCCTGCTGCTGCCGCGCGACCTGGACCACGACGCCGCGGCCCAACTACGCCGCGCCCTCGCCGATCCGCAGAGGAACATCCAGGTGCGGATGGGAAGAGCCGGCCGTCTCGACCTGACCTACGAACCCTGGCCCTCCCGCCCGTCCCGCCTCACCCCCGCCTACTGGTCGGCCGGACGGGCCGGAACACGCCACTGGACCACAGCTACACCAGTGATGCTGGACCGCTACACCCGCCGAAACAGCGACCTCGCGCACCACGTCGCCCGGTGCCTCACCACAGCGGGCTATCCGGAACCCGCGGGCGTCACCGTCTCCGATTCCCCGCTGCTGGCCGGAGCGCCGCAGCGGCCAGCAGCGGGTACCTTCCCGCCCGACCGGCCGCGCCGCAAACTCCTCCACGCCCGTGTCGCCTTCGCCGAACCGGTGCACGGGCCGGTGGTGGCCGGGTCGCTGCGGTACCTGGGCCTGGGACTGTTCGCCCCCACCGGGCCGCCCACCGCCAACACCACCGACCACGGGGAGGACACGTGACGACACTGGACGCGGAGACGTTCTCCGTCTTCTACACCGCGGTGCACGGCCACGAGCCGCTGCCCTGGCAACAGGATCTGGCCCGGCGGGTGCTCGACGGGCACGGTTGGCCCGACACCATCGACGTCCCCACCGGCCTGGGCAAGACCTCCACGATCGACATCGCCGTGTTCGCCGCGGCCGCGGACGCCCCTGAAGCACGACGCCGCGTGTTCTTCGTCGTGGACCGGCGCCTCGTCGTCGACGACGCCTACGACCACGCCCAACGCCTGGCCGCCGCCCTCAACGACCCCGCATCCCACCCACCGGTGGTGGGTCGGGTCGCCGGGAGGCTGACCCGACCCGGGGACGACGAGCAGAGCCAGAGAGGGCTGGAGGTGGCGCGGATGCGCGGCGGCACCACCTGGTCCTGGCGGTGGGTCGAACGCCCCGACCGGCACGCCGTCGTGGTGGGAACCGTCGACCAGATCGGTTCGCGGCTCCTCATGCGCGGCTACGGGCTCAGCCCCAATCTCGCCCCCATCGACGCCGCCCTGGTGGGGACCGACAGCCTCGTCATCTGCGACGAGGCCCACTTGTCCCGCCCCTTCCTGAGCGCTCTCGGTACCGTCACCGGCCACGCCGGCGGGTCGGGGCGCCTGGACCGCCCGAGGGTGGTGGCGATGTCAGCCACCACCCGCCGGCAGCACGATGCCCGCACCCACACCACCACCGACGCGGACGGGCAGCACCCGGTGGCCGGAGCGCGCCTGCACGCCCCCCGCGGACTCCACCTCGTCCACCCCAAGGTGCCCCCGTCCCGGTCCGGCGCGGCCGTGGTGGACCAGATCGCCGGCTGGGCCCGGGAACTCGCCCCGCCCGACTCCGGGCGGGTGGTACTCAGCGTGTGCAACACCGTCGCCCGCGCCCGCGCCGTGTTCGACGCCCTGGGGCGCGACGGCGTCGCAGAGGAGGACCGGGTGCTGCTCACCGGCCGCAGCCGACCCCTGGACCGCGAGTATGTCCTTGCGGGCAGCGCCCACCGGTTCCTGCTCGACCACCGGGACCACACGTCCAGCGGCCGCCCCTGCCACGTGGTGAGCACCCAGACGGTGGAGGTGGGAGCCAACATCGACGCTGACGCGCTCGTCACCGAGTCCGCGTCGGTGACCGCCCTCACCCAGCGCCTGGGCCGGTTGGGCCGCGCCCCCGAACGCCGCGCCCCGGGCCGGGAGTTTCCCGCGGTGGTGGTCCACGACCCCGCCACCAGCGACGACGACCCCGTCTACGGTCCGGCCCGCAATGCCACCTGGAACCTGCTCACCCGGCAGGCCGAACCGTTGCGCCCCACCGCGAGAACCCGTTGCGACACCGCCGACCTCCCCGCACCGGTCGACGCCTCCCCGGTGCGGCTGCGCGAGCTGCTCGCCCAGCTCAACAAGGACGAGCGGGACACGCTGGTCGGCCCCGACCCCCTGGTGCCGCAACTGTGGGAGAACACCCTGCGCGCCTGGACCAACACGTCCCCGCGGCCCCACCCCGACCCGCCGGTGGCGCCCTACCTGCACGGCCGGGACACCCGCGATCCCGACATCCAGCTCCTCTGGCGCGCCGACATCACCCGCGAGGACCTCACCACCGCCCTCACCGGGCCGGGCGACGGTGAGGAGACCTCTCCCGCTCTCTCCTCGGTCCGCCAGCGCCTGCAGGCACTACCGCCAGCCGCCGAGGAGATGCTGAACCTGCCGGTGGCGGCCGTGACCCGCTGGGCCGAGGCGCAGCAACAGCCCGACCTCGCCGACCTCGAAACCGCATCCGGCACCGCCGACGGAACCGGCGGGGACACTCCGGTGGTGCGTTACCGCGGCCGGGACGACGTCGCCGTCGTCCGCCTCGCCGCGGTGCGTCCCGGTGACGTGGTGGTGCTGCCCAGCAGCTACGGCGGATGCGACGACCACGGCTGGAACCCCGCCAGCCGCACCCCGGTGCTGGACGTAGCCGACCTCGCCGGACGCCGCGGGCGCCCCCAGGTCCGCCTCACCCACCGCCTGCGCACGCTCCTCCCGCCCGAGTCCGAGGAGCCGGACATTCCACAGCCGCACGAGGCTCAGCGGGCACACCGCATCCTTGACGACCTGCTCGCCACCCTCGACGACCAGGACTCCGAGGATGCCGCACCCCCGACACCGGAGGACTTCGCCGCCGCGCTCACCAGCCACGACCCGCCCCGTCCCGAGGGCACCCACCTGGACCGGACCCGGCGCCTGCTGGAGAACCTGGCCCGGCTCACCACGGCCGCCCGCGACCGCCGGTTGCGCGTCTCCCCGGTCCCCGACTCCGAATCCGGGGTGGTGCTGTCCGCGAGCGCTGCCGCTCTCGCCGGCGACGACGACACCTCCTCCAGTTCCACCGCTGACACTCCGGTGGAACTGGACACTCACCAGGACGCGGTCGCCCGGCAGGCCGCCGAGTTCGCCCGCAATATCGGCCTGGACGACGGGGAGACCCACGCCGTGTGGCTGGCCGCCCGCCACCACGACCAGGGGAAACGCGACCCCCGGTTCCAGGCCATGCTGCACGGCCTGCCAGCGCACGCGCTCGGCGGGGCGCCCGTGCTGGCCAAGTCCGGGATGAACCCCGACGACCCGGCCGCGTTCCGCCATGCCCTGGCGCGTTCGGGATACCCGCCCGGCATGCGCCACGAGGCCCTGTCAGCCCGCATCGCCGCAGCCCACCTCGAACGCGGCAACTACGACGTCGACCGCGAGCTGGTGCTGCACCTGGTCGCCTCCCACCACGGCCGCGCCCGGCCCCTGGTCACACCGGTAACGGACCCGGACCCGGCGGCCGTCCCCGATCCGGACGGCGGAACACCGTTCAACACCGGTGAGGTCACCGACTGGCACCAGCCCGCCCGTTTCGAGCGCCTCCAACGGAACTACGGGGTGTGGCGCCTGGCACTGCTGGAGACCGTGGTGCGCATGGCCGACATCTGGTGCTCGGCCGGCCACCCCGTCACCACAGCACAGCACCCGGCCATACCCCGCCTTCCCGGACCCGGAAGCCGGTCCGCGAGCACACCCCGTCACACCGTCGAGCTTCCCGCCCTCGACGGCCGGGACCCGCTGGGTTTCCTCGCCGCCCTGGGCACGGTACGGCTGCTCACCGAACACACCGGTGGCCCCGTCGGCCTGGGGTTCGATCCCCTGCGCGCCACGGCCCATCTGTCCAGTCACCTGCCCGACCTGGATGCGGTGGCCGAAGAGCTGCACACCATCGCCGTGGGTATCGGCACCGACCACCTGCTCCCCGCGGCGCCGCCGGAGTGGCCCCCGCAGCAGTCCTCGGGATCGGGCGGGGACCCGCTCAGGGTGCCCACCCGCCGGGTTCCCGACCTCGTGCGCACCGCCACGGACACGGCCGCCGACGAGGCCCAGCAGCGGACCGTGCGGCGGTGGCTGTCGGTGATCCTCACCGACCTCGCCGAGGACAACCAAGGACGCGCGGCCCTTACTCCGTTCATGGCCCCGGCCGGGCGCCAGACCGCCGCGACCTTCTTCAAGTTCCCCTTGGAGGAGATCCGCGCCGGCAACGAGCGGCTGTACCAGGCCCTGGCCGGGTGGCGCCGCGTCCCCGGCTACACCGGCGAGTACCTCGACCACCGCGCCATCCGCACCGCCGGGGACCTCCCCAGCGGGGAGTCCACACCGGCGGGGGTGCCCGGCGCCACCTGGTTGGCGACCCACGCCCTTCCCCTGTTGGGCCTGACCGGGGACGCGCGCGGGCCCGTGGCAACCCTGTGGTACCGGCTGCGCCGGCAGCGGGTGATGGTGTGGCCGGTGTGGCAGCAGACGCTCGACGAGCCCGCGATACGCGCGCTGTTGGGGCATCCGGGAGTGCGTCCCCGGGCGGATACTGACAGTTCCGGCGAGGTGGTGGTGCGACGCGCGAACATGGCGCCGTTGGGGGTGATGACCGTGGGCGCGGCGCAGCGCCGCCCGGTTCCGGGTGGTAAGTCGGCGGGGCCGTTGGTGCCTGTGTCGGTGCGGGTGGTGTGAGTATGGTGGTGGTCTGTTGTGGATGGTGTGGGAGGTGCGGGTGTGACAGTGCCGCGAACCGGGAGTGGTCATCGGTTCCCGGGGAGGTTCCCAAGCACAATCTGGGGCAAAACGGTCAGAGATGTGGAGTGTAGAGGCTGTCTTTCGGCCCCTTACTTGCGTTTTCCCTGGTCATCTGCCGTATCCACGGCCTCTCGAAGGCCGTCACCGTTGAAGGATCGTGTCAAAATGCATAATGACAAGGCCGACTAGTATCCACGGCCTCTCGAAGGCCGTCACCGTTGAAGGCGGCTGGCACGCACAATGGTCATGCGCCCGGAAGTATCCACGGCCTCTCGAAGGCCGTCACCGTTGAAGGCCGCCGTTGAAGTCGAGCCCGAAGATGAGGGTGTCGTATCCACGGCCTCTCGAAGGCCGTCACCGTTGAAGGCGCTGGAGCCGTTGGCATTGGCGTCCCTTCGTTCTCATCGTGTATCCACGGCCTCTCGAAGGCCGTCACCGTTGAAGGCCGGGGGTCTGCATGAGCTGCATGTAGTCCACGACGTATCCACGGCCTCTCGAAGGCCGTCACCGTTGAAGGGGTGGGGCGCCTGCTCCGTGGTGTCATGGTGTCGCGTATCCACGGCCTCTCGAAGGCCGTCACCGTTGAAGGGAGGTCCACACCGACGACCACACCAACCAGGCCGGTGTATCCACGGCCTCTCGAAGGCCGTCACCGTTGAAGGTCCTCTATGTCGGTGTTACTGGCGTCGTCGCATCGTATCCACGGCCTCTCGAAGGCCGTCACCGTTGAAGGTAGCCCGCGCGCTTAAAGTCGCGGAACAGCGGGAGTATCCACGGCCTCTCGAAGGCCGTCACCGTTGAAGGATCCCGGGGCTGCTGAGCGGGTCGCTGAGCCTCGTATCCACGGCCTCTCGAAGGCCGTCACCGTTGAAGGGGCAAGGACGAAGCGAATCTCGCCCTCATGACGTCCAGTATCCACGGCCTCTCGAAGGCCGTCACCGTTGAAGGGTCGAAGCCAACCGGAATCCTGCAGGATTCCACGGAAGGTATCCACGGCCTCTCGAAGGCCGTCACCGTTGAAGGTACCGCACCACCAACGACCAGCTCGCCGAGGCCGCCGTATCCACGGCCTCTCGAAGGCCGTCACCGTTGAAGGGCCAAGGCTCCGGGCGACGCCGTCGACGACGGCGACGTATCCACGGCCTCTCGAAGGCCGTCACCGTTGAAGGTCGACCACTGTCGGCCGTCCGATCAGCAACAAACGCGGTATCCACGGCCTCTCGAAGGCCGTCACCGTTGAAGGCGCTCGACCTGCGACGCGACACGGACCGGGAACTAGTATCTATGGCTCCTCGCGGGCCGTCTCCGTTGGGAGCTCCGCGCGGCCGTGCCGCGGGCAGTGCTGGCGCGGGGACCGGAAAGGGTCTTGTGGGGCCGGCGGGATTCGAACCCGCACTGTACAGGTCCTAAGCCTGCCGCCTCCTGCCGTTGGGCTACGGCCCCGGGGTCACACCGTCACCGTACCCGCGTGCGCGGGGCCGGTGAGGCTGTTGGGTGTGACAATGACAGTTCGGGCCGGGAACCGCAAATTCCCCGGCCCGGGAGCTGGTGGGCTGTCACAGGCCGAGGTCGCGCTTCACCCGGTCCACGTGGCCGGTGGCCTTCACGTTGTAGAGCGCCTTCTCCACAGTGAGGTCGGCACCGACGACGAAGGTGGAGCGGATGACGCCCTCGACGATCTTGCCGTAGTTGTTCTTCTCGCCGAACGCCCCGTAGGAGCGCATGACCTCCTTGTCGGGGTCGGCGAGCAGCGGGAACGTCAGCCCCTCCTTGTCCCGGAACTGGGCGAGCTTGTCGGTGGTGTCCGGGGAGATGCCCAGGACGGTCAGCCCGGCGTCCTCGAAGTCGCGCAGGTTGTCCCGGAAGTCGCAGGCTTCGGTCGTGCACCCGGGCGTCATGGCCGCGGGGTAGAAGTACAGCACGACGCGCTTCCCGCCGTCCGCGACGACCTTGCTGAGCGTGACGGGGGAGCCGTCGGCGCTGTCCAGCGTGAAGTCGGGGGCGGTGTCGCCGGTGTTCAGACGGGTGGCTTCGCTCACGGGTCTCCTCCACGGGAACGGGTGGAACGCGGTCGGGACCGCCGTTCCAGGTTAGACGGTGCGTAGCGGTGCCGTGTCCCGGGTAGGGCGCCACATCGGGGATGGTGGTTACCGGCCCTCCCGTGTTCGGGCCACCAGCACGCCGGTTGCCGAGTGGTCTTTGCCCAGGTACGAATGGTGACCGTTTTATCCGCTACGTAGGCGTACGGTTTAATGATCACTTATTGTTGGCCGGACTCGTACGCTTGGTGCGATTCCTGCGGGGCGGCGCTTCATGCGTAGACTCATGCGGCACACCCCCCCGGTCGTCGGCGCTGCGGGTCGACACCGCAGGACCGGAGCACATCCGCTTCGCGTTTGGGAGTTGAGACCACGATGTCTGGTTTTACCTTGGAGGAGGTCCGGGAGCGCACGTGTCGGACCCGCGACTCCTGGTGGACGGTGGGAATGGTCGACCCCATCGCCGTCCGCCTGGTGCGGCTGGTGGCGAACCGCACGCGGATCACCCCCAACCAGCTCACCGTGGCGATCCTGTTCCTGGGGCTGGGAGCGGCGGTCTGCTTCGCCCTGGGCACGTGGCCGTTCCTCATCGCCGGTGCCGTGCTGTACTACCTGTGCTTCCTGCTGGACTGCACGGACGGCAAACTGGCCCGGCTCACCGACCAGGAGAGCCTGTTCGGCGCGTGGATGGACTACGTGTTCGACCGGTTCCGGGTACTGGTGTGCGCGATCGCGCTCATGGGCGGCCAGTACGTGCTGACCGACGAGGTCGTGTTCGTGTGGCTGGCCCTGGCGGTGGTGTTCGTGGACATGCTGCGTTACCTCAACGCCCTGCAGGTGTACAAGATGCGCCGGGAGATGCGTTCGCACATCGCCGGGGTGCTGGAACGCGCGCGGGCGACGCTGTCCACGCTGGAACTCCCCGACACCGCCCCCGAGGGGGAGGATCCCCCGATGAGCGACCAGGGGGAGCAGGCGGTGCTGCGCCACGGGATATCGGTCCTGGAACAGATTCTGCGCACCCACACGGAGAAGGAGGAGAGCGGAACCCGCCGCGCCGGCAAGCATCCCGAGGTGGAGCTGCCCAACGTGGACCTGCACCAGGAGTTCCGTTCCCGTTTCCCGTGGTACCAGCGGATCTGGGACGCGCTGCGGGAGCGCCGCGTCCGCACCCACCTGGTGAGCGGGATCGAGTTCCAGATGGCGGTGTTCATCGCGGCGCCGCTGGCGGGAGCGTTGGCGGGCGCCGCCATCGGGTGGATCACTGTCGTCGCCGGCGGTTTGCTGCTCGCGTTCGAGACCGCGATCGTCTATAAACTGTGGTTGTCTACACAGGATTTCTTCCGGGTTGTGGACGGAATCGACGGTGCGTTGAGCTTCACGCGCCCAGCCGAGGACATGGCCGGCGACCCCGCGCGCACCACGGGCACGGCCTAGCCGGGCCCGTACGGGGCCACAACCCCGGCCCTGCCGGGTGGGCGGCCGGGCATCCGACGTTACTGTGAAGTAGCGCACCGACCGCACGTACACCCGTCCGCTGCGACGCGGCGGCGGACACACCCACACCGCCAGGAAGGAGAAGGGCGCCTCCTCCCCGCCGGCGGCGGGGCCGCGCCCGAACACGCGATGGAGGAACGCGACCCCGCCGGGAAACCCCGGAACCCGGACAGTGTGCAGGCGGAGATCGAGCAGGCGCAGCGGCGCCTGGCATGGAGCCTGGACGAGTTGGCCGACCGCGCCAAACCGCGCAACGTCGCCCAGCGGAGTTGGCAGCGGGTGCGCGGCACCGGCGAGTACCTCGTCGATGAGGCGCGCGCTCTGGTGCTGGGGGACGGCACGGTGCGCAGGGAGAGCCACGTCGTCGACCCCCCGGAAGGCAGCATCCGGGTGAAGGGCGAGGACGACGTGGTCTCCACCTACGTCTCCCGCGGCCAGCTCCCCCCGGAGGTGCTCCTGCTGGGCGCCGGTGTGGGCCTGGCGGTGGCGGTCGGCCTGGTGGGCGTCTGGCGGCGCAGGCGCAGCAGCTGACCGCGCGCGTGCCCCGCGCCGCTCCTCAGAGGAACGCGTGCCCCTCCCCCCGGTAGGTGGGGACGCTGCGGACGACGCGGGGCGGTTCGCCGTCCAGGACGTGCAGCTCGGCGAACCGTTCGCAGAGCTCGCCCGCCTTGGCGTGGCGCATCCAGACCCGGTCGCCGACCCGCAACGAGTCGGCGGCCTCCCCCAGCAGCGGCGTCTGCACCTCCCCGGCGCCCTCGGCGGAGCTGTAGTCGAGGCCGGCGGGCAGGTAGGGCTGGGGCAGCCGCTGGCTGTCGGCGGTTCCGGAGGCGAGGTAGCCGCCGCCGAGCGCCGTGGCGACACCGGGAGCGGGCCTGCGCACCACGGGCAGCGCGAACAGGGCGGCGGGCCGGCCGGTGAAACCGGAGTAGTGGTCGAACAGCCGCGGCTGGTACAGGCCCGAGCCCGCGGCGACCTCGGTGACGGCGCGTTCCCGGCTGGTGGTGTGCAGACTGCCCGTCCCGCCGCCGTTGACGAACCGGACGTCGGCGACGTCGCGCACCGCCCGCACGATCGCGGCGCGGCGGCGGGCCAGCTCGTGCCGGGAACGCCGCTGGACCCAGCGCAGCACCCGCCCGTACACCGGGCGTCCCGGCGGCGCGTCGCCGACCCCGGCGATCTGGGCCTCGTAGGCCATGATCCCGTCGAGGTGCAGGCCGGGCCGGCGGGTGATGTCGCGGGCGAGGCGCGCCGCCTGCTGCGGGGTGCGGACGGGGGAGCGGTGCGCGCCCACGCGCAGGCGCGGCCCGGCGGGCTGCCAGCTCGCGTCGATGTCGATGCAGACCTTGACGGGGTGTTCGGGGTCGGGGGCGGCCGCGGTGATCAGGTCGAGGTGGGCGGCGCTGTCCACCATCAGGGTGACGCTGGCCGCCGCGCGGGGGTCGGCCGCCAAGCGCGCGATGGCGCCGGTGTCGGTGGTGGGGTAGGCGACGACGATGTCGTCGCTGACGGGGCCGCTGGGGCCGTCAGCGGCGAGCCAGAGCGCCTCGGGCAGAGTGAACGCCAGAATCCCGCTGTATCCGGGGAAGCGCAGGATGTCGTCCAGGACGTGGCGGCACCGCACGGACTTGCTTGCCACGCGGATGGTGGTCCCGCCGGCGCGGGCGGCCAGGTCGGCCGCGTTCGCGCGTAACGCGGCCGCGTCCACGACGGCGAACGGCGGTTCGAGTTCCCGGGTCGCCGCGTCGTACTGCGCGCGAGTGTCGGTCATCCCGCGAGCATGCCACATTTCGCGAAAGATATTCACATATGGCTGGTGGGAGGGTCGGAGGCCGTGCGGGGACTGTATCGGAGGCCTACCCGTCGTCCGGGAGCAACCGGAAGGATCCGTGCGGAGTGAGGGGACGCAGCGCACGGAAATCGCGCCGGTCCAGCGTCAGTACCGCCGTCGTGCCGTACTCGGCGGCCAGGGCGACGTTCACAGCGTCAGCGAGGTCGAGGCCGAGAGCGGAGTGGCGCTGGCGCACGGCATGGGCCGTGCCCAGCAGCTCGGTGCTGATCTCCGGGATGAGGAATCGCATGCGTCGCGCTTGCGTGAGGATGAACGAGGTGATCCCGTCGCGGGCGGCGGAGCCGAAGCGGGCTTTGGCCATATGGTCGGTCTCCGCGAGTACCAAGGGGGAGATGAGTACTGTTCCGGCTTCATCCAGTACGTTCCGGCATGCTGCGGAGTCGGTGGCGTTGCGGTCCGAAGCGGCGATGATCCCCGACGTGTCAGCGACGACGATCACTGGCCGGTCTTCCCGTCAGCGATCGTGGTGGTGATCTCGTCATCGGAGACCGGCGCGCCGCCACCATCGAAGGTGGGCCAGGAGAGCGGTTCGTCCCAGACCCGGTTCGCCAGGGCCGCCATGTGGATACCCTCGCGGATGATCTCGGCTTCCGGGATACCGCGTCGCCGCGCGGATTCCTTGATGAGAGCCAGGTCCTCGGGGTGGGCGTACACATTCGTTCGCTGCATCGACATGTACTAAGGGTAGCACATGTACCACTGGTGCCCCATGTCACGGCCGCGCAGGCGCGATCGGCCGGCACACGCGCACCCGCCGCGCGACGCGCCCGCGGCGGGTGCGCGGGGAGAGGCCGAGGCGCCGGGCGGTGCCCCGCCGGGTGAGCTGAGCGCTCCGCACCGTTGACCAGGGCCGCGCGGTTGCGCGTGCCGCCCCTGGTCGGCCGCCCGCGACCGAGGCGCGGGTCCGCCGGCGGTCTCAGCACTCGATGACGTTGACGGCCAGCCCCCCGCGGCTCGTCTCCTTGTACTTGTCCATCATGTCCGCGCCGGTGTTGCGCATGGTCCGGATGGCCTTGTCCAGCGACACGAAGTGGCTCCCGTCGCCGCGCATCGCGATGCGGGTGCCGCTGATCGCCTTCACCGACGCCAGCGCGTTGCGTTCGATGCACGGCACCTGCACCAGTCCGCCGATCGGGTCGCACGTCAGGCCGAGGTTGTGCTCCATGGCGATCTCCGCGGCGTTCTCCACCTGTTCCGAGGAGGCGCCCAACGCCTCGGCGAGCCCGCCCGCGGCCATCGACGACGCCGAACCGACCTCGCCCTGGCAGCCCACCTCGGCGCCCGAGATGGAGGCGTTCTGCTTGAACAGGATGCCGATCGCGCCGGCCGTGAGCAGGAAACGCACCACCCCCTCCTCACCGGCGTCGCGGGTGAAGTGCATGTAGTAGTGCAGCACGGCCGGGATGATGCCGGCGGCGCCGTTCGTCGGCGCGGTCACCACGCGCCCGCCCGCCGCGTTCTCCTCGTTGACCGCCAGCGCGTAGAGCGTGATCCAGTCGCTGCCCCGCATGGGGTCGTCCAGCTCGGGCGGGTCCGGTTTGATCAGCCCCTCGCTGTCGCACTGCCCGCCCAGCTGCCGGTACAACCCGGGCGCGCGCCGGGGGACGTTGAGCCCGCCGGGAAGAGTCCCCTCGCTGTTCACCCCGTGCCGCACGCACTCGCGCATGGTCCGCCAGATCTCCAGCAGCTGGCCGCGGACCTCCGAGGCGCTGCGGCCGAACGCCTGCTCGTTGGCGAGCATGATGTCGCTGATCGACATGCCCGTGTCCCGGCACAGCGCCAGCAGCTCGGCGGCGGTACCGAACGGGTGGGGCAGCGGGGTGTCGTCCTCCTTGATCCGGTCGGAGCCGGTGGCCTGCTCGTTCACCACGAAACCGCCGCCCACCGAGTAGTAGGCCGCGGCGAGGAGCTCCTCCCCGTCGGCGTCGTGGGCGAGGAACCGCATCCCGTTGGGGTGGCCGGGCAGCTGCTCCTTGCGCCGGAACTCGATGTCCTCGGCCGGGTCGAAGGCCACCTCGCGCCCGCCGCCCAGCCGCAGCCGGCCGGTGTCGCGCACCGCCGCCAGCAGGTCGGGGACGGCGTCCACGTCGACACCCTCCGGGGTCTCGCCGAGCAGGCCGAGGATGATCGCGGTGTCGCTCCCGTGCCCCTTCCCGGTCAGCGCGAGCGAGCCGTACAGCTGCGCCCGGACACGGGCGGTGCGCTGCTGCAGCCCCTCCTGCGCCAGCCGGGACACGAACGTGCGGGCGGCACGCATCGGACCGACCGTGTGCGAGCTCGACGGGCCGATTCCGATGGAGAAAAGATCGAAGACGCTGATGGCCAATGTCCTGCCCTCCTCGTTGAGCACAGGGAAGTGGATTGTCCTCCAGACAGGTGTAGCCGGATCACGCGCCGCCGGTTTCCCAACAACGCACGACCCGGCTACCTCTGTCGGGTAGGGGAGTGTGGCCCCTACTGGTTCCGGTAGAGCGGATGCTTCGTCGCGAGCGCGTCAACCCGACGCCGCAGCGACTCCGCCTCGTACTCCGGGGTGAGTGCCTGGGCGATGATGTCGGACACCTCGGTGAAGTCCGCGTCGTCGAAGCCCCGGGTGGCCAGCGCCGACGTGCCGATGCGCAGGCCGGAGGTGACCATCGGCGGGCGCGGGTCGTTGGGCACCGCGTTGCGGTTCACCGTGATGCCGATCTCGTGCAGCCGGTCCTCGGCCTCCTGGCCGTTGAGTTGTGAGTTCACCAGGTCCACCAGCACCAGGTGGACGTCGGTGCCGCCGCTGAGCACGTTCACCCCGGCCGCGGCGGTGTCCTCCCGGGTGAGCCGCTCGGCGAGGATCTTCGCGCCGGAGACGGTGCGCCGCTGCCGGTCGGCGAACTCCTCGCCGGCGGCGACCTTCAGCGCGACTGCCTTGCCCGCGATGACGTGCTCCAGCGGGCCGCCCTGCATGCCGGGGAACACCGCCGAGTTGATCTTCTTGGCGTACTCCTCCTTGGCGAGGATGAGCCCGCTGCGGGGGCCGCCGAGGGTCTTGTGCGTGGTGGTGGTGACCACGTCGGCGTACGGCACCGGGTTGGGGTGCACGCCGCCCGCGACCAGACCGGCGAAGTGCGCCATGTCCACCAGGAGCAGCGCGCCCACCCGGTCGGCGATCTCGCGGAACCGCGCGAAGTCGAGCTGGCGCGGGTAGGCGGACCAGCCGGCCACGATCATCTTGGGCTGGTGCTCGGTGGCGAGCTTCTCCACCTCGTCGTAGTCGATCAGCCCGTCCTCGTCCCGGACGTGGTAGGCCACGGGGTTGAGGATCTTACCGGAGTAGTTGATCTTCATCCCGTGGGTGAGGTGCCCGCCGTGCGCCAGGTCCAGCCCGAGGATGGTGTCGCCCGGCTTGAGCAGCGCGAAGTACACGGCCGTGTTGGCCTGGGCGCCCGAGTGCGGCTGGACGTTGGCGTACTCGGCGCCGAACAGTTCCTTCGCCCGGTCGATGGCGAGCTGCTCGACGACGTCGACGTGCTCGCAGCCGCCGTAGTAGCGGCGTCCCGGGTAGCCCTCGGCGTACTTGTTGGTCAGTACGGTCCCCTGGGCTTCCAGGACCGCCTGCGGCGCGAAGTTCTCGGAGGCGATCATCTCCAGGGTTTGGCGCTGCCGACCCAACTCGTCGTCGACGGCGGCGGCGACGTCGGGATCGAGCTGTTCCAGCGACTGATCGAGAAGGTTCTTCTCGGAGGACATCTGATTAACCTTCACCTTCGGTCAGTTGGGTGTACTGCTCCGGAGTGAGCAGGTTGGACGGTTCGTCGGTGAGTTCCACCTTGAACAGCCAGCCTTGGCCATAGGGGTCCGTTCCGATGAGCTCCGGCTCGTCCACAGCGGTGCGGTTCACGTCGACGACCTCACCGTTGACGGGGGAGTAGAGGTCGCTGACCGATTTGGTCGACTCGACCTCGCCGCAGGTGTCGCCCGCCGCGACGGTCGTGTCCACCTCGGGCGGTTCCACGTAGACGATGTCGCCCAGCGCCTCGGCGGCGTAGGCCGTGATGCCGATGGTGGCGACACCGTCGTTGATGGCGACCCATTCGTGCTCGTTCGTGTAGTTCAGCTCAGCGGGAACGCTCAATTCGACTCTCCAGGAGGTTTTCCATTGTCCGGAACGGCCTGGCCGGGGTGCGGACGCCTCGTGCTTCCACTACCACGCGGCCCTGTACCAGGCGCGGGCGCCGCGCTCGACCCGCCCGGTGAGATTCTGCCGGGCGGGCGGCGCTGCCCGCAGCCGTGGCTCGCGCCATGGCCCACGCGGGGCCGGGATCTCAGCGATCCCGCTTGTAGAAGGGCAGGTCGACGACGTCGACCTCCTCCGGGCGCCCCCGCACGTCCACGGCGAACGTGCCTGCCGCGGCCGACAGGCCACCGTCGACGTAGGCCATGGCGATAGGACTTCCCAGCGTAGGCGACGGTGCTCCGCTGGTGACGTTGCCCACCACCTGGCCGTCGCACAGCACGTTCTGGTCTTTGCGCGGCACTCGGCGGCCCCGGCCGACGAGCCCCACCAGGCGGCGCGGACGCTGGCTCTCCGACGCCTCGGCGAGGGCGGCGCGGCCGACGAAGTCACCGGGCTTGTCGAACTTCACCACCCGGCCCTGGCCGGCGGAGAAGGGCGTGATGTCGGCGCTGAGCTCGTTGCCGTACAGCGGCATCCCCGCCTCCAGACGCAGCGTGTCCCGCGCCGACAGGCCGGCGGGGACCAGCCCGTACTGTTCGCCCTCGGAAAGCAGCGCCCGCCACACCTCGGGCGCGGCCGACGCGGGCTTGAGGAAGATCTCGAATCCGTCCTCGCCGGTGTAGCCGGTGCGGGCGAGCAGCACCTCGTGCCCGGCGACGGTGTGCCGGTAGCCGGCGTAGTAGCGGATCTGGTCCAGGTCGGCGTCGGTGAGCGGCGCCAGGATGCGGGCGGCCTCGGGACCCTGCAGGGCCAGCAGGGCGTAGTCCTCGGTCTGGTCGTCCACCCGGGCGTCGAAACCGGTGGAGCGTTGCGTGAGGGCGGCCAGCACGGTGTCCGCGTTGGCGGCGTTGGCGACCACCAGGTAGTCGTCGTCGGCCAGCCGGTACACGATGAGGTCGTCCAGCACCCCGCCGTCCTCGGCGGTGATCATCGTGTAGCGCGCGCGTCCGATCTTGACGGCCGACAGGTGGCCCACCATGGCGTAGTCGAGGAGGTCGGCCGCCTGCGGGCCGGTGATGCGGATCTCTCCCATGTGAGAGAGGTCGAAAAGGGCCGCTTTCTCCCGCACCGCCGTGTGCTCGGCTTTCTCGCTGCTGTACCGCAACGGCATCAGCCAGCCGGCGAAGTCGACCAGTGTCGCACCGAGGTGTTCGTGCGTCTCGCGCAGCGCGGTCTCGCGCGGTTGCGCGTCCGTGCCGCTGTCAGGCGCTGTCATTGTTCTCCCGCGAGGATGGGCGTCGTGTCAGTGCAGGCGTTGCCATCCTCCCCCTCTGTCATCGGTGCCTGAGAGCTTCGCCGCGCCGAGCGGCTTGCACCTTCGGCGAGGGGCCACCCGCGGCCCCTGCTTTCCAGAGTGGTCTCACCCGTACGGTCCGTCGCGCCTGAGAGGTTCTGCGGGGAGGAATTGCTCCTTCGGCGGTCCGCGCTGGCTGCGAGGACACTCTCCCGTGCGGGGTCGTTGACTGGCTTTCAGCCTAGCAGTGCCGTTTCCCTGAGCCCAGAGCGCGGGTGCGGGTCGGCGTTCTGACCAGTGCCTCTCCCGCCGCGCGGGTGGATGTGGAGCGGTGTGCGGGAACTCCGGCGCTCGGCTCGTCACGGCCCGGCCGGCGGGGTGGAGCCCTGGGGGCAGCCCACACCACCCCCAGGGCGAATTCGGCAGCATGCCAACGCGAACACGAGTTCGTAACCGAACTGCCGACACCGGTCATTCTGCCGGACGCCGTCCCGGCGCGCTGGAGAATCCGAAAAAACTCCTCTGACCAGGGGGTTCGTGCTGTCGGTATGGGCGGTGGGATGAGGAGGAGGCGCGGGGAACCGGCCGGTACGGTCCGTGCCGCCGCGCCACCGAACCCGGAACCGGCTCCGCGCTCGGCCGCCGGCCCCCGGGCCAGTGCCACGTTCGGCGTCTCACTCTGGCAAGGCCCTGGCGCGGAGCCGTGCGGGAGGTACTCGCCGTCCCCGGGGAGGCCGCGGCCGGGTGCGGGACGGAAGCGGGCGCCCCCGGGGACGGTGTCGGCGCGTCACGCCTTGCGGCGCTGGCGCACTGCCTCGGCGAGGCCGTTCAGTACCTCCTCGGTCGTCTCCCAGCTCATGCACGAGTCGGTGATGGACTGGCCGTAGGCGAGCTGGTCGGGGGAGGTGAGCTTCTGGGCGCCCTCCTGCAGGAAGCTCTCCAGCATGACGCCGGTGATGCCGTGCTGCCCCGCGGCGACCTGGCGCGCGATGTCCTCGGCCACGCCCGGCTGGCGCGTGTGGTCCTTGCCGCTGTTGGCGTGGCTCGCGTCGATCATCAGCCGCCGCGGCAGTCCGGCGCGTTCCACCGTGTCCAGCGCGGCGTTCACGCTGTCGGCGTCGTAGTTCGGTCCGCCGCGTCCGCCGCGCAGGATCACGTGGCAGTCCGGGTTGCCGGAGGTGTTCACCACCGACCCGGCACCGGCCGGGTCGACGCCGAAGAAGGTGTGCGGGGCGTCCGCGGCGCCGCAGGCGTCCACGGCGGCCTGGACGTCGCCGTCCGTGCCGTTCTTGAACCCGACGGGCATGCTCAGTCCGCTGCTGAGCTGGCGGTGCACCTGGCTCTCGGTGGTGCGCGCGCCGATGGCGCCCCAGGCGACCGCGTCCGCGATGTACTGCGGGGTGATCGGGTCGAGGAACTCCGTCCCGGCCGGGACACCCAGCGAGCTGATGTCCAGCAGGAGCTTGCGCGCCGTGCGCAGCCCCCGGTGCACGTCGTAGCTCTCGTCCAGACCCGGGTCGTTGATGAGCCCCTTCCACCCCAGGGTGGTGCGCGGCTTCTCGAAGTACACCCGCATCACCACGCGCAGTTCCTCCTGCACGGCGGGCGCGAGGCCGGAGAGGCGCTGCGCGTACTCCAGCGCGGCGGCGGTGTCGTGTACCGAGCACGGGCCCGTGATGACGAGCAGCCGGTCGTCGGTCCCGTCCAGGATGTTCTTCACGTCGCCGCGGGCGTCGGCGACGAGCGAGGCTCGCTCCGGTCCCATCGGCAGCTCGGCGAGGAGGTCGCGCGGCGCGATGAGCGGTTGGTAACTGGCGACCCGCGTGTCGTTGGTGTTCGGCATGGTGTAGCTCTCCCTCTCCCGGTTTCCCCACTACGCACACTAGTGCGTCCAGTCGTGTGCGGGATGCAACGTCACTGAGCTGCGGAAATACAGAAAATCCGCGACTGGCCAGAGTCGCACACGGCATCGTGTGCGTACTATTCCGCCGCCGTGCGACTCCGACCGCCCGAGGAGTAGTCATGCCGCGCAAGGCCACTATCGCCGACACGCCCGTCGGCGACCTGTCCCACTCCTGGACGCGTTACCTGCGAGCCGAGAGCAAAAGCGACACGACCATCCGCAACTATCTTCGCACCCTTCGTCAGTTCTCGGCCTACCTGGACGAGAACCGGTCGTCGGCCACGCCGGCTGAGATCGGCGATGAGGAGATCCAGGACTTCCTCATCGCCGTGGCCGATCGCACCAGCAGCAACACTGCTGCGTTCCACTACCGAAACCTCAAGGCGTTGTACAAGTGGCTGACGTCCGGCCGGGAGCAGGCGATCCGCCGGTCGGAGAACCCGATGCTCGACGTCACCCCGCCGAAGACCGTGGATCCCCCACGGCCGGCCTTCTCCGACGAGGAGGTCCAGTCCCTGATCAAGGCGTGCCGCGGCACCAGCTTCGCGGCGCGCCGCGACGAGGCGATCATCCGAACGTTCTGGGGTACGGGCATCCGTCTCGGGGGCATGACCGGTCTGCGCTACGACCCGGACCACCCTCAACTCGACAACGACGACAAGAATGACGTGTTCCTCGACGGCAAGCAGCCATTGTTGCGGCTGAGGTTGAAGGGGGGCCGGGTGCACCTGGTGCCGATCGGAGCGAAGACCGTGATGGCCCTCGACCGGTACCTGCGGGCGCGGGCCACTCACTCTAAGGCTCATGCCTCTGCGTTGTGGATTGGTCAGCAGGGCGGGCTCGCCACTGAGGGTATCCAGCGCATCCTCAAGCGCCGCGCCACCCAGGCGGGGATCACGTCTCGGGTGCATGCCCACAGGTTCCGCCGCACGTTGGCGACCCGGTTGCTGGATGAGGATGTGGACCGGACCTACGTCGCCCAGATCCTCGGGTGGCAGGACCTGCGCCACGTCGCCCTCTACGCTTCGGACACGGAACAGCAGCGGGCGTGGTCCGCGCTACAGCGAGCAGGCATCGACGGCAGAGTGTGACCCAGATGAACGGGTCCACCCGCTGACTGCAGAGTTCAGTCCCGCCGCGGTGTGCGGCGGGGCTTTTTCGTGTTCAGCGGAGGAGTTCGTGAGGGAGGCAGAGATCTACGACCGACTCGGCGTGGTGCGGAGGGACGCACCAACGGCCCTCGTCCTCGTCGGGCTCCTGGTCGTCTTCCTCGTCGCGTTCCGGCGGCCTGTCGCTTTCCTCGGCGCGGTCGTGTTCCCGCTCCCGCTCCGGCTCCTGGCCGTGCTCGGGCTCGCCACCGTCTTCCGCCGCCTGGTCGCCGCCGCCGGTGCCGTCCTCGGGGGCGGGTTGCTCCTCGGCGCGGTCGTGCTCCTCCGGTGCTGCCCGCGGTTCCGTCACGGTGACGTCCTCCGGCGTCGCCCGCGGGGCGGGCTGCTGGCGCGTGTCCCCCTGGTCCGGGTCGGCCGATGGCGTCACCAGCGGAGCCGGAGCGGCGTCCGGCGCCGTATCCCCGGGGGCGGGGAGCAGGGTCACGCCGAGGATGAGCGTGCCCGCTACCGCTGCGGTTCCCGACGTAGCTACGGCATGGTGCCGCACCCCGTCTCGCAACCACGCTCCGGCGACCAGTGCGGGAGCAGCGATGGCCCCGCCGCGATACAGGCTGAGGTGTCCGCGGGTGCGCTCCGGCGATCGTCGGGGATGCGGCACCGTGTCGTGCGCGTCGATGCGCTGATTGACGCGCCGTTCGAGTTCGTCGTCAAGATCTCGCCGTGACGTCGGCGGGGCTGCGCTCTCAAGTCGGACGACCCGTCTGTGTATGCGACACAGCGCGATGATGACGGTACCGGCGAGGCACACCATTGTGCCCGCGAGGATGATGGTGCCCATAGATGACCCCTTACGGTCATCCTGTTACCTGCATTTAGGTCATTTTTAGACCTACCGGTGAGTTGTGTCTCAATCGAGACTATCCGGCTTGCTGGTTGTCATTGCCCCCATTGTTTTTTTTACGTTCCTCGATGATCCTGGACGCGCGATACTCGGCGATGATGTCGAGACGCTTGTCAACGCTCAGGCTCGTGTCCGCCCACACCGAGCGCTCGAACCCATCGTGGAGCGTGGGGCTCTCCTGCTCAGTGGCGTTGTCGAGCTCCAGTCCTCGTAGCACGTCGGCGGCGTCGGCGCGGTCCGCCTCGGCGAGCTGGTCAGGCGAGACTCCGACCGCGTGAGCCATGTGCGCGACGGTTTCCGCATTCCCGCGTGTCGGTAATACGACGCCGGTCCCCCCGCTGGCGACGCCCTTGACGACCTGACGCCAGCGTGTGCCGCTGATGCCTGCGGCCTTGGCCGCCTTGTTCTGAGACAGGCGGTGGCGTCTGCGGGCTGCCTCGATGATCTCGCCTTCGGGGGGCGTTTCGTTGCTCATACTTCCCATCATCTTCGCGAACTTTCGCGAAGTCTAGCGTAGGTGAGCATTCCCTCACTTGCACGGCACATGATCACGCATGTGCGCAGCGTATCGCAGTAGGTTCTTGAATTTCGCAAACGAGTGCGCTAGGTTCGCACCATGAAGAAGCCACTCACTCACGACCCCGAGGCGGTGTACATCGCCCGGAAGCGGGCTGGGATGACCCAATCCCAGATCGCCGATGCGGTTGGGTGCGGGATCAGCCTGATCTGCGAGATCGAAGGCGGCACGCGCAACGCCGGACATGAGCGGCTAGAGCGCATGGCGGCGGCGTTCGGATGCTCGGTCGCTGATCTTCGACGCGACACGGAAGTACGGAAGTGACGCCATGAACTCGGTCGTTCGCATCCCGTTCCACGGCGACGAGATCTGGACTGTCGATGTCCAGGGTCAGCCCCACATCGTTCTCAAGCCCGCCGTCGAAGCCCTGGGGCTCGACTACCCGACGCAGTACACCAAGCTCCGCAGCCGTTCATGGGCAACCGTTGGTCAGAGGCCAATGGTTGCCGAAGACGGCAAGCAGCGGGAGATGACCACCTGCGACGTCCGTACCTTCCTCATGCTCCTCGCCACCATCGATGAGAAGCGAGTCGGCAAGGACGTCGCACCCAAGCTCGTCATGTATCAGGCCGAGGTCGCCGACGCGATCGAGCAGTACTGGACCAAGGGCGGCGCCATCAACCCGCGGGCCACCGATGACCAGCTCGCCGCGATCACCGCCCGCGCCAAGGCCCAAGCCGAAGTTCTGCGGGTTCTCGACGGCATCGTCGACCGGTCGTGGCTGGAAGCCAAGGCCCGCGAGGTTGCCGGGCGCGCCCTGGGCGAGGAGCCCGATCAGGACTCGTCGACGCGCCTGCTGACCGTAGGGGAGTACCTGGACGAGCAAGGCGTCACAGGAACTGCGGCGCGCAAGCTCGCCCCTGCCTTCGGGAAGCAGATCAAGGCCCTGTACGTCCGCCGCCACGGCGAATCCCCCGGCACCTCGCGCCGGTTCGTTGATGGGGCTCAGCGCGATGTCGCGGTGTACACCGAGCAGGATCGCGACCTCTTCGATCAGGTGTGGCACTCGCTCACGGATGGGGGTGCGTGATGGCTGCGAAGGACCCCAAGCGCCGCTCCGAGTCCGCGTCTATCGCCGCCCACTGGAGCTGGGCCGACACCAAGGACCGGACGGCTCGCACCCTGCCCGCCCGCCGAGCCTCGATCCAGCGGTGGGAAGCCGTCGTCGACCCGAACGGCGAGATGGCCCCCGCCGAGCGCGCCCAGGCAGCCGAGTCTGCCCGCCGTGCCCACCTGCGCCAGATGGCCAGGAAGCGGTGGGACAAGGAGCGCAGCCGCCGCGGCTGACTCCGTAAAAGCGCCCCCACCCGGATACCGCCAGGTGGGGGCTGGCCAAAACCCAACACGAAAGGAAAGGCCATGAGCGAGGTTACCGCACACACCCTGCAAGCGCAGGGAGTGCAAGCCCTGCTGCACCTCACGTCCGCCTACCCGGAGCTCCCGATCGGCCACTGGACGGTGCACCATGTCGACCACATCGGTCCCTACGAGCTCGGAGACGTGCCGCTGGTGACGGGCCAGATGGACACCATCGATGAGCTGTACGAGTGGGTCGGTCAGCTCTCCGACTGCGTGGTGTCCGGCCCGCGGCCGTTCGGCAGCAGTGCTGCCGCGGAGCTCATCGTGTCGGGCGTGCGAGTGCGACTCTACGCGCGGCTCGGTAGTGACCAGGGCGAGCCCGAGTCGGTCCGTCGCGCCTACGACGAGCGCGAGGAGGTGGCCCGATGAGGATCACCGACGCACAGACGCCCGCCGAGTGGCTCGAAGCGGCGCACCAGGACCTAGAGGAACTGTCCGCGCGCCGGTTGGAGATCGCCTGCAAGGCGCCATGGCACCGCACCGAGTCCGAGGCCAAGGAAATCGAAACCATCGTCCGGCAGCTTTCGGAGCTCTGGCATTGGGGGGTGGGACGGTGACGACCACCATCCTGTTGATCACCGCCATCGTGTTGCAGCTTGTCGCACTAGCAGCCGCTGGGTGGCTCGTGTGGGAGCTGCGCGCCGCCGACGTTCGGGAAGAGCAGCTTCGCAGGGCACGGCGAAGGAATCGTTCCGATGATGACGCCGAGGCGCTGATGCGCGCTGTCACCTCCCGGGACGGAGGTGGCCAGTGACCTGGGTGGAACACGCCGCCTGCCAGTCAGTCGAGTACTCGCCTCACTGGTGGGACGACGAAACCCCTGAAGATCGCGCCGAAGCGATTCCCGTGTGCTGGAACGAGTGTTCGGTCCGAGAACAGTGCCTGGAGACCGGGCTGCAGCAGCCTGAGCACGGGATCTGGGGCGGCTACACGCGCCGCCAACGGGAGATGATCCTCCGCGGGTGCGAACCGCAGCAGCCCGCCCCGCCCCGGCAGCGGGAGATGACCACCTGCGACGCGTGCGGCAGAACGATCGACCAGGCGCGCCTTCGGGACGCGAAGTGTCACGTCTGCGACGAGAACACTCGCCGCGCGGCGGCTGCGGAACAGCGTCTCCAGCGGTTCCGCGAGCTCGATGAGCTGCACCTCACGAACACCCAGATCGCCCGCGAGCTCGGGGTGCATCCATCGACCGTGTCGAAATACGCGGCCGCCACTCGTGACCCGGACGACCTGACCGACCGGCAGACGCGACGACGGCGGGCTCGCGCTGCGCGAGCTCACGACCTCGCCACCCAAGGGCTTCCGGTCCGGGAGATCGCCGCCGAGCTCGGCATCAGCCCTCAGACCGTCCGCACCTACCTCTAGGAGACCCGATGGCCACCGTTATTAAGACCAGCACCGAGTCCGAGCTGATGACCCCGGCTGAGGTCGCCGCAGCGTTCCGTGTGGACCCCAAGACCGTCAGTCGGTGGGCCAAGGCAGGAAAACTCACCTCGGTCCGGACCTTGGGCGGGCACCGCCGCTACCGCACCGCCGAGGTGCGCGCGCACCTGGGAGGTGAGTGATGCGTTACGCCGTCATCACCACGGACGGGACGCTGGCCCACCGCACCCGGGGCGGCGACGCCGTGGACACGGTCTGGACAGAAGTCGGGCCGGAAGGACCTGACCGGGTGCGGCTGGACGAGGACTACGGCATAGCCGGGTGGGTCAACGACGTAGGGCTGACCCGGCCCGAGACCTACCCGCGCAACGTGGTCGCCTCCTGCGTCCTCGCCGCCCTGGGCGCCGCCGCCCAGCCCTACGCCGGCCCTGTGGTCGTCACCGGGTGGGACCCCAACGGCATGCCCACGGAGATCTGTTCGCTTCCCGAGCCCGACCTCGTGACCCGGTTGCACGGGCGTGTGCACGCCGCCCTGCGGGGCGACCCGGACGCGTCCGACACCGAATGGGGACACGCGCTGCGGACATACGCCGACTGGGTGCGTGAGACATCCACGGACTGACCATCCACCACTTCTAGGAGAGACCAATGAGCTGGACGTCAACGTCACCCGCGGGAGCCAAGGTGGGAGAGGACCGCCTGGGGGGCGGCCCTGAGACCCCGCCTGCGTCCAGCCCCCCGGCCGGGCCAGGCGGCGGAGGGGAAGCTGCCCCTGGCCCGGCCACCCTTGCCACACCGTCGGCGCGGCGCGTGCT
Organism: Haloactinospora alba; assembly: GCF_006717075.1. Classification (NCBI taxonomy): domain Bacteria; kingdom Bacillati; phylum Actinomycetota; class Actinomycetes; order Streptosporangiales; family Nocardiopsidaceae; genus Haloactinospora; species Haloactinospora alba. The sequence goes on from NZ_VFQC01000001.1 coordinate 488,324, forward strand.
CGGACCGGACGCGTCCGAACAGGAATGGCACGCCGCACGTGCCGGACGCCTCGGCGGGTCCGACATGGCCGCCGTCCTCGGCCGGTCCCCCTGGGTGTCCCCGTACCGGCTGTGGCACCTCAAGGCCGGACGCGTCACCGACGGGCCGACCACCGCACCGCAGGCCCGCGGCCACTACCTCGAACCCGGCATCCGCCAGTGGTGGGCCGACAAGAACCCCGAGTACGAGGTCGCTGACGCCGGAACGTTCGTCCACCACGAGCGCGACTACCAGCTCGCCAACCCTGACGGCATCGTCGTGCAGTCCGGCGAACCGGTCGGGATCCTCGAGGTCAAGACCGATGGGCAGGACGACCCCGACACCTGGGGAACGTCCGGCACCGACGAGATCCCGCTGTACTACAGGACCCAGATCATGTGGTACCTCGACGCGCTGGGTCTCACGGTCGCCCACGTCGCCGTGCTCACCCGCAACCTCGAGTTCCGCCACTACACGGTGCGCTACGACCCCGACGACGCGGCGATCCTGCGCTACCGCGCCGAGCTGTTCCTCGACTCGCTGATGTTCAACGAGCCCCCGGACTTCGACGGCGCCAAGAACACCTACGAAACCGTGCGCGAGCTGCACCCGGCCATCGACGGCACCACCGTCGACCTGACCTTCGACGAGGCCGCCGCCTACTGCTCGGCGAAGAACACGCTCAAGGCCGCCGAGGAGCACGAACAGCACCAGCGCTCCATCCTCGCCGATCGCATGGGCGCCGCGAAGAAGGCCCGCTACGGCGAGATCACCATCGCCACCCGGCAGGCCCGCGGCGACGGCTCCCCTTTCGTGGTGGCCAGCCGCAAACTTCCCGACATCCGCACCCGCACCGAGGAAGAGGACACCGTAACATGACCACGACCGAGATCGCCGTGTCCAGCGTCGGCGCGCTGGCACTGGACCCGACCCAGACCGAGTGGACAGAGCCGCAACGCGCCGCGCTCGCCCAGCTGGGCATCGCCGACGCCCCGTCCGGGGACCAGCTGGTGTTCCTCCACCAGGCCCAGCGGACGGGCTTGGACCCGTTCGCCAAGCAGCTCTACATGATCAAGCGCTGGGACAACCAGTCCGGGGGTTACAGGCACACGATCCAGGCTGGGATCGACGGGCTACGAGTGATCGCCGAGCGCACCGGCCGTTACGAGGGCCGCACCCCGATCCAGTGGTGCGGCGAGGACGGGGTCTGGAAGAACGTGTGGCTGGACCCGTCCCGCCCGCCGGTGGCCGCCCGGTGCGCCGTCTACAAGAAGGGGTTCCGCGAGCCGCTGGAGGGAGTGGCGCACTGGGCGGAGTTCGTGCAGAAGAAGAAGGACGGCGATCCCACCCAGATGTGGGCGACCAAGGGGGTCCACATGCTCGGCAAGGTCGCCGAGGCGCTCGCGCTGCGGGCGGCGTTCCCTCAGGACTTGTCCGGGATCTTCACCCCGGAAGAGACAGCGGCTGAGGAAGACACGGCCGCCGCGCCCTCGGGGCCGGGGAAGACGATCGCAGAGTCAGTCGCGGCGGAATACTCCCAGCCCTCCGGGGAACCGATGATCGGCCCTGCCCAGCTGTCCGAGATCGCAAGCCGGATCCGCGACCTCGGCCTGGGCAAGGACGCCGCCCTCGAGCTGTACGCGGAGATCACCGGCCGAGAGGTGCCGGTGACGCGGCTGCTGACGCAGAAGGAAGCGGACGCGGTCCTCGAGGAGTTGGCGCGCCGCGCCGAACCAGCGGAGCCCACCGGCGACCTAGTGGATGCCGAGATCGTCGACGACGCCCCGCCCACCAACGAGGCTGATGACGCACAGCAGGAAGGGGGTGCGTCATGACACGCCCTGTGGGGATCTGCCGCTGGTGCGGAAAACACCTCTACCCCCGGCGTCGTGACGCCCGCCGTGCTGCCCGGGTGCTGCACCCGGGGCACCACATGCGCCCGTACCGGTGCGGTCGGCACTGGCACATCGGTCACATCGCGCTGTGGCGCGTGCGGGGGATGGCGTCATGACAGGTGCCCGCCCGAAAACGATCAGGAAGCGACACCCCGACGACAGGAGAGACCCGATGAGTGAGACCCCCGCCCACAGAGACACCTCACGTAGGCCGGACCTGGAGGCCATCCGGCAGCGCGCCGCGCATTTTGACGGCGACACCGTGATGTACGGCCCGGCCGACCGAGACGCTCTCCTCGCTGAGGTCGATCGGCTGATCAGGCAGCGGGAGGAGGCGCGGGGCGACCGTGACGACGTCCGCCTGGTCGAGGGGGGGAGCGCCCTGGTGGTGCCCGACTCGCCGCAGATGCTGCGGGAGACGCTGTGCGTCGCCGCGGCCCGCATCAGCGATTCCCTCGACGGGCGTCGCGCCGAGCACGTCGTCCGCCTCCAGCGACTGATCGCCGAGTGCGACCGTCACCGGCCCCTCGGCCCGGACGGCAAGCACGGCGATCTCCATACAGCCACGTGCGAATGCGAGGACACCCCGGCCACCTCACACACGCCGGAGCCCAAGCGCCCGGCCGTGGAGGCCATCCGGACCCGCTGCGACGCCGCCCGAGACATGCTCCAGGAAATGCGCCGCGAGCGCGACGCCGCCCGCGCCGAGCGCGATCAATTCCGGGAGCAGCGCGACCAGCTTGCCGCCGAAGCTGAGGACGAGGAGGACGACGACTCCCTCCCCGACGCCACGGGCGTGGATGCCGCCGCCCGGGTGGTGTGCGGGCGCGCCGGGTGCCAGGCGATCCGGCTGGGAACCCCGGCGTGCGATGAGCACCGGGCCACCGCCTGGCAGGCGCTGCTAACAGCGGTGTGCACCGCCGAGCCCGTCGAGGACGACCAGGAAGAGGGCGGTGACCAGTGACCTCCGACAACACGGCCGCCCCTTCGGGGGCGGCCCCCCGCGTGATCGGGCTCGACGCCAGCCTCACCGGCACCGGCATCGCTTCCTCGATCGGCTGGTGCACGATCGTCGGCCGCGCCGGCGTCACCAACCTGCCGCTCGCCGACCGCGACCGCGCCATCGTCAACCTCGCGCGCGGAGTTCTCGACACCGTCGGTACCCCCGACCTGGCCGTAATCGAGGCGCCCGCCTACTCCCGCTCGGGCGGCGGGGCACACGAGAGGTCCGGGCTGTGGTGGCGCGTCGTCCGCCACCTTCTCGCCCAGGGCGTGCCTGTCGCCGAGGTTGCCCCGACCCAGCGGTGCCGCTACGCCACCGGCAAGGGGCAGGCGCTGAAGACTGCTGTCGTCGACGCCGTCGCTCGCCGGTGGCCCCAGTACGTGACCGGCGGAAACGACAACCTCGCCGACGCCGTCGTGCTGTGCGCGATGGGCGCGGACCACCTCGGCTACCCCATCGCTACCGTGCCCGCTACCCACCGGGCCGCCCTGGACAGGATCACCTGGCCCGAGTTCTCCGAGTCGCCCCCCGAATCGCCCCCCGAGTCGCTACCGACGACATCGCGACGGTCGGGGTGACGAGGCGACACCACATAGTCCCCGTGCCGGCCGCGTGACACGACTCCGCGGCCGGCACGGACCACACCAGAGGAGGCGATAGGTGACCTGGTTCAAGGTGGACGACAGCTTCCACAGTCACCCCAAAGCGCTGGCGGCGAGCTTGGCAGCGCTCGGGCTGTGGTCCGTGGCGGGTGCCTGGGCGGGAAACCATCTCACTGATGGCGGCATCCCCGACCACGTGGTCCCACTGTTGTCCCGCGGCCAACCCGAGCTGGCGGATGAGCTGGTCGCAGCGGGGCTGTGGAAGCGGGTCGAGGGGGGATACCAGTTCCACGAGTGGGCCGAACGCAACCCGTCCCGGAGCGATGTGGAGGCCACCCGATCGCAGTCGTCGTCGGGGGCGATCGTCGGTAACCACCGGCGGTGGCATGTCGCTAAGGGGATCGTGAAGTCCGACTGTCCTCTTTGCCAGGAAGAACAGGAACAGGACAGCGATCGGGGTACCGATCGGGGGGCTGACAGTGACCCCGATCGCACCCCGAATCCTCCCGGCCCGTCCCGTCCCGACCCGGCCCGTCCCGACCCGAGTGATGACACCAGGCGCCAGGACCCGTCTGGGGGTGTGGGGGGCGACGCCGACGCTGACGCGTCCGGCCAGACGGACACCACCAAGCCAACGAAGTCGACGAAGAAGAAGACCGACCGCGGTCACCGGTTGCCCGACGACTTCGCAGTCAGCGAGGAGATGGCCGCGTGGGCTCGGGAGAACGCCCCGAGCTGCGGCAGAGCCGATCATGAGGCGTTCTGCGACTACTGGCGATCGGTCCCCGGCCAGCAGGGCCGCAAGCGCGACTGGGTCGCCACCTGGCGCAACTGGATGCGCCGCGAACACGAACGGCGAACATCCCGCACCAGCCACACCCGAGCCCGGAGCTCGACGACCGACGACCGTGCCGCCCAAGCGCTCGAAGCGGGCCGCGAAGCCCAGCGCGAACGCGAATCCCACGAATCCAGCCAGCACGAGATCCAACAGCAGCAGGCACTGGCCGCCCTCACAGGAGGAGGTTGACCATGGACGAAGAACAGGTCGGAGCGATCCTCGCGGTCGCGGCCACCTACGACTCCCGGACCACCGGCCGCAGTGACGTACTCGCCTGGCAGCAAGTCATCGAGGACCTGCCGTTCGAGGAGTGCCGCGACGCGGTGATCCGGTGGTACAGCACCAGCCGGCCGCGGCGGATCCAGCCAGGCGACGTGCGTGACGCCGTCCGCGCCGCTCGCGCGGAACGCCGCAACCACGCGGCGTGGGATGCGGCCCGTCCCCCGGTGGACCCGGATGACGTCGACGCGTACCAGCAATGGCTGCGGGACGGTGCTGCGGCAGCCGCCGACGCACCTCCAGGGGCCAAGGCCCTGGCCGCCCGCCGCAGTGGTGGCCCGCCCGAGCATGTGCGCGCCCAGCTGGACCGGGTGCGTGCCCAGTGCGCGTCGGGGTCCGAGTCGGGGGCGACGCGAGGAGGCACCCGGTGATCCAGCTGACCGACGCCCGGCACATGCTCCCACCACCACCGAACCGTGGCGACCGGTCGCCGTCGTGCGCCACCTGCCACCGCCCCATCCCGGCCGGCCGGGTGCGGCACCGTGCCTGCCTCGACGCACTCCGGAAGGAGAACCGATGACCACCAAGCGCACGCTCCCCTCCCTGCCCAGAGAGATCAACAGCGTGCCGGTCGCCGAATGGACCCGATGGAAACGCGCCGTGGTCATGTCCCACATCGACCCCGGCTGCCCCACCTGCGGCGACTCCGGCCCGTCGTGCATCGCCCTGGGCTACGAGCACTACCGAGGCAATGAGTCCGGGCTGATGTACCGGTGGAACGCGCACCGGTGCCCGGCGTGCGACGAGATCACGATCTACGAGCGCCGCACCGACCCGGACACGCTGCGGCGGTACTCGGCGGAGGTCGCCTACTACCCGCCGCGCCGTGAGGAGGACCGGTGACCGAGTGGCGAGACACCATCGGCGACCTGCGCCGCCAACTCCGCGAACTCCTCGCGGAAGCAGATACCACCGAGCTGCCCACGCCCGACCGGATCAACCCCTCCGACCACCCCATGCCCGGCCCGCAGTGGGAGATCACCGCACCCCACATGTACGGACGCCGCGCCGCCCTGGACCGATGGCTGGTCCGTTCCCTGAGCGACGCCAGTCTCGCTGACGCGGTGTACCTGTCGACTCCCGACGACAGCCACGTGGAGGACGTGCAGGCCCTGCGGGTCGATGAGGCGCGCCGGGTGGCGATGGCGCTGCTGGCGGCGTGCGATCACGCCGATGGCACCCGGGAGGGCGTGGCCTACCTCGCTGACCGGAGGCGGACATGAGCGGCCCCACGAAGGCGACACGAGCGCTCGTGTGGGAGAGGGACGCGGGCCGGTGCGCCCGGTGCGGGCTTCCGATCACCCGCGAGTGGAGCCTGCACCATCGGGTCCCGCGCGGCGCCGGAGGCTCCCGCCGCCCCGAGCTCAACAGTCCGGCGAACTTGGTGCTGCTGTGCGGGTCAGCAACCTCTCCGAAGGGGTGCCATCTGGCTGTGGAGTCTGACCGGCGCGACGCCCAACGCACCGGCTACCTCATCAGCAAGCTGGTCAACCTCGACCCGGCCGAGGTGCCGCTGCTGTACCACGGCGCCTGGTGGGTGCGCCTCGACCACCACGGCGGAACCACCGTCCATGCCCATCCCGCCCCAGGAAGGAACCACCGATGAGTGAGATGCACGACCTGCGACGCCGACTCGAATCCCACCTCGAACGCGGAGGCGGCCTCGATGCAAGCCGTGAGGCATCCCTGGCCGAACAGCACGCCCGCCTGGCCACCGACGTCATCGAACCCGAGATGACGAGGCTGATGGATGAACGCGACGCCGCGCGCAAGCACGCCGCCTCTCACGTGTGCGGCCACACCTCCCCGCGCCCTGGAGACGGCGCCCTGGAGGCAGCGCTCGAAGCGGCCGACGACCACATCCAGGCCCAGCTGGACGGGCGCCCCGAGACTCAGTGCCCCGGGCTGCGCGCCACGGATCACGCGGTGCTGCAGGCCGCCATCCGGCAGGCCGTGAGCACCTACCTCGACTGGTCCGCCGCCGACCCCGACCAGGCCGCCCTGAAGCAGGAGGTGGCACGGCTGCGGGCCGTCAACTCCGAACTGAAGAACGATGCCCAACTCGCCCGCGACAACCAGCACTTCCGCACGGCGGCCATCATCGCCGCGGTCATCTGCGACACCGAGCACGGCAACGGCGAGGTCGACGGGAGCATGCCGCACTTCGACCTCGCTGGTCGCATCCTCGACGAGGTCGGGATCGACGGTCATCTGCAGGATCGCGAACACCAGATCAGCGACCTTGTGGAGCAGATCGCGTCCCTCCAGTACGAGCGTGACGCCGCTCTGACCCGCGCCCGCGAACTCGCGCAGGAGGAATGACCTATGGACATCGCCCTGATCGCCGTTGTGGCAGCGCTGCTGTTCACCCTGGTGACACTGATATCTGCGCTGGTGGGGTACCACTTCCGGGCCACTGCCCGTATCCACCGCCGCCACGCCGCCGAGCTGCGTGAGTTCGCCGACGCGTTCGAGCAGATGAGGCGCGACTACGACGCCATGACCGAACGGTGGCAGGAGATGGCGGCACAGATGCGCCAACGCACCGGAGGCAACTCATGACCAGCTCCCAGTGCATCCACGACGACGCCTGCCCAGTCGAGTCCTCCGGGGTCATCGTCGCCTGGCTGTGCCCCGACTGCGACACCCAGCTCGGCGCCGACTTCGGCAAGGAACTCCAACGACGCCGCGACGACGCCGCCTTCCGCGCCGCATGCACCCACACCGACGTGTACGACGTGACCACCCACGGCGACACCCGAGGCCGCGGCGTCTGTACCCGGTGCGGCCAGGACATGCGTGAAACCCCTGCCGGTGGATGGGAGCCCACGTGACCGATGACAGCACCTACCTCGCCGACCTCGTCACCGAGTTCGTGGACGGGTGGCGCGAACGCGTCGAGTACGGGGTGCGGCTGCAGCTCCACACCCAGGCGTGCCAGGCGCACCGGGCCGCACTCCCCACGGGGGCGGCCCGTCACCACCAGTGCCGGTGTCCCAGCCGGGCGGAGGCCCGCGTCGCGCCGGTGCACCAACCCGGCCTGCTTGCTCAGCTCCGAGCGGTACGGGAACCCGCCCGGGGCGGCGATACCGACGGCGGCCGCACCCAGCCGGGAAGCAAACCACCCGGAAGCCTGGCGGCCGCGGACCTCCTCAACCACATCCGCCAGGACGCGGTCTCCGCGCGGATCCTGTTGCGTGACGCCAACAACCTGGACACCGGGACGCCGCGCCCGCTGGTCGAAGAACTCCGCGGACTCGTCACCCTTGCGAGCACCCTGCCCGATGAGCACCCGGCTGTGACCACCGTGATCACCCAGCAGCGCCGCAACCGCAAACAGGGCCGGGTGCTGCTCGGCTACGACGCGCCCGCTCGCCAGCTGCGTGATGTGGTGTGCCCAGACTGCGGCGGCACCCTCACCGTCCCCTCCGACGCCGACGGCGACGTGCGCTGTGTCGGCCCCGGCGCGGTCGAAGGCCCCGCCGAACAGGGGCGCGCCTGGCCCGTGCGCGTACCCGGATGCGGCAACCTGTGGCGCCGCCACGAATGGATCACTCTCCTTGACCACGCCTCATGACACACCACCCCGAACACGAAAGGATGACCCCATGAGCGAGGACCGCGGCCTGGCCGCGTGGAACGACGATGAGCTACACGGGCTCCACATCCAGAGAGTCGACGCGCAGCGTGCGGCGGCCATCGAGCGCGACGCGATCCGGCACCTATGTCTGACGATGCCGACGGGAGGCGCCCGATGAGGCTGCTCAACACCATGCGGGCGATGATCCGCGACGCAGCCAAGATCCCGCAGCGCATAGCCCTCGGAGTAGCTCTCCAGGCCGGCCACCGCACCCACCACTTGTTCACCGATCCCGCAGACATCGACGACGAGGCCCTGTGCTGGCGCTGCGGTGTCACATGGCCCTGCCACACCCTGGCCTCCCTCGTCGGCCTGATGGATGCCACTGTGCGGCGCAACATCGCCCACGAGGTGATGGACGTCCACACCTGGGGTGATGGACTCGCGCAGCCAGCAGAGCAGTGCCGGGCCTGCCCGCCCGGCACCGCCTGGCCATGCGCCCACTGGGACCGAGCCGCGGACGTCATCAACGAGAACAGGGAGGTCCGGTCATGACCCTCTGGATCAAGATCGACACCGCCGACACCGTCACCCGCAACCGCGCCACCAACGCCCTCGGCGCGATCCTCACCCTCGGCGGCGGCGCACTGGCCGCGTGGCTGTGGACCCTGGGCAGCTGGTGGATCGCCGGAGCCATCCCGTGCATCCTGGTCGCTCTAATCGGAGTGGTTGGGTTCTTCGCCGACCTGCAGAAGAAAGACCGTACCGACTAAGAAAGGCCACCGCATGACCGAACCGTGGAGCGAGACCGACCCCCGGTACACGCTGGCAGAGGCCGAGCGCGAGTTGGCACACCGCAAATGCCGGAACGAGGGCCACGACCTCGAACTCCTTGACCATCGCACTATGGGCGGCGACCACGCGCCCACCGGCGTTCACTGTGACCGGTGCGGTCGACACTGGCACATCAGTCCCGGAAGCGGCGGCATTAACCTCGGAGAGCAGGAAGCTGAACATGACTGAACCGTGGAGTGGGGACGCCCAATACACGTACAAGGGGTCCGTCGCCGTCCGCCTCAGCGACGGTCGCGAAATTGAGGCGGACGGCGATCTTCGGCTTGGATGCGATTCGGACCCGTCCGCCCGTGTGTTCCTTTGGTATTGGGGCGGAGACATCGCTTTCGGCGAGCTGTCGGACGCCCGTCAGGCGTTCAAACAAGACGAGATTGAAATCATCATGCCGGACGGGACGGCACGATCGGCGGTCCCGGTGGCCGTCAACCCCCCGGAACCCGCTGTAGAGATCAGCGGCGCCGGTCCCGCCCCATGGGATACCGGCATCGACGGAGCGGAGGATTCGTGACGATCGTGGAGTTCCTCCGGGCACGGCTACACGAGGACGAGGAGGCAGCGCGAGACGCCGTGACCATCGTAGAGTTCCTGGCCGAGCGCCTCGACGAAGACGAACGGGCGGCGCGTGCCGCAATCGATCCCGAACGACCCGGCACGCACTGGCAGTGGATCGAGCCCTCCGACGACACCCCAGCCGAACCCGAGGACGGGTACCTGCGCGGCGCGTCGCTGCGCACCGTGGAGCGTTTCCCGACCTACCTCACCGAGAACTATCCCGAGCTTTACCAGGATCGTGACGGGCGCCTCCCCGCATTCGTCATCGACACCGCTGACGAACTGAGGTCTGGGGCTGCCGGCCACATCGCCCGCAACGGCCCCGCACGGGTGCTGGCCGAGGTCGAGGCCAAGCGGCGCATCGTCGCCCAGCATGCTCCCGTCCCCGTCAACTTCGGCGATGAGTACACCTGCACTACGTGCGCTCACTCGCCCACTTCGAAGGATCCGCAGCCATGCGGAACCCTCAAGCTCCTCGCTGCGGTCTACGCGGATCATCCCGACTACCGGAAGGAGTGGGCGCCGTGAAGGGCGATCGCCCCATCCCGGACCGCCAGTCCACGCCCCAGGAACCGCCCCCGCCGCTGCGCCGCCCGACCAGGGAGGACTACGCACGGGGCGGCGTCATCCCCGGCGCTGGCGCCACATCCGAGCGGTACATCGCCTTCGATCGCCACGTCAGCCCTGAGCACCGGCGCCGCTTCCTAGAGGAGGAGTTCGCCCGCCAGACGTGCAGCCACGAAGACGCGGCCCCCGTCGAGAGCATCGTCGACGGGGAGCTGCTGGCATGGCTGTGCCCCGACTGCGACACCCAGCTCCCGGCCGACCGGCGGGCATGGGCCGACCCGTACAGGCGCCCGCTCAACCCCGCGCCCAACCATTAGTGGTCAACCCAAAACCCAGCCCCCGCTGCCGCCCCTTTCCTGCTACTGTGCCACCAGCACCTCCCGGTGCGCCGACTCCGGTTACTTCTTGGCTGAATCACACCGGAGCCACCAAGATCTCGGGAGGACACAACTTCAGACGATGCGCCCGGTGCGCAGGAGACGGCTACTTCGCCTTGAAAGCGGGTGGTTGCGGGTTCGAATCCCGTCGCCGGTTCGCCGGTGTAGCTCAATGGCAGAGCGCCTACGTACCGTCCCCGCCTTGATCTCGGGCGCATCACCTGAAGAAGGCTCCTCCCCGCGCGGAAGGAGCTCTCTTTATGGCCAAGTTCAACACCGCCGGCGCCCGCCCCTCGGGACGCGGCCCCATCGCCTCCGAGCAGGCCCCCTCGGGGCGCACGCATGAAGGCGCGCCCGGATACGCCCGCGACACCCGCTCGGAACTGTTCCTGCTCGCGGTGTCCAACATGGTCGGAGAGCAGACCTTCTACGAGGACGCCGACACCCGCGACACCCGGTTCCGCGCGCTCGCCCGTGAGATCGCGGTGTCCGACCCCGAGTGGTTCACCGGCTTCGGCGGTTGGCTGCGCGGCGAAGGCAACATGCGCACCGCCTCCATCGTCGCCGCCCTGGAAGGCGCCAAGGCCCGCACCGACGCCGAGGAGCACGGCCACTCCCGCCAGATGGTGGCCGCGGCCCTGCAGCGCGCCGACGAGCCCGGCGAGGCCCTGGCCTACTGGACCACCCGCTACGGCCGGACCGTCCCCAAGCCCGTCAAGCGCGGCATCGCCGACGCCGTTGGACGCCTGTACAACGAGCGGTCGATGATCAAGTACGACACCACCTCGAAGGGGTTCCGCTTCGGCGACGTCCTCAACCTCGTCCACGCCTCACCCGACGCGGCCAAGCCGTGGCAGGGGCACCTGTTCCAGTACGCGCACGACCGGCGCCACGACCGCGGCACCGTGCCCGATCCGGACACGCTGCCGGTGCTGGCCCGCAACCTCGCGTTCCCTGAGTTCCTGGAGGCTGACCCGACCATCCTCCTCGACCCCGACGAGCTGAAACGCGCCGGACTGACATGGGAAGCGGCGCTGTCGATGGCCGGCGACAAGGTCGACAAGACCAAGCTATGGGAAGCGTTCATCCCATCCATGGGCTACATGGCCCTACTGCGCAACCTCCGCAACTTCGACCAGACCGGAGTCTCCGACGAAGTCGCGCAGCAGGTCGCCGCCCGGCTGGCCGACCCCGAGCAGGTCGCGCGCTCCCGCCAGTTCCCCATGCGGTTCCTCGCGGCCTACCGAAACGCCCCGAGCCTGCGGTGGGGCCACGCCCTGGACAAGGCGCTGCACGCGTCCCTGGGCAATGTCCCCGAGCTGGGAGGCCGCACGTTGGTGCTGGTCGACCGGTCCGGATCCATGCAGTCGCGGCTGTCGGAGCGCTCGGACCTGAACCGCGCCGACGCCGCCGCGATCTTCGGGTCCGCACTCGCGATGCGGTGCCAGAACGCCGACCTGGTCGAGTTCGGCACCCGGTCAGCGCCGGTCACCGTGGCCCGCGGGGACTCGCTGCTGCGCGTCATCGACCGGTTCAACTGGATGGGCGGAACCAACACCGCCGACGCGGTGCGCGCCCACTTCCGCAGCCACGACCGCGTGGTGATCGTGACCGACGAGCAGGCATGGGGCGGGTGGTACGGCAGCGACCCGACCACGCAGGTGCCGGAATCGGTGCCGGTGTACACGTGGAACCTGGCCGGGTACCGGTACGGTCATGGCCCTTCGGGTGAGGGCAACCGGCACACCTTCGGCGGCCTGTCCGACGCCGCGTTCCGCATGATCCCACTGATCGAAGCGGGACAGCGGGCCGCGTGGCCGTGGGAGCAGACGGCATAAGCCGACCGGCGTGCACATCGACTCGCGCCCGCCCTGACCATCAGTGATCATGGGGGCATGAGACCGCGCCTCGTCGACATCCACGCCGCCGCCGCATGGACCGGACGCCCGGTGCGCACCCTCTACCGGTGGCACCACACAGGCCGCATCACCCGATGGGCACGTCGTGGCACCCGCATGTTCGATCTCCGCGAGCTGCCGGAGAAGTCGAGTCCGTACCAACGGGCACCACAAAAGGTTGGCGTACAGACCCGCCTACCTGCTTGACCCTTGTGGCACTCTAGAAACGTACAATCTCATACCTGTACCTGAACGCCCCTGGTCACACCGGGGGCGTTTTCATGCTCCCCGTTTGGCGGGCGGGGACGCGGTCGAGCGCCCCGGGCCTATCTGACGCCTGGGGCGCTCCCGCACACCATCCCGGCCACCACCAACCAGGGACCCGCCGCAACTGGGAACCCGGCGTCACCCACACCGGCCTTCGCTACCCCACACCACAAGCCCACCGCCCACACCCCACCGCAACTCAGCGCGAACTACTACCGCGGCTCAACCACACACAGCAGCGCGCCACCCACGAGCGAGGTGACACCAGTGACCACGCTCAACCACAACTACAGACAAGGACGCTCCGGCAGACCACTCGCACGCGCCAAGGCTCGACTCAAGCGCGAAGGCAGCAACGTCTGCTGGTTGTGCGGACGCAGCATCGACGTGAGCTTGCCGTCGACGTCGCCGATGAGCTGGACGCTCGATCACGCGATTCCACTCAGCGTTCGACCTGACCTCGCGCTCGACCCGAGCAACCACCGCGAGGCACATCGCCGCTGCAACTCCACCCGCGGCAACCGCACCGATGTCACCTGGCCCAAACAGGCCAACAGCCGCAACTGGTAGGCCACCAGGGCCAGGGCAGGCGGGGGCAGAGCACCCACACCCACACCCCACCGCCCATACCCCCTACCCCCACCCCCATACGGGGGGCCATGACCAGCGGAAACACGATTCTGATTGAGCCCGCCGCCCACGTGATCACGCCCCCCCTCAACTTTCAGGACCCCAACTCTGGTCATCCGGCGGCTAGCTACCGTCGGTAGGAAGGCTCCAGTTCTCCCGGACTGGGGCCTTCCGTATATCCGGGAGAAACCAATGCCTCGTATGTTGCCGTGTTCGGTGTGTAGCGCGTTGCGCTACGTCGGAGAAGGATCGCTCGCTGACGAGTCCGTGATCTGCCGTGATTGTCGTCGGAAAGCGCGGGAACGGACGTGCTTATGGTGCGGAGCCTTGTTCGTAGCTTCCCGGCCAGGTCGGGGGTCCTATTGTTCTCGGGCGTGCTGCGGGAAGGCGAAGAACGGAACGACGGTCTCTCCAGCAGTGATTCGCCCCCGGCCATGCGCCGATTGCGGCGCGGAGGTACGTAACTCCGCGAACACCCCGCTGTGTGAAGGGTGCGCGAAGATACGAGAGAGCGCGCGGTGTGTCCGCAAGAATCGGACGCGGCGCGCTCTGCAACGCGGAGCGCAGGCGGAACGTTACACGCTTGAGGAGATCGCTTCCCGCGATAAACGCACCTGCCAGTTGTGCGGCAAGCGCGTCGCCATGGCCAGGAAGTATCCGGATCCGAAGTCGCCAGTCATCGACCACATCATCCCGATCGTCGAAGGCGGCGACGATGTTCGTGCGAACGTCCAGCTCGCTCACTTCGTGTGCAACTCCCGTAAGGGAGCTCACCCTGCGGGGGAACAGCTCGCGCTGATCGGCTAGGAGGCGCTGTGGTCGAGGACAAGATTCGCGCGGAGCTGGAATCTCTCGGCGCTCCACAGCACGAGCCGGGCCTGTGTGCACTGGCGATCACGTTGGCCGCGCGCCTGGATGAGGCCGGCAGCCGGGATTCGTCGGCGCTGTCGCGGGAGCTGCGGGAGACCGTCGCCAAGATCAAGACCTCAGTGCAGAACGCGGAGACGGGGAAGGAGTCACGCCTTGACGATCTCGCCGCCCGCCGCGCTGCTCGGGCATCAGGAACCGCGGATTCTGAGCTCCCCACCTCGGGTGAGCACGGCGGGGGATGACGCGATCGAGGTCGCCACGATGGCTGGCCTCGACCTGGATCCGTGGCAGAAGCTCACGCTACGCGAGGCCCTGGGCGAGCAGGAGGAAACGTTCTACAACGAGCTGCTCGGGCAGCACCAGCGCAAGTGGGCGTCCTTCGAGGTGGGCCAGGTCGTCAGTCGGCAGAACGGCAAAGGTGGGGTTATCGAGGCCCGCGAGCTGGCTGGCCTGTTCGCCTTCGGTGAGCGGGTTCTGATTCACACGGCCCACCAGTTCGACACCTCGGCCGAGGCGTTCACCCGGATCCTGACCCTGATCGAGAACACCCCGGAGTTCGACGCTCAGGTGAAGAAGGTCTCGCATTCCCACGGCAAGGAGGGGATCTTCCTTAAGTCAGGGCAGCGGCTGCTGTTCAAGGCGAGGTCGAAGGGAGGGGGCCGCGGGTTCTCCGGCGATGTCGTCTTCCTGGACGAGGCCATGTTCTTGCCGCCAGAGGTTATGGCCGCTCTCATGCCGACCTTGTCGGCGCGGCCGAACCCACAGATCTGGTACCTCGGGTCGGCCGGAAACAAGGAGAGCATCCAGCTCGGTCGGGTGCGAAACCGTGCCCTGGCCGGTGGTGACCCGTCGCTGTGCTACCTGGAGTGGTCGGCGAACGCGTGCGGGCAGCTCTGCCCCGAAGAGTGCGAGGACCACGACCGGCGCGATGCCCCGGAGACGTGGGCACGGGCGAACCCGGCGTTGGGAATCCGTATCAGCGTGGACTACGTCCGCAACGAGTTCCGCTCGCTCGGCCACGCGGAGTTCGACCAGGAACGCCTCGGTGTAGGTGATTGGCCCTCCGAGGGTGAGGGGTGGCAGGTCATCCCTGAGGACGCGTGGACCGCGCTCGTTGATCCGGGTTCGCAGCCGCGCAACCCGGTGTGCTTCAGCTTGGACGTGAACCCCGAACGCAGCATGGGCGCGATCGGGGTGGCGGGTGTGCGCCCGGATGGGCTGTACCACGTCGAGGTCGTCGACCACCTGCCCGGCGTCACCTGGATGGTGCCCCGCGCCCTGGAGCTGATCGAGAAGTGGAAGCCGGCTGCGGTGGTGGTGGGCAACTTCGGACCGGCCGCCAGCCTTATCCCTGACCTGGAGGCCAAGGACGTGACGGTGATCAAGGCCAGCATGAACGAACGTGCCGCAGCCGCTGGGGGATTCGTCGATGCCTGCGTGCGGCCGTCGTCGGCTCCGGATGGGTGGCGGTCGACAGTGCGTCATCTCGATCAGGGGTCACTGACGGGTGCGGTCTCGTCTGCGACCGCTCACCAGGTCGGCCGGGACGGAGCGTTCGTGTGGGGGCGGGACACGCCGTCGTCAGACATCAGCCCGCTGGTGGCCGCAAGCCAGGCGCTGTGGGGCTACCGCAAGTTCGGGAGGAAAGAGTCCCCGAAACCGTTCGCGCTGGTGGGGAGTAGTTGATGGCCCGGTGGTGGCAGCGGCTCCTCGGCCGCGGCGGCGAACCTGAACACACTGAGCAGCGCGGCACCACGCAGGATTGGGTGGATGCGGTGCTGGCCGCCCAAGAGGCGGGCGTGCTGCAGACGACCATGGGCACCCTCGATGAGGAGCAGGTCGGCTCCACCCTGTCCGGGCTGGTCAAAAGCAACGGTCCGGTGTGGGCGTTGACTCTGGCACGGATGCAGGTGTTCTCCCAGGCGCGGTTCCAATGGACGCGTTTCGAACGCGGGGGAACCGGGGACCTGTTCGGAAGCCCGGAGCTCGGTGTTCTGGAACGGCCCTGGCCCGGCGGTACGACCGCGGACCTGCTGGCGCGGATGGAGCTGGACGTCACCAGCGCGGGTAACGCCTACGTGCGACGGCTGCGGCGCGGCCGCACCTCGCGGCTGGTCAGGCTGCGTCCCGACTGGGTGACGATCATCCTCGGGTCGAACGAGGACCCGGACCATCCCGCCGATGCCGCCGATGTGGAGCTCCTGGGGTATGCCTACATGCCCCGCGGTGACCGCGGCGATCGGATGATCTTCTTGGAGCCGGATGAGGTGGCGCACTACGCCCCCTACCCGGACCCGGATGCGGTGTTCATCGGGATGTCGTGGATCACGCCGGTGATCAAGGACGTGATCGGCGACAACCTGCAGACCGACCACAAGAGGGCCTTCCTGCGCAACGCGGCGACGCCGAACTCGGTGATCAAGTTCGACTCCAGTATCTCGATGGAGCAGGTCAAGGAGTTCAAGGAGCTGTTCGAGGCCGAGCACCAGGGCGCCGCCAACGCCTACAAGACCTTGTTCTTGGGTGGCGGTGCGGACATGACCCCGGTCGGCAAGGACTTCCAGCAGTTGGAGTTCGCGGTCACCCAGGGCAAAGCTGAATCGAGGGTTGCTTCTGCGGCCGGTGTTCCTCCGTCGTGGGTGGGCTTCAGCGAAGGGCTTCAGGGCAGCGCGTTGAACGCGGGCAACTTCACGTCCGCGCGGAGGCGGTTTTCCGACGGCACGTTGCAGCATCTCTGGAGTAACGCCGCCACCAGTCTGGAGACGATCCTCACCCCGCCGGATGACCGTGCGGCGCTGTGGTTCGCCACCCGCGGCATGCCGTTCCTCGCGATGGATGCCCAAGATCAGGCGTCGGTGCAACAGCAAGAAGCGAACACGATCGTGGCGCTGGTCAAAGACGGATTCACGCACGAGTCGGCCGTAGATGCGGTGATCAACCAGGACTGGACACGGCTGGCACCCCACACCGACGAGCAAGGCAGGCCGCTGATGAGTGTCCAACTGCAGCCGCCGATGTCCAGCGACCAGAACGACGACGGCAGCGGCGGCGATCCGGATAACGGAGATGGAGAGCCCGGCCCCGCGCCGGCCGGAGGTGGCACATGAGCCAAACAGTGGAGCGGCGTGCCGAAGTCCCGCCGCGCGACGACGTGCTGCGCCAGGCGCCATTCGCGCTGCGCGCGGCCGACACCCGCGACGACGAGCCGGGCGACGGGTTGACCTTGGATGGGTTCGCCGCCGTATTCAACCGCGAGTCGATCATCGACTCGTGGGAGGGGCGTTTCCGGGAAAAGATCTCCCCGGGGGCGATGAAGAAGAGCTTCCGGGAGAACCCTCCCAGGGTCCAGTTCGACCACGGCCGCCACCCGCTGATCGGCAGTATTCCGATCGCGTCGGTGGAGCGCATCGCTGAGGAGACCGACCCCGACCTCGCCCCGGAGGGCGGGGCGCACGTGGTGGGGCGCCTTCACGACAACTGGCTGATCGAGCCCGTCAGGGACGCGATCGCGGCCGGGGCGGTGGACGGCATGTCGTTCCGCTTCGGCGTCGTCAGGCAGCGGTGGTTCGAGGCCTCCGGTAAGGAGATCCGCGACGAGGAGACGCTGCGCGAGGCGCTCATGCGGACCTGGATGGAGGATCTGCCCGACGACGAGCTGATCCTGCGCGACCTGAAAGAGTTGCGCGTCCCGGAGGTCGGGCCGGTGGTGTGGCCGGCCTATGACGACACCTCGGTCGGGGTGCGCTCGACAACTATCGACCTGGGGCGCTTGGACGACCCCGACACCCGAAGAGAGCTCGCGCGCGCCGTGCTACTGGCCGACGCGATCGAGCAGGAGCCCGAGCAGGAGGAAGAGTCGCCGCACGCCACCGAGCCTCGCGACGAGGATTCGGCCGGCGAGCACGACGAGACCCCTGCCCGCGAGGCTCCACCCCAAGAAGAAAAGGAAGACGACGAGCCGCACGCCACCGCGAGGACCACTCCTCCGGCCGGCACGCACTCGGTCTACATCGGCGGCGCGCCTGGTGCCGACTGGTACCTACCTCCGCCCGATAACAACCGCCTCTACTGAGGCGCTGACCGAACCCGAACCCCGCCGTGAGCGGGGTTTTTGCATGCCAGGAGGCAGTGATGGGAACCCCAATCCCTGACGAGGAACCCCGGTCGATAGAGGACCGTGAGGCGCGGATCGCTGAGATCGACGAGCGCATCGCCGAACTCGACGCCGAGTATTCCGGAACCCGCATGGCGGATGAGGCCCGTGAGGAGTGGAACAGTCTCAACTCAGAGCGGGACAATCATCTGACCACGGTGCAGGAGATGCGGGCGCGGCGTCAGCGGCTGCAGGAGGTCTCGCGGACCCAGCCCAACGCTGGTGAGCGGGCCGATGCCACAGCGCAGGCCCCGTCGTTCGTTAAGAGTCGTGGTGCGGACATCTACGAGATCTCGCGGCTGCGAGCGGATTCCTCCTCTGAGGAGGAGTACCGGGACAAGCTGCACGACAACGCGCGCCGCGCCATCGAGCGGGCGAAATTCCCGCCCGACGCCGGACGGTCCCGAGAGGATGTAGCCGAGCACGTCGAGGATCTGCTCGCGCGCACCGACTCGCGTGACGGGTGGCTGGCCAAGCGCATCCTCACGACCGGTAATCCGGTCTATGACCGGGCGTTCGGTAAAGCGGTCATGCACGGGCCGCACACCTGGACGGCGGAAGAGCAGCGGCAGATGGCCCTGAGTCCGGACTCGGCTGGTGGTTTCGCTGTGCCGTTCCAGTTGGACCCGACTGTGATTCTGACGAGCGATGGTTCGACGTCGCCGCTGCGGCAGATCGCCCGGGTGGAGCAGATCACGTCCAAGACGTGGCAAGGCGTCACCTCGCAGGGGATCACGGTGTCGCGGTCCGGGGAGGGCGCCGAGGCGGACGACGACAGCTTCACGATCTCCCAGCCCGAGGTGACGCCGTCCCGGGTGATCGCGAACGTTCCGTTCTCCGTGGAGGTGGACCAGGACTGGCCGCAGCTCCGCTCGGAGATCAGCCGTCTGCTGATGGACGCCAAGGAACGCGAGGAGGACAGCTCTTTCGTCACCGGCGACGGGTCGGGCAACAACCCGAACGGTGTCGTGGCGACGCTGGCCGCCAGCTCGGAGGTGCTCGACGGCGGCAGCTTCGACGTCGACGACCTCTACTCACTGGAAGAGGCGCTTCCCGTCCGGAGCCGCGGACGGGGACGGTTCTTGGCGAACAAGAGCGTGTACAACGACGTGCGCAGCCTGTCTACCGGCTCCGATGGTGGCGACCTGTGGGTGCGCCTCGGATCGGGCCAGCCGAGTGAACTGCTGGGCTACCCGGCGCACGAGGCATCGGCCATGGCCGGGTCCGGCACCGAGGGCAACAGGTACCTGTTGTTCGGCGACTTCAGCCAGTTCCTGATCGTGGACCGGCTGGGGATGACGGTGGAGCTGCAGCCCCACGTGCTCGGCAGCTCGAACCAGCGGTGGACCGGTCAGAGGGCGGTCGTCGCGATCTGGCGTAACTCCAGCCTGGTGCTGGCGGACAACGCGTTCCGTGTGCTGGTCAACGGCACCTGAGCCGAACCGGGGCGTCGACGGGGCGCCCCGGTGCGCCGTCGTCGGCACCGGCCGGTGCGGCACCGGCTACATGGCCCGACTGCTCACCGCGGCCGGTGTCGACTGCGGGCACGAGCAGTGGTGGACACCGGTGGCTCGCCGGCGCCGCCCGGGCCTGGAGGCCGACAGCTCATGGATGGCGCTGCCCGACATCGAAGCAGGCATCTGGCGCGGTGCGGTGGTGCATGTGGTGCGTCACCCGGTGGACGTTGTGTCCTCGCTGGTAGGGATCGGGTTCTTCGCCGGCCGCGGCCGGCCGGAGTATCTCGCCTTCGCGCTGGAGCACGAGCCCACCCTGGTCGGTCGGCCTGAGATGGAGGCTGCGGTGGAGTGGTGGGTGCGGTGGAACCGCCGGTGCGCGGCCGTCGCCGACATGACCGTGCGTGTGGAGGACCTGCCCGACCGGGCAGATGATCTCGAACCGGCCGTCGGCCGGCTGGGTCACCAGCGTCCCGACGTGCCGCGCGATGTGAACCACCGCAACCGCGCCGCGGTGGACCAGGCCGCGGTGTGGCGCCTGCTTGACGGCCGCGCCGAACCCGTCGGCTACGGCGGGGGTGGCGCGTGCGGGTGAGCTACGCGATCCGTGCCCACCCCGACCGGGCCGACCTCGTCGCCGACCTGCTCGCCCGGCTCGGCCTCGACGAGACCCACGTGGTGTGGGACCGGTGGGGCGACAGCTGGGACACCGGCCGCAGGGCGTGGCAGGCCCACGACCCGGATGCGGACTGGCACCTGGTCATCGAGGACGATGCGATCGTGAGCCGGGACCTACTGCCCGCCGTCGAACAGACCGTGGAGACTCTGCCGGAGCAGTCGGTGCTGTCGCTCTACCTCGGTCGTGAAGGCAGCCGAGGCATCGCCGCCGCAGCCGAGCGCGCCACCACCCGCGGGGCCGCATGGGTGCAAGCGCCCCACCTGGTATGGGGAGTGGCGATCGCCGCCCCGACGGCTTCCATCCCGGCGATGCTCGACTGGTGCGACCGGCTGGAGTGGCCGTCGCGCGTGTACGACACACGTCTGGCCGCCTACTACCAGCACCGCGCCTGGCCCGCCTGGTACCCGGTGCCGTCGTGGGTTGACCACGGTGGGGCGCCCTCTCTGCTGGGGCGGGGCGCGCGCCGCCAGGCGCTGGCCTTCGTCGGCGCGGATGCCTCAGCGCTGGAGGAGCTCGGCCGGGACGGCGGTGTCGTCCGCGCCCGCACGCGAACACGCAAGGAGACCACTGTGTCAGACACCGATCTTGTCATCGCCAAGACCAGCGCTGTGGTGCGCCACCACGGCCGCCGCGCGGTGATCCAGAAGGGGACCACGGTCGCCGAGAAGGGGGCCGACATCGTGCGCGATCACGAACACTTGTGGGAGCCGATCCGGGTGGACTACCCGGCGGAGCAGGGATCACGCGGCCGGCGGGTTGAGGACACCACCGCCGCGCCCGGCCAGGTCCGCGAGGCAGACACCACCGTGGCCGCCGCGCCGAAGGAAGAACCCACCACGGAGGCACCGGCGGAGCCGACCACGAAGCAGGTCCGCCGGTGGGCCAAGGAACAGGGCTACGAGGTGCCCAGCTCCGGCAAGCTCCCCGAGGACCTGGTGGCCGCCTACAAGCGGGCACACGGCGGCGGGTGGTAACCGATGGCCATCGGAGACCCGTACGCCAGCCTGGCGGAGCTGAAGGCGCGGCTGAGCATCGTCGATACCGAGGACGATGACGCGCTCAACGGGGCGCTCGCCGCCGCGAGTAGGGGCGTGAATCAGTTCTGCCAGCGCCAGTTCAACAAGTCGACCACGGCCAGCGACCGCCAGTTCGCGGCGACCACATCGACGCTGCTGCTGGTGGACGACTTCCACACCACCACTGACCTGGTGATCGACGGAGACCCCTACGACTCCGGCACGCACACGCTGGAACCGCTCGGCGGGATTGTCGACGGCGAACCCGGCTGGCCCTACTGGCGCATCCGCGGCGCGGACTTCTCGGGCGTGGTGGAGGTGACCGCCCAGTGGGGGTGGGCTGAGGTGCCCGAGTCGATCACCGAGGCCACGCTGATGACGGCGATCGAGATCTTCAAGATGAAGGACAGTCCCTTCGGTGTCCAGGGCAACGCCGAGATGGGACTGATCCGGATCCGAGAGAACCACCGCGTATCCCAAATACTTGCGCCCTACCGGCGCCGGGCCGTGGCGGTGGCGTGATGACGAGGGGGACCTGATGGCCTCAGTGTCGGCGGTGCGCCAGGTACTGGCGGCTCGGCTGGAGACGATCCAGGGTCTGCGGGTTCGTGAGCACGTATCCGGCGAGATCAGCCCGCCGGCGGCGGCGATCCTGCCCGGCATCGGAACCGAGACCTCGACCGGCCGTCCGGCGATCGAGTACGACAAAAGCTTCGGACGCACCGCGCACAAGTTCAACTTCCTGATCAAGGTGGCCGTTTCCACCTCGCACAACGAGGCCGGCCAGGCGGCGCTGGACTCCTACCTCGCCTCCGAAGGTGAGAACTCGATCAAGGAATCCATCGAACGCCGCATGGACGCCCTGGAGCTCGACGGCGACCACATCGCCGACTACGCGCTCGTGCCGGGGGTGGTCCACTACGGGCTCATCCAGTGGGGCGGAGTCGACTACCTCGGCGCTGACGTGCACGTCGAGGTCCAGGCGCGGTGACTGAACTGAGAGGACATTATGGCTCTGATTACGACACACACCATCAGCACAGACGGTGGTGCGCCGACGTTCGGCGCCGCTGACAACGCGGACACGGCCGAGACGGGCAGCACGAACGTGCTGGTGGTGAAGAACGCTTCCGCCTCGTCGGTGGACGTGACGATCGCGGGGCAGGGGACGCTGGCGTCCGGCGCGGACTACCCGGATCGGGTGTACACGGTGGCGGCGTCCGAGGAGGCGTGGATCCCACTCCTGTCGGTGTATCGCAACGTCGACGGTGAGGCGGAGCTCTCCTACGAGGCGACGGCCGATGTGACACGTGCGGTGGTGAGGCTGTGATGGCCCCGCCCCGTAGGAGGCGCCCGGAGGCTCCGGCTCCGGAACCGGCGCGGTACGGCACCTATGTGGTGGTCGGCCCGCACCCGGTTCTTGGGAAGAAGCGCGGCGAACAGGTGGAGCTGGAGGAGTCCCACGCGGCCCGGTTGATGCGTGCGGGCCATGTGGAGCCCGCCCCACCTCCGGATCCGGATCCGCCGCCGAAACCCAAATCGAAGAAGAAGCCCGCAGAGCCCCGCCAGAGCGCGGGGCTTTCTCATGCCCAGGACCAGACGGTCCCGGATCCCAAGGACGAGTCGTCGGCCGAGCTCCGGCCGCAGCAAGAGGTGAAGGAGGCCGGCGATGGCTAAGCCCATTGTCCTGAAAGACTGCTTTATCGAGGTCGACGGCGTGACGCTGTCCGACAACTCGAACCAGGTCACGGTGAACCGCAGCAAGAACGAGGTGGAAACCACCTCGTTCGGGTCCGGCGGCACCCGGCGCGCCCACGGGCTCGCCGATGACTCGTTCGAGATCCAGTTCATGCAGAGCTTCGAGCTCGCCTCAGTGGATGCGACGCTCTCGGATCTGCAGGAGAACGAGACTGAATTTCCGGTGGTGGTGCGGCCCACGAGCGACCCGGTGGGCTCCTCGAACCCTGAGTACTCCGGAACCTGCATCTTGCTGGAGTACACCCCGTTGGACGCTTCACCGGGTGAGCTGTCCGAGATCTCGGTGACGTTCCCGGCGCAGGGCTCCATCGCGCGGGCCACGTCCTGATGGCGCGTAGTAGCCCGCCTCCTCTTGAGGTGGAGGTGGGCCGCGAGGTCGCCCGGGTCGCCAAGGAGCTGCGGGCTGTCGACAAGAAGCTGCCAACGAAGTTCCGCGCCGAGCTGCGCAAGGCCGGCAAGAGTGGCGCCGACCGGGTGAAGTCCGAAGTCAAAAGCCTGCCCGTGAAAGGCGTCTCCGGCGGCACCTCGGCTCACCCGCACAAGCGGCGCCAGCTCCGCCGGCGGGTGGCCCGCGGTGTACGGGTGCGGGCCAGCACGAAGCAGGGCATGCGGATCGTTACCGCGATGCCCGAGGCCGAGCAGAGTGTGATCCCACGCGGGTTGGATTCGGCGACCCGGCACAGGGGCGGCGGGTGGCGTCACCCGGTGTTCGGTAATCGCGACGTGTGGGTCGACCAGACCGGCGGGTCGTGGTTCTTGGAGCCTTTGGGTGAGATGCAGCCCGACGTACAAGCCAACGTCCGGCGTGTACTCGATGACGCCGCTGAGCAGGTGGCGGCAGCGGGAGGCAGCCAGTGACAGCACCGGTGCCGACCCGCGAGGAGGCCCTGGCGACCGCGGCCCGGCTGCTGCGTGACGCCGAGATGATTCAAGACCGCGGCCTGATGGAGCTCTACACCGAGATGGCCAACGGGTGGTTGTCGCTGGCGTCGGTGCTCCAGGACGCGGAGTCCGCGTAAAGCGTGGCTCGGCCGGGTTCTCGGGTCCCTGGTCGGGCCACTCACTCAGACCCGAGAAGCCCCGGAAGGAAGCCCCGAGATGGCCCGAGGAGAGACCCGATGACCAGCAAGCAGAACGCCACGATCACCAACATCGACTACGACAAGCCACCCGAGGACGCCGCGGAGGCCGCCGAGGCTGAGGCCGAGGACCGGCGCCACGTCCTCCAGGTGCCCACCGGCGACGGCGAGAATCTCGAACTCGTGCTGCCCAAGCGGTGGAAGCGGTTCAAGTTCATGCGCCGCATGAGCTCCGGCGACCTGTGGGGAGCGATCGAGGCGATCGGTTTCGCCGAGGAGCAGCTCGACCGGCTCGAAGAAGCTGACATCAGCGAAGAGGAATTCGAGCAGGCGGTGCGCACCCTCGGTGAGTCGCTGACCGGCAAGTCTGAGGGAAAGTCCTCGAACTCGAAGGACTGATCCCTGACGAGCTGCTCCAGCTCGCCGTGTTGGTGAGCGAGCACTCTGAGGACGTCGAGGCCGACCTCGCGCGCTACTACCCACGCGACGCCGACCAGCTCAACGCGTTCTTCCGCGGCGAGATGAGCATCCGGCGGCTCCACGTCCTCGTCTCCCGACTCCCGCGCGATTCGGCGACCCACGCCGTGCGGGTCGGCGGGCGCGGCCACGCCGACTGGGACGACCACACCGAGCTCATGGCCGGGGTGATCGAGGAGCTGCGCAGGTTCCAACTGCTGTTCCGCCAGGCGAATACCGACCCGAAGAAGAGCCACACGCTGCCGCGGGACATCGACTACGTGCCGCGGCCCTGGAACGACGAAACCACACCTGAATAACGCCGAAGGAGGTGACGCATGGCCTCGGTCACCAGCCTCGGGTTCAACATATTCAGCTCGTGGTCCGGCAAGGGTGTCCGCGACGCCGTCAAGGACGTCTCCGGGTTCTCCGACCGGATGAAGCAGGTCGGGTCGAATGTCCGCGGGGTCGGCGAGACCATGTCGGCCTCGGTCACCGCGCCGCTGGTCGGCATCGGTACGGCAGCGGTGGCAACAGCCGGAGAGTTCGAGAGCGCCATGCAGGGCGTGGCCGCCGTGACCGGCGCCACAGGAGAGGCGTTCTCCGACCTGGAAGAGGAAGCCAAGCAGCTCGGTTCCAGCACCGCATTCAGCGCAACCGAAGCGGCGAATGCGATGGAGTTCCTCGGAATGGCCGGCTGGGACAACACCCAGATCCTCTCCGGCATGGAGGACGTGCTGGACTTGGCGTCCTCGGGTCAACTGGAGCTGGCGGCCGCAGCGGATGTCGCCTCGAACGTCATGTCCGCGTTCGGGATGGAGGCGTCCGAATCCCAGCGTGCAGCTGACGCACTCGCATTCGCATCAGGTAATGCGAATGTGAACGTCGAAGGGCTTGGAATGAGTTTGTCCAAGTCCGCGGGTGCGGCCAGCTCTGCGGGCTGGGAGGTCGAGCAGGCCACGGCTGCGCTGGGCCTGTTCGGTGACGCTGGTATTCGCGCTGAGGAGGCTGGTACTGGTCTTTCTGGGATCCTCGGCGAAATCATGGCGGAGGGCTCTCAAGCCTCGGAGGTGTTTAGCGATTTCGATATTGCGCTGAAGAACTCCGACGGATCGGTACGCAGCCTCTCCGAGATCCTGATTGACGCCAAGGATGCTGGCATTGGTTTCAATGATGCGACCGAGGCGTTCGGTGCCGAGCATGGCAAGAAGTTCGCCACCATGCTCGGCTTGTCCACCGAGCATCTGAAGGATGCAAAGTTTTCCGCTGATGACGCAGCAGATTCCGCAGGCCGTATGGCGGAAACCCGAATGGAGGGGTTCCAGGGCGGCGTCAAGGAGCTGAAGAGCGCCTTCGAGGGTCTGATGATCGCGATCGCCGATTCAGGGTTGCTGTCATGGATCACCTCGGTTGTCGGCAAGGTCACTGAGTGGACCCAGGCTGTATCGAAGGCGCACCCGTGGCTGCTCAAGCTCGGTGTGATCCTCGGCGTGGTGGCCGCAGTGATCGGGCCGCTGCTGATCGTCGTCGGGGCGCTGATCAGCGCGATCGGGGCGATCGGGGCTGTGATGACGCCGGTCGTCGGTGTCGTCGCTGCGGTGGTGGCTGGGATCGCCGCGCTCGGTGCCGCACTCGTCCTGGCGTGGAAGCGGTCAGAGCAGTTCCGCGGCGCCGTCATGGGTGCCTGGGACGGCATCCAGGCCGGCTGGAATGCGCTGTGGGAGGGCGCGCTCAAACCCGGTATCGATGCCCTCGTCGGCATCTGGAAGCAGATGTGGCCCACGATCAAGCAAACCGCGATCGACGCGTGGAACGCGGTCATGGCCAAGTTCAACGAGATCAGGCCGAAATTCCAGAAGATCTTCGATCGGATCGCGACGATCGTCAAGATAGCTGTCGCGATCATCCAATCTGTGTGGGATGACCACGGCGACACCGTGATGTCGGTCATCTCCTTCATTCAGAATGTGTTCGTCGCCCGCCTTAAAGGTGCTTTCCAGATCATCACTGGAATCGTTAAGGGCGCATTCCAGATCATCACCGGCATCTTCTCCGGAGCCCTCGACGTGATCTCCGGGGTGCTGGATATCTTCATCGGTCTGTTTACCGGCGACTGGCGCCGGATGTGGGACGGCGTCCGGCGGATCTTCTCCGGGGTATGGACTGCCGTGACTTCCATCTTCCAGGGCGCCGTCACCATCCTGAAGGGCCTCGTCTCCGGTCTCATCACCGGCATCGTGACGCCATTCAAGTGGCTATGGAACTGGCTGGTCGGAAACTCGCTAATCCCGAACTTGGTCGCCGCGATCAAGATGCACTTCACGATTATGAAGACGATCATCAAGACCATATTCCGGGCGATCCGCGCCATCGCTATATGGGTATGGCGCAACCTCGTCCTACGCGTCGTCAACTTCGTTCTGAACCTACGTGACCGGACTGTTGCGGTATTCGTGGCGCTGAGGAACAGGGCGCGGTCGATCTGGAACACCATCCGCACCTGGCTGACGGACCGTGCCCGTTCACTACGCGATCGGGTCGTTGACGCGCTCACCACGCTGAAAGAAAAATCCGTCGATGCGTTCGAGAAAGCGAAGGACGGCGTAAAGAAAGCCTGGAACAAACTCAAGTCGGTGGCGAAGACCCCGGTTGAGTTCGCGATCGAAACCGTCTACAACCAGGGTCTGCGGAAGCTCTGGAACAAGGTCGCCGAAAAGGTTCCCGGCATCAGCAAGCTGGGCAAGGCCCAGGTCCCGAAGGGCTTCGCTGGTGGTGGTGTGGTCCCCGGCTACCAGTCGGCCAAGCGCGACGATGTGATGACGCCGATGCGATCCGGTGAGGGTGTGTTGGTGCCGGAGGTTGTCAGGGGGCTCGGCCCGGGATTCGTCCACTCGCTCAACGCGGTCGGCAACAGCGGTGGCGTCGGCGCGGTGCGCAAGCTGTCGGAGCAGACCAACCGGGCGGGCCTCGGCCAGGCCCCACGGGACGGCACCGGAACATTCGCCAATCAGGCTGGTTTCGCGCGCGGTGGTGTGGTCGGTGAGTGGATCTCCGACAAGTGGGACGACATCGCGGGCAAGGCCAAGGAGTGGGCCACCAAGCCGTTCAATGCCTTGAGCGACAAGATCAAGGGCAAGTTCGGCACCGGCGACAATTTCGAGGGCATCCCGCACCACGCGTTCAAGCTCATCAAGGAGAAGGCCCTCGACGCGTTCAAGGACGCCGATGATGAGTGGGCGTCCATGGGCGGCGCCGACTCGTGGGTCGGGCTCGCGAGCGCATCAGAGCGGCTGCAGCGTGCCGCGCGGTTCGCCCGCAAGCAGCACGGCGACCCCTACGTGTGGGGCGGTGTCGGACCTAACGGCTACGACTGCAGCGGGTTCATGGCCGCTATTGAGAACAAGATCCGCGGGACTCACCCATACAGCCGCCGTTACACCACGCACAACTTCTCCGGTGGTGGCCCGGCCGGCTGGGAGCGTGGGCTGCGCAGCCCGTTCATGATCGGCAACACGCACTCTGGTGTGGGCCACCAGGCCGGCACGTTGATGGGGGTAAACGTAGAGGCCGCCGGCGGCGGCAAGGGCGTGCGGGTGGGGACGTCCGCGCGTGGTGCCGGAGCTGGCATGTTCACCAGCCGGTGGGGATTCGCCCCGGTCGCTGGTGACAGCACGGCCAGTGGTAAATCCCGCGGTGGTGTGGTGGCCGACCGAGGCGCGACCCTGTCGCCGGGGCTCAACCTGCTCAACAACCGGACCGGGAAGCCCGAGCCGCTGCAGCGTGTCGATCGGGAGCAGGAGCCCGCCGAGGTGCACCTCTACCTGCATGGCGACGACGAGGAGCAGCTGCGTCGGCTGCGTAAGCAGATCCGGATCAAGGGCGGGAACGTGCAGACCGTCCTGGGCAATGGGGGGCGCCGATGATCTCCCTGGTGGGGTCCACCGACGCCGGAGGTTTCGTCACCGAGGCCACCGTGGCCCTGCCCGACGGGGTCGAGGATGGCGACCGGCTGCTGATGCTCGCGAGCGCGAACGATTTCGACGAGATCGTCAGCCTGCCCAGTGGGTGGGCAGTTCTCACCGAAGATGTTATCGGCGCCGACGTCGCCACGTACGTTCTCACCCGCACCGCTGACGGCGAGCCTGCCGACTACACCGTTGAGTGGAGCGGTGAACACTGGCATTTCCTGAACCTGCTCGCGTGGCGCGGTGTGTCGGGGGTCCGGTCGCACGAGGTAGTCAGCAGCGACGCCGCCTCTACCATCGACCTGCCGGTCCTGCAGGCCGAATCCGGTGACGCCCTGGTGGCCTACGGGTTCCACGACGCGGAGACCAGCAAGAGCTGGCCGGGCGCGCTGACCGAGATCACGAACCTACCGCGCGGCATCATCTCCGCGTGGGAGACGCCGGGTGAGGGGCCAACTGAGGCGCACACGCTCACCGCAGGAGTGAGCGGCCACATCGCGGCGACCGCGATACTCCTAGCTGCGGAGGAGGAGCCGGACCCCTCGGTCAGCCTGCCGATCACCCTGCGTGCTCAGCTCCAGATCGCTGCGGGCGAGTGGACCGAGATCACCGACGATGTGCGCGCCGGGGGTGCGGGCGATGTAAAGATTCAGCGTGGCCGGTCAGACGAGGCGAGCACGGCGGACGCGTCCAGCTGTAGGTTTACGCTCGACAACCGGTCCGGGAAGTACTCACCGGACCACCCGGAGAGCCCGCACTACAAGCAGCTCGGCCGTAACACGTCACTGCGGGTGGGGATCGCCTCGACGGACAGCAGTACGATCTACTGGCGATTCGCCGGTGAGATAGCGGAATGGCCGTTGAGGTGGGACGTCTCCGAAGCGGACGTCACGATCCCGATCGAGGCGTCCGGGCCGCTCCGGCGTCTCAATCAGGGCGAACCACCAGCGCGGTCAGCGCTGCGCCGCTACATCCGCTCCCAGGACCCCATCACCTACTGGCCACTCACTGATGGTGAGTCCGCGGTGCTGGCGTCCCCAGACGTGGGAGCCTACGACATGGCTCCGCTCGCGGGGCCGTTTCCCGGCGGCAACATCAACTATGTCCGCATCCGCATGGACTGGCGCGCGGGTGGCCTGGCCCCATGGCTGGAGAACGTTTCCCAGACCACTGGGGACTTCGGGAAGATCACCGGTCGGTCCTCCCGTGATGACGTCAGCAACGAATGGTCGGTGGACCTGGTGCGGTCCGGCGCTGGCGGAGACGACACGCTGGTGATCCACTCCCGTCACTCCGGCGACGGCGAAACCCAGGAGTGGCAGCTCGGATTCGACGCTGGGACTGAGGAGATCACCCTAGGGGTGCGTCTGCTGCCTGAGGACGGGACGCCTCCCTCCCTGACCAGCCTGGCCACCGTCACAGAGCCGCGGTTTTTCCTCGATACCCAGCCGCGGCACGTCCGGGTGCGCGTCACGGACAGCGGCGGTGGTGAGTCCGATTGGGCTATCTACATCGACGGCACTCTGCTCGCCAACGACACCACCTCAGGCCACACAGCCCCTCGGCCAGTTGCGCGGGTTGAGTACCAGTGGGACCTCGACGAGTCCATTGATGCTCACGACCATGCTGCCTTGGGTCATATCACCATCTGGGACGAAGGGGCAGTGCCAGCCCCACCCACAGCGCTGGACATGACCCAGGCGATGAACGGTCACCAGGGGGAGCGCGCCGGAGTCCGTATCCAGCGTGTCCTGTCCGAGGAGGAGACCCCGTTCCGCGCGGTGGGGGATCTGGAGGCCACTCCTCCGATGGGGCCTCAGCAGACTGCCGGCCCGCTGGAGATCATCCGGGAGGCTGAGCTCGTCGACGACGGGGTTATACACGAGGCGCGGGACGAGGTGGCGCTGATCTACCGCACCAACCGCAGCCGCTACAACCAGAAGAGGAGTGACGCGTGAGCGTGGTGTGGACCTGGCATGGGGCGGCGACGCCAACGTCGGTGTGGGTGCGCGCCCGCGTCGAGGGAACCGACAGCTCCGCGGAGTTGTTGGTGTCAGAGCAAGAGGACATGTCTGGTCCCGTCACCTACGGGCCGGTGTCCCCTGACTCGGTGGACATGGTCAGCATCGACGCTACTGGGTTGGACGCGGATACGCGCTACTACTACCGGTGGGTCATCGACGATGTCGAGCAGACCGACTTCGACGGTACGTTCCTCACCGCACCACCGGATGATGGGCGGCCGCACAACTTCATCTTCGCCGTGGCCGGCGACGCGGGGCTGACGGGTAATGGGGATGACTCCTACATCACCTCGGGCGTCAGCAACAACCCGGTATTCGACACCATGCGCAACAGGGCCTTGTCCGAGGGTTGGCTGGGCTTCTGCCACCTCGGTGACTTCTTCTACCGCGACGGCGAGTCCACCGACGCGTCCCACTTCCGCGACACCTATGACGACGTGCTCACCTACAACGGCGCGGAGGGCGCTTCGGCGCGGCAGGGACGGTTCTTCCGCAGCGTGAACATGACGCTCGCCCAAGACGACCACGACCTGATGGACAACAACACCGACAGCACCTCGCCGGGCCGCGACCCTGCGCTGACGGTGTACCGCGAGTCTGCGCCCCACTACCGGCTGCCGGCGGGGGATGGGGCCGAGGGGATCTACCAGTCGTGGCGGTGGGGGCGGGTGCTGTTCGTGCAGTGCGATGTGCGCGCCTATCGCGACCCCAACGCGGACTTCGACGACGACCCCAGTAGTCCGAAGACGATGCTCGGGTCCGGCCAGAAGTCCTGGATGGAACGCGTCCTGCGCAACAGTGACGCGCAGGCGCTGGTGTGGATCGTGCCGAGCCTGTGGCTGAGTGACCAGGGCGATCAGCAGAACATCGGGGTGTCGTACAGCGGCGGGGGATACTCTCACGACTCGTTCCGCCGGTTCCGTCAGGAACGAAAAGAGCTGGTGGAGCTGCTTGGCGATCATGGGTGGCTGAACAGCATGGTCGCGCTGCAGGCAGACAAACACGCGCTGTCCATGTCCACCGGTCCGGCCAACCCGTGGGGCGGGTTTCCGCTGTTCATGTTCGCCAGCATGGACTCCGGGTTCAGCGATACACCCGAAGGGCAGTACGACCTCGGGCAAAGCCCGGGCCGCCAACGGTACGGAACTGTCCGTGTGGAGGACAGTGGCCACACGATCGCGCTGCACGGCACGGGCTACATCAACGATGCTGTGTGGCGGTCCCATACCGCGTATGCCCATGTGGAGCCACGCACCATCGCGCTGGACTATCAGGCTGGCCACGTCAGCCCGCCGCTGGAACCCACCAACGATGACCAGCAGCTCACCAACGACTTCACCGCGTCGCGGCAAGACGGTGGGGAGGTGCGCTACGAGCGCGAGAACGGCCCGGTCAGTGTCCAGGACCCTCCGAACGGAGTCGGCCGCTACACCGGAAGCGAGACATTCAATGTCGCTTCTGATGACCAGCTGCCGTCCCAAGCGGGATGGCATGTGCACAAGGGCACGGTCGATAAGGCGCGGTACCCGTCGGTGACCGTGGACCTGACGGACCGGACCCGGGCAGGGCTGCGGCCCGATGTCGCGCGTCTCGACGTGGGCGACCGGGTCACCATCGACAACCCGCCCAGCTTCTTGCCGCCCGAGCAGATCGACCTGATCGCCGAGGGCTACGAAGAGACGATCAATCTCGACTCGTGGGAGATCACGTACAACGCGTCTCCGGCCGAGAGCACGCAGGTGGCTCAAGTCGGTCCGGATCTGATCCTGAACTCGAACCATAACTTCGAGACCACGATCTACGGGTGGCGGGCAGTGGGCTCCACGGTGACCCGCACGCGCGAGCATGCCTACCGGGGACAGTACGCGGGCCGCATGGAGCCGGACGGCACATCGTCCAACGCCCGGATCCTCACCCGGATGGAGGACTCCCCGCGGGTGTACGCCGGGATCGAGTACGAGTTCAGCGTGTGGGTGCGGTCGGCCGCTGGCTACGACGTGGACATGAGCGTGCAGTGGTTCGACGCCGACGGCACTAGCATCAGCTTCCCCTTCATCTTGCCGAGCACGTCCATTCCGGCCGAGGAGTGGACCCAGCTCACCGCGTCCGCTGTCGCTCCCGAGGACGCACACCGGCTGCAGTGGTATATCAACCAGCGGGACACCCCAGCCTCGACAGATGTGCTGTGGGTGGATCAGGCCATCATCAGCGACGGCGCCGACCCCGGCACGAACGCTCCGAACCGTGCTGACACCACCGGCTCCGAGCTGGCTGTAGGGGTGGGAGCGGACGACACCGAGTTCGTGGTGCACACAGTGCAGAACGAACGCGGCGACCAGGGGGCGCGGTGGATCAACTCCGATGGCCCCACCTTCACGCATCCGCAGCAGATACCGGTCGACTTACGTCTGGCTGGCGAGGTAGTGCGGGTCACCAGGTCCGAGCCAGCCGGGTGGGACCTGTTTCGTGACGCGCGGCCTGCCGACACGTGGGGCACGTCCGAGTCCGGGCACGCCTGGATCGACACCACAGTGGCTGATACCACCATCGGCACCAGCGACTCCTCGCAGTACGGGTTCGTCCAGCTCAACGCGTCGACGGAAACGATCCGAGTGCAGCGTCTCGATCTGGGAACCGACATCGCTGACTGCGAGGTGCTGTGGAGCGTTCGCACCAACCAGGTGTCATCTGGTTCGTCGCAGCTGCCGTCGTTGCTGCTGCGGTACCAAGGGGGAACCGACTACTACCGGTGCCGCGTGCATCTGAACGCTGATGAAACGGTATCGGTGTCGATCACCCGTGGCACCAGCCAGGTCGGTGGGACGGTCGACCTGCCGCTGCTGACCTACGCCGCCAGCGCTGACCTGGACGATCGCATCTGGGTGCGAACCCGCATCATCGGGCACCGCGTGCTGGCCCGCGCCTGGACCATAACCCCGCCCACGGGTGAATCGATCGGACCTGAGCTGGATACCAGCTACCAAGAACCTCCCGAGTGGCACATCGACCGGGAGATTACCGACCCCCTCACCGCGGGCCAGATCGGATTCAGCACGTCGACGTTTAGCGGCTACTCGGGCACGGACCCGTCGATGCGGTACCAGCTCGTGGAGCTGGTCACTCCGCAGCGGATGACGGTGACCCGGTCCATCAACGGGGTCTCGAAAACACACGATGCGGGCACAGAAATCGGGCTTGCCACACCCGCGACCATCGCACTCTAACTAGGAATAGGGGAAAACTATGCCGTGGCCGTGGTTCGCGGGACAGGTAATCACCGCTGACGACCTGAACCGATCCCGCACTCGCCAAGTGGTTCAGGCAGCTAACCAGGAAGTGGAATCCTCCACCACCCTGGTGCCGACCGAGGTCAGTATCCCTGTAGAGGCAGGGGCGACCTACTGGGTGTACACCGTTATCGCCTATTCCGCAGCCAGCACCCAGGTGACAGGCGCCGGCGGGCTTCGGTGGTCCTGGGATGTGCCGACGGGGACGGCGATGCCGCGCGTCACCGCAGCGTATTCCCTGGAGGATCCTGACAACGATGAAGACCTCAACACCGGTGGGAATGTGATTCTTCGGTCCCCGTCTGCGTCCACGGAGATGCGGGCGGAGGGAACGCACGTAGACAACTTCAACTCGGTTCACGAAAATGCGATTCTGCAGGTGGGCGGAGCGAGCGGGACGGCGACGTTGCAGTTCGCCCAGTGGAGTTCCTCCAGCACTCCCACCATTCTGCGTGGAATTCTGCGTACCCGATCGTTCTACACGCGCGTCCAATAGAAACGAGGCACCATGCCCACTCCTGAGGGAGCGACCGAAGTAGAGTACCAGTTCAGCACCCGCGACTATCCTCCATACATCACGAGCTGGACCGTGGTGTTCGAGATAGGTTCCGGAACTTCGGGGGAAGCGATGCACACTATGGCCGAGGTTGCGGCGGACGCCATGGTGAATTGGCTCAGGTCAGAATATCCGGATTCCGACATTGACGCGTCACGGTCCTACACCGGAAGTATCGCAGGCGCGCCATGGCCCGAGTAGCTCAAGCGAGGGAGACGTGCTGTGCCTGATGATCGCGAAACGCGGGATCTGCTAGTTGAGATCCGGACTCGCCTCGACGTCGCGTTGACCAAGCAAGAGGATCACGAGTCCCGTATCCGGGACCTGTACCAGCGCATCGCCACGTGTGTCACTGGTGAGGATCTGCGGATCCAGCGTCGCCAGGTGATCGCGATGGCCACGGTGTGCGTGACGGTGGTGGGCGGCGTCGTCGGCCTGGTGACCGCACTGACCTAAGGAGACTCATGCATCCGTCCACTGAGGCGATTCTCCAGCACTTCGCTTACGACCATCTTCCGCCGCACCTGCAAGAAATATCCGCGCCGTTCGCGCGTCTGGCCCATGACATGGCGGGCCGGCTGGATGGTCCGGAGTTGACCGTGGGGCTGCGCAAGCTTCTGGAGGCGAAGGACTGTATGGTCCGCGCCGCCCTCTGACCTGCCTCATCGCGAGTCTGATTTTTGGAACCCCGCCGTGCGCGGGGCTTTTTTATGCCCAAGGAGGGCTGATGTCTCTCATTACGCAGCTGTATGACCGGGTGCGGTACCTGCTGCGGTATCGCCGTAACCCGGCCGTGTACGTGGCTATCGGGCTGGTGGTGGTGCTCACCGGGTGGCGGCTCGCCAACGGAATGCCGCTGGAGGACATCCTCACTGAGAACTACGTCGAGTCCATGCTGATCCTCGCGGGCGGCGTCATCACCCGGCTGCAGGTCTGGTCGCCTGAATCCGTCGAAGATCTTTTCGCCGCCCAGGACGTGCCTGACGGCCACCTGGCCAGCGACGGGGAGGGCTGAGTCGTGCCGGTGATCGAGTCGGCCGCCACGGTGGGTATCCCTTCTTCGATCGGGTCCTCCGCCCGGCCGAGGAGCGGGATCGTGGTGCACTACGTCGGCGCATCCTCGGTGTCCCGCGGGTCGCACGCGAACTGTCGTGCCCAGGTGCGTGGGTGGCACCGGTACCACCGCGATGGCAATGGGTGGAGTGGCCTGGGCTACCACTTCGCGATCTGTCACCACGGCATCGTGATGACGGGACGCGGCCTGAACCGGCGGGGTGCGCACGCCCCGGGCGCCAACGCGACCCACGTCGGGGTTCTGTTCATGCTCGGCGGGTCCCAGCGGCCTACCGAGGATCAGCTCGCTGGATGGCGCGAGTTCCGGGACTGGCTCTCCGGTAAGGGCGTGGACACCGGGGACGTCACCCCGCACTCCCGGTGGACCAGCACATCCTGCCCCGGCGACCACCTGCGGAGCCGGGTATCCAACAACTGGGGAACCGGCGGATCCGCCGGCGTGGAGGAGGACCCATTGATCGGACTTAGCAAGGGCGACACCGGCGAGGCCGTTAAGGGCTTGCAGGCGCTCATCCAGTACGCCGGCGGCGAGTTGCCCAAGCATGGGGTGGATGGCGACTACGGCGACGAGACCGCGGCAGGGCTGCTGGCGGTGCGCGCCAGCGTCGGGTCGACGGCCAAGCCTGGCTGGGGCGATACCGTGACCGGTTATGCCTACGCGCAGTTGATGCGTGCCGTCGCCCGCGCCGAAGGCGGCGGTGACACCGCGTCGCTGCCCGAGACGGTGTCGGTGTCGGGAGAGCTGCACGTGGGAGGCTGACCGCTCAGCCCGCAGAGAAGCGCCCGCTCACCTGATGGTGGGCGGGCGTTCTTCGTGTGTCAGGGGTCCTGTGCGCGTCGTGCTCTCACCCGCGTCACGAGTTCGAGGTAGCGGTACATACCCAGGCTGGCGATGAGGATGTCGCGCACGTCGGCGCGGTCCTTAGGGGTGAGGCTGTTCCGAAGGGTGTCCATCCACGCCTCGTCCTCGGCGGCCTGGGCGTCGCTGATGTCGTCGTCCATGGGG
The DNA here is from genome assembly GCF_006717075.1 of Haloactinospora alba. Lineage (NCBI taxonomy): Bacteria > Bacillati > Actinomycetota > Actinomycetes > Streptosporangiales > Nocardiopsidaceae > Haloactinospora > Haloactinospora alba. Next base: position 525,063 of record NZ_VFQC01000001.1, read on the forward strand.
CCGGTTATACCCATGGGGCCGCCCCCGGGCGCAGTGTGAGAGGGGAAGGGCGCCCGGGGGCGGGTGTGAGCCCCGAGCGCTGGTCCGCCACAACGCTCGGGGGTGGGGTGCGTGCGTTCCCCCGCGCCACGCACGCACCCCGTGCGCGCCTCGGCCGCGACGCGCATTCCGTGATGGTCTACTCGCGGAGTTCGACCGGGATCCAGTCGGTCAGGGTGCGCGGGTTGGCGTGGCGCACCGGGCCGCCCTTGGCAGGCCGCACCAGGACGTCACCCTGAGCCGTGCCGGGCTGGGGTGCGTGGCCGGTAACCACGTACACGGTGAAACTCGCCCCGTGCAGCCGCACCCGCAGCCCCACGGGCCACCGGCACTGCAGGAACGACAGATCCCCACCGGAAAGGCGCTCCACCGTGTCCGGGTGGACGGTGACCGTGTGGGCATCGCCGACCGTGTCGCGGGGTGCGATCCGCAGCATCCCGTCAGGGCGTTGCACGACGACGTCCCACGGGGTGAGACCGTCGGGTTCCCCGGACAGCCGCACCCACATGCCGGGTTCCCACCCGGGCTCTACTCCTCGCACGGGCCACCACCTCCCCCAGCGCTGTGTTGGTGGGAAACCGTTCCCGTGTTCTCGTCGCCGAGCCAGGCAACCACGCGGGCATGCAGTTCCTGCAGGATGTCGCGCAACTGGCCGGGCCACAGGGCGTCGTCGTCCATAGCCTGGGAGAGCTGCTCCACCAGGTCGAGCAGTTCGCGGCGTTCCCGCGGTGTGAGGTTCACGGCTGGTCACCCCCCTCCTCCTGGTGGTTCATGGCGGCCATGAGGTCCTGGACCTGGCCGGGCGTGAACCGGCGGTGCCCGCCCGGGGTGACCAGTGCCGGGTCCAGGCGGCCCTCGCGCACCCAGACGTTGACTGCGGCGGTGGTCACGCCGAACGCCTCGGCCACGTCACCGGGACGCAACAACGGAGAGGACCAGCTCTCGGGGATACTCACCAGGCCACCCCCGCACGGTTCTCTTCGCGTTGGGACTTCCACGCGCGCACCAGCGGGGACAACTCCGCGCGGAGGTCGTCCAACCCGTCGCCGTATGCCGGCGGGGCGGAAGGTTCCGGCGCGGGGACGGCGGCACCGCAGGCGGGGCAGTGCCCCTCTTCCTCCCGCTGTTGGCGCAGGCGCTCGAGCTCGGTCACGTAGGGCCGCACGGGGCTGTGCTCCTCGGGGTCGAGCAGTTCGGGTTCGGGAAGCGGGTGAGTCAGTGGGTCCGGCAGTACTTCCGACGATCGCGGCGGCGGCACGGTGAAGCGGCGGGCTGATTCCCGACGGCGGGGCGCAAGCGGCACCGCGACGCGCGGTTCCAGGCGTTCCTGGCGGTCCCGGTAGCGCGTGGGTGGGAACAGGGCGATAGCCAGCATCAGGAGCAGCGTCCATAGGGACGCGAGGTTGCGCATAGCTCACCTCGGGTGATCAGGCCGCCCGGGATCAGGCGGCGGGAAATGATTGGGCACTGCCATAGTGAATGTTGGTCGCTAAAATCGCAATACCGAAAGATGGATCGGTATGCGCTGTAGAGCATCAACAGCCAACTAGAGAATTGGTAGTTAGCGAAATGTCCGAGAGTGAGAAGTTCGCCGTAGGATCGGGAGACAGCCATACCGAAAGGAGCGACGTGCCCGGCAGCCCCATCGCACGGAGACGACGTCTTTCATCGGAGCTGCGCGTCTTGCGGGAGGACACCGGACGCACGGCACAGGAGGTAACCGATGCGCTCGGGTGGTCACGTGGCAAGCTGACTCACATCGAGCAAAACCAGTGGAAGCGTCCCAACGTCCGTGACGTCGAGGACCTCCTCGACGAGTACAAGATCACCGACGAAACCAAACGTGAGGAACTACTGACTCTGGCCAGCCAAGCCCGACAGCGCGGATGGTGGTCGAGCTTCACCGATGCTCTCGGCACCGGCATGTTCGTCGGCTTGGAGGCTGAAGCTCGTAGCATCCGAACGTTTGAGGCATTGGCTATCCCTGGTCTGCTCCAGACTGAGGACTACGCTCGTGCCGTGATCCGCGGTGGAGGATTCGTCGATGAGGAGGAAATCAGCCGCCGCGTGCAGGCCCGCATGCTGCGCAAGCAAGTACTCGAGGCAAAGAACGCGCCGCTGTTCTGGGCGATCATCGACGAGTCGGCGCTACGTAAGGTCACTCCGGAGCTTAAGGGACAGCTGCAGCACCTGCTCGATGTGCAACGCTCCAGCGTCGGCATCCAAGTACTGCCGGACTCAATCGGCCCGCACGCCGCGATGACCGGGTCGTTCGTGATCCTGGATTTCCCAGAGCCAGACACTCCAGTGGTCTACCTAGACACAGGCTCTGATGAACTGTATCTAGAAAAACCTGCTCACCTGGAGCGATACGAGACCTTGTGGCGGTATAGCCAAGCAGCAGCTCTTTCGGTGGACGAGTCGCGTCGCTTCATCGAAGAGCTGCTCGAGACATAATAGAAGGTTGCTTGTCATGAAACCCAGCATTTCCCGTAACGAAGTGGTCTTCCGGAAGAGCTCTTACAGCAGCTCCCATGGACAGAACTGCGTAGAGGTCGCCGAGCTCTCCGGTGGAGCCGCCGTGCGCGACTCCCAGCACCCCGATCACGGGCACATTCCGTTCTCAATCGCCGAATGGCGCGCGTTTGTTGAAGGCGTGCGCTCCGGCGAGATCTGACGACGCCCGCAACACAAGTACCCCCGGGGATTTCTCCCGGGGGTACGTGCTGCATTTACCCAATGCATTTCCCACATAGATCCTACCCTGTTGTAGCTCGAGGTAGCCAGGCATGGTTACCGCTGTCCGCGACACCCAGAACCGGGACGCCGGGCACCTGTCGTTCTCCGCCACGGAGTGGAAGGCGTTCCTCGACGAGGTCCGTGCCGAGAACCTGTAACCCCTTCGCCCCGTGGTGACCCCCGATCACGGGACGAACGCGTCAGCCCCGGTTCGTCCGGGGGCTGTTGTTCCGGGCCGGCTGGGGGATGTTCACCCCTCATCGCACAACTCCAGTCCGGTGTCGATCAGATCACCGATCCCGACCCGCGGCGTGAAGTCGTCGGGCGCCTCCTCGCCGGCCTCCTCTATCTCGTCGAGTAGCTCCTGGTTCACAGCCCAGATGGGTTCGATGTCCTCCGCGCGGGAATCGGCGACGCCGTTCACGGCGTACTCGGTGTCGTCCACGGTGATCGTGACGCTCTCGACATCGGGGCCGTCGATGATCTCGCACTGAAGCTCGCCCTCGGTCTCGGTGAGCGGCCAGGTGAGATCGTGCTCCTCGAACTCTGCCTCGGTGACGTGGCCGTCGTCGGGCCAGTCACCCTTCCCGGTGTCCTCGGTGCTGGGCTCCTCGCACAGATACGTCTGGGCGTGGCCCACCAGGGGTGAGGCCACCTTCGAGATCGGCGTCTCCTCGTCCTCGCCGTCGTCGGGCTGGAGAGACTGGACGACCTCGGTGGGAGCCATGCCGTCCTCGAGGTCGGAGCAGACGGCGTAGCCGAGCTCCAGGTTGTCCTCGTCGCCGAACCCGTGGATACCCGAGCCCTGCTCCTTGGCGTCTTCGTAGAGGGCGTCGAGGAACGCCTGCTCGTCTTCGGAGATCCCGTCGTCCTCGCTGCTGTCCTCCCCGTCAGGTGCGGCGTGTTCGGGAGGCGGGCCCTCGGGGAGGATGCCGGCGGCTTCCATCAGACCGCCGATCGCCCCAAGGGTGAGGAAGATTCCGATGCCGATGATCCATGCCTTCGCGGCAGGGGACATGGCAGACCACCGCTGCGTGATGGGGCGACCCGGCTGGGGGGATGTCATGGGGGCTCCCGTGGCGTAGGCGTACAGACGCGGCGGAGCGGGCGCCGACACTTCGGATGGTACGCCGCGGGGGTGGGTCCGGGTCAGGTGATTGTGGCGCTGTCACGGAATCGTGAGGAGTAGTGCGGCTGGGACGGGGGATTTTTGGGCCGCACTATTTATCGCACACGGCATCGTGCTATGTTGACGCTCTCGCAGTTCAGAGCGTCAACCTTGCCGTCGCACACGGCAATCCCGCCCCATTACGCACACTAACCCGGCCGTGTCCGGCGGTCGTCCGCGGGCAGTGAGGTACACGGCACTCTCCGGAGGGCGCGGTGTGTGGTTCACTCCTGGATTTCGGGAAAGTCCGACTCCCAGTACTCCCCGTCGCGGCGGGGCTCCTCGGGTGTCCCCTCGCGTTCCTCCTCGTGGGAGCGCAGCTCGACCCGGCGGATCTTGCCGGAGAGCGTCTTGGGGAGCTCGGCGAACTCCAGGCGCCGCACCCGCTGGTACGGGGCCAGGCGCGTGCCGGCGTGGGCCAGGATGGAGCGGGCGAGCTGCGCCGTGGGCTCCGCGCCCGCGGCGACGGTGACGTAGGCCTTGGGGACCGCGAGGCGCAGCGGGTCGGGGGAGGGGACGACGGCGGCCTCGGCGACGGACTCGTGCTCCAGGAGGACACTCTCCAGCTCGAACGGCGAGATCCGGTAGTCGGAGGACTTGAACACGTCGTCGGTGCGCCCGATGTAGTAGACGTAGCCGTCGGCGTCACGGGAGGCGACGTCGCCCGTGTGGTAACGCCGGTCGCGCGTCACCTCGACAGTGCGCTCCTCGCTGTCGCGGTAGCCCGACATCAGCCCGACGGGGGAGTCGTCCAGATCCAGGCAGATCTCGCCCTGTTCCCCCCGCTCGCCGGTGGCGGGGTCCTCCAGCAGCACCGTGTAACCGGGCAGGGGCAGTCCCATGGACCCGGGGCGCACCTCCTGGCCGGGAACGTTGCCGACCTGGATCGTCGTCTCGGTCTGGCCGTAGCCGTCCCGCACCGTGACCCCCCAGGCCTCCCGCACCCGGTCGATGATCTCGGGGTTGAGCGGCTCCCCGGCGGCGACAGCCTCGCGGACGGTGACGTCCCACCGGCCGGGGTCGGCCTGGAGCAGCATCCGCCACACGGTGGGAGGGGCGCACAGCGTGTCCGCGCCGCAGCGCTCCACCCGCTGCAGCAGGGCGGCGGCGTCGAAGCTCTCCTGGTTGACCACCAGAACCGTGGCCTGGGCGTTCCACGGCGCGAAGACGCTGCTGTAGGCGTGCTTCGCCCATCCCGGTGAGGACACGTTGAGGTGCACGTCCCCCGGACGGATGCCGACCCAGTACATGGTGGTGAGGTGCCCCACCGGGTAGGAGAGGTGGGTGTGCTCCACCAGTTTGGGCCGGGACGTGGTACCGGAGGTGAAGTACAGCAGCAGCGGGTCGTCGGAGCGCGTCTCCCCGTCCGGTGCGAAGTCCAGACCGGCGTGCTGGGAGTCCGCGTAGGAGAGCCACCCCGCCACCTGCCCCACCGAGATGCGGGTCCAGTGCCCGGCCACGGCGGAGAAGGAGGGGGTGTCGGCGGCGTTGGCGACGACGTGGGCGATACCGCCGCGGTGTATGCGGTCGGCGATCCCGGACTCGGTCAGCTGCGTCGTGGCGGGCACGATCACCGCCCCCAGCTTCGTCGCGGCCAGCAGGGTCTCCCACAGCTCCACCTGGTTGCCCAGCATCACCAGCACCCGGTCGCCGCGGCGCACCCCCTGGGCGTGCAGCCAGTTGGCGACCTGCCCGGAGCGGTCGGCGAGCTCGCCGTAGGTGACCCGGGTGTCCGTGTCGGTGTCGGCGTCCGTGTCCACGATCCACAGCGCGAGACGCTCCGGGTGCTCGCGCGCCGCCACGTCGAAGTGGTCCAGAGCCCAGTTGAAGTGTCCCGGGCGCGGCCACGCGAACTCGCGGCGGGCCCGGGCGAGGTCGCCCCGGCGCTCCAGCAGGAGGTCCCGGGCCGAACGGAACGTCTCGGTCGCCGAACCGGACATCGTGCACCTCCGCGTCGATGGTGTGTCTGCCGCCGCTCGTGTCCGCCCGCGGATGGCGAAACGCGCGGCCCACCACCCGGCGCGGGGACACCGAACGTGCTGTACCTAGGATTGTGCGTGATGGTGCGGCTTCGCGACAGGAACCGGTCGGCGATCCGCGAAGTCCGAGAGGCAAACCAGTACCGGGCGTCCTGACCGGGCACCCCCGTACGGGACGCGAGCCGGCCACGACCGGCCAGCAGAACAGAGAAGGGCAACCGCTTCCATGCGCACGCTGTACCCGCCCATCGAGCCCTACGACTCCGGCATGCTCGACGTCGGCGACGGGCACCACATCTACTGGGAACTGTGCGGAAACCCCCGCGGCAAACCCGTGGTGTTCCTGCACGGCGGGCCCGGTGGCGGCTGTTCCCCCGCGCACCGCCGGCTGTTCGACCCGCAGCGTTACCGCATCCTCCTGTTCGACCAGCGCAACTGCGGGCGCAGCACGCCCCACGCCAGCGGCATGGACGTCGGGTTGGAGACCAACACCACCTGGCACCTGGTGGCCGACATGGAGCGGCTGCGCGCCATGATCGGCGCGGAGAAGTGGCAGGTGTTCGGCGGTTCGTGGGGAAGCGCGCTGGCGCTCGCCTACGCCCAGCAGCACCCGGAGCGGGTGACCGAGCTGATCCTGCGCGGGATATTCACGCTCCGCAGCGAGGAGGTGCGCTGGTTCTACCAGAGCGGGGCCTCCTACATGTTCCCCGACCTGTGGGAGTCCTACCTCGCACCCATTCCGGAGGAGGAGCGCGACGACCTGATCACCGCCTACTCGCGGCGGCTCAACTCACCGGATCCGCAGGTGCGGCTGGAAGCCGCGCGGGCGTGGAGCGTGTGGGAGGGGTCCACGATCACGCTGCTTCCCGACGAGGAGATCCGCGCCCAGCACGCCGAGGCCGACTACGCCCTGGCGTTCGCCCGGATCGAGAACCACTACTTCGCGCACGGCGGGTTCTTCACCCCGCGCCAGCTCATCGCGAACGCCCCCACTCTGAGTTCCATCCCGGGGGTGATCGTGCAGGGCCGCTACGACGTGTGCACCCCCGCCATGACCGCCTACGAACTCCACCGCGCCTGGCCGGAAGCTGAATTCCATATCGTGGATGACGCGGGGCACGCGTTCTCCGAACCCGGCATCCTTCACCGTCTCATCGAGGCGACCGACGCGTTCGCCGACACCCCGGCCAGATGATCCCCCCGCAACCGCGGGCTGACGCGTGCCAGCCCGCGGGGCTAGGGTCAACGGGCACGTTCCCGAGAGGCGAGAGGAGAGCGTCGTATGCGAGTGAGCGTCGACTTCGACCAGTGCGAGAGCAACGCCGTATGCATGGGGATCGAACCGTCGGTGTTCGAGGTCGGTGACGACGACATGCTCACCGTGCTGCAGGAGGAGCCGACGGAGGACCTGCGGGCCACCGTCACCGAGGCGGCCCGGCTGTGCCCCAGGCAGGCCATCACGGTCGAGGGCTAGATAGCCCGGGGGAGGCGGGGGAACCGCGCTGCGCTGCTGGGGCCCCGCGCGGGAGGGCAGGGGGACAGGCGCCCGTCACTGGTCCTGGGAACCGGCCTCGCGCAGGGCCTCGTCCCAGCTCGTCTCCCGTTCCAGCAGCGGGCGGTAACGCATCGTCCTCGGGGTGGAGCGCAACCCGAGGATCCCCACGAGCCGCCCCGCGCGTCCGAAGAACGCGACGAACTTCCGCTTCTCGACCGACCCGTGCACCACCTCCACGGTGTCGGCGGGAGCGGCCTGCCCCAGCACCTGGATCTTCATCCCGTACTGGTCGGACCAGAAGTAGGGCACCGGCGTGTACTCCCGCTGCGTCCCCTCGCCCGTCAGCAGGTTGCGGGCGGCGACATCCGCCTGCTCCCCGGCGTTGGTCCAGTGCTCCAACCGCATCCGGCCGCCGTAACGCGGGTGCGGCCACTCCGCGAGGTCACCGGCGGCGTACACCCCCGGCACCGAGGTGGCGCACCGGGCGTCGCACACCACCCCGCCGTCGTGCGCGGACAGCCGCACCCCCGACCCGGCCAGCCACGCCGTGTTGGGTTCGGCACCCAGACCCGCGACCACGAGCTGTGCCGGTACGGCGGTGCCGTCGCTCAACCGGACGCGTTCCACGCGCTCCGCGCCGTCGAACGCCTCCACTCCCACGCCCAGCCGCAGGTCCACCCCGTTGTCGCGGTGCAGCTCGGCGAGCACACCGCCCACCCGCGGATCGACCGCCCGGGTGAGGGGAGCGGGAGCGGCGTCCAGCAGGGTCACCTCCAGCCCGACGGCGCGAGCGCTGGCCGCGACCTCCGCGCCGATGAACCCCGCACCGACCACGACCACCCGCTGCACCGAGTCGAACGCCTCCCGCACCGCCTGGGCGTCGGCCAGGTTGCGCAGCACGTGCACCCCGGCCAGCTCCGTGTCCGGCCGGCGCGCCCGGGCGCCGGTGGCCACGATCAGCCCGTCGTAGCCCAGGGTCGTGCCGTCGTCCAGCAGGACGGCCCCCTCTCGGGGGCGCAGTCCCGCCACCCGGGTGTCCAGGCGCGTCTCCAGGTCGAGCGCCGCCACCTCGCTCTCCTCGCGCAGCAGGACGCTCTTCGCCGACCCGCCCCCGGTCAGGACCTCCTTCGACAGGGGAGGCCGGGAGTAGGGCTGGTGGTGCTCGTCACCGACCAGGGTGATCCGGCCGTCGAAGCCGGCGTCGCGCAGCGACTCCGCGGCGTGCAACCCAGCCATACCGGCACCCGCGACCACGATCTCGCGCATCCTGCGGTATCTCCGTCCCGTTCCCGCGAATCGAATGTCCTCCGCGCGCGGGAACGTCCGCGACTCCGGCGGGATTCCCCGCCCCGTTGACGGTCGTCAGGCGCTGCCGGGAGCGATCGGCCGGATGCTGCCCACCGTTCGGCCGCCGCCGTGGATGTCGGTGCTGAGCATGTCGCCGACCGGGGCGGTGTCCACCCCGAGTTCGGCGAGTGTGGACAGTGCCACCATCGTCCGGGCCCGGGTCGTCGCGTCGCCGTCGCTGACCTTCACCGCCACCGTCTCGCCGGTCGCGGTGGCCACCGCGATCACCCCCTCGGCGCCGATCTTGGACACGGTGCCGGGAAGCCGCCGCATCACGGTCGTGTCGTCGCGCTCCTCACCGGCGACGTGGGCGGGAAAGTCCCGCATCGCCCGGACGACCGCGGCCTCGGCGGAGCCTTCCGCGGCGCGCACCATCGTCTGCAGCCCGTGGGCGAGCCCCTCCAGGGACACGGCCAGCTGCGGCGCGCCGCACCCGTCCACGGTGGTGTGGGCGACCCGCTCCCCGCACAGTTCCTCGATGGTGTCGCGGACCAGCCGCTGCAGCGGGTGCTGCGGGTCGAGGTAGCTCCCGGTGTCCCAGCCCTGCTGGACGCAGGCGGACAGCATCGCCGCGTGCTTGCCGGAGCAGTTCATCAGCAGCGGTGTGGGTTCCCCACCCGTGCGCACCAGCTCCTCCCGGGCGGCCGGCCCCAGCGGCCGGTCGGCGGGACACTGCAGGTCCGCGGGCCCGAGCCCAGCGTCGGCGAGGATCGTGCGCACCGTCTCGGTGTGGATGCCCTCGCCGTTGTGGCTGCCCGCGGCGACAGCGATCTGCTCCCCGGAGATCGCGGCTCCGGCGCGCAGCGCCGCCAGCGCCTGGAACGGTTTCGCGGCCGAACGCGGAAGCACGGGGGTGCCGGGGGCGCCGCGGGTGACACCGACCGCCCCCGAGGCGGTGAGGCCCGCGACCGTGCCGTAGTGCACCCCTTCGCGGAAACCGGAACGGACCACCTCAACGAGGGGGGCGTACTGGGGCGGCTCCGTCGCGGGCATGGAACTCCTCACGGGGTCGACATCGTGTGATGGTGGGATGGCTGGGCCGACAATCGAGGATAATCCTCCCAGTCGGTCCCCTTCCCGGCGGTGGGTGGGAACGAACCGGATAGTGTCGGACCTCGGCCCGCAGCGAACACAGACAGGGGACGAGCGACGTGCTGGACCACCACCGTGCGCGGCGGGGGGCGATTCGGCCCGGGGAACTCACCCGGGCCCGCTCCGGTGCTCCCGCCGCGCGCAACCTGGAATACGCCGTGTTCCACCTGGTAGCCACCGAGCAGGGACCCGGCGGCGCGGAACGCGTGTGCGAGATCGCGGTCCTGCGGATGCGCGGCGACGGGACAGTGACGCGGGAGTTCACCACGTTCCTCGACCCCCGTGTGCCGCTCCGGGGACAACGGTTCCACGCCGTCACCGAGGCCGACACCCTCGGCGCTCCGCGAGCTGCCGACACGGTGGCGGAACTCACCCGGATCCTCTCCGGCGCTGTCGTGACGAGCCACGGTCTCGACACCACGCACCGGTTCCTCGACGCCGAGTTCCTCCCCGCCGGGCTGCCGGCCGGCATGCCGGGCCTGTGCACCCTGCGCACACTGCGTGCGCAACTGGACCTGGCGAACCACTCGCTGGCACGCGCCAGTCACACGCTCACCGGACACTGGCCCACCGCCCAGCACACGGCGCTGGGCCAGGCCCGTGCCTGCGCCCAGCTCCTGGCGGAGCTGCTGGACAACGCGCCCGGTGAGTTCCGCTACACCGGTCCCGCTCCGGTGTCACTGGAACCCCGCGCCACCGGAAGAGGCGCTCCGGCGGTGCGGACCAAGACCCGCAACCTCCCCCAGAACCCCCGGGTTCCCGCACACCGGGAAACACCGGCGCGGCCGCTCGCGGCGTGGCCGCACCACTGGCGGAGGCGGGAACTCGACCCGGAACTGTGCTCCGGCGGGTTCACCACCGCCGAACGCGACGCGGCCGTGGCCGAGGCCGAACGCCGCGGCCGCCGCACGGAGGCGACCGCGGCGGCACTGGCGACGACCGGAGCCCTCGCCGCTGTGGGGACGGCCACGGCCGTCGGGAGGCTCCTTCGCCGGTTGCGCTGAGAGGGCCCGTGCGCCGCGACCGCGGGGCCGGAACCCCGGGTGCGGCTGCCGTGGCGGCGCCCGCGCGGGCGGCTCGTCCCGCCTTCGGGACGTGACGGTGTGCTGCGACCGGCGCCGCGATATGCCAGGCTACGCACCAGCCCCGGCGTGCCACCGATGGGCCGAGCGAACTCCACGGGCACACCACGGGCGGTATTGTGGCGTGCGGCGGCATGCCCACGGACGTGCCGGAACCCGCGAGTTCCCCGAGGCAGCGTTGAATGTCTCTCGCGGTTCCTGTCTGGTAGGGAGGCCAGCGCTCCATTACGGTGTGCTGTCACAGGGATGAGGACTTCTCCGAGCGGGGCGGGCGCGGAAACCAGCCGGATCCGCCGTGACCGACAGCCGCGGGGAGGTGGAGAGGAATGCCGAGCGCCGAGGGACTTCAACGGGGACGCTGTGCTGCTCCAAGGAACCGGTCGACGTAGAGGCGATGCGTGGATATTAGGAGAACAGGGCACGACTCCGTGCCCCTGACAGATCCCGACTCCGGGGGTCCGGCCCAGCCCGACCCCGGAAGTGAGGGTATGCCGCAGGAGACGTCCGCCCCTGTCGGATCGGTTGACCTGCTCCTCGTCGAGGACGACGCCCAGGACGCGTTCCTGGTGGAGGAGCTGCTCGCCGAAACGGCACTCAAAGCCCACATCACCTGGGTCAGTACCCTCGCCGAGGCACGCGAGCACCTTTCCGGGTTCGACGGGTGCGTACTGCTGGACATGAACCTTCCCGACGCCAGCGGCATGAGCCTGCTCCGCGAGGTGCTCGGGGCGGCGGAGTCGGCGGCGGTCGTGGTGCTGACCGGTTTCGACGACGAGCACGAGGGCGTCGCCGCCGTGGCCGCCGGTGCCCAGGACTACCTCGTCAAAGGGCAGGTGGACGGCTCGCTGCTGGCACGCAGCCTCCGGTACTCCGTGGAGCGCCAGCGGGCGGACGAGAACGTGCGCCAGCTCCGCGAGGCGGAGATGTACGCCCGGGAGAACATGCGGCTGGAACGCGGCCTGCTCCCGCAGGTGCTGCTTGACAACTCCCCGTTGAGCCACCGTTCGTTCTACCGTCCGGGCCGCAAGCGCGCGGTCGTCGGCGGGGACTTCTTCGACGCCGTGCAGAAGGACGGCACGACGCACGTCATCGTCGGCGACGTGAGCGGGCACGGGCCCGATGAGGCCGCCCTGGGAGTGAGTCTGCGCATCGCCTGGCGCGCCCTGGTGATGGGAGGGGTGGCCGAGGAGGACGTCCTGCCCAAGCTCGAGGAGGTCCTCATGAGCGAGCGCGCCCAGGACGAGATGTACGCGACCCTGTGCCAGGCCAGCCTGGACACGGGAAGCGACCAGGTGCGCATCCGGCTGTTCGGCCACCCGCCCCCACTGCTCATCCAGGACGGCGAGGTCGCCGAGGTTCCGGCCTCCCCGCGCCCGCCCATGGGAGTGTTCCCGGGTGCCGACATCGACGTGGAGGAGTTCGCCCTCCCGCGCGGTGCGACCCTGCTGCTGTACACCGACGGGCTGGTGGACGCCCACGACGGGAACGAGGGCCGGCTGGAGGTTCAGGGGCTGCGCCGCATCCTCGACGGTGTGCTGCGGGGCGGCGTCGCGACCGTCGACGTTCCCGAGAGTCTCGTCGACGAGGCGGAACGGCACAACGGAGGTCCGCTGCAGGACGATGTCGCCATGCTGCTCCTCACCCACGGGGAGCACGCGTGAGCAGTACCGACGACGTGACCGAACCCGAGCGGGAGCAGCGGAGACGGTCGCTGTTCCACTGGAACCCCACCCCCTGGTCGCTGCGCCGCCGGGTCACCGTGCTGCTCGCGGCGGTGGCGGTGGTGCTCATCGCCGCCGTGTCGACCATCACCGTCTCGGCCTTCAACGCCCGGGACTCGCTGGCGCGCCAGGTGGACGAGCTGACCCCGGCGCAGGCCGCCGTGGAACAGACCATGTCGGCCTACCTCAACCAGGACAACGGGATCCGGGGCTACGCCCTCACCTCCGACACCGAGTTCCTCACCCCGTACAACGACGGGGTCCAGGACCTGGAGGAGAGCCGGTCCATCCTGCGGGGGATCGCGGGCAACAACTCCGACATCGACGCCGCCATCGAGGAGCTGCTGGCGGCCGGTGACGCCTGGACCCACGATTTCGCCGAACCCACCCTGGAGAAGGTGCGTTCCGGCGAGGAGGTCAGCGCCGAGGACTACCGGCTCGGCCGGAAACGGTTCGCGGAGCTGCGCCACGCGGCCAGTGAGGCCGACAATCGCATCGGCCAGGAACTGTCCCAGGAGCGGGAGCGACTCACCCAGGCCACCCAGCAGGTCGTCGCGCTGCTGATCCTGGTGGGTGTCGTGGTGGTCGTCCTGTCCGTGTTCCTGTGGGTGATGCTGCAGCACTGGGTGCTGCGGCCGCTGGACGACCTGGGCAACCACCTGCAGCAGGTCTCGGAGGGCTACTACGCCCACCGGATCGAGTTGGAGGGGCCGCCCGAGATCGAACGGGTCGGCAGGGACGTCGACGTCATGCGGGAACGCATCGTCAGGGACCTGCACGAGGTCGGTGCGGCGCGCCGCCAGTTGCAGGAGCAGTCGGAGCTGCTCGAACGCCAGACGGACGAGCTGCGCCGCTCCAACCTGGAACTGGAGCAGTTCGCCTACGTCGCCTCGCACGACCTGCAGGAGCCGTTGCGGAAGGTGGCCAGTTTCTGCCAGCTGCTGCAGCGCCGTTACCGGGGGCAGCTCGACGAGCGCGCCGACTCCTACATCGACTTCGCCGTCGAGGGCGCCAAACGCATGCAGACCCTCATCAACGACCTGTTGGCGTTCTCCCGGGTGGGGCGTACGAAGGAGTTCACGGAGGTAGACCTCGACGCCGCGCTCACCGACGCGCTGAGCAGCCTGGAACCCCGGCTGGAGGACGCCGAGGCCGAGGTCACCCGCGAGGATATGCCGACCGTGGAGGGCGACCGGACCCTGTTGACCCAGGTGTTCTTCAACCTCGTCGGCAACGCGGTGAAGTTCCGCGGTACGGAACCGGCACGGGTGCACGTCAGTGTCGAACGGGACGGTGACGAGTGGGTTTTCTGCTGTTCGGACAACGGCATCGGGATCGACCCGCAGTACGCGGAACGTATCTTCGTGATCTTCCAGCGGCTGCACACCCGGGACAAATACGGTGGCACCGGTATCGGCCTGGCCATGTGCAAGAAGATCGTGGAGTTCCACGGAGGACGGATCTGGCTGGGCGCCACGGAGGAGAACGTGGGTACCCGCATATGCTGGTCGTTGCCCGCCCTCGACAGCGGCGGAACGGACGAGCGCGACACCGCGGCCCAGTCCCCGAAGGAGCCCGCGTCCGAGCCGGAAGCGGACGAGGACACCGCGCACACGGCCGGGCACGCGGACGACGACACCGAGAAGGTCTGAGACATTGACTGAGAACGAGGAGGGGCACCCCATAGAGGTGCTGCTGGTCGAGGACGATCCCGGTGATGTCCTGATGACGAAGGAGGCGTTCGCGGAACACAAGGTCGGCAACCGGCTGCACGTGGCCTCCGACGGGGTCGAGGCGCTGCGGTTCCTCCGCAGGGAGGGAGAGCACGCCGACGCTCCGCAGCCGCACCTCATCCTGCTCGACCTCAACCTGCCCCGCAAGGACGGCCGGGAGGTGCTCGAGGAGGTCAAGAAGGACGACACGCTGTCGCACATCCCCATCGTGGTACTCACCACCTCGGAGGCCGAGGAGGACATCCTGCGCAGCTACCGGTTGCACGCCAACGCCTACGTGGCCAAACCCGTCGACTTCGACCAGTTCATCCAGGTGGTCCAGCAGATCGACGACTTCTTCGTTACCGTGGTGCGGCTCCCCCGAGGTTGAACTGGAATACGGTGGCAGAACGATGAGTGTGCCGGAACCCCGCGATCCCGCCGGGCCCTACCGCGTGTGCCTGGTGTGCCTGGGCAACATCTGCCGTTCCCCGATGGCGGCCCAGGTGCTGTGGTCCCATCTGGAACGCGCCGGACTGGCCGGCGCCGTCGAGGTCGACAGTGCCGGTACGGGTGACTGGCACGTCGGCTCGGACATGGACCCCCGGGCGGCGTCCACCCTGCGGATACACGGGTACTTCACGGACCATGCCGCGCGGCGGTTCGACCCCGCCTGGTTCGCGGAGCGCGACCTCGTGCTGGCGATGGACCGCGACAACTACGACGACCTGCGTAGGCTCGCCTCCAGCGTGGGAGCCGACCCGGACCGGCTGCGGATGTTCCGTTCGTTCGCCACCGACACCGACCCCGCGTCCGAGGTCCCGGATCCGTACTACGGCGGTAAGGACGGCTTCGGCACGGTGCTGACCATGATCGAGAGCGCCGCGGCCGGGCTGGTCGGGGAACTCGCCGCGCGGCTGGGCACACAGCGAGCGGACTGAGCGCGAACCGAGCCGACGTCACGAGGAGGAACGCGTGCGCCCCGTCACCGAGCGTGTCGCCGAACTCACCGGCCGGGAGATCACCCGGCTCGTCCCGCTCGGCGCCAGCCACGAGTGGGAGCTGTACCGTGCCGCGCCCGACACCGGAGAGTCCCTGTTCGTCAAGGCGCTCCCGGAGACGACCCCCGATACGGCGTTCTCGGGCCTGTTCGACACCGAGGCCCGCGGCCTGGCGTGGCTGGGCGCCTCCTCATCCGCGCCGGTGCCCCGAGTCGCCGGATGGGACGCGCACACCCTCGTGATGTCGTGGGTGGAGCAACACCCGCCCACCCCGGCGGCGGCGGAACGGTTCGGCCGGCAGCTGGCGGCGATGCACCTGTCCGGAGCGGACACGTTCGGCGCCGACCGCGACGGCTACATCGGCCCGCTCCCGCTGGACAACACCCCGTGCGACACGTGGCCCGAGTTCTACGCGCGCCGCCGGCTGGAGCCCTACCTCCGCCGGGCCGCGGACAGCGGGGCGCTGACCCCCGCCGACGTGCGCGAGGTCGAACGGGTCATCGACCGGATCGACGGTCTCACCGGCGAACCCGAACCGCCGGCCCGGGTGCACGGCGACCTGTGGAGCGGCAACGTGCTGTGGCAGGACGACGGCGCGGTCGTGATCGACCCCGCGGCGCACGGCGGGCACCGCGAGGTCGACCTCGCCATGCTCGCGCTGTTCGGCCTGCCCCACCTGGACCGGGTGCGCGACGCCTACAACGAGGCCGCCCCGCTCAAGGACGGGTGGCGCTCCCGGATCGCCCTGCACCAGCTGCACCCGCTGCTGGTGCACGTGTGCCTGTTCGGCGCCGCCTACCGGACCACCACCCTGGAGGCGGCGCGGGCGGCGCTGCGCGGCTAGGTCCTGTTTAAGAAGTCCGGCTTGTCCTGCTTCTCCGGCATGTCGGGGCTGCGCATGAGCGAGGTCTCCGGTAGATGGGACAACGACCAAGCAGCCCATCTACACGGAGACCTCGGTGGCCAGGGTATCGATCGGAGGACGCAACGATCTCACCGACAAGCAGTGGCGCGTGCTCGAACCGCTGCTGCCCGCCAGGAGCGGACGCGGAAAGCCGCCCATATGGAGCCGCCGCCAACTGCTGGACGGCATCCGCTGGCGCACCCGCATCGGCGCGCCCTGGCGCGACGTGCCCGAACGCTACGGCCACTGGCAATCGGTCTACCACCTGCTGCGGACCTGGCAGCGCGCCGGGATCTGGACACTGATCGCGGCGAAACTGCGGGCCTGGGCCGATACGGCCGGGCTCATCGACTGGCGGGTCTCGGTCGACTCCACGACGTGCCGGGCCCACCCCCACGCCGCCGGCGCCCGCCGCACCCCCTACGACCAGGTCGAACCGCCCGGGGACGAACCCCGCGACCACGCACTGGGACGCTCGCGCGGCGGGTGGGGCACCAAGCTCCACCTCGCCGGAGAGCAGGGCCGCAAACCCCTGGCGGTGGTGGTGGGCGCCGGCCACCGCGGCGACAGCCCGCAGTTCGCGCGAGTGCTGGAGCGCATCCGCGTGGCCCGCCCGGGGCCAGGGCGCCCGCGCACCCGGCCCGACCGCGTGCTGGCCGACAAGGCCTACTCCTCCCGGAGCAATCGCGCCTACCTACGGCGCAGGAAGATCCCCGCGACCATCGCCGAGCCCGCCGACCAGCGGGCCCACCGCAAAGCCCGGGGGTCGGCGGGCGGCCGGCCGCCCGCTTTCGATGCCCGGGCCTATCGGGACCGCCATGCGGTGGAGTGCGGCGTAGGGCTGCTCAAGCAATTCCGCGCGGTGGCCACGCGCTACGACAAGCTCGCCCTGCGCTACGAGGCCACGGTCCACATCGCCGTGATCGACATCTGGCTACGCGACCTCGCAACAACACCTTCTTAAACACGGCCTAGGTCCTGTTTTGGGCGCTGTTCGTCACGAGCGGCGCCCGCCGAGCGGGGCCCGACGTCGGGACGGTCCGCCCCGCGCGCGGCGCGTACGGCCGAACGGTTTGACCGTGCTCAGCACCGACGTCAACGCCAGTACCGACAGCGCCACCGACAGCGCGACCAGCGTCCGCAGCCGCGCGATGTCGGCAGGCAGGGCGCCGTCCCGCGCCGTCTCCGCCAGGTCCAGCACCTGCGGCCCCAGGGAGAGGTTGCTGCCGAGCACGAGAACGACGGTCAACCCCAGCTTGAGCGCCACCCAGTAGTAACGGAACACCCCCCACGGAGTGCCCACCGCCAGGACCAGGCCGGTACCCAACGAGGCGAGGCTGACCGGCGCCACCAGTGCGGTGACGAGCAGGCCCGCCGCGCTGTAGGCGTCGGCGGCGCGGGCGGGGTCGTCGCGGGCCGTACCGAGGGCGAGCAGCGCCACGAGCGAGGCGTGGAGCCCCAGCCACCCGACCGAGGTGATGACGTGCGCGCTCAGCAGCGCGGAGCGCCACCGCCGGGGCAGCCGGAGCCGCGCCTGACCGGACGCGGGCACCGGCCGGGTGGGCTCCGGTGCGGCCGTGGAACGGACCCGTTCCGTCACGGTCGCCTCCCGGAGGAACCGCCGACGGTCCAGCCCAGGGCCGCGGCGCGTTCCCGGAACTCGTCGGCGTCGATGTCGCCGCGCGCGAAACGCTCGGCCAGAACGCGCCTGGCCGCGCCCTCGGGCGGTTCGGCCGAACCGCCCCGTGCGGCGTCGCCGGAGCGGCGGGCCAGGTACCACACGGCCAGACCGAGCAGCGCGAGGAACAGGAGGAGCAGCAGGGGGCCGGCGAGAAACGCCGCCGGACACGCTTCCCAGGGTGGTGTGTGCCGGATCGTCGCGAGGACTCCGGCGAGTACTGTCGTGTTCATGGTTCCAGCGTCCCGACGGCGCTCGCGCGTGTCGTCGGCCGTGGCGCGTCCTTTCGGCTACGCACCGGCGCGTAGGGCGGATACGCGGTGCGGACGACGTCAGCCGGCGGGGCGCTCGCTACCCTGAACGGCGTGGACACCCCTGTGGAACCCGCGGGACAGGCCGGCCGGTCCCGGTGGAGGCGGAAGCTCGCCCTGGACGCGCCCCTGGGACTGGTGGCGGGTGCGCTCACGCTGCTGGGAGCCCACTGGCACGCCGCCCGGTCGAACGGTTGGGACCCCGGCCCTCCGGGAGCGCAGGGCCCTCCCGGGCCGCCGTGGGGCGCTGCCGGGGACGTCGGGCTCCCGCCGAGCGCCTACGCGTGCGCCGTGGTCATCGTCGGCTGCGTGGCCGTGCGCAGGATCTGGCCACGCGGCGCGTTCGCCGTGGCGGCGCTGGCCATCGCGGTCTTCGTCGGTACCGGTAACGGCTACGGGCCGGTCCTGCTCGGTCCGGCGCTGCTGGTGTTCGCCATGGCGGCGGCGTTCCCACCGCGTAGTTGGGTGCCGTGGACGGCACTGATGCTGCCGCTGGTGGTGGTCCTGGGACTGGATCGTCCCTACCTCGGGCTGGTCGACACGGACACCGCGGCGCGGCTGGTGCTCGTCCTGGCGGTGGTGGCCGTGCCGGCGGCGCTGGGGGTGATCGCGCGTACCTACCGGGAGAACGCCCGGCGGGAGCGCGAACGCGCCCTCGCGGAGTCCGCCCACCAGGAGCGGCTGCGTATCGCGCGGGAGGTGCACGACGTCGTCGGCCACAGCCTCTCGGTGATCAACATGCAGGCGGGGGCGGCACTGCACGTGCTGGGCAGCCGTCCGGACCAGGTCGAGTCCTCGCTGACCGCCATCCGGCAGACGAGCAAGGACGCGTTGGACGAGCTGCGCGGCACGCTCGCGGTGTTCCGCGACCCCCGGGCCGCGCGGGGTGCCAACCGGGAGCCGCTGCCGGGCCTGGCCGACCTCGACGAGCTCGTGGACTCCTCCTCCGGGGCGGGTGGCCGGGTGGCGAGCGTGCGCACGGTCGGCGAACCGGTTACGCTTCCCGCGGCCGTGGACCACGCCGCGTACCGCATCGTCCAGGAGGCGCTGACGAACGTGGTGCGGCACGCCGGCGGTGCCGACGCGGCCGTGCGGATCACCTACCGCCCGCGGGAGGTCGTCGTGGAGGTCACGGACGAGGGGCCGGCCAGGCCCCAGGACGAGCCCGCCGCCGGCGGCGGCACCGCGGGTATGCGGGAACGCGCCGCCGCGGTCGGGGGAAGCCTGTCGGTCGGGCCGCGGTCCGGCGGCGGTTACGCGGTGCGCGCCGTGCTGCCGTTGGACACCCCGTCGGAGCGGCCATGACGGTGCGGGTGGCGGTGGCCGACGACCAGGCCCTCGTCCGCATGGGGTTGAACGTGCTCATCGAGGCCGAGGAGGACCTGGAATCCGCCGGGGAGGCGGCGGACGGCCGGCAAGCGGTGGAACTGGTGCGCGCCCGGCATCCCGACGTCATCCTGATGGACGTGCGGATGCCCGGGATGGACGGCATCGCCGCGCTGCGCGAGATCGCTTCCGACGAGCGGCTGTCCGGGACCCGGGTCGTCGTGCTGACGACGTTCGAACTGGACGAGTACGTTTTCGACGCGCTGCGGGGCGGAGCCTGCGGGTTCCTGATCAAGGACAGCGAACCCGCGGAACTGCTGCGCGCCATCCGGCTGGCAGCCGAGGGCGAGTCGCTGCTGTCCCCGTCGGTGACCCGGCGGGTCATATCCGCCTTCGTGTCGCGGCAGCCGTCCGGGACGCCGCGGCCCGAACTGGGATCGCTCACCGAGCGGGAGCGGGAGGTGCTGGCCCTGGTGGGGGAGGGGCTGTCGAACGAGGAGATCGCCGGCCGCCTCGTGGTCAGCCCGGACACAGCACGCACCCACGTCAGCAGGGCCATGGTGAAACTGCACGCCCGGGACCGCGCGCAGCTGGTCGTGCTGGCCTACCGCGCCGGGCTGGTCGGCTGAGGCCGCGGCGCGGCGCTCACCCCTTCACGCTCCCGGCGAGCAGGCCGCGCACGAAGTAGCGCTGCAGCGCGAAGAACACCAGCAGTGGCACGATCATCGACACGAACGCGCCGGCGGTGAGCCGCTGCCACTCGTCGCCGCGGGTGCCGGCCAGTTCCGCCAGGCGGACGGTGAGCGGCGCCACCTCCACACTGCCGCCGGCGAAGATCAGCGCGACCAGCAGGTCGTTCCACACCCACAGGAACTGGAAGATCGCCAGTGACACCAGGGCGGGCACCGTCAGGGGCAGAACGATCCGCCGGAATATGGCGCCGTGGCCCGCCCCGTCGGCACGGGCGGCCTCGATGAGGGTGCGCGGCAGTTGGGAGACGAAGTTGTGCATGAGGAAGATGCCCAGCGGGAGGCCGAAGATGGTGTGGGCGAGCCACACCGTGGTGAACTGGAACGCTCCGGACAGTTCCCATGCCGGCATGACCTGCACCCCGCCGACGGAGATCCCCTCGGAGAACACCTGCAGCAGCGGTACCAGCGACATCTGGAGCGGGACGATCTGCAGCGCGAATATCCCCACGAAGAGCCAGTCGCGTCCGGGGAAGCGCATCCACGCCAGGCCGTAGGCGCTCAGCGCCGCGATCCCGACCACGAAGACCATGGTGGGGACGGCGATGGTGAAGGAGTTGACGAAGTAGCTGGCGAGCTGCCCGGAGGTGGCGTCGCCGAACAGGACCTCGTCGTAGTTGCGCAGGGTCACCTCCGGCTGGGAGAGGAACGTCCACCAGCCGGAGGTTTTGATGTGCTCCTCGGGACGCAGCGAGGAGATGAGCAGTCCCGCCGTCGGGACGGTCCACAGGACGGCGAGCACGAGTGCCGCCACACTGCCGGCGTGGCCGGACAGGCGCTGTCCGACACGCCGCACGGCCGGTGTCGTCGCGGGGGTCACTGGGCCTCCCTAGTGCGCCGGGTGTTGCGGATCTGGATGAGAACGAGCGGGATGACCAGGACGAACAGGAAGACGGCCAGCGCGGACCCGTGGCCGAGCTCGCTGTAACGGAACGCCTGGTTGTACATCTCGTTCGCGATGACGGAGGTGGAGAACTGGCCCCCGGTCATAGTCCGCACGATGTCGAAGACCTTCAGGGTCTGTACGGAGATCGTGATCAGCACGACCGTGGCCGTCGGCCACACGCTGGGCAGTGTGATGCGCCAGAAGAGCTGCCAGCCATTCACCCCGTCGATCCGGGCGGCCTCGACGATGTCGGCAGGGATGGCCTTGATGGCGGCGGACAGCACCACCATCGCGAACCCGGCCTGGATCCAGATCAGGACGACGATGAGCAGCAGCGTGTTCAGCGGTTCGATGAGCAGCCACTGGCGCGGTTCGCCGCCGGCCCACACGACGAGCTGGTTCAGGATCCCGATCTGGTCGTCCTGGGGCCGCTTGTAGGCGTAGACGAACTTCCAGATGATGCTGGCGCCGACGAACGATATCGCCATCGGCATGAACAGCAGCGACTTGGCGACGGCCTCGAACCGCGAACGGTCCACCAGTACCGCGTAGACCAGGCCGACCGCTGTGGCCAGCACCGGGGCGAGAACCACCCACAGCAGCGTGTTGCGCAGCACCACCAGCGTCTCGGGCTCGGTGAACATCCACACGTAGTTGCCCAGGCCCACCCAGGTGTCGCCGGAGCCGTCCATGAACGACAGCACGGTGGTGCGGGTCGCCGGGTAGACGAGTCCGCCCAACAGCAGGAGGGCGGCCGGACTGAGGAAGCACAGCGCCTGCCACCAGTCGTACCTGGTGCGGGGCCCCTGGTCGACGACGATCAGCAGCAGTCCCACGGCGGCGAGGAACGCCGACACGCCGATCGCCAACCAGAGAAGTTTGGGCAGCTCGGTGAGGATGTCGAAACCCATGGGGTCCTTCCGGTGGGTCCGGGACCGGGCGCCGCCGCGGCGGCGCCCGGGGAGTGCGCCGGGATCTGCCCGACGGGCGCTGCCCGTCCCGAGCGGCGCGGTCAGCGCCGCGCGGTGGGACAACGGCCCGTCGGGCAGGCCTAGGTCCTGTTTTTCGGACGCTTGTCCTGCTGCGCGCCGCCCCAGGACACCGCCCGGCGGTGTTCTCGTCGGTCGACGGAGGGTCCGCTCCGCCTCCCTCCTCGGCCTTGCCGGGCGGCACCGGAGACGCCGCTCGCGACGAACAGCGCCCAAAAAACAGGACCTAGTCGGGCCAGGAGTCCTCCACGTAGGTGAGGGTCTTCTCGGTGTCGTCACCGTTGATCCAGTTGGTCATCCCGCGCCAGAAGGTCCCCGCGCCGACGGCGGCCGGCATGTTGTCCGAGCCGTCCCAGCGCATCACGGTGTCCGGGGAGCGCAGCAGTTCGGCGGAGTAGCGGTCGTTGGGGTTGTCCAGCCCGTCGAGGTCGAGGTCCCGGTGGGCGGAGAACCACGCGCCCTCGGCGGCGCGGCGGTCGGCGTAGTCGACGGTCGCCAGGTACTCCTGGACCGCGACCACCTCGGGCCGGTCGGCGAAGGCGGCGGTGAACTCCCCGCCGCCGAGGACGGGGTTCTCGCCGTCCTCGCCGATGGGCGGGAGGTTGAACGCGAACACCTCGCCGTCCTCGGAGACGTCGGTGTCCTCGGGCCAGTTGGCGGCGTAGAAGGAGCCCTGCATGTGCATCCCGCACTCCTTGTCCAGGACGGGCAGCCCGGCGTCCTGGGAGGAGGTGGTGACGATGCTCTTCACACCGCCGTGCCCGCCGTTGACGTAGTCGCCGTCGCGCAGGATGGTGTCCACCCGTTCGAGCGCGTCGGCGACCTTGGGGTCGTCGAACGGGATCTCGTGGTTGACCCACTGGTCGTAGACCTCGGGGCCGTGCTCGCGCAGCATCACGTTCTCCAGCCAGTCCGTGGCGGGCCAGCCGGTGGCCTCGCCGGACTCGATGCCGGCGCACCACGGGGTGATGCCGTCGTCGACCATCCGGTCGCTGAGGTCGGTCATCTCCGACCAGGTCTGCGGGATCTCGTAGCCGTTGTCGTCGAACACCTCGGGGGAGTACCACACGAGGGACTTGACGTTGGCCCCGAGCGGGGTGCCGTAGAGCTCGCCGTCGGTACGGGCGTAGTCCAGCCAGTCGTCGGTCCAGCCCTCCTCGGCGCGCTGGCGCACCTCGTCCGGCAGCGGGAGCGCCTCTCCGTCCTCGGCGAACCGGGTGAGGAGGCCGGGCTGGGGGAAGAAGGCGATGTCGGGCGCGTTCCCCCCGTCGACCTTGACCTGGATCTGGGCCTCGAACTCGCCACTGCCCTCGTACTGGATGTCGATGTCGGTGCAGTCGGTGAAGTCCTGCCACGCCCGCTGCATCCGCTGGCCCTCCTCGGCGCGGATGGAGGCGTAGATGTCGACGGTTCCGCTGATTCCCTGCCATTCCTGGAAGGGTTCGCATGCGGCCGAGTCGGGGTCGAGACCCTGGCCGCTCTCGCCCGCGAGGTAGCCGCATCCGCTCGCGACGAGGAGCAGCGGGAGGCTGGCGGCCAGGGCCGCGGCGGGGCGTGGTCGGGCGGTGGGCACGGACATGCGCACCTCCTGTCGGGGACCGGGTGCTGGTATAGACCGGAAGCTTCGATGGAAGTCCGTATACGGCCGCGTGTCCACAGGTGTGGTCCAGGCAACATCTAACGGTTGAATTACAACACGTCGCTTCCGGGCGAGGCTGCAGCGCAGCGCGCCGTGGCGCAAACGGGCGACAGGAGAGGAGCGGCGGCGGTTGCCCCGATCGCCCCCAGCGAACGCACGAGGGGGAACAAAACCGGGCTCGTTTTTATTGAGTATGAGTGACTCAACTAGGAGGGTTCCGATGACCGAAGCTCGCTCCAGCGTGACGCTGCCCGTACTCCCTCTCGACGACGACGCCGTCCTCCCCGGGATGGTCGTCCCGGTTGACATGTCCGAGCCCGAGGTCCGCGCGGCGGTCGAGGCAGCGCAGGCGGAAAACGACAGTGAATCCAAGGTTCCCGGAGTCCGGTCGAACACCAGCCAGGGCAAACCGAGGGTGCTGGCCGTCCCCCGCATCGACGGTTCCTACGCCGGCACCGGCGCTGTCGCGATCCTGGAACACACGGGCCGCACACCCGACGGAAGCCAGGCGGCGGTCCTGCGGGCGACGGCCCGCGCCCGCGTCGGCAGCGGTACCGCCGGCCCGGGTACGGCCCTGTGGGTCTCGGCCGATATCCACAACACGGAGGCCCCCGAGGGCGGTTATCCCGGCAAGGTCCACGAGCAGGCGCGCGAACTCAAGTCGCTGTTCACCACCTACCTGCAGAAACGCGGCGCCTGGCAGGTGCTGGACGGTATCCAGCAGCTCGACGACCCAGGGCAACTGGCCGACCGCGGCGGCTACTCCCCCTTCCTGACCGCCTCCCAGAAGCTGGAACTGCTGGAGACCCACGACGTCTCCGAGCGGCTCACCCGCCTCAGCACGTGGATCCGCGACTACCTGACCGAACTGGACGTGGCCGAGAGCATCGAGCAGGACGTCCAGGAGGGCGTGGACAAGCAGCAGCGCGAGTTCCTGCTGCGCCGCCAGATGGACGCGATCCGCAAGGAGCTCAACGAACTCAACGGCACCCCCGGAAGCGAGGAGGACGACTACCGCCAGCGGGTGGACAACGCCGACCTCCCCGACCACGTCCGCGACGCCGCCCTGACCGAGGTGGACAAGCTGGAGCGCGCCGGCGACTCCGCCCCCGAGTCCGGGTGGATCCGCACCTGGCTGGACACCATCCTGGCGATGCCCTGGAACAGCCGCACCGATGACGTGTACGACATCCCGGGAGCCCGCGAGGTCCTGGACGCCGACCACGCCGGACTCACCGACGTCAAGGAACGCATCGTGGAGTACCTCGCGGTGCGCAAACGCCGGGAGGAACAGGGGCTCGGCGTCGTCGGCGGCAGGCGCAGCGGCGCGGTGCTCGCCCTGGTCGGCCCGCCCGGTGTCGGCAAGACCTCGCTGGGGGAGTCGGTGGCGCGCTCCATGGGGCGCGCGTTCACCCGGGTCGCCCTCGGCGGAGTCCGGGACGAGGCCGAGATCCGCGGGCACCGGCGCACCTACGTCGGGGCACTGCCCGGCCGCATAGCCCGGGCCGTCAAGGAGGCCGGGACGATGAACCCGGTGGTGCTGCTGGACGAGGTGGACAAGCTCGGCAGCGACTTCCGCGGGGACCCCACCTCGGCCCTGCTGGAGGTGCTCGACCCGGCGCAGAACCACACCTTCCGCGACCACTACCTGGACGTCGACCTCGACCTGTCCGACGTGGTGTTCCTCGCGACCGCCAACGACCTGGAGTCCGTCCCCGCGCCTCTGCTGGACCGGATGGAACTGGTCGAACTCGACGGTTACACCGAGGACGAGAAGGTCACGATCGCCGTGGACCACCTGCTGCCGCGCCAGCTGGAGAAGGCGGGACTCGCGGGTGAGGACGCCGGGATCTCCGCCGCGGCGCTGCGCCGCATCGCCACGGAGTACACCCGGGAGGCCGGTGTGCGCGGCATGGAGCGCACCGTCGCGCGGGTGCTGCGCAAGATCGCGGCCAGCGCAGCCCTGGGTGAGCAGGAGCTTCCCGTGACCGTCGATGCCGACGACCTCCCCGGCTACATCGGCCGGCCCAAGCACACTCCCGAGTCGGCCGACCGGACGGCGGTTCCCGGGGTGGCCACCGGACTGGCGGTCACCGGTACGGGCGGGGACGTGCTGTTCGTCGAGGCGTCGCTGGCGGACCCGGAGACGGGCGGCAGCGGTCTGACCCTGACCGGCCACCTCGGGGACGTGATGAAGGAGTCCGCCCAGATCGCGCTCTCCTACCTGCAGTCCCACGGTGCGGAACTGGAACTGCCCGTGGGGGACCTGAAGGACCGCGGGGTGCACCTGCACGTCCCCGCCGGCGCCATCCCCAAGGACGGCCCCAGCGCCGGTGTCACCATGGCCGCGGCGCTGGCGTCGCTGCTGTCGGGGCGCCGCGCGCGCTGGGACGTGGGGATGACCGGTGAGGTCTCGCTCACCGGCCGGGTGCTGCCGATCGGCGGTGTGAAGCAGAAACTGCTGGCGGCGCACCGCGCGGGGGCGACCACGGTGCTGATCCCGGCCCGCAACGAGCCCGACCTGGACGACGTGCCGGAGGACATCCGGGACCAGCTCACGGTGCACGCGGTGAGTGACATCCGCCAGGTGCTGGAGCTGGCGCTGGAGCCGGCCGGCACCGCCGAACAGGCGCGGCCGATGGTCGCCTGAGGGGCGCCCCGAAGGTGTCTCGGCCCTGGCCGTGTCGGGTGAGGCTGGCGGGGAAACGGTCGTCGTCGGGAAACAGGCGGTTTAGGGTTGGGCCCATGAGCTCTGCGAGTGCTTCCGGATCGGACCTGCACGTGGCCGTCGTCGGGTACGGCAAGGGTGGCGCGGTGTTCCACGCGCCGCTGATCGACGCCACTCCGGGGATGCGGCTGTCCGCCGTGGTCACCGGAAACCCCCAGCGCCAGGAAGCGGCGCGCGAACGCTACCCGAACGCCGACGTGCTCGCGTCGGCCGACGAGCTGTGGGAGCGCTCCGGGGAGATCGACGTCGCCGTGGTGACCACACCGAACGACACCCACGCCCCGCTGGCACGCTCCGCGCTGAAGTCCGGCATGGCGGTGGTCGTGGACAAACCGTTCGCGGTGTCCGCGGCCGAGGCGCGCGAGCTCGCCGAGGAGGCGGAGCGGTTGGAGCAGGTGCTGACCGTGTACCAGAACCGCCGGTGGGACAGTGACTTCCTCACTGCCTGGAAGCTGGTGGACGAGGGAACGCTGGGCAGGGTCCACCGGTTCGAGTCCCGGTTCGAGCGGTGGCGCCCGGAGAGCAAGGGGACGTGGCGGGAACGCGGAAGCGCGGAGTCGGGAGCGGGGATCCTGTACGACCTGGGTCCGCACCTCATCGACCAGGCCATCAACCTCTTCGGGCCGGTCGCCTCGGTCTACGCCGAACTCGACGCGCGCCGGTCCGGGGTCACCGCCGACGACGACGCCTTCCTCGCCCTCACCCACACCTGCGGGGTGCGTTCCCACCTGTGGATGAGCGCGCTCACCGCCCAGCTCGGACCGCGGCTGCGGATCCTGGGCGACGAGGCCGCGTTCACCGTGGCGGGTTTCGACAGCCAGGAGGAGCGGCTCGACCGGGGCGAACGTCCCGACGCTCCCGACTGGGGGGTCGAGCCCGAGTCCGCGTGGGGACAGGTGGGCCGCGACGGCGCGCTGCGTTCCGTGTCCAGCGAGCACGGTGACTACCCGGCGTTCTACGCCGCCGTGCGGGACGCTGTCGCCTCCGGCGAGCCGGCGCCGGTGGGGCTGCACGAGGTGGTGCACGGCCTCGAGGTGATCGAGGCCGCCCAGCGTAGCGCCAGTACCGCCCAGGTGGTCAGGCCGTAGCCTCCGTGTTGTCGGGTTCCGGCGGTGCGACGCCCCGCACCGCCGCGCGTGCCATGCGCACCACGTGCTCGCGCATCTCGGCGCGGCCCCGCTCGGTGTGGGCGTCCGGCCCCAGCAGCAGCCGGGCGGACTGCGGCATGGCCTGGGACCACGCCGCGAGCCCGAGGAGGGACAGCACGGTCCTCGCGGCGGTGCTGTCCGGTTCGATCCCGAGCGTCCGGGCGACGGCGACGATCTTGTCGGCGTAGTGGTCGGCGCGCTGCTCCTCGTCCGGGGCGGGACCCGTGCCGTAGTACAGCGACTCCCACATCATCAGCCGCAGCATCGTCGGGTTGTTCCGCTGGGCGTCGTACACCCGCCCGACCCACTCCCCGATGTCCTCACCCGGGGTGGGCAGGGATGCGGAGTGTTCGGCCTTCGCCGCGTCGAGCACCGCCTGGAACAGTTTCTCCTTGCTGCCGAAGTGGCCGTAGACCCGTTCCTTGTTCACCCCGGCGCGTTCCGCTATGCGGTCGATGCGGGCTCCGGCGATCCCCGACTCGGCGAACTCCCCGCGGCCGGCCTCCAGTAGCTTGCGCCGCGTCGCCGACGCGTCCCGTGTTGCCATGGCCACAGTATAACCGATTGACACCCAACTAGTTGGTTGGTTTATTTGGTGCCATGACAGAAACACTCCCCACGGCGGCCACGGGTGTGTCGACAGCGGCGCCGACCCGGGGGCGCGGCTATCTCGCGGTGCAACTCCTGCTGCTGTCGGCCGGTGCCCTGGTCGCGACCGGACAGATGTACCTACCTCTGCCGCTATTGCAGCTCATCGCGGATTCCACTGGCGGAACGGTGCAGGCGGCGAGCTGGACGGTCACAGCGTTCGCCGCCGGTTACGCGGTCGGTTTCCTGGTGCTGGGCCCCCTCGGTCCACGGGTCGGCTACCGCGGGATGATCACCCTCGGGCTCGGCGTCACGGCTGCTCTCACCCTCCTGGCGGGAAGCATGCCAACTATCCAGTTGGTTCTGGTGGTGCGAGTGGCGCAGGGGTTCGCGGCCTCGGCCTTCGGCCCGGCCGCCATGGCCTACATCACCCGGCACTTCCCCGCCCACCGCCGCGCGCTCGCGTTCGCCGTGCTGACCAGCTCGTTCCTCGCCTCCGCCGTCCTCGCCCAGGTCGGTGCCCAGGCGCTGGGCGACACCCAGGGGTGGCGCGCCCCCTTCCTCACCTCCGCCCTGGCGACCGCCGTCGTGACCGGACTCACCGGACTCCTGCTGACACGCGACGTCCCCGACCGGTCCACCCGCCCCTCGGCGGCCTACCGCGGGATGCTGGCGGCGGCGACCACCCCGCGGCTCATACCGCTGTTCCTGGTGGCACTGGCCGTGCTGTTCGGTTTCGTCGGCCTGTACGCCGCGATCCAGCTCATCAACCCCCTGGACGTGGCCGCGAACCCGACCGAACTGCTCACCCTGCGCGCCAGCGCCCTGCCCGCCATCGTCCTGGCGCCGGTGCTCATGCAGCCCTTCAGCCGCGTGCCCCCGGGATACCGGCTCGCGCTCAGTGTCACCGCCGCCGCCCTGTTCCTGGTACTGGCCGCGCTGTCGGCGCCCACCGTCGGATCGGTCGCCCTGTTCACCGTGCTGCTGGGGTGCTTCGTGCTCGCCATCGCCCTGGCCGCCCCCTCCGCCCTGCACGTGATCAGTGCCAACGCCGCCCACAACGTGAGCGGTGCCTCCGCGATGTACAGCTTCTGGCTGTTTCTGGGGTCCACCGCCTCGGCGCCCGTCGTGGCGGGCTTCGCCCCGCTCGGTTTCACCGGGGTGAGCGTCGTCTTCGCCGTGGTCATGCTCCTCGGTGCGGGAGCCGCCCTGCTGTCCGCCCGGCGCTCCCCAAACGCGGCCGCCGCAACGGCGTAGGGCCCAGAAACCCGCCGTGTGGCGGGATCGGTAGAGTCCCCGCGACGATCGCTTGGAGGAACAATGCCGACGACCCCCACACCGGCGGCGCCCCGGCGCCGGAAACCCACCATCGACGGTCTCCAGCCCCGCTTCTGCGCCCAGCCGGCGGAGCTGCTCAACCGCGGCCTGCGCACCGGCGACCCCACCGCGGACGCCGCGGTGGCGGAGCTGCGCTCCCACGGAGCAGCGGCGCGGCGGGCGCTGACCACGGGTCTGGAGTCCGGGCTGGCGGCGCTGCACGACCCGCCCCCGGCCATCGCGGAGCTACTGCGGGAGTCGGAAGGGGTAACGGCGGGAGCCGACCCCGAACTGCTGGAGCGGGGGGACACCGCCAGCCTCGGAATCGAACCGTTCTGGAGCCGGATGGCCTTCGCGCTCGGTTCCCTGGTGCACACCTACAGCGCACCCGCCATCGCCCGGGTGCTCGCCGGAACCGGCAAACTCACCAGCACCGACACCGCCGCCCGCCGGCTGGGAGAGACCGGGCTGTGGCGCAACAACGCCATCCTGCCGGGCGGTCTGCTGCGCGGAGCCCCCGGTTACACCGCCACCGTCCAGGTACGACTACTGCACGCCCGTGTCCGCGCCCACGCCCTGGAAGGGGACTGGGACACCGAGGAGTGGGGCGTGCCCATCAACCAGGTGGACACGGTCCGAACCTGGCTGGACTTCACCATCGTCCCGTTCCGGGCGCTGCAGCGGCTGGGTATCGAGATCCCCGCGGAGGAGGAACGCGACCTCTACCGCTACTGGCACACCATCGCGGCCCTGCTGGGACTGTCCCCCGGGTTCTACCGCGACATCACCGACCACACCACGGCGAGCGAGCTCCTGGAACTGGTGGACGCAACCAACGCCGCCCCGGACACCCACGCCCGTACCCTCGTCGAGGCCCTCCTGGGAGCGCTGATCCACAGCCCGCTGGGAGGGGCCATGGCGATGCCCGAGCCGGAGATGCGCAGGCTCCTCGTCGGTCTGACCCGGGTGATGCAGGGCGAGGAGGTGGCCGACGGCCTGGGACTGGAACGCGTGGACGTCGCCCCCTTCCTCCCGCTGCTGGCGATGGGCAACGCCGGCGTCCGCCGCTGGCAGCGTGCCACCCCCGAGACCCGGGAGCGGGCCATGGCCGAGTCCGTCGAGCACCGGCGCGCCGAGTTCGCCAACCTCCCGGACACGGAGTACCAGGCCCACGCGCACACCACGGAACCCCGCGGGAATAGCGTCGGGTGAGTGGGTGACATCGGAGGCCGGGAGCGCCACTGGCGGGGACACAGCGCGGGAAGCAGGGAGTACCGGCGCATCGTCGCCGCGATGACCGCGGCCGGTATCGCGACGTTCGCGCAGCTGTACGCGGTGCAGGCCGTCCTGCCCGGGATGGCGGAGACCTTCTCCGCCTCCTCCTCCCGGGTGGCGCTCAGCGTGTCGTTCGCCACCGGCGGGCTCGCCGCCTGCGTACTCCTCTGGAGCGGTCTCGCCGACCGGGTGGGTCGGGTGCGTGTCATGACCGTTTCCCTGGGGGCCGCCACCCTCCTGGGACTGGCGGCTCCCCTCGCCCCCGGAATGGGAACGCTGCTGGCGCTGCGAGCCGCCCAGGGCGCGGCCCTGGGCGGTGTGCCGGCCGTCGCCATGGCCTACCTCGCCGAGGAGGTCAACCCCAGACACCTGTCCCGCGCCGCCGGCGCCTACATCGCGGGCAACACGGTCGGCGGGATGGCCGGACGCCTGGTCGCCGGGGTCGTCTCCGACGTGGCCGGGTGGCGCTGGGGGATCGGCGCGGACTCCCTCCTGGGGCTGGCCGCCCTCGCCCTCTTCCTCACCGCCGTTCCCCGGCCCCGCGGGTTCCGCCCCACCCGCCGCCGCGGTTCCGGTCCCGGGCTGGCCCGGCGGCTGCGCGACAGTGTCACCGACCCGGGGCTGGTCGCGCTGTACTGCCAGGCCCTGTTCCTCATGGGCGGTTTCGTCACCGTCTACAACTACCTGGGCTTCCGGATGACGGGCGGTGAGTTCGGCCTGTCCCAGACCCTGGTGGCGTTCCTGTTCGTCACCTACCTCGCCGGAACCGTGAGTTCCGCCGCCGTGGGCCGGGTGACCGAACGCACCGGCCGCCACACCGTCCTGCTCGTCTGCGTGGTCATGATGGCCCTCGGCACGCTCGCGCTGCTGGGCGACTCGCTGGCCATCGTCGTTCCGGGGCTGCTGGTGCTGACGTTCTTCTTCTTCGCCGCGCACGCCACCGCCTCCGGCTGGGTCGGCCACCGCGCCCCCGCCAACGCCCGAGCCCAGGCCGGCGCGCTGTACACCCTGTCCTACTATCTCGGATCCAGCGGGTTCGGCTGGCTCGGCGGGGTGTTCTACGACCACGTCGGCTGGGGCGGTGTCGTCGCCTACGTCGTCGCCCTGTGCGCGGCGGCGGCCCTGGCCGGTCTGGCACTGGTGGTGCCGCGCTCCGCGCGGCGGCGCTGACGCTGCGCCCCCGAGCCAGCGAGTCGACTACGTTCCCCGGGCCGGAAGGCGGCACCGGCGTTCGCGGTGGCGCGCCGGACCCTGTGCGGCGGACGCCGCCCGTCGGGAGCGCCACGGTCGAGGGCCAGGGCGGAGCGCGGCTCCTGCGCCGAGCGGACGAGACCCCCGCCGACGCGGTGCTGGAGCGGCGCGCAGCGGGACGAGCGCCCGCTGGACAGGGCCTAGGGTGAGAGGTGACCCCGCCCCCGCCGAACCCCGTGCATAGGAGTCTGGTATGGCTCAGGTTCTCGTTGTCGCTGACGACCTCACCGGCGCCAACGCCACCGGCGCCCGGTTCGCGCGCGCCGGGATGCGGGTGGCCACGGTGACTCCCGAACACGTGACATCGGTGGCGGACGAGTACGACGTCGTGGTGGCCAACCTCGACAGCAGGCACGTCTCCCCGCAACAGGCCGCCGACCTCGTCACCGACGTCATCGAGGCGATATGGCCGGTGGGTCTGGTGGTGAAACGCACCGACACCACCCTGCGCGGCAACGTCGGCGCGGAGGTGGAAGCGGCGTGGCGCGCGGTGCGTGACCGGCTGCCCGCCAACCAGCGGGTGCGCGCGCTGATGGTGCCGGCCTTCCCCAACTCGGGCCGCACCACCGTCGACGGGGTGCAGATGCTGGACGGCACCCCGCTGGAGCGCACCGAGCTGGTCAGCGACCCGTTCTGCCCGATGTCCACCAGTGTGGTGGCCGACATCCTGCGGGAGCAGACGGACCTCGCCGTGCGGCACGTTCCGATCCGGCAGGTCACCCAGACCATGCTCACCGCCGACCTGGTGGCGGGTGAGGAGCCGATCGTCCTGTGCGACGCGCTGGACGAGCGCCACCTCACCGACATAGCCGAGGCCGCCGCCGAAGCCCACCGCACGGACGGAACCGTGTGGGTGGCGGTGGACCCCGGAGCGAGCAGCACCCAGCTGTCCTACGCGTTGCGGCTGCGCGGGCAGGCCGGGGCGCGGGGCCCGATGCTCGCCGTGGCGGGCAGCCTCACCGAGGTGACCCAGCGCCAGATGGACACCCTCGCCCGCAGCGGCCCGGTGAAGTTCGTCGACATCGACGTGGAACGCCTCACCGACCCCCGCGACGACCACGCCCAGGAGGTGGCCCGGGAACTCACCAGCCAGCTCACCTCCGCGGGGTTCCCCGAACTGGTCGTGGCGCGCGCTCTCCCAGTACGGGAGGGCGCCGGGGGAACGCCGTCCCGGCGCGCGCTTCCGGGCCGACTCGCCGAGCTCGTGTGCGAGGTCGTCCAGGACGTGCACGAGGAGGCCGGGGCGCACTCCCTACCCAGTGGCCTCTACCTCACCGGTGGGGACGTCATCTCCAGCGTGCTCGACGAGCTCGGGGTGCACGCCTTCGAGGTCGGTGGTGAGGTGCTTCCGCTAGCGGTGCACGGCCACCTGAGCGGCGGCCCCCTGGACGGAACCCCCACGGTCACGAAGGGCGGACTGGTGGGCGACGACACCGCCGCCTCCGAGTGCGTGGCCAAACTGCGGCGAGCGGCCCAGACCCGGCTGTTGCAGGTGTACTCCGAGGTCTCGGAACACATCATCCCGAACACGTCCGGTAGCTGAGACCCGGCTGTCGACCACTGCGAGCTGACTCACATCCTCCCAGGGCAGCGCACCATGGTGTGCGTGGTCTACACTGCCGGGAAATTTACCCAAGTAGAAGACGATTCCAAGGAGGATGATGACACAACTGGCATACGGAACGCTCCAGCAACTGCCCAAGGTGCTCCTGCACGACAACCTCGAGGGCGGCCTCCGGCCCAGCACCCTCGTGGAACTCGCCGCGGAGCAGGGCTACACGGGCCTTCCCGCCGAGGAGCCCGGCCGGCTGCAGGAGTGGTACGCCCGGGAAGGGGCGCGGCTGCACGAGGCGGAATCCGTGCGCTTCGAACCGGTGCTGGACCTGTTGCAGACCCGGGAGGCACTGACCCGGGTGGCGGCCGAGTGCGCCCAGGACCTCGCCGAGGACGGCGTCGTCTACGCCGAGGTCAAGGTGGCGCCGGAGCTGCACACCCGTCAGGACCTCAACAGGGAGGAGGTCGTGGCCGCGGTCCTGGAGGGACTGCGCGTGGGGGAGGCCAAGTCCCGGCTGTTCGGGCGCACCGTCGACGTGCGGCTGCTGCTCACCGCGATGCGGCAGGCGGCCGACTCGTTGGAGATCGCCGACCTCGCGGTGCGGTACCGGCACCAGGGGGTCGCGGGCTTCGACATCTCCGGGCCCGAGGCGGGGTACCCGCCCACACGCCACATCTCGGCCTGCGAGTACATCAAGCGGGAGAACTTCAACCTCACCCTGCACGCGGGGGAAGGGTTCGGACTCTCCTCGATCTGGGAAGCGATCCAGTGGTGCGGCGCGGAACGGCTCGGCCAGGGCGTGCGCATCATCGACGACATCGCCGTGGCCGAGGACGGCTCGGCCAAACTGGGACAGCTCGCCTCCTTCGTCCGGGACAAGCGGATACCGCTGGAACTGTGCCCCAGTTCCAACGTGAACACCGGCGTCGTGCGCGACCTGTCCGAGCACCCGGTGGAGGTGCTGCGGAAACTGCGGTTCCGCGCCACCATCAACACCGACAACCGGATGCTCGACCGCACCTCGATGACCGAGGAGTTCTCCCGGCTCGCCGACGAGTTCGGTTACGGCCTGGAGGAACTGCGGTGGTTCACGGTGAACGCGATGAAATCCGCTTTCACCAGCCACGACGAGCGTCTCGCGCTGATCAACCACACGATCAAGCCCGGCTACGCCACGGTGCGTTCCGGATACGCCAGCGCGGCGTTCTTCCGCCAGGAAGACGCCTGGTAACCAGCCGCTGCCACCGGGCCGGCCCCGCTCACGAGCGGGCCGCGCTGTCGGTGGACGGCAGCGCGCGGGCCAGCCGCTCCGGTGAGATCCGCTCCTCGCTGACGTAGTAGAGGAGACTGCCCCCGGGGACCGGTGTCCGCCACGGTGGGCTCACCCGCAGCGTCCCGTCGACACGCGCGGCGAGCAGCGTGGCGTCGTGCTCGCGCCCCATGACGGTCTGGTAGTCGCCGAACGCGGCCGAGGGCGCGGAGTCCGGCAGGCGCAGCGCGTACGTGTTCTGCCCGCCGTAGGTCATCAGCTCCGAGTACACCTGGGATATACCCGGCGACTGGAGCTCCTCGGTCACCATGCGCGGGCTGTGCCACTGCAGGCAGCGCACCTCGCCGTTGACGTACTGCAGGCGGGTGGTGTGCTCCAGGTCCCGCAGGGTGGCCACCAGGTGGACGTCCGGGGCGACGTGGTTGACCGTCACCACGACCGCCAGGGTCTCGTGGTCGTCACGCGCGTCCACGAGAACCGTGTGCGCCCGGTGCACGCCTGCGCGCCGCAGCACGTCGCTGTCGGTGAGGTCACCGCGCACGAAGTCGGTGACGCGGTCCGGCATGGGGTGGCTCTCCACCTCGTCCCAGGCCGCGAGGACCACTGCCTGGTTGGTGTCGGCCAGCACCTCGTCGACGATGCGTTCCGTCCGGCCGGGGGTGTAGCCGAGCACCACGGTGTGCTTCCTGTGGTCCACAGTGATCGAGCCGTGCATACGCCGTCCCTTCGCGTTCTCGATGGCGCCCGCAAGCTGGGTGAAGATCGTGGTGAGCGTGGCGATACCGCCGATGATGACGTAGACCCCGACGACGTGGCCCATCGTCGTGGTGGGGTGGAAGTCGCCGTACCCCACGGTGGAGGCGGTCACGATGAACCACCACCAGTAGGTCGCGGGGTCGGTGAACCGGGCGTCCGCCGGTTCGGCGAGGGCCATCAGCGGCCAGCTCGTCACGAACACGGCGACCATCACCATGGCCGGCAGCATCCAGGTGCGCGCCCGGGTCAGGCCGCGCAGCAGGTAGGTCAGGAAAACAGGCACGGGTCGGTCCGTTCACGTACGAGGGGTCTCTCCCACCTCCGCCAGTGTGCCGTATCCCCGCGGGCCGGGCACCGCGCCACCGCGGTCCACGGGTGACGCGGGCGCGGAACCGGCACTCCCGATCACACGCCGCGGACGCGGAAGGGAACCGGAGCCGAGGAATTGTTCCTTTCCTTTGTCCTCTCCACGAGATTCGTGCGGGGACGGAGGCGGGAGGCGCGACGGGGGAGGAAAAACCCGAGGACCGGCCCGTGTTTCGGGCGGGGCGGACAATTCCGGTTTCCGGTACTTCTTCTTCCTGTCGTTTCGTGATTCGTAGTAATCTCGCGCTCGGCATCCCCATCCCCCAGTACGGAAGCACAACATGGCAGAGGAACACACGGGTGGTCGTGTCGTGGCCGGCCGTTACGAGCTGCGTGAGGAACTCGGCCGGGGCGGCATGGGAGTGGTGTGGCTCGCCCACGACCACTCGCTCGCACGCGACGTCGCGATCAAGGAAGTGCTCGTTCCCGACCATGTGACAGGAGAGGAGCGCACGGAGGCGCACTCCCGGATCCGGCGCGAGGCCCAGACCGCCGCGCGCATCGCCCACCCTGCGGTGATCACGGTCCACGACATCCTCGACGTCGACGGTCACCCGTGGATCGTGATGGAGCGCATCGAGGGAGAGTCCCTCCAGGAACGGCTGGACAGCCGAGGCCCCCTGCCCGAGGCCGCCGCCCGCACCATGGCGGAGGCGATCGTGGGCGCGCTGCACGCGGCGCACGAACTCGGGGTGGTCCACCGCGACGTCAAACCCGCCAACATCATGCTGGCCGGGGACGGGCGGGCGATGCTGACCGATTTCGGCATCGCGACCGTTGACGGCGCCACCGCGCTGACACGCACCGGAACCCTGATCGGTTCCCCGGAGTACATGGCGCCGGAACGGCTGGAGCGCGAGGAGGCCCTGGCCGCTTCCGACCTGTGGAGCCTGGGGGCGACCCTGCACGCCGCTGTCGAAGGACGGTCACCCTTCCACCGGGAGACGTTGACCGGAACCATCACCGCTGTCGTGACCCTGCCGGTTCCGCCCCCGGAGCACGCCGGAGGGCTCACCCCGCTGATCACCGGCCTGTTGAACCGCGACATAGAGCGACGCCCCACAGCGGAACAGGCACGGGACCTGCTCAGTGGAACGGAGGGCACCCACCGGCTGAGTCCCTCCAACCCGACCCGTGTCCTCCCGGACGCCACCGGGCCGCCTGCCCCGGACACACCGCCGCGTCGGGAGGGGGGAGTGGTCTCGTCGGACCACCCGCTGCGCGCGACGCCCCACACGCCCTCCGCGCCCCCGCAGCGGCCGTCATCCCGGCCGGTACCGGAACCGAGCCCTCCGTCCCCGCCGTCCCGGGCCCTGGACGCGAGCGGGACGGGGGAGGAGGATCCCCCCGTTCCCCCCTCGATTCACGCCGCACGGGCACTGCTGATGATGTTCGGCGCGCAGGCGCTCATTCTCGGAGTCATCAATCTCGGCGAGGACACGCTCTGGTACCTCGTGCGGATTCCGGTCGCTGTGGTGTGGCTTGTTGAGGGGGCCGTCGCTCTGGCCGTCGGTTTCCGTCTCTCTTTCGGAAGGGGCGGCGTTCTCGCGGCGGCGGTGGTTTTCTCCGTGCTCCGTATTCTGGTCATACTGAGCGACATGTTCCATGGCTACGATCCACGGATATGGATGCTCGTCCTATTCCCGGCCGTGGTTTTCCTCGTCGCGCGGGAGGACGCGCGCGATTTCCTGCTGCACCGCCGGGGATGAACGCGGCGGAGCCCCTTCTCTCCGGGAACGGCGGCTGGTGCTCCCGGGATCGCACACCCGGACCGCGCCGCCGCCGTGGTCAGAGGTAGCGGACCACCCGGGCGGGGTTGCCGACGGCGACGGCGTTGGCGGGAAGGTCACGGGAGACGACGGCGCCGGCGCCGACCACGGTGTTCTCCCCGACGGTGACCCCGGGGCAGACAATGGCGCCCCCGCCCAGCCAGGCATTGTCGCCGATGGCGATCGGGCTGGCGGACTCCCACTTGGCGCGGCGCAGCTCCGGGTCCACCGGGTGGGTGGGGGTCAGCAGCTGCACGTTGGGTCCGAGCTGGGCGTCGGCCCCGATGCCGATGGGGGCCACGTCGAGCAGCACGACGCCGAAGTTCAGGAACGCGTTGTCGCCGATGGTGGTCCGGTAGCCGTAGTCCACCCGCAACGGTGGCCGCACCTCGACGCCGTCACCGACCTTGGCCAGCAATTGCCCCAGCAGCTCGCGCCGGGTGTCCGGGTCGTCGGCGCTGGTGGCGTTGAACCGTTCGGCCGCCAGGGCGGCGTGTGTGGCGTCGGCGATGAGCTCCGGGTCGTCGGCGATGTAGTGCTCGCCCGCCAGCATGCGTTCCTTCTGGCTGGTCAACCGTGCGTCCTCCCGCCGGGCCGGTGATGGTGTGAGGGCAGCATCCTACCGCCGTCCGCATTCCCCGCACCATCCCCGCCGACGCGGGAGCCGGAGCCACGACGACGGCGCGGCTCCGGCGTGACGCGTTCTCCCCGTGCCTTCCGCGCGGTGCGGCGGCCGGGGTTGTAGGGTCGCACCGGGCGGCGGACGGTCCCCTACTGTGCGATCCGCCGCCCGGTGCGAGTCTTCACAGCTCGGGGTCCACCTCGGGCAGGGGGTAGGGGGGCGCTCCGGAGCCGAAGACGGGGTGGCCGCCCCAGACGTTGGCGTCGCCCAGTTTCCCCGATCCCTCATGGCCTTCCGGTGTCCGCACGGTGACCGAGGTGTTCCCGGCCTGGAACGCCTCGGTCACCTCCGAGCTCGGCGACAGCCGGCCCACCCACCGGTAGCCGCCGTTGAGCGGGTCGAAGTGGCCCGCGATGTGGGCGTGCGCGGTGATCTCCGCGCCGTTGGCCACCAGGGTGACGGGGCCGTTGTACTCTTCTTCCTCGTCGTCCATGCCGCTCATGCGGTGACCTCCACTCCGTTGCGGCGAGCGGCGGAGCGGGAGCTGAGGTGGTAGTTCCCCGCGTCGAACTTGCGGTTCTGCAGCGCGAACTCCCAGCTGAAACCGGGCCACAGCGTCACGTTGCGGCCTTCGGAGTTGAGGTACCAGCTGTCGCAGCCGCCCGTGACCCAGACGGTGCCCTTCATCTTGCGCTGCACCCGCCGGGTGTAGGCGTCCTGGGCGTCCTCCCGGGGGGAGAGCCGGTCGACGCCGTTGTGGCAGGCGTAGCGCAGCGCGGCCATGGCGTAGTTGATCTGCGCCTCGATCAGGAACACCTGGGAGGTGTGTCCCGGCCCGGTGTTGGGTCCGGCCAGGAGGAACAGGTTCGGGTAGCCCTTGACGGTGGTGCCGCGGTGGGCCTGCATGTTGTCGCCCCACCGTTCGGACAGGGCGACCCCCTCGGAGTCGTAGATCCGTTGGGCGATCGGCAGGTCGGTCACGTGGAAGCCCGTGCCGAAGATGATCGTGTCGACCTCGCGCTCCGTCCCGTCGGCGGACACGACCGACTTCTCCCGCACCTCGGACACCCCGTCGGTGATGACCGACACGTTGGGCTGGGCCAGGGAGGGGTAGTAGTCGTTGGCGAGCAGGATGCGCTTACAGCCGGGGAGGTAGTTCGGGGTGAGCTTGGCGCGCAGCTCGGGGTCCTTGACGGCCCGCTTCATGTGGGCCTTGGACAGTGCCGCGACCCCCTTCATCAGCTTGGGGCTGTGCACGAACCCGAAGATGTAGTTCTCCCGCATCCAGTAGACGCCCTTCCGGGCGATCTGCTGGGTGACCGGAACGTTGCGGTAGAGCCAGCTCTCCACGGAGCTGATGTTGCGGTCGGTGCGGGGGATCACCCAGGCGGGGGTGCGCTGGAAGAGGTGCAGGTGACCGACCTGGGGCTGGATCTGGGGCACGAACTGGATGGCGGAGGCGCCGGTGCCGACCACGGCCACGTTGCGCCCGTTGAGGTCGTGCTCGTGGTTCCAGTCGGCCGAGTGGAACATGGTTCCCTCGAACTTGTCCAAACCCGGAATATCGGGAATGGAAGGGTCGGCGAGTGCCCCGCAACCGCTCACCAGGAACTGGGCGGTGACGACGCCGTGCGGCGTGTGCAGCCACCAGCGGTTGCCCTCCGGGTCCCAGCGGGCCGCCTCCACGTCGTGGTCGAACTTGACGTGCCGGACGATGTCCTCGTCCTCGGCGACGCGGCGCAGGTAGTCCCAGATCTCGGGCTGTCCGGAGAAACTCCGGCTCCAGTCCGGGTTGGGAGCGAACGACAGCGAGTACAGGTTCGACGGTACGTCGCAGGTCGCTCCGGGGTAGGTGTTGTCACGCCAGGTGCCACCGATGTCGTTGGCACGTTCCAACAGCACCAGGTCTTTCAGCCCGGCCCGCTTCAGTCGGGCCGCCATGCCGATCCCGGCGAACCCGGTGCCGATGATGGCAACCCGGTAGTGCTCGGGATGTGTCGCGCGTTCGGTCACGTTTCCGGTTCCTTCCGATGCCGTCCGGTGGCGTACGCCCGAGGCGGGGCCGGCGCGCGCCGGCCCCGGCGGTGGTCAGGCGGCGGCTCCCCGGCGGCCCAGCAGGCCCGCCCGGCGCCAGAAGAACTTGCCCGGGCCGGAGATCATGCCGGACTTGTTCAGCGTGGAGACGACCTTGCGGGCGGCCCACGTCTTCGTGTCGGTCCACTGGGAGTTGCGGCGCGCCACCCTGCGGGCCTCGCGCGGGTCCAGTCCGACCTTCGCGTACACCTGGGGGTTGATCAGGCGCGTCGCCGAGTAGTACACGACCAGACCGAGCATGAGCCGGCTGTAGCCCTTGACGAGAGGGTTGCGGTCCTGCCAGTCGCGGGCCAGCTCCTCGCGGGCGTAGCGCATGTGCCGCGCCTCCTCCACCACGTGGATGCGGGAGACCGCCCGGGTGAGGGGCTCCAGCGACTCGTCCACCATGATCTCGCGCTGCAGCTGGTCCAGGATCTCCTCCACGAACAGCGCACCGCTGAACGTGAGCGGTCCGTTGGAGATGGCCTTGAAGATCCGGCCGAGGAACTGCGCCGTGCGGTCCAGGTTGTAGAACGGCGCGTCGAGCTTCTCGATCATCTTGGCGAACATGATCGAGTGGCGGCACTCGTCGGCGATCTCGGTGTAGGCGTACTTGACGTGGTTGGAGGTGGGGTCGCGGTCGTAGGCGTGCCGGACCAGCATCTGCATCAGGATCGTCTCGAACCAGATGCCGATGCTGGCGACGCTGGCGATCTCCTGGCGGCTCAGCTCCTTGCGCTGCTCCTCGGTGAGCTGGTCCCACAGGTAGGTGCCGTAGAGGGAGATGCGCTCCGGGTGGATCGCGTACTTGTCCTTGTCGACGGGAGCGTCCCAGTCGATCTCTACCAGCGGGTTGTAGGACGCCTTGGCCGACGAGCGCAGCAGGCGTTTGGCGATGTCTTCCCGGTCGGTGACGGGGGGTTGCGCCTGGACGGTCATTGCGGTCCTCCTTTGACGGGGTGGCGCTGCGGGTAGCGGCGGGTGGTTCAGTTCGTCGCTGGGCGGACACCGTGGCGTTCGTGCAGCCCGCGGGCGATCTCGGAGCCGGCGAGATGCCCGGAGTGCACCACGGCAGCGAGCTGGAGCGAGGCGACGCGATCGACGATCCCCGGCGCGTGCCGGGTGGCCCACAGCGCTGTGGTGCCCAGCGTGGTGGAGGCGACGTCGCGGCGCGGTTTCGCTGCGGCGGCGGCGCGCACGACGGTCATCGTGGTGTCGCGGACGCGTTCCGCTGGTACGAGGCCGTCGAGCGCCACGCCCTGGGAGCGTGAACTGTCGTGGATGGGGGTGTCGACGTATCCGGGGTGGACCGTGGTGACCCCGATGTGCGTGCCGTACTCGGCGCGGAGCGTGTCCGCGTAGGCGGTCAGCGCGCGTTTGGAGACCATGTAGGCGCCGGCGAAGGGGAGCGGTAGTCCGGCGAGGAGGGAGGCGGTGATGATCACCCGGCCGCGTTGCCGCAGCAGCGCCGGCATCGCCGCTGCCGTGACCTGCCAGGTTCCCAGCAGGTTGACTTCCAGCGCGTCGCGGGCGCCGGCGGTCGGTGCGGCACCGATGTCGACGGCGGGGCCGACACCGGCGTAGTGGACCAGCCGGTCCAGTCGGCCGCCGAGGCGGTCAACGGCCTCCGTGACGGCTTCGTTGACCTGTTCCTCATCGGTGATGTCGCAGGCGATGACACCGTCGTCGGGCTTGCGGTCGAGGCCGACCGCGTCGGCACCGAGGTGCCGCAGCACCGCGAGTGTGGCGCTGCCGAACGCGCCGGAGCCGCCGGTGACGATGACCTTGCGGCCGGACAGGTCACCTAGTGCGCCTGGGGTCATGTGATCTCCTCCACAACGGTTGGAGGAATATTACAATGGCCATTGTCACGGTGCAATAGGTTAACGTCGTATCCGTGGGAAATGACCGCCGCGTTTCCGCCACATGCCGGGATCGTGGCGGAAGTGACGCGAGCGCGCGGCGACTTTCCTAGGCTGATCCCATGGCCGAATACCGCATCGACGAACTAGCGCGGCTCGCCGATACCACCGTGCGCAACGTCCGCGTCTACCAGGACCGCGGGCTGCTCTCCCCGCCGAGACGCGAGGGGCGCGTCGGCATCTACACGGAGGCGCACCTCGCCCGGTTGCGACTGATCGGCCAACTACTCCAACGCGGTTACACGTTCGCCAACATCAGCGAGCTGATCACGGTGTGGGAGCAGGGCGG
This sequence comes from Haloactinospora alba, assembly GCF_006717075.1. Taxonomy (NCBI): domain Bacteria; kingdom Bacillati; phylum Actinomycetota; class Actinomycetes; order Streptosporangiales; family Nocardiopsidaceae; genus Haloactinospora; species Haloactinospora alba. Next base: position 567,849 of record NZ_VFQC01000001.1, read on the forward strand.
CGACCTCAACGACATCCTCGGCTTCGAGTCGGCCGTGGGGGACCCGTGGTCGGACGAGATCCCCAGCTACATCACGATCGGCGACCTGCGCGAACTGTTCGACGGGGATGTCACCCCCGCCAACATCGACCGCGCCGTCCAACTCGGCCTGCTGGAGCGCGAGGGCGCCCGGTTCCGCGTCCCCAGCCCGCGGCTGCTGCACGCCGGCGCCGAACTCGCCGTGGCCGGCATGTCCGTGAGCACCGTGCTGGACATCGCCGAACGGATGCGGAACCAGGTCGACGCCGTCGCTGGGGACGTGGTGAACACGGTGGCCGAACACATCCTCACGACCTACGCCCCGGACGGGATGCTGAAGGGCGAGGACATGTCCGAGGCCGCCGGCCTCGTCCGGCGCCTCCGACCGCTCGCCCAGACGGCGGTGGACGCGATGCTCGCCCAGGCCATGGCCCGTCACCTCAACGACGTGGTGGGAGAACACTTCGCGGGGATACTGGACCACCTCCAGGAGGAGAAGAACCAGCAGTCCGCGTGACGGCCGGAGCGACCGCCGGCCGTCACGCGGACGGGCCGGGTGCGACTACTCGGCCGGAGCCCTGTCCGGGGTCTCCTCCGGGGCCGCGGACTCATCCGGGACCCCGCCCGGGGCCAGACGCAGTTCGGCGAACGCTCCGGCCGGGACGGCCGGGCTGTGCGGGGCCACCGGCGCTATGCGGCGGTACTCGCCACCCGGCGTCGGTCGGGGGTCGGCCTCGCCCTTGTTCGGCCAGAACGACATGGCCCGCTCGGCCTGGGCCGTGATGGTCAGCGACGGGTTCACCCCGAGGTTGGCCGTGATCGACGAACCGTCCACCACGTGCACTCCCGGGTGTCCGAACAGCCGGTGGTAGGGATCCAGCACCCCCTCGTCCGGGTTCGCGCCGATCGGGCAGCCGCCGATGAAGTGCGCTGTCATCGGGATGTTGAGGACCTCACCCACGGTTCCGCCGGCATGGCCGTCGATCTCCTCCGCCAGCCGGCTCAGGGTCTCCTGGCCCTCCGGGATCCAGGTGGGGTTGGGCTCGCCGTGCCCCTGGCGGGAGGTGAGGCTGCGCCTGCCGAGCAGGTTGCGCTTGGCGTAGGTGGTCAGCGAGTTGTCGAAGGACTGCATGACCAGGCCGATGATGGTGCGTTCCGAGAAGCGCCGCACCGACAGGCTGCGCAGGAACGTGCGCGGCTGGCGCGCCGCCAGCCCCAGGAACCGCAGCCAGCGCGGTACCCGCCCGCCACCGGGGACCTGCATCGTCGCCAGCAGCCCCATGGCGTTGGACCCCTTGCCGTAGCGCACCGGCTCCACGTGGGTGTGCGTGTTGGGGTGGATGGACGAGGTGATCGCCACCCCCTGGGAGAAGTCCTCCGGCGGGTCGACCTCGGAGGTCATGGCGCCGCCGAGCGACTCGGAGTTGGTGCGGGTGAGGGTGCCCAGGCGCGGGGAGATCCGGGGGAGCAGCCCCCGGTCGCGCATGTCGTGCAGCAGGCTCTGTGTGCCGTAGGAACCCGCGGCCACCACCACCTGGCGCGCCGTGAAGGTGCGCGCGTTCCGCCGGCGCCGCTGGGTCCCGGTGGCCAGCGTGTCCACCGCGTAGCCACCGCCCCGCCCGGAGGGAAGCTCGCGTATCCGCTCCACCGAGGTCATCGGGTGGATGTCCGCCCCGTTGCGTTCGGCGAAGTACAGGTAGTTCTCGTTCAACGTGTTCTTGGCGCCGCGCCGGCACCCCGTCATGCACTCCCCGCACTCGACGCAGGCGCGCCGTCTCGGGCCGGCCCCGCCGAAATAGGGGTCGGCGGTCTCCTGGCCGGGAGCGCCCCGCACCTCACCGGTGCCGTCCTGACCGTCGCCGAAGAACACACCCACCGGGGCGAGGTGGAACGAGTCGCCCACCCCCATGTCCGTGGCGACCTTGCGTAGGTGCACGTCCGACGGGGTCATGGTGGGGTTGGTGCGTACCCCCAGCATCCGCCGCGCCTGGTCGTAGTACGGCGCGAGCTCCGCGCGCCAGTCGGTGATGTCGCGCCACTGCGGATCGTTGAAGAAGTCCTCCAGCGGCTCGTACAGGGTGTTGGCGTAGTTCAGCGAACCGCCGCCGACACCGGCGCCGGCCAGGATCAGCACGTCCCGCAGCATGTGGATGCGCTGGATCCCGAACATGCCCAGGGCCGGGGCCCACAGGAAGTTCTTCAGGTCCCACGAGGTCTTCGGGAGCGTCTCCGGCGTGAAACGCCGCCCCGCCTCGAGGACGCCGACCCGGTAGCCCTTCTCGGTCAGCCTGAGGGCGCTGACGGCGCCCCCGAAGCCCGACCCCACGACGAGTACGTCGTAGTCGGGTTCCTCGGCGCCGTCGGAGTCTCGGGAGGGGTGGTGTTGGGGGGTCCGTGCCGTTGTCGTCGCGGTGGCCACGGGTGTGCCTCTCTTCGGTACGCGGGTCCCGAGACCAAGGTGTTACGAGTCGGTGTCATTTATAGTGACTCGTCGCACTTGGAAACGTGACATTAATTATTGTAAGGTCCATCACCTACTGGCCGGTATATGAAAGCTATGTAACACGTGAGGCCAGGCGGCGCGCAAGGCTCGCCGACATCCCCCCGGCGTGGGCACCGGCCGGAACCGGTGCCGTAAAGGAGGAAACATCCATGTCAGACGAGACCACGGCCGAGGCCGCTACCGGCGGCACCGGCTGGAAACGTTTCAGTCTCGCCCTCATCCCCGCTCTGGCGGGTGCGGGCATCCTCGTCGGCCTCACCGCTCAGGGGAGCATCGCGGCCTCGTTCGCAGTATCCGGCGACAACTTCAAGGTGTCCGCTGACGAGCTGGACGGCACCGGATTCGCCCAGTACGGCGACATCGCCACCTCGGCGGACGACACCCAGCACCCGGTCGCCGTCTCCGTCGTCGACGACGCCGAGCTCAGCAACCTCTGCCAGTCGGTCCTGATGGACACCCCCGTCGGCGAGGTCACCCTCCTGGTGAACGCGGGGCAGGGAGACAGTCCCGCCGAGGCGGAGAACATGGTCATCGACGTGGAGCAGCTCTCCGGCGACGCGGAGTTCTCCAACATGGAGATCGGCCGGGACGCGAGCACACTGGAGAACGCCACCGGCAGCACCGGCGAGGTCGGCGGCTTCGGCCAGCAGGCCGATACCGTGAACATCACGGACCTCAAGCAGACCGCCTGGTCAGTGAACGCCGGGACCTTCAAACTGACCGGGCTGAAGCTGAACGTGAAGCCCGGAAACCACGAGTGCTTCTAACCAATGACTAGGAACGGAATCGGAGCACGGCGACGCGCGTCCGCGCGGAGCGGATTCCGGAACTGGCGGAGGACCCGCCCCTTCTGGGGCGGGCTCCTCGTCGCCCTCGGCGGCGTCGTCATCCTGCTCGCTCCGCTCGCCCCGTTGCCACTCATCATCACGCAGGGCATCGCGGGAGTGTCCGGCTACCTCGTCGGCCTGCTGCTCATCGCGATCGGTGTGCTGTCCTGGATACAGCCCCCGCAACGGATGTTCTTCGGGATCGTGGCGATCCTGCTGTCCCTGGCGTCGTTCGTCACCTCCAACTTCGGCGGCTTCGTCCTCGGGATGCTGCTCGGCCTCGTCGGCGGGGCGATGCTGTTCGCCTGGATGCCCAGACGCGAACCGCGGGGCGGCCGCGCCACGGACGGGGACGCCGGTCCGGGCGCCGGGGAGGAGACCCCCGGCACGGAGGAGATCCCCAGCACGGGCCCCGCGGAGGACGAGGGCGCCACGTCCCTCCACCCCGACGATGCGGATACCGCCAACCAGCGGGAGGAGAAACAACAACCGGACAACGATTCCCAGGCCGGCGGGAAGCACTCGGGCGTCGGCGGACTCGCCCACGCGTCGGTGGCGCTTCCACTGGCCCTGACCCTGACCCTGCCCGCCGCGACAGCCCCCACCGACCTGTGGGACGACTGGTTCGGCTCCGGCGACGACGGGTCCTCGGAGTCCACTCCCTCACCCACCCCCTCGGAAAGCGAGTCCGCGGAGCCCGCTCCCGACGACTCGCCCACCGACGGCGGTGACGGGGACACCGACTCCGGGGACGGCTCCGAGGAGGGCGACTCCGACGGTGACTCCGGGGACGGCTCCGAGGACTCCGGCGACGGCGACGGCGAGGGGCCGGACGGCTCGGACGACAGCTCCGAGGAGGACGGCGACGGTGAGGCCAACCCCGAGGAGTGCCAGTTCGAGCGGGGCGAGTCCTCCCAGGCCGAGAGCGAGGAGGAACTCCTCAACGCCCTTGAGGACTGCCAGGCCGCCAAGGAGAATGACGAGTCCCCCGACGTCGAGAGTGAGGAGAGCGAGGACGACCGGTTCATCGCGGGAACCGCGCGGACCGGCCTGAGCGCCGACTCCCTGACCATGAAGGGAGCCACCTTCGACGGTGTGGTGGAGTACCCCACCACCGACGGCCCCAAGCGCTACCTCAAGATGTCCATGGACGAGGCCGACTTCGAGGGGGCGCGGCAGTGGTTCGACCACAGTGACACCACCGCGGCGCTCGACATCCCCGCGATGACCATGTCCGGCGACGTCGAGATGCACGTTACCCGGATGGAGGCCCGCATCCTCGGCATCAAGCTGACCTTCACCCCCGACTTCCCGCCTCCCCTGCTGCTGCCCTACATGACCGTGACCGACCTCGAGGTGGACCAACCGTTGGCCGACGCCAACGCCATCAACATCGACGGGTTGAACGAGCACGCAGCCGTCTAGCGCCACCGCCCGCACGGAAGCGGCCGGCGCACCGCCCCGCCCGCCCGGACACCGGGCGGGCGGGGCACGTTCGTGCGGAGCTCCGTCTCGGGACTGGATCCTGTTTTCGGACGCTGTTCGTCGCGAGCGGCGTCTCCGGTACCGCCCGGCACGGTCGAGAAGGGAGACCGAGCGGGACCCTCCGCCGCCCGGCGGGAACGCCGCCGGACGCTTGTCCTGGGGCGGTGCGCACCAGGACAAGCGTCCGAAAAACAGGCCCTAACCCGCGGACGGTCGGACACCCGCGACCGTGGCCTCGAGGTCGGTCGTGTCGAGCCGGTCCGAGTAGAGCCGCACCGACACCCCCACACCGGGTCGGACCAGCCAGAACGCCTGACGCGCGGACCGGTACCCGGGGTAGGCGCCGTCGTGGAACGAGGCCCGTTCCCACTCCTCGGGATCGCGCTCGTGGTACTCGGCGAGGAAGTCACGCAGCTCATCCACCCCCGACAACCGCTCGCCCCGCAGCACGTTGATCTTGAGGTCGACGCGGTACCCGTCGTCGACCTCGCGCTCCCACACGCGCGAGGAGAAGTCCACCCCGCCCCACACCGTGGCGAAGTCCGACACGTCGTCCCCGGCAGCGGGCGGCACGTGCCCGATGACGAAACCACCCAGCTCCCCCTCCGCGCCGCGTCCCGCGGCGGTCAGGAGCAACGACCCTGCCCCCACCAGGACGGCGACGACGATCCGCGCGAACAGCCCCATGGACACACTCCCTCCGTGGATCGGACGCCCCGCGTGAGCGTCCCTCTCCACGTCAGAATGCGGTGTCCCGGCGGACGCGACCAGCCCGAACCGCATCCCTGTGTACGGCCCGTGCGCGCGGGCGCCGCAGGCCTGGCCGTCATCGCCGCGAGACGCGCTGGTACCAGCCGGGACGCGCGCGGAGCTCGGCGTGCGAACCACGCTGTAGCACCCGTCCCCGCGAGAGCACGTAGATGTCGTCCACCTGGTCCAGGCCGGCCAGGTCATGGGTGACCAACAGTGTCGTGTACCCCCGCGCGGCCGCCAACAGGTCGGACATCACCTCCCCCCGCGTGTCCGGGTCGACGTGGGCGGTGGGCTCGTCCAGCACCAGCACCCGCGGTGCGGCGAGAAGGGCCCGCGCCAGCGCGAGGCGCTGGCGCATACCGCCGCTGAGCCGCGTCCCGTGCGTACCCACCTCGGTGTCCAGCCCGTCGGGCATCGCCGCGACCTCGTCGGCGAGCCGCACCCGGCGCAGCGCCTCGGACAACTGCTCCTCGTCGGCCTCGGGCCGGGCCAGCCGCAGGTTCTCCCGTACGGTGCTGGCGAACACGTGCGGATCGTGCGGGACCCCGGCGATCGCCCGGCGCGCCTCGTCCGGGGGACAATCCGTGAGGTCGGCGCCGTCCAGCTCCACGGTTCCGCCGTCGGGGTCGCGGAACCGCAGCAGCACGTCGGCGAGCGTGCTCTTGCCCGCTCCGCTGGGACCGAGCACCGCCACGGTCCTCCCCGGCGGGACGCTGACGTCCACCCCGTCCAGCGCCCACGGCTCGTGCTGTCCGTAGCGCGCCCGCAGCGAGCTTACGCGCAGCCCCGACCGGGGGTCGCTCTCGGGCAACCGCGGCGGCAGCTCGGCACCGTCCGGCGGGACAGCGACCGGGGGAGGCGCGTCCAGCACCTGGAACAGCCGCCGGGCGCTGGCGCGCACCGCCCCCAGTTTCGCCGCCACGGCCGGGAGCGGCGCCGCGATCTCGAAGGCGGCCACGGCGGTCAACACGAGCACGGCCAGCGAGACGGCACCGAGTTCACCGCCCCGCACCGCCGCGACTCCCAACAGCAGCGTCCCCCACACGGTCAGTCCGGTGACCAGCGTGACCGCGCCGGCTCCCACGCCCAGGAGGGCCGCGTCGTGCCGGGCCGAACGGGTGAGTTCCGCGTCGGCCCGCTCCACACGCTCCACCGCCCGGGGCATGGCCCCGTAGGCCACCAGGTCGGGCGCTCCGTGGAGCGCGTCCACCAGCGCGGTGGAAAGGTCCCCCCGGCCCCGGGCGGCGCGCTGTCCGGGCCCGCGGCCCAGTACCGTCGTGGCGGCGGGAACGGCGACACCGGCCAGCAGCAGTCCCGCCGCGAGCAGCGCACCCCCGGGCGCGAACACGACGGTGCAGAACGCGGTGACGGCGCTTCCGGTGACCAGGGCGGCCACCGGCGGTGTCAGACCCCGCAGCAGCAGGTCCTGGGTGGCGTCCGTGTCGCTCACCAGCCGGGACACGAGGTCCCCGGAGCGCACCGTCCCGGAGGGGGACTCGGGCGGGTTCGGGTCCCGCGTGTCGGTGTCCGGCGCCGCCGGCAGGCTTTCCAGGCGCGCGAGCCGCTCGTAGACGCGCGTCCGCACGTCGGCGAGGGTGCGGAACGCGGCGTCGTGGGTGACGAGCCGTTCCAGGTAGCGCGCCACGCCGCGGGTGATGCCGAGCGCGCGGGTCGCCACGACGGCGACGCTCAGCGCCGTGATCGGCGGGTGCTCGGCGGCTTTGGCGAGCAGCCACGCCGCCACGGCCAGCAGGGCGACGGCCGAGGCCGTGGTGGCGGCGCCGAGCACCGCCCCCAGCGCGAACCGGGGGACCCGCGCGGGTGTCAGGGTGAGCGCGACCATCCGGACCAGTGGGTCACGGCCGCGCCACGCGCGTCCGGTACCCCGCGTGTTCTCCCCGTTCGCGCCGCTCGGGTGGGTGGCCTGCTGTGTGTCGCTCACGGTGCTGCGCTTTCGTGGATGATCCGTCCGTTGTCCAGCCGTGCCGCGCTGTCGGTGGTGTCGGCCCACGCCCGGTCGTGGGAGACGATGATCCCGCTGCGGTCGCGCAGGAGTCGCGCGACCGCGACGCGGACGGCGGCGGCGTTCTCGGGGTCGAGGTGGGCGGTGGGCTCGTCGAGCAGTACGAGCGGGGCGTCCCGCAGGAACGCGCGCGCAAGCGCGATCCGCTGCCGCTGTCCGGAGGACAGACGCGCGCCGCGCTCGCCCAGGCGGGTCTCGTAGCCCTGGGGCAGTTCCCGGACGAACGCGTCGGCCTCGGCCATCCCGGCCGCCTCGCGCACCCGTTCCATCGGGGCGTCCGGAGCGCCCAGGCGGATGTTGCCGGCGACGGTGTCGTCGAAGAGGTACGGGTCCTGGGGGACCCAGGCGATGTGCGCCCGCCACTCCTCGACGGGGACCCGGTCCAGCGCCGTCCACTCCGTGCCGTCCCTCCCGTCCGGGTGGTGGGACGCGGGCCCGCCGCGCACGTGAATCGCACCGGACCCGGGAGTGGTGACCCCCAGCAGCAGCGACAGCAGGGAACTCTTGCCCGCACCGCTGGGGCCTGCCACCAGCAGACTGCGTCCCGGTTCCACGTCGAGGTCCACGTTGTGGAGGACGGGGGAGGAACGTCCGGGGTAGGTGAGACCCACCCCGGACAGCCGCACCCGTACGGGCGCACGGCCCCCTCCCGGGAGCGCGGGGGACCCCCCGTCGGTGACCGGGGCGGCCTCTGCCCGGGCGCCGCTGTCGTCGGGGGCCTCCTCCAATACCCCGAACACCTGCTCGGCGGCGGCCACCCCCTCCATGCTGGCGTGGAACCGGGCTCCGACCTCGCGCAGCGGCAGGTACGCCTCCGGCGCGAGGATCAGCACCAGCAGCGCCGTCTCGTAGTCCAGCTGTCCGTACATCAGGCGGATGCCGATCTCCACCGCGACCAGCGCCACCGCCAGTGTGGACAGCAGCTCCAACACGAACGCCGACAGGAACGCGACCCGCAGCGTCGACATCGTGGTGCGTCGGTGTTCGTCGGTGATCCGGCGGATGATCCCGGCCTGGACCCTGGCGCGGCGGAAGATCGCCAGAGTGGGCAGGCCCTCCACGACGTCGAGGAAGTGCCCGCCCAGCCGGTTGAGCAGCCGCCACTGCCGCTGCGTCCGGTTCTGGGTGTGCATGCCGACCAGCGCCATGAAGATCGGGATCAGCGGCAGCGTCACGGCGATGACCGCCGCCGAGATCCAGTCGGCGCTGGCGACCACGACGAGTACCGCCAGCGGGACGAGGGCGGACAGGACGAGTTGCGGTAGGTACCGGGCGAAGTACTCGTCCAGGGCGTCCAACCCGCGGGTGGCGAGCGTGACCAGCTCGCCGGGGCGGGACGTGTGCCCGTCTCCGGTGTCGTCCGCCCGCCCGGCGAGCCAGACGCGCCCCGTGCCGCGGGTGTGGCCCACCGGGCGGGTGCCGCTCGCGGGAACCCCGGTGACGTGGGAGACCAGCATGCGGCGCAGCTGCGACTTTGCGCTGGCCGCGGACCGCAGCGCCGCAGCCTCGGCGCCGTAGGAGAGCAGCGCGCGGGCGACGGCGACGCCCGCCACGGCGGTGATGGCCCAGGACAGTTCCGAGGTTCCGCTGCCGCGGGTCGCCGCGGCGATGGTGTGGGCGAGCAGCCACGCCTGGGCGAGGATCAGCCCGGTGGCACCGAGGCCGCTGAGCACGGTTACGACAAGGTGCGTGCGGACGGCCCGCGCCGCCCGCAGCAGCCGGGGGTCGAGCGGTTTCACGTCGTCGCGGTGCCTTTCCCGGCCGTGGGGTCGTGGTCGGTGGTGTCCTCGGAGCCGGGATCGACCTGTTGCGGGGTGACGCGTTTGCGGAACACCCAGTAGCTCCAGGCCTGGTAGGCGAGTACCACGGGGAGGAAGACGACGCCGACCCAACTCATGACGGTGAGCGTATAACGTGCCGACGCCGCGTTGTGGACGGTGAGGCTGTGGGCCGGGTCGGTGGTGGACGGCAGCACGTTCGGGAAGAGCGCGCCGAAGAGGGCCACGGACAGGGCCAGAACGGTGACGGCCGTCGCGGTGAAGGACCACCCCTCGCGGCGGCGCATCGCCAGCAGGACGCTGGCGAACAGCGACACGCAGGCCAGCACCACCAGCGGGAGCGTCCACGGTTTCCCGTGGGCGGCCTGGGTCCACAGGAGGAAGGCCGTGGTGGCGGGCAGGGCGACGGCGGCGGAGCGCGTCGCCGCCCTGCGGGCGCGCCCGCGCACGGCGCCTTGGGTCTTGAGGGTGAGGAACACGGCGCCGTGCAGGGTGAACAGGGACAGGGTGGTGACGCCGCCGAGCAGAGCGTAGGGGTTGAGGAGGTCCGCCATCCCGGAGGTGACCGTGTGGTCGGCGTCCATGCCGACCCCGCGCACGATGTTGGCGAAGATGACCCCCCACAACGCGGCGGGGACGGCACTGCCGACGATGATGGCGCGGTCCCACCAGGCGCGCCACCGGTCGGTGTCGCCCTTGCCGCGGTACTCGAAGGCGACCCCGCGGACGATGAGCGCGAGCAGGATGAGCAGCAGGAAGAGGTAGAGGCCGCTGAACAGGGAGGCGTACCAGGCGGGGAAGGCGGCGAACATGGCGCCGCCCGCGGTGATCAGCCACACTTCGTTGCCGTCCCAGACGGGGCCGATCGCGTTGATCATGACCCGGCGGCCGGTGTCGTTCCTGCCGACGGACGGCAGCAGAACACCCACGCCGAAGTCGAACCCTTCCAGGACGAAGTATCCGGTCCACAGGATCGCGATGGCGATGAACCACACGAGCACGAGGTCCATGTCGACTCCTAGTAGACGAAGGCGGGAACGCGGTCGTTGGAGTCCCCGTCGTCTCCGTCGGGTGCTTGGGGGACGAGGTGGGAGGGGCCGGCCTTGACGTAGCGCCACAGCAGCCCCGCTTCGACGACGGCGAGAACGCCGTAGATCGCGGTGAACAGGGTGAGGGACAGCGCCACCTCACCGAGGCTGACGCCGGGGGAGACGCTCTGGGCGGTGAGGAGCTCGCCGCGTACGGTCCAGGGCTGGCGGCCGATCTCGGTCAGCAGCCACCCGAGGATGTTGGCGGTGACCGCTGCGGGAAGCGCGGCCATCGTGGCGTAGTAGAACCACCGGTTGTCGGGCAGGCGTCTCCTGCGGGTCCACCACAGTCCGGCCGCGGACAGCAGCACCCCGGCCAGGCCGAGTCCGATCATCAGGCGGAACGACCAGTACAGCACGAAGACGTTGGGGGTGTAGTCGCCCGGTCCGTAGGCGGCCTCGTAGGACTCCTGCAGGTCGTTGATGCCGTGCACGGTCCCGTCGATCTCGCCGGTGGCGAGGAAGCTCAGGACGTGGGGGAGGTTGAGGTCGATGACGTTGAGCCGTTCGTCGACGTCGCCGACGGCGAACGCGGAGAAGGGCGCGCCGTCCTCGGTCTCCCAGAGCGCCTCGGCCCCGGCGAGTTTCATCGGTTCGTAGGCGGCGGCGAGTTTCGCCTGGTGGTCGCCGGAGTAGACGGCGAGGACGCCGGCGATCAGGGTGACGACCATCCCGGCCCGCAGCGTCGTGCGGAAGAGTTCGTGCTCCCCGCTGGGCGGGGTGACGCCGGGAGTGCCGGTGTCGCCCCTGGTCCGGCTGCGCCACAGCTTGAACCCGCTCACGGCGACGACGAACAGCCCGGCGATGATGAAGGAGGCGGCGAGGACGTGCAGGTAGGTGGACCAGGCCTGGGTGTTGCTGAGCACCGCCCAGATGCTGGTGAGCTGGGCGCGCCCCGTGTCGGGGTCCACGGTGTAGCCGACCGGGTTCCGCATCCACGCGTTGGCCGCCAGGATGAAGTAGGCGGAGAGGTTGGTGCCGACGGCGGCGGCCCAGATGCAGGCCAGGTGGACGCGGCGGGGCAGCTTGTCCCACCCGAAGATCCACAGTCCGATGAAGGTGGACTCCAGGAAGAAGGCGATCAGCGCCTCCATGGCCAGCGGCGCGCCGAAGACGTCGCCGACGAAGCGGGAGTACTCGCTCCAGTTCATCCCGAACTGGAACTCCTGCACGATGCCGGTCACCACGCCCATGGCGAAGTTGATGAGGAAGAGTTTCCCGAAGAACTTCGTGGCCTGGAGGTAGGAGTGTTTTCCGGTCCGGTGCCAGGCGGTCTGCAGGACGGCGACGATCGCCGACAGTCCGATGGTCAGCGGCACGAACAGGAAGTGGTACACCATCGTGATCCCGAACTGCCAGCGGGCGAGATCCAGAGCTTCCATACGTACCTCTTCCGCGCACCCATAGATTGACGGACCGTAGTACGACAGATTGTAGTTCTACAGTTCGTAGTACGTCGATGGGAGGGGAGGTTCCCGAACCTCGGCGGCGGGCGTCCCGCACACGCGGAGCCGGCCGGTGCCGCGCCGCCCTACCGGGCGTTGGAACGAAAGGAAGCTGTCACCAGGGGAAACGTCGGTCGTTGCGCAGAGCCCGGCATCGGTGCGGCGCCGGGACCGCGCCCGGTGATGTAACCGAGGACACGTGCGACGCCACGCGTCCGGCGGACAGGGGCCCTACATGTCCTCCGGGTCGACACCCCGCTCGGACAGCATCTCGCGCATCATCTCGATCTCGGACTGCTGGGTCTCGGCCATCCCGGCGGCGAAGTCCACCACCATGGGCTCCTCGCCCAGCTCCTCGGCCGCCTCGGCCATGTCGACCCCGCCGACATGGTGGTCGATCATCGCCCGCAGGAAGACGATCTCGGCGTCCTCGCCCTCGGCGGTGCGCAGCTTCTCCATCCGCTCCTCGGAGGCCATGCCCGGCATGCCGCCCTCGGCGTCGTGGTCGGGCATCCACGACATGGGCGGTTCCGGGCCGCGCGCGGGCAGGTCCCACTGCACCAGCCAGCCCTGCATCCGCCCGATCTGCTCCTGCTGCGTACGCGCGATGTCCTGGGCGACGGTCCGCAGAGCCGTGTCCTCGCTCTCCTCCAGGACCAGCAGCGACATGTTCACCGCCTGGGCGTGGTGCGTGCTCATGTCCCGCAGGAACCCGGCCTCGGGTGAGTCGTCGTCCGGGTAACCCGGGCTTCCGAGCGCGTAGCCGCCGACGAGCGCCGCCACCACCAGAGCAGCCACAGCGCTCCACAACGGCCAGCCGCGCCGATGTCCCTGGTCACCGTGCTGCTCCCCAGCACTGCTGCTGTCCTCCGCGGTGTGGTCCTTGCGCATGGGGAACCATCCTCACCAAGCCGGGCGTTACTCACGAGAACCCCGAATCGGGGGAACCGCAGTGTCCCACAGCACCCTACTGTTCCGGGAGCGATGCACGTGAGCGAGAGCAAGGCCGCCCGGCGGCGCCGCCAGGCAGCGGAACGAAAGGCCCAACGCCTCCGGCAGGAGCGCAGACGCAGGATCCTCACCATCGCCGGTGCCAGTGGTGCCGCGGTCCTCGTCCTCAGCCTGGTGGGGCTGGGCGTCTACCGGCAGTACGAACGCAGCACGATCGAGGGGCTGCGGACCTTCGACGAGCTCACCAACGACCACGTGACCGAACCGGTCGACTACGACCCCGAACCGCCCGTCGGGGGAGACCACCACGCCGTGTGGCAGAACTGCGGCGTGTACGAGGAACCGGTGTCCGCCCGCAACGCCGTGCACTCGCTGGAGCACGGCGCGGTGTGGCTCACGCACGAGCCCGACCTGCCCGAGAAGCAGCGCGAGGAGCTCGCGTCGCTGTACTCCCAGGGCAGCTACGTCATCGTGAGCCCCTACGACGGGGAGATGCCCGCCCCGATCGTGGCCAGCGCCTGGGGCAAGCAGCTCCGCCTGGACGACGCCACCGACGAGCGGATCAGCGCGTTCCTGCGGGCCTACGAGAGGAGCTCCGACGTGCCCGAACCCGGAGCGGCCTGCTCCAACGCCCTGGACCTGAACCGCGCGGAGCTGGAGGAGGCGGGCGGCATCGACGCCCTCACCGGCGGAATGTGACCTCCGGCCGGGATTCAGACCTCCCCGTCGGGAAGGGCGGGCACGGTGTCGGCGATCACGTCGCCCACCTCCACCAGCCCCCGTGCGGGTGCGCCGTAGGAGGGCGGAACGTCCAGCTCCACGTAGGCCTCGCGCCCCACCGCCGTGAAGAGCGTCGGGCGGTCGCCCGGCTCGGGGAACCACGCGATCCCGTTGACGGTCCGCAGATGGGAGTCCGGGGCCAGCTCGGTGGGGCGCTCCACACCGCACCGCACCGCGACGGGCGGATCCCCCCACGCCGCGACATGGTCCGAGTCCGGGCGCGTGGCGACCCGTTCCTGCCCGACCACGGTGTCGGGCAGACGCTGCACCAGCGTGCGGCACAGCTCGGCCGTCTCCGCGTCCGGCGAGGGTGCCGGAACCTCGGCGGTGTCCGCCGCGCACCCCGCCAGCACGGTAAGGGCCGCCGCTGTGGCGGCCACTGTCCTCAGTCGCATCGGCTTGTCGAAACCACCAGGTCAGATGTTCACGATCGGGCAGGTGAGAGTGCGCGCGATACCGTCCAACCGCTGGATACGCGCCACCACCATGCGGCCCAGGGCGTCCACGTCCTCGGCCTGGGCGCGCACGATCACATCGTAGGGCCCGGTCACGTCCTCCGCCTGCGTCACTCCGTCGATCGCGGCGATGTCGCGGCTGACGTCAGCCGCCCGGCCGACATCGGTCTGAATCAGAATATAGGCCTGCACCATGCGGCCCCTTTCCGGACGAGTATCCTGCCAGTCCTCGGAGCGTGCCGTCCGCAATCGCGGGTTCGGTCCCTGTTCGGTGGACGCGTGCGCGGCGCCGGGCGCGCCGCTCGTGACGAACAGCGTCCGCCGAACAGGGCTAGACCACTTCTCCGAAAGCGTCACCGTACCCTGATAGTTGTGTTGCGCACTATTGGAGAACTGGGCGAACCTGGGCTTATCGGACGCGTGTCGGCCAAGTTCCCACAAACCGCCGACGTAATCATCGGGCCCGGTGACGACGCCGCCGTCACCAGTGCCCCCGACAACCGCGTCGTGTCCAGCACCGACCTCCTCATCGAGGGTCGGCACTTCCGCCGCGACTGGTCGAGCGCGCGTGACGTCGGACACAAGGCGGTCGCGCAGAACTTCGCCGACATCGCCGCGATGGGGGCCAGACCGACCGGGCTGCTCCTGGGGTTCGCCGTCCCCGACGACCTCCCCGTGGCATGGGTGGACGGCTTCGCCGACGGTATCGCCGCTGAGTGCGCCACCGCCGGCGGGGCCGTGGTCGGCGGCGACACCGTCGGCGCCCCCGCCGTGACGGTCGCGATCACCGCCCTGGGCGACCTGGGCGGGGCCGAGGCCGTGCGCCGCTCCGGGGCCCGGCCCGGCGACACGGTGGCGGTCACGGGAAACCTGGGACTGTCCGCGGCGGGATACGCGCTCCTGCGCGCCGGTGCCGACGGCCCCGACGAGGCCCTGGCCGAGCACCGCCGCCCCAGCCCGCCCTACCCCCAGGGGCCGCGCGCGGCCGCGCTGGGCGCGAGCGCCATGATCGACATCAGCGACGGACTCGCGCACGACCTCGGCCACGTTGCCCGGGCGAGCGGGGTGGCGGTCGCACTGGACTCCTCCGCGCTGGTCCCACCCGCCGGACTGCGCTCCGCCGTGGAACGTCTGGCCGAACTCGGAGGGGGCCACCGCGGCGTCCGCGAGTTCATGGTCGCCGGCGGGGAGGACCACGCCCTGGCGGCGACCTTCCCACCCGGAACCGGGCCTCCCGACGGTTGGACCACCGTCGGCGCGGTGCGGGAGGGGCAGGGGGTCACCGTCGACGGCCGGACCCCGCCGCCCACCTCCTGGAACCACTTCGGGTGATCGACGGAGCGGGGGCGATGTGCCAGAGTGCGGTAGTGGGAGAGAACGGGCGCGGCACCCCGGACCCCACCGGACGGTTCTGCCGTTCCTACCGGTGCGTCGGGGCGGCAGTGGCCACGTCCACGTGACGAACGAGGCGGAAGCACAACTATGCGGCGGCGAGACGCGGACCGGCGGGGCCGGCGTGGTGCGCACCGCGCCGAGCCACACGACGCCGGGAAGCTGGCCACGCTCACACGCGTACTGGAGAGCACCGTCCCCCGGAAGGTACGTCCGCCCCACGTGCTGACCGTGCTCGTGCTCTCCGGGGTGACGCTCGCGCTGACACTGTTCGCCTACAGCACCACCCAGATCCACCTGAAGTTCAGCGGGCCGCCGACGGGGCGGGACGCGGCCCCGGACACCGGCAGCCAGCACCTCGAGCCCAGCGCGGGAACGGCGGAACCCTCCGCCCCGCCGGGCGCCGGAACCGCGGGCGTCCGGGTCACCTACCGGACCGTGGACTCCTCGGAGACCGGGTTCACCGGACAGGTCGCGCTCACCAACACGGGAGACGAGCCGGTGGAGGAGTGGCGACTGGCGCTGGGCTTCCCCGACGCCGAGGTCACCTCGGCCTGGAACGCCGACTGGCAGGTGTCGGGAAGCAGCGTCCGGATGCACCCCGCCGAGGACACCGCCGCGATCGCGCCGGGTCAGACGGCCACCATCGGGTTCACCGCGCACGGGCCGGAGCAGGAGCCCTCGAGCTGTTCCCTGAACGGCCGCGCCTGCGGCATCTGAGCGGAGGTCCCGGGGATGCCCCCGGACACGAAAAGGCGCCACGGCCTACGCCGTGGCGCTGACGGAAAACCGACCGCGCGGGTGTGCTCAGTTGCCGACCTTGCCGGCCTTGATGCACGACGTGCACGCGTTCAGGCGTTTGGGTGTGCCACCCACGCGCGTACGCACGGTCTGGATGTTGGGATTCCAGCGGCGGGGGGTGCGGCGGTGCGAGTGAGAGACACTTTTACCGAACCCGGGTCCCTTGCCGCAAACGTCGCAGACGGAAGCCACGGTAACTCCATTCACGCTTTCGGGTCCGTGCACTGGCGCACACGTGCGAGAGCGACCCGAGAGGTCCAAAAATCAGGATGACGCTGCGCGCCGACCGTGCGAGCGTACACGACGATCGGAACCGCTCCCAACCGCACGGGGATCCTCCCCCGCACGAAGCGGTAGTGACGGGTGCGCCCCGGTCCGACACTCCAGCCGGAAGAAGGCCGCACGCCAGCGCCGCTACCAGTGTACCTGCAGTGTTCGACTCCCGGGCCACTACCTCGCACGGCACCGCACACCAGCCGGGCCGGGCCCATTCGAGAGGTGCCCGCCCCCTCGCGCCCTGTCCGGGAACCCGGCGGCCGGCGCTCCCGCAGGCCGGCAGGGGACCCGTTCCGTGCCCGGAGGCGGCCGTGTCGCCGGCGCGGCCGCGCGCCCCGTGACGAGCAGTGCCCCCGGACAGGCCCTAACCTTGCACGTGAGGAGTCCGCCGCGCGCGTACCGGTACCCGTCGGCACGCGCGCGGTGTCCCGGTGGAGAGTGCTGGAAGGAGCCCCGTTGATCACGTGGGACGAACCACTACGGGCCACGCTGGGAGCCAACGCCGCCAAGAAGCTCGCCGCCGAACTGGACCTGCACACCGCGGGCGACCTGTTGCAGCACTATCCCCGGCGTTACGTCACCCGCGGGGAACTGACCGACCTCGCCGCGTTGGACGAGGGCGAGAACGCCACCGTGCAGGCCGAGGTCCGCAGGGCGAACGAGCGCCGCATCAACGGTGGGCAGGGCGGCAAGCCCCGGACCATGCTGGAGGTCGTCGTGACCGACGGCACAGCCCAGCTCACCCTGGCGTTCTTCCACAAGACCGGATGGCACAAGCGCCACCTGGTTCCGGGGTCCCAGGGCATGTTCGCCGGCAGGGTCTCCTCCTTCCGCGGCCGGCGCCAGCTCGCCCACCCCGAGTACGAGATGCTGCCCACGGGGGAGGCCACCGGCGAGGACCGCGCCCGTGAGTTCGCCGGCAGACTGATCCCGGTCTACCCCGCCACCAAGGACCTCTCCTCCATGCGGATCCAACGCTGCGTGGAGGTGCTGCTGGACCAGGTCGGCGAACTCGACGACCCCCTGCCGCGGGAACTGCGCGAGCGCCACCGCCTCCGGGACCTGCGCACGGCGTTGGAGGACGTGCACCGGCCGGCCGACCGGGAGTCCGCCGACGCGGCGCTGCGCAGGCTCAAGTGGGATGAGGCCTTCGTGCTGCAGCTCGCCCTCGCCCAGCGCCACCGGGAGGCCTCCGCCGTCCCGGCGTGTGCCCGACCGCGCGTCACCGGCGCCGCACTCGACGCGTTCGACGCCCGGCTCCCCTTCACCCGGACCGAGGGCCAGGTGGCGGTGGGCGAGACCATCTCGGCCGGGCTCGAGGCCACCCACCCCATGCACCGCCTGCTACAGGGCGACGTGGGAGCCGGGAAGACCCTCGTCGCCCTGCGTGCCATGCTGCAGGTCGTGGACGCGGGCGGCCAGGCCGTCCTGCTCGCCCCCACCGAGGTCCTGGCCCAGCAGCACTACCACTCCATCGTGGCGATGCTCGGCCCCCTCGCCGACGGCGGGCGGCTCGGCGCGGACGAGCACGCCACCCGCGTCACACTGCTGACCGGCTCCGCCGGAGCGGCCGCGCGACGCGAGGCGCTGCTGGAAGCGGCCTCGGGCACGGCGGGAATCGTGGTCGGCACCCACGCCCTCCTGCAGGAGCACGTGTCGTTCGCGGACCTGGGGCTCGTCGTGGTGGACGAACAGCACCGGTTCGGGGTGGAGCAGCGCGACGCGCTGCGGGAGAAGGCGACGCGGGGGCGGCCGCACGTCCTGGTGATGACCGCGACCCCCATCCCGCGCACGGTCGCCATGACCGTGTACGGCGACCTCGACGTGTCCGTGCTCGACCAAATCCCCGCCGGACGCTCCCGGGTGGACACGCACGTGGTCCCGGCGCGGGAGAAACCGCACTTCCTGCACCGTGCCTGGGAGCGGATCACCGAGGAAGCCGCCCGGGGCCACCAGGCGTTCGTGGTCTGCCCCCGGATCGACGGCGACGGGACCGAGGCAGGCTCCGCGCCCGCCGGGGAACAGAACGGAGACAGCCCGCTCCAAGAGGAGGGCGGCGGGAACGAGGCGGAAGCGGGGACGCGCCCGCCGCTGGCGGTGTCCGACGTCGCCGCCGAGCTCTCCGAGGGGCCGCTCGCCGCCGTGCGGGTCGAGGCGTTGCACGGCCGTCTCACCCCGGACGAGAAGGAGTCGGTCATGCGCCGCTTCTCCGCGGGCGAGGTGGACGTGCTCGTGTCGACCACCGTGGTGGAGGTGGGGGTCGACGTGCCGAACGCGACAGTGATGGCGATCATGGACGCCGACCGTTTCGGCGTGTCCCAGCTGCACCAGCTCCGGGGGCGTATCGGACGCGGGAGCCTGCCCGGGCTGTGCCTGCTGGTGACCGAGGCCGAGGAGGACACACCGGCGCGGGACCGGCTGGATGCGGTGGCGGGAACCCGGGACGGGTTCGCGCTGTCGCGGGTCGACCTGGAACAGCGCCGCGAGGGGGACGTGCTCGGCGGTGCCCAGTCGGGGAAGCGGTCCTCGCTGCGGCTGCTCACCCTGCTGCGGGACGCCGACCTCATCGGCGACGCCCGGGAGGAGGCCGCCGCGTTCGTCGCGGCCGATCCCGAGCTGGCCACCCACCCGCGACTGGCCCGCTCCCTGGGGGACTTCCTGGAGCGGGCCGATTACCTGGAGAAGGCCTGAGTCCCCTGCCGGTGGGCGCGTGCGCGGAACCGGGGCGGGGCCGTGACGAACAGCGTCCACCGGACAGGGCCAGCCCACGGCCGCGGCGCGCGGCTGGTCCGGTAGACCTGGTGCTTGGGAACGGACACGGCACCGTAGCCAGAGAGGGGAAACTGCACACATGACCCGCATCATCGCCGGAACCGCGGGGGGACGCCGGCTCGCCGTACCCAACGGGAGGGTGACCCGCCCCACCGGTGACCGGACGCGTGAGGCACTGTTCTCCTCGGTGCTGTCGGACCTGGGAACCCTGTCCGAGGCGCGGGTGCTGGACCTGTACGCGGGGTCGGGGGCGATCGGGCTGGAGGCGCTGTCCCGCGGGGCGTCCCACGCGCTGATGGTGGAGGCCGACCGCCGGGCGGCCGCGACGTTGCGCCGCAACGTCGCGAGCGTGGACCTGCCGGGAGCCCGGGTGGAGGTCGGACGGGTGCTGCGGGTACTGGAGCGGGGGCCGGGAGGCGCCCCCTACGATCTCGTCGTCGCCGACCCGCCCTACGCGCTGCCCGACGCCGAGCTCGGTGAGGTGCTGGCGGCGCTGCGCGACGGAGGGTGGTGCGTGCCGGACGCGCTGCTGGTGGTGGAACGCGCGAGCCGTGGGCCCGACCTGGTGTGGCCCGAGGGCTTCGTCCCGGTGCGGATGCGCCGTTACGGGGAGGCGACCCTTTGGTACGGTCGCACCGCGAGTCTCCCGGACCATGCCTGAACGCCGGGCGGGAACCGCCGGGGCGGGGAACCGTGCCCGAAGGTCGGCCAGAGAGGAGCGGTCCACCGTGCGCCGTGTCGTCTGCCCCGGGTCCTTCGACCCGATCACCAACGGTCACATCGACATCATCGGGCGCGCAGCACGGCAGTACGACGAGGTGATCGCGGCTGTTCTGCTGAACGTCAACAAACGCGGCCTGTTCAGCGTCGAGGAGAAGCTGGACATGCTGGCGGAGTGCACCCGCGACTTCGGGAACGTGCGGCTGGCCAAGTTCGACGGGCTGCTGGTGGACTTCTGCCGGGAGAACGAGGTCAACTCCATCATCCGCAGTCTGCGTTCGGTCAGCGACTTCGACTACGAGATGCAGATCGCCCAGATGAACTACCGGCTCTCCGGTGTGGAGACGATGTTCATGACGGCCAACCCGCAGTACTCGTTCCTGAGCTCCAGCCTGGTGAAGGAGGTCGCCCGGAACGGCGGGGACGTCAGCGGTCTGGTGGCGCCGTACGTGGAGACGCGGCTGCGGGAGAAGTACAAGGAGCAGGGGGACTGACCGTTCCCCGGGACAACGGGTGATTTTGGGGCGGCCCGCATCGGTGGTTACGATGAAGGAACGATTGTGCCTGAATCTCCGCTGCGCCGTGCGGGTGTGACATTCCGCGCTCGGCGGTGCCGGGGAGTACCACCAGCTCGCCGTTCGCCGCCACGGCGGACGGCCGTATTCAACGAAAGCGCGAATTACCCTGTCTCGTCTAGATGCTCGCGCCCCTCTCGTGGTCGACACCAAGTCACTGGGGCGCCAACCAGGTTCGATGCGGACCCTCGAACGCATCGCGCCCGCTCCCGGATCGTTGGCGAACGGGATGGTCCACGTCCCCGAGGGCGCCGACATCGCACTGGAGCTGCGGCTCGAAGCGGTCATGGAGGGGGTCCTCGTCACGGGGACGGGACGCACCAGGTACGAGGGGGAGTGCTCCCGGTGCCTGGATCCGGTCTCCGACGCCATCGAGGTCGATTTCCAGGAGCTCTTCCGGTACCCGGAGGAGGACTCCAAGGGCAGGAGCCCGGCCGCCTCGGAATCGGACGCCGAGGACGAGGAGGACGAGGACTACTACCTTGAGGACGATCTGCTCGACATGGAGCAGGTGCTCAGGGACGCGCTCGTTCTCGCGCTGCCGTTGACCCCGCTGTGCCGGGACGACTGCCCCGGCCTCTGCGTGGAGTGCGGAGTCAAGCTCGCCGAGGCCGAACCCGGCCACAGCCACGGCGACCCTGTCGACCCCCGCTGGGAGCCGTTGCGGAAACTGGGCGGGGACACCGGTGAGCAGTGACGGTTCCCCGCGCGGGTTCACCGTCTGAGGTGACCCGGCGGGTGGGTGACACCACCACGGCGGAGCGACCGGTTCCGCCTGTCGAGTAAGCTGTGGCTGGTCCGTCGTCCGGTCCGGCCCGCGTGCCGCACGGTGCGGACACCAGGACACCGGGCAGTGCGGACCGTGACATCCTCGCCGCCAGTGGCGGGGAGGTGAGACACCGCCTCCGGTGCGGTGCCGTTGGGCAGCGCACGACGGGGAGGTCCCGGCGGGGATTCGCCCCTGTCGGGGGTGATGACCGCACGGTGCCATGAGTACCTCACCCTGAGGGGCGGCCGGGGTTTCCGCCCGTCAGGCGGGAGAGGACGTCAACGAGGAGGAGTAAAGTGGCTGTTCCGAAGCAAAAGAAGTCGCGGAGTAATACCCGCAAGCGCCGGTCCCAGTGGACCGCGTCGCGTCCGAACCTGGTTACCTGCCAGCGTTGCCGTGGCACCAAGCTCTCCCACACGGCTTGCCCCACCTGCGGCACGTACCGGAACCGCCAGGTCGTCAAGCCGGCGTGAGCAGCGGATCGCGGTGGGCTCACGCGGTTGGGCCCGCCGATCCGACCGCGACGCGGGAGACCACACACCGGTACGGGCATATCCCGAGGCCGTGGTGGTCGCCGGCGGGAGGGCGGTTCCCCTCCCCGTGTGCCAACAGCGGCGTCCACCTCGCTCTCGAGCGTCCCTTGACCGGATCTGCCGAGCGCAGCCGTGCGACGACCCGGCGTGCCTGGGGACAGGACGCTGGAGATTTAGGGGTGTGAGCGCGAGTGGCAACGCAACTCAGCGCCGTTGAGGCACACGAGTTCTACCAGGCGATCGGTGTCGAACTGGACGCGCAGGTACTGACTCGCGCGTTGACGCATCGTTCCTACGCTTACGAGAAGGGCGGCCTGCCCACGAACGAGCGCCTGGAATTCCTCGGGGACTCCGTGCTCGGGTTGGTCGTCACGGACACGTTGTTCCGGGAGCATCCCGATCTGCCCGAGGGGCAGCTCGCCAAGCTGCGCGCGGCCGTGGTCAACATGCGCGCGCTCGCCGACGTGTCCCGGGGCCTGGGCATCGGCGGCTACATCAGGCTGGGGCGCGGCGAGGAAGGCACCGGGGGGCGGGACAAGTCCTCCATCCTCGCCGACACGCTGGAGGCGATCATCGGCGCGGTCTATCTGGACCGGGGCCTGGACGTCGCCTCGGACCTGGTGCACCGCCTGTTCGACCCGTTGATCTCCACCGCCTCGGGGCTCGGCGCGGGGTTGGACTGGAAGACGTCGCTGCAGGAGCTGACCGCCTCCGAGGTGCTGGGTGTTCCCGAGTACTTCGTGGAGGAGAGCGGCCCCGACCACCAGAAGACGTTCCGGGCCACGGTCCGTGTGGCCGGGGAGGAGTACGGTCTCGGCGCGGGGAGCAGCAAGAAGGAGGCCGAGCAGCAGGCAGCGGAGTCGGCGTGGAAGGCGATCCGCGCCCGTTCCGCCGGCCGGGGCGAGTCCCGGGAGTGACGCTCGGATGCCTGAACTTCCCGAGGTGGAGGTGGTCCGGCGCGGGCTGGACCAGTGGGTGACCGGTCGCACGATCGGCGCGGTCTCGGTTCTGCACCAGCGTGCCGTCCGGCGGCACGCTGGTGGGCGGAGCGACTTCTCCGCCCGGCTGTCCGACCGCCGGGTCGAGGGTGTGTCCCGGCGGGGTAAGTACCTGTGGCTGGCGCTGGACTCGGGCGAGGCTCTTCTGGCGCACCTGGGTATGAGCGGGCAGCTCCTGGTGCAGCGGCCGCAACAGGCGCCGGAGCGCCACCTGCGGGCGTCACTGCGGCTGGACGGGGACGAGGGGACCGAGGTGCGGTTCGTCGACCAGCGCACGTTCGGTCACCTGCTGGTGGATCCGCTGGTCGCGGACGGCGGCGCGCGGGTGCCGTCGGCAGCCCGCCACATCGCCCGTGACCCGCTCGATCCCGAGTTCGACGAGGACGCCGTGGCGGCGGTACTGGCGCGGCGCCGCAGCGACATCAAACGCGCCCTGCTGGACCAGTCGCTGATAAGCGGCATCGGCAACATCTATGCTGACGAGGCGTTGTGGCGGGTACGACTGCACGGCGGGCAGCACACCGGGTCGCTGCGCCGCTCCGACGTCGCGGAGCTGATGGCCGAGGTCCGGGCGGTCATGCGCGACGCGTTGGCCGCCGGCGGCACCTCGTTCGACGAGCTGTACGTGAACGTCAACGGGGAGAGCGGTTACTTCGAACGGGGACTGAACGTCTACGGGCGGGAGGGGCAACCGTGCGCGCGGTGCGCCGCCCCGGTCCGGCGTTCGGCGTTCATGAACCGCTCCTCGTACCACTGCCCCCGGTGCCAGCCGCTGCCCGCCGGTGTGAAGCCAGCCTGAGGCGAGGGAGGTCCGAGTGAGCGACGCGCGGATGACGGCATGGGTGCGTGGCCGGGTCCAGGGTGTCGGATTCCGTTGGTGGGTGCGTGCGCGCGCTCTGGAGCTGGGCCTGACCGGTGCGGCGACGAACCTGCCGGACGGCAGGGTGGAGGTCGTCGCCGAGGGTGAGCGGGAGCACTGTTCCCGGTTGCTTGAACTGCTGCGTAGCGGGGATACTCCCGGTCAGGTCGCGTCCGTTACCGAGCGTTGGGACGAGTTTCGGGGTGCGTTCTCCGGATTCGTCGAACGGTGAGTATCCTGGAGAGAGGATGCGAGCCGTGTGCTCCGGGTGCCAGCTCGTGTCGCTGCGTCCGTCGAGTGGACGGCGCGGCGGTACCGGTCGGGCCGGGAGGCGCGGATGCGGAGCGCCAGGCGAGACTCGCCTGGCTACTGCGTGATCACTGACAGTAATTGACGGTTGTGACTGGCGACGTCCACAGCGCGGCGTTGGAGGGCGTGCTCCGCTTCTTTCGGCAGGGTGCTGGTGGTTGTTCGGGGCGGTCCCGGGGCCGTGCGCGTCGTCCAGTCTGGTTACTCAACGTGGAGGACCCACATCATGGCGAAGGCTCTGTTTGGCCACGTCGGCGCTTCCGACCCGCAGATGGTCCGGGAGATGCAGCGGTTGCGGGAGCGGGTGCGCGATCTTGAGGAGGAGGTCGGGCGCCTTCAGGCGCGTAACGAGCAACTCAGCGCCGAGGTAGCTGACGTGGCTGTCAGCGCGACGGATCGCGAGCCCGCGCTCGCGTAGTACGCGCCCAACCGTAGCTTTACGGATGTAACGAACAAGGGACGCCGCCCCGCACCGTACTCCGGCGTCCCTGGTGGCGCAGGGGAGAGATCCCGTCCGATTCCGCGAGGGATCCCCCTCTCCCTATTTCCTACTTTCCCGAGGGATTTGGCAAGATTACGCGCGGCATCGGTCCGCGCCACGCTCCCGAAACGGCGAGTCTGTTCACACCGGTGCTGTTCGTTCCCGGAACGGGGCCCGTACCCGGCGCGTTCGTGGCACCCTTGTCCTGCGGAACCGTAAACCGGGAACGGGAACAGGGAGTACGGGGTGTACCTGAAGAACCTCACGTTGCGTGGCTTCAAATCCTTCGCCTCCGCGACGACCCTGCGGTTCGAACCCGGCATCACCACCGTGGTCGGGCCCAACGGTTCCGGGAAGTCCAACGTCGTCGACGCCCTCGCCTGGGTGATGGGCGAGCAGGGCGCGAAATCACTGCGCGGCGGGAAGATGGAGGACGTCATCTTCGCCGGGACGTCCTCCCGCGCCCCGCTCGGCCGTGCCGAGGTGAGTCTCACCATCGACAACACGGACGGCGCCCTGCCCATCGACTACTCCGAAGTGACGATCAAACGCACCATGTTCCGCAACGGCGGATCGGAGTACGCCCTCAACGGTGACACGTGCCGGCTGCTCGACCTGCAGGAGCTGCTCAGCGACTCCGGGATCGGCCGGGAGATGCACGTCATCGTCGGGCAGGGCCAGCTCGACACCGTGCTGCACGCCGGTCCCGAGGAGCGCCGGTCGTTGATCGAGGAAGCCGCCGGCATCCTCAAACACCGCAAGCGCAAGGAGAAGGCGCTGCGGAAGATGGAGGCGATGCAGGGCAACCTGGACCGGGTGAACGACCTCGTCACCGAGGTGCGCCGCCAGCTCAAACCACTGGGCAAACAGGCCGAGCTCGCCCGGCGCGCCGCCACCATCCAGGCCGAGGCCCGCGACGCCCGGCTGCGGTTACTCGCGGACGACATCACCGCGCTGCGCGAGCAGATCACCAACGAGGAGGCCGAGGAGTCCGCCGCCCGCGCCCGCCGCGACACCACGGAGAAAGCCCTCGCCGAGGCCCAGGCCCGGGAGAACGAGCTGGACACGGCGGCCGCGCAGGCAGCACCCCGCCTCGCCCGGGCCCAGGACACCTACCACCGCCTCTCCCAGCTCAAGGAGCGCCTGGACGCGGTCGCCGGCCTGGCGAACGAACGTCACCGCAACCTCAGCGCGCCGGCCGAGGAGGAGCAGCGCGGCCAGGACCCGCAGGAGCTGGAACGCGAGGCCGAGGAAGTCCGCGCCCAGGAGGAGCAGCTCCAGGAGCACCTCGACAGTGCCCAGGAGGGGCTGGACGGCGCCGTGACGGAACGCGGAACGGCCGAGGCCGCGCTGGAGGCGGAGGAGAAACGCGTGGCGGAGGCGGCCCGCCTCGCGGCCGACCGTCGGGAGAACCTCGCCAAGCTCCGCGGTCGGGTCGACGCGCTGCGCAGCCGCCTCGCCGCGAGCGAGGCCGAGGTGGAACGGCTGAACGACGCCGCCGCCGAGGCGCGGGAACGCGCCGAGGAGGCCCGGGCGCAGCGCGAACAGGCCGAGAACGACACGTCCGGGCTGGACGCGGGAGACGCCGACCTCCAGGCGCACCGCGAGGCGGCCGAACGCGACCTCGCCGCGTTGGACACCGAACTGTCCGAGGCGCGCGACGCCGAGCGGGCGGCCGAGCGGGAACGCGCCGCCATCGCGGCCCGGAAGGAAGCCCTGGAGACGGGGCTCAGCCACAAGGACGGTGCGGGCGCGCTGCTGGCGGCCGCCGACCGGTTGCCCGGCGTGCTGGGGTCGCTGGCCTCGCTGGTGGAGGTGGAGACCGGCTGGGAGACGGCCATCGCCGCAGCCCTCGGCCCCGCCTCGGACGCGGTCGTGATGGAGAGCCCCGGCGCGGCCGAGTCCGCCCTCACCCTGCTGAAGACCGACGACGCGGGCCGCTCGGGCATCGTCGTCGCCGAACCCGCGGCGGCGCCGCCGCGCGACTCCTGGCCCACGCCCCCGCACGGGGCGCGCTACGCCGTGGAGGCGCTCACCCCGCCGGAGGACCTCACCCAAGCCGTGACCGCGCTGCTGGACCGGACCGTGCTGGTGGCGGACACGTCCGACGCCCAGCGCGTCATCACCGACCAGCCCCGGCTGCGCGCCGTCACCAGCTCCGGGGACGTGTTCTCGCCGGCCCTGGTGCAGGGCGGGTCCTCGTCCGGAAGCCTGCTGGAGACCCAGGCGGCCGTGGACGAGGCCGCCGAACGGCTGGAACGCGCCCAGGAGGAGTGCGAACGCGCCAGTGCGCGGCTGGCCGACACGCAGCGGCGGAGGACCGAAGCCGCCAACGCCCTGGAGGAGGTCGAAACCCGCAGGCGCACGGCGGACCAGCGCCGGAACGAAGCCAACCAGCGTATCGCCGAGATCGGCGGGCAGGTCAGCGCCGCCGAGGCCGAGGCCGAGCGGAGCGCCCAGGCCGCGGCGAAAGCCTCCTCCGGTCGGCAGAACGACCTGGATACCCTCGCCGAGCTGGAGGAGCGCCTGGCCGCCACCGAGGCGGAACCGGAAGCGGAGGACGAACCCGACACGAGCCACCGCGACGAGCTCGCGGAACGGGCCAGCGCCGCCCGAGCGGCGGAGACCGAGGCGCGGCTGGCCGTGCGCACCGCCGAGGAGCGGGTGCGTTCGCTCGCCGGACGCGCGGAGAAGCTGGAACACGCCGCCGCGGAGGAGCGCCGCGCCAGGGAACGTGCCGAGCGCCAGCGCGAGCGGCGCCGCGGCCAGGCCGAGGTCGCCGAGGCGGTGGCGCGGGCTGCCGACGAGGCGCTGCGTCGTGTCGCGGACTCGCTGTCCGCGGCCGATACCGAACGCGGCCGTGCCGAGGAGGAGCGTTCCGCCCGGGACACCGAGCTGAAAACGGTACGCGCCCGGGTGCGGGAGCTGTCGGTGGAGCTGGAGAAGCTCGCCAACACGGTGCAGGGCAGCGAGGCCGCTCGTGAGCAGCGCAAGATCAGGCTGGAGGAGCTGGAGACGAAGGCGGTCGAGGAGATGGGCGTCGACGTGGCCGCGCTCCTCGCCGAGTACGGCCCGCACGTTCCGGTGCCGGCGGGTGACGGCGCGGAGGGACAGCCGGGCGGGGACGGCAGCGCCGGACAGCAGGGGGACGAACCACCGCGGGACCACACACGGCAGGGAGAGGAGGGCACGGACGCCGACTCCGGGGAACTTCCGCCGGGCACGGTTCCCTACGTCCGGGAGGAGCAGGAGAAGCGCGCCCGCAAGGCCGAACGGGAACTCACCAAACTGGGCAAGGTGAACCCGCTCGCGCTGGAGGAGTACGCCGCCCTGGAGGAGCGCCACTCCTACCTCACCTCGCAGCTGGAGGACCTGAAGCAGACCCGCCGCGACCTGCAGAAGGTCGTGGAGGAGGTGGACAGCCGGGTCCAGGAGGTGTTCTCGGCGGCGTTCGAGGACGTGTCCCGGGAGTTCGCCCACATCTTCAGCCGCCTCTTCCCCGGCGGGGAGGGCAAACTGGTGCCCACCGACCCGGAGGACATGCTCACGACCGGTGTCGACGTGGAGGCGCGCCCGCCGGGAAAGAAGGTGAAGCGCCTCTCCCTGCTGTCGGGCGGGGAGCGCTCCCTCACGGCTGTGGCGTTCCTGGTGGCGATCTTCAAGGCGCGCCCGTCGCCGTTCTACGTCCTCGACGAGGTGGAGGCGGCGCTCGACGACACCAACCTGCAGCGGCTGCTGGTGATCTTCGACGAGCTGCGCACTGTTGCCCAGCTCATCGTGATCACGCACCAGAAGCGCACCATGGAGGTCGCCGACGCGCTGTACGGGGTGACGATGCAGGGCGACGGCATCTCGCACGTCATCAGCCAGAAGCTGGAGCGCAGCCGGACGTAGCCGCCCCGCGGCCGCCGTTCCTGTGCCACCGCGCGGGTCCGGTGCGGCACCAGACCGGTGACCACGTGGAGCCGCGCTGCACCGTGGATCCCCGGTGCAGCGCGGCTCCCGTTGTGTCCGGTCGTGGTCAGTGGGTCGCGTCCGCTGCGTCGTGCGGGCGGACCTCGGTGGCGGCGAGGTAGGTGTTCAGGCGGGTGCGGAGTTCACGGGCGGTCGCGCGGATGCGGCTGGGCCACAGGGAGCCGGTTCGGGTGTCTTGGACGAGCTGGTCGGCGAGGTCGCGGAGTTCGCGGCACTGGTGCGGCGTGAGGTCCATTCCGGGTGTGGTCCTTCCGGGTGTGGTCCTTCCGGGGCGTGGCTGGTGTTCGGCGGTCAGGTGCGCTGGTGGCCGGTGGTGGCAAGGTAGGCGCGTACGTGGGCGGCGAGGTCGGCCATGTCGGGATCGGGATCGGGACGGGCGGAAACATTCGGCCCGGTGGGTCCGGGTGCGGGTGCGCGGGTGACATAGGGGCGGACGCGGTCGGGTGGGTGGAAGGTGGTCAGGGCGTGGTCCATGGCTTCCAGGGTGCTGAAGGCCAGGGCGATGTCGGGATGAGTGGCGTGGTGCGCCTTGTAGGGCAGGAGCGCGTCGTGGGTGGGAGAGATGTTCCAGTGACGGCTGTGGCGTTGGGCGACTTCGCAGAATTCGCCCCAGCGGGGAATGCGTTGTTGTGGAACGAGGCGGGGACGGACACCGCGCGGGATGCTGCGGGGCGTTGGTGGGGGTGGGTCGGGGTGCGGTTCGTCGTCGGTAGCTCGGTTGCGGGTGCGGGCGGCTTCCTCGGCGAGGACGCGTTTGAGGCGGGCGCGCGGGACGTTGCCGGCGTGTTGTCCGTTGGGTGGGGGCGGGGCGACGCCGAGGAGGGCGAGTAGCGGCAGGAGGAGCCACGTGAAGGTCCGCATATGTCACTCCTTGTAGCAACAGGAAGCACGAAGAGCGATGAAGTAAAGCTATGTTCATGATGATTAATTCAACATGAAGCGTCAAGATGAAGTGTTCATAATGAGTTGAATGCCCGGAAATTTTTTGAGACGGAATAGGATCAACACCCAGCCGCCCCCGATACAGAGGCAGACATGAGGCACAGTCCCACCGTGCGCAAGCGCAGGCTCGCTGCTGAACTGCGCCGCCTGCGGGAAACCGTCGGATACACCGTGGACGGCGCCCGTAAAGCTCTCGGCTGGTCATCGGGCCGTCTCAACCATATGGAGGCAGGGCGCTCCCGTCCGGACCCCAGTGCGCTCAGGGACCTCTTGAATACTTACGAGGTCACGGATCCCGCCCGTCGCGAAGCGATACTCGCTTTGGGGCGACAGTCAAAGGAGCGCGGGTGGTGGGACACCTACAGTGACGTGTTGCCCGATTCCTATATCGGCTTCGAAGCAGAGGCGTCGACGATCAGTACCTTCCAACCGATCGTGATCCCTGGTCTGCTGCAGACGGCGGATTACGCGGCGATGAGTGCCCGTGCTGCCCTCGCACGTAGCGACGCCGAGATCAATCGCATCGTTGCCGCACGCATGGAACGCCAGGAGATACTGGCCGGAGAAGACGCGCCGGACCTGCACGCGGTGGTCGCCGAGGAGGCTTTGATCCGGCTGTGTAGTACTGACCAAGGACTCGCGCGTCAGCAGATCAGCTACTTGATCGAGATCGCCGAGTCCCTCAACACGATCACGGTCCAAATACATCCACAGTCGTCGGGTATGCACGCAGCTACGTTCGGCGCCATGGTCATTCTGGACTACAGCGATGAGCGTGACCCCAGTCTTGTCTACATCGAGACGAGGGCTGAAGGGCTCTATCTGGAAGAACCCGCGTATGTGACTGGTTACCGACAAGCTTTCGAACACGTCGCCATGGATGCTCTGTCCCAGGCGGGGTCGATCGACCTGATGAAGAACCTGATTCGCTAGTGAGGTTTCTGTGTGCTTTCCGGATGAGGTGGTGTTTCATAAGTCCACATATAGCGCCAGTGCCAACGAGTGTGTTGAGGTGGCCGAGTGCGCGCGGGGGGCGGCTGTCCGTGATTCCCGGACCTCGACGGAGGGGAGTCTGGTGTTCCCGGTGGGGGAGTGGCAGGCGTTTCTGCGCGGGGCGCGGTCGGGTCTGCTGTGATCCGCACTCCTGCCCTGGTGGCCCGGCGGGGTCCGGCCGGGTTACCAGGGCAGGTATGAGTCCCGTTCGCTAGTGAGGTTTCTATGTGTTCTCCAGACGACTTGGTGTTCCACAAGTCCACATACAGCGCAGGCGCTTCCGAGTGTGTTGAGGTGGCCGAGTTCGCGCGGGGGGCGGCTGTCCGTGATTCCCGGACCTCGACGGAGGGGAGTCTGGTGTTCCCGGTGGGGGAGTGGCAGGCGTTTCTGCGCGGGGCGCGGTCGGGTCTGCTGTGATCCGCACTCCTGCCCTGGTGGCCCGGCGGGGTCCGGCCGGGCCAATGGCCCCGGTGGGAGTCCCACACCACCCGGCCGCGTGTGTTCCGACACTCCCGTTCCCAGCCGTGGTGGACAGTCCCCCGGCGTTTTGGAGCGGGACACTGTCGCGCGTACCGCGTGTTAGCACGCGGCCAGGCGACGGAACAGCAGCGCACCGCCGTCGCCGCCCTTTCCCGTCCGGTGTGGGCCCACCACCGGGAACACGCTCCGAGCACGGCGCGTAAAGTGGACATGTCGCCCTACCGGTCCCATCCCGGCAGGGCACACGGGCACCGCGTGAGCGAAGTCCGGTGGTGGGGGCGTTCCCACGCCCCCGAACCCGGCGCTGTCCCGCAACTGTGACGCCCGCCGCCCCGCGGCGGGACGAGCCAGGTCGCCTCCGCGGATGCCGACGCTCACTGTCCTCGTGGGAAGGACGGTCCGTCCCAGCGGGCTCTGACACTTCCCCCGGATCGCTGTTGCAAAGGAGCCCCGTGCGCAGAGCACTCACGACACCGGCCATAGCCGCTCTGGCGGTTCTTCCCCTCGCGGCGTGCGGCGGGACGGGAACACAGGAGGAGGACTCCGGCGGCGGCAACGCCGGCGGGGAGTTCCCCGTCACCGTCACCGACGCCCGGGGCGAGCTCGACATCGACGAGAGGCCCGAACGCATCGTCTCCCTGTCGCCGACCCTCACCGAGACCCTGTTCGCGGTCGGCGCCGGGGACCAGGTGGTCGCCGCCGACGAGCACTCCAACTATCCCGAGGAGGCACCCGACACCGACCTCTCCGGGTTCACCCCCAACGTGGAGGCGATCACCGAACACGACCCCGACCTCGTCATCCTCGGCCGCGACGCCCAGGACTCCGCCGGACAACTGGAGGACGTGAACATCCCGGTCTTCGTGGCGCCCGCCGCCGAGACCCTCGACGACGCCTACGACCAGGTGCGCACGGTCGGCAAGGCCACCGGCCACGCCGACAAGGCGGACACGGTGGCAAGCGGGATGGAGTCCGACATCGACGACACCATCGCCGAGACCACGGACGCCATCGGCGACACCGACCTGACGTACTACCACGAGCTCGACCAGGAGATGTACTCGGTGACATCCGACACCTTCATCGGCCAGGTCTACAGCGAGTTCGGCCTGGACAACGTCGCCGACGCCGCCGACGACACCGCCGGCGGATACCCGCAGCTGTCCGCGGAGTACGTCGTGGAGCAGAACCCGGACCTGGTCTTCCTGGGGTACAGCGGTGAGGACGCTGTCTCGGAGGTGAAGCAGCGGCCCGCGTTCGACACCGTCACCGCCGTCGGGAACGACGACATCACCCAGCTCGACCCGGACATCTCCTCGCGGTGGGGCCCGCGCGTGACCGAGCTCGCCGACAGCGTCTCCGAGTCCGTCATCGCCGCGGCGGACGCCGAGGAGGAGTAGCCCGTGCGGCGTCCCCGGCTGACCTGGGCATGGCTCGCCGCCGGGCTTGCCGTGCTCGCCGCAGCGCTCGTCCTCGGCGCCACAGCCGGGGCCGCCAGCATCACCCCGGCCGACATCGGCGGTGAGCTGCTCAGCCGTGTGTGGCCCGGCATGGACTCACCACTGGACGAGCGGGAGCGCGCCGTACTGGTGCAGCTGCGGTTGCCCCGCGTCGTCCTCGGCGCTGTCGTCGGAGGGCTGCTGGCGACCGCGGGAGCCAGCTACCAGGGGGTGTTCCGCAACCCGCTGGCCGACCCCTACCTGCTGGGGGCAGCCGGCGGGGCCGGACTGGGCGCCACCCTGGTGATGGTGTTCGGCCAGAGCCTGGACGCGGCACCGCAGGCCGCCATCCCGGCCTCCGCGTTCGTGGGCGCGCTGCTCGGCGTCGCCGCCGCCTACGCCCTCGGTACGACAGCGGGCGGTGGCAGCGCCGCCCTGGTGCTGGCCGGCGTCGCGGTGTCGTCCTTCCTCTCCGCGGCCCAGACGCTGGTGCAACAGTTCCGCCTGGACGACCTGCAGCGCGTCTACACGTGGCTGCTCGGCGGTGTCGGGCACGGCGGCTGGGACGAGGTGCGGATGATCGCCCCGTACGCCGTCGTGAGTGTGCTGTTGCTGCTGGCGTGCGGTTACCTGCTGGACATGCTCGCCCTCGGCGACGAGAAGGCCCACAGCCTCGGGCTGAATCCGGCGGCGGTGCGGATGCTCGTGATCTCGGCCGCGTCCCTGGCGACGGCGGCCGCCGTCGCGGTGAGCGGACTCATCGGGTTCGTCGGCATCATCGTGCCGCACATGGTGCGCCGCCTCGTGGGCACCGGGCACCGGCTGCTGCTGCCGATGTCCCTGCTGGTGGGCGCCGGCTTCATGGTGCTGGTGGACATCGTCGCCCGCACGGCCCTCGCCCCCGCCGAGCTCCCGCTCGGGGTGGTGACGGCGTTCCTCGGCGCGCCGTTCTTCATCGTCATCCTGCGGACCACGCGCCACCGCGGGACCTAACACCGCCCTGCCCACCGGAGTTGCCCATGCGGGCCGCTCCTTCTGCGAAACTGGGCTCGTTATGGACTACACGATATTCGCTGTCGCCACGTTCATCGTCGCGCTGCTGGTGTTCGGCGGTGTCTTCCTCATCCGGCCGCGCCGCTCGGAACCGCCCCAACAACAGCCGCGGCAGGAAGAGCAGGCCACCGCCGACTCCGGCACCGCTGTCGCCGAACCAACCGAAACCGAAAGCGCCGAGGAACCGGCGGAGGGCTCCGGCGCCGTCGCCGAGGCGGAACCGGCAACCCCCGCCACCGCCGAACCGGCCGCGCCCGAGGTGGAGACCCCACCGCCGTCCGCCGGGCGGATGGTGCGGCTGCGCTCCCGCCTCGCCCGCTCGCAGAATGTCCTCGGCCGGGGGCTGCTGAACCTCCTCGCCTCCGACAAACTCGACGACGACACCTGGGAGGAGATCGAGGACACCCTTGTCACCGCCGACGTCGGGGTCGAGTCGGCGACAGCGATCGTGGAGAACCTCCGCACCAAGGTCAAGGTGCTGGGAAGCCGCACCCAGGACGACGTGCGCCAACTGCTGCGGGAGGAGCTGCTCACCCAGATCGACCCGAACGCGGACCGTGCCGTACGGACCCGGGCGGAGACGGACCGGCCCGCCGTCATCATGGTCGTGGGCGTGAACGGCACCGGCAAGACCACCACCGCCGGGAAACTCGCCCGCGTCCTCGTGGGGGACGGCCGCAGCGCCGTGCTGGGCGCGGCCGACACGTTCCGCGCTGCCGCCGTCGACCAGCTGGAGACGTGGGGCAACCGCGTCGGCGCGCCCGTGGTCCGCAAGGACGAGGGCGCCGACCCCGGCAGTGTCGCCTTCGACGCGGTGGCCCGCGCGACCGAGGACGGCGCCGACACCGTCATCATCGACACCGCCGGACGGCTGCACACCAAGACCGGCCTGATGGACGAGCTCGGCAAGGTGAAACGCGTCGTCGAGAAGAAGTCCGACGTCGACGAGGTGCTGCTGGTCCTCGACGCCACCACCGGACAGAACGGGCTGCGTCAGGCCCAGGTGTTCTCCGAGGTCGTCAACATCACCGGCATCGTGCTGACCAAGCTGGACGGCACCGCGAAGGGCGGCATCGTCCTGCAGGTCCAGCGGGAGCTGGGAGTCCCGGTGAAACTCGTGGGCCTGGGCGAGGGCGCCGACGACCTGGCCCCCTTCGATCCGGAGACGTTCGTGGACGCCATCCTCGACGGGGAGTGATCCGGGGCCGTCCGCGCCCTCGAGGCCCGGCCGGTCAGACGAGGACGTCACGGCGGGAGAACGCCGCCAGCGCCAATCCGGCCAGCACCACCGCCACCGCGACCAGGACACCGGTGAAGCCCGCGTCCAGACCGTTGTTCAGCGGGTCGGGGTCCTGGGCGTAGTAGAACGGGGACAGGAAGCGCAGCCACTCCAGTTCCTCCACCTGCAGGGCGAAGGTGTTGCCCAGGTAGCCGACCGCCGCCAGCAGCGCGGCCCCCGCAAGGGCGGCCGCGCGCCGGCCGGTCGCCGCCCCGATCGCCAGCGCCACCGACCCGTAGGCGAGAGCGAGCAGGGTGACAGCCGTGCCCGCCGCGACCACCCGGCCCGCGGCGATGTCGATACCCGTGGGGGGACTCAGCAGCAGGAGCGTCGCGACCAGCCCCGCCCCGAGCACCACGAGGAAGGCCACCAGAGCGGCGAAGCGCTGCAGCACCACCCTGCCCCGGCTGACCGGGTGCGCCAGCAGCAGCTCCAGTCCGCCCTCCTCCTCTTCCCCCGCGATGGCGCGCGTTCCCACCATGATCGCCGCGATCACCATCAGCACGGGGGTGAGTATCCCGAACACGGTGGCGTTGAGGTAGCCCTCCGGGCTGGTCATGTCCGACCACCCCATGGCCTCCATCACTCCCTGCGGCATGGCCTCCATGTAGGCGTCCATCGCCTCGGCGGACTCCTCCATGGCGGGCCAGAACGAGGAGTACAGCGCCGTCACCGCGACGACGGCCACAAACCAGCCCACCAGGGCCCGCAGGTGGTCACGCAGGAACTTCCCGAAGACGTCACGCTGCATCGCGACCCGCCTCCTCCCAGGCACCGTTGTTGTAGTGGGTGAAGAACAGCTCCTCCAGGTCGGGCTCCTCACTGTCCAGGGTGAGCACCGTGTGCCGGGAGGCGGCCTTCACGAGGGCGTCCGGGCTGCCGTCCACCATGCAGCGCAGCGTGTCCCCGTCCACCGTGACGTCGCGGGTGTTGTCGATCGCGGCGAACTCCTCGCGGTCGACCGGGGCGCCGAACCGGATGGTGACCCTGCGCGCGGAGCGTTCCCGCAACGCGTCCATGTCCTCGAGGGCGACCATGCGCCCCGCGCGGATGATGGCGGCGCGGTCGGCCACGTCCTGGACCTCGCTGAGGACGTGGGAGGACATGAAAACAGTGCGGCCCCGGGCGCGCGCCTCGCGCACCATGCCGAGGAACTCCTGCTGGAGGAGCGGGTCCAGGCCGCTGCTCGGCTCGTCCAGGATGAGCAGCTGGGGATCGTGCATGAACGCCTGCACCAGCCCCACCTTCTGCCGGTTGCCCTTGGACAGCCCCCGGATGGGGCGGGACAGGTCGAGGTCGAGCCTCTCGGCCAGTTCCCGGATGCGGGCCTCGTCCACACCCCCGCGCAGCCTGCCCAGGTACACCAGCAGCTCCCGGGCGGGACGTCTGCTTCCCATCGCGAGCTCCCCGGGCAGGTACCCGATGCCGCGCCGGGCACGTACCCCCGCGGTGCGCGGGTCGTGCCCCAGGACGCGCACGTCGCCCGAGTCGCGTCGGATGAGGTCGAGCAGGACGCGGATGGTGGTGGTTTTCCCCGCTCCGTTGGGGCCGAGGAAGCCGAACACCTCACCCGGACGGACCTCCAGGTCGACACCGGAGAGCGCCTGGTGCCGGCCGTACTTCTTGGTGAGTCCTCGGGTGAGGATCGGCGGGGGATCTGTCGCCATACGGAGTTCTCGATTCCGTCTCCGGTTGCCGCCGCGGCGCGGCGGCTTGGTGTGTTTCGGCTACACGGGTCCGCGCGGCGGCGGACAGCTCCAGTTATGCCCGCTCCGGGAAGGAACGCACCACGGGTTTGGCGCGCTGTTAACGCCACACGCCCGGGGTGCTGACGTTGTCTTTACGGCCGCTGGCCGGAGGCGCGCGGAGCGTGTCATCGCGGTGTAACACGGCGGGCCGATTCTTCACACCGGGGCAACACGGTTGGTCGGTCGAGGAAACACCTGCCGAGCACGATGGTGGCGCGGCCGCGGGACAGCCACCGTTCCCGTCGGCCGCCCCTCGCTGCCACACACGACCCCGGACATTGGAGGCGCCATGATCGACAGCGGGACCACCGCCTGGCTACTGGTAAGCGCCGCGCTGGTGATGCTGATGACGCCCGGCCTGGCTTTCTTCTACGGAGGCATGTCCCGGGCCAAGAGCGTGCTGAACATGATGCTGATGAGCTTCGCCAGTATCGCGATCGTCAGCGTCCTCTGGGTGCTCGTGGGGCACTCGCTGACGTACGCGGACGGCGCGGGACCGCTCACCCCCGTCATCGGCGGGCTGGGGGACGCCGGACTGGGCGGCATGGTCGGGGAGGTCGACCCGGAGGGCGGCTACCCCCTGCTCGTGGACGCCGGGTTCCAGATGATGTTCGCCGTCATCACGGTCGCGTTGATCAGCGGCGCCATCGCCGACCGGGCCAAGTTCGGCGCCTGGCTGCTGTTCGTCCCCGTATGGTCCCTGCTGGTCTACTTCCCGGTGGCCCACTGGGTCTGGGGAGGCGGCTGGGTGAGCAGCCTCGACATCGGCGGGACCGAGGTGGTCGACTTCGCCGGCGGCACCGCCGTGCACATCAACGCGGGAGCGGCGGCCCTGGCCCTGACCGTGGTGCTGGGGCGCCGGAAGGGCTTCGGCGCGGAGTCGATGCGGCCGCACAACCTTCCCTTCGTCCTGCTGGGCGTGGCGCTGCTGTGGTTCGGCTGGTTCGGCTTCAACGCGGGTTCGGCCTACGCCGCGGACGAGACCGCCGCGCTGGCACTGGTGAACACCCAGGTCGCGACGGCGGCCGCCACGGGAGCGTGGATGCTGGTGGAGCGGCTGCGCCAGGGGCGCGTCAGCGCTCTGGGCTTCGCCTCCGGCGCGGTGGCCGGGCTGGTGGCGATCACCCCGGCGGCTGCGGACCTCACCCCGCTCGGGGCGACGCTGCTGGGACTCGTCGCCGGGGGAGTGTGCGCCTACACCATCAGTCTGAAGTTCAGGTTCGGTTACGACGACGCGCTGGACGTCGTCGGTATACACCTGGTCGGCGGGATCATCGGGGCGCTGGCGATCGGTTTCCTCGCCGCGCCGGTCGCCGGTGACAGCAGCGGACTCCTCTACGGGGGCGAGTTCCACCTGCTCCTGGTCCAGGGGATCGCTCTCGTCGGGGTGGCCGTGTACTCGTTCGCCGTCACCTACGTCGTGGGCAAAGCCATCGACGCGGTCATGGGCTTCCGGATACCGGAAGCCGTGGAGACGAACGGCCTGGACCACGAGATCCACTCCGAGACCGCCTACGCCTTCGCCGAGCTGGACCACCTGGCCGACGGAGCCGAGGAGCTCTCCGCATCGACGCCTCCGGGTGCGGAGACGGCCGAGCGGGGCGTCCGGTCCTGAACCCGCAACGGGGCGGGTGACCACCAGGGCGGCGCACACTGCGGCCGAGACCCCGGGGCAGTACGGGAATCCCGGACCGCCCCGGGGTCACTACGGGCGCGCGCCCTTCCGGTGTGGCCGAATCCGGCCACACCGGACACTCTTTTGTGATTTCTTGCACATCCCTTGCCGCTGCCTTGGGGGAGCCGTGACGTTTTCCCACCGCAGAAGCACAGCCAGTGCGGTGATGGCGGGGGTGCCCACGCCGCGGACGTGTCGTCCGCTTCCCCGGGCGGTGCGGTTCGACACGCGTGTCCCGTCGTGTTATCGCCAGGATGCGGCGGCGTGTTCGGTACGCTGAGCGCACGGTAGGCAGATTCGCGCTTCCCGCGCGGTCGCCCGGGGCCCGCACTGCCGGAACGCCCCCGAGTCAGAACCCGGAACCCGCGTTGAGTCCTCGCGTCCGGGTGCCGATCAGCGACAGCTCGTACACCCCCGTGTATCACCAGGGCACGGGCCCAGGAGGCATGATGGCGTCGGTTCACTCCCACAGACGCAGACCAGGCAAACCGTTGCGGTTCGCCGTCGTAGCCGTCGCGTTCGCGGCGGGTACCGCCGGATGCTCGATCGACCTGAGCGACTTCCGGCCGGGCGGCGGTGAGGAGGAGGAAGCCTCTCCCTCACCGACACCGGTGGACGCCGGCCCGGTGCTGGACAGCGCGCTGGAGCAGCTCGGCTCGGGTGCCGCCACCGTGTCCCAGGGCCAGGTCGCCGCCTCCGAGGACAGCCCGGTCAACCAGGTGTCGCTGACGGTGACGGACGCCGGAGCGGTATCGGGAACCCTGCAGCAGGGGGAGAACGAGGCCGAGGTGATGGAGGCGGACGGGAAACTGTTCGTCAACGCCCCGGAGGAGTACTGGCTCGACCAGGAGATCGTGAACCCCGACACGGACAAGTACGCCGGGAACTGGGTGCGGGTCACCGGTGACCAGCTCGGCTTCGACCCCGCCTCGGTCCTCACCCCCGAGCAGTTGTCCGCGGCGCTCGGCGAGCTGGCGCCGGACGGGGGCGAGGCGGTCCCGGAGAAGCTCGACGGCGACAACGTTTACCGCATCGACCTCAAGGGCGGCGACGAGAACCGGGTGTGGGTCAGCGAGGAGGAACCGCACCGGTTGCTGCGGCTGGAGGTCGAGGAGCTCGCGCCGGAGGGCGGC
Organism: Haloactinospora alba; assembly: GCF_006717075.1. Lineage (NCBI taxonomy): Bacteria > Bacillati > Actinomycetota > Actinomycetes > Streptosporangiales > Nocardiopsidaceae > Haloactinospora > Haloactinospora alba. The sequence continues at coordinate 607,157 of NZ_VFQC01000001.1, forward strand.
GACTCGGGGCCCCGCACCAGACTGGACTTCTCCGAGCCCGAGGAGGAGAAGGTCCGCGAGGCCTACGACACGCTCACCAGCGCCGCCGAGGACTCCCTGGACAGCTCCCGGGACGCCCGCATCGAGGTCAACTGGGACGGGGAACTGGACCTGGACTGCGAGGTCGGCGGCAAGTGCACGGTCAACGGCACTGTGACCGACGCCTCCGGCGACAGCGGTGCCGACGGTTCCGTCGCGGTGCGCATGGACGCCACGGTCAACAACGACGAGCTGGGCGAGAAGACGTGCAAGGACACGGCGTCGCTGGACGCCGGAGGCAACGCCGACGTCTCCTGCACGATCGACTACGACCTGTCTCCCAGCGCCAACCCGCAGGAGTACAGCGTCAGCGGTGACGCGCTGCTCTCCACCCGTGGGATCACGGGGGACGCGCAGGATAAGCTGGTCAACACGATCGAGGACAGTCGCGACGCCACGCTGGAGAAGAGCGACTCCTCCGGTGACTCCGACAAGGGCTAGCGGGTCCCCGACGGCCGGGGCGCATACTGGCCGCTTCGGCGGGTAACCTAGAAAGCCACTCCCGAGACGAAGGACTGGCCACACTCGTGTTCGAGACGCTTTCCGACCGGCTGACAACGGTCTTCACCTCGCTGCGCGGCAAAGGGCGGTTGTCCGAGGAGGACATCAACACCACCGCGCGCGAGATCCGTCTCGCGCTGCTGGAAGCCGACGTAGCTCTCCCCGTCGTCCGCGACTTCATCGCGCACGTCAAGGAGCGCGCCCGCGGCGCGGAGGTATCCAAGGCGCTGAATCCGGCGCAACAGTTCATCAAGATCGTCAACGAGGAGCTCGTCCAGATCCTCGGTGGCGAGAGCCGCGAACTCAGCTTCTCCAAGACGCCGCCCACCGTCATCATGCTCGCGGGGCTGCAGGGGTCCGGGAAGACCACCCTGGCCGGCAAGCTGGGCAAGTGGCTCGCAAGCGAGCGCGACACCCCGCTGCTGGTCGCCGCCGACCTCCAGCGACCCAACGCGGTCACCCAGCTCCAGGTGGTGGGTGAGCGTGCCGAGATCCCGGTCTTCGCTCCGGAACCCGGAAACGGTGTGGGCGACCCGGTCGAGGTCGCACGGGAGTCCGTCGAACAGGCGCGGCGCAACAACCACAACGTCGTCATCATCGACACGGCGGGCCGGCTCGGCGTCGACGAGGAGATGATGCAGCAGGCCGCCGACATCCGGGACGCGGTGCAACCGGACGAGATCCTGTTCGTCGTGGACGCCATGATCGGTCAGGACGCGGTCAACACCGCCCAGTCGTTCCTGGACGGTGTCGGTTACGACGCGGTGGCGCTCACCAAGCTCGACGGGGACGCGCGCGGTGGCGCGGCGCTGTCCATCCGGCACATCACCGGCAAGCCGATCATGTTCGCCTCGACCGGGGAGAAGCTGGAGGACTTCGACGCCTTCCACCCGGACCGGATGGCGTCCCGCATCCTCGACATGGGCGACATGCTCACCCTGATCGAGCAGGCCCAGCGCACGTTCGAGGAGTCGGAAGTCGAGAAGATGGCCAGCACACTGGCCTCCGACGACGACTTCACGCTCGACGACTTCCTCGAGCAGATGTCGATGATCCGCAAGCTCGGACCCATCAACAGCCTGCTCGGAATGATGCCCGGTATGGGGCAGATGCGGGACCAGATCAGCAACGTCGACGACGCTGACCTCGACCGCATCACCGCCGTCATCAGGTCGATGACGCCGGCGGAGCGCCGCAACCCCAAGATCATCAACGGGTCACGCCGACTGCGGATCGCCAACGGCTCGGGAACCCAGGTCAGCGACGTCAACGGGCTGGTGACCCGGTTCTTCGAGGCGCAGAAGATGATGCGGCAGATGAAGAACGGCGGGATGCCCGGCATGCCGGGGATGCCCGGTTCCGGCTCCGGCGCTGGCGGCGGGAAGAAGAAGGCCAAAGCGCAGCAGAAGAAGGCCAAGAAAGGCAAGCAGCGCAGCGGGAACCCGCTCAAGGCCAAGCAGGAGGAGGCCGAGAAGGAGGCCCAGCGCCAGCAGCGCCGGGAGGAGGGCGGCGACCAGCAGTCGCAGCTGCCACCGGGGCTGGGCGGCGGCTCGCAGCTGCCTCCGGGCATGGGCAGCGGGCCGCAGCCGGACCTCTCCGACTTCAAACTGCCGAAGAAGTAGCCGAGGAACCCGTCGGTAGCCCCGTGTGGGAAAGAACGCATCACACGGGGCTTGTTCATATCTGGCACCGGTGAGCCGTCACACAGGGCGTGCGGCGGTTCCCAAGGGGGTGTCCGGCGCGTCGGCGCGGCTGTGCGCCCGCCGTGTCTGGCATAATAGGAGGGCGACTAACGGCGCCCGGGTCGGCCCTCTACTTGCCCGCGCGCCCACGTCCCGCCTGAGCGGCGCGTTACAACCCCACGTTTCGCAACGCAAGGCAATCAGTCTGTAATCGGGAGAAGACCACACCAGTGGCTGTCAAGATCAAACTCAAGCGTATGGGGAAGATCCGTACGCCGCAGTACCGCATCATCGTCGCCGACGCCAAGAACAAGCGGGACGGCCAGGCGATCGAGGAGATCGGCAAGTACCAGCCCACCGAGGAGCCGAGCTTCATCCAGGTCGACTCCGAGCGGGTCCAGAGCTGGCTGTCTGTGGGGGCGCAGCCCACCAAACCGGTGAAGGCGATCCTGCGGCGTACCGGTGACTGGCAGAAGTTCAAGGGACTTCCTGCTCCGCAGACCCCGTTGAAGGTGGCCGAGCCCAAGGACAAGGAAGCCCAGGAAGCACAGTTCCAGGCTGTCCTCAAGGAGCTCGTCCTGCCGGACAACGAGGACAAGGGCAGCGAGGGCAAGACGAAGAAGTCCCAGAAGGCCGAGACGTCGGAGAAGAGCGACGGGCAGGCCGAGGAGAAGGCGGAGAAGTCCGAGGGCGAGGCCTGACGTGCTGGAAGAGGCGCTTGAGCACCTTGTCAAGGGCATCGTCACCAACTCCGACGATGTCCAGGTGCGGGCCCGTCGGCTCCGCAAGGGCAAGGTGCTCGAAGTCCGGGTGCATCCCGAGGACCTCGGCAAGGTGATCGGCCGCAACGGCCGCACCGCCAAGGCACTGCGCACGGCATCGGTTCGCTGGCCGGGGGACGTTATGTCCGCGTCGACCTGTTGGACCTGCACGAAGTGCGCTGACTGCCGTCCGGGGGCCGGTCCCCGCCCGGGACCGCCCCCCGGAAACACCGCCCGCTGCGTGCCGTGAATCCCGCGAGCCCGCCGGAGGCTGCGTGACCCACGCGGGCGGCGTCGCAGCGAACAAACGCGGAGGAGAGCGATGCGTCTCGTCGTCGGCCGGATCGGCCGACCGCACGGTGTCCGTGGTGAGGTCACCATCGACGTGCGGACCGACGACCCCGGTGTGCGCTTCGCAGCCGGCGCCACGCTGCTGACCGACCCGGACAGCGCCGGACCACTCACCGTCACCTCGTCCCGTAACCACGGGGACCGCCTGCTCGTCCGGTTCTCCGGGGTGAAGGACCGCGACGGCGCGGAGGCGCTGCGCGGCACGAACCTGCTCGTGGACTCACAGGACCTCGCACCCACCGGTGACCCGGACCAGTTCCACGACCACGAGCTGCGCGGACTGCGAGTGGAGACCAGCGGGGGAGAGGACGTCGGCGTCGTCAGCGACGTGCTGCACCACGCGCAGGACCTCCTGGTGATCGAGGACGACGCCGGAACACAACGGCTGGTCCCGTTCGTGGCCGCCCTGGTGCCCGAGGTGGACACGGCCAACGGCCGCATGACCATCGACCCGCCGCCGGGTCTGCTCGACCTGGAGAGCTGACCGGGCCGAGCGCCCGCACCCGGGAACGGCCCCGGCCACACCCACCGCTCCGGCCGCGGGAACACCATGTCCGAGACACGCCGGGAGCCCCATGCGTATCGACATCATCACCATCTTTCCCGACTACTTCGCTCCTCTCGACCTCTCCCTGCTGGGGAAGGCACGCGAGTCGGGGATCCTCGACATCCGGCTGCACGACCTGCGCACCTGGACCCACGACCGGCACAACACCGTCGACGACACCCCCTGCGGGGGCGGTCCCGGCATGGTGATGAAGCCCGAGCCGTGGGGGGAGGCCCTGGACGCCGTCACCGGCGACGCGCCAGCGGGGGCGGAGGAGGCCACCCCCCGGCTGATCCTGCCGACCCCCAGCGGTGCCGGCTTCACCCAGAAACACGCGGAGCGACTCTCCGGCGAACCGTGGCTGGTCTTCGCCTGCGGGCGCTACGAGGGTATCGACGCCCGGGTGGCCGAGGAGGCCGCGCGGCACATGCCGGTGGAGGAACTCAGCATCGGTGACTACGTCCTGGCGGGCGGCGAGTCGGCGACCCTCGTCATGGTGGAGACGGTCTCCCGCCTCCTTCCCGGGGTACTCGGCAACACCGCCTCCGCCCAGGAGGACTCCTTCGCCAGCGGGGGTATGGACAGCCTGCTGGAGGGGCCGGTGTACACCCGCCCGACGAGCTGGCGCGGGCACGACGTCCCGCCCGTGCTGCTCTCCGGCGACCACGGGGCGGTGGAACGCTGGCGACGTGACGAATCACTCCGAAAAACGGCGCGCAACCGCCCCGAACTCCTCCGTGCGGCCCCTGAGGGGGAGTTCGGACGGCGTGACCAGGAAGTCCTGGACGAGCTCCGGTTACAGGGCGGTGGAGAATCTATGGCAGACTAGATGAGTTGCCCCTGTATGTGGGGCGCGGCCGTTCGCCGCCCAAGGCAACCACGCCGGCCGCGACGAACTCCACCGGGGGCACAGTTTCGACCCGAGCAGCAGATCCGCCCGCGCGAACCGCATGTCCGTCGCCGCGGCGCGCAATCGATGAGGAACCGCTGAGATGCACACCGCTATTCAGGAGCTCGAGAAGGCCCAGCTTCGCTCCGACATTCCCGACTTCCGCCCGGGCGACACGCTCAACGTCCACGTGCGTGTCACGGAGGGGAACCGCTCCCGGATCCAGGTCTTCAAGGGTGTGGTGATCCGGCGGCAGGGCGGCGGAAACCGTGAGACGTTCACGGTCCGCAAGCTCAGCTACTCCGTTGGTGTGGAGCGCACCTTCCCCGTGCACACCCCCGCGATCGACAAGATCGAGGTCGTCGCCCGCGGCCGGGTGCGCCGTGCCAAGCTGTACTACCTGCGCCACCTGCGCGGGAAGGCCGCCCGCATCCCCGAGCGCCGCTAGAACCCGCGCACGCGCCTACAGTGAGGCGTTTTTCCCGGCGCGATCGGGCGCTCTCGGATAGGCTTCGGTTCCGATGAGCACTGACGAACCGGAGCCCGGGGCGGCTGGGCAGGTTTCCGGCGGCCCGTACCGGCCCGAGGAGAGCACCCCGGCTGAGAACAGTGGCTCCCCCATGCGTGAGCATGAGGGAGCCGCACCTGTATCCGGCGCCGGTCGTCCGGAGGACAGGTCGGCAGGTGGCCAGGCCGAGGCAGGGGAGAGTGTGGGCCCAACGATGAACGCGAAGAAAGAAGCGTCGAACGCGAAGTCCGGTTCCTTCTGGAAGGAACTTCCCGTCCTGGTCGTGATCGCCCTCGTTCTGGCGTTCGTCATCAAGACGTGGGTGGCCCAGGCGTTCTACATCCCCTCGCAGTCCATGGAGAACACCCTGCTCGTCGGGGACCGCGTGCTCGTCAACAAACTCGTGTACCAGGTGCGCGACATCGAACGCGGCGAGGTCGTGGTGTTCAACGGGAGCTCCTCGTGGGACGAGGAGAACACCGTCACCGTCGAGGAACCGAGCAACCCCATCGCCAAGGGCTTCACCTGGGTGGGCCAGCAGTTGGGCGTGCACCCCACCGGTAAGGACTACATCAAACGCGTCGTCGGCCTCCCCGGGGACACCGTGGAATGCTGCGACGCGGAGAACCGGGTGCTGGTGAACGGCGAGCCGCTGACCGAGCCCTACCTGTACCCGGGAAGCCAGAGCACCCACGCCGAGTTCGGACCGGTCGAGGTTCCCGAGGGGCGGCTGTGGGTCATGGGCGACCACCGCGAGATCTCCCAGGACTCCCGGATGCACCAGAACGACCCCGGGGGCGGAGCCATCGCGAAGGAGGACGTCGTCGGGCGCGCGTTCGTCCTCGTCTGGCCGCTGGACCGCATCGACACGCTTCCCGTCCCGGAGACGTTCACCCCTCTCAACGAGGGGGAGGCCTCCGCCGCGCGGTAACCAGCGGCGCCGCGCTGCATCCCCCGGGAAGAGCGGGCGCGACCGTGACCGAGAGCACCGGACGGCGTAGGATCCGGGAAGCGGGGACCGGAACCCCCTCCGGTAGGACGGGTGGCCGGGAAACCCCATCCGTGCGGCGGGGCAGCGGAGTTTCGTTGCCCGTCGCGGACGGTTGACACGTGCAGCATCCTGGTCTCATGGCGAGGGCTGCCGAGTGAACGACAAGAAAAGCCGAAAAAGGGGGCCGGGAGCTACGAGCCTGGCGGGAACGACGAGAGCGAGCGCGAGATGAGTTCTGAAGAGCTGGAGAAGTACGAAGCCGAGATGGAGCTGCAGCTCTACCGCGAGTACCGCGACGTCATCGGCCTGTTCAGCTACGTGGTGGAGACCGAGCGCCGGTTCTACCTCACCAACCAGGTGGACTTGCAATCTCGCAGCACCGACAACGGCGAGATGTACTTCGAGGTCACCATGGAGGACGCCTGGGTGTGGGACATGTACCGCCCGGCCAGGTTCGTGCGCAACGTGCGCGTGGTGACGTTCAAGGACGTCAACGTCGAGGAGATCACCAAGACCGACTTCGACGTTCCCGCTACCGGGAGCCCGGGACCGTCCACCTAGACGTACGCTCCACCTCCGTCGCGCCCGGGTGTCCACTGCCGTCAGCGACGACACCTCACTACGGCGGATCCGCGGCACGGCGGGTACCGGGAAACACGGACCGGTAGTCGGGCTGGCCACCCGCGGCGGGTGGCCAGCCCGACCTCTGTCCACAGCCACCCGGATCCGGATGGCGCCGCGGGGTTATGGCCGCGCATCGTGGAGCGCGGAGGTGACGTCATGGTGGCCAGCCCACAGCACAACACCCGCCGCGGCCGAACCCTCGGACAGCGTGGGGAGCAACTCGCGGCGGCATACCTCGAACGGGTCGGGATGCGCGTCCTCGCGCGCAACTGGCAGTGCCACGCAGGGGAAATCGACATCCTCGCCCGCCACGGCGGGAGACTCGTCGTCGTCGAGGTCAAGACCCGCAGCAGCCTGCGGTTCGGCACCCCGCTCGAGGCGGTGACCCCGGAGAAACGCCGGCGGCTGCGCCACCTGAGCTGGCTGGCCGCGGCCCGGTACGGCGCGGCTGCCGGACGCACCCGGGTCGACGCCGTCTCGGTGCTGACCGGACCGGGCGGGCGGGTCTTCCTCCGGCACCACCGCAGGGTGGCGTAGATGGGGCTGGCGCGTACCTACTGCATGGCCCTGCTCGGTGTGGACGGCCACCCGGTCGAGGTCGAGTCCCACCTGGGCGGCAGCACCCCCGGGCTGACCCTGGTCGGCCTACCGGACACCGCCCTCCGCGAAGCCCGGGACCGGATCCGCGCGGCCGTCCTCAACTCCGGGGAGCACTGGCCCGAGGAACACATCACCGTGAGCCTCTCACCCGCCAGCCTGCCCAAGAGCGGCAGCGGGTTCGACCTCGCGATCGCCGCCGCCGTCCTGGCGGCGAACGGGGCGGTGCCGGTGGCGCGGGTGCACAACGCCGTGTTCGTGGCCGAACTCGGCCTGGACGGCCGCACCCGCGCGGTACACGGGATCCTCCCGTCCGTGCTGGCGGGGATGCGCCACGGTCACACCACGTTCGTCGTGGCGCGCGCCAACGCCGCGGAGGCGGCCCTCGTCCCCGGCGCCACGGTGGTCGCGGTCGACTCGCTCACCGAACTGGTCGCCCGACTGCGCGGCGAACCGGTACCGGAGCACCTCCCCCTCGACGAGCCCGAACCCGCCGAGACCGCACCCTCCCAGTACACTCCCGACCTCGTCGACGTCCTCGGACAACCGATCGCCCGGCGCGCTGTGGAGATCGCCGCGGCTGGCGGGCACCACCTGATGCTGCTCGGCCAGCCGGGAACCGGGAAAAGCCTCCTCGCGGAACGGCTGCCCGGCATCCTTCCCCCGCTCACCCGCTCCGAAGCCCTCGAGGTGACCACCGTCCACTCGGTGGCGGGGACCCTCCCCCAGGGAGGGCCGCTGATCTCCCGGCCGCCGTTCTGGGCACCGCACCACACCGCCACGCGCGCCGCCGTCATCGGCGGTGGCAGCACCCGACTGCGGCCGGGGTGCGTCTCTTTAGCCCATCGCGGCGCCCTCTTCTTGGACGAGGCCCCCGAGTTCGGGCGCAGTGTCCTGGACTCGCTGCGCCAACCGCTGGAACGCGGGGAGGTCCTGGTCTCCCGCGCCGCGTCCACCGTGACGTTCCCCGCCCGCTTCCAACTCGTGCTGGCGGCGAACCCGTGCCCCTGCGGGAAATCCGGAAACGCCTGCACCTGCGGTTCCGTGCAGCGCCGCCGCTACCTCGCCCGGCTCTCCGGCCCCCTGCTCGACCGCGTCGACCTCAAGGTCGAACTGCAGCCGGTGGCCCACGCCGAACTCCTCGCGGACCGCACCCTCGCCGAGTCCTCGGCCACGGTCGCCGAACGGGTCGTCCAGGCGCGCGACCGCTGCGCGCGACGGCTGTCCGCCACCCCGTGGACGACCAACGCCGACGTGCCCGGGGCGGAACTGCGCCGGACGTTCCCCCCTCCCGAGGCCGCCGTCCGGATCCTCACATCCGCGCTGGAGCGCGGCGAGATCAGCGCGCGCGGCGTGGACCGGGCGCTACGCATCTCCTGGACACTGGCGGACCTGGCGGGGCGGGAGCGTCCCAGCAGCGAGGACACCGCCTACGCCTACGCGCTGTGGTCGGGGCAGGCGCAGTGACCGCGCCGGAACCGCAACACGCGGACCCCGACGGTGACGCGGCCGCGCGTGCCTGCCTCACCGCGGTCGCCCCGCCGGGGAGCCCCCTCATGGGCGCACTGCTGGACGAGCACGACGCCCGCGAGGTGTGGGAGGCGCTCCGCTCGGGAAGCGCGCTCCCGCGGCTGTCCGGCAGTTCGGGCGAGGCGCGGCCCGGCCAGCGCGCGGCGCAGTGGAAACGCTGGCAGGACCGCGCCCGGGCCCTCGACGCCGATGCGCTGCTGTCCGACACGGCGGAGCTGGGCGGGCGGGTCGTCGCCCCCGGCAGCCCGGAGTGGCCCACCCAGCTCGACATGCTCGCCGGACACCGCCCCTACGCCCTCTGGGTGCGCGGCGCACACGACCTGCGCAACGCCTGCCTGCGGGCGGTGTCGCTGGTGGGAGCCCGCGCCGCGTCCGGTTACGGGCTGCACGTCGCGGGGGAGCTGGCCCACACCCTGGCGCGGCGCGGCACGGCCACCGTCTCCGGCGGAGCGTACGGGATCGACGCCGCCGCCCACCGGGGCGCGCTGGCCGCGGGAGGGGCAACCGTCGTCGTGCTCGCCTGCGGTCTGGACGTGGGATACCCCAGCGGCCACGAGAACCTGTTCGCCGACGTCGCCGCCAACGGAACCCTTGTCACCGAGTACCCGCTGGGGAGCCGACCCAACCGGGGAGGGTTCCTCGTGCGCAACAGGGTCATCGCCGCACTGAGCCCCGGCACCGTCGTCGTGGAGGCGGGGCTGCGAAGCGGCGCGATGAACACCGCCCGACACGCCCACGAGCTGCACCGGGTGCTGATGGCGGTTCCCAAGCCCGTTCCCGGAGGGTCCGCTCCAGCTCCGGGCGGGGGCGTGCCGTTCACTCTGAACGTCGCGTAACGGAGCGATTACGACGGGGGCGCGGACCGGCGCCGTGCCCCCGTCGCTTGTGCCCTGATGTGTACCGGGCTACCTACGCCGCAACCCGGACTTCCCTGGGCCGCAGGGGGATGACGGTGGGGACCGCCTACAGCGGCCAAGACACTCAGCAACCTATTTGGCCGGGGGGCGGTTGCACCACCGCTTGAGGGGCACCCTGAACGTATGAGTGATGAGCACCGTACCGTCCCCTCTTGGGAGGCACGACAGCACTTCGCCAAGGTGGTTCGACGGGTTGTGGAGCGGGAGGAAGCCGTTTACGTCGCTGACGACGAATACTCAGAGCCGTACGTTGCTATTGTTCCCGTTGCTCTCGTGAGGCACTACGAGAGCCTCCTCGACCAGATGGAAGAACAGCTGTTGGAGGAGCGACTGGTCCGTCTAGAGACCGGTCGTAGCGAGACGCTCTCCGCCGACGAGGCGAAACAAGAACTTGGACTCGTGTAGGCCGCCATGGACGGGTACCGCATCGAGTACGACAGAGCAGCCATCAGGGATCTTGCGGGAATCTCTGAGCAGCGCGTGCGGCAAGCAGTGAGCGACGCCATAGACCGTCTGGCCCGAGAGCCGCGCCCCGATAGGTGTTGCAAAATGCAGGGCCGCAGCAACGCGTGGCGCATCCCTGTCAGAACGGTTGGGGGGCCGTACCGGGTGATCTACACGGTCGATGACGCCGAGCGGCGGGTCGTGATTATGATCGTCGGACACCGCAGGCAAGTGTACCGGTGAGGCCCCGCCAGCTGGCTCGCGCAGCTACGAGGAGCCGTCCCCCCGAGACTTGGGTGGCCCCTGCTCGCCGCCCTGGTCATTGAGGACCACCCGCAGCGGCTTCTTTGGGCTCGGGAGCTTCTCCTCAATCTTTTCGATCGCCTTGCGGACGTAGTGCAAGTTGCCCTCAGGCGCGTCGCGAGTTTCGCGGAAGTCGGCGAGGTCGAGGTCGTAGGTCAGTGGCCCGACCGGGCCGTATGGCCCTTCAGCCTCGATCGTGATCGTGTGGAGCTGCGGGACGTCCTCCTCCACGATCTTACGGCCAATGCCGATAAACCAGACAAGCCTGTGGCCAGGACCGAGCGACTTGATGCCCTCGCGCAGTCGCCGCTGTGCGGCTTCTCCCTTCGCGGAGGAACTGTTGTCACTCGGCAGTGGTGGGTCGATGGTGGCGCGGATGTTGTGCGCGAACGTCGGCCCCGAGTTACCAAGGAGCAGGTTAAACGCCGACCCCTGCGCCTCATCCGCGCGCACGTCCACCCAGACGTAGGGCTGGGCGGCGTCCCTGGCTATCTGGCGCTGAAGTTTGGTTTGCTCATTCGCTGCGTCGGCCGCCCGCTCCTGGTGCCCGGTCTGCTTTCTGACGGCTTTGGCCTGGACTCCGGTGAAGATTGCCGACACGATGGACACGAGGGCGGCGGCCCAAGCGCCCCCTGCGGCGGCAAACGAAGCCAGTACTTCCGATTGCATTTCCCACATGCACCGATGGTCCCAGCCGTCACGGGCACGCGCCCCCGCTTTGCCCCGATTGGTTCGGCGTTCTCCCGACACGCGCCCACCAGGTGCGCTAGGGTCGGTCGACATGACGTCACCTGACAACGAACGACAACAGTGCGCCAGCTTTTGGGGGCTGGTGCCAGACGGCGAGACAACGTGGCGCGTCGAGACCACCGGGTGCGACAGCGAGACCAGCCGCACGTGGGCGCCCGGCCACGATGGCAAGCTCAAAGGCCACTTGATTCGGTGGGGCGTGGCCGGGTGCTGGGTGTTCAAAACCAGTGGCGGCGTGGTCACCGGCCAGGGGGCCGCCCAGTGGGGTCGCCAGCTCGGCTGGCCCGACGTGGCCGAGCGGATCGACCCGCAGGACTAGCTTTCCGCTCCGGCTACGAACCGGCCCTTGCCGCGCCGGGTGACGATGCGGCCCTCGTCTTCGAGGATGGCCAACGCGGCCCGCACGGTGGGCCGTGACACCCCGAACTCCTCGATGAACTCGGCCTCAGGTGGGATACGGCGCCGAGGCGGGTACTCGCCCGACTCGATCCGGGCGCGCAGGATCGCCGCCACCTGATCGCGCAGGAACTCAGGACCGTCCAGGTCTATCGCCATATAACAATAGTCGCTGACCTGCGCTTTCACATGAGGTCACATGAGGTCATGTGTTGTCATGTATAATGGATAGAAAGGCCCCCGCGCCTGCAGCCACAGGCCGGGGGTGTGGCCACCAGCTAATGAGGAGCTGATGACATGAGGCAGTCAATCACAGCGGCGCCCCGCCGTTCCAACCGCGTGCGGCCGTACTACCGGATCTGGGAGCGCCAAAAAGCAACGCAGGACGCTTTGTCGGCGGAGCTGCTGCGGCGCACCCTGGCCGGGTTGGAGGCCCTGCGGTGAGCGGCTGGCAGCGGCACATGGACCTGTTGATAGCCCTCAACAACGCCCTACGCATTCACGGCCGGGACGGGGTCATTGACTCCGGGCTCCGGCGCGTCGGTGACATGCCCATGCTGGTGGTCGGAAACGTTGTAATCGAGGTCAAAGGGCCTGCGTTCGTCGTCACCCGGACCGACGAGTTCGGGGACGCTCTCAGCCGCACCACCCAGGCCGCAGACGACGTTCACGCTGCGGCTAAGCACATCCTCACGACCTCCTGAACCGCCCTCAGCCGCTCGGCGCCAGGTGGCGTCGGGCGGCTCCGAGACCCCACGGACGGCCGAGGAGGGGCCGCATCCCGCCCGTCAGGGTTCAGACCTGGGTGCGGGCGAAGTGGTCGGGGCAGTAGGCCCACAGGTACCCCTTCGCGAACCGGGCGTGGTGGCGCTTGATGACCGTCATCTGGTCAGCGGGCAGGACGACCCCGCACGTGGATACGGTGCACGCACAAGGGTCGGCGGCGCTTCGGTCAGGGAAGGCCTCGCTCAGGACGCGGGGCTCGTCGTACTCGATCAGGTCTCGCTCGTCGGTCACGCCTGCGCTCCTCTCTGGCTGTGTTCGCCCTCAGCATGCTGGAGGGGCAGAGATTCCACCACACCCCTGTGGTCACGGTCACCACGGGCGGGGCTTGGTCTAGATCGGTGCTGCCCGGGGGCGGGTGGCTGGCCGGGGCAGGGCACCCGAGGCGCTCGGAGACCCCACGGGGGCGCGAGGAGGGGCTACGCCGGGCGGGGAAGTACGCGGTTGTCGTCGGTGACTTCGTACAGGTCGATTCGGAGCAGGTGCCGCACGGCAGAGGGAACGCGCTCGGCAGCCTTGACGGCCGAGGTCGGCACGATCAGGGCGTAGCGGATGGTCGGGGACTGGTCCGTCATCCGGCGCAGCAGCTGGCCGTACGCGATGTCAGCGTCTATGCCCCTCTCGGTGGTTCGGCCCTTGGCCTCACCGATCAGCCGCTCGTCACCGCGCACCGCCTCGATGTCGGTCCACTGGTCGGTGGGCGTGGTGGGGGTCCAGCCCTCGGCGATCAGCCAGCGCCGGAACGCGTCCAACACACGGTCCTCGTCGCTTTCATGTCTGCTCATGCCCGACATGATGTCACTCGCCACCGATAAGGGGCGCTGGTGTGGCCGACCTGTGACGGCCCTCTGAGTGGGGTCACGAGCGGATTACGAGGCTGTGTCGGCCTGAACACGCCTTGCTGTCACTTCTCGTTGCGCCGGCCCGAACGACGAGTGATGAGCCCCGTAGGAGCCCGGCGTGTCGTTGCCGTACTGGGGGTACCGGGGGAGGGCGGTAGCTGGGGCACCCCTACCGATTGCGGGAGCGACGCCCGGGTGATGGGGTGGAGTCACCGCAGGAGCACTGAACTCGTAGATCTTGGCTACCCGAAAGGGCAAGTGGGAGTCGGGACGAGGTCGGAGCCGTACCGACCTTCGTTCCGGGAGACCCACCCGTGCACACGCTGAGATTCACCATCGGGCCATGCAGCTCGTTCGCGAGCAGCGCGGCCTGTCCAAGATCCGGCTTGCCAAGACCAGCGGGCTCGACCGCAGGAGCCTGGCCCGCTGGGAGGCTGGCCAGCAGACCCCTGACCTGCGCACCATCGGCCGTCTCGCCGACGCCCTGGGCTGCCACCCCACCGTCCTCATCGAGTGGGCGGAGGACGACCAGTGAGCGACCCCGCCGACCTGCTGGAGTGGTCCACCGACGAGGTGACCCCGCGCGAGCGCCGGGAGGCCGCTGCCGAGCAGGACGCGGCGGATTGAACCCGGCGTGCGGTGGCCTCTCTCTGACATCTGGGGGCGTCTCCGGGCGCCTGGCGGGGGCGGGGCGGGTGTCGGGCCCACCCCACCTCGCCAGGTCAAGGAAAAGCCATCGAGAGCCGCGCCGGTCGCCGGTGGCTCGTGTTGCAGACGGCAACACCATGGGTGCGTTTAGTAGTTTTGCCAATGCCGAGCGTTGCGAAGAGATAGATTTGTCGCACCCCAGGGGTACAGAAATAGATGCGAATCGGACATACGATTGAGTTGGGATCTCTGACGTGCCCACCCCCCCGCGCACGACCCGCAGTCGACAGCAAACTGCACAGCGCGACCGACAGGAAGGGAGACCGCCGTGGCTAGCGCACATGACGTAGCCGCTTACGTCCTGTCCAAGGTCGGCCCCGTGTCCACCATGAAGCTTCAGAAGCTCGTCTACTACTCGCAGGCGTGGTCGCTGGTCTGGGACGAGGACCCCCTGTTCCAGGAGCGCATCGAGGCATGGGCCAACGGTCCTGTCGTACGCGAACTGTTCGCCGAGCACCGCGGCCAGTTCTCCGTTGGGGAGTGGCCGCGTGGTGACGTCGACCACCTGACCCCTGACCAGCGCAAGAGCATCGACGTTGTGGTCGACACCTACGGGAAGCTAACGGGGAAGCAGCTCAGCGAGATGACCCACAACGAAGACCCTTGGAGGAAGGCCCGGGCGGGCCTTCCCGCCCATGTCGGCAGCAACGCTGAGATCCCGCCGGACGCGATGAAGGAGTTCTACAGCTCGCTGCTCGACAGGGACGACGCCGAGACTGTATGAGCAAGGGCGGCAAGAGGCCGAAGCGACTTCCCGCTTCGGTCGTACCCGAGCAGCCGAACCGCGTGCCACGTCGGCTTCCCGCCAGTCACGACGTTGATGGCCAAAGTCCTCTGTGGCGTCTCTCGTTGCTCGACCGTGATCACCAGGGGAGCTGGTCGTGGGGGATCGATGAAGCCACGCTCCTTAAGATCGTCGCCCTCCTCCGCGAGATGGAGTCCCTGACCTGGACGGAAATCTTTAACCAGCAGACCGGGGGCAAGAAGCGTCGCGGTCCTAGAAACAAGCCCATCCCTGTCGAAAATCTGTGCAAGGAAGCCCAGAATCGGCTGCATGAACTGAAGCTGGAAGAGTGGGACGAACTCTTTCGGTTCCGTGAGGGAAACATGGGTCGGCTGTGGGGAGTCCTGACGCCTGAACATCCCCGTGTCTTCTACCCGATCTGGTGGGATGCCGATCACCGGGTGTGCCCAGGGAAGGACCGAGACTAACGAACGCCCTGGCTCTCACCTGGAGGGCCAGGGCGGCGAAGCGTGGAGCATGGTGTCAGCCGCTGATGTCGGGCTCTTCGCCCCAGATGGCGGACCCAGCTACGGGGGCGCTGGCCGTTCCGGCTCCGGCGCTAGGCGCGAAAGACCCCCCGGTGGTTGCTGAGTCGGTTGACCGGTAGACCAGCCGATCACCGTCGATCGTGCCGACGTAGCGGCCGTTGGATCCGAACACCTTTGACCCGCTGATCCGACCGATCGACCGGCCTGACTGGTTGAACACCTCGTTGCCCCGCACGTTCAGCGGCACGCCGTTCTTCGTGTAGAGGTTGGTCATGTCGATCCCCTCCGCGAGTTGGTGACTGCATCTCCCTGGCTACGAACGGTACGCCTCAGCGCTGACAATGTGCCGCTGAGCGGCCAACACGCCGGTCGCTGTAAGGTAGCCGGATGGATGAGCCGAACGTGAACGTGCGCCGCCACGAGAGCAAGCCCGGGTGGTTCGTGGTCGAGATCGAAGGCGAGTGGTTCGCCAGCAGCCTCCATCCCCGAGGGGACAACCTGTATCTAACGCTGGCTCCACGGGGCGGCCCCGACGACGCCCGGGATACCGCTCGCTGAAGCTCCGTTGTGTCTCCGAGGCTCGCGCGGGCTGGCCGGGGCTGAGGGGGGCGGGGCGCCCACGAGAGCTTGACGACGGCCACGCGAGAACCACGGGGTGGGGTGCCGATTCAAGGACAAGTGACAGAAGCTTTGGCATCAGGGGCATCAGGGGCGCGGAAGCTCCCGAGGAGCGAACCTAACGGTCTCCATCCTCCTCCCGCCGCCAGAGTGCTCGGGCCTGTCCCACACCACCTGAATGTAGAACGCTTCAGGCGGAGGGGTTCCATCGCCCTCGTAGGAGACCCGGTACTCAAACTCCACGCCGTGCCCTACGGCCACCTCGTCCTCTTCACCCTGCCGGACGACCCGCTCACCCTTGACCACGACTTTGAGGGCCAACTCGTCACCCGAATTCATGACGCGGCCCCTCCGTGCGCCATCCCTGCGGACCTCTGGGTCCGGCTTGTGCATCCGCTCGGGACTCCACTGGGCGAGCCTGCCGCGCAGCTCTCCGTTCGCAATCTTGGCCAGCGTGGTATCCGAGTTGGCTGACCTCCTGGCCTGCCACCAGGCGAGTCCCGCGAACACGGCAGCGACGACCGCAACCACGTCACCCAGGTCGATGATCACGACGTTCCTCCTCCAGAAACAGCGCGAGGCCGAGCGGTTCCATTTCCCGATAGAAGAACGCCCCCGCCTCGTCGGTGTGGACACGCTCGGGCCATTCGGTGGCCTCGAATCGGGCGTAAAGGTCGACGTCTCCAGACGCGACCACGCGAGGGCGCTCGCCGCTGTACAGAACGACCATGTGGACCCGCTGACAGTCGCAGGCGATGCAGAACGCCAGGTCAGTCCCAGTGTTGGCGGCGGTTTCGAGTGCGGCCGGGTAATGGGCGGTATGGCCCGCGCGGCAGACGACGAGAGAGGAAGGCTGGTCCATGTCGGGACAGTAACAGGCCAGCCGCTCGATATTGGGGGCTTTGTGCACTCCTCCGCAGAGTCGGTGGCGCAGCCTCCTGCCGCCCCGCATACGTCTCGCTGAAGCTCGGTGGGGCCTCCGAGGGGCTCGCGCGCCGTGGCCGGGGCTCAGCCCCGGCCGGACGGCGGCGTGTCGCCCGCGTTTAAGGAAGGGCGCCTTCGGCCTGGGCCACGTGGCGGCGGTGTGGCGGCTCCTCGTGCGACCACGCGATCAGGTCGCGCCAATCGCAGTCCAGCGCGCGCGCCAGCCGCCCGATGCTGCCCAAGCCGGGTTCGCTGTGGCCGTTCAGCCAGTCGGCCACGTGGTGGTCGTGGTGGTGGCCGAGTCTGCGGGCCAGCTTCCGCACCGACACGTCGCGTTCGCGCCGAATCCGGATCAAGGCGCGGCGGTTGAACCTCAAGGTGGGTGGCGGTTCGAGTTGGCGGGTTGTCATGCGGTCGGCTCCTCAACCAGGCTCGGCGTGCACACGGGGCACCCCGTGCCACCGGGGCGGTGGGCGGCTGCTGCTATCAAGGCGGCGTCGTCGTTGATCAAATGGGGGTGCTGGCGCGCTGCCCACTCAAGGTCGTCTTGGGCGCGCGCCCGGCACGCCTTGTCGTCAGCCGCGTTGGGGCTGTCGAAGCCAACGCATGTTTGGCCTAGCCACCACGCGGCAGCAACCGACGTGTGTTGGCCGCCCTGGCGGTGGGGTTGGTGGCTCTTCTTGCCCACGTTGGGCCTCCTGCGTGCTAGTTGAATTTTGGTTACTGGGGCGGGGCGTGCGTAGTTGAGTGGGCCACCTCCCTCCCTCCTCCCGCATTCCTCCAGCCGCCACCGGACGGAGGGACCGAACCACCTCCCTCCCCAAGGGGAGGAGGGAGGTGGTTCCGGTCACCTCCCTACGGCGGCTGGAGGGAGGTCGTAGGGAGGTTGCAGGGAGGTGAGGGAGGTTGGTTAAGAAGAAGGAAGAGAGAGTTGATGTGGCTTGCCGGGCTTGTCGGCTTTGTGCTCGATGATCTTGCCCCGCTCGATGGCCAGCTTCATGACGCGCTCGGCCTTCTTCTTGGTGCTGCTGATCTGCCCCGACAGTTGGCTCTTGGAGCACTCCCCGTGCTGACTGAGGTGGGTTCGCAGTAGCTGGACCGCGCGACCCACTTCCGTCTCTTCGGCTGCCGACTGCCGGTCACCGCCACCTGTGGTGCCCAGGCGCCCTGTGCCCGAGTCGAATGACAGTTCGATCTCGGCCTGGTTGACCTTGCGTCCCTGCGCGCCGAAGTACCGGTTGCCGGTGTCGCCCTTGACCAGCTTCCACAGCACGTCCGGCCAGTCGTCCCAGCGCGTGGCTCCGCGCGAACGCTCGGCGGCTTCCTCCTGGCCCCGGCCGGTGTGGGTGGGCATCCACAGGTCTCGCACCCCGGCGTTGTGCTTGATCACATCCACAGCCTCGGTGAACGCCGCCACGTCCTGGTTGCTGTTCTCGTCCCCACACCCGCTGAACGCTCTGGCCGCAGGGTCGATGATCAACGCCTCGATGTCGCGCTCGGCCAGCCACTGCGTCACCCACTCCTCTACCGGCTCTGACACCAGCGGTAGCTTCTCGCCCCGCAGGTGCAGCAGATGCACTCGGTCAGGGTGCTTGATGTTCTGATCGGCCAACCAGTCCTCGAACTCGTCGTCATCGAGTTCGTAGTTGAACACGGCGATGTTGCCTGAAAGCGGCGTGTTCAACTCGAACCGACCGAACAGCGGTACCTCGTCAGCGAGAGACCTCACCAGATTGCACACCAGCGTGGTCTTTCCGGCCTTGTACTGAGCCGCGACGGTTGTGTTGGCCCCGACCTTGCCGAGCCCCTCGAACCGGTGCGGCACCTTCGGGCGTTCCCTGGCCAAGCGGTCGGCCAGGTTGCCAGCTCGCTCGTCGGCCGGGGGTTTCCAGTCGGCGGCGGCTCGCTCTTTCTGGGCCTCCTCCTGGGTGACCGTGCGCAGAAGTGCCTTGTTCGCCTCGTTGTCGTACTCCCCGGTAGCTTTGTACGCCTCGGTGTCCGCGCGCCACAGCTCGCGCGTTGCCTGGTTGGTGGAAACCTCGGCGCGCTTGGTTGACTCCTCGCGCCACACAAACGTGAGGATCTCGTCGAACTTTTCGGGGTCGTAGTCGTAGCGCGGGTGGTCCGACGCCCCGTCGTAGGCGCACATCGCCGCGTAGTAGTCGGCATACGACCGCGCAGTCGTGTCCCGGGCGTCTCGGGCCTCGTACCCGGCCGTCTTCTTGACCCAGTCGTAAGAGCTGCGGTCGGGGTGGCCAGGGGACAGGTTCAGGCATGCGGCCTTCGAGTCGCACTCGGCCAGACTTTCGGCCAATCGGGTGCTGTCGATCGCCTCAGCGCGCGCGGTGGCCTCCCGCTGCTGTTTGCGGCGCTGTCGCACCTGGTCAAGCGGGTTCCTGCGTGCCACCTCGTGCACCCACTGGGGCAGCGGTTCGTGTTCACCGAGCTTGCCCGACTCGATCCGGTACACGTCGACCGTCTTCGACCCGGGCACCATGACGTAGGCCCCCGCGCCGCGCTTGAAGTCGACGTTGGTGCCCAGCGAGTCGCCGTACTGCTCGGTGTCGACACCGGGCAGCTCGTAGACGTACTGAAGGCCACCCCGACCCGTGCGAATGGTCAGCGTGGGGGTCAGGGGTCCGTGTTCGGCCTCCAGCTCAGCCACGGTCTGGCCGCCGATCTTGCCGTCGGCAACGTCGACGTCGGGCACGCCCAGCCCGTCCAGGCGCCACCCCAAGTTGAGTTTGCCGCTGTCCTGGGCGAACCACCCGATGATGGTGTCGGCCTCAGTGGTGGCGTCGTCCAGGCCGTTGGGGGCGAAGCCCTTGCGGCTGAGCGGATGCTTTCCCGTGCTCTTGCACGCCTCACCGTGGGGACAGCGGCACGTGCCATCGTCGCGCACGCCCCAGCACGGCAACACGGGGTGCCCCAGCTTGGCCAGCTCCAGGGCGTTGGCCAACACGCCCCGCTCGTCGCGCACGGACTCCATGGCCCCGCCCTGGTGGCTGACGACGAGAACGCCGTCGGCTTCAGCCCGAGCCACCCAAGGACTGTCAGTTTGTGCGCTGGTCATAGGGCCTGCTTCACTGGAATCAGAGTTTGGGTTCGGTTGGCTCTGGTGGCCCCCCGCCTGGGGTTGGGCGGGGGGCTGCTGCGTGTCAGTCATCGGCGTCGCCCCCGGTTCGGTCGTCGTCGGCGGGTGCGAACAGCAGGCGCAAGAGCCTTCGATAGGCGGCGTCGCCCATGGGGGCGGCGGTCCAAATGACTTCGGTGGTCTCCTCGTCCGCTGCCGCGTCGGCGGGGGCGGTCACTCGACACCCCCCGCCCAGGTCAGCAGGTCCATGGGGTGGACTTCGAGGGCGATGGCCAGGCGCCCAACGGTGGCCAGTTGGACGGGGCGAACGCCCCGGTCCCACTTGCTCACCTCGACGGAGGTCGAGCGGATCAGTTCGGCCAGCTGGCGTTGGCTCAGGCCGCGTTCACGGCGGATCCGGCGCAAGGCGTCGCTATCAAGGCTTAGGACAGGCATAGGGCGCTCCGGGTGGGCTGCAGGGTTAGTGCAGGCCCCGGCCACGCCCCGCCCCGTCGAAGGGGCGGAGAAGGCTAGAACCTAGCGTGGCCCCCACAAAAGCAGGCCGAGTCCGCGTTGCGCTCTCCGCAAAGCTACTCCCGCCTACACCCTCGTGCACGTGCTCTGACCTGCAAAGATCACCCGGAGTTGCTGGAGCGTGCGCGGGAAGTGGCTATGTGGCGTGGGCCACGGCGCGCGGCTTCGGCGTCGGCTTGTGATCCCGGCCACAGGCGCTAGTTACCCGTCGTAATCGCAACTGCTCAACGGGGGCCTACCGGGGCTACCGGGGGTACCCCTCCTAAACCAAGTTGGGGTATTCGGCGGACCTCGCGAACGTGCCAGTCTGCGGCCATGACCGCACTTGCCGCGCACCTACTGGGGTGGCTGTGGGGCGACCAGTCGGGTTGGGCGCGACTGGTGAGGCCCGCCCCGATCGACCTGTGCCCCGTCGCCCGAACCGCCGAACCGCTGGGGACCTGCCGCTACTACCGCTGGCCCGAGCAGGCCAGCGCCCTGCTGGCTGCGGGGCTGCGCGAGCCTTCAACGCGGTTCGACCCGCAACTGTGCAAGGCCCCGCCCCCGCCCGGGACGGACATGGGGGTGCGCGACCTGCTGCCCGACGACTTCGACTCGATGGTGTCGGGCTGCGACCTGCCCGCCCCCGACACCGAGCCCGAGCACCTGCCCTCGACGGTGGTGTGGGTCGAGGCTGACCAGCTCGACGCCGACCGGTGGCGCCTGGTCGAGGCCCTGGACGCCGTGGTAACAGCCCCCGAGGACGGTTGGCCGATGCAGGTGTGGGCCAGCGCCGGGGCGTGGGCGAACTTTGACACTGCCCCCCTGGGCGGCACCATCGACCGTGCCGACCTGGTTGTTGAGGACCCGCCCCACATGTGGTGGCCAGCCAAGCTGGTGCGCGCCCCCGCTGGGGGCGCGGCTCTCGCTTAAACGCGGGCGAGGTGAGAACGGCGCCCCGGCCCAGCGCACCGGGCGCCCTTTCTCGATTTGAGAAAGACCGCCCGGAGCTTCAGCGAGACACCACGGCGGGGGTTTCATCCGGTGAAACCCCCTGGGGGGCGGTCCGATCCAGACCCCCGGGCCGTATGGGCATACGCCCCCGCATTTCGGGCGGGCGCCGTTGCTGAGAGCGCAAACTATGTCACAGATTGTGGCAAACCGCCCCCGGATGGTTCGGTGGATTCATGGGATCACCGGATGACCTTGGAGGGTCGAATGCGGGTTGATGGAGCCAAGATCCGGGCGCTGCGCACCGCCAACGGCTGGAACCAGCGGGAGCTGGGCGAGCGCGTGGGCGCGCGAGAAGCGCGAGTCGGGTGCTGGGAGCGTGGCCAGGTCGAGCCCAGCCTTACCCACCTGATCAAGGTGGCGCGGGCGCTCGGTGTCACGGCCGAAGGGCTGGTGCGCGATGACTGAAACCGAGACGTGGCGCCCAGTAGTCGGCTACGAGGGACTATACGAGGTCAGCGACCGAGGCAGCGTTCGGTCGCACTCGTCTTGGAAACGGGGCGAGCTGCTGAAGCCGAAATCGAACCGGCGCGGGTACCAGCGGGTCAGCCTGTGGCGCGATGGCCAGAGGCGCTACCGCAAGGTCCACCACCTGGTCCTGCACGCGTTCGTCGGACCGCGCCCCGAGGGCCATCAAGCCGCCCACTGGAATGGCTGTAAGACGGATAACCGCCTTAACAACTTGAGGTGGGCGAGTGCGGCCGACAACGTCGCCGACACGATCCGGTTGGGCCGACACGTCAGCGCCCGCAAGGTCGCTTGCCTCCGGGGCCACGCTTACTCCCCCGATAACACCTACACCGACTCCAGAGGGTGGCGCCAGTGCCGCGAGTGTCAGCGCGACCGCGCCCGCGCCCGCGACCGCAGGCGCCGAGCCCAAGCCGAGGTGGCCGCATGAATCAGCCACCGGGCCGCCTGGGGCGAGCAGTTTTTGGCCTGCGCCTCGTGTGGGCCGTCGGCGTACGTGGCCGCGACCCGTTCGGAGAGACGGAACGGGCGGCGCCGGTTGGCGGCGTTCAACCGGCGCCGCCCGCCCGCAGAGCTACAAGCCCAGTCAACCACGTCCAGCAGGGAGGACACCATGACTAAGCCTCAGGGCGAAGACACTCACCAGAAGACAGTCCGGGGCCGCGTCCAGAACGCGCTTTTGGGCGCCCGGAACGTCGGAGGGCGAGACCGCGCGGAAGCGGTCTTGGCGCATCGCAGCGTCGGCCTCGACGACCAGCTAGCCCACGAGGCGACCGAAGCGGCCCACCAGGTGGCCGACCTGGCCGCTGAAGGCGACTGGCGCGGCGCCACTGACTTGGCGCACCGCACGGCCACCGAGGTGGCCCAGCAGGTCCAGGCGCCCGAGTCCAAGAAGCCCACCAGGGCCGAGGTTGTCGAGCGGGTCAAGGGCCACCGCCGCGCGACTGACAAGCCCGCACCCGAGGTTCGCGTTCCCGCCCACGGCGGCGCCCGGCGTCAGCAGCGCCCCCGGCGCCAGTAGACCAACACGAATCGGCCGGGGGTGCGGCTGGACCCCGTACCCCCGGCCTGAGCAGTCAACGGAGTATCAACGTGACTTACACCGATCAAACCACAGCCACCGGTCGGGTGGCCACGGTGCGCCCGGTGGGCCGATGGTCCGGGCTCGGGCTGTACGTCCTGTGTTGGACGTTCGCGGGGGCGCTGTTCCTGGAGATCGCGAGGGGCTGGCACTGGCTGGCCGAGACGGCCAACTTCGCGCACCCGTGGGTCATGGTGTTCGGTGCCGAAGCTTCGGCGCTGCTGGCCGTGGCCACCGCCGTACACCGATGGGTCGGGGGTCTGAGCTACTGGTTCGCCTGGGTGTGGACGGCTGCGATGTTCGGGGTGGCCGTGTCGGCCCAGGTCGGTTCGCACTACCTGATGGGCGCCCCGACCGGTCGGGCCGAGGTGGTGATCTCAACAGCTGTTCCGGCGCTGCTGGTCGTCCTGTTCTTCGGGTCGGTGCTGCTGGTGCACCGCGTCATGGAGTGGCAGGCGACCTTAGTTGACCCCCGCCTGAACCAGGCTGAGCCCGCCCAGGTCCACCAGGTGGCCCCCGAGCCCGCCGAGGCTGAGCCCGAGCTGGGCCAGTTGGCCCCCGAGCCTGAACCTGAACCGGCCCAGTTGGCCCCCGGTGTGGACTCGACGACGCGCAAAGCTCAGCGCCTGGACCAGGTGCGCGGGCTGCTGGTCCAGCGGCCGGACCTGACCGCCCAGCAGGTGGCCGACGACTTGGGCTGTTCGCTCACGTCCGGCAAGCGCTACCTGCGCGCTGTGCGCTCCGGCTGACCCCCCGCCCAACGCCATTCTTTTAGGCCCCGATTCTGGGTTATCGGAATCGGGGTCGACTTGCATTTAAAGGGAATTGTGGGAGGTTAAATTCCAATGATTTAATTTTATTAGTGGGGGCGCCGCGCCCCCTTTTTTGGTTCAGAAAGGACGCGCGATGCGGATCAACACCAGCACCGGCCGAACCCTGGCCCACCTGGTCGGCGCAGCCGAAGCCACTCGCGCCGTGACGCTGCGCTACGTCAAGGAGAACGGCGAGGTGTCGCGCCGGGCCGTGGAGCTGCACGCCGTCGAGGTCACGGCCGCTGGCGACATCGTGCTCCGGGCGTTCGATAGGCGCTCCGGCGCGACCCGCTCCTTCCGCCTCGACCGTGTGACCCACTTCCGCATTCACCGCGCGCCCCACCTGGCCGACTACCGGGCACCGGTAACCCCCGTTGCCGACCCGGTGGCCACCGACGACAGCGGCGACGCGGTGGCCGTCCAGCCCTGGACAAGCGCCTACACGCTCGCCGCCTAACCCCCCCAACCGAAAGGAAGCCTGCCATGACCGCCGAGACCAAGGCCGCCCCCGCCAAGGCCGAGACCCCCTGCACTTGCTCCAAGTACGCCGACGCCACCACGGGCGAAACGACAGGTTGCACCAAGACCACGCGGCGTGACTTTGCCCCCGGCCACGACGCCAAGTTGAAGGGCTTTCTGATCAAGGCTGGTGCCGCTGGGCACCTGGTCGCGCTGGCCGGGGCGCCCGACGAGCCCGTGCAGGCCAGCGAGGCCGCCAGCCGTTTCGGGTTCGCCCGCCACGTGGCCAGCGGCATCAGCCGCGCCCAAGCCAAGCAGGAGCAGGCCACGGCCGACGCCGACACCGTTCGCGCCAAGGTCGGGCGCTGGGAGCGCACCGGGCGCGTCGAGGGCGACACCTTCACCTACACCGACCGCAGCGGCGCGGAGCGCACCACCACCAAATTCGCGCTGCTCTGAACATCCGCATCAGGTGGCCCGGCCAGGGATGCAGCCCCCGGCCGGGCCTGATCGCTGAGAAGGGACTCCCAGCATGGCCATCCAACCACCGCCCCGCATGCGGGCGGCGACATATGCCCGGGTGTCGACCGAGGAGCAGACCCGGGGCTACGGCATCGAGACACAGATAGAGGGGTGCGCCGAGTACATCGACCGGAAGGGCTGGACCCCGGCTCAGACTTACATTGACGAAGGGGTGTCGGGGTCGCTGACCTCGCGCCCCGCCCTGGACCGGCTGCTGGCCGACGCCGAGGCCGGGCGTATCGACGTGGTCGTGGTGCACAAGTACAACCGCATCGGGCGCGTTGGCCGGGCGTTCTGGCGCTACATCTGGGCACTTCAAGACCTCGAAGTCGGGTTCGTGTCGGCCACGCAGGAGATCGTCGACACCACCACCCCCACCGGTATGGCCCAGCTCCAGATGTACGCCATGTTCGCCGAGATGGACTACAACACCATCCGCGACCAGCTTCAAGACGGGTTGCAAGCCAAGGCCAGGTCCGGCGGGTGGGTAGGCGGGCAACCCCCCTACGGCTGGCGCATCGAAGGGCTTGGCCGCCGGGGCTCGTACCTGGTCGTAGACGAGGCCGAGTCGGCCATCCTACGAACGGCGCACGCCCACCTGGTTGAACGGGGCTTGGACGTCGGCACGACCACCGCCCGGCTCAACGCGATGGGCATGGTCACCCGCTCGGGGCGGCCGTGGTCGGTGGTGAACCTGCGGGCTCGGTTGCTCAGCGAGTCCACAACCGAGGCCCGGGTGGTGTTTCGCAACCCGGCCAGGGCCACCAGCGGCCGGGGCGCCAAGCTCACCAAGGACGGCAAGCCCCAGTTCGGCGAGTCCGTGGTGATCGAGCTGCCGCCGATCTTCGAGCCGGACGAGGTGGCCGAGCTGCGCCAAGCCCTGCGCCCGACCAGGGCGGGCGTTGGCCCCGAGCGGCGGACGTACCCGCTGTCAGGTCGGGTGTTCGGCCAGTGCGGAGCCCACCACGTGGGCGGCAAAGGCGGCAAGTCGGGGCGCGAGGTCGGGCCGGTGTACAAGTGCAAAGGCCGGGTGGCCCACCACCCGGGGGCGGAGCGCTGCGCAGACTCCCAGATCCCGGCCGCCGAGCTGGAACAGCGCGTGTGGGACGAGGTGGTCCGGCTGCTGGGCGACCCCGGCCGCCTCAAAGCTATGGCCGCCGAGTGGGCCGAGTCGGCGGGCGGTTCGGCCACCGACCACGCCGCGCGCATCGCCGACTTGGACCGCCAGATAGCCGAGCGCAACGACGCCGTAACCCGGACCGTGACCGAGTACGCCCGAGCCGGGTTGCCGACCGTGGCGGTTGAGGCGGCCACACGCGCCCTGACCGAGGAGCTTCAGCAACTGGAGGCGATGCGGGCCGAAGCCCAGGCGTGGCAAGCCGAGACCGAGGCCGCGCGCGAGGTGAGGGGCCTTGCTGATTCCGGACAGGGAGTGAGCCGGTGATTTTACGCAGCTAGGCGCTGTTTCTCATGTTCCGCATAGATCTCTGATGGAGTGTTGTATCCCAGTGCGGAATGAAGACGCCTGTGATTATACCAGTGCTCGATGTATCGTGTAATGTCCCGTCGTGCTCGTTCTCGCGTGGGATACACCATCTGGTTCACACGCTCATTCTTCAACACCCCGAAAAATGATTCCGCCATCGCGTTGTCGAAACAAATCCCGGTTCGCCCCACCGACCGTGTCATCCCGACCGAAGCAAGGTAATCACCGAACTCCCGGGACGTGTAATTACTCCCCCGATCCGAATGGAACACCGCCCCCGCACGAACCTTTCCCTTGCCTGTCGCATGAGCGACAGCCCGGATGATCAGCGGAGTCCGGTAGTTGTCATCCATCGCATAACCAACCACTTCTTTCGTGCAGCAATCAATGACGGTGGCCAGATACACCCACCCGCTCCATGTCGGGATATAGGTGATATCCCCGACGAGTTTCACACTGGGCATGGGTGCGGTGAAGTCGCGGCCCACGAGGTCGGGGATCGCACCGGTATCCGCTGGTGTGGTCAGCGAGCTGCGCCGGGGGCGGGGTTGGCAGGGATGCAGCCCCATCTCGCCCATCAACAGACGCACCAGCTCCACTCCCACCGCAACGCCCCAGCGTTGCAGCTGGGCGCGGATCCGCCGGTGGCCGTAGGTGCCGTCGGCGTGGTCTACGGCGGTGCGGATCAGTAGCCGCAACTGTTGGCGGCGCTGAGACGTGGCGGATTCGGGCCGGGACCGCCATTCGTAGTAACCCGACCGGGAGACGTTCACGCATGCACACATGAAATCAACGGGGAAAGCGTACTCCGCGTGTTCATCGAACCGCATCGTCTCGATGAACTCGTATATGTCGCTTACGGACGATCCTTCGCGAAGTACGCGGCCGCTTTTTTCAAAAAAGCGATCTCCATGTCCTTCTCGCGGTTGAGTCGTTCCAGTTCACGCAGCCGGGCCCGCTCGGTCGTATCCAGTGACGGTGCATCGTCGGGAGTTTCTTTCCTGTATTTGCGCACCCAGTTCCGTAGTGTTTCCGAGCTGATCCCGAGCTCGTTGGCAACCCGGTTGATAGAGCGTTGACTCTCGATGACATGTTTCACCGCTTCATCACGGAACTCCGGCGAATATGCGTTTGCCTTGCCCAATGCTTCCCTCGTTTCCTTTCAGAACCATCGTATTGGCACTCTGTCCGGAAAACACGAGGCACCCCAAGGCCGCCGCAGACCTGGAGGCGCTGGCCACCACGGCGCGCGACCGGTTGGCCGACATGCCCCCCGACGGTCGGGCCGAGGTTTTGGAGCTGCTGGACGTGCGGGTGACGGTGGTCGGTCCGGTGCCGCTGCCGCAGGTCGGCAAGCCGTGTTCGCTGGCCAAATGGTTCGTTGACCGCAACCGGCCTGTGCCCGGACCGCTGACCGACCAGCAGTGGGCCGTGGTCGAACCGGTGGTGGCCGAGTGGGAGCGGGCGGCGCGGCGCTGGGTGGCCGACAGCCGAACCGTGGTTGAGGCGATCCTCTACAAGGCGCGCACCGGGGCGCGTTGGCGCGACCTCCCACCGGAGCTGGGCAACTGGAAGGCGGTCCACACCCGTTACAAGAAGTGGGTGGCTGACGGCACGTGGGACGCGATCGGTGCGGCTCTGCCCACGTCGGGGGCGCCGGTCGGGGGGGCGGGCCACGCTGCCGCCGTTGCGCGTCGAAGGTCGGGTGGACCCCCGCGTTCTCGGAGCTGAGACGGACCACCCGGAAACGGGCGTCCCCGGCCCGGTCACCTCCGCCCTGTCGGCGGGGTGCCACCGCTTGCTGCGCGACTGGAACGCGGTGTGCGTCACCGACGCCGCGGACGTCGCCGAACAGGTCACCCCCATCGGTACGGAACCGCGCGACGGCGGGGCCCTCCCGGCCGTCGACGAGCTGGAGCCCGAGGCCCAGCGCGTCCTCGCGGCGGTGCCGCGGCGTCCCCCGGCGGGTACCTCCACGGTCGCGGTCGCGGCCGGTGTGGGGCTGGACGCGGCGCTGCGCCACCTCGGTCTGCTCGCCGCCGGCGGTTTCGTCGAACGCGGTTCCGCCGGCTGGCGACGCAAGCCCTCGAACACGGGAGGGCACGGCGATAGTGTGTCCCCATGAACCCGAGCTACAGTGACGCACTCATCGTCGACGGGCCACTCATCTTCGTCTCGGGCCAGCTTCCGAGCGCTCCCGACGGGAGCCTCGCCGACGGTGACGCGGTGGAGCAGACCCGGCAGGTGTTCCGCAACCTGGACAACGCTCTCGGGGAATACGCCGCCAGCCTCCGTCATCTGGTCAAACTGACCTATTACCTGCGTCACATCGCCGACCTGGAGGACGTGCGCCGGGTGTTCGACGAGTTCCTGCACCACCCGCGTCCCACCAGCACACTCGTCGAGGTGAGCGGGCTGGTCGATTCCCGGTACCTGGTGGAGGTCGACGCTGTGGCGTGCCTGCCGCGCGGGGACATCGCGACATGGGCGACGTGAGCGCGGAAAGCGGCGACGTCGCCGAAGTCCTCACCGAGTTCCACCACGCGCTGGTCCACGACCGGTCCCCGCACACCGTCCGCGCCTACCTGGCGGACGCGCGCGCCCTCTGCGCCCACCTGAACACTCTCGGGCGCCGGCTGGAGGAACTGGACGTGGCCACACTCCGCAGCTGGCTGTCCGGGATGCACGACTCGGGAGCGAGCCGCGCCACCGTGGCGCGGCGGGTCGCTGCGGCCCGCGTCTTCACCGCCTTCCTCACCCGCACCGGCCGGCTCGCCGCCGATCCCGGCCCCATGGTGTCCGCGCCCAGACAGCAGCGTTCGCTGCCCGGCGTGCTGGACGAGGAGAAGACCGCCACCGCCCTGGACAACTCCTCCCCGCCCGGCGACTCGGCCGCCGCCCTGCGGCGCACCGCCGTGGTTGAGGTCCTCTACGCCACCGGGATCCGGGTGGGGGAGCTGTGCGCGCTCGACCTGGACGACATCGACCGGGAACGCCGAACACTGCGGGTCTGGGGCAAGGGCTCGGCGCAGCGGGTCGTTCCCGTCGGCGCGCCGGCGCTGGCGGCGTTGGAACGGTGGCTGCGGGACGGCCGGCCGCAGTGGGCCACCCCCTCGAGCGGACCCGCGGTGTTCCTCGGCGCGCGCGGCGGGAGGCTGGGTACCCGCACGGCCCGACGGGACGTGCACCAGTGCCTCGACCGCGAGGAGGCGCGCAACGGTTCCTCCTCCCCGCACACCTTGCGGCACAGCGCCGCGACGCACCTGCTGAACGGCGGCGCCGACCTCCGCAGCGTCCAGGAGCTCCTCGGGCACGCCTCGCTGCAGAGCACCCAGGTCTACACCCACGTTTCGGTCGAGCGGCTCGCGCACACCTACAACCAGGCCCACCCGCGGGCGTGAGGGCCCGCCCCGCCCGCCGGGGACGTTCCCCGCCCCGCGGCGGGGCGAGGCGCGGCGGGAGCCAGCGGTCGGCCACGGGCAGCAGCCGTATCCCGCCCCGCCCCAGCAGGGAGCGGGGGTCGAGGTAGGTACCGTCGCGCAACACACCCCAGTGCAGGCACGGGCGCGGCCCGCAGTGGTCCCGGTGCGCGGCCAGGGTGCCCACCGGTTCGCCGGCCGCCACGACGTCGCCGCGTTCCACCCCGGCCGCCACCGGCGTGTAGGTGGTGCGCAGCTCCCCGTGGACGACGCTCACCGCGGGCGTGCCGGCGACACGCCCGGCGAAGGCGACCCGCCCCGCCCCGGCGGCGAGCACCTCCTGGCCGACCGTCGCCGCCAGGTCCACGCCCCGGTGGCCGGCGTGCCAGTGCTGCTGGGGCAGGGCGAACTCCCGCAGCACCGGAGCCTCGCCGCGCAGCGGGTACCGCCACCGTTGGGACTCGGCCAGGGCGGGTTCCGGGAACGACCCGAGTGCGGCCATGCACGACGCTGCGAGCAGAGCGAAACACCACAACCTCATGCCACTGATCCTGCGGGGCGGCGGCCGCCGGGACCAGCCCGCACGAGGCGGATGTGGACAACCTCGGGCGGTGCCGGGGCCCCGGAGCGGATCCCGCAGCGCGGGCCCACCGTGCTTGACATCTCACCCTGGTGGTGAGTATGGACCGCGACCGGGTGCTGTGCCGGTTAGAATCGCAGATAGCTCATTGTCGAGCCGATCACTACGCACGCCCACGTGACTCCCCCAGGGGAGGGGCCGTTCCTTCGGTCCGCACCGCACCGGTGCGGCGGAGCGGTCGGGGCGTCAGGAACAACCGAGGCGGAACAGTGTTCCGCCATACCGAGGAGGATCCACAGTCATGGCCACAGTCGTGACGATCCGTCAGCTGCTCGAGAGCGGCGTCCACTTCGGGCACCAGACCCGCCGCTGGAACCCCAAGATGAGGCGCTTCATCTTCACCGAGCGCAACGGCATCTACATCATTGACCTGCAGAAGTCGCTGTCCTACATTGACCGCGCCTACGAGTTCGTGAAGGAGACGGTCGCCCACGGCGGCAGCATCCTCTTCGTCGGAACGAAGAAGCAGGCGCAGGAGGCCATCGACGAGCAGGCCCGCCGTGTCGGCATGCCCTACGTCAATCAGCGCTGGCTGGGCGGCATGCTCACGAACTTCTCCACCGTGCACAAGCGGCTCCAGCGGCTGAAGGAGCTCGAGGAGATCGACTTCGACGACGTCGCGGCCTCCGGCCTGACGAAGAAGGAGCTCCTCGGGCTGCGCCGCGAGAAGGACAAGCTGGAGCGCACCCTGGGCGGTATCCGCGACATGGCCCGCGTGCCCAGCGCGGTGTGGATCGTGGACACCAAGAAGGAGCACATCGCGATCAGCGAGGCTCGCAAGCTCAACATCCCGGTCGTGGCGATCCTGGACACGAACTGCGACCCGGACGAGGTCGAGTACCCCATCCCGGGCAACGACGACGCGATCCGCAGCGTCAGCCTGCTCACCCGGGTCGTCGCCGACGCCGTCGCCGACGGTCTGATGACCCGCTCCGGCGCCTCCACCGGTGAGGCCAAGCCCGCGGAGGAGCCGCTGGCGGAGTGGGAGCGCGAGCTGCTGGAAGGCACGGGCGACACCGAGACCGCGGAGTCCACCGGGGAGACGCCGGCGGAGGACACCACGGCCCCCGCCGCTGCCCCCACCGAGGCCGAAACGGAAGCCTGAGGCCACCTCAGCTTTTGGCACGCGTCCCTTCCCGGGGCGCGTGCCAAAGCCTGTGTGAGCCCGCCCAACCACAGAGGAAACAACGCTATGGCGAACTACACCGCAGCCGACGTCAAGAAACTGCGCGACGCCACCGGCTCCGGCATGATGGACTGCAAGAAGGCGCTGGAGGACTCCGACGGCGACTACGACCAGGCCGTGGAGTTCCTGCGTGTCAAGGGCGCGAAGAACGTCGGCAAGCGTGCCGAGCGCACCGCGGCCAACGGTCTGGTCGCCCTGGAGCAGAAGGACGACCGGTCCGTGGTCATGCTCGAGCTGAACTGCGAGACGGACTTCGTCGCCAAGAACGAGAAGTTCCAGGCCCTGGCCGCCGAACTCGCCTCGTTCATCGCCCGTACCAGCCCGCAGGACGTCCCGAGCCTGCTGGCCTCGGAGTACTCCGACGGCAAGACCGTTCAGGAGGTCGTCGACGAGTACGGCGCCGTCATCGGCGAGAAGACGCAGGTGGGCCGCTTCGTGATCTACGAGGGCGCCTACGTCGCCAGCTACCTGCACAAGACCGACCCGGACCTGCCGCCGTCCATGGGTGTGCTGGTCGAGCTGGACACCGAGGCCCCCGAGATCGGCAAGGACCTCGCCCAGCAGGTCGCCGCGCTCGCCCCGACCTACGTGAGCAAGGACGACGTCCCCGAGGATGTGGTGGAGAACGAGCGCCGCATCGCCGAGGCGACCGCCCGCGAGGAGGGCAAGCCCGAGCAGGCGATGCCCAAGATCATCGAGGGTCGCGTCAACGGCTTCTTCAAGGACGCAACCCTGCTGGGGCAGCCGTTCGTCAAGGACAACAAGACCACCGTGCAGAAGGTGGTCGAGGACGCCGGGGTCACGGTGCGCCGTTTCGCCCGGTTCAAGGTCGGGGAGTCCTGAACCTTTGGCATGATGGGGGTGTCGGGGGTTTTCCCCGACACCCCCAGTGGACAACGGCGGGGCTGCCCGGTCCACGGGTGGGTCCCGCGCTACAGCACCACTCGGGGGAGACAGAAGGAGGCCGAGCGCCGTGCCGGAGAACGACGGCCATACCGACACCAGCGGCCCCGGTATGCATGACGCGGGATGGGGACGCGTCGTACTGAAACTGTCCGGGGAGGCTTTCTCCGGTAGCGAGGACCTGGGGATCGACCCGGGGACCGTGGAGTACGTGGCCGAAGCGGTCGCCTCGGCTGTCGCCGAGGGGATGGAAGTCGCCGTGATCATCGGCGGCGGGAACATGTTCCGCGGCGCGGCGCTGCACAAGGGCGGCATGGAACGCGGGCGCGCCGACTACATGGGCATGCTCGGCACGGTCATCAACTGCCTCGCGCTGCAGGACTTCCTGGAGCGGCTCGGCGTGGAGACCCGCGTGCAGACCTCCATCCACATGAGCCAGGTCGCCGAGGCCTACATCCCCCGCCGCGCCGTGCGCCACCTGGAGAAGGGCCGTGTGGTGATCTTCGGCGCCGGACTGGGCGCCCCGTTCTTCTCCACCGACACCACCGCCGCCCAGCGCGCGCTGGAGATCGGAGCGCGGGCGGTGCTGAAGGGAACCCAGGTGGACGGGGTGTACGACTCCGACCCGCGGAAGAACCCGGACGCGGTCCGGTTCGACCGACTCAACTACAACGACGTCCTCACCCGCGGCCTGAAGGTCATGGACGCCACGGCGGTGAGCCTGTGCATGGACAACGGGATGCCGATCGTGGTCTTCGACCTGATGCAGGAGGGCAACATCGTCCGGGCCATCCGGGGCGAGAAGATCGGCACCATGGTGTGCCCACCCGACAGCTGACCCCGCGCAGACCTCGAACCGACACACCCCAGCGAAACACGGGAGTCCCGAAATGATCGAAGAGAGCCTCCTCGAAGCCGGGGAGAAGATGGAGAAGGCTGTCGGGGTCGCCAAAGAGGACTTCGCCGCGATCCGCACCGGGCGTCCCGGCCCCGCGACCTTCAACAAGATCACGGCCGAGTACTACGGCACCCAGACCCCGATCAACCAGCTCGCGTCGTTCTCGGTCCCCGAACCCCGCATGGTGGTGGTGTCGCCGTTCGACAAGAGCTCCCTGTCGGCCATCGAGCGGGCCATCCGGGACAGTGACCTGGGGGTGAACCCCGCCAACGACGGCAACGTCATCCGCGTCGTCTTCCCGGACCTGACCGAGGAGCGCCGCAAGGAGTACATCAAGGTCGTGCGGAGCAAGGCCGAGGACGGCCGGGTCTCCATCCGCAACATACGCCGGAGTTACAAGGACACACTGGACAAAGCGGTCAAAAGCGGAGAGATTAGTGAGGATGAGGGCCGGCGGGCCCAGGAACAGCTGGACGAGCTCACCCACACCCATGTCGGAGAGATCGACGAGCTGTTGAAGCACAAGGAATCCGAACTGCTCGAGGTCTAGTGACTGTCTCCGACGAGAACCCGGTGGACGACGTGGCCGACGGAGAGGAGAAGCGGTCCGGGAGGAAGATCCGCACCGGGCGGAACCTCCCCCTGGCGATCACCAGCGGGGTGGCGCTCGGCGCGCTCGTCCTGGCCGCGATCTACCCGTTCCCGGCCGCGTTCGTCGCGATCACCTCGGCCGCTGTCCTCATCGGGCTGCGGGAGCTCAACCGCGCCATGGCCGGACAGCGCATGGCGCTCGCCCTGCCGCCGCTGATGGTCGGCGGGGTGGCCATGCAGGCGTGCGCCTACTTCGGCGGTCCGGAATGGCTGGTCGGCGCCACCGCCGTCACCGCCATCCTCGCGCTGTCGTGGCGGTTGCGCGACGGGGCCGAGGGGTACCTGCGGGACGCGGCGGCGAACCTGTTCACCGTGTGCTACCTGCCCTTCCTGCTGGGGACGTGGCTGTTGCTGCTGGCCGCGCCCCAGGACGGGCAGGAGCGGCTGATCGCGTTCATCATCGTGACGATCAGCAGCGACATCGGGGGGTACTTCGCCGGCATCCTCGTGGGGCGGCACAAGATGGCGCCGGTGATCAGTCCGAACAAGACCTGGGAGGGTTTCAGCGGCTCGGTGCTGGCGTGCATGCTCGCCGGGGCGCTCACGGTCGCGCTGATGCTGGACGGCCCGTACTGGGCCGGTGCGGTGCTCGGTGTGGCCGTGGTGCTGGCCGCCACCGCCGGCGACCTGATCGAGTCGCTCACCAAACGCGACCTCGGCGTGAAGGACATGGGCCACTTCATGCCGGGCCACGGCGGCCTGATGGACCGGATCGACTCGCTCCTCGTGGCGGGCCCCGTCGCCTGGGTCGTACTGAGCCTGCTCGTCCCGGCGGGGTAAGGCCCCCGCGGGTCAGGAACCGGGCTCCGCGCGTGCGAGGCCGCGCACACTGCGGCTGGCGGCGGTGACCGCCGTGGCGACCAGCAGCAGTGCGGCCATGCCCGTGAGCGTGGTTCCGGTTCCCACCCGCTCGGCGATCGGGCCGACGGCGATCTCACCCGCCGGCAGGGCGAGGAACGACCCCAGGGCGTCGTAGGAGTAGACGCGGGCCAACCGCCGCTGCGGAATGTTCTGCTGGAGCGACACCTCCCAGGCCACCGAGAACTGCTCCGCCGCGGCCCCGGCGAGGAACATGGCGGGAAACAGCACCAGCGGGACCGGGGAGCCGGCGAGGGCGAGCATCGGCAGTGCCATGAGGGAGATGAGCGCCACCCCGTAGGCCAGGGCGCGGCGCGGCTGCCACCGCGCGGCCAGCACGCCGCCGGCGACCAGGCCGACACTGTTGGTGGCCATGAGCACTCCCCACAGGGTGCGGCCGAAGGTGTCGTCGGCGAGGGCGGGGCCGAGAACCGCCGTCGTGGCGGACCAGGTCGCGTTCACCACCGTGAACTGCCCGACGACCAGCCACACCCAGGTGCGGGAGGAGAACTCCCGCCACCCCTCGACGAGGTCGCGCAGCGGACGGGTGCGAGGCTGACCGGGTTCCCCGCCCGTGGGAATCCTGAGGAAGGCGAAGCACACGCCGGAGATCGCGAACATCGCCCCGTTGATGCCGATGGCCCACCCGGGGCCGACCCAGCCCACGATGAGGCCGCCGGCGGACATGCCGCCGAACATGCCGAGGTGGACGCCGATCCGCAGCAGCGCGTTGGCGCGTTGCAGCAGACCGGCCGGAACCGTCTGGGGAGTGAGCGCCGCGGCCGCCGGCAGGTTCACCGCCGCGGCCGCTCCGTTGGCCAGGCTCAACGCGACCATGAGCGGCAGTGTGGCGAAACCCAGGAGAACACTGGCGGCGAGGGTGGCCTGGGTGGCGGCGGCGAGCGCGCAGCTTCCCTGGAGGACGAGGGGACGCGGCAACCGGTCGGCTACCACACCGCCGAACAGCAGCAGCGTGACGTTCGCCAGGGAACGCGCGCCCACGACCAGGCCGAGGTCGACCACGGAACCCGTAACGTCGAGTACCGCGAAACCGAGCGCGACCGTCGCCACGGAGTTCCCGCCGTAGGTCAGGGTGCGCCCGAGCGCGAGCGCTCGGAAGTTCCGGTGGCGCAACGGCGCCGCCATGCCGGAGCGCGGTGTCACGACCCGAATCCGGGGACGGCGGGAACGGAGAGGTTGGACATGCCCGTCACCCTGGCCGGGCCACCGCCGATGGGCAATGGATTTTTCCGGTACCGAGACCAGAGCAGGGACGCGTGCCGTCACGGGCGAAACGCGGCGCTGGTGGCGGGGGACACGGCCCTGTCGGGCAGAAGCCGCCGGTTGTTCCCTACGCGCCACAATGGCAGTCACAGCCCTTGTGTGGGTGAGGAACGAGAGCCGGTAGCGCGCTGTCTCGCTATCCGCGCCAGCGTTTCCTGTGCAGCCGCAGCGAGCAGCGCCCGTCCCGGTTGGGGAGAAGCAGCGGCACGTGCGGCCCGAGTCCCTGGGCGCAGTGGCCGCACGTGTCATGTGTGACGGACGGGCCGCACAGTCATGAAGCTTCTCCCCAACCGGGGCAGTCCCGTTGCGCGTCCCGGGATTCTCACTGTGGCCGGAACCGGCCACGGACTTCCTGCGACCTCATGGTGGGCAGCCGGTGGGGGCCGGGAAACCCCTCCACACGCGGCCACACGTGGAAACCACCTCGGGCGTAGCGGGTCCGAATCGCCCCTGACCGCCAGGGATGCGTGTGTTCACGGAGTTCGGCACAGTGGCCACGTTCCAACATCGAGTGAGGGGAGCGTGATGACGGACGAGGCGGGAGGGAATCCGGACGAGATCCGCGGAGAGGCGGCGAACGCGGCCGAACTGGCCAATGCGATGACCGGGCTACGGGAAACGTTCACCGACATCATGGACGGCGTCCGCAAGGCCGCCGTGGAGGAGGAGTGCGCTGAGGGGTACAGCAAGTTCAAAGAGAAGTACCTGGATGACATCACCGATGTTGAGAACCATGGCATGGAACTGGCACGCAATCTGGATGCCGGCGGGGCAGAAATCGGTGCTACCGACGACGACACCAGTGATTCCTATGAAAGCCCCTGGCCAGGACTGAGTCGACCTGTCAACGGTCCTTCCGGAACTCCCACTCCGGCCAACGGCCGCACGGTCTACTGACCTCTCCGGAAGTCAGCTTCTATGATTTCTGCGCATCGATCCCTACATAGATTCGGGTCACTCGGCCCGGGTAGGGTTTGAACCTGTTGCTGGGTAGGAGCCACTGATTCCTGAATCATTGCGCCGGGCTGGACATCCCGCCATCAGGCGCAGGAGCCACCACTGCTGACTTCAGGTGCGACAAATTGCATAACCTATTCCATAAGAAAGGGAAAATGCCGAAAGAAACAGAGCGTCTCGCGAACGCTAATTCCAAGGCGCTTTCGGAGTTCGATCTATCATTCTCACCGAAGGACACGGACGCTGATCCCGACGTGCTGCGCGACTGGGCCGAGGACATGAGTAACCTCTCCATGCGCATCCTCGGGCGCTCGGGTGACCTCGGTGGCGATTTCGACAAGACAGCAATCAATTATACGGAGGCGATCCAGTGGAAGGTCAAGGATCAGAGCAGTTACAATCGCTCCCTTTGGGAGGATTCGGCGTATGCGGTCAATTACTGCAAAGGCGAGACAAAATCATTCGCAGAAGAAGTGGAAAACTTCAAAAACGAAAGGGATGATCTAATCGAAGAGTGGATTGAGAGTGTCAAGGCCGCGATAAACAAAAAAGAAGCGGAGGAGAAAGATGGTGATGACCCCGATTATCGAGGAGGGATTGTTACAGGAATTCCTCGCGAGTCTGTCGCGCAATCCCAACTGGAGAAGGATCTGAAAAATCTCCGAGAAAAAGACAAGAAAAATTGGGAAAATTTTATAGACGCAGCCGAGGAACATGGTTCGCGTCTTTCTGAAGGCCCCTCTCCGGAGAACGTCAAGCGTCTCGTCGATGAAGGGCATGTCGCATGGTCAGCGTACAATATTAAAGGAAAAGAAGCTCCTATACCTGTCTCGCCAGACAAGGCTCCCGAGCATGCGAAAGCCCTGGACCCCTATCTCGGAAAGGATGGAAAAGAACCTGACGCGCAGTACTATGCTGCCATCGCCACGCTGCAGGCGATAACTAATAAAGAAAATAAGATTTTAGAACATTCCAAGAATCATAAAAAATCTATTAAATATTTAGAAAAATTCTACTCTCAGCTCGAGGGGCAATCTCCTTCTTTAAAGCTCCCTCATTATCTCGCTGAAGACAAAAACCAAGTTCCTTCTTTGCAAACGTATGCAGATGGAATATTAATTTTGTCCAACGAAGATTATGGAGGAGGAATAGAAAAACTTCCACAAAGTATTCAAAATGTTTCCATGGGACCAATGGCAGTACAAGAAAGAGATGATACATCCAGCTACTTTGAAGGAGAGTGGAAAAATGACATTCCTAGCTTCGGAAATCTTATGAGTGAGTCTACTGAAGCAATTGAGGGTGGAACAGTATTTTCTACCTACACGACCCAAGCAATGGGGAGAGGTCTCGATAATGGAATTATCCCAGGAGGGGAAACAAAAGAAAATGACATAAGAAATATTCTCGATATGTCCCTTCGGAATGAAAATTCGAATAAAAATGTCCTTGAGAGTGGATCATTAGAATCCAATCCTCTATATGACCGTGAGAAAATTCTGTCTGGACTATTCACTCACGAATGGAATGACGACGGAAAAACTGTAGCCGGACTCACCGATTGGATTTCTCGAGATGCTGGTGGGAATGAAGAGGAACAAGAACGTGCAGGACGGGCAGCTTACAATCTTATTGACGCGCTTACTGATGAAAATACTGACCTACCCGAAGAATTAAGGAACACAGGAGTGACAATTGAGGTAGAATCTGAGAAATATGATGATAAGAAAGAAGTATCTGATGCGGCCTTCACTCAGGTGAATGGTGAACTTGGAGGAAGTCTCGCCAAAATATTCTTCTCCCGACTCGAAGATTTTACATTGAATGATGTGGTGGACGAGAAAAAAGGATTCGCAACCGTTAGGGATGTGAATGCAGAAAACCATCCTGATTTCAAAATTGGTGACAAGGCAGTACATGCAGGTACAGAACAAAAAATAGGATTTGTTGAGTTGATTGCTCATAATAAAGATCTCGCCCCCAATATAATGACGAGTGTAGATATGAAAGAACGGGATCTTCTAGATAGTTATCTAAAGGGAGAAGGAGGAGAAGAATATACACCTCAGTCAGCTGCACGTCTCAGGGCGGTAGCAGATGAGGCTTTAATTAATTCTTTCGAAAAAAAGCTAGATAACGAAAATGAAGCGCGAGCTAAAGTTAAAGAACTATCTCTCAATTCTTATAATTCCATTACCGCTGGAGGGGGAGCTGCAGTAGGAATAGCTAATCCGCCGGCTGGTGCTGCTATAGCTGGAATTTCACAGCTACTCAGAGACCCCTTTACTGATTTCACAGAGTATGCAATAAAGGAAGGAGAAAGTGGTGACTACAATAATGCAAAAGAAAAGATAGGAGATAAGTATATAACAGAGGAAGACATAGAAAAATTTACCATGGAGGATAGGACGCAAATGCAAGAACATGTATATATACAGTCCCTTCAATCTTTCCAAGAGCGAGACATATTAACCAAAGAAGATTTGGAAAAAAATAATATCTTAGACAAGGAAGGAAATCTAGAAATATCCCCAGCAGGAACAACTGCAACTTTTGGAGCTATACGATCAGATATAATGGAAAATATTGGAAAAGAAAGTGCGGAAGATCTAGGAAATAGAATAAAAAAGGAAGATGAAAATATGAAATCTGTTATAGATGAATATATATCCCAATACGAAAAACGTTATGATGGAACAGCGCTTAAGAAAAGTGAAGAAAATGAAGACTAAAATAACAATTAAGAAAAAAATGAAGAGGATTATGTTTTACATTTTTTTGGTTCTAGCACTTGTTCTAATTGTGCTAGAGGCATCTCATCATATAAGGATAGGTGATTTAGAGATAGCAAATGAAAGCTTTTACTCCTGGCCAGGAAATAAAAAACAAGCAGAAGAGATAATTCATAAAGCAAAGAAAAAGGGATATGAAATAGAACGGATGGAAGCAGTTTACAGTGGATTTTTGATTGTCACTGACAATGGTGTCGCTCTTTTTAACGCCAAGAACAAAATGGAGCAATGGTCGTACACATTTCCGGAATCCCCTGTGGCGGTAGAGACCACTCCTCTCGACAGAGAGTCGAACGGGGAACAATACATCGTCATCTCTTTTGATACGGAGGGTCTTCTTGGGACAAGGTCGCGGACAGTTGCTCTGGATGCGGAGCACGGAGAGGTTTACAGCGACAACTCCTCGTACGGTTCTGACGAGTCTCCCGAGAAGAGAATAAAACTCACCACCTCTACAAGCATAATTTCCACACCCTCGGACAACCACATAGAGTCGTACTCGTTGGAGAGCAGCGAAAAGACATGGGAGTTTCACACACCTGATGGATGTGACGGAAAATTCACGAAAAAAGAACATCCTGAACGGAAGGTGGCAACGACAGAGGAATCTGTGATCGTAGAATACGCCTGTAAGGATACAGATACAACTAGTATCGTGTCACTGGACTCCGAAGACGGGAGCAAAAAATGGGAGGATTCATGGAAAGGAAATGATCTTCCTTCCCTATGGACAATGGAGGGGTTTTCTATACCGAGCATCGATCCTTGGAACGCGGAAACGGCTATCGCCCGCAACGAGCTGGGAGAGAGATACACGGCGATAACAAAAACAGGGAGTGATTTTTCAATAGGGCCATGGAAGAAAACCCCTTCCTTGGATGATTATATAAAAAAACCGTTAGAAAACCCTGAAACGACTCCGGAAAATGTTGTTATTGGATTCGGAGGAAAGATGACCGACGCAACGACCGCAGCTATAGCGCACGAGCTACTGAGAAAGGATATCATTGATATAGATGACCTCGCAAAGAATGACCTGACAATAAAACGAGAAGGAGAAGACTGGTTTCCCGAAACCAACGCCGGATTAAACGCGACAGGCAAAGGGCCTTGGACGGGAGCTCACACCGGGATCATCAACAATGAGATTATTGATGATAAAATAAGGAAAAAATGAGAT
Organism: Haloactinospora alba; assembly: GCF_006717075.1. Lineage (NCBI taxonomy): Bacteria > Bacillati > Actinomycetota > Actinomycetes > Streptosporangiales > Nocardiopsidaceae > Haloactinospora > Haloactinospora alba. Next base: position 648,366 of record NZ_VFQC01000001.1, read on the forward strand.
TCGCGTGTTTTCGGAGAATCTCTTGGTTGTTTCTATCATGGTGGTATTGTGCATCCCAGTGGGTATAGAGGAAGTCTCGTGTTATCAGTCCGTGGAGCACGAAATACGGGAGAACTACGACGGGAATCTCCCACTACGTGCGGAAAACCTCGCCGAAGTACGCGACATGCTGGACCAACAGTGATATGACAGCGCCATCAACATCATCCCGCCACGAGCGGAACTATGGCGACCACGGACACCAAGGGCATCTCCCTCCACCCCCACTGTCTCTACACTATCTTGGGAGAGTATGTCGCCGTCTCCGCCATCCCTATCGGCCGGTTTCCCGTTGACAGCGAAGACGAGCAGCGCGTCGTAATCGCCAATACCACTAACAACTTCCTCGGAATACGCCTATACACCGTCATCCTCAATCCCAACAACGGAAATATAGAAAGTACTGCTACGACTGAGAAGATCACCTCATCTAAGAACTACAGCGCAACACTGCGTGTTCGCCACTTACACCTGTCCGGAGGACAACAAGAACCACCTCACTTCCCGCGATGCCACCACCGGAACCGAAGAATGGAATTGAGACTCTGGTTTCCGTTCCGGCGAAGCCTTTGCCAAACTCGACACTCGCACCCTCCGATCCCGCCACCCGAATAATCCAGGAAAAGCAAAAAGACGAGAACAAATCAGTCGGTAAGGAGATGACACTGGATGATTTCGAGATTTTTTGTGTTTTTCGAGGGAAGAGTTGCCGGATAGGTGTGTTCTCTGATGCGTAGGTGGATTCTCGCCGGTGGGGCGATCGTGCTGTGTATCGTGGTCGGTGTGGTGCTGCTCGCCGTGGAGGCGCATCTGCGCCAAGTCCCCCGCGAGCACGAGATCGCCGCCGAGCCGGATGATCCGCTGACGGTCGCCAGCTCCGCCCAACTGGACCGCGCCCGCACGAGCCTGGAAGAGGCCGGCAAGGGCCCGGTGGAGGAGATGCTGCCCAGCGTGGGCGGAGCCATCGCGGTCCTGCCGGACGGGGTCGTGGCCCTGGACCCCGAGACCGGGAAACAACGCTGGTCCTATCGCCTGGCCGGCACCGGCATCGCCGCCGGGCTCACCCCGCTGGACACCACCACCCGACACGACCCCCGACAGCGGGTGGTCCTCACCCACGACACCCCGAGCCTGCTGGGCAGCCGCGGCCACACGGTGAGCCTGGACGTCCTCACCGGCGAGGAGACCCACTCCGCCTGGCACACCCCCCAGGACGCCCCCACCACACGGGTGCGCCTGCTGACCCAAGACACCTGGGTCATGCACCGCAACAACCGCACCGTGGAGGCCTTCTCCCTGCAGACCGGCGACTCGGCCTGGCAGTACCAGCCGCCCGCCGGGTGCGAGATCGCCATGCCCACCGGCAAGGACCCCGCCAGCGGGGTGGGCACCCTGCAAAGCCAGGTCGTCGTCGCCTGGCAGTGCCCCCAGGACGAGCGCGCGATGGCCGTGTCCCTGGACGCCGCCACCGGCGAGAAACAATGGGTAGAAGATCAGGTCGCGGGCAACAGGGAGGGCCGCCCCGTGGTGCGCACCATGGACGCCACCGCGCTGGTCGACACCGGCCGCCCGCACGCCGCCCGCGCCATCGCCGACGGCACGGTAGGCCCCTATTACGTGCTACTGGACGAGGAAGGCGCGTTCACCCGGGACCTGTGGCGGGGAGACACCTCCGGGCTGCGTGCCTACGTGCAGGCCCCGGCCTCGGCCCCGCCCAGCTCCTCGGACCGGCCCGACGTCGTCGTGGGCCACTCCGACGAGGTGCGCTACTCCCTGCGCCTGCACATCATCGCCGAACTGCTGGACCAGGGCGTGCTCGCCCCCGAGGACGTTCCCGACTACCTGTGGCAGCAGGACACCGGAGGCGAGGCCCGGCTCGTGGAGAACCGCACCGGAGCCCGCGTCACCCTCGCAGCCATCAAACACGCCCTCACCAGCAACGAGGAACCCAACAGCTAACCCCCGCACCGGGTGTGCCAACCCAACACCACCCTTCCGAGATGAGGGAAGGCGCCCGAGCCGCGAACACCGCACCCACTACACGCCGCCGATGCGCTGAACAGGATCAACATAGTAGACAACGAGCACGCGCGGATATCCGGAACCCGTTGAGTACCGAAAGTTTCGCGTGGAGTCCGAAAGAAACCAACCTTTATTGATAGTCAGGATATCCTAGGGATGGCCGAGTTGTAGCACGAGATATTCAGACTAGAGGAAAGAAAATAGTGAAAAGGCGTGCATGGCATAGATTAAAGTTTTGTGAAAATAGAAATTTGATATATGAATGTGTCTTCATGTTGGATTCGTTCTGCGTGGGCGGTGGCTGGCGCATTGCTCTCGCTATCTGGAGCAATTCTCGTCTGTTGGCTCCTGGCTTCCTCGCCTCCAGGGTATGTTCCGCATGGTTCGTGGGACAGCGATACGGGAGAGATTACGGGAGAAACGCTCGAGTGTGGAGCTCCGATTTCCGGTCCCGCGGAATACGATTTTAAAAGTTGGGATTCGGGAAACGGCATCATGGGGGGAAACCATAATTCGACGAACAACTTCTGCGACGCTCAGTGCACTGAGCGTGTCTCATGGGCGGTCCTGGCGGCGTTGCCGACCGGCGTGATCGCCGTGGTGACGATACTGCGGTGGCCGAGGGAGTTGAGGGAGCTGTTCACCAACGACGATCCGGTGAACAACGCCCCTCGGTGGCGGGGACCGGGAGTGGAGTGAGGCGTTCCGGTAGTTCTCTTCCGTTCCCCGAGAGGAGCACCACCGGACTGTCTATTCTCCCTCGTCGGCATTCCCGGAGTCCGGAGAAGCGGATGGCTCCTCCGCTCCCTCCTCGTCGCCGCTGTTTCCGTTCTCCTCGCCGTCGCCACTGTCCCCACCGCTGTCGGCGTCCTCGCTTTCCTCTTCCTGTTCCTCGCGTTCCTGCTGTGCTTCGGCCCGGGCCGCGGCGCGGTTCGTGCACACCTCGGAAGCCGGGGTGGCGGTTCCGTCGACAGCGATGACAGTGAAGCAGTACTCCGCCCGGCTGTCGGGAGTGTCGGCCTGGGCGGTCTCCACGCCGGCCCCGGTGGTGGTCATCGTGCGGGGCTCCCCGCCTTCCACCGAACCCAGGATGTAGTAACTGGCCGCACCACCGGACTGGTCGGCCCAGTGCAACTGGACACTGTTGCCGTTGTCCGTGATCCAGACGTTGGAGGCTGCAGGAACTTCGCCAGTGGGTGAGGTATCAGGGGAAGGTTCCTTCTCCCGGGACGCGCTTCCGTTCTTCTCCTGGTCCTTCTGCTGCGAGTCACCGCTTTCCGCGTCGGGATCCTCGGACTTCTGCTTGTCGGGGTCCGACTCGGAAGCCTCGGCGCGCATGTCGCCGACATCCGGGTCGAAGCGCACCGTCGCCAGCACACCAGTGGCGCTGGTGAGTACGGTGACGGACACCACCGCCGCCGCGATGTGCAGGTGACGCCGCCACCGCGGCCGTTCCGGTGGGGCGGCGGGGGAGTGCTGCTCTTGTCCACCGGGTGCTGACTGCGGAAGCCGGGGAAGGGAGTCGTCCGCCGTTCCGGACCACCCGTCCAGCAGTAGCCACCAGTCGGGGATCTCCGCGCCCCCGGACGGAACATTCGAGTGGGCGGCCTGCGACTCGGGTGTGCCCTCCTCCGCGGGTGCCGCGGTTTCCTCCGCCGGGGCTTCCTCCCGGCGGGCCGCCGGTGGCGCCGCTGCCGGGGGCTCCTGTTCCCGCGCCTCATTGGCCTGGGCACGTTGCCGCATGCCCTGGCGTGCCTGCATGCGCGCGGTGGAACGGTCGTATGGCTGGGTCGCCTTCCCGTCCAGTGGCGGCTCGGAGACGGACTCCACGGGAGTGGTCGGCTGCTCGGGTGGTTGCGCCAGCCGTGCCTGTTCCAGGTCCGCGGCGAAGTCCGCGGCCCCGGGGTAGCGGTCGGCGGGATTCTTCGCCAGCGCCCGGGCGAGAACGGCGTTGAACGGGGTGGGGACGTCGGCGCGCGGGACCGGCGGGACGGCGGCGGTGAGGACACGCTGCATGTACTCGCGTGGCGGCACCATCGTGCCGTCCCCGCTGGCGTACGGTGTCCGGCCGGCCAGCAGGGTCCACAGGGTGGAGGCGAGCTGGTACACGTCGGAGGACGCCGATCCCGGCTCGCCGCGCAGCACCTCCGGCGGGGCGTGGAGCATGGCCTCGGAACCCTGCAGGATCTGCGGCGGTGGGCTCCCCGGCGCGTCCACCGTCCCGAAGTCGGTCAGCACCGCGGTGGTGCCGGTACGCAGGATGTTCCCGGGCACGACCTCGTTGTGCAGCAGGTGCTGGTTGTGCAGCGCCGCCAGGGCGGAGGCGACCGCCCGGCCCACCGCCGCGGCCTCCCGCAGGCCCCGTCGTCCTTCCCTGCCCAGGATCTGGGCGTAGGAACCGTCCGGACAGAACGGCATGACGATGTAGGGTTCGCCGCCCGCGGTGCGGCCCGCGTCGAGGAGCGGCACCACACCGGGGGCGCCTCCCAGGTCCCGCAGGGCGGCCAGTTCGGTGAAACCGGCGGCGTCGCCCATTACCTTCAGCGCTACCGCCGCGTCGGTGCTGGTGCGAACCGCTCGGTAGATCTGGGCGTTGCGGCCGCGGTAGGCCACAGTCAGGGAATGAATCCCCGCGATTCCGCCGGCCGCGTTCTCCGGACCGGACATGCCCGTCCCCCCGTTGTGACGTGTCGTTGTGTGTGGCATGCGGCTGACGGCGGGCCGGGCCGTCTGGTTTCCCCCGAGCGGAGGAGGGAACGGCCCGGCCCGCCGTCAGCCGCCCATGCCGCCCCGGCCGGGAAGTTGCGGACCCCCGCCCTGCTGGGGGTTCTCGCGCTGCTCGTTGATCTCCTGCTGCTTCTGGAACGCCTCCGCGACCGTGATGGCGCCGCAGATGACCCCGGTGAGGATGAGGCCGGCGATCACGGAGGGCCAGACTCGTTGGCGGCGTCGCCAGTAGCGGCTGGAACCGTACAGCAGCGCGGCACGCAGCTGCCGGCGGCGCAGCGCGTCGGCCTGCAGGACGTACTGCTCAGCGTTGGGGGTGAACTGGAAAGCTTCCGGCATCGCCGGTGCTTCGGGGGTCTGGCTGGCCGGGGTGGTGCTGTCGGTGGATGGTGGCACGGTGGCTGGTGTCTACTCGAAGAGTCCGTTGAGGTGCCTGCTGAGTTTGGAGTAGTTGTTCGCGGCGCCGTCCGTGGCGTCGATGACTTTGGCGAAGGCGGCGTTCACCGCGTTGAACTGGTTGTCGAACTCATTGGCCTTCGCCTTGAATTCCTCGCTTCCGGAACCCTCCCATTTGTTCACGGTGCTTTCCGACTGTTCCTTGATCTGGTTCATGATGGCCTGGAAACGGCCCAGATGGCCGCGCTGCTCCTCGGAGAGCTCCTGCAGCCCGCCGACGTTCCCGTATACCTCGAATCCCGATCCGTTCCCCACTGTGTTCCCTTCCTCGCCGCTGGCTCGTGTCGGGGGCGGTCCTCTCTCCCGCTAACCGTTGACGGGACGGGCGAGACCGCCGGCTTCCTTCCCCGCACCGCCGAAGTCGTCACTGGACTCGCTGTCCACCCAATTGAACTGTTTCTGTCCTTCGTTGAGCTTGATTCCGTTGTTCGAGCACCAGGTCATGAGCTCGTCGAAACGCGCGGTCAGCTCGTTGCGCGCCTCCCGGAACCGTTGCAGGGCGTTTCCCTGCAGCGAGCTGGCGTCCTTGTCCATGTCCTGGATGAGGCTGTTCAGCTGCGCGTACAGTCCCTCGGTCTCGACACCGAGTCCCTCACCGCCCTTGCTCAGGGCGTCGGACTGGGTGAGGCCGGCGTGTTCGGCCATGATCCTCCCTTTCGCGCGGTGGAATTCCGGTACGTATCCGGTCTGCGGTTCTGCAGGGTGAAACCGGCCGTCAGAACCTCTCGGTGGATAATAGGTCAGACCGGAGAATTAGTAACACTAATAATACTGTGATAACGGGTCAAAGAGGACAGTTTCCAGCCGGGGAGCGAAATGTGGCCGAATTCGGCCACCGGTTCAACTCGCCAGTGACTGCACGAGGTCGAACAGGCCCATCGCCCACGCGGTGGCCGCGCACAGGGCGATGACGACCGCGATCTCCACCCCGTTGAGGACGCGGCGCAGCGACGCGCGCGGAACCTCGGCCAGCCGGACCCAGCTCACCACCGCCAACGCGGCTCCGGTGGCCAGCGCGATGGTGGGGAGCCACGGAGCGATCGGCGGGAACATGTCCAGGGAGGCCACAGCGGTGTAACCGAGACCCAGCACCCCCGCCAGGCGCAGCGGAAGGACGTGGCTCACCCGGTCGAACAGGCGGGAGCGCAGCACCAGCAGCAACGACACGAGAGCCGCCATCAGGGCGTCCTGCGGACGGCCGCCGATCCCCACCAGAAGCGCGACGGCCGCCGCGGCGCTGGCGGTACTACCCACGACGAAGCCGAGCAGAAGCCGGTCGCTGCTGGTGAAGTTCTCCTCGAACCGTCGCGTGCCGACCTGACCCGCGTGGCGCACCTCGTAGTCGAGCCCGGACAGTCCCCCCATGGCGAGTGCCGTACGCGGCAGCGCACCGACACCGAGTGCGAGGAGGAGGGCCAGGGACCGCACCCCCTGCGCGGCGTCGACAACCACCCCGACCCCGCACAGCACGCCACCGGCAGCGGTGGTCACCCCGAGGGCGGCGAGGTAGGGCAACCCCAGCTCGTCGACCCACCACCCGATGGTGGCGATGAGCAGCGCACCGGCGCAGGCGAACGCCGCCGGGATCAGCGGGTCGGGTTCGTTGGTCACCACGAGCACGGTGAGCGCCGCCATGGCCGCCCCCCACGCGCAGGCGGCGGCGAACAGCACGTGGGCGACGGCGGTCATGCTGCGGCGGGAGGCGAGTACCATCAGCGCCAGGCAGAACAGTGAACCGCCAGCCGCCACGGCGAGGTTGCCGGGGTGCGGGTGAAGGTAGCTCATGACCCCCAGCACCGCGAGCGGGCCGAGCCCTCCCGCCAGGAGCCCGAAGGCCAGCGTCGTGGCGGAGCCCCAGATGCGGCTGTTCTCGTCGACACGGTCCTCCACCGCCCCCCGCACGTCGTCGACGTGGGACGGGCGCGTGCGCGGGGGCTCCTTGCTCAGCAGCAGGACGGTACCGTCGGCGACTCCGGCCTTCTCCAGCGAGTCCTCGAGGGGGATGGCCGTCCCCTCCGAGGTCGCGAGTGTCCATCCCGCGGCCTGTGTGCCCTCCGCCTCCGGGGAGCACGCCCGGATGATCTGGGGGAGGAGGGAGGCCACGGGAACCGCGTCCGGGAGTGCCAGGTCAGCCCAACGTTGCGGACCAGTGACGGTTACCTGGCAGTATCCACGCACGGCGGTCGTGTCCTTTACCGGGTCGGTTGCAGGGGGCGCCTCCGCCGAAATCCGCAGGTGGCCGACGTCGGCCACCGAATTGGGAGGTTCCGGGGTGTTGCGGGATCATTACTCTAGCAATCGCCTAACTCTGGGTTCCCCAGGCACACGAAAGAGTTCGTCTTGGCGACAACGCTCGTACACCGCCCACCACGCCGCTCCGTTCCCGACCCCGGGGAAGAGCCGCTGGTCATCGCCCCACCGCCGCAGCTGCCGGACAACCCTCCCGCCAGCAGCTCCTCGGCGATGATCATGATGCCGATCATCAGCGGCTCCGGGTCCCTGCTGATGACGATCACCATGGGGAACAGGCCGCTGATGGCCGCGGGCAGCATGATGGTGATGCTCGCCAGCGTCGCGGTCGGGGTTGTGATGTTCGTCTCCCAACGCAACGGACCGCGTAAACGCATCCGGGAGCAGCGGGAACGGTACCTGGACTACCTCGACCAGGTGCGCGAGACCGTGCGGGACGTCGCAGCGAAGCAGCGGCGCGGGAGCGCGTTCCGCCATCCGGCCCCGCGGCTGTTGACCGAGCTGGCGCGCCTCCCGGCCCGGCGCTGGGAACGGCGCACCGCGGACCCGGACTTCCTGATGCTGCGCGCGGGAACCGGGGTGCGCCCCCTCGCCCGGCCGCTGAGCCTGAAGGTGGACACGTCCTCCCCACTGATCGTCTACGACCCGGTCTGCCAGGGATTCGCGGACCAGATCGTGGAACTCTACGCCAACGTCGCCGAGGAGCCCCTCGTCGTCCCCCTGCGCGACCTGGGAGTGGTGTCGATCGTCGGCGACCGGGCGCGCGGACGTGCCCTCGCCCGGTCGCTCGCCGCCCAGATGGTGACGTTCTGCGCGCCCGAGGACGTGCGGATCGGAGCGGTGCGGAACTCCGCGCTGCTTGCCGAGTGGGACTGGCTCAAATGGCTGCCGCACCACGAGTTCGACGGGATCGACAACGGACCGCTGCCGGGACGACTGGTCGCCGGCAGCACCGTGGAGATGGCGGAGCTGCTCGAAGCGGAGATCGAACAGCGCACGGTCGAGTTCCAACGCCGTCGCGGGGGCGGCCCGGGGCCGGGCACGCAGCGGCTCGTACTCGTGGTCGACGGCGAGTACCAGTCCACCCTGTCCGGTCTGACCGCGGAGTCCCCGGTGAGCTCGCTCGCCGAGCTGGGGATCCACGTGGTCGCGCTGGTCGGCCAGCGCTGCGAGGAGCCGGAGTCGGTGGACATGCGGCTCCTGGTGGGCGAGGACGGGACACTGCGCGAGGAAACCGAGGAGGGGGAGGAGCCGACGGACGAGTCCGGGCAGCGGCGTGCCCCACTGCAGGGCCAGGCCGACCAGGTCAGTGTCGCCCACCTGACGACGCTGGCACGGTCCCTGGCACCGCTGCGGCTGTCCGAGGCGGAGGGGTCGGAGGCCCTGCACGCCCAGGTGGAGCTGCCGGAGATCCTCGGGGTGTCCGACGTCGCCCAGCTCGACCCGGCCCGGACCTGGCGGCGCCGCAGCACCGGTGACTTCCTGCGGGTCCCGATCGGTGTGGGGCCGGACGGTGGTCCCGTACTGCTCGACCTGAAGGAGTCGGCGTTCGGCGGTATGGGGCCGCACGGACTCGTGGTGGGCGCCACCGGCTCCGGAAAGTCGGAAATGCTGCGCACGCTGGTCGCGTCGCTCGCGATCGGGCACCCACCGGAGCAGCTCGCCCTGCTGCTCGTGGACTTCAAGGGCGGGGCGACGTTCGCCGACACCGAACCGCTGCCGCACAACGCCGGCCTCATCACGAACCTCGCCGACGACGACACCCTCGTCGCCCGCTTCCGCGAGGCCATGTACGGCGAACTCGTACGCCGCCAGCGCGTCCTCAAGGAGAGCGGGAACCTCCCCAACCTGCACGCCTACGAGGAACTGCGCGCCTCCGGCCGCGAGGACCTGGAACCGCTGCCGCACCTGCTCGTGATCATCGACGAGTTCTCCGAGCTCCTCACCGCGCACCCGGACTTCGCGGAGCTGTTCGTCGCCATCGGCCGGATCGGCCGCTCCATCGGGGTCCACCTGCTGCTGGCCACCCAGCGCCTGGAGTCCGGAAAGATCAAGGGCCTGGAGTCGCACCTGTCCTACCGCATCGGACTGCGGACCTTCTCCGAAGCGGAGAGCCGCGAGGTCATAGGGGTGGGCGACGCCTACCACCTCCCACCCGAGCCCGGGTCGGGCTACCTCAAGGTCGACACCTCCGTCTTCGAACGGTTCAAGGCCGCCATGGTCTCGGCTCCCTACACCCCGCCGGCCGAGGAGAGCACCGGGGACGCCCCCATCGTTCCGCTGACCTCCGGGAACGGGCTGCGGGGGCACGTCGTGGACGCACCGGACGGCGACGACACCCCGGCGCAGTCCGGAGCGGCGGCACCGGAGGGGCACGGAAGCAGCAGCCTGCAGGTGGCGGTGGAGCGGCTGGCCGCCTCCGGAGCGTCCCCGGTACGCCCCGTCTGGCTTCCGCCGCTTCCCCCCGCCCTACCGTTGGACGCGGTGCTCGGCCGTGCCGGGGACCACGCAACGCACGCACCGGACGGCGACGGCCCCGGTGAGCCCGACCCGGCGGAGATGAGAGCGCTCATCGGCCTGACCGACATTCCGCGGGAACAGCGCCAGGAACCCACCACCCTGGACTTCACGAGCGGGGACAGCAACATCATCGTGCTGGGCGGGCCGCAGACCGGAAAGACCACGCTGCTGCGCACGATGATCGCCAGCCTCGCGTGGCGGTACCCGCCGGGGCGGGTCGCGGTCTACTGCCTGGACTTCGGCGGCGGCGGGCTCGTCGCGTTCGAGGAACTGGCACACGTCGCCGGCGTCGCGGGGCGTTCCGACCCGGAACGGGTGCAGCGCGTCCTGTCGGACGTGCGAACCCAGCTGGACGAACGGGAACAGGTCTTCCAACGCGCCGGTCTGGACGCACCCGCCGCCCTGCGCCACGCCCGCGCGCACGGCACGGTTCCCGACAGCGTCGCCGGGGACGTGTTCCTCCTGATCGACGGATGGTCGTCGGTGCGGGAGAGTTACGAGGACGCTGACGACGCGCTGCTGGACGTCGTCTCCCGCGGTCCGTCACTGGGGGTGCACACCGTCGTCACCGGGGCGGCGAGTTCGCAGATCCGCAACAAGCTCCAGGCGCTGTTCGGCGGACGCGTCGAGTTCCGGCTCTCCGACCCGTTCGACTCCGGTATCGGTCGCAAGGCCGCCGAGGAACTGCCCAAGGAGACCCCGGGACGGGCGCTGCTCGCGGACGAGAACACGGCCCACATCGCGCTTCCCCGGCTGGACGGCGGCACCGACGCCGAGGACCTCTCGGGCGGGGTGCGCAACCTTGTCGCCCGGGTGAACCGGCGGTGGCCGGAAACCCCGGTGCAACAGGTGCGTACCCTGCCGGACACGGTGGAGCTGGACGGTCTGCTCGCCGCGCACAGCGGTCCCGGGCTGGTGCTCGGGATGGCCGAGCGCGATCTCGGCCCCGCGGTGATGCTTCCGAACGAGGATCCCCACCTCATGGTGTTCGGCGACCCGCAGACCGGAAAGAGCGCGTTGCTGCGCGGGGTGCTGCGCCAGCTCTCCGCGCGTCCGGCGGAGGAGGTCGGGATCGTGCTGGTGGACTACCGCCGCGCCCACCTGGGGCTGGTGCCCGAGGAGCACCTGCTCGCCTACTGCACCGCACCGGAACAGACCAAGTCCGTGGCGACCGAACTCGCCGGCTCGGTCAGGGAACGTCTGCCCGGTCCCGACGTCACCCCCCGCCAGCTGCGGGAACGCAGTTGGTGGACAGGGTTGGAGCTCTTCGTCGTGGTGGACGACATGGACCTCGTGGCCGGCCGGTCCAACCCCCTCGCCCCGCTGGTGGAGTACCTGGCCCAGGGGAGCGACCTGGGGCTGCACCTGATCGCGGCCCGCCGCACCGGCGGGACCTCCCGGGCGATGTTCGAACCGGTGCTGCAGAGCCTGAACGACATGGGGACCCCAGCCGTACTGTTCTCCGGGGACCGCAGCGAGGGCCGGATCGCCAACGGCGTGGCCTCGCGTCAGCTGCCCCAGGGCCGCGCGCTGCTTGCACGGCGCGGCCACCCGCCGGAACAGCTGCAAGCCGCCTGGAGCGATCCTCCTGAGTGAGGCTCACCAGGATGGTGCCGAAGCGGACCGGGAGACTCCCGTCAGTAGAGAAAGGTCGGGCTATGGGATCCGGAAGCCGGGCGTTGGGTGTCGCCGCGGTACTGGCCTTCGGGCTGGTGTCCGCGTGTGACACGGGCGGCGCCGGTGGAGCAGACGATGGTCCGGGAGAGGAGGGCGCTGGCCCCTCCGGGCTGGTGCTGCTGCACCGTGGCTACGCGGGCGGGGACCCGCGGGAGGAGCAGCGGCTCGTCTTCCACGACCCGGACACCGGGGAGGAGCGAACCGCCGTCGACCTGCCGGACGGCGCGGTCGACCCCATGGCTCCGCGGCTTCCGGTACACCGCCAGTTCTCGGCGGACTGGTCGTACTTCGCGTACTCCACTCCCGACACACCCGCGGTGCGGGTCGCCGCCCTCACTGAGGACGGTTCCGCCTACGAGACGACCGCCGAGCTCGACCCCCCGCAGGGCGAGGAATGGAGCGCCCCCCGCATCCACGGGGACCGGTTGTGGTTCGCCGCCCAGGCCACCCAGCAGTCCTCCGGACCGGACCTACCGGGTGGGAACCAGGCCGGCCGGACCGCCACCGCGATGTCGGTAGAGCTGGAGGACGCCGACGGGCAGCCCCAGGAGGAAGGGGAACTGCCGCTGAACGACGCGGGCCGACCCGACGGGTGGGGCGTGGGACCGGACGAGCAGCTTTCCACCTCCCGGGACGAGCAGACGGTGAACGGCACCTCGGGAACACTGCGTTACCGCCAACGGGGCGACACCGTGCTGGGCGCCACCCTCAGCAGCGGGCAGGACGAGCTGCGGCGGTTGCGCGTCGCTCCGGTGTGGGGCGAGAACACGGTCATCCTCGCTCCCCGTGCGGAATCCGGTGGTCAGTCTTCCGGTTCCGGTGGCGGGGCGCGCGCCGTGACGGTGGACGGTTCCGCGGACTCGTTCGAGGAAACCACCGTGTTCACCCCGGAAGAGGGGAGGGTGCGCCAGTACGCGCCCTCGCCGGAACGCGACCTGCTGCTGGTCCAGGACGACGCCGCGTGGTACGCGGTCGACGTCGACGACCCGGGAGGCGGCTCGGGCGAGAAGCGTTTCGACGCTCCCCGGGACGCCTCCATGGAGGGCTACCCGCTCGTGGCCGGTTGGGCGTGACCGGCACGCTCTCCCGGAGGCGGCCGAGCGCTGCCAGGGGGCGGCGCGTTCCCCGCTGGCGCCACCGCGCCGGGTGGCGCGTCCACCAGCCACTCAGCGGGTCAGCGGCTCGAACAGGGAGAGCAGGTTCTCCCGTTCCAGGAAGAGTTTCACGGTGGCGCCGCCGATGATGATCAGCAGCACGATGGCCTTGACCCGGCGCAGCTCGAACTCGATCCTGCTGGGCTCGACCTGTTCCGGGTTGCGGTAGCGCCACCGTTGCAACAGCCAGGTCAGCCGCGGGTAGACGGACTGGGCGAGCAGGAACAGGCTTCCGACGGTGAGCAGGACGAGCAGCAGGTTGAGCAGGGCGGCGGGGGAGTCGAACACGGCTGACCTCGGCGGGGGAGGGGATCGGGGAACGCTCAGGAAGGACTGTAGCGGGAAGCAGTGCGGCGGAACAGAGTCCCCGGTCCCACAGCGGCGGTCACGGCAGGACCCAGCTTCGGCCTTCCGCGGCGAGCTTGTCGAGCACCGTGGCGGCGTCGTTCTCCTTGGCGAAGAGGCGCTGCGATCGGGTGAGCGGGACGATCCACAGCCAGGTGACCGGGTCGCCGTGGAACGTGAGCCCGAAGGTGGCCGGCGGCGGGTACTGCTCCCCACCGAGCGGGGTGGGGTCGGCCACGAGGAGGACCGCGCTGTACTCGCCCCGCAGCGCGGCGTCTTCCGGATTGTCCAGCCATTTCACACTGTGCCCGGGACCGAACCAGGTCACGGCGCGCCACGGGAAGGTGCCGATCCAGCGGAAGATCCGGGCGGCCAGGTGCGGTTCGCCGGTGGTGGCCAGCGCGAGCTCGACCCGCGCGTAGGGGGAGGGGTCGGCGAGGTACCGCTCCACGGTGGGCATCCGCTGGCCGCACATTCCCACCGTGCTCAGCACCGTGTAGGGGCGCCGTTCCGTGGGCGGGCGTTCCGAGACGCGTAACAGCGGCGGATAGCCGTCCGAGATGTCCCAGTAGTGGCCCGACGGGCCCACGGTCCGGTTGAGGTGGTTGAACACCGCGCGTTGCACGCTGCGCCACGCGTCGGGGGTCGACCGCCAGTGCCAGTACGACCGCGCGTGGAACACCCGGGAACGCAGCTGTTCGGGGGCGGTGTCCAGCGCCCAGGCGTAGGGGGTGTGGCCGACGGCGTCGCGCGCGTAACCGGGCAGCCCCCGGTCGGCTTCCGCCCAGCCGGGGATGACGGCCAGGAGCTCCCCGTCCTCGAGCAGCGCAACCCCGTCGCCTTCCTCGAACCACACGGCGCGTACCCGCGCGGCCTCCACCGGCGGGCGGCCCTGGGGATGTTTGGTGTGGGCGGCGGGCATGAGGGGGGCCTCTCCCTGGTACAGGCTCGCGGGGTCGCCCGTGGCGGGCGCGGGCTCGTGGTTGGCGAGCCACACCGGGACCCGGATCCTTCCCTGGGCGTTGAGGAGGTAGGCTGCGGTGGCGCCGGGGCCGCGTTCGACGATCACGCGGCGGCTGCGGTAGGGGCTGGACTCGTCGAGGAGGATGCTCGCCGCTGCCACTGTCCCTCCCCGGCTGTTCGGCTGTTCTGCTGTTCCGTACGGTGGTACCCACGCGCCGCATAGGATGAACGGCAGTGGCCTTTTCCCTGCGGAACCTGTCCCGGCCGGGACAAGGCCGACTATGTACCCAAAGTACCGTGTATCGCGGACATCGTCTCCGCGTCCGCGGTCATCCGTCCGTGTTGGAACCACATGCCTGCCGAGCTCACTTTCGCCGCCCCGCGCCGGGCCCAGCCGCCCCGGCACCTCGCCGACCTCAGTCCCGACGACCGCCGCGCGGCGGTGACGGAGCTGGGGGAGAAACCCTTCCGTGCCAAGCAGCTGGCCCAGCACTACTTCGGACACCTGGAGTCCGACACGTCGGCGATGACCGACCTGCCGGAGGGCTCCCGGGAACGGCTCGGCGCGGAGCTGCTCCCGGAGCTGCTCACGCCGGTGCGTCATGTCACGTGTGACGAGGGGATGACCCGCAAGACGCTGTGGCGCGCCTTCGACGGGGTCATGTTCGAGTCGGTGCTGATGCGCTACCCCGACCGCGCCACCCTGTGCGTCTCGTCGCAGGCGGGCTGCGGGATGAACTGCCCGTTCTGCGCCACCGGACAGAACGGTCTCACGCGCAACCTCTCCACCGGGGAGATCGTGGACCAGGTCGTCTCCGTCGCGCGGGACCTGGAGCGGGGGGAGGTCTCCGGCGGTCCGGGGCGGATCAGCAACATCGTCTTCATGGGGATGGGCGAGCCGCTGGCCAACTACCGGCGCGTCCTCGACTCCATCCGGCGCATGACCGACCCTGTCCCCGGCGGTATGGGCATCTCGCAGCGGGGGGTCACCGTCTCGACCGTGGGTCTGGTTCCGGCGATCGAGAAGATGATCGCGGAACGCATGCAGGTGCGGTTGGCGATCTCGCTGCACGCTCCCGACGACGAGCTGCGGGACGAGCTCGTGCCCGTCAACAACCGGTGGAAGGTCGCCGAGGCGCTGGACGCGGCCTGGCGCTACGCTGACACGACCGGCCGCCGCGTCTCCATCGAGTACGCCCTCATCCGCGACATCAACGACCAGGCGTGGCGCGCCGACCTCCTCGGCGAGATGCTCGCCGGCCACCTTGCCCACGTCAACCTGATCCCGCTCAACCCCACGCCGGGGTCGAAGTGGACCGCCTCCCGCCCGGAGGACGAGCGCGAGTTCGTGCGCAGGCTGCAGTCCCACGGCGTCCCGGTGACGATCCGCGACACCCGGGGCCAGGAGATCGACGGCGCGTGCGGCCAGCTCGCCGCCAGCGAGAGGGAGTGAGCCCGAGGGGCGGAGCCGCGCCCGGGGCGGCGGTGGGCCGCCCGGCGGTACGGCCGACCGGTGCCGGCCCGTGCGAGACGCCTTCGGGCGGTCCCGGCCGGCGACCGGCGCGACCTCAGTGGGTCCCCCACGCGTAGGTCTGCTTCCGCAGCTTCAGGTACAGGAAACTCTCGGTCTCGGTGACGCTCTCGACCGACCGGAGGCGGCCCAGGATCTCCAGAAGCTGGTCGTCGTCGGCGGCGACCACCTCAGCCAGCAGGTCGAACGAGCCGGCCGTGATCACCAGGTACTCGACACCGGGCAGGTCGGCGATCTCGTCGGCGACCTTGTCGAGTTCGCCGCTGCACCGGATGCCGATCATGGCCTGCCTGCTGAACCCCAGCATCATCGGGTCGGTGACACCGACCACCTGGACCACGCCCGCCTCCAGCAGCCGTTGGACGCGTTGGCGCACGGCGGCCTCGGACAGCCCCACGGCCTTGCCCATGGCGGCATAGGAGCGGCGCCCGTCCTGCTGCAGCTGCTCGATGATGCGCTTGGCGGTCTCGTCGAGGGCGACGTTGGAGGAGGGGTTCCGCCGTACGGCCGGAGCGCTGTCGTCCTGTTCTGTCACATGGTCCTCCGGGATGGTCACGGGCTGCGCGGGTAACAGCGCGTTCTCGGGTCGCTCGTGTCGTGTCCCACACACGACGGAACCAAAAGTACTTTATGGTAGCCCCCGCGTTCAGTACGCCCGGTGATCGCGGACCGAATCCAGGGACAGCAGGGCCACGTGCAGCGAGAGGCAGGTCTCCACCGAGTCCAGGTCGACGCCGAGCACGTGCGAGATCCGCCGCAACCGTTCGTAGAACGCCGGACGCGAGATGTGGGCGGTGGTGGCGGCCAGCGCCTTGTTCCTGCCGGAGGAGAGGTAGCAGCGCAGCATCTCGGTGAGGTCGCTGCCGTGCCGGTCGTCGTAGGCCAGCAACGGCCCCAGCTCGCGTTCGACATAGGTTTGCAGCCGCTCGTCGTCGGAGAAGAGGTGCAGCAGTCCGCGCAGGTGCACGTCGGGTAGCCGGTAGAAGAGCTGGTCTCCGCTCTGGCGCAGCGCCACGTCGCCGACCTGGCGCGCCTCCAGGAAGGAGCGGCGGACCTCGCGGATGTCGTCGGTGCGCGATCCGGCGGCGAGCACGGCCGAGGTGGTCACCCGTTCCCGCAGCCGTTCGGCGAGGCGCCGCAGGTAGGCGTCCTCGTCGCTGTCGTCGGGAAGGGCGAGCAGGATACCCACGCGCACCTCGTCCAGGGAACCGACCAGGGCGGGAACCCGCAGCTCCCGGCACGCGCGGGCCGCCTCCTCCGCGGTGTCGGCCAGCTCCGCCTGGGCCGCCAACCCCGCTCTGCTGTCCCGCAGCCGCAGCACCAGGCCGACGAGGCCGTGCCCGGAGAGCGAGACCCCCACGGCGCGGGCGCGTACCAGCGCCTCCTCCGGGTCGGAGTAGGCGCGGTCGATGATGCCGGTGATGATCGTCCGGTGCGTCTGGCGCTCCAGGCTCTCCTGGTGGCGTTCCAGCAGCCGCACCAGCGCCAGCGTGGTGGCCGCGCGCTCCACCATCATGGTGTGCCGGGAGGTGGGGGAGGTGCCGCAGATCAGGATGAGACGCCCCCAGTCCTGGCCGCGGGCGCCGACCGTGGTCACCACCCAGCCCGAGGCGGGGTCGTGCACGGTTCTGGCGTCGCTTCGCACCGCACGGGAACGGCTCTCCCAGGCGGCCAGGAGCACGCCGGGGTCCTCGCCGTTCAGGTCGCACGCCAGCACCTGGTGGGCCAGGTTCTCCAGTACGACGGGACGGCCGGAGAGCCGGGCGACCTCCCGGAGCACCTGTTCCGGCGGTGCTCCCTCCATCGACAGGCGGGTGAACACCTCGTGCAGCCGCTCCGACTCCCGGACCTCCTCGAGCTGCTCGTTGACGACCCGGCCGTGCACGGCCTCGGTGATCTCCACGAACCGGGCCTCGCGTTCCAGCGCCACCACCGGGATCCCGGCGTCCCCCGCGGCGTCCAGCAGCGCGTGGGGCAGGCCGGAGTGGTACTTGCGTCCCATCTCCACCGCGATGCCGCTGACCCCGACGCCGGAGAGGTCGTCGACGTAGCGCCGCAGCGCCTCCCGGTCGTCGGGCATCGCGATGCCCGTGGTCAGTACGAGCTCACCGCCCCGCAGCAGGTGGGCCAGGTCGGTGACTTCGGCGACGTGGACCCAGCGCACCGCGACGTCCAGGTGGGAGCTGCCCACCACCACCCGCGGGCGGGCGCGTTGGACGACCGGTAGTTCGAGAACGTCGGCGAGTGTGGGTAGCACACGTGCGAGTCTAGAACAGTGTGTCGGAAAAGTCCGAAAACGATTGACACGCTGCTCTCCCCGGTCAACCCGCCGGGGTCGCCCCTGTCCCTGTCCACCGGCGGGTCGTACCAGTGGCAACCCGCCGCGACACTGTGTTAAACCTCGGTCGCCAAAACCGACACCATGCCTGTTGGCGGTGTGGGACACCACACGTGAGACTGAGGTCATGTCGGAACTTCTCGCACGCCACCGCGCTGTCATGCCCTCCTGGCTGTCCCTCTACTACGAGAGCCCGCTCGAACTGTCGAGCGGTGAGGGGCGCCGTCTCACCGACGCCGACGGGAACACCTACCTGGACTTCTTCGGCGGGATCGTCACCAACATCCTCGGCTACGACGTGGCCGAGGTGCGCGAGGCCGTGGAACGCCAACTCTCCAGCGGCATCGTGCACACCTCCACCATGTACCTGCTGCGCGGCCAGGTGGAACTGGCCGAGAAGATCGCCCGCCTGTCCGGAATCCCCGACGCCAAGGTCTTCTTCACCAACTCCGGGACCGAGGCCAACGAGACGGCACTGCTCCTGGCCACGGCGGCCCGCGGGACGGACCAGGTACTGGCGCTGCGCAACAGCTACCACGGCCGTTCCTACGGGACCGTGGCGATCACCGGGAACCGGGGGTGGAAGAACTCGTCACTGTCCCCTCTCAACGTGCACTACCTCCACGGGACCGACCGGGACGCTCCCGCGTTCCGCGCCATGTCCGACAAGGAGTACATCGACGCCTGCGTGGCCGACCTGCGCGACGTGCTCGCCACCGCCACCGCGTCCGACGTCGCGTGCATGATCGCCGAACCCGTGCAGGGGGTCGGGGGGTTCGCCATGCCTCCCGCGGGTCTGCTCGCGGCCTACAAGGAGGTCCTGGACGAGCAGGGCATCCCCCTGATCTCCGACGAGGTGCAGACCGGTTGGGGACGTACCGGGAACAGTTTCTGGGGGATCGGGGACACCACGCCGGACGCCCTCACCTTCGCCAAGGGCCTGGGCAACGGGTTCACGGTGGGCGGTGTCGTCGCGCGCGGCGACCTGATGGACGGGCTTCCCGCGAAGGGGCTGTCCACCTTCGGCGGTAACCCGGTCTCCATGGCGGCGGCCAACGCCACCCTGGACTACATCCTCGACCACGACCTGCAGGCCAACGCGGCACGGCTCGGCGCGATCGTGCTGGAGCGGCTGAACCCCCTCACCGAACTGGACACGGTCTCGGCGGTGCGCGGCACCGGGCTGATGTTCGCCGTGGCGATGGCGGACCCGGCGACCGGAGCCCCCTCGCCCGCGCTGGCCACCGCGGTGCTGGAGGAGACGCGCCGCCGCGGTCTGCTCGTCGGCAAGGGCGGGCTGAACGACAACGTGCTGCGTATGGCCCCGCCGATGACCCTCACCGAGGAGGAGGCCCGTGAGGGGGCGGAGATCCTGACCGACGCGCTCCGCGCCGTGGACGCCGGCACCGGAACCTGAGCGGGCGCGCCCCTCCCCGCCGCCGAACCCCTACCGGCGCCCCGGCACCGAGCCGCGGGGCGCCGCCCCAGGAAGGGACATCTCTCATGGACAAGAACGTCACACACTGGATATCCGGCGCGCCGTTCACCGGGCAGGCACAGCGGCGCGGCGACGTCCACGACCCCGCGACCGGTGAGGTCGCCAGGACGGTGGACTTCGCCACGGAGTCGGAGGTGGACGCGGCCGTCGCGGCCGCGCGCGCCGCCTTCCCCGCCTGGCGGGACACTCCGCTGTCCAAGCGTACCGCTGTCCTGTTCCGGTTCCGGGAGCTCCTGCACGAGCACCGCGAGGAGCTGGCGCGGATCATCAGCGCCGAACACGGCAAGGTCTTCTCGGACGCGCTGGGGGAGGTATCCCGCGGGCTGGAGGTCGTCGAGTTCGCGTGCGGCATCCCGCACCTGCTGAAGGGAGGCTACTCGGAGAACGTCTCCACCAGGGTGGACGCGTACTCCATCCTGCAGCCCCTCGGCGTCGTGGCGGCGGTCTCCCCGTTCAACTTCCCGGCGATGGTGCCGATGTGGATGTTCCCGGTGGCGATCGCCTGCGGGAACACGTTCGTCCTCAAACCCAGTGAGAAGGACCCCTCGACGGCGGTGCGTCTGGCCGAACTGTGGACACAGGCGGGGCTCCCCGACGGGGTGTTCAACGTGGTCCACGGGGACAAGGCCGCTGTGGACGGCATCCTGGAGCACGACGACGTCAAGGCCGTGAGCTTCGTCGGCTCCACACCCATCGCCCGCTACATCTACGAGACCGCCGCGGCCAACGGGAAACGCGTGCAGGCACTGGGCGGAGCCAAGAACCACATGGTGGTGCTGCCCGACGCCGACCTGGACGTGGCGGCGGACGCCGCCGTGTCCGCCGGGTTCGGCTCGGCGGGGGAGCGCTGCATGGCGATCTCGGCGCTGGTGGCGGTGGGACCCATAGCAGACGACCTGCTGGAAAGGATCCGGGCGCGGGTGGCGAAACTGCGTGTCGGACCGGGCGACGACGAACGCAGCGAGATGGGCCCGCTCATCAGCCGCGCGCACCGCGACAGCGTCGCCTCCTACCTGGAGTCCGGTGTGCGGGAGGGCGCCACCCTGGCCATCGATGGCCGGGTCCACCCGGTGCACGGCGGCGGTTCGGACGGGTTCTGGCTGGGCCCCTCCCTGCTGGACAACGTCACCACCGACATGAGCTGCTACACCGACGAGATCTTCGGGCCGGTGCTGAGCATGCTGCGCGTGTCGGACTACGACGAGGCGCTGCGGCTGGTGAACGACAACCCCTACGGGAACGGCACCGCGGTGTTCACCAATGACGGCGGTGCGGCACGCCGGTTCCAGAACGAGGTGGAGGTGGGAATGGTCGGTATCAACGTCCCCATCCCGGTGCCGATGGCCTACTACTCGTTCGGTGGCTGGAAACAGTCGATGTTCGGGGACTCCCACGCGCACGGCACCGAGGGGGTGCACTTCTACACTCGTACGAAGGCGGTGACGGCGCGCTGGCCCGAACCGAACCCGGAACGCAGCGGGGTGAACCTGGGTTTCTGACAGTGCGTGCGCGCGGTACCGTCCGGTCCGTGGCACCGGTCCGGCCCCCGGATCCGGCACGGTTCGGCCGTGCCGTGCACCGTCGGGAGCCGAGTTTTCGACCGGACTTTGCATAAGCCCGGTACGGCGCGGCCACAAGGAGTATTGTGGGTCGCGGCCGGTTCCGCAAGGCTGCGGAGTGCCGGGATACCTGCGACCTTTCCCGGAGGTGCGCTCTTTCCCCTCCTCCCCCCATGGAAGCGAGCGCACCGGGTGCGGCGCTCCGGGTCCGTCTCCCCCTGGGCCCGGAGCGCTCGCATCAGCGTGCGGCGGTCGGCGCTCGGCTCGGCCGCCCCGTCAACGGGACGGCGGCGCCCCGCGGTGCGGTGCCCGAGCCGTGTGGGCGGTGACGGCACCGGCGCACTCCGCGCACCCGTATACCCTGCTTCCGTCGGGAAGGGCGCCCACCGGAACGCGTGGCCGCGGCCACCGCACATGGCACATCGCGCAGGCACCTCCCATACTCTGCTTCGCACTGAGTTCCGCGGGATCGAAGATGTAGGTGTCGGTTGTCTCGGCCTCTGTTGTGCCGGGGTGGCACATCGTGCTCAGACCGCTCAACGTCCGTGCTCCCCCCGTGGTTGAGGACAGTCTGGCGGTTGTTCAGATCATGACCCTTGTGTGAATCGGATACGGTCCGCCGCCGGAACGGGCCGACCGGTTCCTGTCACTGTGAGCATAATAAATATAACTCTGTGTATCTATAGCGCGGCAATACTCCCGGTAAAATCCGTCTCATGAGCAGGGAACACGTGTGAGGTGGAACACGGTACGTAACGGGTCGTATCGTCGGACTACTCGCTGGCGGTGACCCCGAACCTGCGCAGCCGCAGGGCCGGATTCCTCTCCCGAACCTCGCGCAGCCGGTCGGCCGATATCCGGGCGAGCGCTACCCCCGTCTGCTCGCCCAACGCCGCCGTCACGGTCCCCATCGGGTCCACGACCATACTGTTGCCCGCTCCCGTGGGAGCGTTCTGCCCCGCGGCGGCCACGTAGATCGTGTTCTCGATGGCCCGCGCCCGGGTCAGCGTGGTCCAGTGGTCCTCCTTCAGCGGACCGGGAACCCACTGGGCACCCAGCAGCAGCACATCGGCGCCCGCGTCGGCGATCCTGCGGGTGACCTCGGGAAACCTCAGGTCGTAGCACGTCTGCAGGCCGAACGTGACACCCGAGCGCGAGAACGTCCGCGGTTCCTCGATCTCACCCGCCGCTACCACGGTGGACTCGGTAACCCCGAACGCGTCGTACAGGTGCAGCTTCCGGTACCACGCTGTCGTCTCCCCGCTCGGCGCCAGGGCCACCAGGGTGTTGACGAAACGCTCCTCCCCCGGAAGAGCCTCGTTCACGCCGGCGACGAGGTGCACTCCGTACTCGGTCGCGATCCTCCCCAGACCGGACACGAACGCCCCGTCCAACGGTTCGGCGGCCGCGACGAAACGGCTGTCGACCCGCGGAGCGGTGAACATCGTGTACTCGGGCAGGAGCACCACCTCCGCTCCCTGGGCGGCGGCGTCGGCGACCAGCGCCCGTACGGTGGCCAGGTTGCCCTCCTTGTCCTCACCCGGCGCGAACTGGCCGACCGCGACATGCACCATGGTTCCTCCTCGGAGTCCGTTTCCTCCCATGGTCGTGCATACGCGCGCGGCCCGCACCCGGGGCCGGGTGCGGGCCGCGCGTCCGCCCTCGCGCAGCGTCAGAGCTGTTCGAAGGCCTCCTCCAGGATGGACAACCCCTCGTCGAGCAGGTCGTCCCCGATGACCAGCGGCGGGAGTAGTCGTATGACGTTCCCGTAGGTTCCGGCGGTGAGCAGGACCAAGCCCCGCTCGTGGCAGTACCGCAGGACGCGCTTCACCGCGTCCTGGTTGGGGGTGCTGTCCGCGGGGCCGTTGACCAGCTCGAGCGCGACCATCGCACCCCGGCCCCGCACGTCGCCGATGATCCCGTGCCTGTCGGCGAGTGCCCGTAGCCGCGCCAGTACCGTCTCCCCGATCCGGCCGGCGCGCTCCACCAGCCCCTGGGACTCGATGGCCTCCATCGTCGCCAGCGCGGCGGCGCAGGCGGCCGGGTTGCCGCCGTAGGTGCCACCGAGTCCGCCGGCGTGCACCGCGTCCATCAGGTCCGCGCGGCCTGTCACCGCTCCCAGCGGAAGACCGCCCGCGATGCCCTTGGCGGTGGTGATCAGGTCGGGAACGACCCCCTCGTGCTCACAGGCGAACATGTGGCCGGTGCGCGCGAACCCGGTCTGCACCTCGTCGGCGACGAACGCGATGCCGTTGTCGCGGCAGAAGTCCGCCAACTGGGGAAGGAAACCCTCCGCGGGCTCGATGAAGCCGCCCTCGCCCTGGATCGGCTCGATCAGCACCGCGGCCACGTTCTGCGCACCGATCTGGGTGGTGATCTGGTCGATGCACTGCCGGGCGGCTTCCGGACCGCACTCCCGGGAGTCACCGGGCCAGCGGAACGGGTAGGCCATCGGCATCCGGTACACGTCGCCCGCCAGCGGACCGAACCCCTCCTTGTAGGGCATGTTCTTGGCGGTGAGCGCCATCGTGAGGTTGGTGCGGCCGTGGTAGGCGTGGTCGAACACCACGACCGCCGGTCGGCCGGTGGCGTTGCGCGCGATCTTGACGGCGTTCTCCACCGCCTCCGCTCCGGAGTTCAGCAGCAGCGAGCGCTTCTCGTGCCGGCCCGGCGTGAGCCGGTTGAGCTCCTCGCACACCTGAACGTAGGACTCGTAGGGGTTCACCATGAAGCAGGTGTGGGTGAACCTGGCGAGCTGTTCGCTGGCGCGTTCGACGACCTGCGGGGCGGCGTTGCCCACGGAGGTGACGGCGATGCCCGACCCGAAGTCGATCAGCGCGTTGCCGTCCACGTCCTCGACGATCCCGCCGCCCGCCCGGTCCACGTAGACCGGCAGGACACTGCCCACGCCGGGAGCCGTGGCGGCCGCCTTGCGCTCCTGCAGCGCCCGCGACTTCGGCCCGGGGATCTCAGTGACGACCCTGCGGGACTGCGCCACATCGGTGCTAGCCATTGGAAGTCCTCCCTAACCAGTGATCGTGTCCGATCCTACGAGGGGAAACAACGCGGGCCATCGCCATTGTGGCTAAAATCAGGGGTATCTGTTGGACATTCTGGTGATTGGCGGGTGCGGTATGCCGCCCACGCTCGGGTCCGTCCTGCGCATCCCACGGCTCAAACTCCGGTTGCGTACCGGGGAGGAGCATCTCGACCGGCCGGTGCGCTGGGTCGCCGTCAGCGAACTCACCGACCCGACCCCCTACCTCGCGGGGGGCGAACTGCTGCTGACCACCGGAGTGCGCTGGCACGAGACCCGCCAGACAGCGCGGGAGTACGTACGGCGCCTCGCGGGCAACGACATCTCCGGGCTCGGGTTCGGCAGCGGCGTCGCGCACGACGAGGTGCCGCCCTCCCTCGTGGAGGCCGCCCACCAGTGCGGGCTCCCTCTGGTGGAGGTCCCGCAGCGGACCCCCTTCATCGCGGTCGGCAAGGAAGTGTCCCGCCTGCTCGCCAAGGAGGAGTACGAGGGGCTGTCCTGGGCCTTCTCGGCGCAGCGGCACCTCACACGCGCGGCGCTGCGCGGGGCCGAGTCCGTCGTCGACCGCCTCGCCGGGGAACTCGGAACCTGGGCCCTGCTGCTGGGCGCGGACGGTCTGCTGCGGCACGCCGCGCCGGCCGACGCCGCCCGCCACGCCGGGATCGTCGAACCCGACGTGCGCAAACTCCGCGCCTCGCGGCAACGGGCCAGCGCCTCCGCCGCCGTGGGCGGGGAGACGGTGGCCCTGCAACCCCTGGGCGAGGGCGGACGGTTGCAGGGGGTCCTCGCCGTGGGCGCGGCGCACCGGCTCGGCCCCGAGGGGCGGACCCTCGTCAACGCCGCCGTGTCCCTCCTCAGCCTGGAACTGGACCGGGCGGCCGGGCCCGGACACGACCGGCAGCGGCAGGAGGGGCTCCTGTCGGCGCTCCTCAACGGCGCGGTCGATCTGGGCCACTCCGGCGCCGCGCGACTGCGCGAGACCCTGCCGGGCGAGCCGGTGACGCTCGCCGTGGCCGAGGCGGACACGGGGGAGGGGCCACCCATGGCACGCGAGCTGGAGAACTGCCTGCACAGCGAGGAGGAGGGGCGGATCCTCGTGCTCGGCAGCGCCGCCGACGACCCGGCGGGAGCGCTCGTCCGCGCCGTCGGCGGTCCGGTGGGTGCCGCGGAGCCGGGCACCTACGGTGACCTCCCCGTGGCCCGCTCCAGAGCGGAGCGGGCCCTGGCCGAGGCCCGTAACACCGGTCGTGATCTGATGCGTGCCGCCGAACTCCCCGGTGGTTTCCTCGGGATGGTCGACACGGCGGCCGGCACCCGTGTCTCCCGGGAACTGCTCGCGCCGCTGGAGGACCACCGCCTGGCGGAGACCCTGGTCCGGTCGCTGCGGGCCTATCTGGCCGCCGCGGGCCGCTGGGACACGGCCGCGGAGTCCCTGGGGGTGCACCGGCACACGCTGCGTTACCGGATCGCGCGGGTTCGGGAGCTGCTCCCCGGTGACCTGGACGACCCCGACTACCGTGCCGAACTGTGGCTCGCGCTGCGCACCGCCGGGCACCCGCCCCGCCCCTGACCCAGGGGAGCTAACGTCCCTGCAACGCGTCCACCGCGACGGTCATCGCGATGACCATCCGGCGGTCGGCCCGGGGATCGGGGATGTCGATGGTGTACCGGTCCCGCACGCCCCAGCGTTTGTCGATGCTGAAGACGGGCGTCTGGTCCGCGACGAAGTCGAAGTGGTACGGGATGAACTGGGCGGCGTCCACGAACCGGCGCAGCAGTCCCAGCGCCGCGTTGCGTTCCTGCCCCTGGACCGGTCCCATCCCGGCCTGCTCCATGTGCCAGGTGGAGCGCAGCAGCGACTGTTTGAAGTCCTTGCGGAACATCCCGATCGGTGTTCCGGCCGCGTCGTAGACGTCGTAGGTCGCCCCCAGGTCGACGACCTGGCGGGCTTTGAACCCCAGCACCGGCTGCTGTTTGCTGTCGTCGGTGTAGAGGGTGACCTCCTCCTTGAAGGCCATCCGCTTCTGTTGGGCGAAGGCCAGCAGCGCGCCCTCGCTGCCGTCGGGCTCCGCGGCGCGGAATTCGTACTGGTTCACCATGGGGCGGATCCGCTGGCGCATGAGTATGCGCGGCAGCGACTGGAGTTGTTGCACGATCGCTTCTCTCCTCTGTGGGACAGCCGGGCCCTGCACGGTGCGCGGCCCGGGCCGGAGCGCGACCCTGACGGTCCCGTCACCCGGACGCTCCACCGTGCCAGGGACAGACGCGCCGCGGGCGGCTCCGGTTCCAACGGGAGCGGTCACCACCGCCGCGCCGCTGGCCACGGCCCTCAGAACAGCCGCGGGGTGTCGGGTTCGATGCCGCGCAACGCCTCGTAGTCCAGGGTGACGCAGTCGATCCCGCGGTCGGTGGCCAGGACCCGCGCCTGGGGTTTGATCTCCTGTGCGGCGAAGATCCCCCGTACCGGCTTCAGCGCCGGGTCGCGGTTGAGGAGCTCCAGGTAGCGGGTGAGCTGCTCGACCCCGTCGATGTCGCCCCGGCGTTTGAGCTCCACAGCGACGGTGCTGCCGTGTCCGTCCCGGCACAGGATGTCCACCGGGCCGATAGCGGTGGGGTACTCGCGGCGGATGAGCGTGTACCCCTCGCCCAGGGTGCCGATGTGCTCCGCGAGGAGTTCCTGCAGGTGCGCTTCTACTCCGTCCTTCTGCAACCCGGGGTCGGCGCCCAGCTCGTGCGAGCTGTCGTGCCAGACGTCCTGGACGCGCAGGACCAGTTTCTCCCCGGACTTGTCGTGTGTGACGGTCCACACGTCGGTGCCGTCCTCCCCGCTGCTCTCGTGCACGCTGCACGGAGGGTTCATCCAGTTCAGCGGTTTGAACGCGCGCTCCTCGGCATGCACCGACACCGAACCGTCGGCCTTGAACAGGAGGAGGCGGGGGGCCATGGGCAGATGGGCGGTCAGCCGGCCGACGTAGTCGACGCTGCACTGGGCGATAACGAGACGCACAGCCCCCACGTTACCGGTGCTGTGCGGTGTGCTCTCCCGCCGCGGCCCAGTCGGGAGCACGACGCAACCAGCGGGAGGCGGAGAACCGTGTAGCCGTGAGGGTAGCCAAATGTGACCTTGGGGTTCCGTGACGTGGCCGGTGGTTGCGTCTAGCGTCACGACAGGCTGCGAGGAGCGTTCGCGGTGGCTGGCGTCCGGGCCCGCACCGCGCCCCGTAGCCGCGTGTCACCGAATGAAGGGACTGTTGATGTCACTGACGGTTTCCCCAGAGCTCCTCGACAAGGCGCAGCAGGGGCCTGTGGAGAATGCGGAGTTCATCGCCTGCATTCGCGAGTCCCTCCCGTACGCCTGGAGCGTCGTCAGCGGTCTGGCGGAACGTTCCCAGACCAGTGATGCCGACTACGAGGCCAACGAGGTCCCGCCGCCGGGCGAGGCCGAACGGGGCCAGCTGCTGCGTCTCGTCGCCAGCGACGCGATGCGCTCCGCGGTGGAACAGCACTTCGGCATGCGCCTGGCGTTCCAGAACTGCCACAAGGTGGCGCTGTTCAAACCCGGTGCTGACGCCGCCTACCAGGAGTTCGTCCAGCCGCGTTCCCAACTCCTCAACCAGTCGCCGGAGCTCGTCGACTGCTGAGTCCGTCGTCCTCCCCGCGGCGGCTGGTCGGGTCCTCCGGCCGGCCGCCGGCCGCCGCCTCCCGCACGGCCGGGAGGACCTCGGCACCCAACCGGGCGATGTTGGCCCGGACGGCTTCCGGATCACCCGATCCCTCCACGAGCAGGAGAAGCTCGTCGGCGCCCGTGGTGCGGGCCTGTTCGGTGAGCTGACGGCGGCAGTCCGCGGGAGAGCCCACGGCGTGGGTGTCGCAGAGGAACCGGGCGTAGTCGTGCGGGTCACGCTGGGGGCGGGGGCGGTCGTCCACGGGAACGTGTCCGGCCAGTCCCGGACCGAGCCATTCCGGCAGCGCCCGCAGCATCCGGTCCCGTGCCCGTTCGCGCGTGTCCTCCACGTGGGCCAGGGCCGCGACCATGTGTCCGGGCGCCGCCGCGTTCCCGGAGGCCCGCGCGTACACGCCGGCCATCTCCGCCTGCTGCTCCGGCGTCAGGTGCAGACCGAGCAGCACGGGAAGACCATGGCTGGCGGCGAGACGCAGTGTCGGTTCCGAGGTGGCGGCGACGCGGACGTCCGGAACGCCGCGTGGTCCGGGGACGATGTCGACCTCGCGGAACCCGAACCGGGGCCCGTCCGCCCGCAGCGGCCCGCCCTCCAGCGCTCTCAGCAACACGTCCAGCGACTCCGCGAAACCGTGCTCGTAGCGCTCGATACCGGTCTGGAACACCTCCAGGTCCACCCACGGACCTCCCCGGCCGACACCCAACCGGAAACGCCCCTGGGACACGTGGTCGAGGAGGTTCGCCTGTTCCGCCAGCGCGACCGGGTGCTGCGTGCTGAGCACGCTCACCGCCGTCCCCACCCCGATGCGACTGGTGCGCCCCAGCACGAACCCCGCGAGTGTCGTCGCTGACGGGCACAGGCCGTAGGACATGAAGTGGTGCTCGGCGAACCAGACGTCGTCGAATCCGGCCTCCTCGGCAGCCACGGCTGCCGCCACGGACGACTCCAGGACCGAGGCCTGGTCCTGACCGGGGAACTGGGGCGCGAGCAGGAACGCGCCGACACGTTGCAGCGACATGGCGCCATTGTGACGCGGAGCATGGCGCACGCGCCGGAATATGCGGGAAACTCCTCCCGCGGTGGTGACACCGGCCACTTACCTTCCAGTAATCAGGTGTGTGGCAGCGTTTAGGCTGGGCTGAGTAACTCCCTATCGTTGTGCCGCGTGAGTTCACCACCGCCCGCTTCCCGGTCCCGAGCCCGACAGCCTCGCCCGGATCCGGAGGTAGCCGGAACCGTGCCGGTACATCCGCATACGCACGCCGCAGGAACGTGAACCCGCCGGGATCCTCACGTCACGAAGCCCCTCGCTAGGAGATGAGATGGTGCAGGAATTCAACAAAGTCGGAGTCGTCGGGCTCGGAACCATGGGCGCCGGGATCGTGGAGGTGTTCGCCCGGGCCGGGTTCCACGTCACCGGCGTGGAGATCGACACCTCCGCGCTGGAGCGGGGCCAAAACCACGTGCAGACCTCCCTGGAACGGGCGGTGAGCAAGGGCAAGCTCACCGCGGAGGAACAGGGCGCCATCATGGGGCGGATCGCGTTCTCCTCCACCCGGGAGGACCTGGGAGACGCCGACTTCGTCGTTGAGGCCGTGCCCGAGCGCATGGACATCAAGCGGGACGTCTTCACGGACCTGGACTCCATCTGCCCGCCCGGCACCATCCTGGCCACCAACACCTCCTCGCTGTCGGTCACCGAGATCGCCGCGCTGACCAGGCGCCAGGAACAGGTGGTGGGGCTGCACTTCTTCAACCCCGCCCCCGTGATGAAACTGGCGGAGGTCGTCGGCACGGTCAACACCGCTCCGGGAACGCTCGAGGTCGTCACCGAGGTGGCCAAGCGCATCGGGAAGACCCCGGTCACCGTGACCGACCGGGCCGGCTTCGTGGCGAACGCCCTCCTCGTCCCGTACCTGAACCACGCCGCCTCGGTGTACGAACGCGGCATCGCCTCCCGGGAGGAGATCGACACCGCCATCACGAAAGCGGCGGAGTTCCCGATGGGGCCGCTGACCCTGCTGGACATGGTGGGGTTGGACGTGTCCCTCGCGGTGATGGAGGTCCTCTGGGAGGAGTTCCGCCAGCCCCGCTACGTTCCCTCCCCGCTGCTGCGCCGCATGGTCTCCGCGGGTCTGCTCGGGCGTAAGTCCGGGCGCGGCTTCTACGACTACTCCACGGGGAAGAACCCGGCGGAGGAGCAGCCAACGGGCCCGGTGGCCCGCAGCGTGCGGGACAACGACCACGGTTTCGACCTCGCCGACATGCTGCTGGCGCCGCACATCGACGACGCGCTGCGGATGGTCGGCGACGGTTACGCTACGGCTGACGACGTCGACACCGCGATGCGGTTCGGGTGCGGCTACCCCAAGGGTCCGGTCGAGCTGCTGGACGAGCGCGGCGCGAGCGCCGTCGCCAACGTGCTCCGCGGCGTGGCCAACGCCCACTTCGCGCCGTACCAGCCGGCACCGCTGCTCGGGAAACTGCTGTACGACGGCACCGAGACAGTGCGCTCCACCTGAGCGGGCCTCCGCCCGGCCGGTCTTCGCGCGCGGAGACCGGCACGCTGCCCGCCGGCAGCATGCGCGGCGGTGCCGCATGCCCTAACCTGGAGGGGTGAGCCCGCGCCGTAACACACCCCGCCGCCGCGGGGCCCGCCAGGACCAGAGACGTGCCCCCTTTCCCGGCGTCGTCGGGAACCAGCAGCGGGAGAGCGGCAGCGACGGCGACTGGGTGGTGCGGCGCGTCAGCGGCGCCGCCGCGACGAAGACGTACCGCTGCCCCGGCTGCGGCCAGGACATCCGCCCCTCCACGCCCCACGTCGTGGCGTGGCGCGCGGAGGGATCCAGCGACGACCGCAGGCACTGGCACTCCTCGTGCTGGGAGAAGCGCGAGCACCGTGGCGTGCGGTTCCCGCGGCGGTGAGCAGCCGTTCCCCTTCCCGCGACGAGAACCGTGAGGACCCATGCAAATCCGTGCCCGAAGTGTGCTGCCCGCCGACCGCCGCCCCGTGACCCTGCGCAGCGCTGACGGTTTGGAACTCGTCGGTGAACTGGCGCTTCCCGCCGGGACGACTCCCACGGCGACACTGGTCTGCCTGCACCCGCTGCCGACAGCGGACGGCATGATGGACAGCCACGTCCTACGCAAGGCTTCCTTCCGGTTGCCGGCCCTGGCCGACATCGCCGTGCTGCGGTTCAACACCCGCGGAACCACGTCCCGGCACGGCACCAGCCAGGGCGAGTTCGGTGAGGGGGAGGACGAGAAGTACGACGTCGCCGCCGCTCTGGAGTTCACCGAGTTCGAGGGGCTGCCGCACCCGTGGCTGCTGGGGTGGTCGTTCGGTACGGAGCTCGCGCTGAAGTGGGGGTGCGACCCGCAGGTCGAGGGTGCGATCCTGCTGTCGCCGCCCCTGCACCGGGCGAGTGCCTCCGACATGGACACGTGGGCCGACTCCGAGAAGCCGGTGGTGGCCCTGGTCCCCGAGTTCGACGACTACCTCCGCCCGGACGAGGCCCGCGAGCGGTTCGGCCGGATCCCGCAGGCCGAGGTCATCGGGGTGGACAACGCCAAACACCTGTGGGTGGGGGAACCCTACGTGCGGACCGTCCTCAACGAGACGGTTCGACGCGTCGCCCCCAAGGCCTACCCCCTGTCCACAGAGTGGGACGGGCCCGTCGAGAACGACACCGTGTAGGACCGCGGGCCGTCG
The DNA here is from genome assembly GCF_006717075.1 of Haloactinospora alba. Lineage (NCBI taxonomy): Bacteria > Bacillati > Actinomycetota > Actinomycetes > Streptosporangiales > Nocardiopsidaceae > Haloactinospora > Haloactinospora alba. The sequence continues at coordinate 679,874 of NZ_VFQC01000001.1, forward strand.
GCCTCCGCGAAACACCGCCCGGGCGCTGCCCTGGCCCAACGCGATCCGCGACACCATCACCCCACCCGGCACGGCCGGGTGGGGTGATCAATGTGTGACCCGGAAACACTGGTGTGCGATCTGTGTCACTCTTAGTCTCGCTGTGGTGTGGCGCAAGACACAACGCGAAGCGTTCCCGCGAACGTTTCAGAGCAGAGAGGGACTCAGCCATGCACGGATCCTCAGGGTCACCACCGGAGGGTGACCCTACCCAGAACGACCTCGTGGCCCGCTCCGTCGCCATGCACGACGACCCCCGGTTCGTCACGCTCAGGCGGCGGCTGCGGGCGTTCGTCTTTCCGGTAAGCATCGCCTTCTTCTCCTGGTACCTCCTCTACGTGCTGATGTCGGCGTTCGCCCGCGACGTCATGTCCACGGTGGTGTTCGGCAACGTCAACGTCGCGCTGGTGTTCGGACTGCTGCAGTTCGTGACCACCTTCGGCGTGGCCATCCTGTACTCGCGCTACGCCAACCGGCGTCTCGACCCGCTCGCGAACGAGCTGCGCGCGGAACTCGTCAACGAGACGGGGACCGCCTCCCCGCCCCAGGAGGAGACCCCTCCGTCCGCCGAGGGGCCGGACGACACGACCCGAGCTGGGAAGGAAGGGCCAGGCCAATGATCCTCGCCGCAGAGACCGTCTCCACCGGCAGCCGCGTCGCGACGGTGGTCATGTTCCTGCTGCTCGTCGGGGCGACCCTGGCGATCACCGTCTGGGCCAACCGCCGTACGAGGTCGGCCACCGACTTCTACGCCGGAGGGCGCGGTTTCTCCGGGCTGCAGAACGGCATGGCGATCGGAAGCGACTACATGTCGGCCGCGTCCTTCCTCGGCATCGCCGGCATGATCTCCCTGTTCGGCTACGACGGCTTCCTCTACTCGATCGGCTTCCTCGTCGCCTGGTTGGTGGCGCTGCTCCTGGTAGCGGAGCTGCTGCGCAACTCCGGCCGGTTCACCATGGCCGACGTGGTCTCCTACCGGATGCGGCAGCGCCCCGTGCGCACCGCCGCCGCCGTCTCCACCGTCACCGTGTCGGTGTTCTACCTGCTGGCGCAGATGGTCGGCGCCGGCGCTCTCATCGCCCTCCTGCTGGGAATACGCTCCGGTGAGACGTTCCTCGGGATGAGCGCGGACCAGGCCAAGATCGGCGGCATCATCGTCGTCGGGGTCCTCATGATCGTCTACGTCACGCTCGGGGGGATGAAGGGCACCACCTGGGTGCAGATCATCAAGGCGGGCGTGCTCATGTCCGGGGCCGCGTTGCTGTCGGTCCTGGTCCTGGCCCTGTATGGCTTCAACTTCGGTTCGCTGATGAGCGACGCCGCCGAGGCCAGCGGTCACGGGCAGCAGTTCCTGGAACCCGGACTGAACTACGGTGTCGAGGTTCCGGGCGACCCGTGGGCGACGCTGTGGAGCAAACTCGACCTGCTCAGCCTCGGGATCGCCCTGGTGCTGGGAACAGCGGGGCTTCCGCACATCCTCGTCCGCTTCTACACGGTCCCGGACGCGAAGTCCGCCCGTAACTCCGTGAACTGGGCGATCGGTCTGATCGGGGTGTTCTACCTCCTCACCCTGGTGCTGGGGTTCGGTGCGGCCGCCATCGTCGGACGCGACGCCATCCTCGCCCAGAACGAGGCGGGGAACACGGCGGCGCCGCAGCTCGCGCGTTCCGTGGGGGAGAGCATTGGCGGAGGCCCGCTCGGGGCGGTGCTGCTGGCGTTCATCGCGGCGGCGGCGTTCGCGGCGATCCTCTCCACCGTCGCCGGGCTGACCCTGGCGTCCTCCTCCTCGCTCGCGCACGACTTCTACGCGAACGTGGTCCGTCGCGGCAGATCCTCGGAGAAGGAGGAAGTGCGGGTGGCCAGGGTCGCCGCGTTGAGCATCGGCGCCGTGGCGATCGTGCTCGCGATCTTCGCGCAGACGCTCAACGTCGCGTTCCTGGTCGGCCTGGCGTTCGCCGTCGCGGCCTCGGGGAATCTCCCGGCGCTGTTGCTGAACCTGTTCTGGAAGCGGTTCAACACCGCGGGAGCGGTCGCCGGCATCTACGGTGGTCTCCTCGCCGCGGTGGGGCTGGTGATCTTCTCCCCCGTCGTCTCGGGAAAGGTGGACGAGGAGACAGGGGAGAGTCTGTCGCTGTTGCCCGCGGGAGTCGATTTCGCGTGGTTCCCCCTGGAGAACCCCGGTCTGGTCTCCATCCCGTTCGGGTTCCTCTGCGCCATAGTCGGGACCCTGCTGTCCCGGGAGCGGGACGCGGACAAACACGCCGCCCTGGAGGTGCGGTCGCTGACCGGCGCCGGAGCGTACTGACCCGGTCCCACCAATAGACGCGGGCCCGGTCGATCGACCGGGCCCGACGCGTGCCGCGGCTCCCGTCGGCGGAGCCGCGGGTTGTTGACTACTCCTGCCACCAGTCCTCGTCGTCGGCGTCAGCGGCGTTACCGGACCCCGAACCGGAACCCGTGGAGGTGGAGGACGCCGCGGCTGCCGGCTCCGCGGTCTGGGACGCCTTCTCCTCGGTGCCCTTGCCGTCGCTGGACGCCTTCTCCTCGGTCGGCTCGATCGCGGCGGGCTCCTCGGCGGCGGGAGCGGCGGGTTGTCCGCCTCCCATCGGAGCGTCCCCGCTGCCCCCCAGCAGCTGCCGGAGCTGCTGCAGGTGCGACTGGATGCTGTCGCGCTGCCGGATCAGCTCGTCCACCTGCTGCTGGGCGGACGTCATGATCCGGTCCGACTCCGACTTGGCGTCGTTGACGAGGTGTTCGGCCTTGCCCTTGGCCTCGCTCGTGATCTGCTCGGCGCTCTTCTTCGCGTTGTTGACGACCTGCTTGGCGTGCTGCTCAGCTTCGCGCCGGGTCTGCTCGGCCTGGTTGCTGGCCTTCGTGGCCCGCTGCTCGGCCGTGCCTGCCCGCTCCTCGGCCTCGGAGACGAGCTTCTGCGTGGCCGCCTGGGCCGCGGCGAGACGCTCGGCGTCCTGCCGTTCGGCCTCCTCCCGGCGCCCGGCGAGCTGGATCTCGAAGTCGGACTCCTCCTGGGCCCGCTTGGCTTCGCTCTCCTCGAGCATGCGCTGCGCCTGGGCACGCATCTCGTCCGCCTGGCGCTTGGCGGTCTGCAACGTCTCGTCGCGTTCCCGCTTCGCCGACGCACGAGCCTGGGCGCACTCGCGTTCGGTGGTGGTGCGTAGCTTGGCGATCTCGCCCTCGAAGGACGCGCGCTTCTCGGCGATCTCGTGGTCGACAGCCGAGCGCTTCTTCTGCACCTCACGTTCGGTGCTCGAGGTGAGCTCGTCGGCTTCGCGCTGTGCGGTGGTGCGGATCTCCTCCGCCTCACTCTCGGCGGCCGCACGCATCTCGTCGGCTTCGCGTTGCGCGGTGGTGCGTAGTTCGGTGGTCTCGTTCTCGGCGGCCGCACGCATCTCGGCCGCCTCCACCTTGGCCGCCGACTTGATGTCGTTGGCCTCGGCACGTGCGCCTTGGACGAGTTCGGTCGCCTGTTCCTCAGCTAGCCGCAGAAGCTGTTCGATACGGGCACCCAGACCGGAGTAGGTGGGGCGCTCCTGTTCCTCCAGCTGCTGTTTGACCTCAGCGAGCTCGTTCCTGCTCTGCTGGGCCTCCTCCTTCGCCTGCTGGAGCTCGGTGTGCTTCTGTTCGATGTAGTTGGCGACCTGGTGCCGGTCGTAACCGCGCAGCACCACATCGAACTCGGTAGCTTGGTTGCCTTCCTCGAAGAAATTGGTCAGCTGGGCTTCAATATCGGACGACATGTGGCGGAATCCTGAACGGGTAACGAGACGGCTGCATTTCAGATGTGGTTCGTGTCGAATCAGGGCGCGGCCGGACCCGGCACCGACGCGGAGGGCCACCCCGGTCTGCCCCGGTCCTGCGGGTAACTCCTGTGCGGGAGAGTACTCCGCCACGGGCCGGCGTAGGGGAAAGTTGCTCCATTGATACAGAGTCCCGGCCGAACGGACACGAGGCAGCGGAACGCGGTGACCCGACGTCGAGGGGTCTGAGTGCGCGAGGGGCAGGGCTGCCGGAGATACCGGCAGCTCGCTGAGCTTATCAAGCAGAAGCCCGGTGCGAGGAGGGTTTCGTCGGATTCATCCGCTCACGTGTGGAGTTCTCACGCCCTGGACGTGCGCGGATGCCGAAAGTGACGGTTGTATTACGCTTGCCCGCGGCCGGGAATAGGCGGATCAGGCGTCCGGAGCTCCGGCCTGTTCGTCGTCTCCGGCCGCCTGCACGAGCTCGGTGAGGACACCCCCGCAGTCCTTGGGGTGGAGGAACGTGATCGTGGACCCCATGGTTCCCCGGCGCGGCTCGGCGTCCAGTACCCGCACCCCGTTCTCGGCGACGCTGCCCGCCTCCGCGGCGACGTCGGGAGTTCCGAACGCGATGTGGTGCACTCCCTCCCCCTTCCTCGCGAGGAACGCCGCCACCGGGGAGTCCTCCCGGATCGGCTCCAACAGCTGCAGGTAGCTGGCGCCGCCGTCGTCGGTCCCGTTGACGCGCAGCATCGCCTCGCGCACTCCCTGCTCCTCGTTGACCTCCACGTGCGCCACCTCGAACCCGTAGGTGCGCCGGTAGAAATCGATGGTGGAGTCCAGCGAGTGACAGGCGATACCAACATGGTCGATGCGAGTGAGCATGGGACCTCCCGGCCGATGGTGGGCGAGTACGTCTGTATGGTGGCAGACCAGCGGAGTGCAGAAGACCAGGGAGGCCCGTTATGCCCGGATCCGTCATCGTCAGTGGCGCGCGTACCCCGACCGGCCGCCTGTTGGGATCCCTCGCGGGATTCTCCGGGGCGGACCTCGGAGCGGTCGCGATCAGGGCCGCGTTGGAGCGCGCCGGCCTGGGGGGCGAACGCGTCGACTACGTCCTCATGGGCCAGGTGCTCCAGGCGGGCCAGGGCCAGATCCCCTCGCGGCAGGCCGCGGTGGCGGCGGGAGTCCCGATGACCGTCCCCTCGCTCACCATCAACAAGGTGTGCCTGTCCGGGCTGGACGCGATCGCGCTCGCTGACCAGCTGATCACCGCGGGAGAGGTCGAGACGGTCGTCGCCGGTGGTATGGAGTCGATGACCAACGCCCCGCACCTGCTGCCCAACGCGAGACAGGGCTACAAGTACGGTTCGGTCGAGGTGCTCGACACCACCGCCCACGACGGTCTCACCGACGCGTTCGACGGCGACTCGATGGGAGCCTCCACCGAACGGCACAACGCCCGTCTCGGCATCGGACGCGCCGAACAGGACGCCTACGCGGCGCGCTCCCACCAACGCGCGGCCGAAGCCGGCAAGGAGGGGCGCTTCGACGCCGAGATCACCCCGGTGAGCATCCCCCAGCGCAAGGGCGAACCGACCCTCTTCACCGAGGACGAGGGAATCCGTCCGGACACCACGGCCGAGGGGCTGGGCCGGCTCCGTCCCGCGTTCTCCCCCGAGGGCACCATCACCGCCGGCACCTCCTCCCAGATCTCCGACGGGGCCTGCGCCCTCGTCGTGATGAGCCGCGCCAAGGCCGAGGAACTGGGATGCGAGATCCTCGCGGAGGTCGGCGCGCACGGCAACGTGGCAGGTCCGGACAACTCGCTGCAGTCGCAGCCCTCCAACGCCATCAACCACGCGCTGGCGAAGTCGGGCGGCAGCGTCCGGGACCTGGACCTGATCGAGATCAACGAGGCGTTCGCCAGCGTCGCGCTGCAGTCCACCCGGGACCTGGGCGTCTCGGAGGACATCGTCAACGCGGACGGCGGCGCCATCGCGCTGGGCCACCCCATCGGCGCCTCCGGTGCCCGGATCGCGCTGCACCTGATCCACGAGCTGCGCCGCCGCGGGGGAGGACGCGGCGCGGCCGGCCTGTGCGGTGGCGGCGGCCAGGGAGACGCCCTGCTGTTCAGCGTCTCCGGGTAGCGTGCCCGCGCCGGGCGGGCACCGCCCGGCGCTCAGCGTTCCAACGCGTCCAGGAGGGTGTCCGCGGCGGAGTAGGGGTCGCTGGAGCCGCTGGTGACCTCGTCGGCGAGTGTGTCCAGCCCCGCGCCGCTGCGGACATCCGCCAGCCGCTGCCGCAGCGCGCCGAGGGCGATCGCCTCGATCTCCTCGCGCGCCCGCCGGTGCCTGCGGCGTTCGAGCTCCCCCGCGGCGCGCATGTGCTCCTGGTGCGCGTCCACCCGGCCCAGCAGTTCCCCGACACCGTCCCCGCTCTCCGCCACGGTGCTCACGACCGGGGGCTTCCACCGGTCGGCGTCGCCCTCGCCCCGCGCGACCATCTGGCGCAGTTCCCGGACCGTGGCCCGCGCGCCGTCCCGGTCGGCCTTGTTCACCGCGAGGATGTCGGCGATCTCCAGAACCCCCGCCTTGGCCGCCTGCACGGCGTCGCCCATACCCGGCGCGGAGAGCACCACAGTGGTGTCGGCGTGGGCGGCGATGTCCACCTCGGCCTGCCCCACACCCACGGTCTCCACCAGCAGCACATCGAACCCGGCGGCGTCCAGCAGGCGCAGCGCGTGCGGTGTCGCCCACGACAGGCCACCCAGGTGGCCCCGGCTGGCCATCGAGCGGATGAACACCCCGTTGTCGCCGGAGTGCTCCTGCATCCGGACCCGGTCTCCCAACAACGCCCCGCCGGTGAACGGGGAGGAGGGGTCGACCGCGAGCACGGCGACGCTCTCCCCCCGGGAACGCAGCGCTGTGACCAGTGCGTTGCTGGTCGTGGACTTGCCGACACCCGGCGGGCCGGTGAGTCCGACGGTGCGGGCGCTGCCCGTGTGCGGCGCGAGCCCGGACATGATGGCGCGCAGCTCCGGTGCGGCGTTCTCCACGAGGGATATCCCGCGCGCGAGCGCGCGGCGGTCGTGGCGCAGTAGGCGGCTGACGAGTTCCGAAGCGTCCATGTCATCCCTCGGCTGTGCGGAGCCGGCTTGTCTGTTTCCGACCCCGAGTATGGCAGGAGCCGGAGCCGGCGGTGCGGCCCGCCTCGGAACTCCCCGCCTCTCCCCGGCGCGGTCGGTCCGCGCGGGCGCCGGCCGGCGGTTCTCCCGGCCGAGGGGGCGCGGGTGGGCGCAAGAGCGGCCGGTCCCGGCGCCGGACGCTGGGTGCGTACCGTCAGCGTGCCGCGCGCCGGGACCGGCCGGGTTCCCGTGGTCGGGGTACGGGTCCCCTAGTTGAGCGACTGGTCTATGGCGTTCATCAGGCTGCCCTGCGCGTCGTCCCCGTCCAGGGACCACGCCATGATCCCGCCCAGGTCATTGGACTGCGCCCAGTCGACCTTCTGTTCCATGGACTTCTCGTCGTCGTAGGTCCAGAACGTCTCCCCGTCGTAGAGCCAGGCGGTACCGGCCTCGTTGTCGCGGTACAGCTCGTAGCCGGAGAGGTCCTTGACGTTCTTCCAGTCGTCGATGCCGTCCTCGTACGGCCCGGCAGCGGGGCCCTCGGCGTCCTGGAAGAGCCCGTCCCCGTTGGGCCCGGGCTCCACACCGGTCCATCCCCGGCTGTAGAAGGGAACGCCGAGTACGAGGTCGTCGGGGTCGGCGCCCCGCTCGGTCCAGGCCTCGACCGCGATCTCACTGCTGAAGGGCTCGGGCCCCGGGTCGCCGTCCACCAGGCTCAGGTTGGACTGGTGGTTGGTGTTGCCCTGCCAGGCGCCGTGGAAGTCGTAGCCCTGCACCGTCACGAAGTCGAAGTTCGGCATGATCTTCTCGACCTCGTAACCCGCCTCGACCTTCTCCGGATCCGCGGGCATGAACGAGGTCAGCTCGTAGTCCCGGCCGGTCTCCTGCTCCAGTGAGTCGAGCTGGGTGCGGAACTCCTCGACGAGAGCGGTGTAGTTCTCCTTGTCCTCGGGGCGCACGGTGTTGTCCTCGTGTCCCTCGGACGCGGGCCACTCCCAGTCCAGGTCGATCCCGTCGAAGACGCCCTCGGCGGCACCCGGGCCGCCAGCGCCGTCCATCACGGGCAGGTTCCCGCGCAGGAACATGTCCACGCACGAGCTGACGAGTTGCTGTCGGGACTCCTCGGTCAGGGCGGCGTCGGAGAGGTTCTTCGACCAGCTCCATCCGCCGATGGAGAGGTTGACCGTCAGGTGGGGGTGCTTCTCCTTCAGCTCCCGCAGCTGGTTGAAGTTGCCGCGGAGGTCCTGGTCCCAGGTGTCGGCCTCACCGTCGACACTCTCCGCGGCGCTGAACGAACGGCCGTAGTCGGCCCAGGCGTCGCCCTCGCCCGCCTGGTTGGCCTGGAAGCACGTGCCGTCCGCGTTGACGTTGGCGAACGCGTAGTTGATGTGGGTGAGTTTCTCCGCGGTTCCGCTGGTGTCGATGTCCTTGACCAGGTAGTCGCGGTCGTATATGCCCCACTGCGTGAAGTAGCCGACGCGGCGCTGCCCGTCGGACGGTCCGCCGCCGTCGCCCTGCTCGGCGGTGCGCACGGTGACCGGTTCACTGTGGTCGGAGCGGTTCCCGGCGGCGTCGAAGGCGCGCGCGGTGAGGGTGTACTCGGTGTCGGGGGAGAGGCCGGTGACCGTTCCCGCCGGGGAATCGCCGGTGGTGGTGCCGACGACGGACTCGCCGTCGTGGATCTCGTAGCCGGTGACCCCCACGTTGTCGCTGGATCGTGTCCAGGAGAGGTCGATGCTGGTGGCCGAGGTGTCCTCGACGCTGAGACCGCCTGGTGCGGTGGGGGCTTCGCTGTCCTCCCCGCCGGGATCACCGGAGCACGGGGCGCCGTTGACGGTGCAGTCCAGCGGTGCGGTCTCCCCGCTGGAGGAGGAGCCGTTGAAGCCGATCTGGTGCGTCCCGTCGGCGGGAACCTCGGCTCCCCAAGAGGGCGGGGTGATCGTGTAGCTCTGTCCCTCCTGCTCCATCTCGGCGTTCCAGAGGCTGTCGATGCTGGTGCCGTCGGGGAGGGTGACCTCGAGGGTCCAGTCGGACAGCGGGGACTGGGAGGCGTTGTCGATCGTGAGCTGGCCGCTGTAGCCGGTTTCCCAGCTGGAACCTTCGGTGTAGGTGACGGTGACGTCGCCGGCCGCGGTGTCGGCCGCCGCCGGGGTGGGGGAGAGTGCTAGCGGAACGACGGTGAGGGCCGCGGTGGCTGTTGTGGCCACCCACCCTCGTCGGGGGGATGTGTGCACGGTTCTCACATCTCCTACTCACAGTGCAGCAGGATTCGGTGCCGCCCTCCTCCCGGGCTCGGCGGCACCCTTCGGGGGTTGCGGGCGACGCCGCTGTCGCACCGCGTTATCAGTGTGCCCAGGAAGAATTATTTTTAGGAAACTTAACTATTAGTTCTTTTCGGGGTCAATACGTGAATCCCCGCCTTTTTCCCTCGCGCCCTGGTGTGACCTGGATCGCGCCGGGGTGCGGACAGGACGGGTGGAGGTGGCGAACCGTACCGGTGCGCGGAGCGGGCCGGTGGCCGGTTCCGGCCACCGTGACCCCCTTGATCTTTTCGGAATTGAGGACTAAGGGGACAGCGCTGGTTACAGTGGCGGCGTGGGAAACCCGCTGAATTTGTCCTTCGACCCGATCGAACGCGCGCACGACAGCTGGAGCCGTCGGTGGGGCGCGTCGCCGGCCATGGCCGCTGTCACCTCGATCATGCGTGCCCAGCAGATCCTCATCGGACAGCTGGACAACGCGCTCAAGCCCTACGAGCTGACGTTCGCGCGCTACGAGGCGCTGGTACTACTGACGTTCAGCTCCACGGGAGCGCTGCCACTGGGCAAGATCGGCGAGCGGCTGATGGTGCACCCGACCAGCGTCACCAACACCATCGACCGGTTGGAGCACCAGGGGCTGGTGCGGCGCCTGCCCAATCCCGACGACGGGCGCGGCACGCTGGCCCAGATCACCGACTCCGGGAGCGAGGTCGTCGAGGAGGCGACCCGGGACCTGAAGGCGATGGACTTCGGTCTGGACTGCTACACCGAGGACGAGCTGTGGCAGATCCACAGTCTCTTCACCACGCTGCGGGTGAGTTTCGGCGACTTCCCCGAGGGTGGAGAGGCCATGTCCGCTCCCGACTGAGCCGCGCTCCCCGGTGCGGTCCGGCTTCCGGCGGCCGTCGGGCCGCGGGTTCGTGTGACCCTATCCAAATATAGTTGGAAGTCCTACTATCTAGGGTATGGGTGAGGACATCGAGGCGGGACGCGCCCGCTGGCAAGAACGCTACGACGCGGCCCGCAAACGCGACGCCGACTTCAGCACGCTCTCCGGGCAGCAGGTCGAGCCCGTGTACGGCCCCCCGCAGGGCGCCGCCGTCCCCGGTTTCGACCGGATCGGCTGGCCGGGGGAGTTCCCCTACACCCGCGGCCTGTACCCCACCGGTTACCGGGGGCGCCCGTGGACCATGCGGCAGTTCGCCGGTTTCGGCAACGCCGAGCAGACCAACGAGCGCTACAAGATGATCCTCGAGTCCGGCGGGGGAGGACTGTCGGTCGCCTTCGACATGCCCACGCTCATGGGTTACGACTCCGACGACCGGCACGCGCTGGGCGAGGTCGGACACTGCGGTGTCGCTGTCGACTCGACGGCCGACATGGACACCCTCTTCGACGGCATCCCGCTCGGCGAGGTAACCACGTCGATGACCATCAGCGGGCCGGCGATCCCGATCTTCTGCATGTACCTCGCGGCGGCCGAACGCCAGGGCGTGGACATCGGCACGCTGAACGGCACACTCCAGACCGACATCTTCAAGGAGTACATCGCGCAGAAGGAGTGGCTGTACCCGCCGGAACCGCACCTGCGCCTCATCGGTGACCTGATGGAGTACTGCGCGGAGCACATCCCGGCGTTCAAGCCGCTCTCCGTGTCCGGGTACCACATCCGGGAGGCGGGCGCCACGGCGGCGCAGGAACTCGCGTTCACCCTCGCGGACGGTTTCGGGTACGTCGAGCTCGGACTGTCGCGCGGCCTGGACATCGACCAGTTCGCCCCCGGCCTCTCGTTCTTCTTCGACGCCCACATCGACTTCTTCGAGGAGATCGCGAAGTTCCGCGCGGCACGCCGGATCTGGGCCCGCTGGATGCGGGACACCTACGGCGCCGCGAGCGAGAAGTCCCAGTGGCTGCGTTTCCACACCCAGACCGCCGGGGTGTCGCTCACGGCCCAGCAGCCCTACAACAACGTGGTGCGCACGGCGGTGGAGGCACTGTCGGCGGTACTGGGCAGCACGAACTCGCTGCACACCAACGCACTGGACGAGACCCTCGCGCTGCCCACCGAACAGTCGGCCGAGATAGCCCTGCGCACACAGCAGGTGCTGCTGGAGGAGACCGGCGTGGCCAACGTCGCCGACCCGCTCGGCGGCTCCTACTACGTGGAGGCGCTCACCGACCAGCTGGAGAACGAGGCCGAGCGCCTCTTCGAACGCATCCGCCGGATGGGCGGCGGAGAGCAGGCCCACCACGGCATAGGGCCGATGACCTCGGGAATCCTCGCGGGGATCGACAGCGGGTGGTTCAGCTCGGAGATCGCCGAGTCCGCCTTCCAGTACCAGCAGGCCCTGGAGAAGGACGAGAAACGCATCGTCGGTGTGAACCGCCACACCTCCACCGTCTCCGGCGAGCTGGACATCCTGCGGATCAGCCACGAGGTGGAGCGTGAACAGAACCAGGCCCTCACCCACCGCCGCGAGCAACGGGACGGCCCGGCGGTCGAGGCCGCGCTGACGCGGCTGCGCCGGGCCGCCGCCGATCCCGGGAGCGGCAACCTGATCCCGATAGTCCTGGACGCGGCGCGTGCCGAAGCGACCCTCGGCGAGATCTGCCACGCCATGGGGGAGGTCTTCGGTACCTACACCGAGGAGTCGCGCTTCTGAACGCCCTGCGTTCCGGGGCGCGCGGGCGCGGAGTGCCGTCGGGGCCGGCGGCGGCGTTTACCGCGCTCGCGTGGGATACGGCAGGATGGAGGTATGCAGCCTTCGGACTACTCCACGCAGAGCGCGGTCGACCTCTCAGCTCGCAAGGCGGCCTTGGAACGTGAGGCCAAACGGCAGGCCGAGGAGTCGTCCGGTACAGCCAACCCGTACGCTATCGACGTCAACGAGGAGAACTTCCAGCAGGAAGTCCTCGAACGTTCGATGAACACACCCATCGTCCTCGCTGTCCTGCAGCAGCACTCCGAACAGTCCTCCCAGGTGGAGTCCGCGCTGGACCAGCTCGCCGTCGCGGCCGGTGGCCAGTGGGGGCTGGCGAAGATCGACGTGCAGGCCAGCCCGCAGCTCGCGCAGGCGTTGCGGGTGTCCGCGGCGCCGATGGTGGCCATGGTCATCGGGGGCCAGGTCGTCCCCGGCCCCAGCGGTGCCGCCAACCAGGAGCAGCTGCGCGACTGGCTGAGCCAGGTCTTCGACGGCCTGCGGCAGCAGGGGGTCCTTCCCGAGGACTACTCCGGTCTGGGGCAGGAGGAAGCACAGCAGGGCGCCCAGGAGCAGGGCGAGGACCAGCAGCCGCAGGACCCGGTGGAGGCCGAGGCGCAGGAGGCGCTGCAACGTGGCGACTTCGCCGCGGCCGAGGCCGCCTACGCCAAAGCGGTGGAGGCACAGCCGGAGGACGAGAACGCCAAACTGAAGCTCGCACAGGTCCGGCTCGTCTCCCGGGTCCACGACCTGGACGCCGCGGCGGCGCGCCAGGCGGCGGCGGACGACCCCGACGACGTCGAGGCCCAGATCAAGGTCGCCGACATCGACATGTACGGCGGCAAGTTCGAGGACGCCTTCGAACGGCTGATCGGTGCGGTGCGTCGGACGAGCGGTAACGACCGGGACCGGGCGCGCAAGCACCTGCTGACGCTGTTCGAGGTGCTGCCCTCGGGCGACCCGCGGGTCAACCAGGCGCGGCGGTCGCTGACCTCGGCGCTGTTCTGACGGCTGCCGGCCGGGGAGGGAACCCGGTGTCCAGCGCACCGGAGGTCCGCCCCCGCCACCCGGTTGCGGGCTAAGCTGGAGGTCAACGGCTACGGCCGGTCGTACACAAGGCTCCGGGGGCGCCGGGTGGGGGGCCGATGGCATACGTGGTGACGATCTCCGCGACCTACGGGGCGGCGGGAAGCGTGATCGGGCCCGCCCTGGCCGAACGCCTCGGCGTCACGTTCCTCGACCGGGCCATCCCCGCAACCGTGGCCCGGGAGATCGGGTGTTCCCTGCAGGAGGTCCTGGAACACGACGACCGGGCCCCCACCGGTTTCGGACGCCTGCTCGCGAGCGCTGCCCGGCTGCCCACCGTCACGTTGGGCAGCGTTGACGCGACGTTCGTCGGCGCCACGGACGCTGAGGGGAGGTTGCTCTACGACCAGGAGTTCGTCGACCACACGGACCGCGTGCTCCGGCGGTTGTCCGAACAGGGCGGCGTGATCCTGGGCAGGGCGGCGGCCGTCGTGCTCGCCGACCACCACAACGCCCTGCACGTCCGGTTGGACGGCCCCAAGGAGCGCCGGCTGCAGCAGGCCCTGCGGATACACGAGTCCGCGCCCGAGGAGAGCCGTGCCGGCGGCACCGAGGGCCGGGACGCTCCCTCGATGCGGGAACTCGAGGACAACGACCGGGCTCGGGCGGCCTACGTCCGCCGGTTCTACCGGACCGACCCCTCGCGTCCCCAGCTGTACCATCTGGTTCTGGACTCGACCGCGCTCCCGTTCTCCAGCTGTGTGTCGGTCGTCGAGCGGCTGGCGCGCGACCGGGCGGGCGGATGAGAACGCTGGTGGCGGCCGCGGGACTCCGGGCGCCGCTGGCCCGCCGCGGGACCGCCTCCCGCGACGGCGCGGGGCGTGTGTCAATTGTCACGACCCGGGGGTGCCACGTGTGGGCAGCTCCCTCGCCGGTGCTGGGCGGCGCCGCTGCGCGCGGGTGCCTGCCCACACCTGCGGTGCCTGGAGAATCGCACCCTGGATGTTGTGGTCTGACCACATGGGGATTGAATAGTGGGTGATTATGCTTAATGTCCGGTTTGTCGGCCGGGTTTCGCCCGCGGTGATGGGATCCCATGGCACCATGAAGAGTGCGCTCGCGCGTGCCGAAACCGTGAACTTGAGGAGTTTTCCGTGGCCACCCTTCCCAGCGTCTCCTACTCTCTGACGGTCCGTCTGGAGCTTGACGGGCGTGGCAGCGCGGTCGGAAGTCTGACCAATGCCGTCGAGCACGTCGGCGGGCTGATCACGGCTCTCGACGTAGCCTCGTCCGGACACGAGCGGATCCGCATCGACGTCACCTGCGCCGCTCGGGACACCGACCACGCCCAGGCGATCGTGGACGCGCTGGGCGCCCTCGAGGGCGTCGTCGTGCACAAGGTCAGTGACCGCACCTTCCTGCTGCACATCGGCGGCAAGATCGAGATGAAGTCGAAGGTGTCCCTGCGCAACCGGGACGAGCTGTCCATGGCCTACACGCCGGGGGTGGCGCGGGTCTCCCAGGCGATCGCCGCCAACCCGGCGGACGCCCGGCGGCTGACGATCAAGCGCAACAGCGTCGCGGTCGTCACCGACGGATCGGCCGTCCTGGGGCTGGGGAACATCGGCCCGCAGGCCGCCATGCCGGTGATGGAGGGGAAGGCGGCCCTGTTCAAACGCTTCGCCGACATCGACGCCTGGCCGATCGCCCTGGACACGCAGGACATGGACGAGATCGTGGGCACGGTCAAGGCGATCGCGCCCGGTTTCGGCGGCATCAACCTGGAGGACATCTCCGCGCCCCGCTGCTTCGAGGTGGAGGAGCGACTGCGTGAGGTGCTCGACATCCCGGTCTTCCACGACGACCAGCACGGGACCGCGATCGTCGTGCTCGCCGCGCTGCGCAACGCGCTTCGGGTCGTGAAGAAGAACCTCGGCGAGGTCCGTATCGCCATGTCCGGTGCCGGCGCCGCCGGAACCGCCATCCTCAAGCTGCTCATGCACGCCGGAGCCTCGGACGTCATCGTGTGCGACGTCCATGGTGCCGTCTACCAGGGCAGGGGAGACACCGACCCCAACCTCTCCTGGATCGCCGACAACACCAACCCCGCCGGTTACACGGGTGACCTCAAGGGGGCCGTTTCCGGCGCGGACGTGTTCATCGGGGTGTCGGCCCCCAACGTTCTCGGCGGTGAGGACATCGCCGAGATGAACCAGGACCCGGTCATCTTCGCGCTGGCCAACCCCGAACCGGAGGTTGACCCGGAGGTGGCCCACCTGCACGCGTCCGTCGTCGCGACCGGCCGCAGCGACTACCCGAACCAGATCAACAACGTCCTCGTCTTCCCCGGCTTCTTCCGCGGCCTGCTGGACGCCCAGAGCCACCACGTGGACGCCAACATGATGGTGGCGGCCGCTGACGCGCTCGCGGATACTGTCACGGAGGGGGAGCGCGGCCCTCACTACGTCATACCGAGTGTTTTCCACACGGACCTGGCCCAGCAGGTGGCGGCGGCCGTGCGCGAGGTGGCCGTCTCCGGACGGTCGGGGGAGTAGTCCCGGCCGGCCGCACGGATTACCGGGCGGTGCCCGACCTGTTCTCCGGGTAGGGGTGGAGCATGGAGCAGCCGATTCTGACCGGACGCCTGCTGGTGGCGACACCGGTGCTGGACGACCCGAACTTCCGGCGCTCGGTGGTGTTCGTGATCGACGACAACGAGTCCGACGGGACGCTGGGCGTCATCGTGAACCGGCCGCTGGAGGTTCCGGTGAACGAGGTCCTGCAGGGGTGGGGCGGCTACGCTGACGCTCCCGAGGTCATGTTCTCCGGCGGGCCCGTGGGGGCTGGTGCCGGGGTCGCGCTGGGTATGCCCCGCCACGAGGAGACCCCGTTGGGGTGGAGCCCGCTGGAGAGCGCGGAGGCCCGGGACCGGGTCCCCGGGCTGGGAATGGTCGATCTGGACACACCACCGGAGATCCTCGGGGATGCGCTCGACCGGTTCCGGGGGTTCGCCGGTTACACCGGATGGAGCGTGGGACAGCTCAGCGCCGAGATCGAGGAGGGCGCGTGGTACACGCTCCCGGCGACCAGCGACGACGTGTTCAGCAACGAGCCGGGTTCGCTGTGGCCCCGGGTGCTGCGCCGGCAGGGCGGAGATCTCGCCTTGGTATCGACTTTCCCCGACGACCCCACGCTGAACTGACTCCGGCCCACTGTGGATACTCTGGAACGGGAACTAGGAGGTGTGCGGGAGAGATGTCAATGGACGTTCTGAACAAGGTAATTCCGGAAAGCGAAACCGACCCCGATGTCTCGCATGACGACGGCGACCGGGAACGCTTTGCGCATTACGTGCAGAAGGACAAGATCACGGAGAGCGCCGTGACCGGTGATCCGGTGATCGCGTTGTGCGGCAAAGTCTGGGTTCCCAACCGCGACCCGAAGAGGTACCCGGTCTGTCCGGCATGCAAGGAAATCTACGAGGAGATGGTGTCCTGATCCGGTTCCGGCCGGGATTCACGCTCTGAGCGTGCCGTTCCCTTCCATCCCGTCGCCGCACTGTTCGTGACCTGTTCGGCGCGGTACGCTTCCCTCCCGAACGGATCGGCGTAGCTGTCTCGGCGCACGCGGCCGGCGGCGGACCTCACACGAGGGGAGCCGCCGGCGCTCGGCCGTGTGCCGCATCCGCGGCGCAGAGGAAAGCGCACAGGTCAGAAGGCACGGGTAGGGCACGAACACATGGTTTCTGCAACCGAGCGGAATTCCCATCGCGGGGAGCGCACGTCCCGCCGTAGGTCGCAGCGGGGGCGCCGAAGAAAGGCCCCGGACGCGAATCCCCGCCGTTCGGGCAGGGAATTCCTCCGTACCACCGTGCTCGTTCTCGGCGAGACGCTGTTCACCGCGGGTATCGTGATGCTGCTCTTCGCGGCCTACCAGATCTACGGCAAGCAGTACCAGACCGAACAGGAACAGCAGCAACTGTCCGAGGGGCTGGAACAGCAGTGGGAGGAGCAGGGGCCCGACTCCGACCCTCTGCCGGGGGAGGCCAACAGCCGGATGTACATCCCCTCCCTGGACCTGGACTGGGTCGTCGTCAACGGCACCAGCCTGGAGGACATCAAGAACAGCCCCGGGCACTACTCGGACACCGCCGCTCCCGGTGAGGAGGGCAACTACTCCGTCGCCGGCCACCGGCAGGCGGGCATATTCTGGGACCTCGACCAGCTCGGGGAGGGGGACGAGGTCGTCCTCGAGGACCAGGAGAACTTCTACACCTACGACGTCGTCGACACCCGCACGGTTACTCCCGACCAGACCGAGGTGGTCGACCCGGACCCGTTCGACCCGGAGAACAACGACGACCCCGAGCGTTCCCTGCTGACGCTGACCACCTGCGCGCCCAAGCTGAACAACACGCACCGGCTGATCGTGCACGCGGAGCTCTCGGACAGCCGCTCCAAGGACAACGGAATGCCGGACAACATCGCCGACATGGCTCCGGAGAACAGCGACGGCCAGGAGGAGTGAGGTCCTGATGTACGGCTTGATCTGGCGGATCCTTCCCGGCCCCTGGCCGGTGAAGCTCGTCCTGTCCCTCGCCCTGGTGGCGGGTGCGGTGGCGCTGCTGTGGTTCTACGTCTTCCCCTGGGCCGATCCCTACATGCCGTTCAACGACAGCGCTGTGGAGACGACCGCCCCCTGAACCCCGGGAGCGCGGCACGGCGTGCGTGTCGCCACATCCACACGACAGCAGCGTGCGCGCGTGTTCATCCGTCGCCCGGTACAGATACCCTCTTCCGAGGAAGAACGGGGTGCTCCCCGCGCCGGGGCCGTAGCAGGCCATGCCCGACCGGCTCCGTGGTGCGACCGTTCCGGTCCGCTGCTGGGTTCCGGTGCCGGGTTCACGGGAGCACACGTCGGCAGTACTGCCCAGCCAGCTGTGTAAGGGAGGTTCCCGGGTGGGTCCGTTCCGCGCGGAAGGGGCGCTTCGCCGCTCCGAAGCGAGCCGGCGACGCGCGGCGCCTCTCGCGCCGGGGCTGCCGCGTCCGGATGAGATGGTGCCCCTGACCCGGGTCAGGACCCGGTGCGGCACCGTGGGCGGGCGGTGGGGAACAGGCGGGAACGGAGTCCGCCCCGGAACCCGCCCGGCGGTCGAGGCTTCCGGTACCGCCCGCGTGCCGGCCCGCCCCCGCCCTCTCCGACCCCAGCGTGTCGACAGAGCCGCCTATACCGCCCGAAAGGAGGAGGGCGTTCCTTCTCCCGCCTGTCGGCGGGAGTCTCCGCGCCCAGAAAACTGATGCCGCTTCTGCAGACCAGCACTGCGGAGCGCCTCAGTGGGCTGCGCGAATGGCAGCGTGAGGCGTTCGACGAGTACTTCCGGCGGGAACCACGGGACTTCCTGGCCGTCGCCACCCCGGGAGCGGGGAAGACCACGTTCGCGCTGACACTCGCCAGCGAACTCCTCGCCCGGCACACGGTGCGCTCGATCACCATCGTCTGCCCCACCGAACACCTCAAGAAGCAGTGGTCGGAGGCCGCGGCCGAGTTCGGGATCGCCATCGACCCCGACTTCAAGAACGGACAGGGGGCGCTCGGCAGGCAGTACCTCGGAGCCGCCGTCACCTACGCCCAGGTGGCGGCCCACCCGATGCTGCACCGCAACCGCACCGAGTCCCGCCGCACCCTGGTCATCTTCGACGAGATCCACCACGCGGGAGACGCCCTCTCGTGGGGAGAGGCGGTGCGTGAGGCTTTCGAGCCGGCGGCGCGGCGGCTCTCCCTGACCGGCACTCCCTTCCGCACGGACGTGAACCCGATCCCGTTCGTGGACTACGTCCAGGACACGAACGGGGTGCGCCGGTGCTCGTGGGATTACAGTTACGGTTACGCGCCGGCGCTGGGTGACGGGGTGGTGCGTCCCGTCATCTTCATGGCCTACTCCGGGGAGATGCGGTGGCGTACCAAGGCCGGGGACGAGCTCGCCGCCCGGCTGGGGGAACCGCTCACCCAGGACGAGCTTTCCCAGGCCTGGCAGGCCGCCCTCGACCCCAAGGGCGACTGGATCAAGAAGGTCCTGGCGGCGGCCGACCGCCGACTGACCGAAGTGCGCAACTCCACGCCGGACGCGGGCGGGCTGGTGGTCGCCAGTGACCATGAGAACGCCCGCGCCTATGCGCGCATCCTCCGGGAGATCACGGGCTACGGCGCCACGGTCGTGCTCTCCGACGACCCCATGGCCAGCCAGAAGATCAAACAGTTCTCCCAGTCCCGCGACCGGTGGATGGTGGCGGTGCGGATGGTGTCGGAAGGGGTGGACGTGCCCCGGCTCATGGTCGGGGTCTACGCCACCTCGACCAGTACCGCCCTGTTCTTCGCCCAGGTCGTCGGGCGTTTCGTCCGAATGCGCCGGCGGGGGGAGGTCGCCTCGATCTTCCTCCCCTCGGTCCCCACCCTGCTCGAGTACGCCGGGGAGATGGAACGCGAACGCGACCACGCGTTGGACCGGCCGATGCGGGAGGGGGAGCTCGAGCCGGACGACGAGCTCGACGAGGCGAATAAGAAACGCGACACGCCCGACGCCGGTGAGGAGCTTCCGTTCGAGACGATGGAGGCCTCGGCCGAGTTCGACCGTGCCCTGTACGAGGGTTCCGAGTTCGGTGGGGACGCGCCCGACTCCCCGGAGGAGGAGGACTTCCTCGGACTTCCCGGCCTGCTGGAGCCGGAACAGGTGTCACAACTGCTGCGGAAGCGCAAGGCCGACCAGCAGGCCAGCGAGCGCAAGCCGCCCCAGGAACCCCAACAGCCCCCCGACCACCAGGTCCTCGCGGAGCTGCGCAAGGAGCTGAACAGCCTGGTCGGCGCCTGGCACCACCGCACCGGCCGCCCGCACGGCATGATCCACAACGAGCTGCGTCAGACGTGCGGAGGCCCGCCCATCGCGCAGGCCTCCGCGGACGAGATCCGACAGCGGATCGCCAAGATCCGCGCATGGGCGACCGGCAACAGGTGAACCGGACGTCCCGGTTCCGCCGTTCCGTGGGAAGAGCGTGTCACTGTTAACGTTTCCCGCTCATTCGACTACTTTCCGTGTTCATGCTGGATGGTGCTCGGGAACGTGGGGGAAGCGGCATCCGCCGGCGGTACGTCCACGGCCTCGCCGCGCTTCTGGCGCTGCTGGCTCTCACGGCCCCACCAGAGCCCCCCGTGGAGAGCGCGGAGACGCCGTGCGCTCCGGCCGGGCGCAGCGACAGCGCCACCGGTCCGTCCCCGCACGCGGCGGACACCCTCGACCCGCAGCGAGCCGCCGAGTTCGAACGCCGTCTGCGCGCCCGAAGCCTTCCCCAGGGGGCCGGGAACCCTGCGAGCGGGCTGACCGTGGTCCCGGTCGCGGTGCATGTCATCTCCGCCGAGGACGGGTCCGGTGACCTCGACCGCGCCACGGTGGGAGCCCAACTCGAACTGATGAACACGGCGTACAGCGGCGGCCGCGGCGGCGCGGACACGGGGTTCCGGTTCCGGCTGGTGGACGTGACACGCACCCAACGGGAAGCGTGGTTCACCAACCTCACGGCCCGCAGCGAGACGGTCACCGGGGAGCTTCGCACGGGCGGCCCGGAGACGCTCAACCTCTACACCGCGAACCTGGGCGGGGACGTGCTCGGACACGCCACCTTCCCCCAGGAGTACGCCGAGAACGCGACAGCGGACGGGGTCATGGTCGACTACCGCACGATGCCGGGCCAGGGGTGGGAACGGTTCGGGCGCGGGATGACGGCGGTGCACGAGGTCGGGCACTGGATGGGACTGTTCCACACGTTCCAGAACGGCTGCTCCGCTCCCGGCGACTACGTGGACGACACCCCCTACGAGCGCGAACCGGCACGGGGCTGCCCGGCGGAACGCGACACGTGCCCCGACCGGAGGGGGAAGGACCCCGTCACCAACATCATGAACTACAGCGACGACGCGTGCCTCACCCACTTCACTCCCGGCCAGGGGGAACGCATGGCCCAGCACTGGTCCGCGTTCCGTGCCTAGGCCCCGGCTCGTGGGGACGGGCGTCCACCGGACGGGCCCGGCAACCAGCCCGGAAACGCAACCGCCGGTAGGGCGGGGGAACCGGCCCCGGGAGTCGGGGCCCGTCCGGGCCGGAACCGGGCCGGGGCACCCTCCCGCACGGTTAACCTGGAAACCATGGGAGCGACGACCACCTACCTGACCGGTATCCAGACATCGGGTGAACCCCACATCGGCAACTACATCGGCGCGATCAAACCCGCGCTGGCCGCGGCGGGGGCACACGAGACGCTGTACTTCCTCGCCGACTACCACTCGCTCAACTCGGTCAAGGACCCCGCGAAACTGCGGCACGACATCCGGGCGGTCGCTTCCACCTGGCTCGCCTGCGGACTCGACCCGCAGCGCACCATCCTCTACCGGCAGTCGAGCATCCCCGAGGTGTTCGAGCTGTCGGTGATCCTCGCCAACGTCACCCCGAAGGGGCTGATGAACCGCGCCCACGCCTACAAGGCCGCGCGCGACCGGAACGCCGCGGCAGGAGTCGAGGACCTCGACGCCGGGGTCAACATGGGGCTGTTCAACTACCCCATCCTGATGGCGGCCGACATCCTCATCATGGAGACCGACTACGTACCCGTGGGGCGGGACCAGGCACAGCACATCGAGTACGCCGCCGACATCGCCCAGTCCTTCAACCACCTCTACGGGGACACCTACCGTTTCCCGATCCCCGAGGGCGACTTCCCCCAGGGCGACGCGAGCGTCCTGCCCGGAACCGACGGGCAGAAGATGAGCAAGTCCTACGACAACCACATTCCCCTCTTCCTTCCGGAGAACAAGCTCAAGAAGCTGGTCCGGCGCATCCCGACGGACTCCACCCCGGTCGAGGAGCCCAAGGACCCCGACTCCTCGGTCCCGTTCCAGCTCCTCGCCCAGTTCGCGTCGGCGGAGCACACCGCGTCCGTCCGCGCGCGGCTCGAAGCCGGCGGCATGGGATGGGGCGAGCTGAAGAACGAACTGTTCGACACGCTCAACACCGAGTTCGCTCCGATGCGCGCCCGTTACGATGAGCTCATGAGTCCCGACAGCGACCTCGACGCCATCCTCGAGGACGGGGCGCGGCGCGCGCGGGAACGCGCCCGTCGGGTCCTCGCCCAGGTGCGCTCCGCTGTCGGGATGGCCTGAACGGGAACACCGGCCCGTCACCGGAAAACGCCGTCGTGCCCGGCACCAACGGCGATGCGGATCCCTCCGGGGCGGGTGTGCTCCTCGCCGACCCGACCCCGCCTGGAGGCGCGCTGTATGTTCCCTCCCCGTGCTCGTGGCCGAACGGGCGATCCGCGGCTGCGCGCGCTCGCCGCCGCGCTCCGCTGGCTGGCTCCACGCGCGTTCTTCGTCGAGACCGAGGTCCGGGGGATCAGCACCGTGGTGCGGCCGGGGGACGTGTGCCTCGACATCGGCGCCAAACACGGGCTGTACACCTTCACGCTCGCTGACCTGGCCGGCCCCGGGGGAGCCGTGTACGCGGTCGAGCCCCTGCACGATCCGGTACGGGTGTTGCGTTCCGGTGTCCGACTGCTCGGTGCGGGCAACGTCCGGGTGGTCCGGTGCGCCCTCGGGCGCGAGAGCGAGAGCGCGACGATGAGCCTGCCGACGCGCCGCGGCCGTCCGGTGCACGGGCGCGCCTACCTCACGAGCGGCGCGCACGGGCCGGGACCCAACGCGGAGTTCTCCGGGCAACGTCGGGTCACGACCGCCGTCACCACTCTGGACAGTCTGTGCCGGGACCACGGCATCACCCGCGTCGACTTCGTCAAGGCCGATGTCGAGGGCGCCGAGGCGGCGATGCTGGACGGCGGGCAGGAGGTCCTGTCGCGGCACCGGCCCGCCCTCATGCTGGAGATCGAGGAACGGCACCTGGCGAAGTACGGCGACTCGGTCGCGTCGGTCACCGACCGTCTGCGGAACCTGGGCTACCGGATGCGGGTGTGGCACCGGGGGCGGTGGCGTCCGGTGGACAGCGTCACCGCGGCCCACCGGAACTACCTCTTCCTGCCCGAACGGTGAGCATCCGCCCGAGACACGCTCCCGGCCTCAGCCGGCCACGACGGGTTCGCCCTCGAGAGCGACCCCGCCGCCGCCCAGGTCGGTGAGCGCGGAGTCCGTGGTCTCCCGGGAGACCCCCGCTGTCATGCCGAGCAGCACCCGGGTGCCGAACCCGGCCGCGGAGGCGTCCAGCGCGGTGGCGCGCACGCAGTAGTCCGTGGCGATCCCGACCACGTCAACGTCGGTGACGTCCCGGTCCCGCAGCCACTGTTCCAGCTTCTGCCCCTGTTCGTTGGTGCCTTCGAACCCGCTGTACCCCGAGGAGTACTGTCCCTTGCGGAACACCTCCTCCACGTGCGTGGTGTCGAAGTCGGGGTGGAACTCGGCGCCGGTGGTTCCGGCGACACAGTGTCGGGGCCAGCTCACCACGAAGTCCGGCTGCTCGGAGAAGTGCTCTCCGGGGTCGATGTGGTGGTCGCACGTGGCGGCCACGTGCGCGTAGTCCGCACGGTGTTCGGTGAGGAAGCGGGAGACCGCGGCGGCCACCCCGCTGCCTCCCGACACGCCCATACTTCCGCCCTCGCAGAAGTCGTTCTGCACGTCGACGACCAACAGAGCCTTCAATTCGTTCTCCCTCCGCGCGTCAGTTGTGAACGCGCTCCTCGAAGTGGGTGGGAATCGCCGGTTCACCGCGGGACATCTGCTGCGCCGTCACCGGGAGCTCCTCCACGGAGCGGGCGTGGCGCTTGCGAGCGTCGTCCAGCGGCTCCCCGCCCACGATCTCGCCCTCGTGCACCAGGCGCCGCATCAGCGGCCGGGTCAGCGGTGTGGACTCGGGCTCGTGCTCGTGGACGAGTTCGGCGGTGGCGGTTCCGGAGTCGTCCAGGCTCCGGGAGCTCCACTTGCGGCCCCCCTTGCTGGGTTTGCCCACCGAGCGCTTGGCGACGGGCTCGAGCGGGGAGTCGGGTGAGGTGCCCCGGGCGCGGGCGACGAGCTTGTACACCAGCGACGCGGTCGGCGATCCGGAACCGGTGACGAGCGCGGTCCCGACGCCGTACCCGTCGACAGGGGCGATCGCCAGTGCCTGGATGGCGTACTCGTCCAGGTCACCGGTGACCACGATCCGGGTTTCGGTGGCGTCGTTGCGGTCGAGCTGTTGCCGCAGCCGCGAGGTGAGCAGCGCGAGGTCCCCGGAGTCGACCCGTACCCCGCCCAGTTGTGGTCCGGCGAGTTCGATCCCGGAACGTACCGCCCGCTCCACGTCGAAGGTGTCCACCAGTAGCGTGGTTCCGGAACCGAGCGATTCGAGCTGCGCCGCGAACGCGTGCCGCTCGCTGTCGTGCAGGAGCACGAACGAGTGGGCACTGGTTCCCGCCGTGGGGATGCCGTAGCGCCGTCCCGCCTCGAGGTTGGACGTGCTGGCGAAACCGGTGAGGTAGGCGGCGCGGGCGGCAGCGACCGCGGACATCTCGTGGGTGCGGCGCGACCCCATCTCGATCAGTGGCCGCCCCGCGGCGGCGGTCGCCATACGGGAGGCGGCCGCGGCGATCGCGCAGTCGTGGTTGTAGATCGAGAGCGCCACGGTCTCCAGGAGCACGGCTTCCGCGAAGGTCCCCTCCACGACGAGGATGGGGGAGCCGGGGAAGTAGCACTCCCCCTCGCCGTAGCCCCAGATGTCGCCGGAGAACCGGTACTCGGAGAGCCACTGCAGGGTGGAGTCGTCCACGATCGCGGCGTCGGAGAGGTAGTCGAGCGTCGCCGAGTCGAAGCGGAAGTTCGTCAGGGCGTCCAGGAAACGCCCGGTTCCGGCCACGACCCCGTAACGGCGGTTCTCCGGCAGCCGGCGCGCGAACATCTCGAAAACCGTGCGCCGGTGCGCGGCGCCGCTGCGGAGCGCACCCTGCAGCATGGTCAGCTCGTACCGGTCGGTGAGCAGTGCGCTGCTCCAGTCGTCGTTCATACCACCTAAGCTTAGTTTGTGACTATGAGTAACAAAATGGGTGCGTGCTCGTAGGCGAACGCTTGGGCGCGTTGTCCCGGCAGTGGGACAATCTCCCCAACGGGTGCGTTCGACGGAGGACCCGTCCGCGGTGCCCGGAAGGCTCCGCGCACCAACACGTCGTCGGCGGAAGGTGGCAGGATGGCTACCGCTCCCGTGGCCGCGACCGGGCCGTGTGCGGCCACCGCTCCCGTCCGCCCGGGAAAGCGGACGGGAAACCGCAGTGCGGGGCCCCGCGCGGGGGAAACCCGTGGGAGGATTCCCGGCGGTGCATCCGGTGACGGTGCCACGGCCCCTCACGGGCGCGAAGGCGGATACCGTGCCGGGTGGCCCGGTGCTCATACCCGCCCGTGCGCGGTGTGTCCGGGGCACGGCACACCCCCACGGGGGCCGGTCCGCACCAGCGGAGGGCCTGTCGTGCGCCCGTGACGTTCCCGGAGAGTGCGGGGCGCCGCGGCGAAGGGGCTCGCGGTGCCACACGCCGGACACGCGGCCAGGACACGTCGACACCACGAGAAGGGAGGAGGGCACAGGCTCCCGGACGAGTTCGGGAACCACGCCCGACACAACGATGACGACGGAACCGGTCGAACTGGAACGGCCGGAGACCGAGGAGGACGTGCGGCCCGACCTTCCCTGGGTCACGATCGTCTGGAACGACCCCATCAACCTGATGTCGTACGTGACCTACGTCTTCCAGACCGTCTTCGGCTACTCCAAGAGCAAAGCGCACAAGCTCATGCTGGACGTGCACCACAAAGGGCGCGCGGTCGTGTCCAGCGGTTCCCGTGAGGAGATGGAACGCGACGTCTCCACACTGCACGAGTACGGACTGTGGGCCACGCTGCAGCAGGACACGTAGGAGCGAGACGTAACCGGACAGCCTCCGGTGAACGGAGAGGTTCCCCGCGCGCAAGCGTCGCCCCCGTCCGGGGGACGGGGCGCGCCCCGCTTCGTTCCGACCGCATGGGGCCGGACCGTAGGGTAGTGCGCTGCGGTCGCGCTGGGCACGTTGAGACACCACCGGAAAGGAGGCGGGCGTTCCCGCGGACTGCGGGGTTACCACGCCCAACATCCCGATGACCATTGGCTTCCGTTCGCACCAGAGCGGCGTCGCCATCGAGCTCGACGCCGACGAGGCGGCCGTGCTGCGTTCCATGGCGACCCTGATCCTGGACCTGGTGGAACCTCCCGCGGAGAAGGACGAGTTCGCCGAACTCGTCGGAATCGGCGGAAACAGCGAGAAACCCGAGGACCCGGTGCTCGCGCGGCTGTTCCCGGACGCCTACACCGGGGACAACGAGGCCGCCGGGGACTTCCGCCGTTACACCGAGGACGGGCTGCGTCAGAACAAGCGTGGCAACGCCGAGGTCATCCTCGCCGACGTCCCCTCCACGGGTGGGACGGTCACCCTGGACGCGGAACGGGCGCACGCCTGGATGAAGTCACTCAACGACGTCCGACTCGCCCTCGGCACCCGGATAGGTGCCGACGAGGAGACCTACGAGGCCTACCTGAACGGGGAGAAGCAGAGCAACGAGTCGGACGAGGCCGCCATGCACATCTACGACTGGCTCGGAGGGCTCCAGGAGAGCCTGGTACAGGCCCTGCACGGCACGGAGTGACGGGAGGGAGCGAAACAACCTACCCAGTGGGTGGGTAGGGATATTCTCTCGGCTACGCTGAGGGCCATGCTGAGGATTGATCGCTCGATTCACGACAAGATCGTGGCTCACGCGCGCCGCGATCACCCCGACGAAGCGTGTGGCGTCGTCGCCGGGCCGGAGGGGTCCGACCGGCCCGAGCGGTTCATCGAGATGATCAATGCCGAGCGCTCCCCGACCTTCTACCGGTTCGACTCCAAGGAACAACTCAAGGTTTGGCGGGAGATGGACGACCGGGACGAGGAACCGGTGGTCATCTACCATTCGCACACCGCGACCGAGGCCTACCCCTCGCGGACCGACATCTCGTATGCCTCCGAGCCGAACTCGCACTACGTGCTGGTGTCCACCCGCGATCCCGAAACCGTCGAGTTCCGTTCCTACCGCATCGTCGACGGCGAGGTCACCGAGGAGCCCGTGCACATCGACGAGACGCACCACGCCGGTTGACCTCCGGACGGTCCGCCCCGGAATCAACGCCGGACCGCGCCTGTTGAACACCGGCGAACGCCGCAACCTCGCCCGCGGCGGCATCCACTCCGGCCGCCGCGCCGGCGAGGGCCATCCGCACAACGACCCGCACCGACGTCTTACTGGAGAAAGCCCATGGCCACCGAGGTCCGCATTCCCACCATCCTGCGCAACCTGACCGACGGCGCCAAGGCTGTCGAGGGGGAGGGCGCGACGCTCGGCGAGCTCATCACCGACCTCGACAAGCGCCATCCCGGGATCGCCGAGCGTTTGGTAGAGGAGGGGAAGCTGCGCCGCTTCATCAACGTGTACCTCAACGACGAGGACGTTCGGTTCATCGACGGGCTGGAGAGCGCCGTCTCCGACGGCGACACCGTGACGATCCTGCCGGCCGTGGCCGGCGGCACCCGCTGACCCGCCATGCGTTTCGACTCTCTCCTCGACTCGCTGGGACGCACGCCGCTCGTCGGGTTGCCCAACCTGTCGCCCTCTCCGGAGGTCCGGCTGTGGGCGAAACTCGAGGACCGCAACCCGACCGGTTCGATCAAGGACCGCGCCGCGTTCTTCATGATCGACCGGGCGGAGAAGGAGGGCCGGCTCTCTCCCGGCTGCACCATCCTCGAGCCCACCTCCGGTAACACGGGGATCTCTCTGGCGATGGTCGCGAAACTGCGCGGTTACCGGCTGGTCTGCGTCATGCCCGAGAACACCTCGGCCGAGCGCCGGCAGCTGTTGGAGATGTGGGGCGCCGAGATCCACTTCTCCCCTGCCGAGGGCGGATCGAACGAGGCGGTACGCGTCGCCAAGGAGATGGCCGCCGAGCACCCCGACTGGGTCATGCTGTACCAGTACGGCAACGAGGCGAACTCCCGTGCCCACTACGAGACGACCGGGCCGGAGCTGTTGGCGGACCTTCCCGGCATCACGCATTTCGTCGCCGGCCTGGGGACGACCGGCACCCTGATGGGCGTCGGTCGCTACCTGCGCGAGCACCAACCGGGCGTGCGGATCGTGGCGGCCGAGCCGCGTTACGGCGAACTCGTCTACGGACTACGTAACATCGACGAGGGCTTCATACCCGAACTCTACGACGAGTCCGTACTGACAACCCGGTTCTCGATCCCCTCGGAAGCCGCTCTGCAACGTACCCGCGAGCTACTGACGTCGGAAGGCCTGTTCGCCGGTATCTCCACCGGCGGAGCGCTGCACGCGGCGCTCGGAATGGCCCGCAAGGCGGTGAAAGCCGGTGAGCGCGCCGACATAGCGTTCGTCATCGCCGACGGGGGGTGGAAGTACCTCTCCACCGGTGCCTACGAGGGAACGCTCGAGGAAGCCGAGGAGCAACTGGAAGGTCAGCTCTGGGCGTAGGCCCTCGGAACACGGGTGACGAACACCCGTCCCACCACCCGGCGGTTTCCCCGGAACGGCCGTGCGGGCCGGGCGATGGTCCGGCCCGCCGCAACCGGACTGAACGGTGTTCGGTTGAATGGGAGGCATGACGCGTTTCGACTCCGCCACCGCGATCACCGCGGCAGGCCCCGGAAGCTACACCGCCGACCTCGACGCGGGTTACCTCATCGGTGACGCGATGAACGGCGGCTACCTCATGGCGATCATGCAGGCGGCCGCTCTTGCCGAGTCCTCCCACCCGCACGCGGTCTCCTCCGCGTTCCACTTCCTCCGACCCGCGGGTGAGGGCAGGCTCCACGTCGAAGCCACCACCCTCAAAACGGGACGCAGGGTCACAACCCTGCAGGTGGCAGCCGCGCAACACGGTGCTCAACTCGTGGTCGCGACCATTTCCTGCGCCGAGGTCGACGCCGCGGCCGTACCCGACTACCAGGCCCCGTTCCCCTCGATCCCGACGCTCGACCAGTGCTACAGGTACGAGCCGCGGTCGGGGCAGGACTCCGTCCCGGCCTTCTCGGAACGGGTCGACCAGTTCTACACGCCGACCACCTGGGAGCGCCTGCGGGGCCGGGGGGCCGAGCGGGTGCCCGAGCTGGCCGGTTACGTGCAGCCCAGTGAACGCGACGGAGGCGCGACCGAGGACCCGTGCGGGTTCCTCCCCCTCGCCGTGGACGCCCTTCCTCCCGTCGTGGCCGCCCTCGGATCCTGGCGCTGGTCGCCCACCGTGGAGCTGACCTGGCACATGCGGGCCGTCCCCGAACCGGGCCCGCTCATGTTCCTCGCCCGGGCCGAGGTGATCAGCGACGGATGGTTCGACGAGACCGTGGACCTCTGGGACGGGAAAGGCACTCTGGTCGCGCAGAGCCGGCAACTCGCCCGTTCCGGACGCTGACGGTGAGGAGCGCGTGATTGTGGACCCCCGGCGGGCGTTTGCCCATGTGACACACACCGCGTGAGACGCGGACCACATTCCCGACGCGTCGCGCGGTGAGTGGGGTAGACCCGTACTACGGAGTTGATCACCTCCGCGGTATCGTCCTCTGCGCACCTGCCGTGGAGGTCCCTTACGGAAAAGGCAAATGCGACGTGCGACTTACCATCATCGGCTCATCGGGAAGCTTCCCCGGACCCGGTAATCCCGCCTCCTGTTACCTGGTGGAGGCGGGTGGCTTCCGGCTCCTCCTCGACCTGGGGAACGGGGCGCTTGGCGCGCTGCAACACTACACGGACATCTACCGGATCGACGCGGTGTACCTCAGTCACCTGCACACCGACCACTGCGTCGACCTCTGCTCCTACTGGGTGGCGCGCACCTATCCCCCCGGCGGACGCAAGCCCCGTATCCCCGTGTACGGTCCCTCCGGCGTCGCCGACCGGATGGCCGAGATCTACGGTCTGGACCCGGACCCCGGCATGACCGAAACCTTCGAGTTCCGGGAACTCGCCCCCGGCCCGGTACGTATCGGACCCATATCCGCCCGGGTCGACCAGGTCAACCACCCGGTCGAGGCCTTCGGTATCCGGCTGGAGCACGCGGGGTCGACCCTCACCTATACGGGAGACACCGGCTGTTCCGAGGAGCTCCTCCACCTCGCGCGGGACACCGACCTCTTCCTGTGCGAGGCCTCGTTCCACGACCACCGGCAACACCCCAAGGACATGCACCTCACGGGAAGCGAGGCGGGGGAGCACGCGCGCCGGGCCGGAGCGCGCAGGCTCCTGCTCACCCATCTGGTCCCGTGGAACGACGACGCCTGCACCCTCACCGAAGCACGGAGCGCGTTCGCCGGACCCGTCGAGCTGGCCCGCCCGGGAGCGGTGTACGAGCTGGGGAGCCCGGGGGACGGCTGAAGCCCGCCGTCCCGCTCCGCGGGCGGTTCACTCCTGCTGGATCTCCAGGGCCGCGTCGGTGAGGAGCTGCTCCAGCTCCTCATCAGGCGGTTCGCTCGCGTTGGTCACCGCGTCGAGGACAACGCCGCCCGGCAGGTGCAACCGAACACCGTGCGCCTCGTCGAGCCCCTCCTCCTGCAACGGCTGCAGCTCCTCGTCCGGGACGCTCTGCAACAGGCCGTCGAGCTCCTCCACCTCCGAGGTGGTGTACGTCTCCGGGATGTCGGGCATCGACTCTCCCTCCGGAAGGTCCTCCTCCGAGAGGTCCTCGAGGTTCTCGGTGAGCCCGGAGAGGTCCGCGAGACTCACTCCGTCGGTGTAGGAGAGCACCAGGGCGAACCCCGCTGCCGAGTCCGCGAAAACGCAGGTGACGTAGTCTTCCTGCAGATCCTCCTCCGTGAGTGTGGGGTCCCCGGACACGTTCCCCGACACCACGTTCGCGTCCTTGGTCGCGGAGCAGTCCTCCGGCACCCGGAACCCCGACTGCTCGGGGGACTCGGTCGTCGGCTCCGGCGGTTCCGCGCTGGACTCCTCGGTGTCCGGGCTGCTCTCCTCGGACGACGGGGACGCGCTCTCTGTTTCCGAGGGCTCGGAGGACTCCCCGGCGGAGGGGGTCAGCGGTAGGCCACACCCGGCCAGCAGCAGGCAGCACGCTACGGGCGTGCCCATACGGCCGAGCGGGCGGAAAAGTGCCGTGGGGGACGGGGAGGGTTTCGTTCGCTGCATGGTTTCCCTCTGCGGGACGGGGACCCGGGGTCGGGGGCTGGTGAACCAACGCCATCGTACGAATGCCGGGAGACGGCGGAGACGGCGGCTGAGGCTTGTTCCGGGTGCGGGGAGCGGACGTGCTGCGGGGACTCGGAACGGGCCCCTGCCCTGTCGACCGCCTTCCAGGACCGGAAGCGGACCAGACGAGTGCGAACACCGATAGGCTCGAGCTATGGCTCGACCCGACGGACGCGCTCCGAATGAACTGCGACCTGTAACTCTCACCCGGAACTGGCTTCGCCACGCTGAGGGGTCCACCCTGGTGGAATTCGGCGATACCCGCGTACTGTGCGCCGCCACAGTCGAGGACGGTGTCCCACGGTGGCGCCGTGGCACCGGCGAAGGCTGGGTCACCGCCGAGTACGCCATGCTTCCGCGATCGACCGACACGCGCGGTCCTCGGGAGTCGGTGAAAGGCAAGATCGGCGGGCGTACGCACGAGATCTCCCGACTCGTCGGCCGTTCCCTGCGAGCTGTCGTCGACTTCAAGGCGATGGGGGAGTACACCATCACGCTCGACTGCGACGTGCTCCAGGCTGACGGCGGAACCCGGACCGCCGCCATCACGGGTGCTTACGTCGCACTGTCGGACGCCGTGAAATACCTGCGCAAGAAGCACAACCTGAAGAACAATCCGCTCACCAGCTCGGTTTCGGCCATCAGTGTCGGCATGGTGCAGGGGAAAGCGCGGCTCGACCTCAACTACCTGGAGGACTCGGTGGCGCAGACGGACATGAACGTCGTCGTCACCGGAGAGGGGCAGTTCGTCGAGGTCCAGGGAACAGCGGAAGGCGCCCCGTTCGACCGCACCAACCTCGACGAGCTGCTGGATCTCGCTGTCGGTGGTTGCGGCCAGCTCGCCGAGTACCAGAAGAAGGCCCTCGCCGGTTGACCGACCAGGGGATGTGAGCTCGAACGGCAGAAACGAGAGCTTTAGGAAGGAGAACGGTGCTCCTCCCGCGAGTGTCCGGGAGGGCGCACCGGTGCCAACGGGATGACCGCACCCATCACCATCGTCCTGGCGACCCGCAACGCGAACAAGATCCCGGAGATGCAGGCCGTGCTCACCGAGGCCGGTCTCAGCGCCGAGGTGACCGGCCTCGGCGCCTACCCGGAAGCTCCCGAGGTGGCCGAGACGGAACCGGACTTCGGCGGGAACGCCCTCCTGAAGGCCCGGGCTGTCGCTCGCCACACCGGTCTTCCCGCTGTGGCGGACGACTCGGGTCTGCGGGTGGACGCGCTCAACGGTATGCCAGGGGTGCTCTCCGCCCGTTGGTCGGGACGTTTCGGGGACGAAAGCGGGAACAAGGACGCCGCGAACCTCGAACTCGTGTTGGACCAGCTTGCCGACACACCGGAGGAGCGGAGGGGCGCCGAGTTCGTCGCCGCGGCCGCGGTCTCGTTCCCGGACGGTACGGAGGACGTCGTCGAGGGCGTGTTCCGGGGGCGTGTCACGCGCAAGCCCCGGGGCACGAACGGTTTCGGTTACGACCCGGTTTTCGTGCCGGACGGTGACACCCGCACCATGGCGGAGATGAGCGCGGAGGAGAAGAACGCCATCAGTCACCGCGGTATCGCCTTCCGGAAGCTCGCCGAGCGGTTGCGAAACGTACTGTGACGCGGCGGGGTCGTGCGGTTCCGGGCGGGGCATGCGCAGTGGTACCGGTGCGCGTGCCCCGCTGGACCTAGACACTCGTGAGCTGGTTCCAGAGCTCGTGTAGGCACAGCGCGAGGAACAGTGTGCCGGCTACGCCCAGGGCGGTATTGCTCAGCCAGCCGTTGCGCCACTGTCGCGGGACCCGTGAGGAGTTCAGTAGCCAGAGGAGCGTCAGAGCCAGGAACGGCATGAAGAACGCGCCGACCACGCCGTAGATGACTGCCAGCGCGAACGGCCGTTCGAACTGGAGCAGCACCATCGGGGGGATGCTCAGCCAGAGCACGTAGGCGCGGAATTCCCAGCTTCGTTCGCGTTCCGCTACCGGCCGGTTCACTTTGCCCCGGATATGGCCCATGAAGTCGGCGAACATCAGGCTGACGCCGTGCCACACTCCCAGCAGCGACGAGAAGGCCGCGGCGAAGAACCCGACCAGGAACACCGTCGAGATGACCGGACCGAACCGCTGCTCCAGGATCGCCGCGAGGTCCACCAGGCCCTTGTCGTCCTCGGTGAGGACGATACCGCTCGCGTGCAGCAGCTCCGCGCCGACCACCAGCGTCGCCAGGACGAAGATGCCGGTAGTGATGTAAGCGACGCTGTTGTCCAGCCGCATCATCCTGATCCAGGTGGCGTCGCGCCACCCCTTGGCGTTCACCCAGTAGCCGTAGGCGGCCATGGTGATCGTGCCGCCGACCCCACCGACCAGTCCCATGGTGTACATGGCGGAGTCCCGCGGCAGCAGCGGACGCAACCCCTTGACCGTCTGGACCACGTCGGGGCCGATGTAGAGGGCCAGCCCCACGATGGTGACGAACATCAGTCCCACGAGGGCGGTTATCACTTTTTCGAAGACCGCGTACCTGTTGAGCCAGACGAACACGAGACCGGTCAGGGAGCAGATGACCGCCCACCCCTCGAGGGGAAGAACGGGGAACAGTGTGGCCAGTGGCAAAGCTGAGGCCGACATGGCGGTCGCGCCGTACACGAAGCCCCAGATGATGATGTACGGCGCGAAGTACACGTGGGTCCACCGGCCGAGGGTGCTCCAACCGTG
This sequence comes from Haloactinospora alba, assembly GCF_006717075.1. NCBI lineage: Bacteria > Bacillati > Actinomycetota > Actinomycetes > Streptosporangiales > Nocardiopsidaceae > Haloactinospora > Haloactinospora alba. Next base: position 713,759 of record NZ_VFQC01000001.1, read on the forward strand.
GAAGATGGTGCTCTCGCTGGCGAGGTGCCAGCGTCCCGCTGCTTCCGCCAGCGCGATTTTCACCATGGCTCCGACGACAACGGCCCACATGAGCGTGTAGCCGAACTGGTTTCCGGCGACCAGGGTCGCGACGAGGTCCCCGGTACCGACTCCGGTGGCTGCGGCCACGATTCCTGGTCCGAGAAGTTTCCACCGTGCGGTGTGCTGTTCGGTAAGGTCCACGCGTTTCCTCCCGCCCGGGCCGCGACTCTCACGCGCGGGACCAAAGGTTAGGTGGCCTGTTGTGGGCTGCAAGGGGAGCTCGGGAAGTTGTGGCCTGATCGATACGCTTCCTCCCCGTTTCGGTTCGCGTAACGTCCCGTTGTCGGATAACGTGGTCGAGCTGACGGGATGTGTGCCGATGCCATGTCGGTCAACGACACCCGAGGCAGCCGTTCGAAGCACCGTCTTCGAAGCGGTACCATTGAAAGAGGCGACGCGGAAGACCGATGGTCGTCTCGAGCGGAGCGCGGAGAGGTCTCGCAAGTCCGATCCGGTCGGAGTTGAGGAATCAACAAGAAACCGACGGATTTGGGAGTTTGTTCGCGTTCTGTTAATGTGGAGAACACAGAAAAACGTTAAAAACTCCGTTTTCCCGGAAGAGCCCGTTGGGTTTGTGTGGGTTGGACGGTTGTTTCTTGAGAACTCAACAGCGCGTTTGTTTGTCTTGTGCTTCGATAGTTTTGGCCCCTGGCCCACACGTGGTGTGGGCGGGTTTTAGTGAATGGTCATGACCACCCGGTTGGGTGGTTGGCCGGGATCTCGGCCATCTGGGTTTTCCCCTGCACGGTGTGTGGGGGTGTTGGACCTGAATGGAGAGTTTGATCCTGGCTCAGGACGAACGCTGGCGGCGTGCTTAACACATGCAAGTCGAGCGCGCCACCTCGCTTTCGGGTGGGGTGGTGAGCGGCGAACGGGTGAGTAACACGTGAGTAACCTGCCCCTGACTCTGGGATAAGCCGGGGAAACCCGGTCTAATACCGGATATGACCACTGCCCGCATGGGTTGGTGGTGGAAAGGTGTCTTTCTGGTTGGGGATGGGCTCGCGGCCTATCAGCTTGTTGGTGGGGTGAGGGCCTACCAAGGCGATTACGGGTAGCCGGCCTGAGAGGGCGGTCGGCCACACTGGGACTGAGACACGGCCCAGACTCCTACGGGAGGCAGCAGTGGGGAATCTTGCGCAATGGGCGAAAGCCTGACGCAGCGACGCCGCGTGGGGGATGACGGCCTTTGGGTTGTAAACCTCTTTTACCACTGAAGCAGGCCATGCACGTGGTGTGTGGTTGACGGTAGGTGGGGAATAAGGACCGGCTAACTACGTGCCAGCAGCCGCGGTAATACGTAGGGTCCGAGCGTTGTCCGGAATTATTGGGCGTAAAGAGCTCGTAGGCGGCGTGTCGCGTCTGCTGTGAAAGTCCGGGGCTTAACTCCGGTTTGGCAGTGGATACGGGCATGCTTGAGGCAGGTAGGGGAGACTGGAATTCCTGGTGTAGCGGTGAAATGCGCAGATATCAGGAGGAACACCGGTGGCGAAGGCGGGTCTCTGGGCCTGACCTGACGCTGAGGAGCGAAAGCGTGGGTAGCGAACAGGATTAGATACCCTGGTAGTCCATGCTGTAAACGTTGGGCGCTAGGTGTGGGGACTTTCCACGGTTTCCGTGCCGTAGCTAACGCATTAAGCGCCCCGCCTGGGGAGTACGGCCGCAAGGCTAAAACTCAAAGGAATTGACGGGGGCCCGCACAAGCGGCGGAGCATGTTGCTTAATTCGACGCAACGCGAAGAACCTTACCAAGGTTTGACATCGCCGGTAATCCATCAGAGATGGTGGGTCCTTTTGGGGATCGGTGACAGGTGGTGCATGGCTGTCGTCAGCTCGTGTCGTGAGATGTTGGGTTAAGTCCCGCAACGAGCGCAACCCTTGTTCCATGTTGCCAGCACGTGGTGGTGGGGACTCATGGGAGACTGCCGGGGTCAACTCGGAGGAAGGTGGGGACGACGTCAAGTCATCATGCCCCTGATGCCTTGGGCTGCAAACATGCTACAATGGCCGGTACAGTGGGCGTGCGATACCGTGAGGTGGAGCGAATCCCATAAAGCCGGTCTCAGTTCGGATTGGGGTCTGCAACTCGACCCTATGAAGGTGGAGTCGCTAGTAATCGCGGATCAGCAATGCCGCGGTGAATACGTTCCCGGGCCTTGTACACACCGCCCGTCACGTCATGAAAGTCGGCAACACCCGAAACGTGTGGCCCAACCACGGTTGTGGGGGGAGTGCGTGAAGGTGGGGCTGGCGATTGGGACGAAGTCGTAACAAGGTAGCCGTACCGGAAGGTGCGGCTGGATCACCTCCTTTCTAAGGAGCTGGTGCCTGCCCCGGTGTTTTTGTTGTTGTTGTTTGGGGTGGGTGGCTCAGTGTTTTGTGGATCCGGCATGGGTGCTCGTGCTGGTGTTTTCTCTTGTGGGGTTTTCCCTGTGGGGGAGGGCAGCGGCCGGGTGGTGTCGGGAAGCGGGAGCATGGAGACGAACAGGTTCTGCTTGGTGTTGGCTGTGTGCTGGTGCTGGGTGGGACGCGCGCTGTTGGGTGTCTGAGGGAGCAACCGCTGTGTGCGGGGTGCTTCTGGCCACCCCAACGAAGACTGTGCTGGTCTTGGTGGGTGCCGTGGGCCTGTGGTGGCAGGTTGGATGCTGTGGTTTTCCGGCTGGTGTCGGGAAGCTGGGTGTCTGGTTCTGCTGGTGCGGGTGCGGTGTCTGCTGGGTCTGGTTGTGGTTGTGGTTGGGTGTGTGGCTGGGTGTTTGATTTGTGGATAGTGTGCGCGAGCATCGTGTATCTGTGGTGGCCAAGTAGTAGTGGCATACGGTGGATGCCTTGGTACCAGGCGCCGATGAAGGACGTGGGAGACCGCGATAGTCCATGGGGAGTTGTCAACCAAGCGGTGATCCGTGGGTGTCCGAATGGGGGAACCTAGCCCGAGTTGTGTCGGGTTGCCTCTGTCTGAATGTATAGGGCAGTTGGTGGTAACGCGGGGAAGTGAAACATCTCAGTACCCGCAGGAAGAGAAAACAACGGTGATTCCCTTAGTAGTGGTGAGCGAACGGGGATGTGGCTAAACCATGCGCGTGTCAAGGCGGCAGCTGTTGCGTGTGTGGGGTTGTGGGATGTGCCTGTGGGAGTCTGCCGGCTTCCGCTGGGGCCAGTGTGGTGAGTCGAATCCGGTGGGATCCGGAACCAAAGAGGGTGAGAGTCCCGTAGGTGGAGTTGCGCTGGTTGCGGTGGGCATGGTCCCGAGTAGCGCGGAGCCCGTGAAATTCCGTGTGAATCTGGCAGGACCACCTGTCAAGCCTAAATACGTCCTGGTGACCGATAGTGGACGAGTACCGTGAGGGAAAGGTGAAAAGTGCCCCGGTGAGGGGTGGTGAAAGAGGTCTTGAAACCGTGTGCTGTCAAGCCGTCAGAGCTGCCTTGTTGGGGTGGTGATGGCGTGCCTATTGAAGAATGAGCCTGCGAGTTGTGGTGTGTGGCGAGGTTAACCCGTGTGGGGGAGCCGTAGCGAAAGCGAGTTCTAATGGGGCGTGAGTCGCATGCTGCAGACCCGAAGCGGAGTGAGCTACCCATGGCCAGGGTGAAGCGTCGGTAAGACGTCGTGGAGGCCCGCACCCACCAGGGTTGAAAACCTGGGGGATGAGCTGTGGGTAGGGGTGAAAGGCCAATCAAACTCTGTGATAGCTGGTTCTCCCCGAAATGCATTTAGGTGCAGCGTTGCATGGTGCGTGGCGGAGGTAGAGCGACTGGTTGGTCGATGGGCCGTATTGGTTACTGAGATCAGCTAAACTCCGAATGCCGTCACGTGGGAGTGCAGCAGTGAGACTGCGGGGGACAAGCTCCGTGGTCGAGAGGGAAACAGCCCAGATCGCCAGCTAAGGCCCCTAAGCGTGTGCTGAGTGGGAAAGGTTGTGTAGTTGCTGAGACAACCAGGAGGTTGGCTTAGAAGCAGCCATCCTTGAAAGAGTGCGTAATAGCTCACTGGTCAAGTGATTATGCGCCGATAATGTAGCGGGGCTGAAGCACACCGCCGAAGCTGTGGAGCCCCACCGTTGGTGGGGTTGGTAGGGGAGCGTCGCTGCCTGCGGTGAAGTCTTCGGGTGACCGGGGGTGGAGCGGTAGCGAGTGCGAATGCAGGCATGAGTAGCGAGACCAGGGTGAGAAACCCTGGCGCCGAGTGACTCAGGGTTCCTGGGGCAGGTTAATCCGCCCAGGGTGAGTCGGGACCTAAGGCGAGGCCGACAGGCGTAGTCGATGGATAACGGGTTGATATTCCCGTACCCGTGCGTATGCGTCCGGACCGGCATGTGGGTATGCTAACCACCACCATGATGCTGTCGCACCTGCGGGTGTGGTGGTGTTGTGGCGTGGGATCCGACCATGTGTGGGTCAGCGATGGGGTGACGCAGAGGGGGAGCTCTACCGGGCGGTGGTTGTCCCGGGATAAGCGTGTAGCCCGCAGTATAGGCAAATCCGTGCTGCAGTGGGGTGAGGCGTGATGTCGAGCCGGTGTGGCGAAGTGAGTGGCCCCGTGCTGTCGAGAAAAGCCTCTAGTGAGTGTGCGTGCGGCCCGTACCCGAAACCGACGCAGGTGGTCAGGTAGAGAATACCGAGGCGGTCGGGTGAACCATGGTTAAGGAACTCGGCAAATTGTCCCCGTAACTTTGGGAGAAGGGGAGCCCGGTGTGGTGAACACCCGTGCGGTGGGAGCTGCGCTGGGTCGCAGATACCAGGGGGAAGCGACTGTTTATTAAAAACACAGGTCCGTGCGAAGTCGTAAGACGCGGTATACGGACTGACGCCTGCCCGGTGCCGGAACGTTAAGAGGACTGGTGAGCCCTGCGGGGTGAGGCTGGGAATCTAAGCGCCGGTAAACGGCGGTGGTAACTATAACCATCCTAAGGTAGCGAAATTCCTTGTCGGGTAAGTTCCGACCTGCACGAATGGCGTAACGACTTCCCCGCTGTCTCAACCATGGGCCCGGTGAAATTGCACTACGAGTAAAGATGCTCGTTTCGCGCAGCAGGACGGAAAGACCCCGGGACCTTCACTACAGCTTGACATTGGTGTGTGGGATGGTTTGTGTAGGATAGGTGGGAGCCTGGGAAGCTGACACGCCAGTGTTGGTGGAGGCGTTGGTGAAATACCACTCTGATCATGTCGTACACCTCAACCCGCGCCCGTGATCCGGGTGGGGGACCGTGTCTGGTGGGTAGTTTAACTGGGGCGGTTGCCTCCTAAAAGGTAACGGAGGCGCCCAATGGTTCCCTCGGCCTGGTTGGTAATCAGGTGGTGAGTGTAAGTGCACAAGGGAGCTTGACTGCGAGACGGACGTGTCGAGCAGGTGCGAAAGCAGGGACTAGTGATCCGGCACCACCGTGTGGAAGGGGTGTCGCTCAACGGCTAAAAGGTACCCCGGGGATAACAGGCTCATCTTCCCCGAGAGTTCGTATCGACGGGATGGTTTGGCACCTCGATGTCGGCTCGTCGCATCCTGGGGCTGGAGTTGGTCCCAAGGGTTGGGCTGTTCGCCCATTAAAGCGGCACGCGAGCTGGGTTTAGAACGTCGTGAGACAGTTCGGTCCCTATCCGCTGCGCGCGTTGGAGACTTGGCAAGGGCTGTCCCTAGTACGAGAGGACCGGGACGGACGAACCTCTGGTGTGCCAGTTGTTCCGCCAGGAGCATGGCTGGTTGGCTACGTTCGGGAGAGATAACCGCTGAAAGCATCTAAGTGGGAAGCTTGCTTGGAGATGAGGTCTCCCGCCCCTGTGTGGGGGTAAGGCCGCCCAGAGATGATGGGGTTGATAGGCCGGAGGTGGAAGCTCTGTGAGGGGTGGAGCTGACCGGTACTAATGGGCCGAGGGCTTGTCCACCATGGATACATGGTTGTTCGCGCACACTATTTCACGGATTGCTGCTGCCTGTGGGTGGTGGTTGGTCCCTCATGAGTGTCCCCCCACGCGCGCGTGTGCGTGTGTGGGTGTGGGTTACGGCGGTGAGAGCGGAAGGGAAACACCCGGTGCCATTCCGAACCCGGTCGTTAAGCTTTCTTGCGCCGATGGTACTGCCCCTATGGTGCGGGGTGGGAGAGTAGGTCACCGCCGGACATTCGTTGTGGGGTGTGGGTGTGGGGTGGAGACCCGGGTGGGTTTCCCTCACATCCACACCCCACTTTTTATGTACTAATGAACTACATAGCGTGGTTAATTGAGCGTTTTTCGTTTCTATTGTTCAGCAGAATGGAAACATGCCGGACGACGCCGAATGCACCGCCTCATTTCACAGCATGTTGGGAACATCACTCTGTGTTCGTCCTGTCAGGGTAGCTAGCGGCACTGGGCTTTCACCGTGCGCATTCCGGGAAGGGGTTTCCGCCCCTCCGTCCCGCTGACGTCGGGCCGCAGCGTGACGACGATCCCCGGTGAGGGAAACCGACTCCGGTATATCCCTGGTCACCACAGGAGGAGAAACCGCCTTCCGTGCGGCATTCGGGATCGTGTGCAGGTATCGTGTCTCTGAGGGTTCGGCGGTTCCCCCGCAGCGCCGGCCTCGTCCGAGAGTTTGCTGAACGGTTCGGCCCATGCCGGCGCCACGCACATGTGCCGCGCGGTGGGTATCGAGTATTCCAGGGGGCCACCAACTGAGTGAGAGCACCTACGGCGAAGGCGGAACAGAACCACAGCCGGAAACCGATACGCCAGAGACGGCCGAGACATCTTCCATGGACGCCACACCCGGGAACGAGGCACCCAACGACGGCTCCGCAGGGGAGGAAGATGCTGCCAACGATGAGCGGGAATCCGGAACAGCCGCCTTCAAAGACAGCGGAAGCTTTTTCCGGGAGCAGGTCGCCCGGACACTTGCCGAGCAGGGGTACGACTTCCGCAGTGACGGAACATGGGGAGAAAGCGATCCAGAGCGTTCCGGCCCTCTGAAAGAGGAGGAGTCCGAGGAGGACCCCTCCCAACCGCCACAGTCCCAGGACCCCTCGGACACGCCTTCCGAGGACGGGGAGGGGCAACCCGAGCCAGCCCCGCACATTACCCCCGAGCAGGAACCCCCTTCCACTGCCCCGGACGAGGACGCAGCGACAGTTGATGAGGGCGAGAGCGGCACGTCCGAGGACGTTCCTTCCGGCGATGATGGTGCCAGCGAATCCGTCGCGGCGTCCCCCGACGCCCACGAGGCAGCTGGTTCCGGGATCATCTCCGATGACAGCGCCGAAGCGGAACAGTCGGAACATCCCGACCCCGCGGTGACACCACCGGAGCCCGAGGACAGCTCCCACCCGGAAGAAGAGGAAAGCTCTCCAACCGGGGACAGTGACGAAGCCGTCCCGGAGACGGAGGCGGCCGCGGGCGAGAGCGACACACCGCCGGAGCCGACGGAAACGGGCTCCGCGGTGACGACAGCCGCACACGAGGTGGTCGACCCCCAGCCCAACGCGGCGGAACAAGCCAGCCCGGCGGCGGAGCCCAAGCGGCCGGAGTTCGCAGCCTCCGGGGATTCCCCGGAGGCTGCGGAACCGCAAGCCACCCCCACCGAGGAAAACCCCGTCGAAAGCACCACTGCGGCCCCAGCGGTGGCGTCGGATACGAGTAATTCCGCGGCCCCTGCCGGAGGGAAACCTCCCTCCGGAAAAACACCCGGAAAAACGAAGAAACCACTGTGGTGGCGAATCACCCGGGCCGGACTGATCGGTGTCGGCGTGTGCCTGGTCCTGGCGATAGCGGGATTCGGCATAGCCTACGCGACGATCCCTGTTCCGGACGCGACGAAAGAGGTTGCCACGGACCAGGGGTCGACATTCTACTACTCCGATGGCGAAACGAAATTCGCCGAGCGCGGGGTAGACCGTGATCCGGTGGATTACGAGGACATTCCCCCCGAGGTCCAGGAAGCCGTGATCTCAGCCGAGGACCGCGGTTTCTGGGAGGAACCCGGCGTCTCGCTCACAGGAACGCTACGCGCCATCTGGGCCACCGCTACCGGGGAACAGGTCCAGGGCGGTTCCACGATAACGCAGCAAATGGTGCGTAACTACTACGAGGGAGTCAGCAAGGACCGGACGATCGAACGTAAGTTCAAAGAAATCGTCATATCCCTGAAAGTCGACCAGTCCAAGTCGAAGAAATGGGTGATGGAGCAGTACCTCAACACCATTTACTTCGGCAGGAACGCCTACGGTATCCAGGCCGCCTCGCAGGCGTACTTCCACAAGGACATGGAGGACCTGAACTCCTCGGAGGCGGCTTTCCTCGCCTCAGCCATCCAACAACCGTCGCTGTACGGTAACGCCGACAACGACTTCTCCCCGGCGATGAAGGAGCGGTGGGAGAGCGTCCTCACCGGAATGGTGGAACTCGACACCATCACCCAGTCCGAAGCCGACGAGATGGAACGCCCCGAACCGGAGGAGAACCGCCCAGCCGACGGGAACGACCTGAGCGGGTACAAGGGTTACATGCTGCACCAGGCCATGTCGGAACTCGAGGATCTGGGCTATACCGAGGACAACATCAACCGGGGCGGCTACGCGATCACGACGACCTTCGACAAGGACCTGATGGAAGCGGCCACCAGCGCCGTGGAGGACAGTGTCGACATCGACTCCCTTCCCGACGGGGTCAACGTCGGGATGAGCGCGGTGGATCCGGAGACCGGCGAGGTTCGGGCGTTCTACGGTGGCCATGACTACCTGGAGAACCAGTACGACAGTTCGACGCGGGGGAAGGCCCAGGCGGGATCCGGGTTCAAGCCCTACGTGCTGGCGGCGGCGCTGGAAAGCGGGACGTTCACGCTGAACAGCGTTGTCGACGGGTCGGACAACCAGGTGTTCAACGGGGTTCCGCTGGGCAACGCCCACTCCGGCGGAGGCCCGATGACCGTGACACAGGCCACGGCCTCCTCCAACAACAACGCTTACGCGAACATCGCCCAGCAGACCGGTCTGCAGAAAGTCCGGGACATGGCGACCGACATCGGCCTGCCCGAGAGCGCGATCACCGACCAGCAGGCCGCGGTTGCCAGGCTGGCGCTGGGGATCTCCAGCGTCCGTCCGATCGACCAGGCGGGGTCCTACGCGACGTTCGCCAACGATGGAAAGCACGTACAACCCCACGTCGTCAGCGAGATCACCAATCAGGACGGGGAGAACGAACGCGAGGACGTCCCCAGCAACAGGGCGATGTCCTCCGACACCGCGGCTGACGCTACCTACGCGATGCAGCAGGTGGTCAACGGCGGCACCGGAGCCCGCGCCCGGCTTCCCGACGGGCGTCCGGCCGCGGGCAAGACCGGAACCACCGACAACAACGTCGCGGCCTGGTTCAACGGGTACACCCCGCAGCTCGCCGCCTCCGTGGGTGTGTACAACGGGAACAACCAACGGTTCTCCGTGCCCGGATACGGGACAGTGAACGGCGGCAGTCTTCCCGCCGACATCTGGCGCTCCTTCATGGCCGAAGCCATGCAGGGCAAGGAGGTCGAGGAGTTCCCCTCGCCCAGCGACAACCCACCGAGCGACTGGGAGCCCGAAGACTCCGGAGGGGGAAACGAGGGACAGCAGACGCCGGTCGACCCGCAACCCCAGAACCCGGCCTCCCCCGCCCCCGGCGGGCAGACGCCGCAGAACCCCGGGCAGCAGCAGCCCCAGCAACCGGACAACCCCGATAACCCCGAGAACGAGAACCCCGGTCGTCCCGACGATCCGGGAGGAACCGGAGACGGGGGCGGAGAGTCGCAGGATCCCGGCGGGACGGGCGACACCGGATCAGGCGAGGGCGACGACACGGACAGCGGCGACGACACGGGAGGAACGGAACCCCAGTAGGGAGCCGTCCGGTGGGGCGCGTCCGCTGTTGGGGCCGGGCGCGCCCCACCGTCATGTCACGAGAGCGGCACAGCCGCAGAGCTCCGGAGCGACCGGAGACACGTCCCCAGCCGTGTCGGTGAAGATCCGTGCCCCCGCGGTCGCCTCGCATACGGCGTCCGTCGCCAGGATCACGGCCGCGGCCGTCCACGTGCTGCGTTCCACCGGCCAGTTCACCCGGTGCGCGAACTGGTAACCGGTCCAGTAGGCCCCGTCGTCCGGGTCGCGCAGGTGCTGGATGTCGGCGAGGAGGCCGATCGCCCGGGAAGTGTCGCCCATGGCAGCGAGCGCCAGGGCGAGCTCCGCGGTTTCGGCACCGGTTACCCAGGGCTGGTCACTGACGCAGCGGGCGCCCAAACCGGGGAGGACGAACGTGTCCCACTGCGCGTCGAGGCGTTCCCGGGCGGCGTCGCCACGCAGCGCCCCGCCGAGGATCGGGTAGTACCAGTCCATCGAGTAGCGTCCACGGTCGGCGAACACCGACGCGTGCTCCGCGACGAGGTGCCCGAGCTGGGTCGCCGCGAGTTCCCAGTCCGGCTGTGGCCGACCCAGTCGCTCCGCCAGCGCCGTGGCGCAACGCAGAGCCTGGTGGATACTGGCGCAACCGGTGAGGAGCGCGTGGTCGCCGGGAGAACCGTCCGGGTCGCACGCCCACGGGATCTCACCCCGTTCCGTGCGCAGCCGAAGCGCGAATTCCACCCCGCCGCGCACCGTCGGCCACATCGCCTCGGCGAACTCGCTGTCGCCCGTGACGAGGAGGTGGTGCCAGACACCGACCGCCGGGTACGTGGCGTGGTTGGTCTCCCTCGTCGGGTCGACAGTACGGGTGCCGCACAGTTTGGCGGGCCATGAGCCGTCGGAGTGTTGCACGTCGCTCAGCCACCGGTAGGCGCGGCGCGCGGCTTCGTGGTGCCCGGTCGTGGATAGGGCCATGGTGCACTCCACGTGGTCCCACACGTCGAGGTGCCCGCCGGGGAACCACGGAAGCGCCCCGTCCTCCTGCTGCGCGCCGAGAAGGTAGCGCGCGGAACTGAGTACCTGTTCCTCGCTCAGGACGCCCGGTAAACGGGGCAGCTCCTGCTGTGCCGTCATGTGCGGTTCCCTGCGGTCGGGTGGAGCGGTTTGCGCACGTACACGGCGATGCTCTTACCGAGCAGGGGATTGAGCAGCCGTTCGGCGCCTCGGGTGACGGTCGGACCGTTCAGGATGTCCCACACGAGCATCCGGTGGTAGGCCTTGGCCGCCGGATGCTCGTCGTTGTCGGGCCCCACGGCGCACTTGATCCACCAGTAGGGGGTGTGGAGCGCGTGCGCGTGGTGGTGCGGCCCGATCTCGAACCCGGTCGCCTTAAGCTTGGCCTCCAGCTCGACGCGGGTGTAGATGCGGACGTGCCCGCCCTCGACAGTGTGGTAGTCCTCCGAGAGCGCCCAGCACAGACGTTCGGGCAGCCAGCTCGGTACGGTGACAGCGGCGATGCCTCCGGGGCGCAGGACGCGGTAGAGCTCTGCCATGCCCGCGGTGTCGTGCGGCAGGTGTTCGAAGATCTCGGCCGCGATGACGCGGTCGAAGGAACCGTCCTCGAACGGCATGTCCAGGGCGTCGCCGCTGACCGTCTCGGCGCTGGAGCCGCTGGGAGCCTCCCCCTCGGCACGCATGGCGGCGAACATGGTGGCGAGCTCCGCGAGGTCGTCCTCGTTGTGGTCGAAAGCCACGACATCGGCACCGCGGCGGTACACCTCGAACGCGTGCCGCCCGTTGCCGCAGCCGAGATCCAGGACACGATTGCCCGAACCGACGGGGAACCGGGTGAAGTCGACGGTGATCAGTGCTGGCTCCTTGGGGTAGTGGTGCTGTCGGTCGTGGAGCGGTGCGGGCCGTGGATCGTCTCGGTGTACCGGCGCGCCGTGGTTTCCGCCACCGCACGCCAGGTGAAACGTTCCTGTACACGTTGCCACGCGGCCTCGCCCATCCGGGTGCGTCGGGTCTCGTCATCCAGCAGGTCACCGACGGCGGAGGCGAGCTCCTCGGGATCGCCGGGGGGGACCAGGTGCCCCGCGGCGCCGTCCTCACCCACGACCTCGGGTATGGCACCGGCCGCGCTGGCGACGAGCGGGGTGGCGCAGGCCATGGCCTCCACGGCGGGCAGTGAGAAGCCCTCGTAGTAGGAGGGGACGACAGCGACCTGCGCGCTGGCCAGAAGCCGCCCCAGTTCGGTGTCGTCGATCCCGTTGACGAAGGTGACCCGGTCGCCCAGGGCGAGCTCGTCGACGAGCTGCTCGGTGGGGCCACCGCGCTTGGGCTGGCTGACGACCGTCAGGGAGACGTCCCGTTCGGTGGCGAGCTTCGCCGTGGCCCGCAACAGGGTGGCGACGCCCTTCAGAGGACTGTCGGCACTGGCGACGCAGACCAGGTGTCCGGGGATGCGGTCGAGTTCGGCGTGGGGGTGGAAGAACCGGGTGTCCACGCCGAGGGGAACAACGTCCATGGCGGAGCGGTCCACCCCGAACTCGCGGGCGATGTCCGCTGCGGAGGAACGGGAGGGGACGAGAATGGGGTTGACGCGTCGCGCCACTCGTCCCTGCATCCCGACGAAGCTGTACCAGCGGCGTTTGGAGACGCGCTGCCACCCGCGCGCTTCCTCCAGCTCGATGCGCCGGTCCACGGTTATGGGGTGGTGGATCGTCGTGACGAGCGGGACTCCCGCGGCGTGCAGCCGGGACATCCCGTAGCCCAGTGTCTGGTTGTCGTGCACGACGTCGAACTCGTGGCGGCGGTGGTGCAGCTCGCGCAGCGCTCGCAGGGAGAACGTGAGGGGTTCGGGGAACCCGGCCGTCCACATGGTGGCGACCTCGAGCACGTCGATCCAGTCCCGCCACTGGCGTAGCGGAGGCGCGGTGAACGGGGCCGCGTCGTTGTAGAGATCGAGGCTGGGAAGTTTCTCGAGCGTGACACCCTCGTCGAGTTCCGGGTAGGGCTGGCCGGAGAAGACGGTGACCTGGTGTCCGAGGGCAGCGAGTTCCCGGGAGAGATGGCGGACGTAGACGCCCTGGCCGCCGCAGTGGGGCTTGCTGCGGTAGGACAGCAGCGCGACGCGCAGGGGACGGTCTGGGTAGGGCATGTGACTAGTCCAACGGCAACGGGGTCGTAAGGGTGGGGCGCCCGGTCGGCGAGTGGGCAGTGTGGCCCGCCGGCGTGCCGGACCGCTGGGGTGGGGCGGAAACCGGCGATGCGAAGGGCGGTGGTGCCTCGGCCGGCGGAGTCACTGCGTCACCTCGCTTGCTGCTCACTGTGCCCCGCCGCCACCGGCCACCGGGTTGGGGCCTGGTCGGTGGGCACCGTTCGGGACGAACAGCGCCCGTCAGCCAGGGGCTGGGGATAGGGGGGAGGAATGTCCGTTTCGCTTACGCGCATTATGTTACTCGTCAGTTTAATGCGTGGTTCCTCGTCCCCGTTTTCCCGGCTCCAGGATGGTTCGCGGCGTGCCTCTCCCGCTGCGCCTCCCCGTGGGGCCGGAGGGCCGTCCCACTGGCGCGGGACGCACCGGAACGTGGGCGTGTTCCGCGCCAGTCAACGGTACTGGTGCCGGTCCGGTTCCTGTCAGGGGGAGGTCCAGCGCACCACACCGTCGGGTCCGTGCTCCCGCAGGGCGCGTTCCCGGCGTTCCAGGGTGCGCATGTGCGCCGCGGTTTCGGAGGCGGCCATCCGGCGGGCGAACGTGTGCATGTTCTCCCATCCCTTACGCCACGGCAGGTTCACAACGAGCTCCCACAGTGTCGCCGGACTGGGGGAGAGCGCCGCGGACAGCGTCGAGAGGCGCTCCTCGTGGTGGTCGATGATCTCGGTGGTGCGTGCCGCGAGGTCGGTGAACGGCTGTTCGTGCGCGGGCAGGGCCCACGCGTCGACCGTGCTGATCTGCTCCAGTGAGTCGAGGAACGACCCGAGGGGGTCGTGTTCGTCGTCGAACGGGAAGAGGCCGATGTGGGGGGTGATGCGTGGCAGCACATGGTCCCCGAGGAACAGGAACCCGCTGTCCTCCAGGTGCAGGCAGACGTGTCCGGGAGCATGCCCGGGGGTCCAGATGACGCGTAGTTTGGCCCCGGAGATGTCGAGCGTGTCGCCGTGCGAGAGCTCGTGGTCGGGCAGCGGGGGCGGGTCGATGCGGGGTTCCAGCTGCGCGTACTCCGCTATCTCCTCGGAGGAGGCCCCCGCGCGGCGCAGCTGTGCGAGCTCCAGCTCGCTCTGTTCGGCACCGCTGAGCGCGGCGATCCGGCGGACGAGGTCGGCGTCCGCCTGGTGGGCGGCGATCCAGGCTCCCGAGGTGGCGCGGATCCGTTCGGCGAGTCCGGAGTGGTCGGGGTGGAAGTGGGTGAGGATGACCCCGTGGACGTCCTCGACGTTCGACCCGATGCTCTCCAGGCCGGTGGTGAGGGCCTGCCACGATTCCTCGTGGTTCCAGCCCGCGTCGACGAGCACGGGTCCGTGGGGCGTGGCCAGTGCGTAGACGAGCGTGTAGCCGAGGGGGTTGTCCGGTATCGGGACGGGCAGGCTCCATACGCCGTCACCCAGGCGTGCCACGTTCGGTACTTCTCGCATGCGGACCCTTTCGACTAAAAACCGAATCGGGTTCTAGAGTACGTGTCCGTCGGTTCCGCGTGCCGGTCCGGGTTGTCCACGGGGGAGGCCGCGGTGGGTGCCGGTCGGCGCGGGCGGGCGGCCGCACGCGCCGCGGGGCCGCGTGGACGGATGCGCGCGGCCCCGCGGCCAGTGCTGCTGTCCGGTTGTGGCTGGGTGTGGCTGTCCGTGGCGGTTGCCCCGGAGTCCGGGGTCACTCCCCGCCGCGGCCGGGCGTGCCGATCTCCACCATCCGCTCCACGGAACGGCGCGCGCTGGCTGCGGTCCCGGTGTCCACGGTGATTTCGGTGGTGCCGTCCCGGAGCGAGGCCAGCAGTTTCTCCGCGGTGATCATCTTCATGTAGTGGCACTCGGCGCGCGGGTTCACCGCCTCGAACTCTGTGGCCGGGTTGGCGGAGCGGAGCTGGTGCAGCATACCGGTCTCGGTCGCGACCAGGACCTTGTCGGCGGTGGAGCGCTCCGCCGCCGACAGCATGCCCCCGGTGGAGAGCACGTTGACGCGCTCCTCCGGAACGGTGCCCGCACCCACGAGGTACAGCGCGGAGGTCGAGCAGCCGCACTCCGGGTGCACGTACAGCTCGGCTTCGGGTTCGGCCGCTACCCGCTCCCTGAGCTCCTGGCCGTCGATGCCGGCGTGCACGTGGCACTCGCCCATCCAGACGTGGATGTTGTCCCGCCCGGTCACCCGCCGCACGTGGGCGCCGAGGAACTGGTCGGGGAGGAAGAGGATCTCCCGGTCCTCGGGGATGGAGCGGACCACGTCGGCGGCGTTCGACGAGGTGCAGCAGATGTCGGTCTCGGCCTTGACCGCCGCCGTGGTGTTGACGTAGGCGACGACGACGGCACCGGGGTGCTGGTCACGCCACTCGCGCACGTCCTGGGCCGTGATGGTGTCGGCGAGCGAGCACCCGGCGTTGGCGTCCGGGATCAGCACGGTCTTCTCGGGCGCGAGGATCTTGGCGGTCTCCGCCATGAAGTGCACGCCGCAGAAGACGATCGTGCCCGCCTCGACAGTGGCGGCCAGCCGGGACAGTCCCAGTGAGTCCCCGGTGTGGTCGGCGACGTCCTGGATCTCGGGGCGCTGGTAGTTGTGCGCGAGGATGACCGCGTCACGTTCCCGCGCCAGGCGACGGACCTCGCTGGCCCATGTCGCTGTGTCCATGGTCTCCGCCGGAGCGGTGCCCATTGTTACGTCCTTCTTCCCTCGGTTCGCGGGCCGCGGGCCGGAATCGGCCACTGGCCCTGATTGCGGGGGCTAGGTCCTGTTTTCGGACGCGTGTCCTGCTGAGCGCCGCCCCGGTGTGCCGCCCGGCGGCGTTCCCGCCGGTCGACGGAGGGTCCGCTCCGCCTCCCTGGCCGGCCGTGCCGGGCGGCACCGGAGGCGCCGCTCGCGACGAACAGCGCCCAAAAAACAGGACCTAGGCACCCGCCCTAGTTTTTGCCTTATAGACGAAAATTCGATGAAGTCTATCATGGGGGCGATGAGCGGGACAGAGACGGATCAGGACACCAGCGTTCCAGGGGGAACCACCATCGACGCGTTCCGCGGGCAGCCCGATCCGGGACCCGACCCCGAGGTGTTGGCGGCGCACGAGGTACTCGCAGCGGTGCTCCAGGTCCGCTGCGACCACCTGAGCGTCCTGCTGTGGCGACGCGCGCGCCCGCCCTCGGAGGGCGCATGGGTTCTTCCCGGCGGTCGGTTGGGAGCGCGTGAGGGGCTGGACGCCTCGATCCGGCGGCAGCTCGCCCAGAAGGTCGACGTGCGCGACCTCACCCACCTGGAACAGTTGGAGACCCGCGGCGGTCCCGACCGCCACCCCTCCGAGCGGAGACTGGCCACCGCCTACATGGGCCTGGTCCCCGCGGACACCGATCCCGTCGTCCCCGCCGACACCCAGTGGCACCCCGTCTCGGACCTGCCCCCCATGGGGTTCGACCACGCGGCGATCGTGAGCTCCGCACGCAGGCGACTGCGCGCGAAGCTCTCCTACACCAACATCGGGTTCGCGCTCGCTCCCGACGAGTTCACCGTCTCCGAACTGTCGCGCTACTACCGGGCCGCTCTCGGCTACGACGTCGCCGCCACCAACCTGCGCCGCGTGCTTCTGCGCCGCGGCCAGATCGAGGAGACCGGGAAATCCGTCCGTTCCGGACGCTCCGGAGGGCGGCCGGCGGCCCTCTTCCGCTTCCGCTCCCGGAGGCTGGAGGTCACCGACGCCTTCGCCGTCCTGCGTCCCCCCTCCTAAGTGCGTCCCCGGAGGGGTCCTCCAGTGCGGGCGGGAAGCTCCCGAAAGCTACGTAGCCGGGGAAAAGCCGCGGATCACCGCTATGTTAATCTCCCTTCCTCGGGTCTCCCGCCCGAGGCGGGAGACCGGTTCCGCCACTGGGCCGTTCGGCCCCCACCGCGCACACAGCCAGCCGCAGAAAGTAGGGAAAGGGCCCTCCCGCCTCCCAGAGGGGCGAGCCCGAGCAGCAGATGATTCGCAGTGTGGTGTTCGACGTCGGCGAGACCCTGATCGACGAGACACGTATCTTCGCGCGGTGGGCCGACCGTCTCGGCGTCCCGCACCTGACCCTCTTCGGACTCATCGGTGCCGCCCTGGAGCGGGGAGACTCGCTGACCTCGGCGTTCCGCCAGGTCAAACCCGACTTCGACCTGGCGGCGGAGTCCGCGAACTGGCGGCGCGACGAGCCCGGCAGCATGCGGGAGAACTTCGACGCCGGAGACCTGTACCCCGACGTCCGCCCCGCCCTGGCCGCGCTGCGCGACATGGAGCTGCGGGTGGTCATCGCCGGAAACCAGCCCACCCAGGCCGGAGCCGCGCTGCGCGGGATGGGATTGCCGACCGACGGCATCCACGTTTCCGAGGACTGGGGCGTGGCCAAGCCCGACCCGGCGTTCTTCGCGCGTGTCCAGGAGGAGACGGGAACCCGTCCGGACGAGATCCTCTACGTCGGCGACCGGGTCGACAACGACGTCCTTCCCGCCAAGGAAGCGGGGATGGCGGCGGCACTGCTGCGGCGCGGGATGCTGGGGTACCGCCACGCCACCCATCCCGGGGCCGACCGTGCTGACGTGGTGCTGGACGACCTCAGCCAGCTCGTCCCGTGGTGCGCCGGCCGCGGGTGACCACCCACGACGGTGCCGGACCGGTCCCACCGCACGCCCGGCCCCGACCGCTTCGTCCCGCTGAGGAGGGGAAAGTGCGTTCCGACGAGTCGCCCGCGGTTCCGGTAGGAGAGATACGGCTCTTTTCATGATCACCTTCACGGGAGTGAGCAAGCTCTACCCCGACGGGACGACCGCCGTCGACAACCTGGACCTCACCGTCGGGACGGGACGCACCACGGTGCTCGTCGGCCCCTCCGGCTGCGGCAAGACCACCACACTGCGGATGGTCAACCGCATGGTCGAACCCACACACGGGACCGTCGCCATCGACGGCGAGGACGTCCGCAACCGCAACCCGGCCGAACTCCGCAGGTCCATCGGGTACGTCATCCAGCAGGCGGGCCTGTTCCCGCACCGCACCGTCCTGGACAACATCGCCACCGTCCCGCTGCTGCTCAACTGGGGGAAACGCAGGGCACGGGCGCGGGCCCGCGAGCTGATGGACCTGGTGGGGTTGGAGCACTCCCACGCGAAGCGCTACCCCCACCAGCTTTCCGGGGGGCAGCAGCAGCGGGTGGGAGTCGCCCGGGCACTCGCCGCGGACCCGCCCGTCCTGCTGATGGACGAACCGTTCAGCGCGGTCGACCCGGTCGTGCGCGCCAGCCTCCAGGAGGAACTGCTGCGGCTGCAGTCCGAGCTGCACAAGACGATCGTGTTCGTCACCCACGACATCGACGAGGCCGTCACGGTCGGCGACGCCATCGCCGTGTTCCGGCCGGGCGGCGAACTGGCGCAGTTCGACCACCCCCAACGCCTGCTCGCCGAGCCGACGGACGAGTTCGTGGAGGCCTTCGTCGGCTACGACCGGGGAGTGCGGCGGCTGTCGTTCTTCCCCGCCAGCGCGCTGTCCCTCCGGGACGACATCCTCGTCGCGTCCACCGGCACGGTCGCCGACGCCCGTGCCGTCGCGGAGAGGACAGGGGAACCCTGGCTGCTCGTCGTCGACCCGGACCGGAGCCCGCTCGGGTGGGTCGCCGCCGACTCCCTGCGCCGTTCCCCTGCCCAGCAGACGCTGGAAACCGCGGAACTCGTCGGCTACGGCCACATCTTCACCGTGCACACCGACTCGCTGCGTGCCGCGCTGGACGCGTCCGTCCTCTCACCCGCCGGCCGCGCCGTCGGCGTCGACGCGCAGGGGGCCGTCATCGGCGCGGTCTCCCAGGCGGACCTCGGCGCCGCCATCTGGTCCGTGGGAGAGTCGAGTGGCTCCCCAGCCGAAGGGAGCGAACATGGCTGACGAGCAGTTCCTCCGGTGGGAGTGGATCGCGCGGAACCTCGGTGACCCGATCGGCGTCCGGCTGCTGCAGCACCTGCAGCTGTCCTTCCTGTCGATCCTGCTCGGCCTCCTCATCGCCCTTCCCGCGGGAGTCGCGGCCGCCCGCTGGCGCAGGCTGTACCCGCCCCTCCTCACCGGGGTGAACGTTCTGTACGCGATACCGTCGATCGCGCTGTTCATCCTGCTGCTGCCCTACACGGGGCTGAGCCCTGCGACGGCGATCATCCCGCTGGCGTTGTACACGTTGGCGATCCTGGTTCCCAACGTCGCCGACGGACTGAACCAGGTGCCCTCCCATGTTCGCCAGGCTGCCGTCGCCATGGGGTTCGGGCCGCTGCGGCGCCTGCTGCGGGTGGAACTCCCGATCGCCGTTCCCGTCGTGATCGCCGGCCTGCGGGTGGCGGCGGTGGCCACCATCAGCATGGTCAGTGTGGCCGGGCTCGTCGGGCTGGGCGGGCTGGGCCAGCTGGTCCTCAGCGCGGGGTTCCAGCGCCAGTTCCCCACCCCGGTCGTGGTGGGGATCGCTCTGTCGGTTGCGTTGGCGCTCCTCGTGGACGGGGCGCTCGTCCTGCTGCAGCGGGCGCTCACCCCCTGGAAACGCGGCCGCGGCCCGGCACGTGCCTCCCGGACGTCCCGACCGTTCCGGCGGTCCGGACGCGGGCTGTCGAAACGGGCGCCGGCCGAGGCACCCGAACCGGAGGGGGCCGGATGACCGGTACTGTCCTGGCGACCGAACTGGCCGGATCGTTGGGGGTCGTGGACTGGTTCTCCCGTACCGAGCAGTGGACAGGCGCGGACGGCATACCAGTGCGGTTCCTGGAACACGTCCGCTACTCCGGTATCGCGCTGGCGCTGTCGGCGGCACTCGCGGTCCCGTTGGGACTGCTCACCGGACACACCGGACGCGGGGGCTTCCTGGCGATCAGCCTGGCCAACGTCGCACGCGCCCTGCCGACCATCGGGGTGCTCATGCTCGTCGTGCTCGCCACCGGTATCGGAGTCACCCCGGTCATGGTCGCGCTGGTGGCGCTGGCCGTCCCTCCCATCCTCGTGAACACCTACGAGGGCGTGCGCGGGGTGGACCCGCAGTTCAACGACGCCGCCCGCGGCATGGGGATGCGGGGTTGGCAGGTGCTGCTGCGCGTCGAGCTCCCGATCGCGCTGCCCCTGATCCTGCTCGGCCTGCGCACGGCCGCGATCCAGGTGGTGGCCACCGCCACCGTCGCCGCCTACGTCGGCGTCGGCGGTCTGGGACGGTTCATCGTGGACGGCCAGGCGCGGCAGCAGATTGCGATGGTGCTGGGAGGGGCGCTGCTCGTGGTCCTGCTGGCGCTGTTGGTGACACTCGTTTTCGCGCTGCTCGGCCGGTTGGCGGTCGCGCCGGCGCTGCGCGGCCGCGCCACGGCGGTGCGGTGAGGGCACCGACGGACCGACCCGACAGCGTGGACACAGGTATCCCGCCGACCCCGAGAAAGAAGAGGTTCACGATGCGCACACCACTCCGGCTCGCGGCGGCCAGTGCCCCGTTGGTACTGGCACTGAACGCCTGCGGGGGAACCGACCCGTTCGCCGGGGACAACGAGGGCGACGGCGGAGCCGTGGTCGTCGGCTCCGCCGACTTCCCGGAAAGCACCCTGCTCGCCGAGATCTACGCCGAGGCGTTGCGGGCCGAGGGCGTGACCGTGGAGACACAGCTCGACATCGGCAGCCGTGAGGTGTACTTCGACCAGGTCGCGGAGGGCAACCTCTCCGTGTTTCCCGAGTACAACGGGGGGATCCTGAACCAGATCGACCCCGACGCCGAACCGGGGAACACGCAGGAGACCAACAAAGCGGTCCGCGAGGCGCTCCCCGACGGGCTGGAGATCCTGGAGTCCTCCTCCGCCCAGAGCAAGGACTCCGTGACGGTGACCAGCGAGACCGCCGAGGAGAAGGGGCTGGAGAGCATCACCGACCTGGAGGGCGAAGCCCAGGACATGGTGTTCGGCGGCCCACCCGAGTTCGAGGAGCGGCCGCAGGGCATTCCCGGCCTCAAGGACACCTACGGCCTGGAGTTCAGCGAGTTCCGCTCGCTGGACGCCACCCTGGTGCCCCAGGCGCTCGCGGACGGCGACGTCCAGGCGGCGAACCTGTTCACCACGGACCCGGAGATCCGGGCCAACGACCTCGTGCCGCTGGATGACCCCGAGAACCTGTTCGGGTCGCAGAACGTGACCCCGCTGGTCAACAGCGAGGAGGTGGACGACACGACGCGCGAGACCCTCAACGCCGTGTCCGCCGAGCTGGACACCGACACCCTGATCGAACTCAACGAACGCATCCGCATGGACCGCGAGGACCCGGACGCGGTCGCCGCCGACTGGCTGGAGTCCCAGGACCTGGCTTAGGTGTACTGACGATGGAGGTTGGTGACACCCGCCCTCGGGTGATGCATGCGAAAAGGGCCTCCGGTATCGGTGTGGATGTCTGACGTCGACACTGATACGAGGAGGCCCTCGATGCCCCACATTACCCATGCCAACGCCATCCTCACTCCCACCGGCCGCCAAGCGCTGGCCCACCCGCCTCCCGCGTCACCAACCTCACGGGACGGAACAGGAACCTCAACCCAGTGAGCGGTACTTTCCGCCGTAGCGGATGAGGGGGGAGGCGTCCACCGTGAGGCCGCCCACGTGGGGAAGGTTCTCCACGGACGCCAGGTAGACGACGTGGTCCCCGGCCTCGATCCGGCGCGTCACGGTGCACTCCAGGGCCGCGATCGCCGTGTCCAGGACCAGCGCCCCGGAGTGCTCCCCCCTGCTGTGGGGCTCGTTGGCGAGCAGCAGGCGGGCGCTGGGCCGGCCCTCGGCGGCGAACCTCCCGGCGATCGCCCGGTGCCGCGCGTCGAGCACGTTCACGGCGAACCGTTCCTGGAAGTCGATCACGTCGCAGAGGTAGCTGCTCTGGATCACACTGACCATGACGATGGGCGGTTCCGCCGATATCGACGTGAAAGCGCTCACCGTGCTGCCGATATCGTCTCGGTCGTCCTGGACGGTCACGACCGAGACCCCGGTGGCCAACTGCGCCATCGTCTCCGTGAACTCTGCGGGATTCATCGATTGGTCGGCGCGCGGAACCCCACCCGCGGGCGGGGAGGCGCCTCTCTCCTTTCTCGCGGGGTGGTCCGGACCGTGTCCGACGGTCCGGCCGTGCACGGCCACCGGTACCCGGCGGCACACCAGCGCCCCAGGGCCTGTTTTCGGATGCTTGTCCTGCTGCGCGTCGCCCCAGCACCGCCCGGTGGCACTGGAGACACCGCTCGCGACCAACAGTGTCCAAAAACAGGTCCTAGCTGACCTCCCATGACCCGGGCAGTACCAGCGGCCCGGCGTCCGGAAGCCCCAACCGGGCGGCCACCTGCGCCAGCGGGCCCCACGCGTCCAACCGCAGCTGGGCGGCCGCGGTACGCTCCTCGCTCGACTCGGGCGGAACCAACCGTTCCAGCGGGTTCACCTGGGGGAAGCGACGCAACGGTGTGCCGGGGGGAAGGTCGGCCATCCGGCGGGCCGCCCGCACCGCTGTGGCGATACCACCGAGTTCGTCGACCAGGCCGCCGGCGTGCGCGTCCTGTCCGGTCCACACACGTCCGCGCGCCAGCTCATCCACCCGCTGCCGGGTCATCCCGCGCGCCTCGGCCACCTTCGCGGTGAAGTCGTCGTAGATGCTGTCCAGTGTCGCGTTCATCCGTTCCCACTCGGACTCCGTGAAGCCCCGGTCCGTGTGGAACATGCCCGCGTGCTTCCCGCCGTCCACGGAGTCGGTGGCCACACCGAGCTTGTCCATCAACCCGGACAGCACCGCCTTGCCCGCGTACACGCCGATCGATCCGGTCAACGTACCGGGGTGAGCCACGATGCTGTCGGCCCCCAGAGCGACGTAGTACCCGCCGGAAGCGGCGAAGTCCCCCATCGCGGCGACGACGGGAGTGCCCGACTCGCGGGTGAGCCGGATCTCGCGGCGGATCACGTCCGAGGCCACGGCCGATCCGCCCCTGCTGTCCACCCGGAACACCACGGCGCGGACGTTCGGGTCCCGCCGCGCCGCGCGGAACGCCGCGGCGACGGTGTCCGCTCCCATGTAACTGGCCCCGCCCACCGGCGCCCGGTGGCTGCGTCCGCTGACGATGACCCCGTTTGCGGAGATCGCGGCGACGTAGTTTCCGGGGCGTACCTGCGGTACCTGGACCGCGCCGGCGCTGTGCTGGTAGCGGGAGACGTACTGCAGGTGGGGAGTGTCTCCCGTCCCGCCCCGCGCCGGGCCGAACCGGTCGAACAGTTCGGCGTAGACCTCGTCCCGGTAGCCGAGGCGGTCCACGAGCCCGGCCGCGTGGGCCTCCTCTGCGAGGAGGGGACCGCTGCCGACGAGCTCGTCGACCCGGCTGGTGGTCATGCCGCGTCCCTCGGCGATACCCGCGGTGACCTGCTCGGTGAGGGAGGAGACCAGGCGGCTCACCGTCTCGCGGTGCGGTTCGGTGAATCCCCGCTGCGTCACCGTGTTGACGGCGGTCTTGTACTCGTGTCGCGCCCCGACCTCGTACTCCACGCCGAGCTTGTCCGCCGCGTCCGCGACGAAGGTGCTGCTGAAGCTGAGGCCGGTGAGCCCGAGTGAGCCCGTGGGCTGCAGGACGATCTCGTCGAAGGCCGTGGCGAGGTAGTAGGGGAGCGTTCCGGGCCCAACGTCACCGAAGGACTCGCTCCAGGCGACGGCGGTCTTGCCGGCGGCGCGGAACGCCCGTACCGTCTCCCGCAGCTCCTGCACCTTGGCGAAACCCAGCGGTTTCCCGTCTATCTTGGCGACTAGGGCGCGGACCCGGTCGTCGCGCGCGCCGCGACGTATCCCGGTGACGATGTCCGCCAACTGCGGGTGCCGTTTGGCCATGAGCTGCCCGACCGGATCGGTCGGCGTCTCGTCGGTGATCCCTTCGGTGAGGTCGAGTTCGAGTACGAGCGGCCCAAAGCGCCGCCGACGAACGTGGGAGACGGGTTCCAGGAGCTTCGCGACATCCACCATGTCCACACACTAGCGGTCCGGGCGCGACGCTCAATGGCGCGCGTGGCCCGCTCCTGCGGTTATCGTCGGTGAGGTCGATCGTGGATTCGAGAGAAGGAATCACATGTCTGGCACCCCCGGTGGGAGATGGTTGCGTGTACCCGGTCGTGTGACAGCGGCCGCGGCGGCGCTGGCTCTGGCCGCGTCGGGATGCGGCGGCGGCTCCGGCGCGTCCGACGCCGAGCCCACCCTCGACCCGGAGGCGCGTTACAGTGACGCGGTCTCGGCCGCGGACCCGCCGCTCCCCGAGGACTTCACCGGCGCCGACGTCGCCGGCGTCAGCGTCAACGTTCCCGCGGAGTGGAGCGTGGACAAGTCCAACGGTCGGATGTGTGTCCGTCCGCCGGACAGGGACACCTGCGGGTACGGAGCGATCCAGGTTCTGCCGAAGGCGGCCGAACGGGACTCCGAGTCATGGCCGAAGAAGGAGAGCCGGTTCAACGACGCGGACGGGTGGGCCGCCGCCCCGGACACCTGTCGGAGCCTGAACACCTGGAAGAGCGGCGACACCGGGATCGACAGCGCCGAACTCGAGCCCCTGGAGGGCGACGGCACGGTCGAGCACGCCGACGGGTTGAGGTCGCACCACAGGGTGTGGCACGTGACCTGCCAGAACGGTGACACCTTCGACGTCAAGCTCTGGTTCCTGCCCGAGTCGGACGTGGCCGTTTACGCCTGGTCGGTGGACGCGCAGTACGCGGGGGTCTACGACAAGGTGGCCGAGTCCATGGACGTCACCGAGTACAAGAACAACCTCGAGGAGGAAGAGGACGACGGCGACGGCGACAACGGTGACGGGGGAGACGGCGACGGCGACGGTGACGGCGGGAACGGTGGCGACGGCGACGACGGCTGATCCGCCTTTCCGCGCTCTGCCCCGGCACCGCCACAGCGGGCCCGGACGGGCGACCCGGCGCGGCCGGACAGGGCCCGACCGCGCCGGGGACTCTCGCGGGTACCCGCTGTGGAGCACTGACCGCGCCGTTACTCGGGAGCCAGCCACACCGTCGCCAACGGCGGGAACGTCACGGTGGCTGACGCGGGCTGCCCGTGGTCCGGAACCGCGGCGGCGTGTACCCGCCCTTCCGCGCCGGTGGTGACGCCGCTACCGGCGTAGGCCGCGGTGTCGGTGTTGAGGACCTCCCGCCACGCTCCGACGTGCGGGAGCCCCACCCGCCGCTCGGTGTGGACGGCGGGCGAGAAGTTCACCAGGCAGGCCAGGACCGAACCGTCGTCCCCGTGCCGCAGGAACGACAACGTGTTGCCGCTGGCGTCGCCCCCGTCGATCCAGGTGAACCCCTCCGGCTCGTTGTCGCGCGACCACAGGGCGGGAGTCGCGAGATAGACCCGGTTGAGCTGCGCGACGAGGTCCCGGAGCCCGGCGTGGTGCGCGTACTCCAGCAGCCACCACTGGACACCCGCCTCGTGCGACCACTCGTCACCGTGGCCGAACTCGCTTCCCATGAACAGCAGCTGCTTGCCCGGGTGAGCCCACATGTAGCCCAGCAGCGACCGCAGCCCGGCGAAGCGCTGCCACTCGTCCCCGGGCATCTTCTCCACCAGTGACCCCTTGCCGTGCACCACCTCGTCGTGCGACAGCGGCAGGAGGTAGTTCTCGCTGTAGGCGTAGACCATGGAGAACGTGGCCTCGTTGTGGTGGTACTGCCGATGGACCGGTTCCCGGCGGAGGTAGGTCAGCGTGTCGTGCATCCACCCCATGTTCCACTTGAAACCGAACCCCAGGCCGCCGGCGTCCGTGCTGCGGGTCACCCCCGGCCAGGCGGTGGACTCCTCCGCGATCATGGTGATGCCGGGATTGCGGCGGTAGGCGGCGGAGGTGAGCTCGCGCAGGAACGCGAGCGCGTCCAGGTTCTCCCGGCCGCCCTCCGCGTTGGGGGCCCAGTCGCCGGACTCCCGCGAGTAGTCGAGGTACAGCATCGACGCCACCGCGTCCACCCGCAGGCCGTCGATGTGGAACTCCTCCAGCCAGAACAGCGCGTTGGCGACCAGGAAGTTGCGCACCTCGGTGCGGCCGTAGTCGAAGATCAGCGTTCCCCAGTCCGGGTGCTGCCCACGGCGCGGGTCAGGATGCTCGTAGGTGGGGGAACCGTCGAACCGTGCCAGGGCCCAACCGTCGGCGGGGAAGTGCGCCGGGACCCAGTCGAGCAGTACCCCGATCCCGGCCTGGTGCAGTTCGTCCACCAGGAACCGGAAGTCGTCGGGAGAGCCGAAGCGGGAGGTGGGGGCGTAGTACGAGGTGATCTGGTACCCCCACGACCCCCCGAAGGGGTGTTCCGCCACCGGAAGCAGCTCGACATGGGTGAAACCCATCGCGGACACGTACTCCACGAGCTCGCTCGCGAGCTCCCGGTAGGACAGCCCCGGACGCCACGATCCCAGGTGGACCTCGTACACGCTCACCGGCAGGTGGCTCCACTCGCGGATCTTGCGTTCGGACAGCCAGGCGTCGTCGCGCCACTCGTAGCTCGAGGTGAACACCACGGAGGCGGTCTCCGGCGGGTGCTGGGCCGCGAACGCGAGCGGGTCGGCCTTGTCCCGCCACTCCCCGTCCGCGCCCAGCACCTGGTACTTGTACAGGGCTCCGTCCCCGACACCGGGAACGAACAGCTCCCACACACCGGAGGAGCCGAGGGAACGCATCGCGTGGGCGGTGCCGTCCCAGTGGTTGAAGTCGCCGACGACCCGTACTCCCCGGGCGCTGGGAGCCCACACCGTGAACGACGTTCCGGTGACGGTCCCCATGGCGGAGGGAAGAGCGCGGGTGTGAGCACCCAGGGCGCGCCACAGCTCCTCGTGCCTCCCCTCGGAGATGAGGTGGAGGTCGAGCTCTCCCAGCGTGGGTAGGTGACGGTAGGCGTCGTCGGTGACGACCTCCTCGCCCTCGGGGTGGTACCGCGCCGCGATCCGGTAGTCGGACGGCCCGCCGTCCGGCAGGGAGGCGGCGAACACACCACGGTGGACGTGCTCCAGCTCGACGCGCCGGCCGTCCTCCAGCAGCGCGTGTACCGACCACGCCAGCGGGCGCAGCGTGCGCAGGACCAGCCCCGCGGGGCCGGGGTGCGCGCCGAGCAGGCTGTGCGGGTCATGGTGCTGACCGTCGACGAGTCGGTCGATGTCGGCGTGCGATATGGCGTGCATGGATCTCCTGGCGGATTGTGAAGGGCACCGGCGGGGAGCCGGCGCCCGCGGTTCGGGAAGAGCCGGGAACCGGTGCGGATCCCCGGAACCGGCCGGAGACGGCTTCGCCCCCGCCCCTGGCACCGGCCTCGCGGAGGTGAGCGTGGCCGGGAAAGGCGGAGTACCGCCGCGTGCGGTCGGGGGAGGGAACCGCTCCGGCTCGGTTCGGGACCTGGTTGTGACGGGCGCGGGCCCCACCGCGCGGCGTTACCAGTGCCGCTCGTGACACGCAGCGCCCATCGGACAGGCCCTAACCGGCGAGTGCTGCGATCGAGTCGAGCGGGATACGCAACCATGACGGCCTGTTGTGGGCTTCGTACATCACCTCGTATACGGCCTTGTCGTATTCGAACGCCCGCAGCACGGTCTCGTGCTTGTGCGGGTCGGCTCCACCGGCGAACGCGTAACCGGCGCAGAACGCCTCCCGGTTGCGGCGGGCCCAAGCCCGTGCCAGGGAGGCGAGTTCCTCCTCCGCGGTGTGTCCGATGAGCTGGTGCCGGGCCGCGTAGTCGAAAGAGCGCAGCATGCCGGCCACGTCACGCAACGGGCTGGACAGTCGCTGCCGTTCCCCGACGGGGACGGCGGGTTCACCCTCGAAGTCGAGCAGGACCCACCCCGTGTCGGTACGTACCACCTGCCCGAGGTGGTAGTCGCCGTGTACGCGCTGCACCGGAAGCGGGGAGTCCACCTCGGCCAGTGCGTCGAAGGCCGCGCGCAGCGTCCCGGCGTACGGTTCCAGGCTGGGTACCTCCTCGGTGGCGCGGTGCAGTCGGCTGATCATCGCCGTGGACAGGTCCCGCAGCGCCTGGGGGGTGAGGACGTCGGTGGGTAGTTTGCTGGCGAGGTCGAGGTGGACGGAAGCTGTGGCGCTGCCCAACCGCTGGGCTTCCCAGGAGAAGTCGCCGCCGGCGCTCTCGGGGGCGCTGTGGCCGCCCTCGTACAGGTCGCGGACACTGGTCCCGGCAAGGACCCACCCGTCGGTCGCGCTGCGCAGGTACTCCTGCAACATCGCGAGAGTGGTGCCCACCGTCCGTCCCTGGTCGGTCAGGTCGGCCTCGATCCAGCCGTGCGGGCGTGCCACGAACGGCGACTCGGCCAGGGTCGTGGTGAGTTCCAGGTCGGGGTTGCGTCCGGGCCACAGCCGGCGGAAAGTCTTCAGCACGTAGTCCTCGCCGTACACGAGGGAGGTGTTGGACTGTTCCCCCGTGAGGACCAGGCTGCGCAAGCCGGTGCGCACCGGCGTCTCGGAGAGTCTGCGAAACCGCACGGGGCCGGTGCCGTCGTCGTCAGCGATCCGGTCCAGCAACCGCCCGGTCAGTTCCGGGTCGTGCGCGGCGTCGTACACCGTCCGTGTCTCGCCGGACTCGGGAAGGCGGCACTCGCCGATGGCCGCGTGGGACAGTTCGCTGCGCAGCCGTCCTGGTGGGCACGATCCGAGCAGTACCTGGTACCGGGCGAAGGAGCCGTCCTGGGCGACATCGACGACGAGGAGGCGCAACCCCTGCTCTCCGGTGATGAGCGGGTGCTGCGCCTCGACCGCCACGTGGTCGATCGGTGCTCCCTTCCCGCCGAACCAGCGCTGCTTCGGGATCCAACCGGCCAGAAGCGTTTCCAGTTGGGTCATGTCGCGGTTCCATTCGCGGTCGTGGTGGGTGTCTGTCCGGGAGTGGCGGAAAGGGATCCGACGGGTGTGGTCTGGTTGGCGAACGCGGGGCCGCGGACACTCGCGCTGCGGTCGTGGCTCGTGGGACCGTCCCCCTCTTCCACAGGCGGCAGCTGGAACCAGTAGAAACCGTGCCCGGGAAGAGTGAGCAGGTACGGAAGTTCCCCGATGGCGGGAAAGCGGACCCCGCCCACGCACTCGACCGGGGTGACGCCGGTGAACCTGCGCAGGTCGAGTTCCACCGGTTGCGGGAACCGGGACAGGTTGTTCACGCACAGCATCCGGTCGTCGCCGTACTCACGGATGAAGGCCAGGACGCTGGGGTTGCTCGCGCGTAGTTCGGTGAAGTCGCCGGTGCCGAACACGGGGTGCCGCTTGCGGATGTGGATCATCTTGCGCGTCCAGTTCAGCAGCGACCCCGGGTTGTTCTGCTGCGCTTCGACGTTGAGCGCCTGGTAACCGTGGATCGGGTCCATGATGATCGGTAGGTACAACCGTGCCGGATCGCAGCGGGAGAAGCCCGCGTTGCGGTCGCAGGTCCACTGCATCGGGGTGCGGACCGCGTCCCGGTCCCCCAGCCAGATGTTGTCGCCCATCCCGATCTCGTCGCCGTAGTAGAGCACGGGAGACCCGGGGAGGGAGAGCAGGAGCGCGGTGAACAGCTCGAGCTGGTTCTTGTCGTTGTCCAGCAGTGGGGCGAGCCGGCGCCGGATGCCGACGTTCGCGCGCATCCGCGGGTCCTTGGCGTACTCCGCGTACATGTAGTCGCGTTCGTCGTCGGTCACCATCTCCAGCGTCAGCTCGTCGTGGTTGCGCAGGAATATCGCCCACTGGCAGCTGTCGGGGATGCGTGGCGTCTGCGCCAGGATCTCGGAGATGGGGTAGCGCTGCTCCCGCCGGACGGCCATGAACATGCGGGGCATCAGCGGGAAGTGGAAGTTCATGTGGCACTCGTCGCCGCCGGACTCGAAGTCGCCGAAGTAGTCGACAACGTCGGAGGGCCACTGGTTGGCTTCACTCAGCAGCACCCGGTCCGGGTAGAGGCGGTCGACCTCGGAGCGGATGCGTTTCAGGAACTCGTGGGTCTCCTTGAGGTTCTCGCAGCTCGTGCCTTCCCGCTCGTACAGGTACGGCACCGCGTCCAGCCGGAAGCCGTCGATTCCGAGATCCAGCCAGAACCGCAGAACCTCCAGGATCGCTTCCTGGACGGCGGGGTTCTCGAAGTTGAGGTCGGGCTGGTGCGAGAAGAACCGGTGCCAGTAGTACTGGCCGCGCTGCTCGTCGTAGGTCCAGTTGGACTGCTCCGTGTCGACGAATATGACGCGGGCGTCGGTGTAGCGTTCGGTGGTGTCGGACCACACGTAGAAGTCGCCGTAGGGGCCGTCGGGATCGGAGCGGGACGCGAGGAACCACGGGTGCTGGTCGCTGGTGTGGTTCATGACGAGGTCGGCGATGATACGCAGCCCCCGCTTGTGGGCCTGCTCGACCAGTTCCGCGAAGTCGCCGAGGTGCCCGAACTCGGGCAGGACCTTCATGTAGTCGGAGATGTCGTACCCGCCGTCCCGCAGTGGCGACTCGTACAGCGGAAGCAGCCAGATGCAGTCGACCCCGAGCCACGTCAGGTAGTCGAGCTTCTCCATGAGACCGCGGAGGTCACCGGTGCCGTCGCCGTTGGAGTCGTAGAAACCCCGGACCAGGACCTCGTAGAAGACGGCGTACTTGTACCAGTAGGGGTCGCGGGGCATCTCGTGGGTGGCGGGGTCGGACGCCGCTGGCTCGGGTGTCGGGTCGGGCGCCGGCTCGAGTGTTGTCAACGAGAATTACTCCACCAGTTCGTTGTTGCGTTCTTTCCTCCGAAGGGCCGGATTTCCGGTCAGGACGGCTGTCCTGTGGGAACGGCCGTGAATATGTGTGCAGTTTGGATATGCGGGTCGAGGTGGACATAGTTCGCCTCGCCCCAGGTGTATGTGTCGCCGGACAGGTGGTCGGTGACGAGCATTGTGCTGTCTGCGGCCACTCCCAGGTCGGGAAGGGAGAGTCGTACTGTCGCCTCGTGGCTGTGGTGCGGGTCGAGGTTGACGACGACCAGAACGGTGTCGGCGTTGTTCGCTCCGCCGGAATTTCCCAACCGTTTGGAATAACAGATGATGTCCGGATTGTCGGTGTCATGGAACCGCAGGTTCCGCAGTTCCTGGAGCGCCGGATGGTTGCGCCGGAGATAGTTTAGTGTGCGGATCAGCGGGGTGATGGTCATTTCCGCTGCTTCGGCCGCGTCCCAGTCACGTGGTTTGTACTGGTACTTCTCCGAGTCCAGGTATTCCTCGCTTCCGGGAGACGCGGGCGTGTTCTCGCAGAGTTCGTATCCCGAGTAGATTCCCCAGGTCGGCGCCATCGTGGCCGCGAGGATCGCGCGCACCTCGAAGGCGGGCCTGCCGCCGTTCCGCAGGTAGCCGCTGAGGATGTCGGGTGTGTTGGTGAAGAGGTTGGGGCGCAGGTAGGACGCTGACGCCGAGCTGAGCTCGCCCAGGTAGTCCTCCAGCTCCTCCTTCGTGTTGCGCCAGGTGAAGTAGGTGTAGGACTGGTGGAAACCGGCCCGGGCCAGGGTGCGCACCATGGCGGGCCGGGTGAACGCCTCGGCCAGGAACAGCACGTCCGGGTCGGAGTGTGCGACGTCGCCGAGCAGCCTCTCCCAGAACGCGACGGGTTTGGTGTGCGGGTTGTCCACCCGGAAGATGCGCACCCCGTGCGCCATCCAGTGCCGCACGATCCGCAGAACCTCGGCGTAGAGCCCCTCCGGGTCGTTGTCGAAGTTCAGGGGGTAGACGTCCTGGTACTTCTTCGGAGGGTTCTCCGCGTGCGCGATCGAGCCGTCCGGACGGACCGCGAACCATTCCGGGTGCTGGCTCACCCAGGGGTGGTCGAGGGAGCACTGCAACGCGAGGTCGAGAGCGACCTCCATACCGTGCTCGCGGGCCTCGGCGACGAACCGGTCGAAGTCCTCGAGGCTCCCGAGATCGGGGTGTACCGCGTCGTGGCCACCCTCCTGCGAGCCGATGGCCCATACCGAACCGGGATCGCCGGGCCCGGCCCGCAGCGCGTTGTTCCTGCCCTTGCGGAACGACGTTCCCACGGGGTGGATCGGCGGCAGGTAGACGACGTCGAACCCCATGTCGGCGATGGCGGGAAGCCGCTTGGCCGCGCTCGCCAGGGTTCCGGAACGGTGCGTGCTCTCGGGGCCCTCGACCACCGCTCCCTCCGAGCGTGGGAAGAACTCGTACCAGGATCCGAAGAGCGCGCGTCTGCGGTGCACGACGACGGGGTGGTGCCTGGAGCGGGTGACGTGGTCGCGCGGGGGGTCGGTGGCGAGTTCCGCTGCGGTCCCGGGGTCGGTGGCGACGGCGAGGCGCTCGATGGCCGGACGCGTGGGGTCGCGCATCACGGCGGCGACCCGGTGCAGAGCGGGACGGCGCGGGACGTGCCTGCTCGCCCGCTCGAACAGTCGGGCCCCCTCCTCGAGCATCAGCTCGGTGTCCTGGCCGCGCGGAATCTTGATCTCCGCGTTGCGCCGCCAGCTGGCCAGCGGGTCGATCCACGCCTCCACGGCGAAGGTCCACCGCCCCTCGGCGGGAAGGGCGACCTCGGCGCTGTAGCGGTCACTGCCCGGAACGGACTCGCGCATGGTCACCGCCTGGAAGCGGTGCCCCTGCGGGTCGTGGAGGAGAGCCCTGACACCGAGAACGCCGTCCCCGGTACAGGGAACGGTCGCGCTGACGGGGAAGGTCTCGCCCGCAGCCGCCTTCGCCGTGCCGTAGTCCAGAACGGGAGCGACATCAAGGATGGGAATGCGTCCGATCACAATGCACCACGCATGTCGGTTGTGTTTCGTTGGAAAGGTGGGGAATGCGGACGTTTCCTCGCGTCCGCGTGCGAACACACGGGCCCTGGGGTGTTCCGGAGACCGGGTTTCCGTGCTCGTTTCCATCGTCGGATCACAGCGTCCCGTGAGGGTCGGGCGCTCCGGGCGTGCCGCTGTGATAGTGGTCACATTATCCAGGGTTTTTGGTCACGCCCGGTTTAAATTTTCTCCGGAGGTGTTGAGCCGGAGGATGAGTGTAAAGATTATGTGATTTTCCCTTTTTCTGTGATGACAGGTTTGTGGTGGTTATGTCCAAATATATGGAAGATAAAATGCATGAATTCCGCGGTGGTTGGGACGGAAACCGGGCGCGGTGGAACGCTGCCGGGTGTCCGGTACTCTCGTTCCGGCGGAGAAGGTGATTCGAGTGGCGAGACGATGCGCGTTTGGCTAATCTCGCGGTGTGTGAAAGCAATCCACAGATTCACCGTTCGCCCTGACATTCCCGATGAACTCTGCGAGTTGGAACGGCTCGCCGGAAACCTCCGATGGGCCTGGCACACGCCGGCCCGAGACGTGTTCGAACTGATGGACCCCCGGCTGTGGGCCGATGTCGGGCACGATCCGGTGCGTGCACTCGCCGAGGTCAGTGGCGGGCGACTGGCCGAGCTCCGCGCTGACACCGAGTTCCGGGAGCGGTTGCGCGAAGCGAGCGCCGACCTCGAGGCTTACCTGACCGAACCGCGGTGGTACCAGAGCCTGGACACCGATACCCCGGAAGAGGCGCCGCCAGCGGCGGTAGCGTACTTCTCCGCCGAATACGGGATCACCGCCACCCTGCCGCAGTACTCGGGCGGACTGGGAATCCTGGCCGGAGACCACCTGAAGAGCGCCAGCGACCTCGGAGTTCCCCTGATCGGGGTCGGGCTCCTGTACCGGTGCGGCTACGCCGCCCAGAGCCTCTCCCCGGAGGGGTGGCAGCAGGAGGAGTACCCCGAGATCGACCCGGCCGTGCTGCCCATGACGCGACTGCTGGACGGCGACGAACCGGTACGCGTCCGGATCGGGTCCCCGGACGGGAACACCGTGACGGCCGGTGTATGGGTGCTGCGCGTGGGACGCGTTCCGCTGCTGCTGCTGGACACCTACGCCGAGGAGAACACCCCCGAGGCGCGTGAGGTGACCGACCGCCTCTACGGCGGGGACGCCGAGCACCGGCTTCGGCAGGAGCTACTGCTGGGTGTGGGCGGGATGCGCGCCGTGCGCGCCTACTGCGGGATCACCGGCCACCCCGAGCCCGACGTCTTCCACATGAACGAGGGACACGCTGGTTTCCTCGGGGTGGAACGCATCCGGGAGTACTGCGAGAGCGCGGGACTCACCTTCGACGAGGCGGTCGAGGCCGCACGCGCGGGCACCGTCTTCACGACCCACACGCCGGTCGCCGCCGGGATCGACCGCTTTCCCCGGCAGCTCGTGGAACGCTACTTCACCGCGGGCACACCGGCGGTCCGCGGCCTGCCGGCCGGGCAGGTACTCCGGCTCGGCGCCGAGGACCACGCCGGGGGCGACCCCGCCGTGTTCAACATGGCTCTCATGGGGATGCGCCTCGCGCAGCGCGTGAACGGTGTGAGCCGGTTGCACGGCGAGGTGAGCAGGGAGATGTTCCAGGGACTGTGGCCCGGCTTCAACGTCGCCGACGTCCCGATCACGTCCGTCACCAACGGGGTGCACGCCCGTAGCTGGGTGGCTCCGGAAGCCCAGCGGCTCGCCCAGCGCACCGTTCCCGACCCCGACGAGTTCACCCGCACCGAAGGGTGGCGGAAAGTGAGCTCCGCCAGTGACGCCGAGCTGTGGGAGATGCGCCGCGAGCTGCGTTCGCGTCTCGTCGCCGAGGCACGCGTCCGACTGGCGGAGTCCCAGCGTCACCGGGGAGTCGGT
Source organism: Haloactinospora alba (assembly GCF_006717075.1). Lineage (NCBI taxonomy): Bacteria > Bacillati > Actinomycetota > Actinomycetes > Streptosporangiales > Nocardiopsidaceae > Haloactinospora > Haloactinospora alba. The sequence continues at coordinate 748,541 of NZ_VFQC01000001.1, forward strand.
CCGACCGGCGGGGCCGATCCCCGGAACGCGCTCGACCCGGACATCCTCACCCTCGGGTTCGCGCGCCGCGTCCCGTCCTACAAACGGCTCACCCTCATGCTGCGTGACCCGCAGCGCCTCAAGGCGATCCTGACCCATCCGCGGTACCCGGTGCAGCTCGTCATAGCCGGCAAGGCCCACCCGAACGACGAGGACGGCAAACGGCTCATCCAGGAGATCGTCCGGTTCGCTGACGACCCCGAGGTGTCCCACCGGATCGTCTTCCTCCCGGGATACGACATGGACCTCGCCCGTTCGCTCGTGCAGGGCTGCGACGTCTGGCTGAACAACCCGCTGCGCCCGTTGGAGGCGTGCGGGACGTCGGGGATGAAGTCCGCGCTGAACGGGGGGCTCAACCTGTCGGTACGGGACGGGTGGTGGGAGGAACTGTTCGACGGTTCCAACGGCTGGGAGATCCCCACCGCCGAGGACGCGGCCGATCCCGACCAGCGGGACGCCAGGGAGGCCGAGGCGCTGTACGAACTGGTCGAACGGCAGGTGGCGCCGCTGTTCTACGAACGGGACGGGGACGGGTTGCCGCGCCGCTGGCTGGCGATGGTCAAGAACACGCTCGTGTCCCTCGGCCCGCGGGTCCTGGCCAGCCGTATGGTGCGCGACTACGTGACCCGTATCTACCAGGGGGCGGCCGAGTCCAGCCGCTGCTTGGCGGGATCCGACGGGAAGGGGGCCCGCGAGCTGGCCGCGTGGAAGCAGCGCGTGCGTCAGGCGTGGCCCAAGGTGCGTATCGAACGCGTGGAGCTTCTCCCCGAGAGTGCCGGGGCCGGAAGCGACGGGGGAGCGACGGTTCGGGCGACGGTGGACCTCGGTGAGCTCACCCCCCGGGAGGTCGCGCTCGATGTCGCGTCCGCTCCCGGGACCGGACGCGCCGACGCCGCATCCGGTCCGCTCGGGGGCGTGCTGAACGCGGTGGACGGTTCGGCGTCCCGTGCCCGCGTCCACTACACCGGAGTGGTCCCGTGGCCGGAGGCGGAGCTGGCCTCCTGCACGGTGCGGGCGCGTCCCGCGCACCCGCTCCTGTCCGGGCCCGCCGAGATGGGGTTGGAAACCGCCCGAGTCTGCGGGTGAGACCGGGGACGGGCGGCGTTCCGGAGCCGGGACCTGTTCGGTGGAGGCGTGCGCGTCGCCCGGTACCACCTGGCGGCGTTCCCGTCGGCCGACAGAGGGTCCCGCTCCGGACTCCCCCCGTCCCGCCAGCGCCCGACGGGCCGGGGGACTACGTGTGCGGGTCGGGGGGGGGGTGCCTTGACCCGGTCGCCCCCGAAGCACGCATAATAGAGACGGAACCGACAGGGGAGCGCTACGGCGCTGAGAGTGCGGAACGAACCCGCAGACCCTTAGCCACCTGACCTGGGTAATACCAGCGAAGGAAGTCGAGGACGAACGGCCGGGTGCGGTCGGTGCGCTTCCGGACGGCGCCGACCACGGGAACACGCCCGCACCACCCCGGCCGGCACTCTTTGGCCGGGCCCTCTCGTGTCGCGACGTGAAGACGCGAAGGGACACCTGTTGACCTCCACCCCGCCCGAACAGCCGACGTTCGACACCCCTCCCCGCGCCACCTGGCGCACCGTGGACCTCGTGGTGGCAGCCGTCGTGGGAGCCGCCGTCGGAGTGGTCTTCTGGTTCTGGGGAATGCTCTGGGCGGCCACCCAACCGCTGTTCGTCTTCTTCCCCCCGGCGCAGGCGGTCCTCTACGGCATCTGGCTGCTGCCCGGAGTCCTGGGGGGACTCATCATCCGGAAACCCGGGGCGGCGGTGCTGACCTCCACGGCCGCGGCCTTCGTCTCCATGGTTCTGGGCACCCAGTGGGGGGTGATGGTCATCCTGTCCGGCGTGCTGCAGGGGCTTTTCCCGGAAGCCGTCTTCGCGGCGCTCCGCTACCGCAGGTGGGGCACGGTCGCCGCCGTGGCGGCAGCCGTCGCCGCCGCTCTCGCCCCAGCCGTCATGGACAATCTCCGCTACTACCCCACCTGGCCGTTGACGTTCCAACTCGCCTTCGCCGGGATCGTCCTCCTCAGCTCCGCGGTGATAGCCGGCCTCGGCGGGCGCCTGCTGACCACGGCCCTGGCCAGGTCCGGCGCCCTCACCGCTTTCCCCTCCGGACGCGAGTGATGGGACACACGGGCGCCCGGGTCGAGCTCTCGAACTGGGGATGGAGGTACGCGGGACGCAACCGGTGGACGCTGTACGGCGTCGACCTCCGGATCGAACCAGGGGAGCGGGTGCTGCTTCTGGGAGCGTCCGGCTCGGGCAAGAGCACCCTGCTGCACGCCATGGCCGGACTCACCGGGCCGGACCGGGCCATAACCGGCGAACAGCGCGGAACACTGCGCGTCGACGGCAAACCCGCCGACGCGACACGCGGCACCACCGGCCTGGTAGGCCAGGACCCCGAGACGCAGCTCGTCATGGCGCGGTGCGGCGACGACGTGGCGTTCGGCCTGGAGAACCTGGAGACGGAGCCCGCGCGGATCTGGCCCCGGGTGCGTTCCACCCTGCGCGACATCGCCTTCGACCACGAGCTGGACCATCCCACCGCCGTGCTCTCCGGCGGGGAGAAACAGCGCCTCGCGGCCGCCGGGGTGCTCGCCATGAGCCCGCGGCTGCTACTGCTCGACGAACCCACCGCCAACCTGGACCACGACGGGGCCCGCCGTATGCGGGAACTGCTGGACACGCTGCTGGCGACCACCGAGGCGACCATGGTGCTCGTGGAACACCGCGTCTCCGACGTCCTCGAGCGTGTGCACCGTGTCGTGGTGGTGGAACCGGGCGGGGGAGTGCTGGCGGACGGTCCCCCCGAGGTGGTGTTCGACCGCCACGGTGACCGGTTGGCCGAGCACGGCGCCTGGGTGCCCGGGCGGGATCCCGAACCGCTCCTGACACCGGAACCCGGTGGGGAGGCCGTACTCGAGGCGACCGGATGCCGCGCCCGTACGCCGGCCGGGCTCGGACCCCACGCGGCCCGGCCACGCAGGGTGCTGGACGGCGCGGACGCGACCGTCAGCGCCGGGACGGCGACCGCCGTCACAGGGGAGAACGGTTCGGGGAAGTCGACCCTGTTGAGCCTCCTGGCCGGGCTGTCCCCGCCCGAGGCGGGAGCGGTCCGGCCGCGTGGCCCCCTGGCGCGGGTCAGCAGGCGCCCGCTGTCGCGGTGGCCGGCGCGACAGCTCGCCCGCCACGTCGGAACGGTGTTCCAGCACGCGGAGGACCAGTTCGTCACCGGGCGCGTCCACGACGAGCTGCGGTTCGCGCCCCGACGCGCCGGGTTGTCCGGGCGGGAAGCCGACCGTTGGGCGGCCGAGCTGCTGGAACGGTTGTGGCTGGCCCCACTGGCCGACGCCCACCCCTTCACCCTCTCCGGCGGGGAGAAACGGCGGCTGTCCGTGGCGACAGCGCTGAGCGCCGGCCCCGCCCACGCGCCGGACGTGCTGTTGCTGGACGAGCCCACGTTCGGCCAGGACACGCGCACGTGGCGCGAGCTGGTCGAGCTGCTCGACCGGTTGCGGGGGCAGGGACGGGCGATCGTCGTGGCCACCCACGACGAACTGCTGTTGTGCCGTTTCGCCGGTACCGAACTGCGTGTGCGCGACGGCGGGGTCACCGCGCTGGAGGCGCCGTCCCGCCCCGGGAGAGGGGACGGAGAGTGGTGAGAGCTTCCGTCTCCGGTTTCCGGAGCGGGCCGGAGGGGAGATCCGCGCCCGTGCGTCCACCGGCTGGGCGCCCCTGGCTGGCGCGCCTCAACCCGCTCGCCAAGTTCGCCGCCGCGTTCCTGGTGACGGCCGGGCTCATCCCGGTACTGGACCCGGTGACCGCCGGGGTCGTACTCGTCGCCGCGGCGGCTCTGCTGCCGGTGAGTGGTCTGGGGGTACGCGCCCTGGTCACGCTCGGGGGCTCCCTGTTCCTCATGAGTGTCTCCATCGGAACGATCAACCTGGTGTTCGGCGACGAGGGTGCCCTGCCGGCGCTGGGTACGGCCGTGCGGCTGCTGGCCATCGCGCTGCCCAGTGTGCTGGCCGGCATGACCAGTGACCCCACCGAGGTCGCCGACGCCCTGGTGCAGAAACTGCGTCTGCCCGAACGCCCCGCTCTGGGAGTGCTGGCCGCGCTGCGGCTGGTTCCCCTCCTGGCGGGACAGTGGCGCACCCTGGGACTCGCGCGCCGTGCCCGCGGGGTCGAGTCGGGCGGCAACCCGATCGCCGCCGTCGGGATCTTTGCCGGCAAGGCCTTCGCGCTGCTGGTACGGGCGATCCGCACCGGTACGCACCTCGCCGCGGCCATGGAGGCGCGCGCCTTCGGCTCCGGTGGGCGCAGCCACGCTCGAACGAGCCGCTGGACAGCGGCCGACACGTGCCTCCTCGTGGGAACCGCGGCCGTGCTGTTCCTGGCGCACGGTCTGTCCATGTACCTGGGCACCTGGCGGCTGCTGTTCGGTTGACGGCCGGGGCGGAGCGGCCTACTGCGTCGGGGCGCTGCTGTCCTCGGCGGTCCCCACGGCTCCGTCGGCGGGGCCGTTTCCCGCTTCGAGGGCGAGAACGCCGCTCATGGTGAGGACGAGCCCGAACCCCTGGAGCCATGTGAACCGGTCCTCGAGGAGGACGACCCCGATCAGGGCGACGGCTGCCACCCCGAGGGCGGCCCAGATGCCGTAGGCGACGCCGATGCCCATGCCGCGCCTCAGCACCAGGGACAGCAGGTAGTAGGCGCCGAGAACGCCGACGAGGGCGACGAGGGTCGGCAGGAGTGCGGTGAATCCGTGGGAGAAGCGGGTGGCGACGGCTCCGACCACCTCGGAGAGGACCGCCGCGATCAGATAAACCCAGGTCATTTCTGGTTCCTCCTTGTCGTGGTGTGCCCACCGGCCGTATGGACACACGCCACACTAGATATAGTTGTACGAAAGTTCAATTAGTTTGCCGGGGGCGATGGCACCCGGAGTTCATGGCAACCACATGATATTGAACATTCGTTCAACCTTATGTCAGGCTCGTCCTGCGGACACAGCTGCAAGAAGGAGGATGAGTATGACTCTCGCGTACGTGTTTCTCGTCGGCGCCGTCCTCGCCGAGACCATCGGGGCGGTCGCCACCCGGTTCTCCCACGGGTTCACCCGTGTCCTACCGACCACGGTGACCGTGCTCAGCGTCCTTGGTGCCTACTACCTGCTGTCCCTGGCGCTGCGCGCGGGTCTGGAAATCGGCGTCGCCTACGCGATCTGGGCGGCGAGCGGGGTGGTCACGGTGGCCCTGCTCGGTGCGCTGCTCTTCGGGGACCGCCTCTCCAAAACCCAGGTGGGGGGTATGGCGCTGGCTGTCGGCGGTGTTCTCGCCCTGCAGCTCGGCGGTGCGCACTGAGACGGACGGCGACGCTCCGGCGGCCCCGAACCGGTTGCTCGCTTCCGGCACCGCCGTCCGCGCTGCGGTAGCCTCTGCGGTGCGCACCGCGCTCGTGCCGTCGCGCGGGAAGGGCATCTCCGTTGGGGCGACCGGATGGGGGCACATCGTGAACCAGGCCGCCGGGGAGTGGAGCGATGGTCGGCGTGCCCGGGGAGAACGCAAACGGCAGGCCATCATCGCGGCGACCCTCCGGGTGCTGGAGCGGGACGGGACCGCGGGGGTGACCCATCGCGCCGTCGCGCGGGAGGCGAACGTTCCGGCCAGCTCCGCCGTCTACTACTTCGCGACGCTGGACGACCTGCTCGTCGCCGCGCTCACCGAGGCCACCGACTCCTACATACGGCAGCTGCGCGAGACCAGTGAGCGTGCGGCGGACGAGATCGAGGGGTTGGCCCAGCTCATCGTCGAGGCATGCGGGCCGAACCGTCCCCGTGCGCTGGCCGAGCGCGAACTCACGCTGTTGGCCGCCCGCCGTCCCGCCCTGCGGCCTGCCGCGCAGCGGTGGCGGGACACGGTCGCCGAGGTGGCCCGGAAACGGACGGACGACCCCCTCAGCGTGCAGGGAGTGGTGGCGGCCGCTGACGGGCTGTGCGCCCGCGTTCTGCTGGGAGACGAACTCACGGTGGCCGAGGTCAGCGAAGTCCTGTACAACGCCCTGCGTCCGCGGTGATTCCGCCGGGTACCTGACACGGTTCCGCCCGGGGCGCCGACCTCCCGCCGGGGCGGTGCGCGGAGGGCGGGGATCGTGGTAGGGAACAACAGCCGCAGTGTCCCGAAACGAAAGGTGCCGACATGGGCGAGTTCGTACGTGTGGAGACCGACCCCGACCACCCGAGCGTGGCGGTGATCCGGTTGGACCGGCCCAAGATGAACGCGCTGAACGCGCGGATGCAGCGCGAGATCGGTGCGGCGGCCGCGCAGGTGAGCGAGGACGACTCGGTTCGTTCCGTGATCCTCTACGGCGGGGAACGCGTCTTCGCCGCGGGGGCCGACGTGCACGAGATGGCGGAGATGAGCTACGCCGAGATGCTCACGCACTCCCGCAGACTCCAGGAGTCCTTCAACGCGGTCGCGGCGATACCCAAACCGGTCATCGCCGCTGTCACCGGCTACGCACTCGGCGGCGGCTGCGAACTGGCCCTGTGCGCGGACTTCCGGATCGCTGTGGAGGACGCCGTGTTCGGCCAGCCCGAGATCCAGCTGGGCATCATCCCGGGAGCCGGGGGGACGCAGCGCCTGCCGCGGCTGGTGGGTCCGGCCAAGGCCAAGAACATGATCTTCACCGGGCAGCACGTCACGGGCAACGAAGGGGCGAAGATAGGACTCGTCGACGAGACGGTCGGCGCCGGGGAGGCCTACTCCCGGGCCCTCGAGGCGGCGAGCCGTTACAGCGACGCCCCGGCCGTGGCACTGGGTGCCGCCAAACAGGCGGTCGATGACGGCCTGGAAAGCGACCTCGCGACGGGACTGGAGACGGAACGCCTGCACTTCTCCGGACTGTTCGCCACCGAGGACCAGAAGACCGGCATGCGCAGCTTCGTCGAGGAGGGCCCGGGGAAGGCGCGTTTCACCGGGCGCTGAGGAGGAACGGATGTGGTACCTGCGCACCGAACCGGCCCGGCTGCGGACCGACCTCCTGGCGCCGCCCGTCGCGGAGGAACTCGCCGCCTGGCAGCCCTCCGCCGGTGCGGCGGAGCCTCGCGTCGCCGGGATCGACCCGGCGCTCGCGGACACGGAGAACTGCAGCGCCGCCTACGGTGTGCCGCTGGAGGCCTCGGCGAACTGTGTGGTGGTTTCCGCCAGACGGGGCGGCCGTACGTGGCTGGCGGGGTGCGTGGTGCTGGCGACGACACGGGTCGACGTGAACAGGGTGGTGCGCGGTCAGCTCGGCGCGCGGAAGGCGTCGTTCGCGGACCAGGCGGAGGCGGTCGCGGCCACCGGAATGGAGTACGGCGGTATCACTCCCGTCGGACTCCCGTCGGAGTGGCCGTTGCTGGTCGACACCCGGGTTCCGGAACAACCCTGGGTCGTCGTCGGGAGCGGCACCAGGTCGGCCAAGCTGGTGCTGCCGGGCGCGGCACTGGCCGAGCTTCCCCGGGTCCGGGTCGTGGCCGGGGTGGGCACGCCACAACAGTGACAAAGCCGGGGCGGGGCCGACGAGCCCGGTCCGCCGTCCCGCGGGTGTCCCGGCCGCTCGGGTCCGGGCACCCCGGGACGAATTCCGGGTTCCCCGCGGCGGGAGCCCGGAACGGGAGGCGGATGTTATCCGTCATAATCGAGTGAGTGTTGGATGGCCGCGCCACAGGCGCTGGCGGTTTCGGCCCCGGAAACCGGCGCGGCCTCCCTTCGTCCTGGCCGGGGGCTCCCGGCGTGTAGTGAATGCAGCTTGTGGTTACCGAGTGTGGCGGTCGGCCCCGTGCGGCCGTTGTCCCGCCACCGGATCCGCGCGTCCGTGGCCGTTAGGCTAGACAGGAGGGCGTGCGGCGTTTGAGGGGATGAGTTCGCTATGACAGTGCCCTCCTCGGCAGGTTCCCCCGATGGCGAGGAGCTGCCGGAACGCGTCGGGCGGTACCTGATCCGCCGGCGTATCGGGCAAGGCGGCATGGGCGTGGTGTACCAGGCCGAGGATCCCCACCATGACCGGCCGGTCGCGATCAAGGTCCTCAAGTCCGAGGTCGCGGGGGACGAGGTGGCGCGGGCGCGGCTCGCCCGCGAGGTCGAGACGATGCGCCGCGTGCACAGCCACAACGTCGCCGAGGTGATCGACGCGGATACGCAGGCCGAGCTTCCGTGGGTGGTCACCGAGTACGTGCCGGGTCCCACCCTGGACTCCACGGTCACCGACCACGGCCCGTTGCGGGGGCGGGCGCTCACGCGCTTCGTCTCCGGCCTCGCCCGGGCCATTCGGGACATCCACGCTGTCGACGTCATCCACCGTGACCTCAAACCGGGCAACGTCATCATCTCCAACGGCGAGCCCATCGTCATCGACTTCGGGATCGCGCACGCGGTCGACGGAGCGAAGCTGACCCAGACGGGCACGTTCGTCGGGACACCGAGCTACCTCTCCCCGGAGGTGATCGAGGGTACCGACCTCGGCCCCGCGACGGACGTGCACGCGTGGGGAGCGACGGTGGCGTTCGCCGCCACGGGGAACGCGCCCTACGGCGCGGGCTCGTTCGAGGTCATCTTCTTCCGCATCCTCAACGGCGAGATCTCCCTGGACGGGATGCCGGACGGCCTGCAGCCGCTGGTGCGGGCCGCGGTCTCGCGGGATATGGGAGACCGGCCGAACGCCGACCGGCTCGTGGCCGAGACCGAACGGCTCAACCTCGACCTTCCGCTGCCGGAGGAGCTGTCCGACTACCGGCAGACGGGGGTGACCGGAAAGCACACCATCCACGGAGCGACGCCCGGCTCCTCCTCGGAGGGGTCCGGCGCCGGCGCGGCCGCGCCGGCCGCCGCGGGGGCGGCCGCTGGTGCGGAGACGGCCGAGGCCGCTGACCGTTCCGGGGCCTCCGCCGGTGGCACCGGGCAGGAGGAGGACGCCGGGACCACCATGGTGGCGGGGTCCGGCGGCCTCGACCAGACGACGCGGGTCGCCGGTGCGGGGGAGGCGTCCGACCCCGGTGGCGGCGAGGCCGAGCGCACAATGGTGGCGGGCTCCGGTGGTGCGGACCAGACGATGCGGGTTCCCGCGGACGACCCGCAGTCCACGGGGCTGTTGGGCGGCGCCGGGGACGAGCGCCACGCCCCCGGCTTCGGTAACGACCCCGCGGAACCCCGTGGCCACTACTACGACTCCACGCTGCGTCCCGAGGACTTCCGCGACGTCCTTCCCCCGGTCGACGAGCAGGGGTCCAGCCGCTCCGCGCGGCAGGACCCGGACGACTCCCAGGAACAGGGCTCAGGGCTGTTCGGGATGTTCCGCCGCTCCAGCGGGGACCGGATCAGTGACTACTTCGGTAACTCCGAGGGCGGGGCCTACGCCTACGACGAACCGCGCCAGCTCCCGTGGCTGCTCCTCCTCCCCGCGCTGGGGATACTGGCCGGGATATCCCTGCTCCTGCCGACGATAGGGCTGGTCATCGGGCTGGTACTCGCGAGCTTCCTCGGGGCGCTGGACACGGTGAAGAGCGAGCACGCCCGACGTGTCCAGGCGCGGGGGCCGCGCAGTTCGGACACCATGGTCGTGGTGCTGAGCATGCCGTGGGCGGTTCTGCGCACGCTGGGGCGAGCGTTGCTGTTCGGGCTGGGCTACCTGGCGGTCGGCATCGTGATCGGTCTGATCTTCGGCCTCGTCCTGGGGGACAACTCGGCCAACTACGTCGGTTCCTACGCGCTCTTCCTGGTGGTGGTGCTCAGCTTCGTGGGTCCCAACGGCGCCGGTGCCCGCCGCCAGGCGCTCCAGCTGACCGAGCGGATCGGAATCCGCAACGTCTACGTGTACTGGGGGGTCATCGTCGCCGTCGTGCTGCTGGCGATGCTGATCCTCTCGTGGGGATTCGGAGGGTTCGCGCCGCGGTGGGACCCGATGTCGGGCCCCTCCGACTGGTTCTAGTCCCGTCCGGCGGACGCTGCCCGCGGCGAGCGGTGTGTCCGGTGCCGCGCTGGCACGGCCGAGGGGGAGTTGGGACCCTCCGCCGACCGACGGGCAACGCGGCCAGGGCGGCACCGGGACGCCGCCCAGTGGGGCAAGCGTCCGCCGGACGGGGTCCAGCAGCGGCGTCGCTCCCGCGGATGGTTCTTTCGGCCAGTGGCAGGGGTAACATTTGCCCCAGAGCTACTAATCAGTAACATCAAGAGTGCGAGCACTACGATCAGGCGGGATGGCGTGACGTGAACGCCAACCCAGTGCCGAACCGCAGTGAGACGTTTGGCACCCTGAGGGCCACGGACGCGCCGCGCGTCCGCACCGTCCGAGCGGGCGATGTATGGGAGTGCAGGGAGGTCGGCCACCGGCCATGAATATTGTCGTATTGGTCAAGCAGGTCCCGGACACGGCGACCGAGCGGAAACTCGCACCGGAGGACAACACGCTGGACCGCGCGGCGTCCGACGGAGTCATCAACGAACTCGACGAGTACGCCATCGAGGAGGCGCTGCTCCTCAAGGAGAAGCACGGCGGAGAGGTCACCGTCCTGACCATGGGACCGGACCAGGCCACGGAATCGATCCGCAAGGCCCTGTCCATGGGTGCGGACAAGGCCGTGCACGTCAACGACGAGGCGCTGCACGGTTCCGACGCCCTGCAGACGGCCTACGCGCTGTCCCAGGCCCTGGGAACCCTCGAGTTCGACATCGTGGTGCTGGGCTCGGAGTCCACCGACGCGCGTACCGGCCTCGTGGGGGCCGCCCTGGCCGAGTACCTCGAGCTTCCGCAGCTCACTCTGGCCGGCAAGGTCGAGGTGGACGGTTCCTCCGTGACGGTGCAGCGCCAGACGGACTACGGCTACGACGTCGTCGAGGCCAAGCTGCCGGCCGTGGTCTCCGTCGTGGAGAAGATCAACGAGCCGCGGTACCCGTCCTTCAAGCTCATCATGCAGGCGAAGAAGAAGCCGGTGGAGAAGCTGACGGTTTCCGACGCCGGGATCGAGCAGGACAAGGTCGGACTCGCGAACGCCGCGACCGAGACCGTGGACTTCGCGCCGGCTCCGCCGCGACCCGCGGGCACTGTCGTCAAGGACGAGGGCGACGGCGGCACGAAGGCCGCCGAGTTCCTCGCCGAGAAGAAGTTCGTTTAGGTCCGGCGGAGACGAAAGAGGGAATCGAGAAATGGCTGAGGTCCTCGTCCTCGTCGACCACGTCGACGGGGAGGTAAAGAAGGTCACCAACGAGCTGCTCACCGCCGCGCGACGCGTCGGTGAACCCGCGGCCGTGTGGGTCGGCGCCGGCGCCGACGCCGCCGCACCGAAACTCGCCGAGTTCGGCGCGGAGAAGGTGTACACGGCCAGCTCCGAACTCAACGACTACGTCGTCGCCCCCAAGGCGGAGCTCCTCGCCAAGCTGGCCGGGGAGAACTCTGCGGCTGCGGTTCTGGTGTCCGCCACCCCCGAGAACAAGGAGGTGGCCGCGCGTACCGCGGTCAAGCTGGGATCGGGCGCCCTGACCGACGTGGTGGACGTGACCCCCGAGCTGGTGACCGAGCACAGCATCTTCGGTGGCGCCACCGTCACCCACGCCAAGGTGCGCACCGGTGCCCCGGTGGTCGCCCTGCGCCCCAACTCCGTGACCGCCGAGGCCTCCCAGGGGGCCGGGGCCCAGGAGGAGGTCTCCGTGGACCTCCCCGAGTCCGCGACCTCGGCGAAGGTCGTGGAACGGGTCAAGCAGGAGCGCGGCGCACGCCCCGAACTCACCGAGGCCGCGATCGTCGTCTCCGGTGGCCGGGGCGTCGGTTCCGAGGACTTCTCCGTGGTGGAGTCCCTCGCGGACTCGCTCGGTGCCGCCGTGGGCGCGTCCCGTGCCGCTGTGGACTCCGGCTGGTACCCCAACGAGTTCCAGGTCGGCCAGACCGGGAAGACGATCAGCCCGAACCTGTACATCGCGCTGGGCATCTCCGGAGCGATCCAGCACCGGGCGGGTATGCAGACCTCGAAGAACATCGTCGCGGTCAACAAGGACCCGGAGGCTCCCATCCACGAGATCAGCGACTTCAGCGTGGTGGGGGACCTGCACAAGGTGGCGCCGCAACTGACCGACGAGGTCAACAAGCGCAAGTGAGCTGCCTGCTGGCCGGGGGAGTGGGACATCCGACCCGTTCCCCCGACCGCCCTGCGGGACAGCGGGCACGCGCCCGGCCGTATCCTGGGCAGTGCCATGGTGTATCTGGATCACGCCGCCACAACAGCCGTCCGCCCCGAGGCCGTCGCCGACATGACCGAGGAGTTCGGTCAGCTCGGCAACGCCTCCTCACTGCACGGGGCCGGCCGCCGGGCGCGCCGGGTGGTCGAGGAGGCCCGCGAGGACATCGCCGGGGCCTTCGGCGTCACTCCCTACGAGGTGGTGTTCACCGGTGGGGGGACGGAGGCGAACAACCTCGCGGTCAAAGGGCTGTTCTGGGCGCGTAACCGTGCTTCCCCCGAGCGCCGGCGCATCCTGGTGAGCGCGGTGGAGCACCACGCCGTGCTCGATCCGGCGCGTTGGATGGCCGACGCGCAGGGGGCGGTCTACGAGGAGCTCCCGGTCGACGAGTACGGCCGGGTCCCGCCGCGGGAGCTGCGTGCCGCGATCGAGAGGAACCCCGCCGACGTCGCCCTGGTATCGGTCATGTGGGCGAACAACGAGGTGGGAACGCTCCAGCCCGTGCACGCGTTGGCGGAGATCGCCCGGGAGTACGGCATCCCGTTGCACACGGACGCCGTGCAGGCGGTCGGTACGCAGCCGATCGATATGGGCTCCGTGTCCGCGCTCACGGTGTCCGGCCACAAGATCGGCGGTCCGATGGGGGCGGGCGCGCTCCTGCTCGCGCGCGGGGTGGACCCCGTCCCGGTCCTGCACGGTGGCGGACAGGAGCGGGAGGTGCGCTCCGGAACGGTCATGACACCACTGCTGCGCGGAATGGCCACCTCGGTCCGGATGGCTGTCGAGGAGCGGGAGCCGCACGCGGCCCACCTCGCCAAACTCCGGGACGAACTGGTCACGGCGGTGCGGGACGCTGTCCCCGAGGCCGTGGTGAACGGTCACCCCACCGAGCGCCTCCCTGGCAACGCTCACGTCTCGTTCCCCGGTTGCGAGGGGGACGCCCTGCTCATGCTGCTCGACGCTCGCGGCATCCAGTGCTCGACGGGCTCGGCCTGCTCCTCCGGCGTGGCACAGGCGAGCCACGTGCTGCTCGCCATGGGCGCCGCGGAGGAGACAGCGCGCAGTTCCCTGCGTTTCTCACTGGGGCGGGACTCCTCCAGTGCCGACGTCTCCGCCCTGTACTCGGCCCTCGGCCCCGCGGTCGAACGTGCTCGCCGCGCCCGGGAGAAGCGCCACTGAGCACCGCCGGCCGTGGCACACCGGGCGCGGGGAGGGTGCGGACGGGCGGGTCAGGACCCCAGCTGGCGCCGGAACATGGTACGTAGCTGGTTGATGGACTGCCATTCCGGGTCGAGCCGGCTCTGTACCGTGGAGCGGCCTTCGGACCACTCACGCACGGCCGCTTCCACCTCGGGGAGAACGCCCGACTCCGGATCGAGGTAGTAGTGCAGCTGCCGGTGCCCTCCCACCGTCTGCTGGGCGAGGAGAGCTCCGTTGTCGCCCAGGATGCCGTCGACACGCGTGACGAACTCGTCCAGCGCGGACGCGGAGGGCTCCACCGGGCGTTTGTCGTTGTCGCTGTGGGCGTAACCGAGTGACACCTGGACGTAAAGCGTGAAAGCGGGAAAGTCGCGCCGGTGCAGCGGGTGGCGGAGGGAGAACTCGACGATCCCCCGCAACGGGACGCGCATCTGCAGCGTGGGCCAGCTGTTCGCGTTCCCGCCGCCGGAGAGCTGACGCACCACGGCAGGCAGCGAGGTCGGGGGCAGCGGGTCCAGCGGCCGTTCCGCCAGGGGCTCCACTCCGGCTATCCAGCGCACGTAGTCGTCCTCGCCCAGCGCGAGCATCACCACGTGCTCGGCCAGACTGGTTTGGGTCTCCTCGGGAAGGAACATGTTGTCCGGGTGGTACACCCCGGCGTCGATCGTGCCCTGCCGCTGGTCCACCCGGAGGGACAGGGCGGCGTGTGACAGGTCGAACGTGTGGTCGTCCCAGGTGATCGAGCTGGTGAGCTGCTCGTGGTCCGCCGGGTAGGCGGGGTGGAACTGCCACTCCGCGTCCTTGGGGGCGGAACGCAGCCACCGCTCGGTGAGGATGCGCGCCGAGTCGTCCGGCCCACCACTGAGGGTCAGCGCGTAGGAAGCCGTACTTCCCAGCAGCGCCAACGGATCGTCCATGTCGGACATCCGCGCCATGAGTTCCTCGGGATCCTCGTCCCCCATGGTGCCGAGGTCACCGGGTCCGCTGTCCGCGGAGCGGGAAACGGCGGAGACCTCCCATGTCAGTTCGGGATGGATCCGCTGTACCCGTTCGGTGACACGGGCGGCGGTCTCCTCGGGAACCGGTTCGCCCGCGTCGACCGACGCGGCCAACGTGCCACGGACGTCGTCCCAGTGTGCCCAGAACTCGTCCACGGCTGCGACGGATCCGGTCTCGTCAGCGGAGCGGCGACGGCGAAACAGAGCCATACCCCTAATTTTCGCAGAGCCGCGCGGTGAGCGCGCCACATGAGCGCTCGGCAGCGGGCCCGGTTCCCGAACCGAGCACAGCGCGACGGCGCATAGGCTTGCGGGACTATAGACTGAGAGTGGCTTGGGGTAGGGGCGTCCGTGCTGCGGACAGCGCTCGGTCCGTGCTCGCGCCAGCTCCGGCCGCCGTCGCACCGACCGCCTGAGCGGACACTGTTCGTCACGGCGGCGCGGGAGCCTCGCGTGGCAGGACGAGTGCCCGCCGTAGGAGCCCTCTACCCGTCTGTCCGTTCCGGGACGGGCAGCGACCTCGACACCACGCAGAAGGAAGGAGAACGGGCGTTTTCCCGCCGAGGGGCTGGAAACCGTCCTGGGGACCTCTGATGACGTTGCGCGTACTCGCCGCCATGTCCGGCGGTGTCGACTCCGCAGTTGCTGCTGCCCGCGCGGTTGAGGCGGGCCACGACGTGACCGGTGTCCACTTGGCGCTGTCCAAGAACCCCCAGTCGTACCGCAGTGGAGCACGGGGGTGCTGCACTGTCGAGGACTCCCGCGACGCGCGCCGGGCCGCCGACGTGATCGGTATCCCCTTCTACGTTTGGGACATGGCTGAGGAGTTCGAACGCGAGGTCGTGCAGGACTTCGTCGAGGAGTACTCCGCCGGCCGCACACCCAACCCGTGCATGCGTTGCAACGAGAAGATCAAGTTCGCCGCTGTCCTGGACCGCGCCGTGGCGCTCGGCTTCGACGCGGTGTGCACCGGCCATCACGCGCGGCTGGTCGGCGGCAGGCTGCGGCGCAGTCCGGACGAGGCCAAGGACCAGTCCTACGTGCTGGGTGTGCTCACGCGGGAGCAGCTTGACCACGCCATGTTCCCGCTCGGGGACTGCACCAAGGACGAGGTGCGGGCGGAGGCCGACCGGCGCGGCCTGGCGGTGGCCGAGAAACCGGACAGCCACGACATCTGCTTCATCGCGGACGGGGACACGTCCGGGTTCCTCAACCAGCGGCTGGGTTCCGAACCGGGGCCGATCAAGGACGAGTCGGGCGAGGTGCTGGGTACCCACGACGGTGCGCACACGTTCACCGTGGGCCAGCGCAAGGGGCTGAACCTGGGCGGCTCGGTGAACCGGCGCTACGTGCTGTCCATCGAACCGGTGGAGAACACGGTGACAGTGGGTCCGCGGGAGTCGCTGCGGGTGGACGAGATCGTGGGGAGCTCGCCGGTGTGGAGCGGCTGCGATCCGCTCACCGAACCCTTCTCCTGCACGGTGCAGCTGCGTGCGCACGGCGAGGTGTACTCGTGCCGGGCATGGCAGCGTTCCGGTGAGCTCGTGGTCCGGTTGGCCGAGCCCGCGACCGGTATCGCGACGGGGCAGGCGGCCGTGCTCTACGACGGCGATGTGGTGCTGGGGTCGGCGACGATCTCGGAGACGTCCTTCGTCGGCGAGGGGGAGGAGCAGCCGGTCCCGTCGGTCTGAGCCGTGCTCCGGTGTGTGGTTTCCCGGAAGGTCCGGAATCCCTGTCGCCTGACTTAGGTTAGGCATACCATAGACATGTTCCAGGTTGGTCGGGACCGGAGGGCACGATGGACTACGGCTTTTTGGAGGGGGAACCCTTCTGGACCGTGTACCTCGTCCTGGGCGTGATCGCCCTGCTGCGGACCCAGACCATCTACTGGCTCGGACGCTTCCTGGGCAAAGGAGTGCGCCGTTCCCGACTGGCCATCCGCCTCGGGGAGCGGTTGGACCGCGCGCAGCGCATGATCGACCGGTTCGGCCCACCCGCGGTCACCCTCTCCTACCTCACCGTGGGGATCCAGTCCGCGATCCACCTCACCGCGGGGGCGATGCGCATGTCCTTCCCGCGCTACCTCGCGGCCGCTCTCCCGGGAAGTGCCCTGTGGGCGGCGGTGTACAGCCTCGGCGGCATGGCCGCCCTGACGCTGTGGTGGCGGGCTTTCCTCCGCTCCCCGCTGGTGGCCGTCACGGCGGCCACGCTCCTCCTCCTCCTGGCCATCGTCCTGCTGGTGGTGTGGCGCCGCCGTTCGGGCGCCGGACCGCGCACGGCCAACGACACCGGGGTCCACACTCCCGAACTCACCGGCTCGCAGTGCCGTAACCTTGGTCAGTGTGAGTGAGCTGCATCAGTACCCCTGGCCCGAGGCGAGTTCCACCGGTGTCGGTTCCTTCCCGGGAACGGACGCGGGTGAGGCGCTGCGCACCGTTCTGGGTGAGCTGCCCGACCTCGCGCACCTCCCGGAACTGCCCGAGCGCGGGACCGGGGCGGACTCCACCGGTCGCAGCGCGGCGCTACTCGCCGACCTCCCCGTGGAGACGGGACCGTTCGCGTGGCGGGTGACGCAGCGACCGGGCCGGGACGCCCGACGTGCCGCGAGTTTCCTCTCCTACGATCTCGAGGCGCTCGAAACGCACGGACACGACTACCAGGGTCTGCTGAAGATCCAGGTCCTCGGTCCGTGGAGCCTCGCGGCCCGCCTCGAGTTACGCGGCGGGGAGAAACTGCTGTCCGACCCGGGAGCGGTCCGGGACCTGTGCGAGTCGCAGCGCGAGGGAGTGCGGGAGCACATAGCCGACGTGCGAGCACGCGTCCCCGGTGCCGGACTCCTCGTGCAGATGGACGAGCCCCTCCTGCCGGACGTGCTGCTCGGCGCGGTCCCGTCAGCCAGTGGTTACCGCACCCTGCCCGCGGTCGACCGCGTCACCGTCGAGGAGCGGCTTCGTGCTCTCTACGCCGCCATCTCCGAGTCGGGGGCCGTCCCGGGCGCGCACTGCTGCCGGGCGGATCCGCCCGTCGACCTGCTGCGCCGCAGTGGCGCACGCGCGCTGAGCCTGAACGCGCGGGCGCTACCGACCGGGGCCGAGGACGCCGTCGGCACCGCCGTGGAGGACGGCGTCGGTCTTCTTCTCGGCACGGTGGCGAGTACGGACACCGATCTGTCCGACCCCGCCGTTAACGTTGCCCCCGTGCGCGAACTGTGGAACCGGATCGGTTTCGCGCCGGAACTGTTGTCGGTGGCAGTAGCGGTGACTCCGGTGTGCGGGCTGGCCGGCGTTCCTGTCGACCATGCCCGCGCGGTGCTGGAGGCCTGCGGCACAGCGGCCCGCGTGCTGCGCGACGACCCCTGTTAGGACTGACGAAAGGAAACCGGACTGGTGAGCGTGGACGATCCGGCGACCGGTGAGCAGGTCCCGTCCGAGGTGCGTCGGCGCCATGCCGAGCTGTGCCAGGAGATCGACGACCACAGCTACCGGTACTACATGGCTGCCCCCGTCATCTCGGACGCCGAGTACGACGAGCTCATGGCCGAGCTGCAGGGGATCGAGAACCGGTACCCCAGCCTGGTCAGCCAGGACTCACCGACGCAGAAGGTCGGCGCTCCGATCAGTGTCGACTTCGCCGCGGTGGAGCACCTGGAGCGGATGCAGAGCCTGGACAACGCGTTCAACACCGAGGAGCTGCTTTCCTGGACCCAGCGGGCGCAGAACGAGATCGCCATCGACGCCTACCTGTGTGAGCTCAAGATCGACGGCCTGGCCGTCGACCTCGTGTACGAGGAGGGGCGGCTCATCCGCGCCGCCACGCGCGGCGACGGACGCGTCGGGGAGGACATCACCCCCAACATCCGCACCATCGCAGCGGTACCCCTGTACCTGGACCAGAGCCAGCGCCGCGCTCCCGAGGTTCTGGAGGTGCGCGGTGAGGTCTTCCTCCCCTGGGGAGACTTCCACGACCTCAACACCAGGCTTGCCGACGAGGGAAAGACACCGTTCGCCAACCCCCGCAACGCGGCCGCGGGCTCGCTGCGGCAGAAGGACCCCCGGGTGACCGCGACCCGGCCCCTGTCGATGCTCGTCCACGGGGTGGGAGTGCACCAGGGAGCGAGCTTCGAACGCCAGTCGCACGCCTACGCCGCCCTGCGGGACTGGGGGCTGCCCGTGAGCGACCGGTACCGCGTGGTGGAGACGCTGGAGGGGGTGCGGTCCTACGTCGAGTACTACGCCGCGCACCGCCACGACCCGGAGTACGAGATCGACGGGATCGTGATCAAGGTCGACGACATCGCCGTGCAGCGCCGGCTCGGGTCCACCAGCCGGGCGCCGCGGTGGGCGATCGCCTACAAGTATCCGCCGGAGGAGGTGACGACCAAGCTCACGGACATCCGGGTCAACGTCGGTCGCACCGGCAGGGTCACGCCCTACGGCGTCATGGAGCCGGTGCGGGTGGCCGGTTCCGAGGTTGAGTTCGCCACGCTGCACAACGCCCAGGAGGTCGAGCGCAAGGGAGTCCTCATCGGGGACACGGTCGTGCTGCGCAAGGCGGGGGACGTCATCCCCGAGATCCTGGGGCCGGTGACGGACCTGCGCGACGGGTCGGAACGCGCCTTCACGATGCCGCGCACCTGTCCGGAGTGCGGGACACCGCTGGGGCGGGAGAAGGAGGCCGATGTCGACCTCCGCTGTCCCAACAGCCGTTCGTGCCCGGGACAGGTCCGCGAGCGGCTGTTCCACATCGCCGGGCGCAAGGCGCTGGACATCGAGGAGCTGGGCTATGTCGCGGTGACAGCGCTCACCCAGCCGCTGGCCCCCGCGACCCCGCCGCTGCGGGACGAGGGCGGACTGTTCGACCTGACGGTCGACCAGTTGCTGCCCATCGAGACCTACGTCCTCGACCCGGACACCACGGAACCCAAGATCGATCCGGCCACGGGCGAGCCGAAGGTCCTCACGTTCTTCGCCAACCAGCGGGGCGAGCCGAAGAAGAACGTGGAGAAACTCTTCCTGCAGCTGGAGCAGGCGAAACAGCGCCCGCTGTGGCGGGTGCTGGTAGCCCTGTCGATCCGGCACGTGGGACCGCGTGCGGCCGAGGACCTGGCCCGGCACTTCCGTTCCATCGACGCGATCGCCTCGGCGAGCGAGGAGGAACTGTCGTCGGTCGACGGTGTGGGGCCGGCGATCGCGAGTTCCATCGTCGACTGGTTCAGCGTCGACTGGCACCGCGAGATCGTGGAGCGGTGGCGCGCCGCGGGTGTCCGCATGGCGGAGGAGGGCTTCGACAGCGGCCCCCGGACGCTGGAGGGAGTCACCGTGGTCGTCACCGGTTCGCTCGCCGAGTACAGCCGGGACGAGGCCAAGGAGGCCATCGCCGAGCTGGGAGGGAAAGTGACCGGTTCGGTGTCGAAGAAGACCGGCTTCCTCGTGGCAGGTGACAACCCCGGATCGAAATACGACAAGGCGGCGCAGTTGGGCGTTCCGATCCTGGACGAGGGGGGGTTCCGTGTGCTGCTGGAGCAGGGGCCGGATGTGGCCAGCCAATACGGGTTGACTTAGCACGGAAAGTGACCGCGGTGCACGAGGGGCGCGGACATGGCGGTGTAACCGTCCGTCAACCGCGCAGGGCAGCGGTGCCGGGTTCCGCGCGGCGCCGCCAGCGCCGGTGACAGTCCGCGAGCGGAACGGTTCCGCCGCTGTGGTGCCGTGCTTCACCTAAAGTCCCTACGTGGCGACATGTGGTGATGAAAGGACGTACGCTGGATTCCGCACCCGGCACACGCCCGGGTGCGTTACGACAGGTACCGGCGGGTGGTGGCGGGCGGCATCGTCCGGTCCGGCCGTGACAGCGTGCGACACTCCGTGAGTGACGGCGCGGGCCGCTCCCCGGGAGGGACCCCCGCCACCAGCACCAGCCACCACCGACGAAGGAGGTGACCCGGTGGTTATGTCCCGTACAGGACAGCCGACCCACGTCAGGGTGCTTCCTCAGCACCGGACTCCGGAGCGTGCGGCTGTTCCCCCCGGGAAGCGTGTCGCCGCACCCCGCCCCTGTCGGGCATCGTCCGGCCCGTTCCTACCGGAGGCGACGGAGGGGGCGTCGCCAGGGACGTGCCCACCCCCACCGCGGCAGGCGGGAAGCTCCGTTGCGAACTAACCACGTCCGGAACGTCCACTGTCCGGGAGTCCGCCCCGGTTCGCGCCGCGTCTCCCGCCCGCTCGCGAGCCCGAACCAGACGACCTCCCCGCGGTCGTCGGCGCGTCGGGCCGCATCCGGAGACCAGCCACGGGCCGAGCCACGTACGACGCACTACCGGGCCGCAGGCGGCCGCGCGCGAACGTTGGCGAAATGCCCTACGTCGTCACCGTTCGGATCGGTCCGCCTACCACCGGTAGTTTCCCTGTCCGCGCCCCCGGCGCGTCGCGGCACACCGGCCACCCCCGGCCACCCGCCGCGGCGCGTGAGCGGACACGCCTACACCGGGCGAAAGGAGGAGGGCGTCCGTCCGTCCGCTGCACAGCGACGGTACCCGCGCCCGAAAACGCGATGAAGGACCCCAATAACACCCGGGACATCGGCCCCAGGGTCGGAACGCCGTTATGGTGCTACTTCTCCGCCGTAACGGCGCTCGGCGGCGTACTGCTGGGGCTCTCCCTGTTCTGGCTCGGTGCCGACAGGTTGCAGAGTCTCGCCTTCCAGCCGCTGATCTGGGTCGTGTTGTGCATGGTGGTCGTCGGTGAGCTGCGGCCGATCACCACGCCGAGCATGCCGAACGACAACGGCGCCCCCACCTCGCTGCCGTTCGCCTTCGCGCTGCTCATCTTCTACGGGCTGCCCGTGGTGGGCCTGGTCCAGGCTGTCGCCACCGTGGTGGCGGGGGGTGTGCGTGGCCACGCGCCGCACCGCACCGCCTTCAACCTCGCCCAGTACATCGTGAGTTTCGGCGCCGCCGAAGCCGTACTGTGGCTGCTCGTCCCCGAGGCCCCGGCGGTTTCCTGGACCCCGGAGGGCGCGCAGCTGCTTGTCGTGGCACTGGCCGCCGCGGCGTACTTCGTGGTCAACCTGATGCTGGTGGAGTGCGCGGTGGCGATGCACGAGCGTTCCACGCTGAGCGCCATGCTGGCCAAGGACATCGGACAGCGGCTGTTCGTGAACGGTGTCCTGCTCAGCCTGGCGCCGCTCGTCGTCATCGCGATGGTCCACTCCGTCTGGTTGGTCCCGCTGTTCGCGTTCCCCCTCGTCGCCCTGTACAGCAGCGCCACCCTGTCCGTACGGCGGGAGTACCAGGCCAACCACGACGAACTCACCGGCCTGGCCAACCGCAAGCTGCTCACCATGCGCACCCGGCAGGCACTCGAGGACGCAGCGCACGACGACAGGCGTGTGGGGCTGCTGCTGTTGGACCTGGACCGGTTCAAGGAGGTCAACGACACGCTGGGCCATCCCACGGGGGACCGGCTGCTGCAGGTCGCCGCCCACCGTCTGACACACAGCGTGCGTCCGGGAGACGTGGTGGCCCGCCTCGGCGGTGACGAGTTCGCGGTGCTCCTGCCGCGGGTCCGGGACGCCGAGTCCGCGCGTGAGGTCGCCGCGCGGCTGCGTGTGGCACTGGCGGAACCGATCCACCTCGACGGTATGGAGTTCGACCTGGAGGCGAGTGTGGGTATCGCGCTCCACCCCGACCACGCCCCCGACTTCGAGCTGCTCATGCGGCGTGTGGACGTCGCCATGTACGTCGCCAAGGAGCAGCGCACCGGTGTCGAACTGTACGCGCCGCACAAGGACCGCAGCTCCACGGTCCGGATGGGACTCTTCGGTGAGCTGCGCCGCGCCCTCGCCGACAGGGAACTGGAGATGTTCTACCAGCCCGTGGTGAGTACGGACGGTCACCGTGTGGTGGGAACGGAGGCCCTGGTCCGCTGGCGCCACCCGCGGTTCGGCCTCCTGTCCCCCGAGGAGTTCGTTCCGCTCGTGGAACAGTCCTCCCTCATGCGCGACTTCACCCGCGAGGTGTTGGACCTCACGCTGTCGCAGGTCAGTCACTGGCGTTCCCAGGGGGTTCGGACACCGGTGGCCGTCAACCTGAGCGCGCGGGAACTGTTCGACCCCGGACTGCCGGAGATCGTGGAATCCGCGCTGCGCAGGAACAGCGTCCCCGCCTCCGCGCTCTGGCTGGAGGTCAGCGAACACGTCCTCGTGTCCGACGCCGAGGTCGTGTCCCCGACCGTGCACGCTCTGGCGGACCTCGGGATCGGAATCGCCCTGGACGACTTCGGGACCGGTTACTTCACACTGGCGCGGCTGGGCGGTCTGCCCGTGTCGGAGGTCAAGCTCGACTCCTCCTTCGTGCGCCGCATCGCCGACGAGCCGGACGGCCGGGTCATCGTGGGGTCAGCGGTGGGACTGATCCAGAGACTGGGGATGCGCGCGGTCGCCGAAGGCGTGGAGGACGACCGGGTCGCCGAGGCGATGCGCGAACTGGGGTGCGACGCGGCCCAGGGGCGGCTCTTCGTTCCCCCCGTGGAACCGGCGGATGCCACCAGGTGGCTCCTGGAGCACAACGAACGCGTCGGGGTTCCCGTGGACGGGAGCACCCACCCGGCCTGAGACCGTGCGGCGCCGTCGGGACGCCCCGGACCCGGCGGCGCGGAACACCCGGCGCGCGCCGTTCCGCGCCGCGTACCGTCCGCGGGGCCGCGGTGCCGGAACACGCGGACTGGGCGCGGCTCCCCCGCAGCGGCAATAGGATTGAGCTGTCATTATCTTTCGCTGGTAACCGAAGGAACGGTTTTTCATTCATGACCGCCATCACCCGCGATGAGGTCGCGCACCTCGCCCGGTTGTCGCGGCTGGCGCTGCCCGAGCACGAGTTGGACCAGCTCGCCTCCCAGCTCGACGTGATCATCTCCTCCGTGGCCAAGGTCCAGGAAGCCGCCACGGACGATGTTCCACCGAGCTCGCACGCACTGCCGCTGACCAACGTGTACCGAGCCGACGAGGCCCGCCCGGGGCTCACTCCCGACCAGGCACTGTCGGGCGCCCCCGCGGTGGAGGACCAACGGTTCCGTGTCCCGCAGATCCTGGGGGAGGAGGAGTAGTGAGCACCGATCCGACCAGGATGAGCGCGCACGAGCTCGGCGCCGCCATCCGTTCCGGAGAGCTCTCCTCGGCCGCGGTCACCGAGGCCCATCTGGACCGGATCGCCGAGGTGGACGGGAACGTCAACGCGTTCCTGCACGTGGACCGCGACGCGGCGATGGAGCAGGCCCGCGCCGTGGACACGCGGCTGGCGGCCGGCGAGGACCTCGGTCCTCTGGCCGGCGTCCCGATCGCGCACAAGGACCTCTTCACCACCACGGACATGCCGACCACGGCCGCGTCGCGCATCCTCGAGGGATGGCAGCCCCCCTACGACGCGACGGTGAGCCAGCGGTTGCGGGACGCCGGACTGGTCATCCTCGGCAAGACCAACATGGACGAGTTCGCCATGGGTTCCTCCACCGAGAACTCGGCCTACGGCGTCAGCCGTAACCCGTGGGACCTGTCCCGCGTGCCGGGCGGGTCCTCCGGGGGGTCCTCAGCGGCCGTCTCCGCGTTCGAGGCCCCCCTGGCCACCGGCACCGACACGGGCGGGTCGATCCGCCAGCCGGCTGCCGTCTGCGGCCTCGTCGGAGCCAAACCGACCTACGGCGGGTCCTCGCGCTACGGGGTGATCGCTTTCGCGTCCTCCCTGGACACGCCGGGACCGTTCGGACGCACCGTGCTGGACACCGCACTGCTGCACGAGGCGTTCTCCGGGCACGACCCGCGCGACTCCACCTCCATCGACGCGCCGGTGCCGCCGGTGGTGGACGCCGCCACCCGCGCCGACGTGGCGGGCATGCGCATCGGCGTGGTGACCGAGCTCGACGGTGAGGGCTACCAGCCCGGGGTGATGCAGCGTTTCCGGGAGTCGGTGGCGCTGCTCGAGAGCCTGGGGGCCACGGTCGTCAACGTCTCCTGCCCCAGTTTCGAAACCGCCCTCTCCGCCTACTACCTGATCGCTCCCAGCGAGTGCTCCTCCAACCTGGCCCGGTTCGACGCGATGCGTTACGGGCTGCGGGTCGCCGACGACGGCGACCACGGCACGGAGGACGTCATGTCGCTGACCCGGGCGGAGGGCTTCGGCCCCGAGGTCAAGCGCAGGATCATGCTGGGAACGTACGCGCTCTCCAGCGGTTACTACGACGCCTACTACGGTTCGGCCCAGCAGGTGCGCACCCTCATCAAACGGGACTTCGAGGCCGCCTTCGGCGACGTCGACGTGCTCGTGTCGCCCACGACCCCCACCACGGCCTTCCCGCTGGGGGAGCGCGCCGAGGACCCGATGGCGATGTACCTCGCCGACCTGTGCACGATCCCCACCAACCTCGCCGGCAACGCCGCGCTGTCGGTGCCGTGCGGGCTGGCGCCCGAGGACGGCCTGCCGGTGGGGCTGCAGGTGATGGCCCCGGCGCTGGCCGACGACCGTACCTACCGGGTCGGTGCCGCCGTCGAGGCCGCCCTGGGTCAGAACAACGGCGGAGCGCTGCTGACCCGCGACGCCGTGGCGGTGTAGGGAGAGGCACCGCCGGAACCGGCCGGACAGCAAAAACGAGCGCCCGCCGCCTCCGTGGAGGCGGCGGGCGCTTCTGGTCAGCCGGGGCGGACCCTGGCCTACCGGTTTACTCCTCTGCCATGTTGCTGCGGCGCTTACGGCTGAGGTAGATCGCGGCACCGCCGGCGCCGACCGCGGCCACCGCGGCCGCCACGAGGCCGCCGAGCGCCGTACCGGTGACGGGAAGCCCCTCGTCATCCTGCTCCGGTTTCTCCGGGGCGGGCTTCTCCTGGGTCTGGGTCGGCGTGGGGCTGGGACTCTCGGTGTCCTCGGGAGGCGGTGTCTCCTCCGGCGGTTTGGTGGTGGGCGACTCCGTCGGGGAGGGGCTCTCCGCGGACTCCTTCCAGCTGGCCGTGGCCTGGGCGGTCACCGTGCTCTCGTCGGTGTCGGCGGTGATCAGCGTCTGGGTGGGGTCCTCCCCCTCGACGCCCTGGAACAGCCGACCGCGGGGGACCTCGGCGGAGACGGAGGTGGAGACGGTGGCTTCGCCCTTGTCGGCGTCCTGCGGGACCGAGAAGCCGAACTGGTCGCCGTCCGCGGCCTCGGAGAGGGCATCGCCGCTGTCCGGGTCGACCAGCTCGACCCCCTCCGGAGCGTCCACGTCCAGCGAGACCGACTCGGCACTGGTGCTGAGGGTGAACTCGCCGACCACCTCGCCGGCGGTGCCCTCCGCGGACTCCGGCTCGATGCTCACCGAGGCCTCCGGCTCCTTCACCTCCTCGGCGTTGTCCACCAGGTAGTCGTAGAGGGCCGTGACCTTCTCGCCGTTCTTCTCGTCGAGGCCGAGGTCGTTGCTGAAGTGCCAGATCGCCGCCTGGGTGCCGGCGATGGCCTGTTTCTGGTTCAGCCCCTCGACACCGCTCTTCTCCGCCAGTTCGCCGACCTCGGCGGAGGGGTAGGAGTTCTGCAGGATCCAGTGGACCTTGGCCGGATCGGCGAAGTCACCCTTACCGGGGTAGTCCGACCACTCGTCCTCCTCGTAGTCGGCCCCGCCGCGGATGTCGGTCTCGAAGTCGATGCAGTAGGTCCGCAGCATCGGGCCGTCCTTCAGGTCCAGCTGGAACAGGCTGGTACCCGCCGTGTCACCGCCCATGTGCACGTCCACGCCGTTGGCCTCGTTACCGACGTACGTGCCTTCGGCGCCGTCGGCGGCAGCGGGGGTGGCCGCGAAACCGAACGCGAGGAGAGCGGCGGTCGTGGCGGCCGCCACCGAGGCGGATTTTCGCGCACGGTTTCGGGGATAGGGGGGGAATGTCATATTGGTCAAATCCAGTCCCGGGGGGAGAGGTACGAAATCGGATGCGTGCTGCTTGTTCCCGGCTGCGGGAAGCAGCCAATGGCCGTAGTCCGACGGGTGCGCGTGTGGTACCGGAGCACCGGACACCCGGCGCGGTATCGGCCGCGCGGGAAGCGGCGCTTCTTCTCTTCGTCGCTGAGTGACGACAGCCGGTGTCGCGTAGCGGGACCGCGTGCCGGCGAATCGTTGGTTCCCGCGCGCTCCGATACTAACGACCCGATTCCGGACTTCCAACACGGTTCGACAAAAAGACGCGGATATATTCCCCGCGGTTTTGTGCCGCGAGAGTGGCCTCCGCTTCTCATCTGCGAGGAATCGCGTAACCGGCGGTGCTCTCCTCGGGGACCGGGAACGGTGCGCCGCTGGTGGGGGCGGTTCCGGTCGCCCGAAGGCCGCGGTTGTGGCCGTTCCCCCGGCCACGGTGCGATGGTGCTGGATGGTTCCGGTTGCCGGAATCCCGGCGGACGTCACCGTCAGCCCTGCGGGATCGGTAGGCTACGTGGACAGGCGGGAGGTGTCCCTCCAGCAGGAACGGCCTGCCGGGAAAGGCCGGCGGGGCACGCCGCGGCGGAGCGCGCGGCGGGGAAACGAAGAACACGGAAACGGATTGTGCGGCGATGGTTGGCGCGGTAGCGAACGGCCCCACCTCGAGCGGCGAGCCGGCCCACGTGGCCTATGACGACGCCGTGGGCAGGTACGAACCGGTGCTCGGTCTGGAGACCCACATCGAGCTGGGTACCGAGTCGAAGATGTTCTGCTCCTGTGCCACCCAGTTCGGCGCGACCCCCAATACCCAGGTGTGCCCGGTGTGTCTGGCCCTTCCGGGGGCGCTTCCCGTGGTCAACGAGACAGCGGTGGAGAGCGCGATCCGGCTCGGTCTGGCGCTGAACTGCTCGGTCGCCCCCTGGAGCAGGTTCGCCCGGAAGAACTACTTCTATCCGGACATGCCGAAGAACTACCAGATCTCCCAGTACGACGAGCCGATCTGCACCGACGGCTACCTCGACGTCACGGTGGACTCCCCCGAGGAGGGGCCCCAGGTCTTCCGTATCGGGATCGAACGGGTGCACATGGAGGAGGACACCGGCAAGACCGCGCATGTCGGCGGTGCGACAGGGCGGATCCACGGTGCGGACTACTCCATCGTCGACTACAACCGCGCGGGTATTCCGCTGCTGGAGATCGTGACCAAACCGATCGAGGGCGCGGGGGACATGGCTCCCCTGATCGCCCGGGCGTACGTGCGGGAGCTGCGCGACCTCGCCCGGTCACTGGGGATCTCCGACGTGCGTATGGAGGAAGGCTCGCTGCGCTGCGACGTCAACGTCTCGCTGACGCCGCGCGGCGCGGAAGCGTGGGGGAACCGCACCGAGACCAAGAACGTCAACTCGCTGCGCTCGGTCGACCGCGCCGTCCGGTTCGAGATCGAGCGCCAGGCGGGTGTGCTCGACGCCGGCTCCCGAGTGGTGCAGGAGACCCGCCACTTCCAGGAGAACAGCGGGAGCACCGTCGCGGGCCGCAGCAAGGAGGAGGCCCAGGACTACCGGTACTTCCCCGACCCCGACCTGGTTCCGATCGCGCCGGACTCCGAGTGGATCGAGAAGCTGCGCGCCAGCCTGCCGGAGCTCCCGGCCGCGAAACGGGCCCGGGTCAAGGCCGAATGGGGCCTCTCCGACGAGGAACTGCGCGACCTCGACAACGCTGAGGCGATCGACCTGGTGTCCGCGACGGTGGACGCCGGTGCCTCGCCGGACGACGCCCGCAAGTGGTGGCTCAACGAGCTCTCGCGGCACGCCACCGAGAACGAGGTCGCGCTTGACGCGCTGGAGATCACCCCGGCGCAGGTGGCGCGGGTCGTCGCCCTCATCGCCGAGGGAACCCTGACCAACAAGCTGGCGCGACAGGTCGTCGCGGGTGTCCTGAACGGCGAGGGGGACCCGGACACGGTCGTGGAGACGCGCGGCCTGCAGGTGGTCAGCGACGATTCCGCTCTGGGCGCTGCCGTGGACCAGGCCATCGCCGACAACCCGGACGCCGCGGAGAAGATCCGCGGCGGGAAGGTCGCCGCGGCCGGTGCGCTCGTCGGTGCCGTGATGAAGGCGACCCAGGGGCAGGCGGACGCCGGGCGCGCCCGGGAGCTGATCCTGGAGAAACTCGGGGTTTCCTGAGCACGGGAGAGAAAGCACACATCGTAGCCGGTCGTGATTGTTTTGTCGCTGGGTCTCTGTCCCTTCTCTATCTGGGCGTGACCTTGGCCGAGTACCGTTGTTGTGCGAGAAACCAACGCACGAGAACGAGTCGACGCGAACTGTGCCGTTGCTCGGGGAGGCGTCCGGCACCCGCTCCCGGCCATGGAGGGGAACGCATCCCGGCGCCGTGCTCGGAACGGACCGGAGCCGTTGTCTCCGGACATGGTTTCGTGGGCACGCCAGCACCCGAGTTCACGCCGGAAGGAGGCGGGCGCCCGCTCCCGTAGCGCTGATGCCGGGGAGGGGCCCAACAATCATGATCACGGTCGTAGCGCCGAGACGCACCGGTTCCCTTTCCTCGACCGCGTTCCACGGAGCGCTGCGATGAGGCTGGACTCGCGGGTGTGGCTCGGCGGCATCCTCGTTCTCACCGTGGCCTACGCGTCGGGAACTCTGGTGGCGGTCGGCGGAATGTCGCTGACGACCTGGCTCGGTAACTGGCCGACCGCTGTCGTTTCCGGCGTGGCGGGGGCGTCGTTGCTGTACGCCGCCCGCCGACGCGCGGTGCGCGTCGGGGAGGCCGGCCCCGACCAGGAGGAGACCCCCGGTGTGGATCCGGTGTCCGCGCTGCGTTTCCTCGGGTTCGCCGCGCTGGCGTGGTGCGCCGGTGCGTTCGTCTACGCCGTCACCGGTCTGCTCAGTGTCAACACCGCGCTGTCCCTGAGCTTCGGTGACCTGTTCGCGCTGTTCGCGCTGCCGCTGTTCGTGATCGGTTTCATCCGTTTCGCTCCCCTACCGCAGGGGGCGCGTCCGGTTCTGCGGCACGTCACGGACAGCTACGTGTGCGCAGCCGCGCTCTTCTCCGTGGTGTGGCTGCTGCTGTTCGCCCCTCTCTACCAGGAGCTCGGAGAGGGGACCGGATTCCTGGCACTGGCCCTGGTGTACCCGGTCGCCGACATCGCCGTCCTGTGCCTGCTCGCGCCGCTGGTGTTCATGTCACCGCACAACACGCGGCGCGCGGTCCTGCTGGCGATCGGAGCGTTCGTCATCATCTGCGGGGCCGATCTCATCGGAGCCGTGAGCCGTCTGACCGGTGTCGCGCTCGCCGGGGGGATCGAGTACCCGGTACGGTTCCTCGGTTTCGCGTTGCTGGGCAGCCTGCCGTGGTTGATCCGCGACACCGCGGCCGCGGCGCCGCGGCGTATCACCGGGCGCGGGCTGTACCGGTTCGCCCCGGAGATCGCCGCGGCGGCGGCCCTGTCCGTCGCGGCGGTGGTGCTGACCGTGGCGGGCCTCCGGCTGGACGACGTGGCTCCGGCCCTGCCGCTGGCGGCCGGTTCGTCGGTGCTCGTCCTGCTCGTGCGGGTCAGCGGCCTCCTGGAGGAGAACTCCACGCTGACGCGGATGGTGCTCACCCGGGAGCGGCACTTCCACGAGCTCGCGCGCAACAGCGGTGACGTCAACCTCATCCTCGGTTACGACGCCACGGTGCACTATGTCAGCCCGGGTGCGGCCGAGGCGTTCGGGTACCAGCAGGACGACATTCTCGGCCACCCCATCACGACGGTCATCCACCCCGAGGACATGCCGCGGGTGACCGCTGCGGTGTCGACCTTCCGCCGGGGCGGCTCCTCGAGCGTCTACCTGCGGGTCCGGGTGCGCGCGGGCGACGGCACCTGGCGCCACACGGAGTCCACGGCGTCCCCGTACGAACAGCCGGGACTCCCGGAGCGGCTGCTGGTGACGACCCGCGACATCAGCGCCCAGGTGGCGCTGGAGGACCAGATCAACCACCTGACGTTCCACGACGGGATCACGGGGCTGCCCAACCGGGCCTACCTGGAGGAGCGCACCCGCGAGGTGCTCTCCGGGCGGGAGCGCGGACAGGGGCCTCCCGGCGAGATCGCCGCCATCTTCCTGGACCTCGACGGGTTCACCGCCGTCAACGACTCCTCGGGGCACACCTTCGGCGACTACCTGCTCGCCCAGGCGGCGCGGCGGTTGCGGGTGACCGTCGGGGTCGGCGCCACGCTCGCGCGGTGGGGCGGTGACGAGTTCGCCGTCCTGATCGAGGAGGGCCGCCAGGCCCAGCAGGTGGTGGACCTCGCGGAACGGTTGGGCCGGATCATCAGCGCCGAACCGTTCCACATCGCCGACCGGGAGGTGCTGCTGACCGCCAGCTCCGGGGTGGCGTTCGCCGAGCGGATGACGGACAGCGGTGAACTGCTGCGCAACGCCGACATGGCGATGGTGCGTGCCAAGGAGCGCGGTGGTGGCGGCCGGCTGGAGATCTACGCGGCCGAGATGCACGCCACGGTGGTCGGGCGGTTGGAGCTGCAGACCGAGCTGCGTCAGGCACTGGCGGACGGCGCGTTCCTACTGGAGTACCAGCCCGTGGTGGATCTGGAGAATTCCCAGGTGACAGCGGTCGAGGCGCTGGTGCGTTGGCGGCGCGGCGAGGAGCTGGAACCGCCGGAGACCTTCATCGGTCCGGCGGAGGAGTCGGGTCTGATCGTGCCGCTGGGGGAGTGGATCCTGCGGGAGGCCTGCGCCAAGGTCGCCTTCTGGCGGGCCTCGGACTGGGACATCGACCTGTCCGTGAACCTGTCCGTCAAGCAGATCCTCTCCACGGGGTTCGTCGAGACGGTGTCGGGGGTGCTCGCCGAAACCGGGCTACCCGCGGAGGTGCTCACCCTGGAAGTCGACGAGGAGGTACTCCTGGAGAACCCGGGCGAGTCCGTGGAGCGGCTGGCCGAACTGCGGCGGCTCGGGATCCGGTTGGCCATCGACGACTTCGGTATGGGCTACGCGTCGTTGGCGCACCTGCGGGAGCTGCGGGTGGACGCGATCAAGATCGACCCCTCGTTCATCCGGGACCTGGGAACGGACGGAACCGTCACCCTGCTCACGCACACGATCATCCGGCTCGGCCAGGATCTCGGCATGCGCATCATCGCCGAGGGCATCGAACGCCCGGAGCAGCTCGAACAACTGCGTTCGATGGGGTGCGGCCACGGGCAGGGCTTCCTCGTGGCGCGCCCGATGGTGGCCGAGGGGGTGGAGGCGCTCCTCGGCGGCTCCAGCATCCCGTTGTAGAACAGCACGACACCCGGTGGGTCCCCCGCGGGGTTCCCGTCCCGCGTTCGGATACGAAGCGTCCCGCCGCGGGTGCGCAGTGTCTCCGGTCCAGTCGGATGGTGAACCGGGATGTCTCATATGGTGAGACAAAATGGCGTTTCAGTTGACGGTTCGCTCTGCTGTCCGCCATTGTTAAAAGCGTGCAAAGCAACTCTCTCATTCTCGTACCTGGTCGGCGCGCGGCGAGCTGACCACGGTACTCATTTCGCGCGCCCCTCAACCGCACGGTGCGGTGAGGGGTTTTTTGCTGTCAGGCACACCTCGATTACGAGCCTTGGGTTAAGGACGTATTAATGACTGAGCAAATGACCGGAGCCCAGTCGCTGGTCAAGTCGCTGGAGTACGCCGGCGCCGACACGGTTTTCGGAATCCCCGGCGGGGCCATCCTCCCCGCCTACGATCCGCTTTTCGACTCCGGCAGCGTGCGCCACGTACTCATGCGGCACGAGCAGGGCGCCGGTCATGCGGCTGAGGGCTACGCCTACTCGACCGGTCGCCCCGGCGTCTGCATAGCCACGAGCGGTCCGGGAGCCACCAACCTGGTCACCCCCATCGCGGACGCCCACATGGACTCGGTGCCGATGGTGGTGATCACCGGCCAGCAGGCGACCCCGCTCATCGGCACGGACGCGTTCCAGGAAGCCGACATCTGCGGCATCACGATGCCCGTGACCAAGCACAACTATCTGGTCACCGAGGCCGCGGACATTCCGAGCACCATCGCCGAGGCGTTCCACATCGCCTCCACCGGCCGCCCCGGGCCCGTTCTGGTGGACATCGCCAAGGACGCGCTGCAGGCGCAGACGACGTTCTCCTGGCCGCAGCGCCTGGACCTGCCCGGGTACCGGCCGGTGACGAAGCCGCACGGCAAACAGGTCCGTGAGGCCGCCCGGCTGATCGCCGAAGCCCGCCGGCCGGTGATCTACGCGGGAGGCGGGGTGCTGCGTTCGGGAGCCTCCCAGGAGCTGCGGGTGCTCGCCGAACTCACCGGCCTGCCCGTGGTCACGACCCTGATGGCGCGGGGCGTCTTCCCGGACAGCCATCCCCAGCACCTGGGTATGCCGGGCATGCACGGGACGGTTGCCGCGGTGGGCTCCCTGCAGAAGGCCGACCTCGTCGTCGCTCTCGGTGCCCGGTTCGACGACCGGGTCACCGGCAGGCTGGACAGCTTCGCTCCCGACGCCAAGGTCGTCCACGCCGACATCGACCCCGCCGAGATCTCCAAGAACCGGCACGCCGACATCCCGATCGTGGGGGACTGCCGCGAGGTCCTCGCCGACCTGGTGGTCGCCGTCCGCAACGACCAGTCCAACGGGCGCCACGGCGACTACGCCGCATGGTGGGCCCAGCTCGACCGGTTGCGCGAGGTCTACCCGCTGGGCTACGAGGAGCCCGGCGAGGACCAGGTCGCGCCCCAGCACGTCATCAAACGGCTGGGAGAGATCGCGGGCTCCGACGCCGTCTACGTGGCCGGCGTCGGCCAGCACCAGATGTGGGCCTCGCAGTTCATCGGCTACGAACACCCCGGCACGTTCGTGAACTCCGGTGGTCTGGGCAGCATGGGCTTCTCCGTGCCCGCCGCGCTGGGCGTCAAGGCGGGCTCTCCCGACAGGGCCGTGTGGGCGGTGGACGGCGACGGGTGCTTCCAGATGACCAACCAGGAGCTGGCGACCTGCGCCGTGGAGAACATCCCGATCAAGGTCGCGGTCATCAACAACGGCAACCTCGGCATGGTCCGCCAGTGGCAGACCCTCTACTACGACGGGCGTTACTCGAACACGGACCTGCAGACCGCCCCGCAGGACGAGAAGGTCCGGGTCCCCGACTTCGTGCGGCTCGCGGAGGCCCACGGCTGTGTGGGGCTGCGGTGCGAACGCGCCGAGGACATCGACGCCACGATCGAGAAGGCCATGGCGATCGACGACGCTCCCGTCGTGGTGGACTTCTCGGTCAGTCACGACGCGATGGTGTGGCCGATGGTCGGCCCAGGGATCAGCAACGACAACATCCAGTACGCGCGCGACATGGCGCCCGAATGGGACAGTGAGGACTAGAAGGGCGACGACCATGAGCCAGCACACGCTTTCCGTCCTCGTGGAGGACACGCCGGGTATCCTCACCAGGGCATCGGCGTTGTTCTCCCGGCGCGGATTCAATATCGACTCCCTCAGTGTCAGCACCACGGAATACGAGGGCGTCTCCCGGATGACGATCGTGGTCAACTGCGACCGCCACCCCTTGGAGCAGGTGACCAAACAGCTCAACAAGCTGGTGAACGTCATCAAGATCGTTGAGATGGACAACGACGCCTCGGTGCGCAGGGAGCTCCTGCTCGCCAAGGTGAAGGCCGAGGCGAGTAACCGCGCGGCCGTGGTCCAGACGGCCGAGCTGTTCCGGGCCAACGTCGTCGACGTCAACCCGGAGGTGGTCGTCCTCGAAGCGACCGGAACGCCGGAGAAGCTCGACGCGTTGATCCGGAACCTGGAACCGTTCGGGATCAAGGAGCTCGTCAAGTCCGGACTGGTCGCCGTGGGACGCGGTCCGCGGTCGATCGCCGACCGCTCACTGCGGCCCGTCGAACGGACCGCCTGAGGCCGCGGCGCGGGCAGGAGAGCAGCCACACGACCGCGCACCACACGACACGACTCGCCGGCCCGGAAGGCCGGGCCGGCCCGACACACTCACGAGCAAGGAGTAGGCCGACGTGGCAGCAGAGATGTACTACGACGACTCAGCCGACCTGAGTGTCATCCAGGGGCGGACCGTCGCCGTGATCGGTTACGGAAGCCAGGGGCACGCGCACGCTCTTTCCCTGCGGGACTCGGGCGTGGACGTGCGGATCGGGCTCGCCGAGGGTTCCAAGAGCCGCGCGACGGCCGAGGAGCTCGGGCTGCGTGTCGTCACTCCGGCCCAGGCGGCCCAGGAGGCCGACCTGATCCAGATACTGGTTCCGGACCACATCCACCGTGACCTGTACACCGCCGAGATCGAGCCCCACCTCAAGCCGGGGGACGCCCTCTTCTTCGGCCACGGGTTCAGCATCCGCTACGGCCTGGTCACACCGCCGGCCGACGTCGACGTCGCCATGGTGGCCCCGAAGGGCCCCGGCCACCTGGTCCGCCGCCAGTTCGAGGAGGGGCGCGGGGTCCCGGTACTCGTCGCGGTGGAGCAGGACGCCTCCGGAAACGGCTGGGACCTCGCGATGTCCTACGCCAAGGGCATCGGCGGCACCCGTGCCGGAGCGCTGAAGACCACCTTCACCGAGGAGACCGAAACCGACCTGTTCGGGGAGCAGGCCGTCCTGTGCGGTGGCCTCTCCGAACTCATCAAGGCCGGGTTCAGCACCCTCACCGAGGCCGGCTACCAGCCGGAGGTCGCCTACTTCGAGTGCCTGCACGAGGTCAAGCTCATCGTTGACCTCATGTACGAGGGCGGCATCTCCAAGATGAACTGGTCCGTGTCCGACAACGCCGAGTACGGCGGTTACACGCGGGGGCCGCGGGTCATCACCGACGAGGTGCGCGACCGCATGCGCCAGATCCTCTCCGAGGTGCAGGACGGCAGCTACGCGCGCGAGCTCGTCGAGGAGTTCGACGCCGGCCGGCCCAACTTCCTCAAACGCCGCGAGGCGGAGCAGGAGGAACCGATCGAGAAGGTGGGCGCGGAGCTCCGCCCCCTGATGAGCTGGCTGCAGGGCTGAGTCGTTCCTCCCGTCCGGGCGGTGGGTGCCCACCGCCCGGACGGGCACTCCCTGCCCGGGACCGGCTACTCCGGTCCGGGCGCACCACACCGCTCACCGTTCCTTGCGATATCCGCTCTCACCAGGGAATTCGTGTCGCTCCGTCCGGAAAACCGGCCCCCTTGGCCCTAGGGCTTCCCCCTGGAGCAGTAGACTTTTATTGGCCCTGCGGCCCGCCTTGCAAGGTACGGAGATGCCGACGCCGCAACCGGTGCGGCCACATCGCAACCTACATAAGGAACAAGCTGTGTCCAAGCCCTCCGTTCTCGTAGCGGAAGAACTCTCGCCCGCCGGAATCGCACTGTTGGAGGAGGACTTCGACGTCCACCGCGCCGACGGTGCCGACCGCTCGCAGTTGCTGCCCGCCCTCGCGGACGTCGACGCCGTGGTCGTGCGTAGCGCGACCACCATCGACGCCGAGGCGCTGGACGCCGCCCCCAACCTGAAGGTGGTGGCCCGCGCCGGAGTGGGACTGGATAACGTCGACGTCGACGCCGCGACCAAGGCCGGTGTGCTGGTGGTCAACGCCCCCACGTCGAACATCATCAGCGCCGCTGAACAGGCGGTCAACCTGATGCTGGCCACCTCCCGCAACACGGCTCCGGCGCACAACGCCCTGGTCAACGGGGAGTGGAAACGCTCCAAGTACACCGGGGTCGAGCTGTACGACAAGACCGTGGGGATCGTCGGTCTGGGGCGTATCGGCGCGCTCGTCGCGCAGCGACTCTCGGCGTTCGGTACGAAACTCATCGCCTACGACCCGTTCGTGCAACCGGTTCGCGCCGCCCAGATGGGCGTGGAGCTGGTGAGCCTGGACGAGGTGATGGAGCGCAGCGACTTCATCACCGTCCACTTGCCGAAGAACAAGGACACGATCGGCCTGATCAGTGACGACGCCTTCAGCAAGGCCAAACCGAACCTGCGTATCATCAACGCCGCGCGCGGGGGGATCCTGGACGAGGACGCCCTGTACCGCGCGTTGAAGGAGGGGAAGGTCGCGGGCGCCGGTATCGACGTCTGGACCAACGAGCCCTGCACCGACAGTCCGCTGTTCGAGTTCGAGAGCGTCGTGGTCGCCCCGCACCTGGGTGCCAGCACCGAGGAGGCCCAGGAGAAGGCCGGAACGCAGGTGGCACGGTCGGTGAAACTCGCCCTGTCCGGTGAGTTCGTGCCCGACGCCGTCAACGTGCAGGGCGGCGCGGTCGCCGAGGAGGTCAAACCGGCACTGCCGCTCACCGAGAAGCTCGGCCGGATCTTCACCTCGCTCGCGGGGGGTGCCGCCAGCAAGATCGACATCGAGGTGCGCGGCGAACTCGCGGCCCACGACGTCAAGGTGATGGAGCTGGCCGCCCTCAAGGGTGTCTTCGGTGGCGTCGTCGAGGAGGCGGTGACCTTCGTCAACGCCCCGCTGCTGGCCAAGGAGCTGGGAGTCGAGGTCAGTCTGGTCACCAGCGACGACAACAGTGACTGGCGCAACCTCGTCTGCGTCAGGGGCATCCTGTCGGACGGCCGGAAGGTGTCGGTCTCGGGCACGCTCTCCGGCCCGCGGAACATCGAGAAACTCGTCGAGCTCAACGGCTACACCATGGAGATCTCGCTGAGCGAGCACATGGTGTTCTTCGCCTACAACGACCGGCCCGGCATCGTCGGCAAGGTCGGCGCCGTCCTCGGCGAGACCGGTGTGAACATCGCGGGCATGCAGGTGAGCCGGGACACGGAAGGCGGGAAGGCGCTCATCACGCTCACCGTGGACTCCGCTATCCCGGACAACACGCTGAACCAGATCTCGACAGAGATCAGCGCGGCGACGACGCGCCAGGTACAGCTGTACTGAGTCCCGCCGCTGTGACGTGAACACGGGGCCGCCGACCGGCGGCCCCGTACGTTCACGGGGGTGCCCAGTAGCACGATAGTTGGACATCCGATATCCTCTTCCCTCAGGGAATAAAGACGGGCGCACGAGCTGAGCGCGGTGCCACAGCCCCGCGCAGCCGAACTCCGCCGGAACCCGGCGCGAGCGACAGCCTTCCCGCAACGGCGATCCCCGGGGAACCAGCGCGCCCAGAAACATCCGCCCCACGCGCCCCGTGCGAGGATCGCCATGTATGACACCACTCCCGCTCCCGCCGGTAACGACGACGACACGACCCAGGCCGTGCAGGTCGCCCTGGACCGCCGCGACAACGGCGGGCCCTCCGGCCGGTGAGGCTCACGCACCTCACCACCGTTAACTCGTTCCCACCCTCGTGAAGTGGAGGATCGGCTTTCTATGCCCACTCGCAGCGTCCCGTTGGCGGTGGTTCCCGGTGACGGGATCGGCCCCGAGGTTGTCACCGAAGGGGTGAAGGTCCTGTCGGCCGCGGCCGCGCGGCACGACGTCACCCTGGAGACCACCGAGTACGACCTGGGAGCCGGCCGGTGGCACGCCACCGGCGAGACGCTCCCGGACACCGTGGCGGAGGAGCTCCGTGGCCACGAGGCCATCCTGCTCGGCGCGGTGGGGGACCCGTCAGTGCCGAGCGGGGTCCTGGAACGCGGGCTGCTGCTGCGGTTGCGCTTCGACTTCGCGCACTACGTCAACCTGCGGCCGGTCAAGCTGTATCCGGGGGTGCACACACCGCTGGCCGACGCCGCGCCCGACGACATCGACATGCTCGTGGTCCGGGAGGGTACCGAGGGGCCCTACGCCGGTATGGGCGGAGTGCTGCGGAAGGACACCCCGGGGGAGATCGCCACGCAGGACAGCGTCAACACCCGGTTCGGCGTGGAACGCGTGGTGCGCTACGCCTTCGCGAAGGCGCAGGCGCGCCCGGCCCGGCGTCTCACCCTGGTGCACAAGGACAACGTCCTCACCTACGCCGGGGAGCTGTGGCAGCGTGTGGTACGCGAGGTCGGCGCGCAGTACCCGGACGTGGCCGTGGACTACTGCCACGTCGACGCGGCGACCATGTTCTTCGTCTCCCAGCCGGAGCGTTTCGACGTCGTCGTCACCGACAACCTGTTCGGCGACATCATCACCGACCTCGGCGCCGCCATCGCGGGCGGGATCGGGTTGGCCGCCAGCGGCAACATCAACCCGCAGCGCGAGTTCCCCAGCATGTTCGAACCGGTGCACGGTTCCGCCCCGGACATCGCGGGCCAAGGGGTGGCCGACCCGACCGCGACGGTCCTCTCCGGCGCGGCCATGCTCGAACACCTCGGTTTGGAGGCCGCGGCGCGCCAGGTGGAGGCTGCGGTGGCCGAGGACCTGCGTGCCCGCGCCGAGTCCGGAAGCCAACGCTCCACCGAACGCGTCGGTGACGATCTCGCCAAGCGAGTAGTCGAGCAGGGCTGAGGAAACCGCCTCGGCCCTGCTCCCGTACAGGCGCGCCGAGGCGCAGCGACGACCACGGCCGCCTGTCCCACGCAGGCGCACCCGTGGTCGTCGGCCCCGCCCGTGGCCGCGGTTCCGTGTTCGTTCCCCGCTGCTTGGTGCGGCTATGGCTCCGGGTGCGTCGTTTCCGCCACACTAGGATTCAGGGTCGGCAGTGCGGCCGGCCTGACGTACCCGAGAGGACCTCTTACCCATGAACAGCAGCACCACCAAAAGCGGGTTGACGTTCGACATCCAGCCCTCGGACCAGCGGAGGACCCCGCAGGAACGAGCGGCCCTACTGGACAATCCCGGGTTCGGCAATGTGTTCACCGATCACATGGTCACCATCCGTTACACGGAGGGCAAAGGCTGGTACGACGCGAGGGTGGAGCCCTACGCCCCGTTGTCGTTCGACCCGGCCTCGGCGAACCTGCACTACGCCCAGGAGATCTTCGAAGGGCTGAAAGCGTACCGCCACCCGGACGGCACGATCGCCTGTTTCCGGCCGGAGGCCAACGCCGCGCGTATGAACCGCAGCGCACGGCGCATGGCCATGCCCGAACTCGACGAGGAACTCTTCACCGGAGCGATCGAGGCACTGCTCGGCCAGGACGCGGACTGGGTGCCCTCCCAGGAGGACAGCAGCCTCTACCTGCGTCCGTTCATGTTCGCCACGGACGTGGGGCTGGGGGTCAACCACCCCTCCCGGAGCTACATGTTCGTGCTGATCGCCTCCCCGTCGGGACCGTACTTCTCGGGGGGAATCAAACCCGTCTCGGTGTGGCTCAGTGAGGATTACACGCGTGCCGCTCCCGGAGGGACCGGGGAGGCCAAGTTCGCCGGGAACTACGCCGCAAGCTTCGTCGCCCAGGCCCAGGCCCTGGAACAGGGGTGCGACCAGGTCGTCTGGCTCGACGGGGTGGAACACCGCTGGGTCGAGGAGATGGGCGGCATGAACCTGTTCTTCGTGTTCGGTTCCGGGGACGGCGCGCGGCTGCGCACCCCGGCACTGACCGGGACACTGCTGCCCGGCGTCACCAGGGACTCACTGCTCACGCTCGCGCCGGAGTTCGGGATCCCCGTGGAGGAGGGGCGGATCTCCACCGACGAGTGGCGCTCCGCGGCGGAAAGCGGCGAACTGACCGAGGTGTTCGCGTGTGGAACCGCCGCAGTGATCACCCCGGTGGGGTACGTGAAGAGCTCCCATGGCGAGTTCCGAATCGGTGACGGGACCCCCGGACCGGTCACGATGCGGCTGCGGGAGGAACTGGTCGGTATCCAGTACGGCAGCCGACCGGACACGCACGGCTGGATCCGCGACATGGTGTGACCGCGGTGTCGGCCCGGTGGCGGGTGGACCGGGTCTTCCCGCCACCGGCACCGCCACGGAACGTTCCCCGGACGGACCGGAGCGGAGCCATCCGCACATCCCCGCGCGCCGCGGCGCGGCACGGGAGCGAGCGCGGGGCCGGTTCCGCGCTCCGCCTAGAGCGCCTGAGCCTCGCGGTAGAGCCGGCGTACCTCATCCCCGAGGAACGGGCCGTACTGGGTCGTGGGGTCGCTCGCGTACTTGAAACTGATGACCGAGGTGACGGTCCCGGTACCGGTTTCCGGGTCGAACCCGGACAGCCACGGGCCACCACTGGACCCCTGGGTCATCTCGCAGTCCATACCGCTGGCGGTGGTGCCGTCCTGGTCCGGGCGGGTGTCGCCGGCGCAGTAGTGCAGGTAACGACCGGAGTACCCATCCGTGGCCGGGTAGCCGAACGCGTACGTCGGGTCCCCCGGGCGCTGGCCGAAGGCGATCCGCTGCGCGCCCACCTCGTCCTGTACGTGGTTCCCGTCGTCGGTCCCGACGACGGCCAGACCGACGTCGAAGCTGTCGTCCTCCTGCTGGGACCACTGCCGAGGGACGAGCTTCTCCCGCGCCGAGTACCGGCCGTGCGGGCTGCTCCCGTCCTCGTAGCCGGGAACGAAGGTCCAGTTCTCGGCCCAGGCCCCGGTGCCGTCCTTCAGGCAGTGCCCCGCGGTGAGGACCGTGTCCCGGTTGTCGGCCCGCACGACCGAGCCGGAGCAGGTGAAGTCCCGACCGTCCATCGTCAGGTACACCTTCCCGGTCGTCTTCGTTACCTTTCCGCCGCGGTCCCAGCGTTCACCGGTGCTGTCGTCGCTCGCGGCGCTCTGCGGCGAGCGCTCGCCGCCGCTCCCGGAGGGGGAGTCCAGGACGCGCCCGAGCGGTGTGGCCGCCTCCATGCGTTCGGGACTCCAGTAGTCTGTCGCTCCCGCGCGCTGCTGGGCGGTGGAGGAGTCACGGGTGATGCCGCTGTCCTGGGTGCCGACGTCCGGACTCCGGGAGGTCGCCTCGGCCGGGACGCCGGAGAGGAGGAGCGCGCCGCACGCGAGCGGGGCCAGGAGTTTTCTGGTGGCAGACGGTGTCATGACACCCGAGCATGCCACACATAGTGTGATTATTTGGCTACTTACGGTTCGGGTGTCGTGTTGTCGCACCGGGACGTCGTCCGCACCGCCGCAGGTGCGAGCCCGCCGAGTAGCAGACGAGCGCGACGCCCGCGCCCCGGGTGGCTCCCGGGGAGAAGCAGCGCACCAGATCGTATCCGCTGACGGCGCCCGGGGAGGCGGCAGGCGCCGCCACCGCGAGGGCGACCACCGTCAGGAGGATCATCCCCCACCGGTCTTCCGGGGAGGCGGGGGAGTGGGGAACACGGTCGCGCGCGTGTGGTGGGAGAAGCGCGGAGAGCGGTGCCCGGAGGGCGAGTCGGAACACAGCAACGCACCGGCGCCGGAGGCGACGTCGCCCCCGAGCCTCCGCGGGCCGTGCGTGGTGGCAGCGAGGGACGCGGTGTGGAGGTAGTAGGGGAGGCCGGGCGCGACCGCTCCCGCCAGGAGCGCGCCCAGCGGCAGCACCGCTGCGGGGTGGCTCGCGGTGAACGGCATGTCCCCCGGGACGGAACCACCGGGCCGTGACGTCGCCCACCGGCACGGTCGCGGGGAAGCGGCCGTGCCGGTGGGCCCCGACGGGAGATGGTTCGGCTGGGACCGGGAAACGCCGTGGTCCGGTGGGGCGGTGCGCTGTGCCCCCGCACCACCGGGAGGTCAGGCCGTGGGTACCGTCAGCACGGACGGTTCGCCCTCCGGCGAGGAGAACTCCAACTGTTCGCCCCTCGCGCTCTCGTCGGTGTAGCGCGCGTCCGCGGTGTCGATGACCAGGGCCAACCGGTGTCCTTCCGGGAGGTCCCACACCACCGGTTCCAGGTCCAGGTCCAGGGTTACGGGCTCACCCGGGGAGGCGTCCCGCACGGTGTGCGGCTTGTGGGTGATCAGTGCCCCGTTCCCGTGGGAGTCGATGGCGTACAGGTAGGTGTACAGGGACTGGTTCCGGGCGGTCGGCGTCACCGTGACCCGGGCGCTGGGAGTGCCGCTGACGCGCATCCCCTCCGGGTAGGCGTCACTGGTCCACACGCCGGCGCGGTCCCGGTTGACGAACGGGAGGGAGACGCCGGTGGGGATGTCGGCGAACTGCCGCAGAGCTCCGTCCAGCAGCACCGTCCCGCTGTCGGCCAGGGTTCCCCGGCCGGTGCGGATGTCGTAGCCCCAGCCGGGTGCCGCTTCCGGTTGCAGGCCGCCGGTGGACTGCCACTGTTCCCAGCTGCGCTCGGGTTCGCTCAGGTGCAGTTCCTCCCGCTGGTCCGCGACCGACTCCCAGTCGGGATAGCCGGTCCAGCCGCCGTCCCCGTTGCTGGGTTTCAGCCGCACCGGGTCCTCGGAGCCGACGCCGTTGTCCACTCCGCGCAGGTGGTGGTCGAACCATCGGGTGAGTTCGTCCCACGTCTCGTTGGGAAGTCCGACGGCGCCGCCGGCCTCGGAGGTGGCGTGGTCACCGGCGGAGAGCATGAGCCGTTTGGGTACGTCCAGCCGCGTGTAGAAGTCCGACATCTGGGAGGGCGGGAAGAGGCCGTCGTTGTAGGCGTTGGCGATCATGACCGCGGTGCCGTTGTCGTTGACCTGGTCGATCTTGGTGGCCACCGACCGTTCCTGGGCGAGTTCCAGGGCGGGATCGATGTTGCCCTTGCGGTACTCCTCCTCGATGTGCTGCAGGTCGTCCCCGGGGCGCCCGGTGGCTTTCGCCGCCGTGAGCAGGAGCTCGACGGCCTGGAAACTGATCGTGTCACCGGGGTAGAGGGAAGCGCCCAGGTCGGTCCAGCCGCTCATCGCGCTGACGGCCTTGACCCGGTCGTCCTCGGCGGCGGTGAGCATGCTGATCCCGGCTCCGTAGGAGATTCCCGCCATGCCGATCCGGTCCGGGTCGGCGTCGGTGTTCTCCAGCCCCCAGTCGATGACGCTGCTCGCGTCGGCGATGTCCTCCGGGCCGGCCACCTCGATCTCACCGCC
Organism: Haloactinospora alba; assembly: GCF_006717075.1. Taxonomy (NCBI): domain Bacteria; kingdom Bacillati; phylum Actinomycetota; class Actinomycetes; order Streptosporangiales; family Nocardiopsidaceae; genus Haloactinospora; species Haloactinospora alba. The sequence goes on from NZ_VFQC01000001.1 coordinate 791,763, forward strand.
GGAGTCCCAGAAGCCGCGTGAGGTGTAACTGATGACCTGGTATCCCGACTCCCTGGCGAGTTTCTTCGCGGCTCCCACGTACTCCACGTTGGACATGCTCCACGAGGACGGCATGACCAGGAGCGGGCGGGGCCCCTCGTGGCCGGTCGGGGTGATGACCATGGCTTTGAGGTCCGTCCCCTGGGAGCCGGGGACGGTGGTGTACTCGACGGTGCTGCCGGTGGCGGCAGCGGCGCTGTGGGGGGTGAGGACGCTGGTGGTGAGGATCGCGGTCGTGGTCAGAGCAACCAGTGCTCGCAGTCGTCGCATTGTTAACCTCGGGGGTCGCACGGCCGGGTGCCGTGACCGGTCGGGGGATCGGTAGCGGGTGGCGGCAACCACCCCCTACTGTGAGGTAACTTACGTTCCGGTAAAAGTAAGGCACCGTGCGGAGCCTGTAAAGGGGGCAGCGGCCCGTGACCGCCCGCGGGAACGGCACTCGTCGGTGAGCTGGTGCGTAACAATGGAGGCGTGGCTATCGCAGAACAGTTCGTCCGGGACACCTCGCCAGATTCCCGCCGCGATGTGGTGATCCTGGGATCGACCGGGTCGATCGGTACCCAGGCCATCGATGTCGCCCTCGCCAACCCCGAACGTTTCCGGGTCGTCGGGATCGCCGCCGGTGGCGGTCGTCCCGAACTGCTCGCCGAGCAGGCCGGAAAACTCGGTGTGCGAGCTGTGGCCGTGGCCGATCCCACCGCGGTGGACGGTGTCACCCGCCACCTGCGCGAGCGCGACAGTTCCGCCACGGTGCTCTCCGGAGCCCAGGGCGTCTCCGAACTGGCCACGTGGCCGTGCGACGTGGTGCTCAACGGCATCACCGGCGCGCTCGGACTGGAGTCCACGTTGGCCGCCCTGCGAGCGGGGCGGATGCTGGCCCTGGCGAACAAGGAGTCGCTCATCATCGGCGGTCCGCTGGTGCGCGAGGCCGCTGGTCCCGGACAGATCGTTCCGGTGGACTCCGAACACTTCGCGCTCGCGCAGTGCCTGCCGCGCCCCGACTCCGCCGCGCTCACCAGCCTCGCGCAGGGGCAGGTAGCGGCACCGTTGGAAGAGGTGCGCAAGCTCGTCATCACCGCCAGCGGCGGCCCGTTCCGCGGAAGGTCGCGCTCCGAGCTCGCGGCGGTCACACCCGCCGAGGCGCTCGACCACCCCACGTGGAACATGGGGCCGGTCATCACCGTGAACTGCGCGACCCTCGTGAACAAGGGGTTGGAGGTCATCGAGGCGCACCTCCTCTTCGACATCCCCTTCGACCGGATCGAGGTCGTGGTGCACCCGCAGTCGATGGTCCACTCCATGGTGGAGTTCACGGACGGTTCCACCCTGGCACAGGCGAGCCCTCCCGACATGCGGCTGCCGATCTCCTACGGCATCGGCTGGCCGCACCGGGTCGAGGCCGCGGCTCCGGGAATCGACTGGACCACCGCACAGAACTGGACGTTCCATCCCCTGGACGCGGAGGCGTTTCCCGCGGTGCAGCTGGCCTGCGAGGTCGGTGCCGCCGGGGGGACCGCACCAGCGGTGTACAACGCGGCCAACGAGGAGGCCGTCGGGGCGTTCCTCGACAACAGGCTGGCATTCCCCGCGATTGTGGACACAGTGGCGCAGGTAGTCTCAGAACAGCAATCAACGGGTACCGGTATCCGACTGGCCGACGTCTACGCGGCGGACGACTGGGCGCGGAGCCGCGCCCGGGAACTGATATCGCGGAGCGGATGAGGGGATATCCATGGTCGCGTTTCTGACCACGCTCGGCATCGTGCTCCTGTTCCTGGGGCTGCTTTTCTCCATCGCCTGGCACGAGCTCGGGCACCTGGCCACGGCCAAGATGTTCGGCATTCGCTGCACCCAGTACATGGTCGGTTTCGGGAAAACCCTGTGGTCGAGGACGAAGGGCGACACCGAGTACGGCGTCAAACTGGTGCCGTTGGGTGGTTTCGTCCGTATGGTCGGAATGATCCCGCCGAGTCGGAAGCAGGACACGTCGGCCAAGCCGATGTCGCGCTGGCGCGCCATGGTGGAGGACGCCCGCGAAGCCAACAACGTCGAACTCGAGGAGGGCGACGAGGACCGCCAGTTCTACCAGCGCGCCCCCTGGAAACGGATCATCGTGATGGTGGCGGGCCCCGCGATGAACCTCGTTCTCGCGGTCGTCCTGTTCGCGCTCGTCCTCATGGGCTTCGGCGTACTGCAGCCCACCACCACGGTCCAGTCCGTGTCCGACTGCGTTGTTCCCACCACCGCCGAGGACACCAGCTGTTCCGAGGACGACCCGCCGGCGCCGGCGGCGGAGGCGGGGATGCGCCCCGGCGACGAGATCGTTTCGGTGGGAGGGGCCGCGACCCCCACCTGGGAACGCGCCAACCAGGAGATCAAAGGCTCCACCGGACCCACCGAGATCGAGGTGCGCCGGGACGGGGAGACCCGCACGCTGACCGCCGACCTCATCGAGAACACGGTGGTCAAACGGGACGACGCCGGGGACCCGGTGTACAAGACCGACGCGGACGGCGAACCGCGCACCGACGAGCGGGGCTACCGGGTGCCGGAGACCGAGAAGGCGGGGTTCCTCGGCATCGCGTTCGACCAGGAGCGCCAGCAGCTGGGAGCGGGAGAGACCGCGGCCCACATGGGCGACACGATCGTCGGGGCCGGGGAGGCGCTCGTCGCCCTGCCCTCCAAGGTCGACGACGTGTTCCGCGCGGCGTTCATGGGCGAGGAGCGCGGGATCGACTCGCCCGTCGGAATCGTGGGAGCCTCCCGCATCGGCGGTGAGGTACTCTCCCAGCCGATCCCGCTGATGGAGCGCGTGGTCCTGATGGCCAACCTGCTGGCCGGGATCAACCTGTTCCTGTTCATCGTGAACATGGTGCCGATCCTGCCGCTGGACGGCGGCCACGTCCTCGGAGCCCTGTGGGAGTCGGTGCGCAAGCGCCTGGCCCGCCTGTTCCGGCGACCCGACCCCGGACCGTTCGACGTCGCCCAGCTCATGCCCGTCGCCTACATCGTGGTGGCGTGCTTCCTGGTGTTCAGCGTGATCCTGGCGATCGCCGACATCGTCAATCCGGTACGTATCATGTAACCAGCGGCGGGGCTGTCCCGGCTCCGCAACCGATAGGCTGGTTCCCGCCCGCGGAATGCCGGGAGCCTCCCGCGCGTTCCCAGAGCGGGAAACTCCTGCCCACGGCCCTCCCGTACTTTTCGAATTCGAGCGACGCCGCCGGCGTGTCCCCGGCGGCCGACGAGGTGAGAACGCGTGTCCGTCGATCTTGGAATGCCCGTTGCCCGCCCGCGCCCTCTCGCATCCCGGCGCCAGTCGCGGCAGATCATGGTCGGGAATGTTCCCGTCGGCGGGGATGCCCCGGTGTCGGTGCAGTCGATGACGACCGCGGTGACGGCCGACATCAACGCCACCCTGCAACAGATCGCCGAGCTGACAGCCAGCGGATGCCAGATCGTACGTGTCGCTGTTCCCAGCGCCGACGACGCCGAAGCGCTTCCGATCATCGCCAAGAAGTCCCAGATCCCGGTGATCGCCGACATCCACTTCAACCCGAAGTACGTGTTCGCCGCCATCGACGCGGGATGCGCCGGCGTGCGGGTGAACCCGGGGAACATCAAGAAGTTCGACGACAAGGTTGGAGAGATCGCCAAGGCCGCCGGGGACGCCGGCGTGCCGATCCGGATCGGTGTCAACGCGGGCTCGCTGGACAAGCGTCTGCTGGAGAAGTACGGCCAGGCCACCCCCGAGGCGCTGGCGGAGTCGGCGCTGTGGGAGTGCTCCCTGTTCGAGGAGCACGGGTTCCGGGACCTCAAGATCTCGGTGAAGCACAACGACCCGGTGGTGATGATCAACGCCTACCGCAGCCTCGCCGAGCAGTGCGACTACCCGTTGCATCTCGGCGTCACCGAGGCGGGCCCCGCCTTCCAGGGAACGATCAAGTCCTCGGTGGCGTTCGGCGCGCTGCTGGCCGAGGGGATCGGTGACACGATCCGGGTGTCGCTGTCGGCACCCCCGGCCGAGGAGGTCAAGGTCGGCAACCAGATCCTGGAGTCCCTGGGGATGCGGGAGAAAGGGCTGGAGATCGTCTCCTGCCCGAGCTGCGGCCGCGCCCAGGTGGACGTGTACACCCTGGCCGACGAGGTCACCGCGGGACTGGAGGGGATGGACGTGCCGCTCCGGGTGGCCGTGATGGGGTGTGTCGTCAACGGCCCGGGCGAGGCGCGCGACGCCGATCTCGGTGTGGCCTCGGGCAATGGCAAGGGCCAGATCTTCGTCAAGGGGGAGGTCATCAAGACCGTCCCCGAGGAGGAGATCGTGTCGACCCTCGTCAATGAGGCACAGCGTCTTGCCGAGGAGATGAAGGACAACGGCACCGAGTCGGGCGAGCCCGACGTTTCCGTGGGAGCCTGACCCGGCTCCCGCCCGGGGTGTTCGGGGCGCCCGCTACGGGTCCGGGCGTCCCCTGCTTGGTGTGACGGAACGGGCCGCGCGCCCGGGAGGCTGCGTTCCCGTCCCTGACCCGCCGCGCGGGACGCGGAGGAACCGACCCCACCACAACGGCGGCAGGGCCGCCAGTGGCCAGTGCGGCCGGTCGTAGTGCCGTATCCCGTCGTGGGCTGCGCGCGGCCGCGGCGTGACCAGCGCGGCCGCGGAACCGGTGGCGGCGGTTCCCGAGATGCGGCGACGGTTTCTCCGCTACCGGTTTCACTGAGCGGCGCGGACCATAACGTGCATGTGATCTTCTGCACAACTATGCAGACTCTGTTGCGCGGATACGCAACATTCGTGGCTTCTGCGCAGATAAACGCAACAGAAACTGGTTATGTTAGCCACGTAACACCGATAGCGTTGTGCATTGGCGCAGAGCTCTCATAAGGGGAGCTATAGGGCTTTCTCGGACAAATGCCGCGCCATCCTGTCGCGCTATCGCATCCAAGGAGTATGGAGTTGGTCGAGGACCACCAGACCGCGGAGGCGCCCCCGGCTTCCTCAGGGAGCGGAGCCGGGGCCTCCGGGCGCCCCCCTCTCACGACGCGACTCACCCGCCGCAAGCCGGTGGAACGGGTCGTCGACGAGACCGGCCAGGGAGACGACGGCAGGCTGCACCGGTCGATGGGGATGTGGCAGCTCACCGCCATCAGTATCGGTGCCACTCTGGGAACCGGCATCTTCGTGGTACTCGGCGAGGCCGTCCCGGACGCCGGACCGGCGGTCGTGCTGTCCTTCGTCATCGCCGGTGTCACCGCCCTGTTCTCCGCGTTGGCCTACGCGGAGCTGGCGGGGATGATCCCGGCCTCGGGCTCGGCCTACTCCTATTCCTACGCCACCATGGGAGAGCTGCTGGCCTGGGTGTGCGGCTGGTGCCTGATGCTGACCTACGGCGTCTCCGTGGCCGCGGTGGCCGTGGGGTGGAGTGACTACATCGACAAACTCCTCGTCCTCACCACCGGCCTGTCCCTTCCCGCGGAACTCGCCGGACCGCTCGGGGAGGGCGGGATCGTGAACCTTCCCGCCGCCGCCGTGGTTCTGCTGGCGATGGTCGCGCTCCTCGGCGGGGTCCGGGAGAGCGCCTGGGCCAACCTCGTCATGGTCGTGATCAAGATCGGTGTCCTCGCGCTGTTCGTCGGGATCGGGGTGACCGCCGTACAGGACCAGAACTTCGCCCCGTTCCTCCCGCTGGGTATGGGCGGGGTCAGCGCCGCCGGCGCCACCCTCTTCTTCTCCTACATCGGGTTCGACGCGGCCTCCACGGCCGGGGAGGAGGCGAAACGGCCGCAACGCGACCTCCCCAGGGCGATCATGCTGTCGATGGTCATCGTGACAGCGCTCTACTGCCTGGTCGCCGTCGTCGCCGTGGGCGTGCTCCCCTGGGACCGGTTCGAGGGAACCGACGCCTCGCTGGCGACCATCCTCACCATGGTGACGGGAACGCCGGTCTGGTCCCTGGTGTTCACGCTCGGCGCGCTCATCGCGATCGCCAGTGTGGTGCTGGTCGTGCTGTACGGACAGACCCGCATCCTGTTCGCGATGTCGCGCGACGGCCTGGTGCCGCGTGTCTTCTCCACCGTCGACGCCAAGGGCACCCCCCGCGCGAACACGGTCATCGTCACCGCGTTCATCGCCTTTCTCGCCGCTCTGGTCCCGCTGGGCCACCTCGCCGACGCCACCAGCATCGGCACCCTGTTCGCCTTCGGGATGGTCAACGTGGCCGTCCTGGTGCTGCGACGGATCCGGCCGGAACTGCAACGCGGTTTCCGGGTGCCGCTGTCGCCGCTCGTGCCGCTTTTGGGGGTGGCCTCGTGCGCGTACCTGATGCTGAGCATGGGGATCTCCACCTGGGTCGCCTTCGGCTCCTGGCTGGTTCTCGGCCTGGTGGTCTACTTCGGCTACAGCATGCGCCGTTCGCGTCTGGAACCGGGCAACAGCACGCACACCGCGGCCCTGCGCGAGTGACCCGTACCTCCCCTCCCTCCTGTGCGGGCGGGGCCGCGGTTCCTCGGCGACCACCCCGCACAGGAGGGCAACAGATACCGCGTTCGGCGCCGAATAACGCAATGAACGGCATGGATATCCGCAAAAATCCCGACCATTGTTGCGTCTACAGTGGTGTGTGAAGGCCAAACACACGGATGTGGCGCTGGGAGACGGGAATGGCAGCGGATCAGCACGGGGACAGCGGGGAAGGGGCGGCACTCCGGATCGCCCTGGACCAGTCCGCGGGACCCAGCCGGGACCCCGACGGGGCACTCGGGAGCCTGGAGCGCTCCGCCGCTGCGGCCGCGGAACGCGGCGCGCACCTGCTGGTGACACCGGAGATGTCGCTCACCGGCTACAACATCGGGGAGGCCAGCTCCGCGTTCGCGGAACCCGCCGACGGCCCGCTGGCCGGAAGCGTCGCGCGGATCGCCGCCCGACAGGGAATCGCGATCCTCCACGGTTACCCCGAACGCGAGGGGCAGGCCGTCCACAACACGGCCCAGCTCACCGACGCCGCCGGAAACACCCGCGCCGGTTACCGCAAAACCCACCTGTTCGGCCCGGCCGACCGCGGCGTTTTCACCCCCGGCGACGCCGGCCTCGTCCAGACAGAGCTCAACGGCCTACGTCTGGGCATCCTCATCTGCTACGACGTGGAGTTCCCGGAGATGGTGCGCAGGCACGCGCTCGCCGGAACCGACCTCCTGCTGGTCCCCACCGCCCTCATGCACCCGCACACCGCCGTCGCCACCTCCGTGGTTCCGGTACGCGCCCTCGAGAACCAGATCCATGTCGCCTACGTCAACCGCTGCGACACCGAGGGGGAACTCGACTACTGCGGACTGAGCTGTCTGGTCGACCCGTGGGGGGAGGAACTCCTCCGGGCCGGCAGCGGTCCGGAACTGCTGCTCGGAGAGGTGGACCGGCGCACGATCACCGCAGCGCGCCGCAGCGTTTCCTACCTGGCCGACCGCCGCCCCGAGCTCTACACACCACTGGCTTACCGGGAAGCCGCGCCCGGCACGACGACAGGAGACACATCCCGATGACATCCGCAATGCCCACCGCCGTTCCCACCGGGGCACAAGCCCAGCGGCCGCTGACCATGTGCGGCCCGGACTTCCCGTTCGCCTACGACGACTACCTGTCCCATCCGGCCGGCCTCGGGGAGGTCCCCCCCGAGTACCACGGCACCGAGGTGGCGGTGATCGGAGGCGGCCTCTCCGGGATCGTCACCGCCTACGAACTGATGAAGATGGGGCTCAGGCCGGTCATCTACGAGGCGGGGGAGATCGGCGGACGCATGCGGACGTCGCGCGACCCCAGCTGGCCCGAGGGCGTCACCGCCGAGATGGGCGCCATGCGTTTCCCCACCTCGTCCACGTCACTGTTCCACTACATCTCCAAAACGGGCCTGGAGACCACGCCCTTCCCCAACCCGCTGGCGCCGGACACCCCCAGCACCGTCGTCGACCTCAAGGGCGAGTCGAGCTACGCCCACACCCCGGAGGAACTTCCGGAGGTGTACCAGCAGGTGGCCCGGGCATGGGACCGGACGCTGGAGGAGGGAGCGCGTCAGTCCGAGATGCAGCAGGCCATCCGTGAGCGTGACACCGCCCGGATGAAGGAGATCTGGAACGAGCTCATCCCCAGGCTGGACGACCAGACGTTCTACGGGTTCCTGTGCAACTCCCCGGCGTTCTCGTCGTTCCGCCACCGGGAGATCTTCGGCCAGGTCGGGTTCGGTACCGGCGGCTGGGACACGGACTTCCCCAACTCCATCCTGGAGGTCCTGCGCATCACCTACACCGGTGCTGACGACGACCACCTCAGCATCGTCGGCGGCTGCCAGCAACTCCCGCAGCGGTTGTGGCGGCACGCGCCCGACAAGCTCGTGTACTGGCCCCAGGGGACGACCCTGGCGGACCTGCACGGGGGGACACCGCGCCCCGCCGTCACCCGACTGGCACGCACCGCCCCGGATACCCGGGAGGAAAACGCGGGACACACCGCGAGTGCCCCGAACAACATCACCGTGACCGACTCCGCGGGCGCGATCCGCACCTACCGTGCCGCGGTGTTCACCGGACAGAGCTGGATGCTGCTCAGCAAGATCGCCTGTGACGAGAACCTACTGCCGATGCGGCACTGGAACGCGGTCGAGCGCACCCACTACATGGAGTCCTCGAAACTCTTCGTGCCGGTCGACCGCCCCTTCTGGCGCGACACCGACCCCGCCACCGGCCGCGACACCATGAGCATGACGCTCACTGACCGGATGACGCGGGCCACCTACCTGCTGGACGAGAACAAGGCGTCGGGCCCCGCCACCATCTGCCTGTCCTACACCTGGTGCGACGACTCGCTGAAGTGGCTCCCGCTGCCGGTGAACGAGCGCATGAACGTCATGCTCGACTCACTGGGGCAGATCTATCCCGGGGTGGACATCCGCTCGCACATCGTCGGCGACCCCGTCACCGTCTCCTGGGAGGCCGAGCCCTACTTCCTCGGAGCGTTCAAGGCCAATCTCCCCGGCCACTACCGGTACCAGCGGCGGCTGTTCACACACTTCAAGCAGGACCGGCTGGAGGAGCAGTACCGCGGTCTCTTCCTCGCCGGCGACGACATCTCCTGGACCGCCGGCTGGGCCGAGGGCGCGGTGCAGACCGCCCTGAACGCGGTCTGGGGCGTCATGAACCACTTCGGCGGGGCGAGCGACCCGGCCAATCCCGGACCGGGCGACCGGTTCGACGAGCTCGCGCCGCTGGAGCTCCCCGAGGACTGACCGGCGTTCCGTGGCCGGGGAGCCGGCCTCGCGCTCCCCGGCCACGGGTTCGGGCCCTGCCCCGGTGGACGCGCCGCCCGTGACGGACAGCGCCCCCGGGACATCACACCTAGGACGGTATGTCAGCCAGCCGGGAGAGCACCCGGCGGTGCCGGTCGGGAGTTCCCAGGGCGATCGCGTCGCTCTTGGCCCGCTTCAGGTACAGGTGGAGGGGATGCTCCCAGGTGAACCCGATCCCTCCGTGCAGCTGCACCGCCTCCTCGGTGGCCCGGACAGCCACGTCGGAGACGAACGACTGGGCCAGGGAAGCGTTCAGCTCCACCTCCGAGCTCTCCGCCGCCACGGCGTCCGCCGCGTTGCGGACCACCGCCCGGGCCTGGGAAACCCCCACCCACAGGTCGGCGAGACGGTGTTTGAGCGCCTGGAACGAGCCGACGGGCCGTCCGAACTGCGTGCGGGTCCCCACGTAGTCGACCGTGGTCTCCAGCGCCCATTCGGCGATCCCGAGCTGTTCCGCGGACAGCAGGGCGCAACCGTTCACCAGGGCGGCGCGCAGAGCGGTGTCCGCCCGTTGCCCGGATGCCACCAGCCGGCCCGAGGCCCCGGAAACGTCGACGTCCGTGAGGGGACGCGTCATGTCCAGGCTCACGACAGCCGACCGCCGTGTCTCGGCGGCGTCGACCAGGCAGAGCGCCGGCCCCTCGGGGCCGCTCGCGGGAACGAGCAGCCGGTCCGCGGCGATCGCGTCGGCAACCCCTTCCACCGTTCCGGACAGTGTCCCGTCGGCCGCCGCCCGCACCGAGGTGGGGAACGGCGCGTCGGGAGCCGTAGCCAGCCCGACAGCCAACGCCGCGACGGACCCTCCTGTCGCCAGCGCCTCGAGGAGGGCGGCCTCGTCCCGGCCGAGGGACATCAGGGCGGAGGTCACCATGACGGCACTGCCCAGATACGGTACGGGGGCCAGGCCGCGTCCGAGTTCCTCGGCGACGACGGCCGCCTCCCGGAACGTCGCCCCGGAACCGCCGAGTTCCTCGTCGAGGGGCAGCCCGGTCGTTCCGAGACCGGCGAGTTCCTGCCACAGCGCGGAGTCGACGACGGCCGCACCCCCCTCGTCCACACGGCCCAGGACGGCGGAGACCGGGCTCTTGTCGGCCAGCAGCGCACGAACGCTCGACCGCAGTTCCTCCTCGACGTCGGTGTAGAGGAGATCCGGTGTTGTCTCGCTCATCGGGGGAGGTCCTTCCATGCGAGATCCTTGTCCGTCCTCGGCTCGGCGGGAAGCCCCAGGACGCGTTCGGCGATGATGTTGCGCAACACCTCCGAGGTTCCGCCCTCGATCGAGTTGCCCTTGCTGCGCAGGTAGTGGAATCCGGCGTCGCGTTCGGTGAACTCGATGCCCTCCGGTCGGCGGAACGTCCAGTCCGTGTAGGTCAGCCCCTCCTGGCCCAGCATCTCCAGCTCCACGCCGGAGATCTCCTGGTTGAGCTCCGCGAAGGCAAGCTTCGCCGCCGAGCCCTCCGGTCCGGGTTGCCCCGCCGCGAGCTGTTGCCGCAACCGTTCCTTGGTGAGCCGGGCCGCCTCGGCCCGGACCCAGAGCCGGAGGAGCTCGTCGTGCGTACCCGGTGTGCGCAGGTCCGGGCGTGAGCGCCACGTGTCCGTGACCGTGCCGATCAGACCGCCCTCGCGTGGCTCGGGCTGTCCGCCGATGGAGACGCGTTCGTTCATCAGGGTGGTCTGGGCTACCCGCCATCCCTCACCGACGGAGCCGAGCCGTTGCGTGTCCGGGATCCGGACGTCGTTGAGGTAGACCTCGTTGAACTCCGCCTCGCCGGTGAGCTGCCGCAACGGCCGTACTTCCACCCCGGGGGCCCGCATGTCGCAGATGAAGTAGGTCAGCCCCTGGTGTTTCGGAACGTCCGGATCGGTACGGGCGAGGAGGATGGCCCAGTCGGCGTGGTGGGCGAGTGACGTCCACACCTTCTGCCCGTTGAGTACCCAGGAGTCCCCCTCCTGAACGGCGCGGGTTCCCAGGGCAGCGAGGTCGGAACCCGCACCGGGCTCGCTGAACAGCTGGCACCAGAGCTCCGCTCCGGTGTACAGCGGTCTGAGGTAACGCTGGCGTTGTTCGGGGGTGCCGAACGCGAGGATTGTGGGAGCCGCCATTCCCAGGCCGATAACCAGCCGCTCCCGGCCGGTGGGCGTGAAGCCGAACCGTGCGAACTCCGCGTCGACGGTCTCTTGCAGGGAACGCGGCGCTCCCAGGCCACCCTCACCGGGAGGGAAGTGCACCCAGGCCAGACCGGCGTCGAAACGCGCGGCGAGGAAATCCTCCTGTTTCGTGGTTGCGGGGTCGTAGCGGGAGACGAACTCGGCTACCCGTTCCCGGAGCGCGGGCGCGTCGAGAGGGGCGTCCGTGGGGACCGATGACATGGGACCTCCGTTGCGGCGCTGTGGATGGGGACGGTCGGGCTCAGTCGAGCGGGCCCCCGGCGACGTAGATGACCTGGCCGGAGACGAATCCGGATTCCTCACTGGTGAGGAAGGACGCGGTGGCGGCGATGTCCTCGGGGCGCCCCGGACGGCCGACCGGTACCCGGTCGGCCGCGGCTTTCTTGAAGTCATCGAACTCCATGCCGAGCCGTTCCGCGGTGGCCTTGGTCATGTCGGTCTCGATGAACCCGGGAGCGATCGCGTTGGCCGTGACGCCGAACTTGCCGAGTTCGATGGAGAGCGTCTTGGTGAAGCCCTGCATCCCGGCCTTCGCGGCGGAGTAGTTGACCTGGCCGCGGCTGCCCTGGGCCGAGCTGCTGGACAGGTTGACGATGCGGCCCCAGCCGGCGGAGGTCATGTGCGCCTGGGCGGCCCGACTCATCAGGAACGCGCCGCGCAGGTGGACCCCCAGGACCGTGTCCCAGTCCTCCTCGGACATCTTGAACAGCAGGTTGTCCCGGATGACTCCGGCGTTGTTCACCAGGATGGTGGGTGGGCCGAGTCGTTCGGCCACCCGCGCGACGGCGTCGGATGCCTGCTGGGCGTCACTGACGTCCGCTCCGACGGCGGTGGCTGTGCCGCCCTCGGCGGTGATCGTTTCCACCGTGTCCGTTCCGTCGCTCTCGTGCAGGTCGACAACACCGACGGAGTGTCCGTCGGCGGCCAGACGGCGGGCGGTGGCCGCGCCGATCCCGCGGGCAGCTCCGGTCACGATCGCAACACGGGGGGTCTCTGGCATCGCTACCTCCTTGGGGTGGTCTGGGTCCTGGTCGACGGGGCCGTCCGTGACGAACAGTCCCTTATCAGCCAGGGCCTGGGGCACGCTGCTGCGATCCTACCTCTTCCATACCGACCAGGTGGTATGTGGTGGCCGCGCGTGGGCTCCCCGGTGTCCAGACCGAGAGTGCGGTGGCCGGGTGGCCGCCATCCGTGCGGACCTCGTTGGTGGAGCTGCCCGTCGCGGACGGCGCATCCGGTGCCGCGTTGGCAGCGCCGGGGAAGGAGGCGGAGCGGCCCTCCGTCGAGAGGACGAGAACGTCGCCGGGCGGTGCTGGGGTGCCGCGCACGCGTCCGTCAACCAGGGCCCAAGAGGCCCCCGGCCGGCTGACGCGCGGGGCGCGCCAGTACCGGCATCGGGAGGCGCTACGGATTCAAGGGTGGAAAACAGGGGGTGCTACCGGAACACTTCCGTGAGGTACGGAGCCCCGGAGCGAAGATGGCTGTGACTAGACGTTCCCGTCGTGATCCGCGCGTTCGTACTCCTTGCGTGCGCGGTCGAGCAGGTCCCACCACGAGCTCACGTCGGGGCGCTTGCGCAGCAGCGCTCGGCGCTCCCGTTCGGTCATCCCTCCCCAGACTCCGTACTCGATACGGTTGTCCAGTGCTTCGGCCAGGCACTCGGTGCGTACCGGGCAACCGCGACAGATGAGTTTCGCGCGGTTCTGTGCGGCGCCCTGGACGAACAATACGTCCGGGTCGATTTCTCGACATTTCGCGTGGCTGGCCATATCCGAAGTCCACATGTTGCCCACTCCCAAGCTCAGCATGTGTGTTTCTGTCGTTGTCATCAACGGGCGCGGTCGTTGATGGGAGCGGGAGGAAAGCACAGCGCTGCCTGATTGGGCGCGCGGCCTTACCCTCAGTTCGGCCGTCGCCAAGGATCGAGCTTTTCGGCGTGCGGTGCCCCTCCTCACCGCTGACAACGAACCTACGGATTCGTGCGTGTGATTAACAGGCCCCGATAAGCGCATTTCTGATATAGCACAAGTGAGCCATAGCTATTCCGTGAAGCGGTAACACAATCCCGTGCACGGGACGCGGCGCTTGGCTCCCATCGCTTGTTGCGCAGAGTTTTTCCTGATGGCCGGTGGGTAGTGAGCTCGGGTCGGGGGTTGTGGCTCCATGGCGCATCCGCGCCTGGTGCGGTCTGTCGCGTGACGCAGGGGACCGAAGCGGAGCGGCTGGTGGCCGTGTTCCGGTCCGGATGGTTCGGTCATGCGGTCGTGGTGGGTCGTGGCGGTGGGACCCTGTGTTGCGGAGGGTGGGGCAGGTGTTGTGACGGGTCCGAGGGTGCGTGGGTTCCTCGTGGCGACAGTCGGGCTGATTGCTTTATTTGCAATGACAGTTATTGCATGTTTTGTCGGAAATCAGGGTTTCCGGGTCCGCTGTGCGCAGCCGGAAGGGCCGGACCTCCTGGTGGGAAGCCCCTCTGTCGTTTCCGGAGCGTGTCGGAAAAACATGAGGTATGTAGCAGGATAAGAACTTTGTCCGATCTCTCTGCGGAAAGGAGCCGACGAACTCCGCGATTCCACTGATCTGTCGGCCGATCGTGGCCTAGGATGTGTGCATAGGGATAATGCACGTGCATTCGGTCCTTGCATGCATGGTTTCTCTATGGTGCCGGCCCTGCCTGGCCCGGCATCGCCAAGCGATCGAGAAGATGTCAAGGGGATCGCGGTGACCGGATACATCTCCCAGGGATCGATACGCGAACAGGTTCGGGGACGCCGGTTGGTGACCGGCTCCGGACGTTCTCCAACCGAGGGCCCCCACTGGGCCTGGTGGTTGCCCGTGCTGCGGGAGAGCCGACCGGGGGAGCCCACCCTGCCCGCGCGGTGGGCGGACGGGGTGCTCGCCTGGCGGTTGGAGCGCGACCCCGGCGCACCGGCACGCGCGCGTGAGCAATCCGCTGCGGCTGTCCGGGAATGGAACCTGTTCAGCATCCGCTCGGACATGGAACTGGTCGTGTCCGAACTGGTGACGAACGCTTTGCGTCACGGCGCCCCTATGGAGGGCGGAGGTGCTCCGTTCGCTGTCGGTGTGGGTGACACGATACACATAAGTCTCATGCGCTGCGAAAACGAAGTGGTTTGCGCTGTCGGTGACGGAAACGACCGGTTGCCGGTGACCCGGAAACCCGATTTCTTGCGGGAGACGGGGCGGGGACTGAATCTCGTCGCGAGCTTTTCCCGCCGGTGGGGAACACTTCCCATACCCACCGGCGGAAAGTACGTCTGGGCTTTGTTGACGTGACTGTCCTGCCGGCGCACCGTCCTGATCCGAGAGGAGTACGCCGTACGTTTCCGGTCGGACGGAACGGACCTGCGGTTTGTCACGTGTGTGTCCTACTCTGGGTACGGCAGTAGCGGGCTGGTGGATGCCGCGGAGGGAGAACCTTCCGGGTCGGCATCTCGGGCTGGTACCGACCGGAGGTGCGGTTCAGCCACCGGGACGGACCTTCGGAGCGTCACCGGTGTCGCGGGAGAATGTGCCACGCTGGTTGCTGGCGCCTGCCCGGATACGGTCCGTGGAAGCCGGGAGGAACCGACAACGGACGGTCCTCGCCGGTTGGTTACCATTCGCCGGGTCGCGTCCGACCGTTGATCGGAAAGACTGCCGAGTACGCCGGAATGGCAGGACGCGAAAAGTCGCACCTGGAAGCGGACAGGTGCGGGGCGGTATGGTTCCGGTCCCGCACGTCCGGAAGAATGGTGAAACGATAGTGTGACCGCGCAGAGAGCAGTATTTCGCTGGAATTGTTCCATCCTTACCGAGTACGGACCGCCTATCGACGACTGGGGAGGCAGCGGCTGTGGACAGTGCTCGTCTGAAGAAGGGGAGCGGACCCACGGTGCGCCGGATGCTCCTCGGCTCCGAACTACGTAAGTACCGCGACGCGAGAGGAGTGAGCCGCGCGGACGCCGGTCACCATATTCGGGGATCGGAGTCGAAGATCAGCCGGATGGAGCTGGGTCGGGTCGGGTTCAAACGGCGGGACGTCGAGGACCTGTTGAGGTTCTACGGTGTCACCGACGCGTCACTGATCAACACGATGGGCAAGATCGCCGAGGACACCAACAAGCCGGGATGGTGGCAGGAGTACGGCGAGGCCCTGCCCAACTGGTTCCAGGTGTACGTGGGGCTGGAGGAAGCGGCGACCCGGATTCGGGTGTACGAGGCGCAGTTCGTCCCGGGCCTCCTGCAGACCGAGTGCTACGCCAGGAACGTCATCAAGGGTGGGTCCGTTCCTCCCGACCCCAAGGCCGAGGACCGGCTGAAGGTCCGGTTGCGCCGGCAGCAGCACCTCGAGGACAGCGGGGTGAAGTTCTGGGCGATCCTGGACGAGGCCGCGGTGCGCCGGCCGATCGGTGGCAAGGAGTGCATGCAGGAGCAGCTGGAACGGCTGATCGAACTCTGCGACCGCCAGAACATCACGCTGCAGATCGTTCCCTTCACGGCGGGAGCGCACGCCGCGGAGGCGGGGTCGTTCACGATCCTGCGTTATCCGGAGTTCAAACTCTCCGACATCATTTACCTGGAACAGCTCACCGGTTCGTTGTGTCTGGACAAACGCAGCGATATCGACGCATACACGATGGCGATGGAGCGGCTCAGCGTGATAGCGCGGCCGCCAGCGGAGACCAAGGGGATCCTCAGGGAGATGATCGAGGACCTTTGACGACTCTCCGGGGGAGGAGCTCCAGCGTCGTTGTGGGATGAGGTGGAGCTCCTCCCTGCAGGAGGACGGTGCTGGCTCAGCCCAGCAGGTTGTCGAAGTCACCGTCCTTGGCGCCGTGGATGAGCGCGTTCACCTCGTCCTGGGTGTAGACCAGGGCGGGTCCCGTGGGGAAGCGGGAATTGCGCATGGCGATCGAACCGTCGGACAGCCGTGCCATCTCGACACAGGCCCCCTGCGAGTTACTGCGCCTGCTCTTCTGCCAGACGGGTTCGGAGAGTTCGGTGGCGGAGATGCCGTTGTAGGGGGTCATCACACACTCCTTCGCTCGGATGTCGCGTACGGATGCATAGGCTTATGCACGTGCATCAGCACCGTACTCGGAAAATGATAACGCACATGCAGTGGCCATAGGCAGGGGAGATTTTTTCCGTGGCCCCAGGTCCGAACGAACAACTACGGAGTGGCAGTTTTGCCATTTTGGGGCATTTTTGTCCATTCCGATCATTTATCTAATATGTCCGGAGTGGGAAATTCGCCACCTCCGGAACGGGGCGGCACACGTGTGGTGGGGCCCGTGCGGGCGGGGTGTGAGCGTGCCGGGTTCCCGGAGGCGGGCAGGAGCCGGGGGTGACGGCGTCGCGCGACTGCCGGGCGGAGAGGTCCGGAAACCCGGAGGCGGGACCGGAGCGACGGTCGGGGCTCCACCGCGGAATGCGGCGAGGCGGAACGCGTGGCCAGGGGAGGATTCGCCCCACGGCTACCGGCGGAGGGAGAGGCCCCGGCGGCTCTCGCGGGATCGGTCGTCAGCGGCCCGGACAACCGCGGCGGAGCTGCTCCCGGTGGCACAGCGGCCTCGATCCGCACCGCCGGGAGGCCGGCGAACGACACGACGCGCCCGCCGCCGAACCGTTGGTGCGACCCTCGGTCAGCGGCGGGCGCCGGGAACTCACGAACAGCGCAGCGCCGATTCCAACGTCTCCAGGTTGGCGCGCATCACGGAGGGATAGTCATCACCGGGGGAGTCCTCGGTGATACCGCCGAGCGGGTCCAGTACCTCGGTTGTGGTCCCGGTCTCCTCGGCGATGGTCTCGGCGGCCTTCGGACTGGACAGCGTCTCGGTGAAGATCGTCGTCACGTCGTGTTCCTCGATCAGCTCGGAGACCTCGGCCATGCGCGCGGGAGAGGGCTCCGACTCGGCGTCGATGCCGCTGACACCGACCTGGTCCAGGTCGTAACGGTCCGCGAGGTAGGAGAACGCCGTGTGGTTGGTGACCATCGAACGGCTCTCACACTGGTCGAGCCCCTCCTCGTACTCGGTGTCGATCGCTTCCAGCTCGTCGGTGACCGCCGCGGCACGGTCCTGGTAGCCGTCCGAGCCTTCCGGGTCGACCTCGGCCATCCGGTCGGCCAGCCCCTCGGCCGCCTGGGACATCAGCGTGGGGTCGAGCCACATGTGCGGGTCGGTCTCCCCGTGGTCGTGCTCCTCCCCGTGCCCGTCCCCGTCCTCGTGCCCCTCGTCGTGTCCCGCCTCGGGGTCGGCGGGACGAAGGTCGACCAGCTCGGCGGTGTCGAGTGCGCGCTCGCCGCTCTCCTGCTGGACGGCGTCGTCGACTGCGGGCTGCAGGCCGCTGATGTAGAAGGTGAGGTCGGCCTCGCTGATCTGTCCGAGCTGTTTCGGGCTCAGCTCCAGGTGGTGCGGTTCGGCTCCGGGATCGGTGAGCTGGACGACCTCGGTCCGGTCGCCGCCGACCTCCTCGGCCAGCCACTCCAGCGGGTAGACGCCGGTGACCACCGTGGGGGTGTCGCCGGACCCGTCCTCCTGGGTTCCGCATCCGGCCACGAGGAGAAGGCCGGCCGCGCAACCCGCGGCTGCCTTCGTGTATGTCCCTGATCGCATGGATACATCATGCGGAAAATGAAAATGGTTGTCAATTCAATGTGACCTGTCTCCATTGTCATGAGGAGTCGGACAGGTGGCGGGGCGGACGGGGACCGGCGCGTACGAGCGAGGGCGACCGGTCAGTTGATCTCGGCGAACTTCTCCACATCGTTGGTCTTGCCCGCCACGACGATGACATCGCCCTTCTGCGGGACGGTCTCGGCGGTGGCGTATGTGAACTGGTCACCGTGCCGTTTGATGCACACCACCGTGATCCCGTGACGGGAGCGCACCCCTGTGTCCCCGAGCTTGCGTCCCAGCATCTCGCGCGGCGCCCGGGTCTTGCCCAGCGCGAAGTTCTCCTCGATCTCCACATAGTCCAGCATCCGTCCGGATACCAGGTGCGCCACCCGCTCTCCCATGTCGTGTTCGGGCAGCACCACCTGGTGCGCACCGATCTGCTGCAGGATGCGGCCGTGCCTGCGGCTGATGGCCTTGGCCCAGATGTGGGGGACCTCCATGTCCACCAGTAGGGACGTGGCCAGGATGCTCTCCTCCAGCTGGGTCCCGATCGACACGACCGCCCGGCTGAACTCGTGCGCGCCGACCTGGCGAAGGGCCTCGTCATCGGTCGCGTCGGCGACCACGGTATGGGTGAGGGAGTCGGCGTAGGCCTGGACCAGCCGGGAGTTGGAGTCCATCCCCAGCACCTCCCACCCGTGCGCCATGAGCTCGAGAGCGAGGGAACTGCCGAAACGTCCCATTCCGATGACCAGCACCCGTTTGTCCGTGGGTTTGCTCCGCTGCATCGGTTGTCCTTTCTTGTTCTGCACGGTCTGGTACTAACCGTGTCACTGGCTGTGTTCTTCCCGGCCCACCGCGCCGGGCGGGCCGTGCGGGTAACGGGAGAGGGGTCCGGCTCCCGGCTGGCGGGACCCGGTCGAGGGGACCCGTGCCCCGCCGCGCGCGAGGGCTGGGGAAGCCACGCCAAGATGGGGAGGACGTCGGGGTCCCACGCCGGTTACCCGATGATCGGCCTGGACTCGGCCAGGTCGAACCGTCGGGTCCGTTCGCGCAGCGCCAGGGCGGCCGCGAAGGTGATGGGACCGATACGCCCGGCGACCATGAGAAGCACGAGCAGTAACTGTGCTCCCGGCGGAAGGTCCGGGGTGATCCCCGTGGAGAGGCCGACGACGCCGGAGGCGGAAACGACCTCGAACAGCACGCGGGTGAGGTCGAAGGTCGTGGTGATGAGCAGTACGACGGTGGAGACGACGACCACCGTCATCGACAGGAACGTCAGACTCAGCGCCTGGCGGATGGCGGCGGAGGAGAGGCGGCGTTCGAACACGTGCACGTAGGAGTTCCCGCGTATCTCCGCCCACACGACGAGGAAGATCACGGCGAGGGTCGCCACCTTGATCCCACCGGCGGCTCCCGCGCTCCCTCCGCCGACGAACATCAGCATGATGGTGACCAGCAGCGTCGCGTCGCGCATCGCGCCGACGTCGGCGACGTTGAACCCGCCGCTCCGCGGCATCACCCCGTGGAACATGCCGTCCACGATCTTCGACGTCGTGTCCAGCGGGCCGAGTGTCTGGGGGTTGGACCATTCCATCCCCGTGACGATCACGATCCCCGCGGCGAAGAGCAGCGCCGAGGTGACAAGAGTGAGCTTCGTGTGCAGGCTCCAACCCTGTGGCGTACGGAAATGGCGGCTGAGTTCCAGCAGCACGGGGAATCCGATACCGCCCAGGACCGTCGCCACCGCGACGGGCAGCAGGATGAGGGGGTCCCCGGAGAAGCGGGTGAGGCTGTCGTCGTAGAGGGAGAGCCCCGCGTTGTTGAAGGCCGAGACCGAGTGGAACACGCCACTGTGCAGGGCGCCGGAGAGGGAGGCGCCGTGCCCCAACCACAGCCGCGGTATCAGGATGAGCGCTATCGCGGCTTCGCAGACCGCGCTGGCGAGGACGATCCGGCCCAGCATGCCCCGGACGTTGCCCACGTGGAAGCTGCGGGTCTCCGCCTGCGCGCCGAGCTGCATGCGCAGCCCGAAGCGCCGGATCACGACGGCGCCCAGCACGGAGGCGACCGTCATGATGCCGATCCCGCCGACCTGGATCAGTACCAGGACCACCGCCTCCCCGAAACCGGACAGGTCCCCGCCGATACCGACCACGGTCAGTCCGCACACCGCGAGCGAGGTGGTGGCGGTGAACAGCGCCTGGACGAAGGTCAGACCCTCGCCGCCGGTGTGGGCGGCCGGCAGCAGCAGTAGTCCGGTACCGATGAGGTCGACAGCGACGAACAGTCCGACGAACATCCGGGCGGGAGCCACCCAGGTGCTCTGTGGAGCCGCCCGGACGGGTGGCTGTCTCCGGCGCCAGCGGCGAATGAGTCCGACCTTGCGGCGGAACGCTGGCGGTAGCAGTCGCATGGCAGCCCTGCCATCTCGTCTCGGCGGCGAACGGTGCTGGATGGAGGCGGAGTACCGAGCGGGGCAACGGCTGGCGGAAGCGGGGCGTTCCCCGGGGCCCTCTCACGCCGCTGCCCCGGAAGTCTGCCGGGTGGTGCCCCGGGGCGGTCAGTCGGTTTCGGCGTGTCCCTGGTCCGTCGTACGGGGGGTGAGAAAACCGCGTCTACGATAGCGCGCGTTGCGTATCGACAGGACGCAGGTCGCCAGCACGGTGGCGATGAGCGACGCGGCGAGCACGCCGGCTTTCGCGTCCTCGAGCATGGTGGGGTGTCCGGTGAAGGACAGCTCCGTGATCAGCAGGGACACCGTGAATCCGATGCCTGCCAGCAGCGCCATCCCGGTGATGTCGAACCAGCTCAGCGAGGGGTTGAGCTCGGCGGCGGTGAGCTTGGTGGTGACCCACGCCCCACCGAGGATGCCGAGGAGCTTCCCGGTGACGAGACCGAGGATGATTCCCACAGCGGTGGGGTCGCTGATGATCGTGTTGATGCCGGGGAAGACGACACCGGCGGACATCAGGGCGAACACCGGCAGTACCAGACTGGAGGACCACGGGTGGATCCGGTGGTCGGCGAGCTCGCTGGGAGAGGTCTCCTCTCCGTCCCTGGTCGTGGTCCGCATGAGCATACCCATGGCGACCCCGGCGATCGTGGCGTGTATGCCGCTGGTGTGTACCAACATCCAGATGGCGCAGGCCAGCGGAACGTAGACGACCCAGTTCGGTACCGCGGAGCGGTTGAGCGCCGCCGCGAGCCCGTTTCCCCGCTGCAGGTAGGCGAAGACCGCGAGGAGGGCGGCCGCGCCCAGTAGCGGGGTGAGCGAGACGTGGTCGGTGTAGAAGACCGCGATGACGATGATCGCGCCGAGGTCGTCGACGATCGCCAGAGTGAGCAGGAAGGTGCGCAGCGCCGGCGGCAGGTGGCGTCCGACCACGGCGAGGATGGCCACCGCGAAGGCGATGTCGGTGGCCATGGGGATCCCCCACCCCTGCAGCGCGGTCGCGCCGCGGTCGATGTTGATCCCGGCGTAGATCAGTGCCGGGACGACCATGCCGCACAGGGCCGCGACGATCGGGAGGATGGCGCGTCGCGGGCTGCGGAGCTCCCCGTGGACGAACTCCTGTTTGAGCTCGTTCCCGACGATGAAGAAGAAGACCGCCAGCAGACCGTCGGCCGCCCAGTCCTCCACGGAGAGGTCGAGGTGAAGCGCACCGGGGCCGAACCGGGCGGTACGGATCGCCTCGTAGGTGTCGTGCCAGGCCGAGTTGGCCCACACGAGAGCGAGGGCGGCACCCCCGATCAGGAGGAACCCGCTCACCGCGTCCTCGCGCAGTAACTCCGCGATTGCGCGTGGGCCACCCCGCTTGGTCATGCTGTTCCCCCCGGACAAGGTTCTCGTGCCGATCAATCACCGGACAGACTCACCGGCACGCCACACGTGCCGGTCATCAGGGCACGCATCACCGTCTCGCGAATACCGGGTGGGCTCAATGCCAGCACTCTGGGTGATTTGTCTATATTATCCCAATTTTATGCGGCGAGGCGGGAACGGTAGCCGTGGCACTGCTGGAAACACGTCCACGATCAGTGGTGCTGCGCCCCCTCGTGCTCGTAGTGGCCCGCTGGTTCCAACTGCAGTGTGGAGTGTTCCACGTCGAAATGCCCGGAGAGACACGCGTGCAGCTCGTCGAGCATCCGTCCGGTGTCCGCGAGGCGCTCCTCCTCCACCACGACGTGGGCGCTCATGACCGGAAGGCCGGACGTGATCGTCCACGCGTGCAGGTCATGCACGTCGAGGACCCCGGGCTGGCGCAGGATGTGGGTACGGACCTCACCAAGGTCGACCCCGCGCGGCACGGCCTCGAGCAGCACGTGGACCGCCTCGCGCAACAGGCTCCACGCCCGGGGGAGGATGAACGCGGCGATGGCGAGCGAGATGAGGGAGTCCGCACGCTGCCAGTCGGTGATCCAGATGACGAGCCCTCCGACGATGACGCCTGCCGATGCGAGCGCGTCCCCCAGCACCTCGAGGTAGGCGCCCCGGACGTTGAGGCTCTCCCGTTGCCCCGACCGAAGGAGGAACATCGCGGCGAGGTTGACCACCAACCCGAAGGCGGCGACCAGCACCATTCCCGCACCGGCCACCGGCCGGGGGTCGTATAT
This sequence comes from Haloactinospora alba, assembly GCF_006717075.1. Taxonomy (NCBI): domain Bacteria; kingdom Bacillati; phylum Actinomycetota; class Actinomycetes; order Streptosporangiales; family Nocardiopsidaceae; genus Haloactinospora; species Haloactinospora alba. The sequence goes on from NZ_VFQC01000001.1 coordinate 814,537, forward strand.
CCGCTCGATGGCCTCGACCGTGACGAACGCGCACAACCCGAAGAGCACGAGGGCGTTCACTGCCGCGGCGAGGACCTCGGCCCGTTGCAGGCCGAACGTGCGTTTGGCGTCCGGAGGGCGTGTCGCCATCCACACCGCGCCCAGCGCCAGTCCGACCCCCAGCGAGTCGGTGAGGGTGTGGCCGGCATCGGCGAACAGCGCCAGGCTCCCCGTCGTGAGGGCACCGACGACCTGGACGGCGGCGACGCCGAGCATCATCACGAGCACCGCGACCAGCCTCCCGCGGTTCGCGGCTCCGGCCGTCATCGAGGCGTGGTCATGGCCGTGTCCTGTGCCCATACCTCCTCCTCACTGGAAGCGCTGATCCGGTCTCTCCGTCGGTGCCGGGCGCTGTTCGGACGCAACAGTTCAGCCACTGCTGTTTATACAGTCTAAGCTGTCTATACAGCAAATACTGTAAAATGATTATCGTGATGACATCGGAACAACGCCTGGCCGCGATCCAACGCCTCGGCCGCGCCCTGGCCGACCCCACACGCTGCCGGCTCCTGCTCGCCCTCCTCGACGGGCCCGGCTACCCGGCCAGGCTCGCCGAACAGCTCGGTCTCACCCGGCAGAACGTCTCCAATCACCTCGCGTGCCTGCGCGAGTGCGGTCTCGTCACCACGACCGCCCGCGGGCGGCAGGTGAGCTACGAACTCGTCGACGCCTCCCTCACCCACGCTCTGGAGGACATGCTGCACGTGGTCTGGGGTGTGGCCGAGGAACACGTGCCACCGGGGGACACGACCCCGGTGGGCGTCGACTAGGACCTGTTCGGTGGGCGCCTGTCCCACGGCGCGGCGCCCCGGCACCGCCGTGCCGTGTTCGGCCTCCTCAGTCGTGCCGGCGCGGCTCTGGCCGCGCCGCTCGTGACAGACGTCGCCCGCCGTGCGGGCGCGGTCCGCCGCGGCGCCGCGGCCCGACCCAACGGTTCCCCGTGACGGGCCTGAGGCGCCCCTGAGATTCCTCACCCCCACCCCCGAGAAACACCTGATCCGGGGAGTGCGGCGGATCTTTGTTCTATATCCGGACATATCCTGGCGGCTGCGTGCCCGCGACATCCGTGCGTCCCGTCCCGCACGACCAACGCGCCGCACCGCCCAGGAGCGCGGTGCCGTACATCCTTGCTGAGGAGAACTGACATCCATGTCCACCCCCACATACCCCCGTACCAGCGACCCGCCCGGGACTGAACCGGACCGGAAGGCACAACGCATGAGGGGGGACTCGTGAAACAGTTAGCCAGGCTCTCCCTCGGTAACCGGGCCCTGATCCTGCTTCTCACGATCGCGGCCCTCGTGTTCGGGGTGCTCGCCACCACATCGACGAAGCGGGAGCTGATGCCCTCCCTCGAGCTTCCGATGGTGATGGTCAACGCCGAGTACCGGGGCGCCGATCCCGAGGTGGTCGAGGACGAGGTCGCCGAACCGCTGGAACAGGCCGTCAAGGGTGTCTCCGGCGTCAACAGCTACACGTCCACCTCGAGCAACGGTTCCGCCCAGGTCGTCGCCGAGTTCGACTACGACGACAGCACCGAGGACGTGGTCCGGGAGGTTCAGCAGGCCGTCGACCAGGCCAGCCCCCTCCTGCCGGATGACGTCGACCCGGCCGTGCAGTCGTTCGGGTCGGACGACATGCCCGTGGTCATGCTCGCGGCCGGAGCCGGCGGGGAGAACGGTGACGAGCAGGAACTCGCCGAACCACTGGAAGAACAGGTGGTCCCGGAGCTGGAGTCGATCGACGGGGTGCGCGCCGCCACTGTGACCGGGGTGCGCGAGTCCACCGTGACCATCACCACCGACGAGGACGAGCTCGCCGACGCGAACCTCACCTCCGACGACCTCACCTCCGCGCTGGAAGCCAGCGGCATGCTGACGCCGGGCGGCGACATCACCGAGGACGGTAAGACCCTCACCGTCACCACCGGCGGGAAGCTGGAGTCGGTCGCCGACGTCGAGGACATCCAGCTGATCCCCGCGGGCGGCCAGGGTGGCCAGGGCGCTGGCCGGGCCCCCGAGGCCGGGACGGACGGTTCCGCGGGACAGCCGGAACCGGTCCAGCTGAAGGAGGTCGCCGACGTCGAGCTCACCACCGACGACGCGACCAGCATCACCCGCACCGACGGCAAACCCAGCCTCGGCGTCATGATCACCAAGACGCCCGAGGGCAACACGGTGGAGATCTCCGAGGCGGTCCAGTCCCAGCTCTCCGACCTCGAACCGCTGCTGGGCACGGACGCTGACATCAGCGTCGTGTGGGACCAGGCGCCGTTCATCAACGAGTCCATCACGGCGATGGGCGAGGAGGGCATCCTCGGGCTGGCCTTCGCCATCATCGTCATCCTGGTGTTCCTGCTGTCCGTGCGCTCCACCCTGGTAACAGCGGTATCCATACCCGTGTCGCTCCTTGTGGCGATGCTCGGGGTGCAGGTGTTCGACTACTCGCTGAACATCCTCACCCTCGGCGCGCTCACGGTGGCCATCGGTCGTGTGGTGGACGACTCCATCGTGGTGCTGGAGAACGTCAAGCGCCACATGAGCTACGGCGAGGAGAAGTTCGAGGCCGTTTACACGGGGGTGCGCGAGGTCGCCACGGCCATCACCTCGGCCACTCTGACCACCATCGCCGTGTTCCTGCCGATCGCGTTCGTCAGCGGTCAGGTCGGGGAACTGTTCGCTCCGTTCTCCGTGACCGTCAGCCTCGCGCTCGCCGCCTCGCTGCTGGTCTCCCTCACCATCATCCCGGTGCTGGCCTACTGGTTCATGAAGCCCCGCGCGGTCCCGCCCGAGGACATCGAACGCGAACGCGCCGAGCAGAACCAGCGTGAGCTGCGCACCCCGCTACAGCGGATGTACCTTCCGGTGATCCGCTGGACCACCCGGCACCGGGTCGTCACCCTGGTGGCCTCGCTCGCCATCCTCGTGGGAACCGGTCTGCTCGCCCCGCAGCTCAAGACCGACTTCCTCGGGGAGCAGGGGCAGAACACCTACTCCGCCACCCAGGAACTGGAGCCGGGAACGTCCCTCGCCGCCGCCAGCGACGAGGCGGCCAAGGTGGAGGACGCACTGGAGGACCTGGACTGGGTGGAGTCGTACCAGTCCTCCGTCAGCGCCGGCGGTGGCGGAGGCCAGATGGCCGCCATGACGGGCGGCGGCGCCGGAAGCACCCAGTACACCATCACCGCTGACCCCGACGGCGACCAGGAGAAGTACAAGGAGGAACTCCGCGATGTGCTCTCCGGCGTGGACACCGAGTCCGAGGTGAAGCTCCAGGACGCCGCCGCTTCCGGCGGTTCCGCCCTGGAGGTGGAGGTCAAGGCCGAGGACGCGGAGACGCTGGAGGAGGCCGCCTCCGACGTCGAGGAGGTCGTGCGCGACATCCCCGGCGCGGACGACGTGGAGAACAGTGTCGCGGTCGCCCAACCCGGCATAGACGTGGACGTCGACACCGAGGCGGCCGCCGAGGAAGGGCTGACCGAGGGCCAGATCGGCCAGGCCGTCTCCACGGCCTTCCAGGGAAGCAACGTCGGAACCGCCACGATCGACCAGACCCAACGGGACATGGTCGTACGCACCGACGAGGCGCCCGACAACATCGACGCGCTGAGGGGCCTGGAGATCGACACCCCCACCGGGGAAACGGTCGAACTGTCCGAGGTCGCCGACGTCGCGGAGGTGGAGCGCCCGCCGGAGCTGCACCGCGCCGACGGGGTGCGCAGCGCCACCGTCTCCGCCCAGCCCACGGCGGACGACCTCGGGAGGGTCAGCACCGAACTGAACCAGGAACTGAACAACATCGACCTGCCCGACGGGGCGACCGCCTCCCTCGGCGGGGTCAGCTCCGAGCAGAGCGAGGCGTTCCTGCAGCTCGGTGTCGCCATGCTGGCCGCGGTGGCGATCGTCTACCTGATCATGGTGGCGACGTTCAAGAGCCTGATGCAGCCGCTCATCCTGCTGGTGTCGATCCCGTTCGCCGCGACCGGGTCCCTCGGTCTGCTGCTGGCCACCGGCGTTCCGCTGGGCCTGCCGGCGCTGATCGGTCTGCTGATGCTGATCGGCATCGTCGTCACCAACGCGATCGTCCTCATCGACCTGATCAACCAGTACCGTGCCGACGGCGCGGACCTGGACACAGCGGTCGTCGACGGTTCGCGGCACCGGCTGCGCCCGATCCTCATGACGGCCCTGGCGACGATCGGCGCCCTCACGCCGATGGCACTGGGAATCACGGGTGGTGGAGCGTTCATCTCCCAACCGCTGGCGATCGTCGTCATCGGCGGGTTGATCACGTCCACGCTGCTGACCCTGATCCTGGTTCCGGTGCTCTACCGGATGGCGGAGGGCCGTAAGGAGCGCAGGGCCCAGCGTAGGGAGGCCAAGCGTCAGGCCAAGCTGGACGCGGCGCGGGCCAACAGCGAGGACGGTGGTTCCGCCGACCACGACAGCGGGGAAGCCCTGACCGGTCAGAACTGATCAGGACTGGTCAGAACCGACGGACGCGGGTGGAGCGACGGCCCTCGACGGTCCGCTGCTCCCGTGGTGGGGGCGTTCGGGTCCGAACGCCCCCACCACGGCCGTTGGAAGCCGGTTCCGCTCGGATGATTTGTTATTTCCTCTGAAGACGGGCAAGCTGCCCGTGACCACCACCGCTGTGCCGCGGGCGCGGGGTAAGGTCCCGCGGCGGGCCGGTGTGGGAGCAAGCCGTTCTAGCCCGCTGGGCCGGGCCTTTCACGAGGAGAAACCCATGAGCAGCAAGAACGACGATCTCGACGCCCTCGTACGCGCGGAGCTCGGCGACGAGCCGTCGCAGGAGGCCAAGGACTACGCGCGGGAGCTGTACGAGAAGTACCGGCTGCCGGCGACCGCTCCCGTGGAGCCGGAGGCGGCCGCCGACGACAGCGGTTCCGCCGAGAGCAGCGGTTCCGAGAGCGACACATAGTGCACGCGGCCGCCGGCGGACCCACCGCACGGCCAGTGACACGACCGGTGGGGCCTCCCCGGAGCGGGAGGCCTCCAGCCACCCGGGTCGCGCGCACTTACCACGTGGGGATGCCGGCCCGTTCCGGGGTTCGCCGGTGCTCTAGTCCCTGTTCGGTGGACGCGTGCGCGTCGCTCCAGCACCGCCTGGCGGCGTTCCCGCCAGTCGACGGAGGGCTCCGGTCCTCGGTTCTCGCCGGCGCGGCGCCGGCAGCGCCGCTCGTGGCGGACAGCGCCCACCGAACAGGGACTAGAGCTCTCCCGGGAGCGCGGCCTCGTCCTCCCAGACGAGTTCGAACCAGACGAGTCTTCCCATGCCGTCATGGCGCTTCTGCACACCCCACGTCGCCGCGAGGGCCTCCACCAGGTCGAGACCGCGTCCGTTCTCACTCACGTCGTAGGGATCGTGGTGCTGGGCGCGCGGCTGGTCCAGACTCCCCAGGTCCCGCACCTCGACACGACTCCAGTTCGGTGCCTGGTAGACAGTTACCTCGAACTTGCCTCCGGCGGCCCCGGAGTCGCTGTGGGTGATCGCGTTGGTCGCGAGCTCGCTGATGAGCAGCGTGGCGGTCTGGCACTGTGGCGAGTCGGACAGCACCCGTTCGACGAACCGGCGGGCGTGTTTGATCTGGCTGGCCATCCCCGGGAACCGGCGCCGCTCGGGAGGCCCTGGTGCGCCGCCCGGCAGGGTGGGGTGTCCGCCTCCGGCGTCGGCTGAGGACTGGTCCGGGTGGTAGGCGTGGTCCTCCGGGGCGGGGGCAGTGGTCCAGGTGTGCTCGCGGTCCTGCGAATGTGCCGCGGAGCTGTGGAACATGTACTGTTCACTCCCCAGTGGGTGGGTCTGCGCCACCACGGCTTCCCGTCGTGGCGTACGTGTCGGCGCGGTCGCTGCCCGAGGCGTCCGATGCCGTTGCGTGGGGTCACGGCGCAAGGGGGCGGCGGAAGACCGCTCGTGGGGCAGTGCGTGTCGGTTTGCGCGTTGGCGAGGTTCGCGATACTCGGGAGTGTATCCACGGACAGAATAGGCGGGTTCACCTCCCGTGAGCCAGGCGGGGGGCCGGAACTGCTCGGTCGCGCGACGCTTTGTTACTCTCTGTTCTTGTTCGGTCACATGTGATCGGTGTCCGGGTAGTGGAACGGTCCCGCCCTGTTCGGCGGACGCTGTCCGCCCCCAGCGGCGCGGTACCGGAACGAGGCGCGGCGGGGCGGGTATCCGTCGAACAGGGCCCTAGGCACAGTCGGCGATCCGTGGGTAACTGGGGGCGGGAGGTGATGCTGTGCCTGATGCTTTTGCGGCCATTTACCACGGTTTCACCTTCCCGAGCGGTGTTTCCGTCATGGTGACGATCGTGCCGCCTGTCGGACGGGGCCGGCCGGGAGCCGACGAGCTCGTTCCGGTCGGCCCTTCCTCGGCCGGATGGCACTCCCCGCAAGTGTTTAGGAGGATCCGTGTCCGAATCCGCGCCCCGTCGCCGCCTGCTTCCCCTGCTCGGACATAACGGTGGCAGGTCCCGGGCGACGTGCCGTTTCCGCTGCGGTGACGCGTGCTTTCACGACGCCCCCAACACCAGTGACAACCCCTACTTCGGCGACGTCCTCGCTGCCGCGTTGTCGCGCCGCAGTGTGCTGCGTGCCGGAGCGCTCGGAGCGGGAGCGTCCGCCGTCGGCCTGGCGGGGTTCGCCCCGGCCGCGGCCGACCCCACCAACGGGAAGGGCAACCCCCGGCTGCGTTTCGACAGCGTCAGCCCCAACACGGCGGACGCGGTGACGGTCCCGCAGGACTACGACCACAACATCGTGATCCGGTGGGGTGACCCCGTACTGCCGGACGCGCCCGACTTCGACTTCGAGAACCAGACCCCGGAGGCGCAGCAGAAACAGTTCGGCTACAACTGCGACTACGTCGCCTTCCACGAACTCGACGCGGACCGCGGACTGCTCTGGGTGAACCACGAGTACACCAACGAGTCCCTGATGTTCGCCGGCTACACGGACGGCAACGACGCCGGGGTGGAGCAGATCAGGGTCTCCATGGCCGCGCACGGCGGTTCGCTGCTCGAGGTGGAGCGCGTTCCGGACACCGGCGGATGGCGGCCGGCCGGGGGAAGCCGCTGGTTCAACCGCCGCGTCACCGCCACCACCCCGATCGAGGTGTCCGGCCCCGCCAGCGGGGACGAGCTGCTGCGCACGGAGGACGACCCCGAGGGCACCACCGTGCGGGGGATGCTGAACAACTGTTCCGGCGGTATGACCCCCTGGGGCACCATCCTCACGGGGGAGGAGAACTTCCACCAGTACTTCGTTGGTGGGGAGGGCGCCCCCGAGGAGGCGAAGGAGGCACTCCGGCGCTACGGAATCCCCGTGACGGGGGACACGCGCGAGGGGAACCGGCGCTTCGACCGAGCGGAGGAGCGTTTCGACCTCTCCCGCCATCCCAGGGAGGCCAACCGTTTCGGGTACGTCGTCGAGATCGACCCGCTCAACCCCTACGCTCCGCCGCGCAAACGCACCATGCTGGGCAGGTTCAAGCACGAGGCGGCCAACCCCCGCATCACCGAGGACGGCCGGGTCGCCGTGTACATGGGTGACGACGAACGCTTCGAGTACATGTACAAGTTCGTGAGCGACAAGCGCTACAAGCGGGGCGCGCACTGGCACAACGCCACGCTCCTCGACTCGGGCACGCTCTACGTCGCCCGCCTGAGCGGCAACAGCCCCGAGGAGGAGATCGACGGTTCCGGGGAGCTCCCCGAGGACGGCGGGTTCGACGGTTCGGGGACCTGGGTGCCGCTGTGCGACGCCACGCGCAGTTTCGTGGACGGTTTCACCGTCGCCGAGGTCCTGGTGCACACCCGCATGGCGGCCGACACCGTCAACGCGACCAAGATGGACCGGCCCGAGGACTTCGAGCCCAACCCCGTCACCGGCAAGGTCTACTGCGCGCTGACCAAGAACTCGGCCCGCTCCCCGGAGCAGGCCGACGAGCCCAACCCGCGCGCGCAGAACAAGTACGGCCACATCCTGGAGATCAGCGAGCGCGGGAACGACGCCGGCGCCGAGGAGTTCGGCTGGAGCCTACCCATCGTCTGCGGCGACCCCGAGGACGCGAGCAGTTACTTCGCCGGTTACGACAAGTCCAGGGTGATGCCGGTCGCAACGCCGGACAACCTCGCCTTCGACGAGCACGGCAACCTGTGGATCTCCACCGACGGCCAGCCCTCGTCGCTGGGGATCAACGACGGCCTGCACGCGGTCCCGATGCACGGGAAGTACCGGGGCGCCCTCAAGTCGTTCGCGACGGTCCCCCTCGGTGCCGAGTGCTGCGGACCGTTCATCACACCGGACCAGAAGACCGTGTTCATCGCGCCGCAACACCCAGGGGAGGGGGGAAGCGTCGAGGAACCGGAGAGTACGTGGCCCGACGGTGACTTCCCGCGCCCCTCCGTCGTGTCGATCTGGCACACCAAGGGCAAGGATGTGGGGTCCTGAGCGCGTCGCGGAAGGCGCGACAGGCACCGGAACCGGGCAGCGCGGAGAGGCGGCGCACCGCTGCGGGAGAGGTCTCTCCGCGCTGCCCGTGCCGTGGGATGATGTGTCCCATGGTGCGCGAAGCTGACGTTCCCCGGATCGATGTTCCCAGCGCGGGTGTTCACCACGCCGACCCGCAGCGTTACGACGGCCGGATGCCCTACCGGCGCAGCGGACGCAGCGGATTGGACCTTCCCGCCGTCTCGTTGGGACTGTGGCAGAATTTCGGCGACGACCGTTCTCTCGCCACCCAACGGGCGGTGCTGCGCCGGGCCTTCGACTTGGGAATCACCCATATGGACCTGGCGAACAACTACGGTCCCCCGCCCGGCGCCGCGGAACTCAATTTCGGACGGATCCTGCGCGAGGATTTCCGTCCGTACCGGGACGAGCTGGTTATATCCACCAAAGCGGGGTATCCGATGTGGCCCGGCCCCTACGGCAGCGGGGGGTCGCGGAAGTACCTGCTCGCCAGCCTGGACCAGTCACTGGCGCGCATGGGGCTGGACTACGTCGACATCTTCTACAGCCACCGGGCCGACCCCAGCACACCGCTGGAGGAGACGATGGCGGCGCTGGACACCGCGGTGCGGTCCGGCAGGGCGCTGTACGCGGGGATATCCTCCTACTCGGCGGAACGCACTGCGCGGGCGGCGTCGATCATGCGCGAGCTCGGGACCCCGCTTCTCATCCACCAGCCGTCCTACTCGATGGTCAACCGGTGGATCGAGGACCAGAACCTGCTGGGAACCCTGGACGACCAGGGAATGGGGTGTATCGCGTTCTCCCCGCTGGCCCAGGGTTTGCTGACCGACAAGTACCTCGGCGGCATCCCCCCGAATTCCCGGGCGCGGGTCGGAAAGGCGTTCTCCACGGACTGGCTGAGCGGGGAGAACCTGGACCGGGTGCGCGCGCTGGACGGTATCGCCCGCGGACGCGGCCAGACGCTGGCGCAACTGGCCCTGACGTGGGCCATGCGGGACGAACGGGTGACCTCGGTCCTCATCGGGGCGAGCAGCGTGGAGCAGCTCGAGGACAGCGTCGCGGCGGTGCACGGCCCCGCCCTTTCCGAGGACGAACTCGCCGATATCGACCGCCACGCCGAGGATCTCGGGGTCAACATCTGGCGCCGTTCCAGCGAAAGCTGACAGTGCCGTCGCCCTGCCCGGGGTGTTCCGGGCAGGGGCGGATATCCCTCCGGTGGGAAAAGTCCTCCGGTTCTCAGGAAAGACCCCTTATTTTCTCAGAACAGCCAGAAATCATGTGCGTATTGTGTACGACTGATTCCTCTCCAGAAAATCCGGCTCGTTGTGTTTTCTTGATGTGCCGGTGATTGTCTGGTGTCCCTCAGTACATCAGAATCGATGCAGCCGGGCGCCGACCGTGGTCCCGGTCACAATAGCTTCGGTTGTCGTCGGGAGCGGATCCTCACCGGTGGCGCGGGATGCATATCCCACGGACGCATGGGTGCGTGGTGCCGCTCGCCTCGGCGCTTCCGCGGATGCACCGTTGGTTCGGTTAACGCCGCCTAGGCGTCAGGTGGGAGGCTCGATTGGGAAAGTTCCTGGTCAGGAGATTGCTGAATTACGCCATCCTGATCTTCTTAGCGTCGAGCTTCGCCTATCTACTGGCCGCCACGGCTCTGGAACCGCGGGCCTATTTCGAGCAGAAGCAGCCCACCCCCAGCGAGGAGGCGATCCAGCAGCAGCTCACCGCGCTCAACCTCAGCAGCGAAACCCCCCTCGCGGAGCGCTACTACACCTGGGCGAGCGGGGTGTTCGCCGGTGACTTCGGCCAGACCATCAAAGGGGAGAGCGTCAACGAGGCCGTCGCCCGCAAGGCCGGAGTGACCATCCGCCTGATCGTGGCCGGCACCCTCATCGGCTGCACCGTCGGCATCGCCATCGGCGCCTACGCGGCGGTGAAGCAGTACCGGAAGTTCGACAAGGCCTCCACCTGGGTGGCGTTCACCGTCCTGGCGATTCCCACCGTGGTGATCGCCGTGACCCTCCAGACGACGGCGGTGTGGATCAACGACGCCGTGGGATGGCAGATGCTCGAATACGGCGGGGAGTACACCGCCGGTCTGGACGCCGGCTTCTGGGGGAGCCTGGCCGACCGCCTGCAGCACGCTATCCTTCCCACCCTGACGCTGGCGCTGACCCTGTTCGCCGCGTTCAGCCGCTACCAACGCAACATGATGCTGGACGTGCTCGGGTCGGACTTCGTGCGCACCGCGATGGCCAAGGGGCTCACCCGCAGGGCGGCCCTGCTGAAACACGCGCTGCGCACCGCGATGATCCCCACCATCACCTACTTCACCTTCACCTTCGGGGTGCTCCTGGCGGGAGCGACGTTCACCGAGAAGGTCTTCGGTTGGCACGGCATGGGCGCCTGGGTGGTGGACTCCATCGTGGACAACGACGTGCACGCGGTCGCCGCGGTCACCTGCTTCATGGCGGTGTGCGTCATGGCCGCCTCGTTCCTGTCCGACATCCTCTACGCGTGGCTGGACCCCCGGGTCCGGGTGGGGTGACCCATGCCGCTCCCCGTTCGCTTCCCGTCCGGAAGACCGGCCAGTAGCGGCAGGCGGCGCGTCGCCGCGGCCCGACACCCACTCGCGACCGTTGGAGAAGACCTATGAGCGTGTCCGCCGACCGCACGCCAGACGCCGGGGCCGACGAAACCCGCGTACCCGGCCGGTGGTCCGGTGTGTTCCACGAGATGCTGCGCACCCCCCGGGTCCTGATCGGGGCGGGAGTCATCGCCGTTCTCGCGCTGCTCGCCTGGGTGGGGCCGCTCGTCAGCCCGTGGGAGTTCACCGAGCGCGACATCATGGAGAAGTTCAGCCCGCCCTCGGCCGAGCACTGGTTCGGGACGAACAGCATCGGCCGGGACCTCTTCACCGTCACCATGGTGGGGCTGCAGAAGTCGCTTGTCATCGGCCTGCTGGTCGCCGTCCTCTCCACCTTCATCGCCGCCGTCGTGGGCGCGTTCGCCGGATACTTCCTCGGTGTCCCGGACAAGGTCCTGATGTGGCTCACCGACCTGATGCTGGTGCTGCCGAACTTCCTGGTCCTGGCGATCCTGTCGCCGACGCTGAGCGGCAAGGGGTGGCTCGTGTTCGTGCTGCTCCTGGCGATCTTCATGTGGATGGTCACCGCGAAGATGGTGCGCGGCATGACGATGTCGCTGAAGGAACGCGAGTACGTGCTGGCCGCGCGCTACATGGGCGTCTCCCACCCCCGGATCATCTTCCGGCACATCCTGCCCAACATGTCGTCGCTGCTGATCGTGGACGCGACCATCAACGTCAGCTCGGCGATCATCCTGGAAACAGCCCTGTCGTACTTCGGATTCGGTGTGCAACCGCCCGACGTGTCCCTCGGCACGCTCATCGCCGACGGGTCGAAACAGGCGGTGGCGTTCCCGTGGACCTTCGCCTTCTGCACCGGTCTGCTCGTCATCCTGGTGCTGGCGGTCAACCTGATCGGGGACGGCCTGCGCGACGCGCTCGACCCGCAGACCAAAGGCCGCTCCTAGAAGGATCGAGGACACTCAATGAACGACGTTACGACCGAGACGGCCCCCTCGGCGGAGCCCGCGCACACCGCCGACGGCCCCGTGCTGGAGGTCAGCGACCTGCGGGTGACGTTCCCGGGCGGCGGGAAGAACCCGGATGTTCCCGCGGTGCGCGGGGTCAGCTACAACGTCCACCGCGGCGAGGTGCTGGGGATCGTCGGCGAGTCCGGTTCCGGGAAGTCCGTCTCCTCGATGGCGGCCATGGGTCTGCTTCCCGACTACGCCGAGATCAGCGGTTCGATCAGACTCCACGGTACGGAACTCCTCCACCTGGACGACCACAGCATGTCCCGGCGGCGCGGGAACACCATCTCCATGGTGTTCCAGGACCCGCTGTCCGGTCTCACCCCCGTCTACACCGTCGGGGACCAGGTGGCCGAGGCGCTGCGGGTGCACCACCCGGACATGAGCCGCCAGCACGCCGCCGCCCGCGCGGTGGAGCTCCTCGACCTGGTCGGCATCCCCGACCCGCAGCAGCGCTACCGGGCCTTCCCGCACGAGTTCTCCGGCGGGATGCGCCAGCGCGTGATGATCGCCATCGCCATCGCCAACGACCCCGAGGTGATCATCTGCGACGAGCCCACCACGGCGCTCGACGTCACCATCCAGGCCCAGATCCTGGACGTGCTCAAGACCGCGCAGCGGGAGACCGGCGCCGCGATCGTGATGATCACCCACGACCTCGGGGTGGTCGCCGGGTTCGTGGACCGGGTGCAGGTGATGTACGCCGGTCGGCTGGTGGAGGCCGGCCCCGTCGAGGACATCTACTACCGCAGCCGGATGCCCTACACCATGGGGCTGCTCGGCTCGGTTCCGCGCCTGGACACCGACGACAACACCCTCATCCCCATCGAGGGCAACCCGCCCTCCATGACCGACCTCCCGCCGGGATGCCCGTTCGCGCCGCGCTGCCCCATCGCCGCCGAGGCCTGCGACCGGGCCGAGCCCGAGCTGGTGGGGGTGGGTCCGTCGGGACACCAGGCCGCCTGCGTACGCGCGGAGGAGATCGAGCGCAACGGGTGGACGGCACACGAGGTGTACCCCGTACCCGAGGTCCGTACGGACAGCCCGGACAGCCGCCTCCCGCGCGAACAGCGCGAGACCGTGCTGGAACTCGACGGTCTGGTCAAGCACCATGCGCTGATGAAGGGCGCCGTGTTCCGGCGCCGGGTCGGTACGGTCTACGCCGTGGACGGTGTCACCCTCGACGTCCGGTCGGGGGAGACCCTCGGGCTGGTGGGTGAGTCCGGCTGCGGGAAGTCCAGCACCCTCCTGGAGATCCTCAGGCTGGAGAAACCGCAGGCGGGCAGGGTGGTCGTGCTCGGGAAGGAGGCCGGCAGGGTCAGCGCCCAGGAGCGGTTCGCCATCCGCCGGGACGTGCAGGTGGTCTTCCAGGACCCCATATCCTCCCTCGACCCGCGCATGCCCGTCTTCGACGTCGTCGCCGAACCGCTGCGCACCCACGGTTACGCCGCTGACCGCGTCCGTTCCCGCGTCATGGAACTGCTGCGCCTCGTGGGGCTGGACGCGGAACAAGCCGCCCGTTACCCCCAGGAGTTCTCCGGCGGGCAGCGCCAGCGCATCGGCATCGCCCGGGCCCTGGCGCTGGAACCGAAACTGCTGATCCTGGACGAGCCGGTGTCCGCGCTGGACGTGTCCATCCAGGCGGGGGTGATCAACCTGCTGGAGGACCTGAAGACCCGGCTGGGCCTGTCCTACCTGTTCGTCGCGCACGACCTCTCGGTCGTGCGGCACATCGCGGACCGGGTGGCCGTGATGTACCTCGGCAGGATCGTCGAGGCGGGGGAGGTGTCCGCCATCTACCAGAACCCGGCACACCCCTACACCCAGGCGCTGCTGTCGGCCGTCCCGGTGCCCGACCCCGCCAGGGAACGGCAGCGGGAACACATCGTGCTGAGCGGGGACCTCCCCAACCCCGCCTCCCCGCCCTCGGGGTGCAGCTTCCGTACCCGGTGCCAGAAGTTCGCTGTCCTCGATGAGTCCGAGCGCGAACTCTGCCGTACCACGGAACCCGAGGTGGTGCCGCTGTCCGGTGGCAGCACCGACCACGGAGCCGCCTGCCACTACGCGGCGGCGTCGCCAGTCCTGTGACCTCCCGGGCGCGACCGCGTCCCGGATCCCCCGACGAGACAGGAAACAGTGAGGAGACGCCCAATGAGAACCCCACGCGCGGTGCGACTCACCGCCCCGCTCCTGGCCCTGGCGCTGGCCGCCTCGGCGTGCGGTGGCGGTGACGACGACGGCGGCAGCGAGAAGAGCCTGGACGACATCGCCGCCAAGGACATCAACGCCACCGACCGCGAGAACATCGAGGACGGCGGCACGTTCAACTGGGGACTGAACGAGTACCCCACCCAGTACAACATGTTCCACCCGGACGGGAACCTCGCCAACGTCCACGAGATCGCCGCCTCCGTCATGCCGGTGATGATGGACTTCGACGAGTCGGGCGAGGCCAGCCCCGACCCGGACTACGTCGAGTCCGCCGAGCTCAGCGACGACGGTCTCACCCTCACCCTGCAACTGAACCCGGACGCCGAGTGGTCCAACGGCGAACCCATCACCTGGGAGGACTACGAAGCCCAGGCCATGACGGTGGGCAAGCACCGCGACGACGCCGACGAGTTCAAAGTCGGTGACAGCACCGGCTACGATCTCATCGAGTCGGTCGAGGAAGGCTCCGACGAGTACGAGGCCGTGCTGGAATTCGAGTCGCCCTACGCCGAGTGGCCCGGCCTCTTCGACCCGCTGTACCCCAAGGAGTACATGACGGACCCGGAGAAGTTCAACGAGGGCTACAAGAAGGACTTCCCGGTCACCGCCGGGCCGTTCGGCGACGTCGAGTTCGACGACACCGCCGAGAACGTCACCGTGAACAAGAACGGGGACTGGTGGGGCGACCCGGCCAAGCTGGACGAGATCATCTTCCACGGCTACGAGAACGACGCTCTGGCCAAGGTCTTCGACAACGGGGAGATCGACGGGTTCCACCTGGTCACCGACGCCAGCGCCTACGAGCGCCTGAAGGACAAGGACGGGGCGCGGATCACGGAGGCGGTCGACAACTCGTTCCGGATGCTGTCCCTCAACGGCGGTGAGGGCACAACCCTGGAGAACCCCGAGCTGCGCAACGCACTGATCCACGGCATCGACCGTTCCGAGCTGGCCGGTGCCTCCCTGGATGCCATCGACTGGCCGAGCGACCCCACGGCGAACCGGATGCTGCGCTCCAGCCAGACCGGCTACCAGGACAACAGCGAGGGCTACGGGGAGTACGACCCCGACAAGGCCAACGAGATGCTGGACGAGGCCGGCTGGACCCGCGAGGACGAGGACAGCGTCCGCACCAACGAGGACGGCGACAAGCTCGCGATCGACTGGGTCGTCGTCTCCGGCCTGCAGGCCGCCCAGGACGAGGCCGAGATCGCCAAGACCCAGCTCGACAAGGTCGGCATCAAGGTCAACATCGAGAGCGTGCCCAACAACGGCTACTTCGACGACTACATCCGGCCCGGCAAGTACGACATCGCGACCTACTCCCTCGTGAGCACCAACCCCTATGCCGGGGACTCCGCGGAGAACTTCACCGGACCGCACGGTGAGGACGACAACGGGGACCCGGTCTGGGGCAACAACCTCGCCTTCACCAGCACAGACGAGATCAACACGAAGTTCGAGGAGCTGGCCGAGGAAACCGACCCCGAGAAGTACGCCGAGATCGCCAACGAGATCGACCGCGCGCTGTGGGAGCACGGCATGGCGGCCCCGCTCTTCCAGCGCCCCGGCAACTACGCGGTGGACGCCGAGCTCGCCAACTGGGGCGGGTTCGGTCTCGCCTCCACCCACTACGAGGACATCGGCTGGGAGAAGTAGCCCGGAAACAACCGGCCCGTCCGCGTGACAGCATGACCGCGTGCCCGCCTCCCCGCCGGGAGCGCGGGCACGCGCGCGTTCCCGGCGGGGGCGCGCTCCCAGGCCCTTGGCGGGACCGGCAGCGTGCCCCCGCCGGCCCGACTACGTAAACTGCTCCTCCACAGGCTGTAATTCGACTGTCGACGCGAGGAAAACCACGCAGTGTCTCTCCCCCCGTCTCCCGATCCCCACCCGGACGACGACGTCACCGGGGAAGCGCCGCACCGCGGCAGCGGCGACCCGGCCCCCGGCGAAACGCCCGGAGCCCCCGCCGCCACGGAGCCCCCCGGTGCGCACCCCCTCCCGGAAGCGAGCGCGGAACTGAGCGCGGACGCGCTCATCCACCGGGAGAAGCCCGCTCCCAAACGGGGGTGGCGGCGGGCACTGTTCACCATGAGCCGGGGCTACCTCAACCCGGGCGAGTCCAGGATCGAACTCCGCCGCCAGGAACTGGAGGCCACCGTCCGGCGGGCGACCCTCCCCGACGCGCCCCAGGCGATCACCGTGCTCGGCACCCAGGAGGGGGCGGGCGCGACCACCACGGCGCTGGCCCTCGGCGCGGCACTGACGAAGCAACGCGGTGACCGCGGCATCGTTCTCGACGCCGACGCGCAACACCCCCCGCTCAGCGACCGGATGCCGCCCCAGGCGCCGCCGCAGAGCGGACTCGGTGAACTGCTGCACAACCCCGGGGAAGTGACGCGCTACTCCGACTTCGCCGCCTACACGGCCCAGGCCACGACCGGGTTGGACCTCCTCTCCTCCCACGCCGGGGAACTCGACACCGCGGTACTCAGCGCCGCCGACTTCCAGCTGGTCGCCGAGGTCGCGGAACGTTTCTACTCCCTGCACCTCGTCGACGCCGGAAGCGACGTCATGCAGCCCGCCGTGCCCGCGATCCTCGCCCGGAGCGACCAGCTGGTCCTCGCCACGCCCCCCTCGCGGGACGGAGCCGTCAGCGCCGCGAACGTGCTGGACGAGGTCGGCGACCTCGGGTACACGCACCTGGCCGAAACCTCCCTGGTCACGCTCACCCGGGCGCCGGCCGGAACCGGGGAGTCCTCCGAACTGGACGACATCCAGGAACAGCTCACCCGCCGGTGCCGCAACGCCCTGCGCATACCCAACGACCCCCATCTGGAGGCACACGGTGCCGTCGACCCCGACCGGATGCGGCTGTCGTCCGTGATCGGCTACCTGGAACTGGCCGTGGACGTCCTCACCGCGCTCCCGCGCCGCGGCTGACGCCGGACACGGAGAGGTCCCCGGACAACCCCGGAACGGAACCACAGACGGGGAAACGGCGTCCCAACGAGACGAACCCCGAAACATTCCCCACCCCCCGGGACACGCGTGTGAGTACAACAGCCGACGGACCCGACGGGTTCCCCACCCCGGGAGTGGCGCCGCGCAGCGACAACGACCCCCGGTACGTGGGGGACTTCCGCGTCGTCGGGAGGCTCGGCGCTGGCGGGATGGGCGTCGTGTACGCCGCGGTGGACAACGACGGCACTCCGGTAGCGGTCAAGGTCGTCCACCAGGAGTACGCCGTGGACGCGGAGTTCCGCTCCCGGTTCAGCCGTGAGGTGAACCTGCTCCGCCGTGTGGCCGGCACCTGCGTCCCCGGCCTCGTCGCGGCGGACACCGAGGCGCGGCGTCCCTGGCTCACGACGGAGTACGTACCAGGGCCGACCCTGAACAGGAACGTTCGGGAGTACGGCCCGCTGGCGGGCGACACGCTCCTCGGCCTGGCAGCGGGAGTGGCGGAGGCGCTGCAGGCGGTGCACGCGGCCGGCATCGTCCACCGCGACCTCAAACCCGGCAACGTGGTCCTGTCCCCGTCCGGGCCCAAGGTGCTGGACTTCGGGATCGCGCGCGCCGCCGAGGAGAGCGCCATCACCCGCACCAGCGGACTGATGGGTACACCCGGCTGGCTCGCTCCCGAACAGTACGACGGGGCCGACCCCGACCCCCGGTCGGACGTGTTCGCTTGGGGCGGGCTGGTCGCCTTCGCCGCCACCGGCCGCCGCCCCTTCGGGAGCGGCTCCCCCGAGGCCGTGGCGTTCCGCACCGTGCGGGAAGCCCCCGACCTGGACGGGCTACCGGAGCAGCTCCGGCCGGTCGTCTCCGCGGCGCTGTCCAAGAACCCGGCCGCACGCCCCAGCGCGGGAGAGGCCCTGTCGGCTGTCACGCAGGTGTGGACCGGGGTTCCCGAGACCGCACCGGCGGAAGCCACCCGGACGCTGCCGAGCCTGTTGGACGCGCGGTGGTCCGGCGGCCGACCGGAACCGTCGACCGCCGCGTGGGAGAGTCTCGCCCCGCCCCGGCGCACACGCCGAGGCACCACGCGCCTGCTCGCTTGGGGCGCGGCGGGCCTCGCCCTGGTCGTGGCAACCGGCGCCGCGATCACCGCCGTCACCACGGACGCGGGACCGTTCGGTGGCGGTACCAACGGCGGCGGCGGAGGCGGCGGCAGTCCCACCGCTTCCGGGGGCGGCGGCTCGGAACCGGACCAGCCCGGCCCGCGGGAGCTGGAACACGGCGGAGCCAACCTCCGCGGCGGGGACCCGGAGGAGGACCTCGGGATCGGTGCCGTGCGCACCGAGAACACGGCTCCGGACACCCTGGAGCTCGCCACCTCCGAGGCCCTGGGGCAGGGCGACGCGGTCAGCGGGCAATGGGAACCCCGGTTGCGGATGGTCTTCTCCGCGGCGCGGCGCGAGGGCTCCGACATCGTCTTCGACGGGACCGCCGAGTACCTGCGGGACAAGGGCAGCTACACTCTGCACACCAGGGACTTCGTCGTGACGGAGTTCCGCCGCACCAGCGAGGACATACAGCACCTCGACGATCCGGAGTGGAAGAACTTCTACAACTCCGCGGAGGAGGAGGTGCTGGCCACGCTGGACGCGGACACCCCCACCGCGGACTTCACCCTCACCGTCACCGGCGTTCCCGAGGAGAACCCGCAGGGCGACGTACGCTACCTGCACTACATCACCCCCGAGAGGCTGTGGGGCTACGACGTCACCGAGGAGGACCGCACCCTCGGGGACGTGTGCTACACGGAGGGCCCCGACTGGCACGACCTCCCGATGGGACCCGACGGCACCGCATGTGGATAGGTCCCCCGCTCCCACCCCCTGGAGGAACCGCGCACGATGCCGAACAGCGCCACATCCCCCCGTTTCGCCGCGTTGTCGGACGGCGACCCCCGCAGCGTCGGCCCCTTCAAGCTGCTCGGACGGATCGCCGCCGGCGGTATGGGAACGGTGTTCGCCGGCAGGAGCGCCGACGGAGGAACCGTCGCGGTGAAAGCGGCCCGTGAGGAACTCGCCTCCCAACCGGAGCCCCGCGCGCGCTTCGCCCGCGAGGCGGACCTGGCGAGCCGGGTGCGCAGCCCCTGCGTCCCGGTGCTGCGCGACTCCGACACCGCGGCGGCCGTGCCGTGGCTGGCCACGGACTACGTTCCCGGACCAACCCTGCAGCAGTACGTTCGCACCCGCGGGCCGCTGCGGGGCGAGCACCTCCTCGCGCTCGCGGCGGGCCTCGCCCACGCCCTCAGCGCCGTTCACGCGCACGAGGCCGTCCACCGGGACCTGAAGCCCGGCAACGTGCTGCTGGCACCGCACGGCCCGGTGATGGTGGATTTCGGCATCGCGCGGGAGGTCGGGGACAGTGACCTCACCAGGACCGGAGACGTCGTCGGCACGTCCGGATGGATGAGCCCGGAGCAGTACGGCGGCAGGGAACTGACGGAGAGATCCGACGTGTTCTCCTGGGGAGCACTGGTCGCCTACGCCGCTACCGGCCGGGAACCGTTCGGCACGGGGCCCGCGAACGTGCTGGCCTACCGCGTACTGCACACCGCCCCCGACCTTGCCGGCCTCCCGGACGAGATAACGCCGGTGGTGACGGCGGCCCTGTCCCCCGAGCCGTCCCAGCGTCCCACCGCGGAACAGGCGCTGCGCGCGGTGTACGGCCTGTGGGACGCCTCCGCCGATCCCCGCGACCTCACAGCGGCCGTGAGCGCGATGCTCGCCACCATCTGGACCGGCATGGAGGCAGGCGTCCCCGAACCCGCGCGCCGGCGCCGCTGGCCGCTGGCCGCGGGCGCGAGCGCCGGCGTCCTGGTCCTCCTCGCGGCCACCGCGACTGTCGCCGACGTGACGGGTGCGGCCCCCTGGCCCTCGGTGGTGACGGCGGGAGGCAAC
Source organism: Haloactinospora alba (assembly GCF_006717075.1). Lineage (NCBI taxonomy): Bacteria > Bacillati > Actinomycetota > Actinomycetes > Streptosporangiales > Nocardiopsidaceae > Haloactinospora > Haloactinospora alba. The sequence continues at coordinate 834,812 of NZ_VFQC01000001.1, forward strand.
GGGGGCGGCCCGGACGACCGGAACAACGGGGGCAACGGCGGTGACGGCGGGAACGGGGAGACCTCGCCGGGAAGTGACGGCGGGCTTCCCGAGGAGGCTGTCGCCTCCGCAGAGAACGGCGCCCACAGCGCCGAGGTGGAGATCGACGAGTACGACGGCGCCCACTTCACACTCAGCTACAGTGACCAGTTCTCCACCACCTACGCGGTCTTCACCTGGGTCCAGGAAGGACCGGAGGAAGGGGCCACGTTGAGTGGGCAGCTGGGGTACAGCGGCATGCCCAACACCGTCACCATGAACCAGGACGCCTTCTACGTCACCGACGGCACGCAGCAGTGGGAGCCGGCCGAGGAGTTCGAGTACGACGCCGAGGCGAAGGAATCGGAGACAATGGAGGAGTTCGGGTTCCACGTGCCCGGTGCTCCGAAACAGGGTCTGCTCGTCTACCGTGACCCGGACCCGGTGCAGGAGGAGAAACCGATTCCCAGCGTGGCCGCGTGCTACGACCTTGAGGGGAGCACGTTCTCCACGGACTACGAGGAATGCGTGTGACCCAGCGCCCCCGCCGTTCGACCAGCGGAACAACCGTGACCGGACCCTGCCGCAACCCGCTTCCTGAGGGAGCCGCCCCAGATGCGTAGCCTGTTCACCCTCCGAACGTTCGCCCTTGTCAGTACCGCCGTCCTGCTGGCGTCCGGCTGCGGCCCCGACGGTGAGAACGGCGGGGACGAGGAGGAGCCCCAGCCTGCGACCGAGGCACCGGACGGCCCGTACCTCCGGGAGGGGGTGTTCGGGGACGGTGTGTCGTTCCGCGCGGCCCTGGAGGTCGACACCGTCGAGCGGCGTGCGGACCGCACGGTGCTGGAGTACACCGTGACGCCGCTGCAGGAGGGCGAGCACTCCGCGCGCGGCGCGTTCGAGAAGGGGATACGGCTGCTCGACCCGCTCGGCCAGCGGCTGTACGAGCGGCTCCCGGACAGCAACTACGACGCCGGGTCCGGAGAGGAAGAGAACGCGGAGGACTCCGAGGACGGTTCCGAGGACGGCGACGGGGAACCCGAGGACGGCTCGGAGGACGGCGAGGCCCCCGAGGAGACGGAGGACGCGGGCGACGGGGCCGAGGCGCCGCCGCGCCACCTCGGGAGCGAACTGCCGGACACGGTCGTGGGAGGCGCCGAGTACCGGTTGGAAGCGCACTTCCCGCCGCTGCCCGACGACACGGGCCGACTCACTGTCCTCACTCCGGGAACGACCGGGGAGTTCACCGGTGTGCCCGTCACCGACGCTCCCGAGGAGGACGAGGAGAACGGGGGAGAGAACTCCGGGGAGGACACGGACTCCGGGGAGGATGCGGACGAGGACGGGTCCGACGACTCCGGCGACGGGGAGGTGGCCGCGGGGGACACGGTGCAACCGCCCGTAACGGCCGGACCGCTGCCGGGCGAACCGGGAACGTACGCCACGGACCTGTACGCCATCTCCGAGGACGGTGCGCTCGAGTACGACACGTCCGCCGGCCGGCAGCGCATCACGGTCAGCGCCGACGAACTGTTCACCGGGGACGATGAGGAACTCGCCGAGGGTACGGCGGCGACACTCGACACCCTCGCCCAACAGGTGGACGGCCGCGCCGGCACCGACGGTCCGACCGTGAGCGTCACCGTGCACACTGGCGGCGACAGGGACAGTGACCGGGCGCAGGAACTCTCCCAACAACGTGCCCAGGCGGTGCGCGACTACCTCAACGACGAGCTCGGCGACGACTACCAGTACGAGGCGCAGGGCGGTGGGAGCGAGGAACCGCTCGTCGCCGGGGACGACGCGCAGGAGAACAAGGCGCAACGGCGCAACAGCCGGGTGGAGGTCTCCTACCCGCGTCCCTCCGCGGAGGAGGACACGCAGGACGCGGCGGACGAGGACTCCGAGGGGGAAACCGGCGGGGAGCCGGAAAAAACGGAAACCCCGTCGGTGGAGCCGCAGGACGGTGGCGAGCCCGCGACGTACCGTGCGGAGGACGGGGACGCTGTCGCCAGCGAGACCGCCACGATAGGGGGACACGAGTACACGCTGCGGGTGCTGCCGTTCTACCGCGACGGTGCCTACCTCGTCGCCAACTTCCGCGTCACCAGCAAGTCCCCGGACGAGATCGACGAGGACACGGACGCGTTCACCGGGACGGACTACCCGGGGGCCGAGTTCGGGAGCTTCAGCGCGCGCGACCCCGAGAGCGGGGAGACCTACCGCGGTGTCCGGGTGGGGCAACAGCGCGCCGTGGGGGAGGAGACCACGGGGCACGACTACCTCGGCCCTGTTTCCTATCCGTACGTGACCAGGGAGAACAGCACGAACCGCGCGTGGGTGTACCTGTCTGCCCCAGCCGAGGACGTCTCCTCGCTGACGTTGGACGCCGGCGGGTTCGGCGAGTTCGAGGACGTCCCGGTGAGGTAACCGCCGGATCGGATGAAAGCGGAGAAACCGGGAACCGCATGCCGCTACTGTCCGTCGCATCAACCAGGCGACAGGAAGCGTTGAAAACCCCGAGGAGCCGCAGTGGGAACCTCATCCGGCGCGAACCACGAGACGAGGGTATCCGTCAGCGCTAGGAAACCGGAGCGGAGCGGACCCTCGGGATAACAGCCGATCCGGCTGCTTTTGAGCCGGACACGGGCTGTTGTTTTCGGGCGCCGGAACGGAGCGAATCTCTTTTCCCTGCGGTATTTGATCCACCCCTGTTCATAGAGGGAACTCTCCCATTCCCGTTCCTGCGGCGTCGGCTCGCGACTCCGGCTGTTCCGTGTCCTTTCGGGAACGGCTTCGCTCCTGTCCTTGAAGGAGATCCACGGTGTGTTGACGAGGGGATCCTTGTCGACTCAACCGGCACGTTGGAATTACCCCCCATAGAAGTGGTCATCATGCGTTTTGGGCAGCGTCGGAGCGATGACACCGGCGGTCAGCTCGTTGAATGGTCGGTTCTCTCTGTTCTCGCGGCTGCTGTTCTCGTGTCGCTCACACTGGTTCTCGCTCCGGCCTCGTTCACGGAGCCGCTCGAATCGGCCGTGTGCCAGCTGTTCTCCGCTGATGAGGACGAGAGCGACTGCGGTGGTGGAAACAGTGCGGACAGCGATGACTCCGGGAAGCCCCCTCCGGAGAACGTGCTCTGCGCGAACCAGATGCTCATACGCACCGAGTCGATCAACGGCGCCTTCCGTAACGTGCGTGTGGAGCAGGGTGGGCAGGACTTCGTCACCTACCAGACGCAACCGGCGACGGGAGAGAAGAAAGCCGTGTACAGCACGCGCAGCATGACCTCGGTGGGATTGGACGTGTCGAACGCGCAGAAACTCAAACAAATGCAGTCCAACAAACCCCAGTGGGACGCTTTCGTCCAGGGAGGTATCAGCGGACAGTACAACTACGAGTACGAGGGCAAGGACGCGTGGGACAAGGCGAGCGATACCCGGGAGACGAAGCGGGGGTCGGGTTTCAAGCGCTGGTCCGCGGCCACCGGCGGAATAGTCACTCCCGCCGTGGACAGTGCGATAACAAATGTGTCCCATGGGCTCGAATGGGCGTGGTCCAAGGTCACCGGTGGCGACACCGAGAAGGTGAACGCGAAGTACGAGCGTCTGACCCCTGACTCGGTCACGCTCGATATCAACGCCAAAGCCGCCGTTGATATGAGCTACTCGGCGGATCTCGGTAGCAGCTCCGGTTCCGGGCCGCCGCCGGGAACCGAGAGCGGGGAGAAGAAACCGGGCGCCAGCGCCCTCCTGGAAGGACACCTGGAGGCGACCCACCGGAACTCGGTGAAGATCGACGACGAGTTCAACCGGACCCACGAGATGTGGTTCCGGGTCGACGGCGACATGAAGGCGAAGGCGGGTTTCGACTTCGGGGACCTCCTGCCGGCGGAGGCGCAGGCGGGGGTGTCCGCCGGGGGCGGTGGAAGGATCGTGCAGCGCACGAAGTTCGACTCGGAGGGGAACCCGCAGCGGATGGATTTCGAGGTCCGTTATGAGGGGGGCTTCGGTCAGGTGCTGAGTGGGAACCCCGCCGCTCCGGACATGGACAACAAGAGTCTGGAGTACAGCGAGAAGGGGAGGAAACGTGCGCAGCACACCTACAGCCTCGACCTGACCAAGGACGAGAACCTCGAGGCTTACAACAAGCTCTTCGATACGAGTACCGGTTTCGCGGCGCTACCCGCGGCGAAGCACTGGACCGACAAGTCGGAGCTGGCGGACGACGCGATCGACTTTTCCGAGAAAGTGGCGGAGAACGGGCACCAGACGTACTCGACCTACGACCTGGAAAGCGAGGAGGGAGTGGATACCTCCCTGAAGAAGGCCGGAACCGGATTCGGTGTCAACAGCAGCAACACCGAGTCGGACCTCACGGGGTTCTACTACCGGGACAACGCGGCGGATGACCCCCAGTGGCAGGAGTACGAGTGCTGATCAGCCCCGCGGCACCGTTGTCCATGCTCTACGCGGAAGTGTGAACCACAGTGAGATACATAGGAATCCTGGTCGGAGTTCCCGTCACCATTGTCCTGCTCGGTGTCATCAACATCGCCAAGATCGGGATCATGTCCGGCAGCGGCATCGACGTCACCCAGGTCGAGGGGGACTTCTGGTGGACCCTGCTATTCAGCGCTGTCAACGCGCTCGCCCCGATAACGGGAGGGCTCATCGCCGGAACCATGGCCCGGCACACGCGCGAGCGGTCATGGATCGTGGGATCGGGCGCCGTGGTGGGCGCGGCCACGGCGGTCATCATGGTCGTGCTCGGCGCGGTGTCGAACTCCGGTGAGAACCAGCAGGTGGCGGGTGCCGGCGACCTGCTGCCGGTTCTGGTCTGGCCGCTGGAGGGAGCATTCGGGGGGCTGCTCGTCTGGCTCGCCACGAGCGGAAGAAGGAAGTGAGCCCCCGGGCCACTCCCGGTCACTCGGGCGTGACCCGAACCGTCTTCTCCAGTTCCTGGAAGGTTCCGTCCTCGACCATCTCCGTCACCGCGCCGATGCGGACCGCGAGGACCGTCCCGTCCTCGCTTTTGATGCCGAAATCCGAGATGTGGTACCTGTCGAACTCCGGCAGGCGGAACTCGTGCTCGTAGTCGATCCGGTACACCTCCTCGGCTCCCGGTAGGGAGGTGGTGGAAGAGTCCTCGACCGACACCTGCTCGTCGGCGGGAAACTCCTCACCTATGTAGTTCGCCGCCTCTTCCGCGGTGAGCTGCTCGAGCTCGGCCCCCTGGTAGTCGGATATCTCGGCCGCCGCGACATCCGGCTCGGAACTGTGGGGACCGATGTACCGTGTCCATCCCTCGACGACTTCCCGGTCCTCCTCCCAGCCTTGGGGAGCGGCGTAACTGAGGGATCCGGAGTCCACCGCGGTGAAATCGTCGGGAGTCTTCGCGCTTCCCGGTTTCTCGTCCTGCTCTCCCGGTCCTGAATCATTTCCGGAGCATGCACTGAGAGCGAGGGTGAGGGTGCACACGGCCGCCACCGCTCTCGTGGAAAAACGAAGCGAAAGAAGAGGCAAAACGGTAACTCCCTACGGAATTGGATCTGGGTAAACAGTACAAGCCCGTAGAAAAAGAATCAATTTCCGTCGGTCTTTCTCCGTGGTGGAGGCCGCGCGACCGCCACGGGCGCGCCCGGGAGCGTGTCAGTCGGCTGGGCGGAAACCGGCACGGCCCATCGGGCACGACGCCCCGCTCCCTCGGTGTATGGAGGGGAAGCCCCGCGTCTCGGGGGATGCGGCGGCCGCCTCCCATCCGTGTCCGGTGGGAAACCGGAGTCAGAGCACTGTTCGGGCAGGACAGCGCGCTGGGCCCCGAACCTCGCGCGCGGGCCCAGCGAACCAGCTGCACGGAACGTGGCCACGCGGTAACGACTGGGCCCGTGCGGCAGGACGGGGGCCGCCCCCGCGCGGGTGCCGGTTCCCGAACCCCCGCCACCCTTCGCCGGTGTTCGGGATGGCCGCCGTGTTGGGGCTTTCGGAACCCCGCCCCTCTGTGAGCGGGGCGGTGGAGAAGCCGCTCCGTCCCCGTTCTTCTGTTGCCGTGTCCCATCGCCCGAGAACCTGACAGTTCTGTAAGAACGAAACATATTCAACAGAAATTTTGGGCCTATGGTCCCAGCGAGAATTGGGGGCGCACGGCTCTACTTTTTCCATGGGCGGCTGTCTAGCATCGAACCACTGGTGCACCTGCGACAGAAAAATGGAATTCCCCCATGGAAAACGGTCTTCTATGTTCCCCCACGCGCGCTACCGGGGCGATAGCGGTGGCCATGTTGTGGAATGGTCCGCCCTCATCGTCCTCGCTTCCGTTGTTCTCGCCACGTTGACGTTCATGCTGTCCCCTTCGGTCATCAAGGAACCGGTGGGGCGGGCGTTGTGCCAGATGTTCTCGGTCGGCGGTGACGAGTCCGAGTGCGACCCCGAGTTCCGCTCCGACGAGTACTACGAGCCCGAACGCTGCATGGTCAGCCGGGAAGGTGACGGAAGCACCCACACGGCGAGCGTCGTTCTGGACGGTACGAGCGGGACATCCTTCGTACGCGAGGAGTTCAACGACGACAGCGTGCGCTTCACCGCGATAGACCAGTCAGCGCTGGGCGGCGGTGTCGGCATCGGCGTCGACGCTGGAGGAGGCCCGGTCCAGTTGGAGGCCGAAGCCGGCGCGGACGCGGAGTACAGTAACCCCCAGTCGGCTTCGTGGGATTTCGACAGCACCGCGGAAGCGGACAAGTTCGAGGAACGGATACGGGAGAAAGCCAAAGAGGACGTGTCCAAGTTCGACTTCGACAATTTCGAGTCCTGGGCCGACGGCGGCGACCTTCCCGAACCCGACTCCGTCCGTTCCGAGCACCAGGTGGACATCGGCGCCCACGGCGACGCCGGCCTGAGCATAGGGAACTCGGGCCGCGGCCAGAACAACTCCGGGAACAACAACGGATCGAACGACTCCGGGAACGGCCAGGATTCCGGAAACTCGGATAACTCGGGCGGCGACGACAACTCCGGTTCCTCCGGGCAGCAGGACGGGGAAACGGGGGACTGGCAGGTGAACTTCGACCCGGGAGTTGACGCTGCTGTCGGCATCAGCGGGAGTATGGCCACCGAAACGCACGCTGACGGCAGCGAGTCGAGTATCTACAACCTCGGCGGCGAGGCCTCCGTGGGGGCTGACTGGGCGGTTGACGAGGTCACCGCTAGCAAGGGGCGCCAGGGGGCGATGAAGGTGACCCGGGACGAGGACGGAAACATCACCGACATCACCATCACCCAGACCACGAAGAGCGGGACCGGTGACACCGAGATCATCACCACCCAGCTGCCGATCGAGGGGGAGGAGCAGCGGCAGATCGCCGAGGAGTGGCTGGGGGCGGCACCTGGCGGCAAGGCGCTACCGATCACATGGGACGATATGGCTCCCGACGAGCTCCCGGAGGGCGCCGACCCGTTCCAGGAGCTCCTCTTCAACGAGGGCAACAGCAGCAAAGCCACCTACGACCAGAGCGTCACCCAGGAAGAGATCGGGCTGCAGGTGAAGCTCGGCGTCTCCCTCGGGTACACGTACACGAGCCACAGCGAGGACACAGAGATCAAGGACGCCGAGTACCTGGGGTCCCCCAGCGAGGGCGAACGCGAGTACATCTCCTACGACGATTGCGTTGGTGAGTGATATGCGCCCCCCTGCGGCCGCGCGGACGAACAGCACAGCCACAACCAGGAGAACCCCCTGGTTCGCCGTCCTCCCCCTCGGGATCCTCCTCACCGGTTGCGGACTGTTCGGCGGCGACGACGAAGCCGGGAAGGACGGGAACGCGGCCGAGGAGTCGGACTCCGCGGACTCCGCCGATGTCCCCCAGGGCTACCAGGAGATCGACGCTGACGCTGTGAACTTCGCCGTTCCCGAGGACTGGGAACCCTCCTCGGAGGGGCAGGAGGAACTGGAACACTCCCACGAGAAGCTCGACGACGGGGGCTCCACCGTCGCGATCGCCGGGATTATCCCGGTCGAGGGCGTGGGTTCCGAGTCGGAGGCGACGGAGATCACGTCCGACCTCGCGGGTGAGGTCCCCATCGGAAACACCGTCCGGGACATGGACACCGGCCAGGACGCGGAGGTCCCGGGAGCGCGCAGCGCCGCACGCAACGACTACGAGATCGAACTCCCACCGGACGGTTACGCCGATTTCCAGTACGTCACCGACATCGCGCTGATCACCGAGAAGGACGAGGGGATGGCCTTCCGGCTGGTTGTTCTCGACGACGCTGTCGACGAGTCCCGGCAGAAGGAGATCCTCGGCAGCGTCCGCGTCGCCTGACCGGTCGTGGCGCCACTCGGCAGGAACCCGTGGGAGGAAACGAAGCAGGAGGCGGTATGGCTGTCACCCGCGCGTGTGTCGCGGCGCTGGCACTGTGGATGCTCGGCGCGGTCGCGGGGCGCCGCATCATGATCAACCTCGCGAGCCTGGAGACACTGCAGTCCATGTGGGGGACGCTCTCCTGGGTGATGCCGACGAAGTTCCTCCTGCTCCTGGCCGTCGCTCTGGTGGCGTCCCTGCTGCACGGCCGCCAGTGGGACCCGTTCGCCCGCCGGCACCTGCTGGCCGTCCTCACGGTTCCGGTCTTCGTCCTGCTGCAGGACACCGTTTTTCTCATCGCCAGCGACGGGCCCAACTACCTGTTCTGGACGATGCGTGAGCTCGCCACCGTGGCCGGGGCTCTCACCGGGTGGGCCCTGGGAGCGGTCATCAACCGTGGTGTACGGGAGCGTTGCGCGACATGACAGTGAGAACGGCGGGCGCCGTGGCCACGGTTGCCCTTCTGGTGCTGACCGGATGTGTGGAGTCCGACGACGGGGCCGACGACAACGCGGCGGAAACCCCCGGACCGAGCGGTACGGACGGGGAGACGCCATACGGTGGGCCCACGCCCCTGGGGGAGGGCGAGCAACCCGACCTCGACATCGGCGGTGTGGTCACCGAAGCCGCCGCGAACGACACGGTCGAACTCGCCACCCGGGGCGCGGGAACGGAGGACGCGATGGACGCCACCGAGTGGGAGACGCGTTTCCGGATCACGTTCGACGGGGCGCAGCGTGAGGGCACCGGTGTGACGTTCACCGGCCAGGCGGAGTACCTGGGAGACACGGGCGGATACCTGCTGCACTCGCACGACATCCGGGTGCTCGTCCCGACGGAGGGCGGTGACGGCCGCGGAGAGGACGGCGAAAGCCCCGAGGAGGGCTACGAGACCTTCACCGCGGCGGAACCCGCACAGCTCGCCACCCTGACACCCGAGAACCCCGACGAGGAATTCTCGGTGACGATCGCCGACGTTCCCCCGGAACCGGAGGGGCGGCGCAACGACGACGGGACGGTCGGCCGGTTCGTGAAATACCGAACCCCGCCCGAGCTGTGGGGCCACACGGTCGAGGCGCCGCCCGACTTCACCCCGGGCCGGCTCTGCTACTTCGAGGGCGAGGAATGGCACGACATCCCGCTGTTCGACTACACCGACTACCCGTGCGGGTGAAGGACCGGTATCGCCGCCCCGACCGGACAACCCGAGTCCCGGAAAAGACCGGGCTCGAACAGTCTCCCGGTTCGGGCCGGCTCGGACCGTGACGAAGGGCTCCGCGCGCCGGAATGTCGGGGGAGCGGAGCCCTGGCGGGGGAGAGAGCTGGTTGTCAGTGCTGCCACGGTGTGGGCGGGGCCCCACCATCGCGCAGCCACCGGTCGAGTTCGGTGAAGGCCGCGTCGGCGGGGTCGACGCGGCGGGAACGCAGCAGCTCGGACAGGTGGTCGTAGAGCAGGTCCGCGTAGTCCGCCTGTGTCACCACCTCCCGGGGCCAGTGGCCGCCGGTGGCGTCCCGGTGGTGGCCCGGGTGCCCGGTCGTGAGCACACAGGCGAGCCGAAAGCTCTCACTTCCCGGGCGGCGTTCGCGACACTGGTACTTCTCACTGGGGACAGCTTCCAGGCTCATGCGGCCACCCCCTCGCGTCGCGTGTGCCGGGCGATGTCGTGCAGAACGGCGACGCCCAACCGGTCACGGTCCACGCGATCCGCTCGGTCGCGTTCCTGATGCCATGCGCGCTGTCTCTCCAGCGCCCGGTAGTAGGGCCGCACCATCGCGACCTCCAGGTGCAGCGCTTCGGGGTCTTCCCCGGGCGGGAGCACGCTTTGGCGTGGGGTGCGTTCCTGTGCGTGTGCGGCATGGGACGTGCGGGCGGTGCGGGAAGGGACGGGAACGTCACGGTCGGCGGTCATAGGACGCGCGTGCACCCCACGCGCAGGCCGGATGAGGCGCGAAACCAGACAGACCAGGGCTATTAGAATGTGCATGTCTCTGATTCCTGTTCAATCAGGGGCCATGTCCCCGGACCGGTGCCAGCGGTCGCGGGGACTTCGTTGTGCGAGTCAAGTCCTAACCATACATCTGCCTTGTCTGGGTCGTCTACCACGTTTGCCATATGCTGCGCGTCTGCTTGGTGGCTAACGTCCCACTTATGACAGTCGACCACTTCGATCCGATGCCGCTGTACCAGCAGGTCGCACGGGCTATCCGTGACCAGATCAAGGCAGGGGAACTCAATCCGCGCGATGCGATCCCCTCGGAGTCGGAGTTGGTGGCTCACCATGGGGTTGCGCGCGAAACCGCGCGGCGTGCGGTAGCGCTGCTACGCGAAGAGGGATGGGTGGTGACGCTGCCCCAACGCGGGACGTTCGTAGCAGACCTGGGGTAAGCGGCGCCGCACCCCGAGCTTTCGGCAGGGAGTCGCGACAATGTGCGGCGGTACAGGTCCAAGCACAGGCGTTCCACACCTGTGCTGGTTGTACATCACTGCGGGATACGGCGGCGCTTTTGGGAGAGAAGAACCACTCCCACCCAACGACAAGGTCCTGACAGGGAAGAAACCGCCAGCAGCGCAAAGACCGTCATGCTATGGCAGAGAGTGTCCGCTGGTTCTCCCACAGCGTCTTCGTTCGTTTCCTTAACCTGGCCCCGATCACTCCTTTCTCACCACACGCCCGGCAATGAGAATGCCGCCAGGGCATGGACAGCCGTCGGATACGCATACGGGTTCGTTGTGGCCGGGTTCGGCCACGGCGCCCCCTGCCGTTTTCGGCGTGTGGTGGTTTCGTTACCCTTGCCGGGTCGGTGCTGCAGCGCCAATGTATGGTTTCCCTGCGCACGAGAGAGTTCGCTGGTCATGCCCGGTTCTCTGCGGCCGGTTCGGGTTTGTTGTGCGCCACTGGTCTGGGGCTTTTCGTCATGCGAACACCGGGTCCTCTTCCGGGGAGGCCCGCCGGGATGCGGTGTCGTGACGGGTGATAGGACCGGGGTGGAAAACGCGAACACCGCGGTTTTCGTAGTGCGAAAAAATGTGCCGGGCTTATTTGCGTCCTTTCCTGTCCAGGGAGTGACGCGGCGGCGGGGAAGTGTTCTCCGGCAGGACAGGTGCACTGTTGCTGTGCCGATAGTGGTGTCGGTGGTGCGGAATAGCCTGACCGTGCTCGGCACCGTTTTTGTCGCGGTGTGTCGCTGTGATGAGTGAACGTGGAGAAAGTAGGAATCTGATGTCTCAGCGTGTGCCCACCGCGTTGCGCCTGGCGCGGGTGTTGTTCTTCGTCACCGCGGCTCTGGGGGTGATGGCCTACTACACGCTGTTGAGTTTGCAGGCGCCCTACCCAGGCCTGGTGGCGGGATTCTGGGTCTATATGGGACACACGCTGGTGTCCCTGACATTCGCGTTGCTCATTTCCCAACCCAAACCCTGGATGCTGTGGGGAATCAGCGCCTACACCGGGCTGGCCATCGTAGTGAGCCTGTTCTCCCTACTCGGAGGCAGCGCGCGGGCCATTCCCCAGCTGGTCATTCCCGCGATCATCCTGTACTGCGTCCTGAGGCCGGAGTCCCGGCAGTATCTGGCGCGTCGCACAGCGAGTTGAGCACACCACCGCCGTACCTGCCGCGGTGACTGTTCTCCTTTCTTTGCCCGCCCCCTTTTTTCTTCGTGTGGTGCCCCCCGTGTTACGTACACTCCACGATCCCGAACGCGGTGCCCAGTTCATCGAGTACGCGGCCGTGCTCGTTCTGGTCGCCTCCATCGCCAGCCTCCTGCTGAGCAGCAGTCTGCTGACGCGTATCAGCGATCTCGTCGGTGGTGCGGTCTCCTCGATCACCCAGGCGGGAACTGCCGACGAGGGCCAGCACGACGCGCCAGAGGAGGACGGCTCCTCGTCCTCCGGCTCGCAGGCCTCGTCCGGCGACGGCGGATCCTCCTCACCGGCGTCGGGGACACCGCAGGATGACGGGAACACTCCCGACCTCGAGGACTCGGGGCCTTTCGAGGTGGCGACAACGCCTGACGGAAACCCCTACACCCTGGAGGACGCCGCCCGGGACGGTCAGGTGAGCCAGGAGGAGTTCCTCAACACTCCCCAAGGGGTGGTTTTTGCCCACATGGCAGCCACTCCCAAGGCCCCCGATGTGGAGAGGAAGCCCCGCAGACCCCCTCCTATTCCGGATATCAAGGACATGCCGGGCCTCTGGTGGGAGAACACCAAGAGCGGCATGGGTGCCCTGAAGAACCGGGCAGGTGAGGATCTGGAGGCTGGCTGGCAACTCGCGACTGACCCGGCCGGAACCATGCGGGAGTCCGGGAAATCAATAGCCGACGATGTCCAGAAGAACATCATCGACGCTACGCGGGGAGATGTCGCGAAGGTCCTGCACGGCGATCTCGGAGAGAAGATCGACGGGCATTTCAGCGCCAGCGCGAAGATCAACAAACACCTGTTCTGGGACGCTCCCTACAGCCCGGGGGGCATGCTCATCGACCACAAGGCCCGGGAGAAGTTCAAAAACGGTGATCCGGTAGCTGCCGCCCAGCGCACGAGCTACAACTACGCCTCCTTGTTCCTGTCAGGCGGGTCGAAAGGGTTCCTGAAGATCGCCGGGAAAGGGGGAAAGACCCCCGAGGGATCCGGAAACACACCAGACACCTCCGATCCCGAGGGTTACCAGCGAGCAGAAGGCGACACGAACAACGACACGGACACGGGCAAGGAGGACCAGCGCGAGGACAACAACGACAGCGACGAGTCGGGGGCGAGTTGTTCCAGTAACAGTTTCCTGCCTGCCACGCCGGTGGTGTTGGCTGACGGTTCCCGGGTGGACATCAGTGAGGTCGAGGCGGGTGATGCGGTGTGGGCGTTTGATCCCCGCACTGGTGAGGAGGGTCCGCGTCGGGTCACGGACACGATCTCCTCGGCCGGGGACAAGCAGCTGGTCGATGTCGCGGTCCAGGACGGGGACGGCGGCAGCCAGACGCTGACGGCGACCCAGGAGCATCCGTTCTGGGCGCCTCGGGCCGGTGAGTGGGTTGAGGCGGGCGAGCTGCGGGTGGGTACGTGGTTGCGTACCTCCAGCGGCACCTGGGTGCAGGTGCAGGCGCTCAACCACCGCACCGCCAGCGACCAGCCGGTCCACAACCTCACTGTCGAGGGCCTGCACACCTACTATGTGGGCGCGGGAAACCAAGACGTCCTCGTACACAATGAAAATAATTGCTATTCTGCAAACAAAAATGGGACAAAAAATGTAAGAGAAAAAAAGAATATAGGAAAAGGAAAAAACACTGCGATTGTCGATTACGACATAGATGGAATGGGAGAAGGGCAAAAGATCGGCGTCAGTGGAAAGAAAAATTCTCCTGATGGAACTTCACCAGTGCCTAATGACAGCGAAAGAGAGTTCTCTGCCAGATCTGAGGATGGGGGGCACAGCGCTCCTTGGGACTCAGAAGTTAAGGCACTAGAAGACTTAAGCCAAGATTTGTCAAGCGACGCAAAAGGAAAATTAGAAATATATACAGAAAGGCCTCCATGTTCTTCTTGCAGGAGTGTTATATCTCAATTTGAGGAAAAATATCCGAATGTTGACTTGCATGTTTCCTGGGGGAAGAAAAATAGAACATATAAAGATACCTCGAAGGGATATATCGACCCTGATGTAGAAGAATATGACAATAGGGATTGGTATAAAGATGACATTCCAGATTATTTGAGGTGACAATATGACAGAAGAAAATATTGATTTTCTGATAGAAAAAATGAAATCGATGAGTTTGATTTATCATCCATCGAACAAGCATTTGGATTATTCGACGGATGATATAAATAATCTGCCTTTCAGGAAAGGTGAAATACATCCTCCTTATTCTTATATTTATTTTCTAAAATCAAGAATGGAGTTTTCTGGACCGGTCGATTTTCCTATAGATATTTCCTATTTGGCGTGTATAAATTCTTCGGAAACTGCACATGAGCTAACTTTTGAATGTGATTTCAGTGTTCGTGAAAAATTCTTTTTTTCTGAACATCAAGGATATATAGTATGGTTCTTCAAAGAAGATGGCGCAGTTTATAGGTTTGGTGAAGATACAGAGAGAGAGGAAAAATTGTACTCCTCTTTTGAGGAGTTTCTAGAATTTATGATGCTTTTTGCTTTGAGTGCGAGAAGTAAGCGGCTCGCAGAACGGGAAAGAAAAAACTTTTGATATTTCTCGATCTGATTTGTAGTCCAGGGTAAAACCGTGTAGCGTCGCACTGTCCAAGGCCAAGAAAGATCGACCCTCAACAACTACTCAGTTAGGCGGTTCTGCCCGGTCTTCAGGTGGGAGGAACACACGTCGGATCGCGTCATGGCAGACGCCTGGTAGTTCCCAAGGCAGGAGAAGCGGTTCGTGCACCAAAGCGATCGGGCATGTTGAAGTACGCTGAGCGGATCGCAGCGCTCAGTGGGTATCTGGTTCCCTTGGACGTTCTTGGAGATCAGTCAGTGGAATGTCGGGGAAGATGTAGCAGGTACAGGTATCGCCACCCGTATGTGGTCAGGTGCTTCACCACCCTCACCCGACTTGCATTGGCTGTGGGAGTGGCCCTCATAGAAGAAGAACGTCGCTACTCGACGGTGAGGTTCTCCATCACGGGGAAGAGCCCTGCCTTGATGTTCACCACGGACACGTCCTCCGGAAGGAAGATGAAGTTGTAGAACTCCTTGCTGGCCCCGACATCGATACTGCTGATCGAGTTGGTCTGGCTGCAGGGACAGTTCCTCGTTCCCTTATCCGGACCCAGTACGTAGGCGGTGCGGTAACGACGGTCGGTCACGGGATCGACAATCTTCACACCATCCACGGGCATTCCCCATGTTTCGGAGAACTTCTCGGATCTCAGGGCTCCCCACGGGCTCTTGTCCTTCTCACTGTTGTTGGTGATCGTGTAGGTGAGTAGAGCGCCGTTACTGTTGACGCGGTGCAAACCGGTCATTTGAAGATCGTAGTCGACCTGGTCGTCAATGACTTCCTGCGCCAGATGGCTGGAGGCTTCCGTAGCGGGACGTCCCGCGGGCTGTTCCCCACCAGAACTGTTGTCGCTCGATCCTCCCGCGGTGGAGGAATCGTCGGGCCGCTCCTTCGGGGCCGTGCCTTCCTCGTCCTTCGGGATGATCACAGAGACGCGCCGGTTGCGTTCCCTGGCCTTCTCACTCGTCCCGTCATAGAGCGGTTCGCGAGACCCGAACCCTTCGGTCTCGTAGGAGACGTCCCGGTCGACGAGCTCCTCCAGCTCATCCCGGACCGATTCCGCCCGCTCCTCCGACAGCGGTTCGTTGATCTCGTCGCTGCCCGTGTCATCCGTGTGGCCCTCGATACGGACCTGGGAAACGCTGGACTCCTCGACCTGCTTGGCGCTGCGCTCCAGAACCTCGGATGCCTCGCTGGTGATCTCCGACTTGTTCACATCGAACAACACGTCCGTAGACAAGTTGATGTTCGTGGTTTCGGAGTCTTCAACCACCTCGTCGCTCCCGTCCTCGGAGGCGCTGGAGGCGACCATCTCCCACGCCTGGGGTTTGGCTTGGGAAGCGTCATCCGGATGGGGGAGACCCAGGCTGTCGAGGTCGGGTTTCTCCTCGCTGATGGGAACACTGACGAAAGGCGACGTGGAGGAGGTGATCACGGAAACCTCCGACACATCGGACGGAGGCGCCGACATGACGGCGGCGAACGTCTTGCTGTCACCAGCACCGATCCGCTGGGCGAGGGAGTCTTCGGTTTCGGTGCACAGACATCTGCCTTCGGGCCGCCGGTAAGGCATCTGCAGAGCTTGGTTGGCCTCGTCGATCCACCCGATCCCGGAGAACGCCTCCGTCACGAAGTCCCCTCCGCCCTTGAAGCCCCAGTCGAGATCGCCCCAGACGGAAATGTTCTCCGAACTCGTGTTCGTCACCTCGAACGCCGCCACCAGGTGCTCTTCACCGAGGCGGTACAGGGAAAGCTCCGTTTCCGAGCTTTGCGGATGCTCGGTCAGCGGCTGGTTGGTGATGCTGGAGGCGGGTTTCTCCCGTCCGTCCGAGGAGCCGTCCGCGTCTTTCCCCTCTTCCTGGTCGGAACCCGAGTCAGAGGAGAAGGTTGCGCATCCGGTGGTTCCGGTGACAAGCGCCACGGTAAGTGCCAGCAGCGGAAAACCACTGGTTTCGGCGAGTTTTCGCATGTGGGGGTATTACCTCGTGTCAGGATCGGTGGTTCCGTATGCTCCAGCGGTCGTTTTCCGGAATGAACCGCAGTGGCCACATAGGAACATACCGCTTCCGTACTGGGCGGTGTGTTCCGGTCTGGGAAAGCGGACCGCCGCCGTTGGGCACAGGATCAACCGCTGTTTGACCGCCAACCGAACCTCCCTGGTTGTTGTCTTCGAATAAGGAGAGTTCAAGGGCGGCACACGGGAACCCGCTGGCCGTACATAGGCGTGGTGCGGAAACACAACGAGGATCCCGGTGTGAGAACCGGGAGTCAGTGGCGTGTATGGAGGTTTGCGGTCAGCTCGGCTCTTCTCCAGGAAAGGGCGAGTCGGTATCTGGTCAGGGGCAACAGCTCACTTGCCTGTGTTCAGTACCAGTGGGTACTGGCGTTGCTCGGACCTCCGGAGGGATTCTGCCAGAACTCCCACGCTTTACAGGGGGTCCCGTAGTTGGGGCGTTCGGCGATGTAGTCCAACCCCCACTGGATCTGAGTCGCAGGGTTCTTGTAGTAGTCGGGAGGCGGATTGTGGCCGGCGCTGGGAAGGAGCTGGGGGATTCCGGCAGCCTGGGAGCTGGGGTTGATGGCAGTGTGGTCCCAACCGCTCTCCCGCTGCCACAGGTTGTCGAGGCACTTCCACTGTTTGCCCGTCCAGCCCCGTTCGGCGGCCATCTCCTTCCCGAGCTTCCTGTTCTCCTCGTTCTTGACACTGCCCTCGGGGACATCACCGAAGGTGACGGGCCGCCGCTGGGGCGGATCCGTGTCTTCTACCTCCACCCAGGACTTGCTGTCGCATTCGGGGCCTTCGACGAGGCAGATGGCTTTCCGGACGCCGTCGTGGAGGACATTGCCCGGCTGGAGGGCGGCGATCGTTCCGATCAGAACCGAAACGAAGACCAGCGCCGTCGCGGTTTCGATGAGTGGGGCGCCTCGGTCGGACTTCGGCCGCCTGCGTCTCGGGATAAAGCGGCGGATGTTCACCGGTCTACTCCTTCGGTCGGGGGGATTATCCGTGGTTCAGGAGACGGGAACGTTCTTCACGGGTTCGAACCCTGGGATGTCTACGGTGACTTTTGACGTCTCGTCCTCGGTCCAGTAGGAGCTCCAGACCGTGCGGGACTCGCCGGCGGCGATGTCGGCAGCGTCCCCGTTGCCTTTCGGGGCGAGGCAGTCCTCGTTCGACTTGGTCAGTGTTTTGTACTTGGTGTTGGTCTTCTCATCGATGAGTTGGATCCCGTCGAGCCGGGAATCCGAGGCCTGACCGCAGTTGAAAATACCCGACTTCAGGAAGTGGTAGATCGGATCGGCTTCCTCATTGCCGTTGTTAGTGATGGTGTAGGTCAGGGAGGTGAGTCCGCCACTAGATGAACGCTGGACTGCGTTGACCGCGACCTCGAGGTTCTCGGTGTCCTCGTCTTGGTCATCGGGTCCGGCTTCGCCCAGAATCGTGTCATCGTCGGCGGGGTCAGAAGAGTCGTTGGAGCCGTTTTCGCTCTCCTGCTCGTCGTTCGATTGGTCAGCGGAGTAGGAGACAGTGGTGCGGCGGTTCTTCGCGCGTCCTTCCTCGCTGCTGTTGTCCGCCACCGGGTCGTCGGAACCGTGGCCCTGGGTGTCGTAATTGATGTCGTCCCGGTCGATCAATTCGGTGAGGCGTTCGGCCACCGCTTTGGCGCGTTCCTTAGACAGTGGATCGTTGATGGAGTCACTGCCGGTGTCGTCCGTATAACCATCGATTTCGACCTTCTCAACTCCGGAGTTGTCGATCTCTTCGGCTGTGTCCTCGAGGATCTCGTTCGCTTCGCTGGTGAGTTCGGATTCGTCGACCTCGAACAGGACATCCGAGGAGAGGGCGACGTTTATCTCATCGCCGCTCTCGTTACGGGTGGTGCCGGTTTCCTCGTTCTCCTGTTTGCTGTGGAGAGAACGGATGATGGGTTCATCCGGATCGTCCGGAAGCTTTTTCGGCGGGTCACTGTCCCCGTCTGTGATCGGGACGTCGTGGATGGGTGCGGTGATTGGGGTAGCTACGGAGACTGTGTCGAGTTCCTTGGGAGGTTCTGGATAACCAGCCCACAGGTCACGGGTTTCCCCCGGTTTGAGCTTGGTGAGGTCAACGTCCTCGTAGAAATCCGAACAGTAGCAGGGTTTGTCCCCGTATTCCTCTTCTTTTTCGGAGCGGATCGGATAGTATGCTTCTTTTGCGTTGACGTCGATCAACGAGAAACCCGAAACGTTTTCGCTGTCCGGGAATGCCTCCCTGAGAGAGTGGTAAATATTAATCTCTTCGTCTGAGTTGTTCGTAATCTGGAACTTGAGGATAGCAGTATCCTCATCCGTTCGTTCCAAGCTCTTGATCTTGAGCTGCGTATCCCCGGGGAGATACACAGCCTCGGTGCTTATTGGAAGAGTAGCATCTTCTTTTTCTTTATTTTTTTCTTTTTCGTCTTTGGATTCACTGCTTCCTTCTGTGAACTGCAAACCACATGCATTTGCCGAAATGAGAACAGCGCAAATCATAGACGCTGACACGATGAGTTTATGATTTATTTTAAACATATATGCAAAATATTAGAATGACCTAACTTATTGGAACATCTTTTATAGGATCGAACCCAGGGACCTCCACAGTAACAGTGGAGACGTCGTCCGGAACCCAGTAGGAGCTCCAAATCGGTACTGACTCTCCCGCTGGTATTTCATCAGGAATGTCATTAGCTCCAGTCCCTCTTGGGCAGAGACAATCGTCTTCGGAATCCATTATTGTTAAGTATTTCGTCTCACCGTTCACAAGAGTCGGGGCATTCAACCTCATATCCCTGGCGTGTCCATATTTATATGTATCTGCATTTCTCAGAATTCCCCTCATACTTTCTGATTCGGACTTTCCTTTATTTTCTATCGTGTATGCAAGCGATGTTAACCCACCACTAGGAGAGCGATCCAACGAATTTATTTCCAAATAAAGATCTTTTATCTTATCGCTATCCTCATGGTTACCGGATGGCTGAGCCGATCCCAGTACATCTTCTTCTTTAGTGTCCGAAACCGCGCTGTTCGATGCTGTCATACCGAAAAACAATAAAGCTGTTGTTGTGAATATAAAAGATTTTTTTGCTTTGTTCATTTTTGTCATTCCCTTGCTCATTTCTCGAAGGTCACTGTCGTTCGACGATTCTTTTCTCTTCCTTCTTCTGTATTATTATCGGCTACGGGATTAGAGGAACCATGACCTTCAGAATCGAATTCAATCCCAGGCCTAGTAACAAGTTTTTCTAGTTTCTCTTCTACGGACTCTGCACGATCTTTTGAAAGAGGATCGTTAATCGAATCATTACCAGTGTTGTCTGTATATCCATCAATCTTTACTTCTTCAGCATTCGACTCATCAATCTCCTTAGCTACTTGTTTCAGATTATCGTCGGCCTTGCTGGTGAGTTTGGACTCCTCTACATCAAAAAGTACATCAGAGGAAAGCCTGACGCTTACCTCTTCACCAGTTTCGTCCCTAGAATTTCCAGTTTCTTCATTTTCTTCTATTCCTCTAAGGTCAAGTATTCTCGAATTTTCCAAATTTTTGTTTTTTGGAAATTCTTCAGGTATTTCTCCATCCTTTTTTATTGGTATTTCGTGTAGCGGGGGAGTTATGGGAGTTCCTACCGATACTTGATCTCTTTCTTGCGGAGGAGAAGGAAATGCAGCCCAAAAATCCCATGTCTCCCCGGCAGGGATTCTTCGATCTCCGTGTTCTTCTTCAAAGTTCGAGCAGTAACAGTCTTCATTTCCTTTTTGCCAAGGCAAATACTGCTTTCTTTCTTTGGTATCAATCAAAGATACCCCGGTGACGACTTCTGTTCCTTGCCCTTCCTTTTTTGCAAAGACAGAATAAATATCCATTTCCTCGTTTGACTTATTTGTCAATTCAAAATTTAGTATTGTCGTTTTCTTGTCTATTCGATGAAGGTTTGTTATGTCAAGCTGTGCATGCTGAGTAAGGTATGTATGGTCTGTTCCAGCTATAGAATCATCAGATTTTTTGTTTTTACTGTTCTCTTCTTTTTTATTTTTCCCTTCTTTTTCTTCTTGGTTGTTATCGGCGAAGCAACCAGAAATTAATAAAGGGACTAAAGCAATAGAAGTAGCCAACTTTATTTTTGATGAACAAAACGATCTATTTTTGGCATGTTTGATTTTGGTTCTCACCAAATTTATCCTTTGCCCTGAAAGCGTTCAACTATTTCTTTATTGACAAGTGGACATGATCATAATGATTGTTTGTGTTTCCGCCACGATCCTCCTGTTTGCGCCACCCT
The DNA here is from genome assembly GCF_006717075.1 of Haloactinospora alba. NCBI lineage: Bacteria > Bacillati > Actinomycetota > Actinomycetes > Streptosporangiales > Nocardiopsidaceae > Haloactinospora > Haloactinospora alba. Next base: position 855,726 of record NZ_VFQC01000001.1, read on the forward strand.
TCGCTGGCACGGTCCGGATTCCAGATATGTTGTTCCCAGATTACGTATTTGACGTTTAGTTCATCCGCATTCTTCTTAATCCATTCAGCAGTCGCATCTCCGAGTGCTTTTTGCTCTCCAGTGGACTTGCTGCCATTCATATTTGTCATATAGTCGCAGGCGCGTCCTTTGGGGTGTTCACCCCCGCCAGGGACACCTCCATTGTCGCGGTAACATCCGAGCCCGATGTCCATGTACTCGGGGAACTTCTTGAGCACGGCCTTGTGAGCTTCGCACATCTTGGGAGTCACCTTGCCGATCCCGGGGCCGGGAGCATCACAGTCTCCCATGGGGCCGCTCGGAGCATCTCCGATGTTGGCAGGAGAATCGTCGTAGAGGTATTCTCCTTCCTGGTCCACGAGCTGGACGCTGATGACCGAGCGGGCGTCCCGTTCGTTATGTATAACTTTACCGTCGCACTGAACCTTGCTGATATTATCCCAACCGGGAGCTATGGAGCAGTTAGTGGGACCCTCAACCCGAGCGATCGCGTCGGCTTCTCCGGAAAAGGTGTCGATCTCCTCTTCTTCTTCGTTCCCTTGACACGGAGTGTCTTTCCAATCCCGGCTGCGGTCTTCTTCCAGTTCACGCTGGCATTGCGCACCACGAACCGTTACCCGTACGTGGTTGCCAGTGAACCCGAAAGCGTTGTCGCTGGCACGGACATCAGTGACAACTCCTTTGTTCTCCCTGGCATATTCTTCTGCCGCTGATTCGCCGGTTCCCTTGTTCCAATGAGGGGAGTGGGAGAGGCCACCGTTTGCCAGGATTTCGGCCATACGGTCCTGCATATCGCCGACTGCTGCTAGCGCAGCAGCATCCGCAGCGGTCTGTGCCTGGGAACGCAAGTCATTGGCATTGCCTAAACGAATGAACAGTACCATGATCGCTAGGAGCGAAAACGCCAAACCGAGGAGGAGGAACAGGCTCGCCTGCCCCTCCTCCTCGGTGCGTCTCCGTGGAGATCGGATATTCATGACATATTATCCCTCTCTCCTCGAGACTTTTGAAATCCTGCTTTAATTTCCAGGCTCGATCTCAAGAAGGTCGCTTAGTGCATCATCGACATAGCTGTCAATGTCCCCCATAAGACCAGTTCCAAGGATTGTGGCGATTATAGCGCCTGCGAGAACAACAAGTGCAGCATATTCGACGATGCCAGCACCTTCATCTTTAAGACGGCTGCGCAGCTGCTGGCGACGCTTAGCAATGAAAACCTGTGCACGGAGGTAGACCGGAAGTAGAGTGTTCATTGTTATGATCTCCTGATTCTATCTTTCAAGCCACCCTCAGCGTTAGCGCCTGGATGGCCTCATCGACAATCACTAATCTAGGGGAAAGGAAGCTGAGACCATAGGGCCCCAAGACCCAAGCACAGCTAGTGAAGGCCCTAAATTCTTCAAGTGAGGCAAGGAGAGCAGTTAACCACCCTTATGACCTGGTTTTTCGCATGGAAGAGCTAATCGTGCGTTCCGTTCCAGCGGGCGATGGCGGCGGCCCGGGAGGACACATCGAGTTTGGAGAAGATGCGGTTGACGTGGTTCTTCACGGTCTTCTCCGCTAGGAAGAGCTGCCCACCGATCTGCGGGTTGGAGAGTCCTTTGCTGATGAGCTTCATGATCTCGACCTCGCGTTCGCTCAGTCCCAAATAACCTGGGGGATGCTCCGCAGGAGCAGGTGCGGAGGAAGGTTCGCGTACCGCGTTGACCAGAGCGCCGACCGCGGAGGGGGAGAGGGGGTTCCGGTCGCCCGCGATGACGTTGTGAACAGCGGTATCCAGCTCCTCAGCGGTGAACGCACCGTGCACCAGGTAACCGGAGGCGCCACGACGCAGTGTGGTCTGGATCGTCTCTGGGTCCTCAGTGTGGGTCAGCATCATGACTGGCGCGATCGGAACGAGATGTTCCACAGCTGTCATCCCGTCCACAACCGGCATACGAACGTCGAGCAGGGCAATGTCCGGCTGTATTCGTTGCGCCTGGTCGATTGCCTCACGGCCGTCCCCAGCCTCCCCGATCACCTCGATTGTCCCGGATGCCTCCAGCAATGCCAGCAGTCCGGCGCGGACGACGGGGTTGTCGTCGACGACGAGGGCGCGTGTTCGGTTCTGTGTCATGCGGTCTCCACAGTGTCAGCGTTAGAGGTGGCAGAAGTCGTGATGGAGGCGGCCATGGGCATCCGAAGTGTGGTGCTGGTTCCTTCGCCCGGTGTGCTCTCGATACGGAGGGAACCGCCAGCGTGCTGGGCACGTTCCCACATGCCGAGAAGACCGTAGTGGCCGGTGGGTTCGGGGAGGTCTCGAATAGAATGTGAAGTGGAATCCCAGGTGAACGGTCCGAACCCGACACCGCTGTCAGCGATATGCAAAACCGCATAGCCATCCTCCCCGGCCCGTAATGCCACGTCGATAGAGCCCGCACCCGCATGTCGGTCAATGTTGGCTAGAGCCTCGTTCAGGATGGCCAGGGTCTCCTGCTTGGCGACCACCAACAGACGAACCTGCGTATCAGTTGGGGAGGGGACCGATATATTCGCTGGTACGCCAGTCTCCTCGGACCAGCAACGGACGATTTCCGACACTTCGGTCGCCAAGTCGTCTTCAGAACGATTGGTTCGCAAGTCGGAGATAAGATCGCGTGCCTCATCCGCTGCGGTCTGTGCGGCTTTGGCGATCCGGGCTGCCTCGTTGTCCGCACGATCGGGGTCGCGCCGTACCCACAGCGGTAGTGCCTGGGCAGCCATGGCGGTGCCGCGCAGGGTCTTCGCGACCGAGTCGTGCATATCCCGGGCAAGCCGCGCACGTTCCTCAGCCGCAGCCGTGTCCCGTTCCGCCTGTTGCCGGGCTTCTTGTTCAGCGGCGAGGTCGGAGAAGATCGTGCGTAGTCGCGACCCCATATACCCAGCTATGGGATAGAGAGCAGGCTGAACGAATAAGACCTGGAAAGTCAGAAGAGGTGCGATGGAACCGTTCAATCCCGCGTAGGAGAGCATAGCGGCGTAGTAGCATATTATCTGGAATGTGGATATTACTGTCAGGCCGCGCCATTGGAAAAGTACGCCAGAGATGCCTGTGGTAAGTACAGTAGCCATAAAGAATGGTCCGGACGGACCATCAACCGCTAGGACGCTGGAGGCGACAAATGCGTCTCCTCCTATAAGGAACGGAAATCGGAATAGATAAGGGGTTAGCCGGTCCCAATACCGGTTGGCCAGCCAGGTAAGTAACGCGAAAGCGCATGCCACGAGTATGACTCCACTGCTCACGCGCTCTTGGGGGAGAAAAAGCAGTGCGATTGCAGTAAGAAGGAGACGCAATTGCAGCAATAAACGCACGCTGGAACTCAGTCGTGCCTGCGCAGCGGAAGTGGACATGGCTATCGCTTTCTGGCCTCCCTTTAAATATTAAGCATAAGTTTTATAGATTTCCGAGGCTGCTAAAATCAACGTCCATTCCAAAGAACATGGCGCCGCAGATGAGAATAATCAGACCAGGGAGCAGGGTCGCAGCTGTAACTCCGGTTACTCGGGGATTGAGCTTCTGTGCCTTGCGTCGCATGTATTGTGCGTCATCTCGGCGCATGTCATCCCCGATCTCACTTAGTGCCTGGGCTAGCGGCGCCCCCAGTTCCTCGGCTTGCTGAATAGCAGTGACGAACTTTCCGAGTGATTCGTTCTTGTTTCTTTCAGCCAGGGATCGAAACGCCTGGCGCCGACTGGTCCCCAAATCCATTTGCCGAAGGGCGACGCGAAACTCCTCGGAAAGAACGCTAGGCATAGAGTCTGTGACTCGTTCCAGTGCTTGCCTGAATGATAGTCCTGCTCCTACCGTAACGGCCAGAACGTCAAGAAAATCGGGAAGCTTTTCTTGTATCTCGTCTTGTCGTTTGCGAGCTCGGGAGTACAGATCCAACTCTGTCATAAAAACAAAAAGAAAGGTTATTATTGACCAAAGAAAGCTTCCTCCGGCAAACAGGACAAGAGAGGTTGATCCGAAGAGGATTATGTCTCCGACTTTTCGTTGGACATAGAGTTCTACCGTTAGTCCGTTGGGGTTTCCAGCTGCTTCCAGTCTGCGGCGTATCGCTTTTTGTTGCTCATCGCTGAGGGCATTGAGGGCCCTGTTGCGAAAAGGTCTCCCCAGGGCGCTCGTTATCCGGTATAGGATAAACGTCTGGTCTTCTTCGTTTTTCTTTTTCGATTTGATCTCGTCGTCTGCCGCGACTCGCTTCTCGGCGGTATACATGTGTACCGCCCATACCGCGAGGATCCACAACAGTCCTGCGGATGCACTGAGTAGCAGGATCATCATGGGGGAGAGACTGATCGTTGGCATGGGGGTCACCGTTCCCGGCAAGGCCTAGTAATTGATCTTCGTGATACGCAGGACAATGGAGATACCCAGAATCATGAGTCCGCAGGAGACCGCGAGTGTTACCTGTCCCCCGAGACTCTCGGTCATGGTGCGGATGACGCCCGGCTGGATCATGTTGACCAGGAACAGCGAGCCCACGCTCATGAAACCCAGTGCCCATGCGGTCGCGGTGGTCTCGCTCAGTACGGTCTTCACCTCGCGTCGGGTCTCCTTGCGGCTCTCCAACGTCTCGGAGATGTGGCGCAGGGCCGTGACCAGGGCACCGCCGGAACGGGACGCCACCAGCAGGGTGGAGATCAGAACACCGATCTCGCGGGAGGGCATCCGGTCGCGGAGTTCCCGTGCCGACGAGTCGAACGACTGGCCGACCTTCATGGACTCCGCCATCCGTTTGAGTTCTCCCCCGGCGGGTTCACTGAGCTCGTCGGCTGCCATGTCCACGGCGGTGGGCAGGGCCAACCCCGCCTGGGTCGCGTTGGACAGCACCCGGGCAAGCTCCGGCAGCTGCTGGGTGAACTCTTCCTTGCGGCGCTCCTCCTGGCGCTTCAGGTAGGCGAAGAAGAGGAACCCGACCCCCACGGCCGCGGCGATACCGAAGACGGGCGCGAGGAAGTTCCACACGAACACGATCGCCGCAATCCCGGCACCGACCATCAGAACAACGAACGTCGATACCCGGACCTTCACACCCGAGCGGACGATACGTAGGTAGATCTTGTGCCCGAGCTCGGTGCGGCGCAGGCGGTTGTCGAGCCGTTCCATCGGGTGGTTGGCGCGGGACTCGACGTCGAGCATGGCACTGCGGGCGCGCAGCGCACGGTTCTGTTCCCTGCCGGCGAGCAGGTCGAACAGCGCCCAGATCCCCACCACGCAGGTGAGGACCGTGGCGCCAATGATGATCAGTGGGTAGTTCACCGAAAACTCCGCGGAGGACTGGGGGAGAGGGGAAACCGGAAGGGTCGGACGTCAGTCCACCCCCCGCGTTCTGGAGAGGTCGCCCTCCTCGGCCACGCCGAACGCCTGCGGGATGCTTTCACCGTTGGTGATCAACCGCTGGGCGACGTGCCGGGGCAGGGGGTAATGGTGGAACTCCCCGCGTACGACGCGGTCCGGACCGAGCGGTTCCTTGACGAACTCCATGAGGGTCTGCATCCGGAAGTCGTTGCGGCGGTTGGACGCGACGACGGCGATCTCACCGACCCGGCGGGAACCGTCGGCGGCCCGGTCCAGGTGGACGATGACCTCGATGGCGTTGTTGATCTGGTCGCGGATCGCCTCGAACGGGATCTTGACCTCGCTCATGGAGGCCAGGGTCTGCAGCCGGTAGATGGCGTCGTCGGCCGAGTTGGCGTGCACCGTCACGAGGGAACCGTCGTGGCCGGTGTTCATCGCCTGCAGCATGTCCATGGTCTCGCCGCCCCGGACCTCACCGACGATGATCCGGTCGGGACGCATCCGCAGCGAGTTGCGCACCAGGTCGCGGATACTGACCTGGCCCGTGCCCTCGATGTTGGGCGGGCGGGACTCCAACCGGATCACGTGCTCCTGCTGGAGCTGGAGCTCCGCGGAGTCCTCGATGGTGACGATGCGTTCGAAACCGGGGACGAAACCGGAGAGCGCGTTCAGGAACGTGGTTTTGCCGGTGCCGGTGCCGCCGTCCACCACGATGTTGAAACGGGCGCGCACCATGGCGGCCAGCAGCACGCCCGTGGCCTCGTCCAGACTGCCTTTCCCCACGAGCTCGTCGATGGTGAACGGTTTGGGGAACCGGCGGATGGTCAGGATCGGCCCGGACAGAGACAGCGGAGGGATGATGACGTTGACACGTTCCCCGGTGGGAAGACGGGCGTCGACCATGGGGCTAGACTCGTCCACCCGCCGGTTGACCTGGGAGACGATCCGGTCGATCGTCTGGTGGAGCTGCTCCTCGCTGGCGAACGTGGTGTCGATGCGCTCCACCTTGCCCCGGCGCTCGATGTAGATGCTGTCGGGGCCGTTGACCATGATCTCGGTGACGCTCTCGTCGTTGAGGAGCGGCTCGAGGACCCCCAGACCCAGGGCCTCGTCCACCACCCGCCGGATGATGGCGCTGCGCTCCCGGTCGGAGAGCACCGGCCCTTCGCGGGAGAGGATATGGCCCACGACCTTCTCCAACCGGATCCGGCGCTGGGCCAGGGTGAGCATGGCGAGGTCGTCGAGGTTGATCTCCTCGAGCAACCGCTGCCGCCAGTGCTGGATGCTGCCGCGTTCCGAGGTCTGTTCGACCAGGCGGTCCTCAGCGAGGCGGTCCTTGAGTCCCATACTGTCCTTTGCTCGGTGCGGGTGCCAGACGGTTCACGGAGTGGGGGGGCAGGCGGGTACCTGACCTCAGACGGTCGGCATCTCCACGCGGCGGTTGAGTTCGATGGTGAGCGGAGCGTTCTTCCACATCAAGGGGGTGTTGACGGAGACCTCCGTGTACACCCCGCCGTTGCCGTCCCTGCCGGAGTGGATGACGGCGTCGTCCAGCCAGCCCGGCAGGGACTGGCGCGCGGTGGCACTGGCATGCTCGAACCCGCCCTCCCCGGCGACCCGGGCTCCGGCGCGCGCGGCGGACTCGATCCGTTCGATCGCGGTGAACGTGAAGAACGCCTCCATCACGAGAACGACGACCAGGAGCACGATCGGCAGGTAGGCGGCGAACTCGACCATCTGCGCCCCGCGGTCGCCGCGTCGGCGGGACGAGGGCCGAAGGGAGCGTAAGTGTGGCATCCGGGGTTACCTCCGTGGCGGTGGGGGCGGCGCGGAGATCAGCGATGTCCCTCCGGGACGATCCGGGTTTCCGCACCGATCTCCCAGGGGGTGTCGAAACCGGGAAGAACCGAGGGGGTGGCGATGCTGACCTGGACGAAGGAACCGTCGTTGTCGTCGCGGTCCTTGGGGTGGGAGATGTCCAGGGAGAAGCGTTCGCTCTTGCTCCACGGTTCGGCGATCCGTTTCCTGGCCTCGTAGGCGGCCTTCTCCTCGTTGTCGGGGGTGACCGCGGCCTGGCGCGCGCCTTCGGCGGCCGCGTGGCTGGCGTACATCGACGTGAGCCCGACGAGGACGACCTGCCACACCAGGAGCGCGAAGAAGATGAACAGCGGCACCAGCGCGGCCAGCTCCACCAGGGCGACGCCGCTGTCGTCGCCCTCGTCCTTCCTCTTTCCACCGAGGAGCTTCCTCGCGCTCTTTCCGCTGCGGGAGGCGGGTTTCATCTCCTCGTCGCGGAACTGGTCGCGTTCGGGCTCCTGCGAGTGGAGGATCCCCGCCTCGTCGGAGAGCTGCCGCAGGGACTTCCGGAAGGCCTCGTCCGTCACCCGCAGGGGATCCCCGGTGTTGGTCGCTTCCTCCAGGGCGCGGAAGTTGGCGGGAAGCGCGGTTTTCAGCATCGGGGTGCCGAGCAGTTTGCGGACGAAGTCCGGCTGGATCTCGTTCTTCCGGCTCTGACGCGTCAACAGGCTGGTGACGTCGTCCTTCTTGCGTATCTGCAGCCGGTCCCACATGGCGACGAGCCGCTGCCCGCCGCGGATGGCGGGAAGGTCGGGGGAGACCACGACGAGGGAGGTGTCGGCGAGCTCGACCGCCATGGCCCCGGCCTCGGTCATCGATGCCCCGCAGTCGACGATGACGACCTCGTAGCGGGAACGCAGCGCCCCCAGGATCTGGCGGGCCGCCCGCCCGGTGACGTCCTCGCCGCGTTCGCCCTCGCTGGGGGCCAGCAGTACGTGGATCCCGTCGGGGTGGACGAACAGCGTGTCGGACAGCATCGCCGCGCTGATGTCGTCGGCGGCCTCCACCAGGTCGACGATGCTGCGGCGGTGGTTCAGGTCCAGGTAGCTGGGAACGTCGCCGGTCTGCAGGTCGAGGTCGACCAGGCAGACGACACGGCCCGCCTTGGCGGCGGTCAGCGCCATCTGGATGGCTGTCGTGGTGGTTCCCACCCCGCCCTTGCTGCCGGACAGCGCGACGATCGAGCCGCGGCTGCCCGAGACCGGAACGTCGAGGGAGGCCGCTTCCAGGTGGCGGCGCAGCGTGCGCGACCACTCCGCCGCCGTGCTGATGCGGCTGCTCAGTTCCTCGAGCGTGGCGTTGGTGCCCAGGACACCCCGCGCCCCGGCCTCCATGGCCTGGTTGAAGGTGTCCGCCTGCACCTCGTCCACGAGCAGGATGACAGCGAGCTGCGGATGGTTGCGGGACAGCTCCCGGATGAGCTCCAGTACCGGCAACGGTCCGAGCTGTTCGTGGATCAGGACCACGTCCAGGTTGCTGATCTTGGGGACCGTGTCGAGGATCTCGCGGGACGACTGGTGCACACTCACCAGCTGGCTGTCGGCGAGTTCCTCGAATCCGGCGCTGAGTGACGCCTCCAGTTCGGCGCTGGGGACGCCGAGCATTACCTGATAGGCCATCAGTCGTTCCCATCCTGGGGGTTGCTCATCGTGTTCTACTCCTGCCCGTCGTCACTGGAGCCGAGGTCGGAGAGGCTGTCGCTGCAGACCTCCGACGTTCCGGGCTTGCCGCCGCCCTCCGAGCTGATCAGGGCCAGGCGCAGACTGTTGGAGAAGCTCTCCACGTAGTTCAGCTCCAGGGTCTCCTCGGGGGAGAGGCGGAACGTCACGGGGAGCTGGTTCGCCTGCTGGGCTTCCTCGTCATCCCCGGTGCGCGCCGCGCCGGACTCGATCACCTCGACCTCGGTCAGCGCCCGCACCACGCAGGGCTGGTCGTCCTCCTGCTGGGGGTCGACCGCGCCGTAGACGTCCACCTTGGAACCGGGCCGGAGCTTGCCGGCCACCCCGGCCTCGGCGTCCACCATGACCGCGACCTCCCGCTCACCGGACTTCAGGTCGGGCGCGGAGGTGACCATGCTGGTCTGCAGGAGCGTGCCCTCGTCCAGCGCCGCCGCGGCGACGGGAGCCTGGTTGGAGCCCAGGTCGAGGTCGGAGAGCTGTTTCACGAACGAGTCCTGGAAGAACTTCGCCGGGACCTCGGTCTCCTTGAACATGCTCTCGTCGAGCGGTTCGTCAGCGGGAACGTCCGTGTTCAGCTGCAGCACGGTACGGTAGCTGCCCATCTCGGCCTGCAGCGATCCGATGTAGCTGACCATGGTGAACGTGATCGCGAGAGCGCCGATCCCGGCCACGATCATCAGCAGGATGCCGCGCCGCTGTCGGGGGTTCATGGGAGCTCCTTCTACATCCGGGCGGTTAGGGGGTTGGCTCGGGTCCGGCTACTGCTGTGGCGGAGAGCCGGCCGATCGCGTGTGTTGGTCGGTGGCGTCCGGGTCCTGGTCGTGGTGGGGGTGCGCGGAGCCGGCCCGCTGCTCGGTCTCCGACTGCCGCTGTTGTGTCTGGGACGGTGGCCCCTGCTGCTCGGTTCCCGCGCGGTTGTTCGGCTGGGCCGGGCGCTGGTACTGCACCGTGGAATTCGGGTCGTGGCCGGAGGGAGGCTGCGCGGGCTGCTGCGGACCCGACTGCCGAACCTGCGGGGGTTGTTGCGGCGCCTGCCCCGGGTGGGGAGGCTGGTTCCCCGGGACGTGCTGCGCCTGCTCGTCCGGGAAAGCCGGGGGGTGGGCGTGGTTCCCCTGCCCCTGTCCCTGCGTCCGGGGATCCTGTGTCTGCGCGGGAGTGGAGCGTTGCACCGGTTGCTGCGCCCCGGAGGGCGTGTCCCGCGCGGCTGGCTCGGCTGCCGGGGAGGCGGTTCCGGCACCCTGCGCCTGGTCGGTGTTCTGCTGCGAGTACTGGTCGAGGGCGGTGCGGGCCGGGCCGCTCGTACGGTCGTGCTGCGGGTTCGTGTTCGACGGCGGGGGGACCTCGTCGGCCTTGGAGTACACCGGGGGCTGACCCACGGGAGCGTGGTTCGCCGCCTTGCAGAACGGGCAGCTCAGTGTGACGACCGGTTCGTTGCACCAGTCGCAGGAGCGCGGGCGAACAGCGTGCAGCGGTTGTGTGAGCGCGCTCTGGTGCGCACTGAACGCGGCGAACTCGATGAACTTCCCCGACCCCCAGTACTGCGCACTGAGCGGTTGTTCCGACACCGTGCGCACCTCGGAGGGCAGTGCCGCGAGGAACTCCTGGTCGAAGGTGGACCTGTCGTTCCTCTCACTGGAGGCCACCAGCATCTGCACCGGTTTCATGGGGTGGAACGGGATGTTCGGAGCGGGATTGTGTTTCCGCACACGCCCCACCCGCTTCACCGGCGTGCTGAAAGCGAGGAAGACGGACTGCGGTACGTAGGACCCCACGTGTTGTTTGAGTGATATGGGGATGTTGTCCAGGTTGCTGACGTTCCCCAGCCATCCGCCGGCCAGAATGTGGTTCGGCAGTTCCTCGACCAGTGCCGCTACGAGACCGGAGGGCAGGTAGGGGGACAGGTAGGCGAGCTGGTCGGCCATGAGCGACAGCGCGAGCGGGGGAACGTCGACCGGAACCGCGGCGATGTGGTCCGTCTGCAGCGAGGCCCGGGCGAACTTGATGGCACGCTCGGGGCGCTCCCGGCGCCAGCGCGGGTAGAGAGCTACGACCTTGCGGTCGTATCCCAGGTAGTGGGAAGCGTAATCCAGGAAGTCGCTGGATTGGGCGCCGAGGTCCTCACCTTCCAGTGAGAACCGTTGGGCCTGGGCGTCGCCAAGATGCCCGGTGGAGGGGATATCGCCGAGCAGCGCGACAACGCTTAGGGACCTGGACTGGGCATTGGACACGTGACAAGCTCCCCGACCAGAGATGCATGTTGGCGAAGCGTGATATGCGGGAAAGGCGCGGCGCGGAGAACCGCGAACTTGATTCGGGCATATCGTAACGGGTCGCTACTGCCGGATGCGATGTACACCCATGTCATTGTGCAGTATTCGGCGCGGCGGGGCGACGCTCGGTTATGGGAAAGGCACGCTGTTGCGCAGGTGTCGGGTGCAAATATAACACAGAGTAATCCAGTGGCCGATCCCGGACACAAGGTTACAATTATATTTCTTTCCCTTGTATTTCTCTGTTCATTTTGGTATCAGAGTTCCTCCTGTTGTCTCGGGTTCGGCCGCATTCCCGCCAATATGGAGGGATTCTGGTCCGAGGTGAGATCCCGGAACAGGGGCGGTGGGCGGGCTCCCGCACCGCCCGCCCAGCCGCGGCGACCCGGACCCGGCCGATACCCGTGCGTCGGAGGGGTGCCGCCGCGGGGCGCCCGGAGCCGGTCCGCTCCCAGCGCCGATCCCAATGCCGTGCACCCTCCGGCGGTGTTTGGCGCACGAAAAAGGCCCGGTCACGGATGACCGGGCCTTTCGGCTGTCTCGCTCTGGGGTGAGTGAGGGGATTCGAACCCCCGACTTCTTGGACCACAACCAAGTGCTCTGCCGACTGAGCTACACCCACCATGGCAGGCAGGGAAAATCCCGTCGCCTGCGCACTTCTACGATTCTAACGCACTCGCGAGGGTGCTGGGACCACTACTGCGTTTCACCCTGTTCGGACGGGGAGCCGCCCCCGGCGATGTCGGCGGCGATGGAGCGTGCTGTCGCACTGTCCGGGCCGGGCTGTGCGACGAAGGCGGCGGCGCGGTAGTAGCGCAGCTCCCGGATGCTGTCGGTGATGTCCGCCAGGGCCCGATGGCCGCCGTTCTTGTCCGGTGCGGCGAAGTAGAGGCGGGGATACCAGCGGCGGAGTAGCTCCTTGATGCTGGAGACGTCCACCATGCGGTAGTGCAGGTGCTCGTGGACACGCGGCATGTCCCGGGTGAGGAACAACCGGTCGGTGGCGATGGAGTTCCCACACAGCGGTACTTTGTTCGGCTCCGGAACGTAGCGTTTGATGTGCTCGAGGACGAGGTCCTCCGCTTCCTCCAGCGATATACCGCTGTCGAGCGCGTCGAGCAGACCGGATGTGGTGTGCATCTCCGTGACGAACTCACCCATCTGGTCCAGGGCCGCCTGCGGCGGCTTGATGACCACGTCGATCCCCTCATCCAACTGGTTGAGCTCGCCGTCCGTGATCAGGCACGCCACCTCGATCAGCGCGTCGTTCTCGAGGTCGAGCCCCGTCATCTCACAGTCGATCCACACCAGGCAATCATTCATGAGGAACAGCTTAAGGTGTCTCGTCCACCGGGATGTCATTCACCGGAACACGAGGGGTCCCCGGCGGACTGCCGGGGACCCCTCAGCGGCTGTTGCCGCACTCAGCCGACGTCGACGGCGAAGATCTCCCACATGACGTCGTAGGTGCCGGAGAACTGCAGGTAAGCCCCGACACCGACAACGACGACGGTCAGCAGGAGCAGGACGAGGAAGCACCCGAGGCAACCGCGCCCCTTCTTCTTCTCCTGCTGGTGGGGCTGTTGGGGAGGGTGAGCCCCGTCGGGCGGCCCCCACCCCGGTCCGCCCATGGGCGGCTGCCCCTGCGGCGGGCCCGGCTGCTGCCCGCCGGGTCCCGCGGCCATGTGGGGCGGTTGCCCGGCGGTGGGCGGAGCCCCCGGAGGGTAGCCGCCGGGAGGCTGCACCCCGGGCGGATGCTGACCGGGAGGCGGGCCGGGCGGCTGACCGTGCGGACCGGGAGGTTGGGGAGGTTGTCCCTGCTGCCCTTCCGGTGGGAACGGCGGAGGCGGCCCCTGCGGAGCATGCTGCGGGTAGCCGGGGGGCGGCGGTGGTGGTGCGTTGGCTCCGCTCGGCCGTTGTTCCGGAGGCGGCGGGTACCCCGGAGGCGGTCCCTGGGGGGCAGCGCCGGGCGGAGGCCCGGCGGGTGGGGGAGGAGGAGCCTGTTGGCCGCCGGAAGGAGGACCCTGCGAGTGTCCGGGAGCCCCGGGTTGCTGCGGATACCCGTGCTGCGGTCCGGACGCGGGCGAGCCGCCGAAACCGGGCTGCGCTCCGGAAGGCCCCTGCGGAGGCATCGGCGGTTGTTGACCGAAACCGCTGGCTGCCTCACCGGGGGGTTGGGCGCCCGAGGGCATTCCCGGGGCGTTGCCGTGGTACGGGTCGGGGTGCGGGACAGCCGCCTCGGAGGATGAGCCGGACTCGCTGCTGGCGGGGGTGTGCGGGGAGTCCGCCGGGGGCGCGCCCGCCGCGGGGCCGCTGTCTCCCGCTCCCGGTTCGGAGCCGCTTGGCTGCGGCTGCTGCGCCGCTTCGGCAGCGCGCCGCTGGCGTTCCTCCTCTTCCTGCTGGGCCCGCTTCTGGGCCTCCTCCTCTTTCTTCTTCTGCTGTTCCTGCTGCCGCTGTTTGCGTTCCTCGGCGATCTCCGAGATCCCCTCCCGGAGGTTGCCGAGGAACTTGTTGAACTTGGACCCCTGCTCGTCATCGTCGGAGCCGTCCTCGGCGGGGTGGGAAGCAACCGAGGTGTGCTGCGGGTCGCCGGGGTCGAACACGGCCGTGCTGGGCGCGTCCTGGTCGCTGCCGCCGAGAACGTCCGCGGTGGGCTCGTCGTTGGCCTGGAACGGGTCCTCTTCCTGGGGGGCGCTCCGGTTGGCGTCGGCTTCCTCGCCCAGGGCGGCCGTACGTTCCGGAGCCGCCGGCGACTCCGACGGTTGGGGGGTTTGGCCGGGGTCGATGCGCATGGTGCTGGGGGCGTCGTCGGCCTGTTGGGGGGTTTGGCCGGGGTCGATGCGCATGGTGCTGGGGGCGTCGTCGGCCTGTTGGGGGGTTTGGCCGGGGTCGATGCGCATGGTGCTCGGCGCGTCGTCACCCTGTTGGGCAGAGCCGACGTCGGGCGACGTCCTCTCCGTGTCCTCCGCGTCGTCAGCGCGCGCGGACATGCTGCTCAGGTCGGCTGTCGCCGAGGTGTCCTCCTCCTGCTGCGGCTGCTGCGGCTGCTGCGGCTGTTGCGCGGCCTGCGAGCGCAGCTCGGAGAGCGAACGGACGTGCCCCGTCCATTCGTTGCCGTTCCACCATCGGATCTGGTCGCTGTCGCCCCGAGGGTCCGCGTACCAGCCTGGCTCGATCGATCCACCCATGGCGGACAGACTAAAGGCTTTACGCTCTTCCGGCGACCAGAGATCGTGCTGGCCGAATGCCGGTTCTCACCCGCCGTCGGCGGGCGTTCACGGTCCGGCCAGTTCGTGTTCGGCCTTGGTCCCCGGATCCGCGTCTGTGGCTTCCACCGGGTCGGGGGAGGGGCGTTTCCCCTCACGTGGCCGGGGGGCGAGCCAGTTCAGGAGCCGTTCGGTGGAGATCGCCCCCGGTCCGCTGGGTCGTGCGTTGGGGACCTGGGAGTGGCCGAAGTGGCCTCCGCGTGCCCACAACCGTTCCGCCTGGGGATCGCGGTGGGGCAACGGGCGGGCGGAGGGGGAACCGGTGGGCCAGTGGCGGGGAACCTCCCACGAGTCCAACCAGGTGAGGATGGAGCCGAGCCCGTGGAGCGGTTGGTTGGTGAAGGGGGAGGTCGCATAGCCGATGACGCGGATGATGACGCAGACGCGCCCCTCGGTGGCGCGGTCGACGGCACCGGTGTCGAGCTGTCCGAGCGCGGCTGCCGTGACCGGCATCGGTTGGACGATCTCGCCGGTTACCGGGTTCCAGACGAGGTGGGAACTGTGGCCGCGACTGGTGAGCTGGTGAGCCGCGTTCCGGGCGGAGGACAGGGTGGGGTCCGTTTCCGTTGTCAGCCACACGACGCGTGGCGCTCCACCGAGGAACATGCCTTGGGGGGAGGTGTCCTCGACCCGTGTGGCATCCGGCATCCATGCGTTGGGCATATGGTCCCACCCTTCGAACACCAGTTGTTCGGGTTCTTTTACGGGGAGAATGCCCGGTCTGTTCAGAACTAATACCCCCAGGGCGCGTCTGAGATATCTAACGGGGGCGAGCGAATGTACTAACGGCGGCGGTTGGCCTCCGGAACGGAAAACACCGAAAACTTTCCCGTTTTCCGGATGCGTATTTCCGATGCTCGGAATCTGGTTGAACCGGAGTGTGCGCGAGGGATCAGGAGTGAGGGCGGTGCGCTGGCCAGGGAATTCCTGGCCGGACCCCTAGCGGGGAACGGGTTCCTGGGGTGGGGGGACCGGCTTCCGGGATCCGCCGGTGGGCAGGGGCGGACCCCAGGGGCCGGGCAGTGTGCGCTTGGTCCGGTTACTCCGGGTCCTCCCCGTCACCGGGCGGGCTGAGGCGCTGCGCGAACGCCTCCAGGAAGATGTCGCCGATCTCTGCGGGATCCTCCGTCGTGTAGGCAGCGCCACCCGTCACCTCGGATATCCGCTCCAGCGGTTCGGGGTCGATATCGGGTCCGAAAGCGATGGTGAAGATCGGGATGGGTTGTTCCGGATCCGATTCCTTCTTCAGGGTTTCCACGAGTTTGTCCAGCTCGATGCTGTCCTCGTCGTCGTTGTTGCCGTCGGTGAACATCAGAATCGAATTGACCCGGTCGCTCTGGTAGGAGCGTGCCATCTGCCGGTACGCGGCGAGGTAGGTGTCGTACAGTCCCGTGTCCCCGTCCGGCACGGGTTCGAGGTTGCGCCATTCGGCGGCCATCGCCTCCTTGTACGTGGCTCCCCCCTCGGCGTCGCCGCTGAGGTCGGCCACCGGGAGGAGCTCCTCGTAGTCGAGGTCGTTGTTGATCTTGACGGAGAACCTCCAGAGCCCCAGTTCCGAACCGGGCGGGAGCATGTCGAGCCCCTCGATGGCGGTCTTGCGCGTGACCTCCATGCGGTTCATGTCCGTCCCGGGGACCGGCTCCAGCATGGAGCCGGACACGTCGACGATGGTCAGCATCCGGCTGTCCAGCTTGAACTGGTTCCACGCCGACGTCAGGTCCTGCACCTTCTGCGCTGAGGGGGCTGGTACGTCCTCTGGGGGATCCTCCTGGAAACCGAACTCCTCGGTGAGGGCGTCGGTGTCGGCCTCACCCTCGGCCGAGCGGAACCCCTTGCTGGTGAGGGTGTTCTGCGCCGGTTCCTTGGTGAGTGTCTCGCGGAAACGTTCGGCGGCCTGGGCCAGGGCGGTGCTGGTGTCCCGTACGACGTAGGGGTAGTCCAGTGTGTAGGTTCCCCCCTCGGGATAGCGCACGTGGGCCGGGGAGTCGCTGTTCTCCGTGTTGTAGCGCCACGCCGCCTGCTCCGAGAGGGCCATCAGCGGTGGGGTGCCGTCGGAGTACTCGCTCAGCGCCGTGAAGGCGGTGCTCTTGTCCGGGGCGGCGCCCTGTTGCAGGGACTGGATGGCGGCGACGAACTGCGGACTCTCCTCCGCGGCCTGTGCCCCGATAGCGTCGGCTATCAGCGCGAACGTCGCCATACCCGAGGAGTTGCGTGTCGGCTCCATCAGCCGCATGTTCGCGTCCGCGTTGTTTCCCGGGGCTTCGGTGGGGACGAGTTCCTTCCAGGAGGACGGGGCGGCGTCGTCGGTGGTGCCTTCCGGCTGGGCCAGGACCAGGGGAGAGGTCGCGACCGATGTCCCGGTGTCGGTGAAGGTGGTGTTCTCGGCCTCGTTCTCCACGATGGTGGTCCACAGTGAGGAGTCCGGCACCCACACGTCGGATTCGGCGTCATCGGTGCTGGGTCCGGTGCCCGTGATGCCGTAGGCCACGTTGGCCGGGTCCACCCCGCGTACGTCGGCGGTGACACACCGGTCGTCCACGTTGTGCTGGGCTTCGTTGAACCGGGTGGCGATCTCGTCCATCGCCGGAACGAGGTCCGGGCTCACGGCGACGTCGAGCGCGAGGTCCTGACCGGAACACCCGCCCCAGTTGTTCAGTACGTACCAGCCAGTGACCCCGAGGCCGAGCAGGATCGCGGCAGCGCCGGCCAGCGCGGCGACGGCGCCGCCTCCCCGGCGTCGTCGCCGCCCGCGGGGCGGGCCGGTCGCCGGCGAGCGGTCGTCGGGGGAGCTGTCTCTGCTGTTACGTCTCACGGTGGTCCTCACAGGTCTGCGCTACCTCGTAGGTGTGACCCGGAACGGTACTGAAAACCAGCAGGGGAACGCGTGAGAGGGGCAGGCTTAATGCCGTGTTTGTTCTTTTTTCGTGCGCAAAAACGAGAAAGATGCGATCGAATCGTGACGAAGGAGGCGTCCCGGTAACGCTGTGGTGTGATTGCGCACATTCGGTGAGCGGCTGTTGCGGGATGTTTCCTGGTGGCGCTCGGATGGGTGGTGTTTCATGGCGGGGAGACGCAGGGGAGCGCAGCATTAGTTACTTTTCGGTAACTTTTGGTGGTTCGCCAGGTCGCGGTGTGGGGCTCGTCTCCTGTCAGGTGTCCCGCCCACGGCATCACGTGTACCATTCGAAGCCGGCTTACGTCGGTACCGCATGGTGTGCCCCCTGCGCCCTGAAATGCGGTATTACGGAGCGCGGTGCCCGAATTCCCCGCCCGCCTCCGTGCAATCGTTGTCTCCCTAGAGATGCAGCAATGTTCACGTTGAACCTCACCCGTAACGTTGCGGGCTCCCGGGGTACTGCTGTTCTGGGAGCGTTGTGCGCGCTTGGAGCGGTCGGCTACGCCTTCCTGGTAGGCGGGTCCCTTCTCACGGCCCCTCCCGAGGCCTCCGGCGCTGAGGAGCTCACGGCGGCGAGCGCGTCCGACCCCACTCCCGAGGACGCCCCCACCGGCCAACTGCGGATCCAGGTCAGTGACCAGCGGGTGGCCTACGTACAGAACCTCTCCTGTACCGGCGACACCGAGAACGACCCCGACGCCTGCGCCGAACTCGCCGAGCTCACGGAGCACGCCCAGGAGTCCTCGACGGGAACGCAGAGCCTGTTCGAGAAGGCCGCGGAGAGCGCCACGTGCACCCAGAACGAGTACGGCCCGCAGGAAGCGTTCATCACCGGCACCTGGGAAGGTGAGGAGGTCGACACGAAGGTCTCCCGGGACGACTCCTGCGAGGAGGCGCGGTGGCAGCGGCTGCGTCCGATCACCGACCGTTCCGAACGCCTCAGCTGACCTCCCCGCGCGCAGCGGAACGCGGCCGGTGGAACAGCCGCGGCCCCTGCCGGCGCCCGCGGGGGAGAACCGGTTCCCGCAGCTGGGCAGCGGCGTCCCGGGCAAACAGTCACGGCGAGGAGGAACACCATGCGGCAGCGAGTGCTCGTCCCCTGGGAGCACAACCTCACGAACCTCCCGGAGGGGGTGGAGGGCAGCCTCTACTCCGGAACCGGGGAGCCCACGGTCGACCTTGACGACGTCGGCTTCTACGTCGTGCCGTACGGGCGCACCCAGCGGACCGACCTCATGGAGCGCATGCCGAACCTCCGCGCCGTCCAGTTGCTCACGGCCGGATACGAGCACGCGCTCCCCCGGCTGCCGGAGGGAGTGACGCTGTGCAACGGGCGGGGACTGCACGACGCCAGCACCGCCGAGCACGCGCTCTCCCTCATCCTCGCCGCCCAGCGCGACCTCCCCCACTGGGCGGGCCACCAGGCGGAGCGGCGCTGGGAACCCCACTACACGCGTTCCCTGGCGGACTCGCGGGTGCTGATCCTCGGCTACGGCAGTATCGGCGCCGCGCTGGACGAGCGGCTGAGGCCCAACGAGTGCGGCATCACCCGCGTGGCCCGTACCGCCCGTCCCGAGGAGGGGGTGCACGGGATCGGGGAGCTGCACCAGCTGCTGCCGGAATCCGACATCGTCGTGGTGCTGACGCCGCACACGTCCGACACCACGGGGCTGCTCGGCGCGCGGGAACTGGCGCTGCTGCCGGACGGGGCCCTGGTGGTGAACGTTTCCCGCGGGCCGGTGCTGGACACGACCGCACTGCTGAACGAGAAGGGGCGGCTGCGCGCGGCGCTGGACGTGACCGATCCGGAACCGTTGCCCTCCGACCATCCGCTGTGGGAGGCGCCCGGCGTGTTCGTCACCCCTCATGTCGCCGGCGGCTCGGACACCTTCTATCCGCGCGCCCGCGCGTTCGTCGACACCCAGCTGCGGCGTTGGGCGAACAACGAACCGCTGGCGAACGTCGTCGCGGGCTGAGGTCCTGTTTTCGGACGCTTGTCCTGCTGCGCGCCGCCCCGGCACACCGCCCGGCGGCGTTCTCGTCGGTCGGCGGAGGGTCCGCTCCGCCTCCCTGACCGGCCGTGCCGGACGGCACCGGAGACGCCGCTCGTGGCGAACAGCGCCGGTCGCACGGAGCCCGGCGGTGCCTCACGACTGGTTGCGCCACCGTGCGTTGTCGCCCCCGACGCGGGTAGTGCCTCACGGGGAAAGTGGAGCGGTGCTGCGGTGCCCGGACAGCCTGATCCCCGCTGTGCCAGGACATCGTTCACTCTCCGGTGGTTGCAATTCACCCGTGTGGCACGCATGCTTATACCCGACATTCCACAGGGCCGCAGAAAGCGAGGTTGTGGCGGTGCGGCACCGGCTGAGAACGTGCGCTGGATCGACGGCGGCATTCGCTATGGCGTTCACGGCGCTTGGCACCCCCGCGTGGGCACAGCCCGAACCGGAGGTGCCCGAGCGGCCCCCGGTGGGGGAGGAGAACAGTTCTCCCGCCGCCCCGTCCGACACCTCGCCGAGCGGGGACGGGGAAACGGAATCCCCGGAGGTCGCCGCCTCCGAGGCGAAGGACTCCGGAACCGAGGTGGCGCCGTTCGACGAGGCGCGCTCCCGGGAGTACTTCGCCGTACTGCCGGACACCGTCTCCCCCGACACGGCGGACGAGGTGCGCGAGCTCCCCGGCGTGGAGTCCATGACGAGGGTGGACGCGGCACGGGTGGAGGTCGAGGGCGAACAGACCTCGATGCTGGGAGTCGACCCGTCCCGGTTCCGCAACTACGCGCCCAGGCCCTCGGCGACCTCGGACGAGGTCTGGCAGGGCATCGCCGACGGCGGGGTGGCGCTCTCCGACGAGGCGGGAAAACAGCGCGAGCTGGACGTCGGTAGCGAGGTCAGTATCGCCGGAGGGAACGGTACGGACACCAGGGAGGTGTGGACGCACGCGACCTCCGGAGTGGCCGGGATCGACGCCCTGGTCTCCCGGGACACCGCCGACGACCTCGGTTTCCCGGAGGGGAACGGTCTGGTGCTCTCCGCGCCCGACGCGGACCTGTGGGAACTGTACGAGCAGTTGGGCGACACGCTGGGTGAGGACGCCTCGCTGCAACTGTTGGCCGACGACCCCGACCCGCGTCCGGAGGGCACTGGTGGCGAACCGGTCACCGACTCCGCGGTGGAGGGGATGGTATCCGCCGCGCAGTCCCAACGCGGTGTTCCCTACGTCTGGGGCGGAGAGACCCCCGGCGAGGGGTTCGACTGCTCCGGGCTGGTGCAGTGGGCGTTCGCCCAGGCGGGAGTGTCGGTTCCCCGCGTGACCCACGACCAGTGGTACGCGGGGGAGAGGATCGAGTACGCCGACGCCCAGCGGGGCGACCTGATCTTCTGGCGCACCGACCCCACCGCGCCGGACTACATATCGCACGTGGCGATCTACCTGGGTGACGGGAAGATGCTCGAGGCACCGCAGACGGGGCTCGATGTCCGGGTCACCGACGTGCGGATGGAGAGCATGGCCGGCGTGGTCCGGGTGCACACCGGGTAACGGGAGCCAGCTGCCCCGTGGCGTGTCCGGGGCTCCGCGCCGTCGAAGCGACTTCTGCCCGCCGCCCGGCGAAGCGGGACGGCCAGTAGAGCGGCATCCCGCCACTGGTGCGGGCGGCAGGAAGTCCCTGATCCGTTCCTGGAAGGACCGGCTCGCCCCGCGCTCGCGCGCGGCGACGCCGGGGTGGGACGCGCGGCGCAGGCCGCCCGGAGCGCGGACAGGGAGAAAAAAAGAGGCCGCGCCGCGCCGGCACGGCCCCTTTGCTCCTGACCTTCACGGCCAGCCGGGAGGGGAGGGCTGGCACTCGGCAGGAGGGGGACAGGGCGTATCGCTGAAGGAGGGGAGGCAGCGACACCGGCCCTGCATATGGCTATTCGATTATCGAACAGCGCCTCGGAAATCGAACACGGCTGCTGTCTGCCCCTAGGGAAACAGTGTGTGGCCGATTTTGCAAGGGCGCCTCGTCAACCACCGACGCGGAAGCGCGCCCTATTCTAGGGGAGGTCGGCGGTGACCTCCGCGGCGGCCGCGCGAACGCGCTCCCCCAGGTCCTGCCGGTTCGTCCCCCCGTCGTCCGTACCCTCCAGGTAGATGACCGCGATCGCGGCAACCCCTGTGGAGGTGGCGACGGGAGCCGCCACCGACGACATGCCGGGAAGTACCTCGCTGCGGGAGTAGGCCCATCCGCGCGCCCGCACCTCGCCGACCTCGGGGCGCTCGCTGTCGTTGGGAGGGAAGGCGGCCAGGACCGCCAACCCCGGCGCTCCCCGGTCCAGGGGGTGGCGCATCCCCGGAGCGTAGGTCACGTGCGCCACGGACTGCCGCGGCTCCACCGTGGCGAGGGTGACGGCCTCCTCCCCGCTGGGGATCACGAGGAAAGCCGTCATCCCGGTGTTCTCGGCAAGCGAGGACAGGGTGGGCAGGGCCGCGGACTGCAGGCCGTGCGAGACTCCGCGCGCCAGCATGGGGAGCCCCACTCCCAGTTCGTAGGCGCCGTCGGTGGTGCGGCTGAGCAGCCGGTGGTCCTCCAGCGTCCGCACGATCCGGTAGACGATCGAGCGGTGGACGTTCAGGCTCCGGGCCAGCTCGGCGACACTCATCGGCCGGCCGGCCGCCCGTAGCGCCTCCAGCGCCTGGATACCGCGTTCCAGGGTCTGGGAACGGGTGCCGGGGGATTCGGCGCGTGTGTCTCCGGCGGTTGTGCCGAGGCTATGCGTCAACGCGGATTCCTGTTCTCCCGATGGTCGTGTCGCATCTCCGGCGCGGCCGGCCGTGCGGGGGCTGTCGTCCCGTGCGCTTCCCCGCCGTGTTCAGTAAACGAATCGAGTGGTCAATAGTCGCACACTGCCGGGGGCGGCGCGAGGCCGCAAGGAGCGCGGACGTCCGTCCGGTGGTTTCGTTTCCACCGCGTGGCTCGCCGGGAGGGAGCCTCCCGCGGTGCCGGACTCTTCGGATGCGGCGTCCGGAGGGTGCGGATGGCGCCGCCGTGCTGGGAAAGGTCGTGGATGGGACGGTTCCGCGCGCTGCGATGGGAACTCTCCGTGTTCGGGTGTACACGTGTCGGGAGAGCATGTTGGCCGTCATCCCCTTGTCAGTGATCTGGGACACGTTTACGATGATCTAAATTCGAACAATTTATTCGATAATCGATTAGGGGCGTTGAGGAATGGCGAAACCGTTCGCGAGCTCCGCCGACCTGGACGAGAAACAGCAGAGCCTGGAGATTCTCGCTGACGGCGTGTACGCGTTGACGGCCGAGGGCGACCCCAACGTCGGAGCGATCGAGGGCGAGGACTTCCTCGTCTGCTTCGAGGCGTTGGCGACCCCCGCCGCGGCGCGCAAGTGGCTCTCCAGACTGCGGGAGTACACGGACAAACCCGTTCGCTACCTGGTGCTGTCGCACTACCACGCCGTCCGTGTCCTGGGAGCGAGCGCGTTCGACGCCGACATCATCCTCACCCACGAGAGGACACGCGACCTCATCGCGGAACGGGGCGAAGCCGACTGGGCGAGCGAGTACGGCCGGATGCCCCGACTGTTCGACCAGCCCGAGTCCATCCCGGGGCTGACGTGGCCCACCGCCACGTTCAGCGACCGGTTCACCATCGACCTGGGAGGCCAACGCGGCGAACTCGTGCTGCAGTACTGCGGGCGCGGCCACACCGAGGGCGACATCGTCGCGTGGCTGCCCCGGCAGGGAATCCTGTTCGCCGGGGACCTCGTGGAGGCCCAAGCCGCGTTGTACACCGGGGACGCGTTCCACCACGAGTGGGCCACCAGCACCCTGGACCGCCTCGCGGGCTTCGGCGCCCGCGCACTCGTGGGAGGGCGGGGAGACGTCGCCCGGGGCGAGGACGCGTGCGCCGCGGCCATCAGCCAGACCCGCGGTTTCCTGGACACCATGCGGGAGGAGGTCGGCGCTGTGTACCACCGTGGCGGCAGCCTCCCCGAAGCCTTCGCGGCGGCACACGCGGCCCTGGAACCGCGGTTCGGGCAGTGGCCGATCTTCGAGCATTGCCTCCCGTTCGATGTCGCGCGACTCTGGGAAGAGTACGACGGCGTCGAACGGCCGACGATCTGGACGGCCCAGCGCGACCGGGAGGTGTGGGAACAGCTACAGAGCTGACCCGGTTCCTCGCCCCGACCAAGCGCGTTGTTCCGGGGCGGGTACCGACGGCAGGAAACGCGAGAAGCCCCCGCGCCGGTTGGCGGACCGGACGCGGGGGCGGCGCCTCCGGGCACGCGCGGTCCGTGGGCACGGCGGATGGTTCTGATTACCGTGCGTCACGGTCCGTGGCGGTGCCTCGGCGGCGTGGAACTCCGACGCTTGATCAAACGGGAGTAACCATGTCGTCCATTATCCCCTCTCCGAGCGAGCCTGGTGACCCACCTTGGCCCATGGCGAACGGCCAGAGGGCCAACACACCGGTCCTGGTGGCGGGTGCCGGACCCGTGGGTCTGAGCGCGGCGCTCGCCCTGGCGCGCTGCGGCGTGCCGACGCTCGTCCTGGAAGCCGGGCCCGAGCGCGACGCCGACTACTTCGCCAGCACCGGTTCGAAAGCCATCTGCTTCCAGCGCGACGTGCTGGACATCTTCGACCGTTTCGGCGCGGCCGACCGCCTCGTGGCGGAAGGCACCACGTGGACAACGGCGCGCACCTACTATCGCCAGCACGAGGTGCGCACGGTGACGTTCTCCGACGACTCCGACGGCAGCACCGCCAGCCTCCCGCCGTGGATCAACATCTCCCAGGCGCGTGTGGAACAGGAACTGCTCCGGCGGGCCGACGCCGAACCGCTCATCGCCGTGCGCTACGAGCACGAACTCACGGGGGCGAGCCAGGACCGGGAAGGCGTCACGGCACACGTGCGCGGATCCGGTGGTCATACCCTCTCGCTGCGCGGCTCGCACCTCGTGGGCGCCGACGGCCCGCGCAGCACGGTACGCGGGCTCCTCGGTGTGGAGTTCCCGGGAGAGTCGTTCGCCGACCGGTTCCTGATCTGCGACATCCGGGCCGACCTCCCCTTCCCCAACGAGCGGCGGTTCTTCTTCGACCCGGAGTGGAACCCGGGGCGCCAGGTACTCGTCCACCAGTGCCCGGACTCCGTGTGGCGGATCGACTGGCAGGTGCCGGACGGCTACGACCTGCAGGAGGAACGCGACAGCGGCGCCCTGGACCGGCGGATCCGCAGGATCGTCGGGGAACGGCCCTACGAGGTCGTGTGGTCCTCGGTCTACCGGTTCCACGAACGGTGCGCCGAGCGGTTCGCCGTCGGCCGCGTCCTCCTCGCGGGTGACGCCGCCCACCTGTACGCCCCGTTCGGCGCCCGCGGGCTGAACAGCGGGGTGCAGGACGCGGAGAACCTCGGCTGGAAGATCGCCCTGGCACGCGACGCCGGAAGCGCCGGGAACGCCGAGCTCCTGCTCGACAGCTACCACACGGAGCGGTGGGCGGCCGCCCAGGAGAACCTGCGCGTCACCGGCGAGACCATGCGGTTCCTCGTCCCCCACAGTGACGCGGACGCGCGCCGGCGCCGGGAGACCCTCCAACGCGCCGTCACTGACAGCGGTGCGCGCTCGGAGATCGACTCCGGGAAACTCGCGGAGCCCTACTGGTACCCCGAGTCGCCGCTGACGACACCGGCCCCCGCTTCGGAGCTGGTTCCCGAGGAGCCGGGGAGCTACCGCCCCCCTGTGCCCGGGGTGATCTGTCCGGACGGTCCCTGCCGGGTGGCGGACCGCCCCGGCGCCACCCGCCTCCGCCAACTCTTCGGTTCCGGGTTCACGGTGCTCACCGCCACCTCCTCCCAGGCACGCGCCGTGGCGGAGGCGGTCGCCGAACTGCCCGTGCCCGTGGCGACCCACGCCCTGTCCGACATCGACACCACCGGGGAGCTGGCGTGGAGCCTGCAGAACGACGGGGAGACCGTGCACGTCGTCCGGCCGGACGCCCACCTGTGCGCGGTGCTCCCGGCCCACGCCACCACCGCTGTCGCAGGCGCGCTCCGGCGCGCCTGCGGCGACGAGGCCCCGGCGCGGACGGGGACCCGGGTGCGGGCGTGAACGACACACCGCCGCACCAGCACACGGACCACCGCTTCCGTACCGCGACGCGTACCCGCCCCACCCCGGCGCTGCGGCGCCCGGACGAGGAAAGGAAGAACCGATGCCGTACTACCGCGCGGTCGGAGAGATCCCGCGCAAACGCCACACGGTGTTCCGCCGACCCGACGGAGGGATCTACGCCGAGGAGCTCATGGGGGAGGAGGGGTTCAGCTCCGACTCCTCCCTGCTGTACCACCGCTACCTACCGAGTGCCATAGTGAAGACCGAACCCGCCGACGACGCCGTCGCCGCCGCGGGAACGACGGAGAACTCCCCGCTGGCGCCGCGGCACTTCCGCACCCGGGATCTGGCCTCGGGCGGGGACCTGGTCGCCGGGCGCCAGCTGCTGGCGGGAAACGACGACGTGTGGCTGAGCCTGGCGGCCGTCAACCAGCCCAGCGAGCTGTACCGCAACTCCGTCGGGGACGAGACGGTCTACCTGCAGTCCGGTTCGGCGCGGTTCGAGTCCACCTACGGGGCGCTCGAGGCCGGGGAGGGCGACTACGTCACCGTTCCCACCGGGACGATCCACCGCTGGGTCCCCCACGGCGACGTCACGGCGCTGGTCATCGAGGCGTCCGGGCACATCCGTCCACCGCGGAGGTACCTCTCCGCCTACGGCCAGTTCCTGGAGCACGCCCCCTACTGCGAACGGGACCTGCGGGCGCCCACACAGCCCTGGACGGTGGAGGGGCCGGAGGCGGAGGCGGCCACGCCGGTACTGGTACGCACCCGGGGCGGCCTCACCCGGATGACGTTCGCGCACCACCCCTTCGACGTGGTCGGTTGGGACGGCTGCCTGTACCCCTACGCCTTCAACATCGCCGACTTCGAACCGATCGTGAAGCGCACGCACGCCCCACCGCCGGTACACCAGACGTTCGAGGGCCCCAACTTCGTCATATGCTCCTTCTGCCCGCGCCCGCTGGACTTCCATCCCGACGCGGTCCCGATCCCGTACAACCACCACAACGTCGACAGCGACGAGTTCATGTACTACGTCGACGGCGACTACGCCGCACGCAAGGGGTCCGGTATCGGTATCGGCTCCGTCTCGCTGCATCCGGCCGGCTTCACCCACGGGCCGCAACCCGGTGCGGTGGAGGACGCCCTGGGGGCCCAGCAGACGAGCGAGACAGCGGTCATGATCGACACGTTCCGGCCGCTGAGGCTCGGCGACGCCGGGCGCGCGTGTGAGGACGCCAGCTACGCCTGGACATGGGCACGCTGATGACGGCAACACGGGAAGCGCAACGTGTGATGCTGCGCGGGCTCGTCGACGACGCGGGACTGTTCCCGCCCACGGAGCTGCGCATGGTCCCGGCGGTGGAACGGCACCGCTCCGACCGGATCGTCGCCCACCCGATGCTCACCCACCGGTTCCTGTGCCCGGTCAGCAGGTGGGAGGAGCTACGCGGCAGGCTCGGGGACGGCGACCACATCGACGTGGGACTCATCCTCGACACCGAGGCGGGGCTGTCCGGGGAGCTCCCCCCGACTGACCCCCGAATCGGGGTCAGCCACTACGAACTCCGCGTCCGACCGGGCGACCTCTCCAACGTCGCTGACTTCCACCGCAGCGGAGCGCGGGGGGAGGCGCCGCGCTCCGTCTACTTCGAGCCGGAACGCGGCCCCGACTGGTTGGATGCGGTGCGCTCCCTCGCGGGAGTCCGCCCGTTGGGGGCGAAGGTGCGGTGCGGCGGGGTGCACGAGTCCGCCTTCCCGACGGTGGAGGAGCTCGCGGACTTCGTCCTCACCTGTGTCCGCAACGGCGTGCCGTTCAAGGCCACGGCCGGGCTGCACCACGCGGTCCGTCGCACCGACCCGACAACCGGGTTCATCCACCACGGCTACCTGAACCTGCTGCTGGCAGCGGCCATCGCCGTGGACGCCGGCGGGGAGGACGACGTCCGCACCGTACTGTCCCTGACCGACGAGCAGCGGCTCGTCCGCGCCTTCTCCGAGGTCACCCCGCAGGTCGCCGACCACTGTCGGCGGCTGTTCGTCTCCTACGGGTCGTGCAGTACCCGCGACCCCGTCGCGGACGCGCAGCGCCTCGGTCTGGAAACGGAGTAGCCGGCTGCCGCGGGCCGCCACGACCGCCGCGTGCCGTGGCGGCCCGCGGCCGAGGCGCCGACCATGAAACGAACCGTGTAACCAAGGGAGGAACGTGACCACAACATGGGTCCCCGGAGCCGACGACTCCGGCTACGGTGCGGACAACCTGCCCTACGGGGTCTTCCGCCGGCCCGGCGCCGAACCGCGGGTCGGCGTGCGCGTGGGGGACTACGTGCTCGACCTGGCAGCGCTCCTGGGGGAACCGGAGTTCCACGAGGCCACGCTGAACCCCTTCATGGCCCGTGGCGCCGCCGCGTGGCGGGCGACCCGGGCCAAGATCAGCGGAACGCTCACCCACGCGGATGGCCGCGCCCGCGCGGAGCCGCACCTGATCCCCCTGGCGGAGGTGGAGATGCTTCCGCCGTTCGCCGTGGCCGACTACGTGGACTTCTACTGCTCCCTGGAACACGCCTCCAACGTCGGTCGGATCTTCCGCCCGGACGAGGAGCCGCTCAAACCCAACTGGCGCCACCTCCCGGTGGGCTACCACGGGCGTTCCGGGACCGTCGTCCCCTCGGGAACCGGCATCGTGCGTCCGCGGGGGCAGGTGAAACCACCGGACGCGGACGCCCCGGTGTTCTCCGCCAGCAACCGGCTGGACATCGAAGCCGAGCTGGGGTTCGTCGTGGGAACGCCGAGCCCGTTGGGGGAGCCGGTCTCCCCGGCGAGCTTCTCCGAGCACGTGTTCGGCGTGGTGCTCGTGAACGACTGGAGCGCGCGCGACGTGCAGGCGTGGGAGTACGTCCCGCTCGGCCCCTTCCTGGGGAAGTCGTTCGCGACCTCCGTCTCGCCGTGGGTGGTGCCGCTGGACGCGCTGGGCGCGGCCCGGTTCCCCGGCCGGGAGCAGGACCCCGAACCGCTGCCGCACCTGCGCCGCAGGGCCGACTGGGGACTGGACCTGCGCCTCGACGTGCGGTTGAACGGGGAGACCGTGGCACGTCCTCCCTACGACCGGATGTACTGGACCCCCGACCAGATGCTCGCCCATCTCACGAGCAACGGTTCCTCGCTTCGTACGGGTGACCTCTACGCCTCCGGAACCATCTCGGGCTCCGGCCCCGCGGAGCAGGGATCGCTGCTCGAGCTGACGTGGGGCGGCTCCGAACCGTTGACGCTGGCGGACGGGTCCACGCGTACGTTCCTGCACGACGGCGACACGGTCGCCATAATAGCCGAGGCCGACGGGATGGGAGGCGGCGGGATCGCCCTCGGTGAGGTCACCGGAACGGTACTGCCCGCTCCCCGTTGAGAGGGCGGGCGCCGCGGGCGGGCCGGGGCACCGTCGCGCGTCCTTCGGGACGGGTGCCCCGGCCCGCGTCCTCACCGTCCGCGGATGCCGGTGCGAACGCGCGGTCAGCGCCGTGGCGGGGCTCCCCCTACGGTCCCACTGTGTTACCCGTTGTCCCTGTATGAACACATACTGCTTTTCCGTGGTGGGGTGCGACCGCGTCCGGGACGCGAACGGACGGTTACGTCCCGGCGTCCGGGAACGCGGAACGCCGGGACGTGGGAGTTCCCGGCTGGTGCATCCTCCACTCGCCCCGCGGCAACCCGGCGGTAACCGCGACCGCCGAGTCTGCCGGAGGCAGTGAAACGTGTCCCGACCGAGGGAGTGCCATGTTCCGACGGTTCGGAGCTGTAGTGGCCGTGGTGGCCGGCCTCGCCGTGGGCGGTACGGGAACCGCCGCCGGCGCGGTGGCCCAGAACGGCCCGCCCGACGCCCCTGTCACCGACATCGCGCACCGGGGAGCCTCCGCCTACGCCCCCGAGAACACGCTCGCCGCCGTGGACGCGGCGGCCCAGCACGACGCCACCACCGTGGAGGTCGACGTGCAGCGCAGTAAGGACGGCGAGCTCGTCCTCATGCACGACACCACGCTGGAACGCACCACCGACGCCGAGGAGGTCTTCCCCGGCGAGGACTCCTACGAGGTCGACCGGTTCACCCTGGAGGAGCTCAGGGAGCTGGACGCCGGCTCCTGGTTCGGCCCCCGGTTCGCGGGAGAGCCGGTTCCCACCCTGCAGGAGGCGCTGGACCGGCTCCGCGCGCACGATCTCAACCTCCTGCTGGAGATCAAATCGCCCGGCCGCCACCCCGGGATCGAGTCCGACATCGCTCGCGAGTTCACCCGCAACCCGGAGTGGCTGGCCCCCACACGTCCCGGCGGGCACCAGCGCCTCGTGATCCAGAGCTTTGAATGGGACTCCGTACGCAGCTCACACGACAGGCTCCCGATGGTCCCCCACGGCCTTCTCGGAACCGTGCCGGAGGCGGAGCTCGACGAGTACGCGCAGTGGGCCGACATGGTCAACCCGAACCACGAGTCCGTGGACGCCGACTACGTCGACTCCGTGCACGACGCGGGGATGGGGATGTTCGTCTACACCGTCAACGACGCCGCGGACATGCGTTCCGCCCTCGACAAGGGGGTCGACGGCCTGATCTCCGACTACCCGGACGTCGCCCGGGAGGTCATCGCCGAGGAGACGGGCGCCCGACCGCGCCCCTGAACGGCCGGGCGCGACCGCGCTCACCCGAGTGCCGGACGCTGCTGCCAGGGGTGGGGGCCGGCCAACGGCCGGTACTCCACCCCGGCGGCGTCCAGGCGGGCGAGGTGCCGCTCCAACCGGGGCAGGAACTCCGCGTAGGCACGCTCACCCGCCGACCACACGACCTCGGAGAACGCCGACAGCCGCGGGAAGGTCATGTAGTCGACCGAGCGCGGGGTGTCCATGTGCTCGGTCCACACGTTGACCTGGGCGCCACGCACGCGCTCCCCGCCGGCGGAGGCGAGCTCCGGCGGGATCGGTTCCGCGGTGTACACGTCGGCGAGGGTCAGGACGGGGCCGACCGACACGGGCTCTTCGGGGGAGTCGGACTGGCGGTAGTCCAGGTAGTTCGTGCCCGTCGGGCACATCACCACGTCGTGGCCCGCCCGGGCCGCCGCTATCCCGCCCTGGGTCCCGCGCCAGGACGCCACGGTGGCGCCTTCCGGCAGTCCTCCCTCCAGGATCTCGTCCCACCCCAGCAGGCGGCGACCGTGCTCGGCGAAGTACTCGGCGAACTGGCGGATGAACCAGCTCTGCAGCTCGTCCTCGTCAGCGAGCCCCTCCTCGCGGATCCTCTGCTGCGCCGTCGCGCTGGCCCGCCACTGCCGTTTGGGGCACTCGTCCCCGCCGACGCAGATGTAGGTGCTGGGGAACAGCTCCATGACCTCGTCGAAGACGGCGCGGTAGAACTCCAGGGTGGTGTCGGAGACGTTGAGCACCCTGTCGATGATGCCCCACTCGCAACCGACCTCGACGGGGTCGCCCTCCCCGAGGTACGGGTAGGCGGCGATCGCGGCCTGTGAGTGCCCGGGGACGTCGATCTCCGGTACCACGGTGATGTGCCGGGCCGCGGCGTAGGACACGATCTCGCGGATGTCCTCCTGGGTGTAGTAGCCACCGTGCGGCCGACCGTCGAACGCGGGAGGGCGGGTGGGTCCCACCTGGCTCTCGCGCCGCCAGGCCCCCACCTCGGTGAGCTTCGGGTAGCGCTTGATCTCCACACGCCAGCCCTGGTCGTCGGTGAGGTGCAGGTGCAGCACGTTGAGTTTGTGCATGGCCAGCAGGTCGATGAATCGCAGCACCTCGTGTTTGGGCATGAAGTGCCGTGCGACGTCGAGCATGCACCCGCGCCAGCCGAAACGCGGCTGGTCGGTGATCCGGGTGCTCGGAAGTTCCCACGTGGTGCTGTGCGAGGGGGCGCTCCGGTGGACGTCGTAGGGCAGTAGCTGGAGGAGCGTCTGGGCGCCGTAGAACACGCCGGCGGCGTCGCTCGCGGTGACGGTCACGCCGTCGGGGCCGCTGACCAGTTGGTAGCCCTCCGGCGCCACGCCGCTCTCGTGGTCGAGGCGCAGCAGGATCGATGCCGTGTCCGGTCCGTCGTCGTCACTGGGAGGGGGGAACGGGAAACCGGTGGCCGCGCCCAGGCGGGTGCGAAGCCACGCGGCGACGTGCTCCGCTCCCGGGGAGGCACCGATCCGGGTGGCGGCGCTCAGGACGCAGCTCCGTTGCGGATCGGTCGACAGCTCACCGGGTCGGGGGACGAGCGACTGCTCTGGGGCGGATGCTGCGGGCATGGGGCTTTCCAATCCGGTCTAGACCAGCTGTGGGGCCATCGTGCCACGCGGAGGCGGAAAAAGGTATGGGTGAGCCCTCGAACGGGGACGGGAAACACGCCCGGAAAGTCCGCCGTGTCCGTGCGCTCGGGCGGTCCGGCGCCTTCCGGGGCTCAGCGGATGGGTACCCGGACCGGGTCGGGCCGCGGATCGGTGGCCGGAGCCGTGACACTGGCGGGAAGCCACTCGTCGGAGAGCAGCAGGGCGATGGTGTAGAGGTTCCATATCTGGTTGGGCCGGGTGGGCGGGTCCTCGGTGAGGATCCGTTCGGCCTCGGAGCGATCCATGAGTCGGAACAGTTCCGGAGTGTCCAGAACGCGTTCGCGCATCGGAGCGACGTACTCCGGGCCCAGCTTGCGCCGCCAGTCGAAACCGCCGACCGTAGTGCGGGCGCGCAGCGCCGGCCGCGAACGCCGGGCGATGCGGTGCAGCGGGTTGTACACCCGTCTGTGGTCGAAACGCCAGGGGCGGTCGGCGACCGGCATCCGCGCCAGCGGCGGGGCGAGCTGTGCTATGAGCTCGTGCACCACACCCTCCGACCAGCGCCACGTGGGAGACAGCGACATCGCCTCCCACCGCACCCGGTGGTCCAGGAACGGGTGGTACATGCAGTAGCCGATGAGCGTGGCGGTACGCGACCCGGGAAGCCAGCGGCCGCTGCGGAACTTGAGGAACAGGCGGTCCAGACCGAGCGGGAAGTCCGGTTCGCACATCGCGTGGAACTGCTGGAACAGCTCGTGCGCCCGCGCGTTGGCCTCCGGGGTCATCAGTGCCGACTGGGCGAGGGTGATCGTGCGCAACCGTTTGAGCAGGGAGTCGCGTCTGAGGTCCCGCTGGTCGTTGAGCCAACCGCCGCGCAGCGCCTCGCCGCCCGATCCGGAGAGCCGCGCCTCCAACAGGAAGGAGGGAGGCGAGATCACCTGTTCGAACGCGGAGTTCATCCCCTCCGTCATCCTGATCAGGCGGAGCGTGCGCGGGAAGGGGTGCTCGACCAGGACCGAGTCAGAGCCGTCCCGCTGCGGCTCGGTCACACGGTGGTCCTCGACCCCCAGCTCGGCGCAGATGCGGCGGGCCAGCACGACGTCCGGATGGTCGGCGAATCCCCGTGTGGTGGCGCGGAACGGGATACCTGCCGCGTGCAGCGTCGCGGCCACGAGCCGGCTGTCCCTGCCACCGGTCAACGAAAGGGAGATGCCCTCGGAGTGTTCGCGTACCGGATCCACCGATGCGAGGAGGGCGTCGGCCAGCCGCTCCACCTGCCTCCTGCGCTGCCGTGGTGTGACGGGCGCCGGGGCGGGCTGGGGGAGCTCCCGGCGGAGCACTGCGGCGTGTCCGTCGCGGATCCGCAGGGTGGCCAGCTCGGGGAGGGTGCTCAGCCCTGCGAACGGGGTGTCGTCACTCATGTAGTACCCCTGCCGGACGAGCATGTGCATCGGGGCGATGTCGTACTCGGGGGTGGGGGGAAGGGGGGCTCCCTCCCCCTCCTCCGCTGCCCTGGCGGTGAGGTGGGTGAGAACCGCCCGGTTCCCGACGACGTGCAGTCCGGCGCGTTGGCAGTGGTACACGGGGTCGGTGCGCGTGATCGAGGTAACGGCGTCGATCCCTCCGGGTACGGCGCGGAACACTCCGAAGGAGCCGGCCGTCGCGTCGACGGTCGCCCCCAGGTCGGTAGCGGTGCAAAGCCGTTGGAGGTCGCGGGCGTCGGCCAGGTAGCCGGGGTAGCCGAGCGCACCGGAGTCCCCGCCGTGGCCGACAGGAACCAGGGGGTCGGGCAGCCACGAGTGGTCGGGTTCGTTGGTCCAGGCCAGCAGGGCGACGTTGTCGTTCGGCGCTGACCACGTCGTGTGGCGCAGGGAGCCCTCCGGGACGGGAAGCACGAGATCCGCCAACCGGCGAGCGCTCTCGAGCGTGTGCGGGGGGATCGGTGCCCGCGGGTCTGCCGTCGCGAGAGCGAGATAGAAGCGCATCCGGATGCTCCTCGGTCATCGGCGCGGGAGTTGCCGTCGCCGTCCGGCGGTTTTCTCCCCAGGAGACTCCGGAACACCGCCGCGGCGCTACCGTACGGGCCGGCGTTCACCGGGTTGTCGCCGTATTTTCAGCTTCCGCACAGGAGGACGGGCCGGGGCGCGGCCGTTACGGGCCGACGACGGGAGGATGCCGAGGCGGCGCGTGCCTGCGGCGCGGTGGCGCTGGTGGGGGCGCTGACCGGGGGCGGCTCCGGACAGGGTTGTCCAGAATCTGGTATTTTCCGGAATTTTTATGTTGGGTGCCAGTGATAACCGGCATGTTCGGGTTATCCGGTACATGTGTGGTTCGTTAGTCCTGACCGTGCGCGCGACGCCGAATACGCCAGCGGCGTCGCTGCCGAGCTTCGCCGCAAGGAGCGGGAAGCTCAGC
Organism: Haloactinospora alba; assembly: GCF_006717075.1. Classification (NCBI taxonomy): domain Bacteria; kingdom Bacillati; phylum Actinomycetota; class Actinomycetes; order Streptosporangiales; family Nocardiopsidaceae; genus Haloactinospora; species Haloactinospora alba. The sequence goes on from NZ_VFQC01000001.1 coordinate 889,882, forward strand.
GGCATGATGCCGAGATGCGCCGTCACGAGAACGACCACCACGCGATCGACCAGCGGGTGCGCCAGCTGGAGGAGGAACTGGCAGCACTGCGCCAGCGCCGCCTCGAGGTGTACGCGTTGTGGTGGAACAAGCGCGAGGACCGGGACCGGACCCGCCATCTCGCCCGCCGGCTGCGGCGCCGGCTGCGGCGTGCGCAGCGCCGCTGCGGTTTCGTCGGAGGACAGGCGGAAGCGTGAGTGGTCGGGCCCGCCCGGCCGCTTCACACTCCGGTGTCCTCGTCCAACGCGGAGTCGAGGGTGGCTCGGATACCCGCCGCCGCGGTTTCCAGGGCCCGTAACGTCGCGTCGATGGCGGGGCGCCGCACGCTGGTGGCGCGGACGAGAGCGTAAACGTCGCGCGCCGGAGCGCTGGCCGGAAGCCGACGGAACGCCAGCCCCTCCCGTGCGGCCGCCAGCGCCAGCTCGGGGACCGCGGCGATACCGGTACCGCTGGCGACCAGACTGAGGATCGTACCGAACCCTTCGAACTCCCAGGCGGTGGCGGGCGAGCCCCCCACCTCGGCGAGGAGCCGGTTGGTCCCGTGCCGGGACGGCTCCCCGTGGGGAGTCGCGAGCCACACCTCGTCCAACAGGTGGGACAGCTCCACCGGGCGCCGGGGGTCGGCCAGCGGGTGCTCCGCCGGAACCGCGAGCACCATGGGATCGTGCAGCAGACGGATGCTGCGGAGCTTACCGGCGGAGGTGCCCGGATCGCCTCCGGTCCAGTCGTCGACGAGAGCGATGTCGGCCTCCGCCGCGCTCACCGGACGCGCCCCGTTGCTCTCCATGGTCTGGCGTAGCACGAGCTGCATCTCCGGATGCTGGCGCAGCCGGTGCGCGAGCTCGGGAGCGAACGCCACGGCGGCTGTCGGGAACGCCGTGACCGTGACGCGTCCGGAGGGTGTGTCGGAGCGTTCCGCCAGCACGGACTCCGCGGCTTCGACCATCGCCAGGATCTGTTCGGCGTGCTCGGCGAGCAGCCGCCCCCCGTCGGTGAGCTCGGCGGTTCTGGCGGTGCGGTCCAGTAACGGCGCCCCTGCCTCACGCTCCAGGGCGGACAACTGCTGGGAGACCGCGGACGGGGTGTAACCGAGCGTCTGGGCGGTGGCCGCGATCGTCCCGCGGTCCGCGAACTCCTTGAGTATCTGGAGGCGCCACAAGTCGAGCATAACTTTATCTTACTCTAAGCATCGAAAAGATTCGCTTGTACTGATGGAAAGTGCGGGGCAGGGTGGCAACGAGGGGTGGCACAGCCACCCCGTTCGTCCTGACACCGAGTTGTGCGAGTTGATCTCTCCATGCCTGTCTCCCTGTCCGCCACCCTCGCCGTCAACGAAGCGATCGCTCAGCGGCGGCGCTCGGGCCTGCCCGTCCTCCCACTGGGGTTCGGCGAGGCGGGGCTTCCCGTGCACCCCGTGTTGCGGGAGGCCCTGTCGCGGGGGGCCGGCATGAACACCTACGGTCCGGTGGCGGGAACGTGGGAGCTGCGCGAGGCGGCAGCGGGGTACTGGGAGCGCAGGGGCATCCCGGCCGACCCGGCCCTGACACTCGCCGGCCCCGGAAGCAAACCCCTGCTGTACGGCATGCTGTTGGCCCTCGGCGGGGACGCCGCGATCGCCGCCCCGAGCTGGGTCAGCTACGCGGCCCAGACGTGTCTGGCCGGGCAGCGGCCCCTGCCGGTACCCGCCGCGCCGGAGCACGGGGGAGTGCCGCAACCCGACCTCCTCGCCGCGGCCGTGACCGACGCCCGCAACCGGGGGAGGGAGGTGCGCAGCGTCATCGTGACCGTCCCGGACAACCCCACCGGTACCCTCGCCGGTCCCGAGACCCTTCGCCTCTTGGCCGAGACGGCCCGCGAGCTCGACCTGGTCATCGTCTCCGACGAGATCTACCGCGATCTCGTCTACGACCCGCGGGCCGAGGTGCACAGTCCCGCGGAGTTCGCCCCGGAACGTACGGTGGTCTCCACCGGAGTGAGCAAGAACCTGGCACTGGGAGGGTGGCGGCTGGGAACCGTCCGGCTGCCCGACAGTGACACGGGACGCAGGCTGTGGAGGGGCCTTCTCGGGGTGGCGAGCGAGATCTGGTCCAGTCCCGCGGCACCGGTCCAACAGGCCGCTGCCTACGCCTACACCGAGCCGGAGGAGATCACGGAGCACATCGCGCGCAGTCGCAGGCTGCACGGCATCGTCGCGGAGGCGGTCACCGAGCGGTTCCGGTCGGCCGGGGCGCGTGTGGCCCAGCCGCAGGCGGGTTTCTACCTCTACCCCGACTTCGCGGGTATGCGCTCCCACCTCACCGCCGAGTTGGGGGTTGGCACCGGGTCCGAACTCACGAGCCACCTGCTGGAACAGTACGGGATGGGGGTGCTGCCGGCCCAGGAGTTCGGGGAGGACCCCCACGCGTTGCGGATGCGGGTGGCGACGAGCCAGCTCTACGGCGAAACGGAGGAGCAGCGCTACGCGGCCCTCCACGCCGAGACCCCGACGGAGTTGCCCTGGGTCCGGGCGCATCTGGACCGGTTGGAGGAGGTCCTGGGAGAGGTGACCCGGCTGTGGCGGGAGGACCGCGGTATGGCGGATGCCCAGGCGGGCTGAGCCGGGCCGGGCGGCGGCGCGCACCGTGGGAAACCCGTTGCGGGCCGGAAGGATGCCAGACTGGTCGTGTCGCAGTGCGCCGCTGCGGCGTATGCACCATCATCGCTGCGCGTGGAGCCGCGTCGTGTTTCCCGGCAGCGTTCTGGTCCCAACGTGTCGCAGAGACGCCTGTACCACCGGAAAGGAGGCGGGTGCGGGCTCCGCAACCGTGGGGCGGTCGCGCCCGGCGTAGTGATGACCTTGCTCGAATGGGCGCAGGAGGCCTGCGCCGAACTGGAGATTTCGACGGAAGTCGAGTTCGACGGGGCCGATGTCGACCGCGTGCTCGACCTGGCGCGGGACGCGGCGCACTCGGTGGCCCGTCCCGCCGCACCACTCACCACGTACCTGCTCGGCATCGCCGTCGGTCGGGGAGCCGATCCGGCTGAGGCCGCGGCGGCGCTCAGCGCCCTCGCTCTCGAACAGTCCTCTGGGGAGGGGTAGGCCCTGTTTGGTGGACGCCCGTCCTACCGCGCGACGCTCCGGTGCCGTGCCGGCGACGTTCCCGTCGGTCGGCGGAGGGATCCGCTCCGCCTGTGTCCCCGGCCGTGCCGTCACGGCACCGGACGCGCCGTTCGCGGCGAACAGCGTCCACCGGACAGGAGCCAGTTATCGCTGGTCACGTATGCATCATGTGTTCCAGACGAAACTCGCATGTGGAAGAAAAGTGATGTAAGCGTGACAAGTCGGTGCAAATCTGGCTGTGCGCTATCCCTGGTTTACAGCTACGGTGCGCGCAGCCGCCATCGGGCCGGAGCCGCTACGAGCGGGCACCGGAACAGCGGCACCATCCCCTGCATCCGATCGATAGGGAGCCCGGTTCATGGAACAACTCCAGGACATGCTGGATCTGATATCCGAGATCGTTTGGGGACCGTTCGTCCTCATCCCACTGCTGCTGCTGACCGGGTTGTTCCTCACCATCCGGCTGCGGCTGCTGCAGTTCCACAAGCTGTTCCACGCTCTGTGGCTCGCCCTGATCCGGCGTAAGGAGCCGGAAGGCACCGAAGGCGACATCTCGCACTACCAGGCGCTGAGCACCGCGCTCGCCGCCACGGTGGGCGTGGGCAACATCGCCGGTGCCGGACTCGCGATCGGCCTCGGCGGGCCCGGTGCGCTGTTCTGGATGTGGGTGACCGGTCTGGTCGGTATGGCCACCAAGTACAGCGAGGCACTGCTGGGTGTGAAGTACCGGCGCAAGGACAGCGTCGGCCAGCAGAGCGGCGGGCCGATGTTCTACCTCCGCAACGGTCTGCCCGGCGGACTCGGCATGGTGCTGGGCGGGCTCTTCGCCCTGTTCGGTGCCATCGCCGCGTTCGGTATCGGCAACGGGACCCAGGCGAACACCGTGTCCCAACAGCTGGAGAGCGTCTGGAACGTGCCGACGTGGCTGGTCGGGATCGTGCTCGTGGTCTTGGCCGGCGCGGTGATCATCGGCGGGATCAAGAGCATCGGCCGGGTCGCCTCGGCCATCGTCCCGATCATGGTCCTGCTGTACATCGTCATCGCCCTGACCGTGCTGCTGGTGCACGTCGGCGACATTCCCGCCGCGCTGGCACTGGTCGTCACCGACGCGTTCACCGGAACGGCGGCCACCGGCGGGTTCGCGGGTGCGACCGTGCTCGCCGTGATGCAGTGGGGTGTCGCCCGCGGTATCTTCTCCAACGAGTCGGGCCTGGGCACCGGCGCGATCGCCGCGGCTGCGGCGAAGACGGACCAGCCCGTGCGCCAGGCGATGGTCTCCATGACCCAGACCTTCATCGACACCATCGTGGTGGTGACCATGACCTGCCTGGTCATCATCGTCACCGGCGTGTGGAAGGTGGAGGAAGCCGCGGACGGCTCGCTGCTGACCTCGCAGGCGCTGAACGAGGGGCTGTCCACGATCTCCCCCGCCCTGGGGTCGATGGGGGCTTACGCCATCGCCATCGCGGTCGTGGTGTTCGCCTTCACCACCATCCTCGGCTGGTCGTACTACGGCGAGCGGTGCATCGACTTCCTCGCCGGGCACAAGGGTGTCCTGGTGTACCGGGTCGTGTTCGTGGCGGTCATCTACGTGGGCGCCACCGTGTCCCTGGAGCTCATCTGGATCTTCAGCGACATCGCCAACGGGCTGATGGCACTGCCCAACCTGCTCGGTCTGCTACTGCTGTCCCCCGTGGTGGTCGCGGAGTCGAAGAGGTACTTCGCCAACCCCAACTGGCGCGACCCCGACGCGTCCGTTCCCGACGTGCGGGAGTGAGCCGCGCGCCTACCTCCGGTCCGGGTGCGGGAGAGGCCTCTCGCACCCGGACCCCGTCCGACGGGGTTGTTCGTTACGAACGGTGCCCGCCGTCCCGGGACGGTTCTCCCCACCAGGAGAAGAAATGGTGCAACGGTCCGCGACCGTTGCCGACCTCCAACGTGTCGGCCTGTTCCAGGGCCGCGGTGAGGTACGTCTTCGCTTCGGAGACCGCCGTCGGGAAGTCCCCGCGTTGCGGTCGCAGCGCCGCGACCGCCGAGGAGAGGGTGCAGCCGGTGCCGTGCGTGTTGCGGGTCGCGACCCGGCGGGCCGAGAACACCTCGGGCTCGGAGGCCGCGGTCACCAGCACGTCCACGCTGCGGGCCTCCGCCTGGCCGGAGTCGGCCACGCCGTCTCCGGAGGCGAGGTGCCCCCCCTTGAGCAGGACGCGGGACGCGCCCATCGCGCGGAGGCGCTCCGCCTGCTCCGCCATACCGTCGATGTCGCGCGCCTCCCCGGAACCGAGCAGATCAGCCGCCTCGGGCAGGTTCGGGGTCAGCAGGTCGGCGCGTGGCAGCAGCTCGGTGCGCAGCGCCTCGGTGGCGGAGTCCGCCAGTAGCCGGTCACCGCTCTTCGCGACCATCACCGGGTCCAGCACCACGTTTCCCAGCCCGTAGCGGTCGATCGCGGAGGCAACCACTCCCACGATCTCGGCACTGGCCAGCATCCCGATCTTGACGGCGTCCACCCGGACGTCGGAGAGGAGGGTGTCGAGCTGCTCGCCGACGAAACGCGCGGGCACCTCGTGCACCCCGGTGACACCGGTGGTGGACTGGGCCGTGAGCGCCGTCAGCACGCTCATGCCGTACCCGCCGAGAGCGGAGAACGTCTTCAGGTCCGCCTGGACACCGGCACCGCCGCTCGGATCGCTTCCCGCGACCGACAGGATGTTGTAACTACGCAATGGCGTTCCTTCGCTAGTTCGAGCTAGATCAGGTTCGACGGGTGTGCTCTCAGCCGGCCGGAACCGGCACCCCGCGCCGTCGATGCATCCGGTTGTGTGTGCTCCTGGTTCTGAGCGCCCGCCAAACGGGCACTAGACGCGCCCGGCCCCCTCGGGAGCGCCGCTGTCGTCCGCCGCGGCGCCGTCGTCTCCTCCGGCCCTGCGAGCGATCAGCAGCACCGCGGCCACGGTGACGAAGCCCACCACCATGAGTGCCACCGTGACCGCAACGTCCCCGGCGGGGGCGTGCAGCGCGCGGTCCTCATCCTGCCAGGGCCACAGCGCGCGCAGCGACCCGGCCAGGATCCCGGTCATCACCACCAGCGTGACGCGGTGCTGGTGCTCCAGCAGCCACTGGAGCAGTTTCACGAAGAAGGCCAGGCCGAAGACCGCCCCGACCGCGAACACCCCCAGGTAACCGAAGTCACGCGCGCTGACGGCGTCCATGGTCGCCGTGTACAACCCGAAGGTCAGCAGGAGGAACGATCCGGACATGCCGGGCAGGACCAGTGCGCAGATCGCCACCGCTGCGGCTCCGAACACGATCACCGGGTTCGGAGTGACCTCCGAGGGCGGAAGGCCGGTCAGTACGAACGCCCCGGCCGCCACGGCCAGCGCGAGCAGGTAGTGCCCCGCGGACCACGCCCTGCCGGAACCGGAGTAGGGGACCCACAGCGACGCGAGGACGAGACCGAAGAAGAGCGCGTACGAACGCTGCTGGTGCTCCTCGACCAGCGGAGCGAGGAAGGTGGCCCCCAGGAGGGCCGCCGCGAGCATACCGACCAGTACCGCCAGCACCAGCCCCCACTCGGCTCTGCGGAACTCGGCACTGGCGCGGCTGCCGCCGCGTCCTTGCGGCAGGTCCGTCGCGGCCAGCTTGACACCGCTGAGCACGTGTCCGGCCGAGGTGATGAGCCGCTCGTAGATGCCGACGATCAGGGCGATCGTGCCGCCGCTGACCCCCGGTACGACCTCACTGGTGCCGATGAGCGCGCCACGTAGCACGTTGAGCAGGGGGGATCCGATTGAGTTGGCCATGGTTCGTTTCGTTTCCGGGGAACAGACGGAGAGACAGGACGGCGCCCCATCCGGGTTCACGGCCCCGAGGATGGCGTGTCCGTGAGTGTAGGGTACGTGCTCGGCCCGCGGGGCTGGGCGTTCGCGCGTTCGGCCGGGCGGTGGCACGTCAGCGGCGCTCCGGCCAAAGACGCCGCCCAGCGGTTCCGCGCGGGGCGCGGAGTTCTCGTTACCCGGCGCCGCCCACCACGCTGGCCGCCCAACGGTAGTCCTGTTTGCCCACCGCTGTCCGCTGTACGTGCGCCACGACATGGAACGCCCGGGGAACCTTGAAGCCGGCGAGCTGCCGGCGGCAGTGCCGGCGCAGCTCGTCAGGGGCGGGGGAGGCGCCGGCTGAGGGGGATATGACGGCGGCGACGCGTTGCCCGAGGCTCTCGTCGGGAGCGGCGACCACGATGGCGTCCCCGACCTCCGGGTGCGCGGTGAGCACCGACTCCACCTCCTCGGGATAGACCTTCTCGCCACCGGTGTTGATGACCGCCGAACCGCGCCCCAGCAACACGATCGTGCCGTCCTCGGAGACCATGCCGAGGTCGCCCGACATCACCCAGCGCCGTCCTTCCCCGTCGACGGGGAAGGTGCGGGCGCTGGCCTCCGGGTCGTTGTAGTAGCCGGCGGGGATACGGCCGCTGCGCGCGATCCGTCCGACCTGCTGCGATCCGGGAGGCAACGGACGCATCCCGTCGTCCAGCACGGCGACGCTCGCTCCCATGGTGAAGCTGCGGGTGCCACCCTCGGTCTCGGCGGCGCCGCACACGCCGGTCTCCGAACCGCCGTAGCTGTCCGTGAGGGTGATCCCCGGACGCCATCGGAACCACAGCTCGCGCACGGCGGGCGTGAGCGGGGTGCCGCCCGAGGTCACGGTGTCCAGGGAGGGGCAGAGCCGGGGCTGTGTGAGGAGCTGCTGGGCCAGGGGCCGGGCCATCGCGTCCCCGACGAGCTGCACTATGTGCGCGCTCTCCCGGTCCGCGAGGGCGACGACCTCCGCCGGGTCGAACGTCCGCGCGGTGTTCAGCACGACGGTCTTCCCGTTGAAGAGCATGCTCAGGGCGTTCCACTGCCCGGCCGCGTGCATCAGCGGCCCCAGCACCAGCATCCGCCGGGGGCGGCACTGGCGTGCGCGTTCCCCCAGCTCCCCCGGGTGGCGGGCACGGGCCTCCCCCGGGCGGCGGCGTTCGAGGGCGGCGTGGAAGATGTCCGCCTGGCGCCACACCACCCCCTTGGGCATGCCGGTGGTGCCGCCGGTGTAGATGAGGTACCGCGCCTCGGCATCCGCCCCGCCCGGGCACGCGGGAACGTCCGGCTCGTCCGCTGCCGAGGCCATGGCGGTCTCGTAGTCGACGCCGGGCGTGGGGTCGTGGTCGGTGCCGTCGTCCAGCAGGACCACGTGCCGCAGTCGGGGAAGCTCCGCGCGGATCGTCTCGACCGGCGCGGCGAGTGACCGTTCGACGACCAGGGCCGCGGCGTCGGCGTCGTCCAGGAGGTACCGGAGCTCGCCGGCGACATAGCGGTAGTTCACGTTGATCGGTACCGCTCCGGCCCGCAGGGCCCCGAATGCCGCCTCCAGCCACTCGCCCCGGTTGAAGGACAGGATCGCGACGTGTTCACCGGGGGCGATGCCGTACCGGAGGAGGTGGCGCGCGAAACGCGTCGCGCGTTCGTTGAGCACGGCATAGGTCATCCGCCGCGGGCCCGCGATGACGGCCAGGCGGTCGGGAACAGCCGCGGTGACCGCATCCAGCAGCCCCGCGAGGGTGATCTCGTTATGGGTGGTGTCGCGCGAGCGGAACTGTTCTTCGGTCATGTTTTCCCCGGATCCCGGTCTACCCCTACATGACGGTGACGACCGACCTTTCCGGTATGGGGAGCATCACAGCTGGTCGGGCCGGTCCGAGGCGGGGGCGGATGCGGGGCGAGATGGAGGGGAACCGCCGCGGCCGGAACTTACGAAACGGTGACGACGCGTACCGGCCCGTGGGGAAGGCCGGGGACGAGCCCGTAGGCTCGCCCCCATGCGGATACTTGTCACCGGAGGTGCGGGGTTCATCGGTTCGCACATCGTCGCCGCCCTGGTGGAGCGGTCGCACGAACCGGTCGTGCTGGACGCGCTGCTGGAGTCGGCGCACACGGCACCGCCGTCCCTGCCGGCGGAGGCCGAATGGGTCCGCGCGGACGTCACCGACCGCGCGGCCGTCCGCAGTGCCCTGCGTGGCGTGGACGCCGTGTGCCACCAGGCCGCCATGGTGGGCATGGGGACCGGGTTCGGCGACGCGCCGGCCTACGTCAACTGCAACAACGGCGGAACGGCCGAGCTGCTCGCCGCGATGGCCGAGGCCGGGGTGCGTGACCTCGTCCTCGCCGGATCCATGGTGGTCTACGGGGAGGGGCGTTACACGTGCGCCACACACGCGGCGGTACACCCCGCCCCACGGTCGGAGAGCGACCTCGCGGCGGGCAGGTTCGACCCGACCTGCCCGCACTGCGGCGACGAGCTCCGCCCCGGCCTGGTGGACGAGCAGGCACCGCCCGACCCCCGCAACGTCTACGCGGTGACGAAGCTCGCCCAGGAGCACCTGTCAGCAGTGTGGGCCCGGGAGACCGGCGGCAGGGCGGTCTCCCTCCGGTACCACAACGTGTACGGCCCCGGGATGCCCAGCAACACTCCCTACGCCGGGGTGGCCTCCTTCTTCCGTTCCGCCCTGGGGCGGGGGGAGGCCCCGCGGGTGTTCGAGGACGGCAGGCAGCGCCGGGACTTCGTGCACGTGCGTGACGTCGCGGAGGCGAACGTGGCGGCGCTGCACGCGCTTCCCGGGCGGGAGCCGGGCCACCTCCGCGCGTTCAACACCGGCAGCGGCGAGCCGCACACGGTCGGCGACATGGCACGGCAGCTGGCCGACTCCCACGGCGGCCCCCACCCCCGGTTCACGGGGGAGTACCGGCTCGGCGACGTGCGGCACATCACCGCCTCCTCGCAGCGGATCCGGGACGAACTCGGTTGGCGGGCCAGAGTCGGGTTCGCCGAGGGGATGGCCGAGTTCGCCCGCGCGGAGCAGCGGCCGGCCGCTAGCCCCGCGCGGTCGGAAGCGTGACGTCGAAGCTGCAACCACCGGTGACGTTGCGCACCTCGGCCCGGCCCTCGTGGGCCTCGACGATCCCGCGGACGATGGCCAGCCCCAGGCCGGCTCCCGAGGGCGGGGTGCGGGCGCCGTTGCCACGCCAACCGGTGGTGAAGACCCGCGGCAGGTCGTGTTCCGGTATGCCCCCGCAGCTGTCGGTGACCGACAGCACGGCCGTCTCCCCGTCGGTACCGCGCTGCGCGGCTATCGCCACCGTGCCGTCGGCGGGGGTGCTGCGGATGGCGTTGAGCAGGAGGTTGCCCAGCACCCGGGTCATCTCCTTCCCGTCGACCTCGACCGGTATCCCCTCCACCCTGTCGGTGACCAGGTGGATACCGTGTTCCCGGGCCAGCGGACCGGCGGCTGCCAGGGCGTCGCCGAACAGTTCGTCGGTCGACGTCCGAGCGGGGGACAGGGACAGCGTCCCCGCGTGGATCCGGGACAGTTCGAACAGGTCGCCCACCATGGAGTTGAGCCGGTCCACCTCGGTGCGGATCCGCTGCAGGTAGCGCTGCGGCTCGGGAGCCATCCCGTCCTCCAGGGCCTCCGACATGGCACGCAGCCCCGCCAGCGGCGTCCGCAGGTCATGGGAGATCCAGGCGACCAGCTCGCGGCGGGATTCCTCCAGAGCCTGTTCCCGCTCGCGGGACTCGCGGAGTTTCGCGCTGGTGGCCGCCAGCTCCTCGCTGAGCCTCTGCAGCTCCGCGGTCGCCGGTGTCTCGGGAGCCGCGAAACTGCCGCCCTCCCCGAAGGAGCGAGCGGCCCGGGTGAGCGCGTCGCTGCGGGCGACCACCCACCGGCCCAGAAGCAGCGCCGTCGCCAGGGAGACGATGGCGGCCATGGCGCAGACGGTGGTGACGACCGTCAGGTCGTGCGGTGACAGGAACATCGCCCGCGCGACCGCGAGTGTCCCGGCCAGCATGGACAGGACGGTGACCCCCGCGACGACCGTGAGCGACACGGCGACCGACCGGTGGCGCAGCACCCTGAGGACCACCGCACCGAGCAGCCCGGCCGCGGCCGCGCCGAGAAAGGCGAACAGTGCTATCAGGGGAAGCTCACGCACGGTTCACTCCCCAGCGGCGGTGTCGCACCGGTACCCCACGCCCCAGACGGTCGTGATCAGGCGGGGGTGTGCGGGATCGTCCTCGACCTTGCCGCGCAGCCGGCGCACGTGCACGGTGACAGTGGAGAGGTCACCGAACTCCCACCCCCACACCTCCCGCATGAGGTACTCGCGGCTGAACGCCTGGCCGGGGTTGCGCAGCAGGTACGCCAGGAGGTCGAACTCGCGCAGTGTCAGGGAGAGCTCCTGCCCGTTCTTGGTCGCGCGCCTGCCCACCGGGTCGAGGACGATACCGGCGGCTTTCAGCAGCGGGCCGGTGTTGTTGCGCGCGCTGCTGCGGCGGAGGACGGACTCCACCCGGAGGACCAGCTCGCGAGGACTGAACGGTTTCGTGACGTAGTCGTCCGCACCGACCTCCAACCCGAGGATCCGGTCGTCCTCTTCACCCCGGGCGGTGAGCATCACCACCGGTACGGGGCCTCTCCCGCGCAGGAGCCGGCACACCTCCAGCCCGTCCATGCCGGGAAGCATGAGGTCGAGAACGACCATGTCCGGCCAGTGGGCCTCGGCGCGTTCCAGCGCGGTGTTCCCGTCAGCGGCACGGTCGACGGTGTATCCCGCGCTGTCCAGATAACCGGTGACGATCTCCGCGACGGTGGGGTCGTCGTCCACCACGAGCACGCGGTCGGACAGCGGCGCCTGCGAGGTTTGCATACGGCGATTCTGACACCGGCGGCGGACACGGACACCCGCCCCGGCTCCCCGTTCGGGCCGATGTCCGTATTTCGTAAGGCGCTGATCCCCGAGATCCCGGTATCGGTTCTGTAACGTGGCCGACGTGACCGACGCACCCCATGATGACGAGAACCCGGACACGGCAACGGTCGACGTGGTTCTTCCGTGCCTCGACGAGGCGCGTGCTCTTCCCTGGGTCCTGGAACGCGTACCCGCAGGCTGGCGGGCGATCGTCGTCGACAACGGCTCCACCGACGGTTCTCCCGACATCGCCCGCCGGAACGGGGCGAGGGTCGTGCACGAGCCGCGGCGCGGTTTCGGAGCCGCCTGCCACGCGGGTCTGACGGCCGCTGACGCCGACATCGTGTGCTTCTGCGACTGCGACGCCTCGCTCGACCCTGGCGAGCTCCCACGGCTCGTGCGACTCGTCCGGACGGGAGCGGCGCACCTGGTGCTGGGACGGAGGAGACCGCGGCAACGCGGCGCCTGGCCGTTGCGCGCGCGGTTGGGCAACCTCACCCTCACCCGTATGCTGCGGCGCCGCACCGGCGTGGCGCTGCACGACCTGGGGCCGATGCGGGCCGCCCGCCGGGAAGCGCTGCTCTCCCTGGACCTCTCCGACCGGCGCAGCGGTTACCCCCTCCAGATGGTGGTGCGGGCCGCGAACGCCGGATGGAGCGTGACCGAGCGGGACGTCCCCTACCTGCCGCGCTCGGGAGCGTCGAAAGTGACCGGTACCTGGCGCGGCGTGTGGCATGCGGTGTGCGACATGCGCCGCGTGCTGCGCCGGGAGGCACCACTCGGACGCTCGACGGGGCCGAACTCCGCAACCGGGCGAAACACCGACACCGACCGCGCGTCCCGTCCCCCGACCCCGGGAAAGGAGGGCCGGTGACCACACCCGAGGGGCCCGTGACCCTGCTCATCATCGCCAAGGAACCCGTGCCGGGGTACGCGAAGACCCGCCTGACTCCCGAGTACACGCCGGGGGAGGCGGCCCTGCTCGCGCGGGAAGCGCTGTCCGACACCCTGGACGCCGTCCTCGCCAGTCCAGCCAAGCGTCGTGTCCTCGTGCTCGACGGAGCCACGGGCGACTGGTTGCCGCCGGGTATCGAGGTGGCTCCCCAGAGCTCCGGCGGGCTCGACGAACGGATCGCGGCGGCCTTCGCGCAGTGCCGCGGCCCGACCCTCCTCCTCGGTATGGACACGCCGCAGGTGACTCCCCACCTGCTCGCGCCCGCCCTGGCAGTGGACGCCTGGGGCGACCGGGACGCCTGGTTCGGCCCGGCTCTGGACGGCGGTTTCTGGACGATCGGCCTCGCCGACCCGGACCCGGAGCTCGTCCGCGGGGTCCCGATGTCGGTCCCGCACACCGGGGAGGTGCAGCGCGAACGGCTCGCAGCGGCGGGGCTCACGGTGCGCGACCTCCCTACACTGCGCGACCTCGACACGGCAGCGGACGTCGCGCACGTCGCCTCCGCCGCTCCCGGGACCCGGTTCGCCGCCGCCGTGGCGCGTCTCAACGGTGCCGCGACCGGATGAGCGCCACCGAATCGACACGTGAACGCGGCGCCGGTTCCTGGCGAGCCGACCCCTACACCGACGCGTTGCGTACCGGACACGGCCCGTTGTTCCTCCGCCGCAGGGACGGGTGGATGCTGCCACTGGAGGTGGAGCGCTGGTGCGCCGGCGCCGACACGTCAGACATGTCCGTGTTGCGGCGGTGCGAGGGTTCCGTTCTCGACCTCGGGTGCGGCCCCGGTCGGATGGTGGCCGCGCTGTCCGCGCTGGGGTGTCCGACACTCGGTGTCGACGTGAGCCCGGCAGCGGTGTCCCGCTCCGTCCACGCCGGAGGTCCGGCCGTGTGCGGGTCGGTCTTCGACCCCGTCCCCGGGGAGGGGGACTGGGGAACGGCCCTGCTCCTCGACGGCAACATCGGTATCGGCGGGGACGTGCGCGCCCTGCTGCGGCGCGTGGGGGAACTCGTCGCCCCGGAGGGGCTGCTGCTGGCCGAGGCGGCCCCGGTGGACGTGGACGAACGGGTCCACGTACGGGTCGACGACGGGTGCGGTGGCTCGGGCCCCGACGAGTTCCCGTGGGCCCGGGCGGGAGTGGCGGCGCTGCTCTCCTACGGCCAGGACGCGGGCTGGGCCCTGGTGGAGCGGTGGACGGCTCCGGGGCGCGCGTTCGTCGCGTTGCGCCGCGCACCGTGAGCATCCGGGTGCCGCCGACTCCCGGAACGGGCGCCGGCGGCGGGAATCTGACGGTCCGGTGACATCGCGCCCGTGCCGGTGGGGACGCGGCCCTGTCCGCCGTAGCGTGGCCACGTGAGCTACTTCCGTACCACCGAAACGGGTTCCCCCGACCCCGCCGCTCCCGGACCGCGCCACCGGTGGGACGTGGTGACGGCCGTCGCGGGGGCGCTCTTCGTCCTCACCGTCGCGGCCATCGGGTGGGTCCTGGAATACGAGGACGGCGAGATGAGCGGGGACCTCCACGTGGACTTCCCGCCCCTGCACGCCGACTGGCTGCCGCACGTCGGGCCGGGAAGCCCGGCAGCGTGCACCGTCGCCGTGCTGACGGTGGTCTACGGGCCCCGCGTGGCCGACCGGACACCGTGGCGCGGTCTGCTTCCCCTGACGTGGCTGGCGGCGATGGCCTGGACCTGGTCGCTGGCACTCGTCGACGGTTGGCGCCGGGGAGTGGCGGAGCAGCTCACCAACAAGTACGAGTACCTGCACGAGATGGACCGGTTCGCCGACGTCGGAACCGCACTGCGCGGTTTCACCCAGCACATCCTGAAAGCGGCGCCCGACAACTGGGCCGTGCACGTGGCCGGGCACCCGCCGGGGGCGGTACTGACGTTCGTCGCGCTGGACCGTGTCGGACTGGGAGGCGGAACGTGGGCGGCCGTCTGGTGCATCACCGCCGGAAGCTCCGCAGCGGTCGCCGTACTCCTGGCGGTGCGTGCCCTCAGCGGGGAGTCCGTCGCGCGCCGGGCCGCACCGTTCGTCGCGCTGGCCCCCGCCGCCGTGTGGGTCGGTGTGTCGGCGGACGGCTACTTCGCCGCCGTGGCGGCGTGGGGCGTGACCCTGCTCGCGCTCGCGGCGACCCGCACCGTCCGCTACCCCACCGCCGCAGCCCTGGCCTCCGGTCTGCTCCTGGGGCTCGTGGTGTACCTCTCCTACGGCCTCACCCTCATGGCGATCCCTGCGGTGGCGGTGCTGCTCATCACGCGCGCCTGGCGCCCACTGCCGCCTGTCCTGGTCGGCGCGCTCACCGTCGCCGCGGTGTTCACACTGGCTGGTTTCTACTGGTGGGAGGCCTACGTCCTGCTGGTGGAACGCTACTACGAGGGGGTGGGCGGCGTGCGCCCGTTCAGCTACTGGGTGTGGGGCAACCTCGCCAACGTCGTCATCAGCGGCGGTCTGGCCGCCCTGGCGGGAACGCGCCGGGCGGCGGTAGGGACGGTGGCCGCGGGACGGCGATGGTGGAGCCGGGAGAACCCCGCCGCCTCCGCCAGCGGTTCCACCGACGGTCTGGTGCTGCTGGTCCTGGCCGTCGTGCTCGCGATCGCCGTCGCTGACCTCTCCGGGATGAGCAAGGCGGAGACCGCCCGCATCTGGCTGCCCTTCACCGTGTGGCTGCTGCCCGCAGCGGCGCTGCTTCCCGCGGTCGCGCACCGTTACTGGCTGTCGGGCCAGGCCGCCCTCGCCCTGGCGATCAACCACCTTCTCCTCACCAGCTGGTGACGCCGCCACCGGCCAGGAACCCGGAGCCGGGGAGGTCCCGTCCGCAGCGGCAACGGCGCGCGTGGACCGTACCGGGACACGGTTACGGAAAGCAGCCACCCTTGTACCGGGGCCGTGGCGTCTGCTCCACTTCTGGAGGCTGCTCCCCGGGTGCACGACGGCACCCGGGCGGGTATCCACTGATCGGAAAACGATCAACGGTGATCGGAGGCCAACTGGATGAGCGAGACCCGCGGTCTGGGCCAACGCGGTACTGGTGGCGACCCCACCACTCCCGCCGTGTCTACTGCCGACCACATCAACCTCGCAGACCTGCACTCGGCACACAACTACGCCCCACTCCCCGTCGTCCTCGCCGAAGGCGAGGGTGCCTGGGTCACCGACGTCGAGGGGAAGACCTACCTCGACTGTCTGGCCGGATACTCCGCGCTGAACTTCGGGCACCGCAACCCCGAGCTCGTGGCGGCGGCGCACCACCAGCTCGACCGTCTCACCCTGACGAGCCGCGCCTTCCACAACGACCAGTTCGCACCGTTCGTGGCGGGACTCGCCGGACTGACCGGAAAAGAACGGGTCCTGCCGATGAACAGCGGTGCCGAAGCCGTCGAGACCGCGATCAAGGTCGCCCGGCGATGGGCCTACGACACCAAGGGGATCCCGGACAGCCACGCGACGATCCTCGTCGCCTCCGGTAATTTCCACGGTCGTACCACCTCGATCATCTCCTTCTCCCAGGACCCGGACGCCTACGGCGGTTACGGTCCGTTCACGCCGGGCTTCCGCGTCGTCGAGTTCGGGAGCGCCGAGGCGATCGAAGAGGCGATCGACGAGACGACGGCCGCGGTCCTGGTGGAGCCGGTGCAGGGAGAGGCCGGCGTCCTCGTCCCACCGCCGCACTACCTTCCCCGCGTGCGCGAGATCTGCGACCGGGAACGGGTACTGCTCATCGCGGACGAGGTACAGTCCGGACTCGGCCGCACCGGAACCGTCCTGGCCTGCGAGCACAGCGGCGTCGTCCCGGACGCCTACGTGCTCGGGAAAGCCCTGGGAGGGGGAGTCCTCCCGGTGTCGGCCGTCGCCGCCGACGAGGACGTGCTCGGAGTGATCCACCCCGGCCAGCACGGCAGCACCTTCGGCGGCAACCCCCTCGCCTGCGCCGTGGGACGCACCGTCGTGCGGATGCTGCGCGAGGGACCCTACCTGTCCAACGCGCGGCGGCTCGGCGAGGTGCTGCGCACCCGGCTCAAGGAACTCGAACGCGAGGGTGTGCTCTCCTGGCGCTGCGTCGGACTGTGGGCGGGCATCGACATCGACCCGAACATCGCCACCGGCCGCGAGCTGTGCCGTCGCCTGGCCCAGCGGGGAGTCCTGGCCAAGGACACCCACGGTTCCACGGTCCGGTTGTCGCCGCCGCTGGTCACCACCGAGGAGGACGTGCACTGGGCGATGGACCAGGTGGCGGCGGTTCTCGCCGAACTGCGCGGCTGACCGCGCGGACCCTCCGCGCCGGAGCGTGCCGAACCCTGTTCGATGGACGCTGTCCGTGACGGGCGGTACGGCCGGTGCCGCGCGGTAGGACCCGCGTCCACCGGGCGGGCCATCAGTCCATCTCCGCGGCCAGCACCTCCGGCTCCGCGTCGTCGACGGTCTCGCGCGCGGCGTACACGTCGCGTTCGGGACCGTCGACGATCTGCTCGTTCACCCGCTCCCCGAACGCCTCCTGCCCGGCGGCGTTCGGGTGGAAGGTGCTGCGGTTGATGTCCACCCCGTTGGTGAGGTCGCGCAGCATCACCCCGTTGAGCCACGCGTCGTCGGAGTCGACCTCGTGGCCGTCGAAGGTCGCGTACTGCCCGACGAACTCCACACTGCCGACCTGGTCCCGGTCGGCGATCCGCTCGTCGGCTTCCCGGACGATCTCCCTCGTCTGCCGGTTGAACCGTTCCACGCTCCGGTTCAGCCACTCCTGGTCCTCCACCGTCAGCGTGTAGTACCGGTTCTCGGGCTGTTCCGGGAACATGCGCGGGTAGCCGACCACGAGGAGGCGCGCGTTCGGAGCCCGGTCGCGGACCTCGGCGACCAGCTCCTCGAGGGTGGACCGGAACGTCTCCATCCGGTCGTCGATCTCGTCCTGCTGGTCGGTGCAGGCCTCGGTCTCCGTCAGCGGCATCCGCAGCATGCACGTCTCCAGGACCGGAGTGAAACCGAGGTCGTTGCCCCCGATCCCGAGCGTGACGAGCGACGTGTGTTCACCTATCCGGTTGAGCTGGGAATCCGGGGAGTCCGCGTTGTCGAGCATCTCGGCTCCCCGCTGCGCGCTGCAGGCGTGGAACCCCAGGGACCCGGCGAAGTCGTACGATCCCACGACATGGTGCGGGTAGGCGTTGCCCGAACGCCAGCACCGGCCGGGCTCGCCCGTGCCCGACTCGTAGTCGCCGGCGCCGTGGCCCGAGGAGTAGGAGTCGCCCAGCGCGACGTAGTTCCCCCACGTGGCGGCCTCGACGGGAGAGAGCCGCAGTCTCTGCCCGTCACCCTCGGGCAGCTCGCCGGGAAGGCCGAAACGCTCCGGGCACCCCACGCCGACGGTGCCGCACCACAGGCGCGCCACGCCCTCGCGGGTGGCGGGAACGGCAGCGACCACGGCAACGACGAGCACAAGGGACACGGCAGCGATCCGCCAGAGGAGCGGCCGTCTCACTTCTCCCGGTCCGCGCACTTCCCCGATCCGCCTCCCACATTCCGGATCTCCTCGATACCGGGACGGTATGTCCCCGCTCAGGAGAATACCCGCAGGAGCCCGTCCACCGGTGGGGAGGACCGTACGGCGGGAGAGGGGTCACTCGCCCGGCTGCGGGCGTGACGCGGCTATGACGTCCGCACCGTGCCGCACCTCCGCCGCACCGAGGTCGGCCCGTGCCGTCAACCGCAGCCGGGAGACCCCGTCCGGAACGGACGGCGGGCGGAAACAACCGACCCGCACACCGGACTCGCGGCAGCGCTCCGCCCACTGCACCGCCGCCTCCGGCGACGGCGCGCGCAGGGAAACCACGGCTGCCTGCGGTGCGCCCGCGTCCTGGCCACGCGCCTCAAGCTCCGAAGCGAGCGCGTCGGCGGACGCGCGGACCCGTTGCGCCAGCCGGGGCTGTTCCCGCAGCAGCCGCAGCGCCGCGAGCGCGGCCCCGACTGCGGGGGGAGCCAGCCCCGTGTCGAAGATGAAGGAGCGGGACGTCTCCACGAGGTGACTGATGACCTGACGCGGTCCGAGCACCGCGCCCCCCTGGGAACCGAGCGCCTTGGACAGTGTGACGGTCGTGAGGACATCCCCGGCGCCGCGCAGGCCCGCGTCTCCCAGCGCGCCCTCGCCCGCCGTCCCCAGCGTGCCCAGTCCGTGCGCGTCGTCGAGCAGTAACGCGGAACCGTTGTCCCGGCACACCCGGGCCAGTCCCGCCACGTCAGCGCGGTCCCCGTCCACCGAGAACACCGTGTCACTGAGCAGGAAACGCCGTGGTTCCGCCGCGTCGGCCAACGCGGAGCCGGCGGAGGCGCAGTCCCGGTGCTCGAACAATGACACGCGCGCTCCCGCCGCCTTGGCCAGCCGGGAGGCGTCGATCAGCGAGGCGTGGTTGTTCCGGTCGCACACCAGGTGAGTGCCGTGGTCGCCCGCGAGCGCCGTGACGGCCCCCATGTTGGCGGCATAGCCGGAGGAGAACACCAGGGCGTCCTCGGAACCGTAGAACGCGGCGAGCTCCTCCTCCAACTGCCGGTGCAGCGTCGTGTCCCCGGTCACCAGCCGCGACCCGGTCGACCCCGCTCCCCACTTCCGTGCCGCCTCGGCGGCTGCCCGGGTGACGCTGGGGTGGCGCGCCAACCCCAGGTAGTCGTTGCCCGCGAGGTCCAGCATCGCGGAATCGTGACCACGGGGGCGCAACCGACGGCTGCGACCCTCCCTCGCGCGTTGCCGGGCGCTGTCCTCCAGCCACCCGAACGGTCCCGTTCCCATCCGGCCTCCCGAATCCGGCGACACCACGTGCCGCGGTGTCGCCGCACGGCTGTTTCCCACCTCACCAGTGCCGCACACGGGAGGGTTGGCGTCATCGGAGCGATCCCACAAATATCCGCGCCGGTTTCCTGGCGGGCGCAGCACGCCGTGCCCGGACGGGGAACTGACACGATGAGCGGCCATGAGCCCACGGGTAAGCGAGATCGACCAGGAACATGTCTGGCACCCCTACGCGAGCGTCCCCGCCGCTGAGACCCCCCACGTCGTCCGGGAAGCCAGCGGGACACGGCTGCGGCTGGAAACCTCCGACGGGGTCCGCCACGACGCCGTCGACGCCATGTCCTCCTGGTGGTCGGCGATCCACGGGTACCGCCACCCGGTACTCGACGAGGCCGCCCGCAACCAGCTCGACAGGTTCAGCCACGTCATGTTCGGCGGGCTCACCCACGAACCCGCCGCGCGGCTGGCCGAGTCCCTCGTGGCCGTCACACCCGACCCGCTGCAGCGCGTCTTCTTCGCCGACTCCGGGTCGGTGTCGGTGGAGGTGGCACTCAAGATGTGCCTGCAGTACTGGCGTTCGCGGGGGTATCCGGAGAAACGACGGATCCTGACCTGGCGGGGCGGGTACCACGGGGACACGTTCCACGCCATGACCGTGTGCGATCCCGAGGGCGGGATGCACGCGCTCTGGGACGGAACCCTGCCGCGGCAGGTGTTCGCCGACGCGCCACCCGCCGACCACGGGTCCGTGCCCGACCCCGGCTACGTCTCCCACCTGACGGAGCTCATCCGGGAACACGCCGACGAACTCGCCGCGGTCATCGTCGAGCCCGTCGTGCAGGGTGCCGGGGGGATGCGCTTCCACCACCCCGAGTACCTGCGGGCGCTGCGCGCGGCCACCGAACGGCACGGTCTGCTGTTGGTCTTCGACGAGATCGCCACCGGTTTCGGCCGCACCGGTGAGATGTTCGCCGCCGAGCACGCCGGGGTGGCGCCGGACGTCATGTGCGTGGGCAAGGCACTCACGGGCGGCTACATCAGCCTCGCCGCCACCCTGTGTACCGCCGAGGTCGCCGACGGCATCGCCAGTGGCGACGTTCCGGTCCTGGCCCACGGGCCCACCTTCATGGGCAATCCGTTGGCCTGTGCTGTCGCCGAGGCCTCGCTCGGCCTGCTGGAGAGCGGCGAGTGGCGCACGAGCGTCTCCCGCATCGAGGACGGGCTGCGTGCCGGGCTGGAACCGGCGCGTGGTATTCCCGGGGTGCGTGATGTGCGCACGCTCGGTGCTATCGGCGTCGTCCAGCTCGACCGGAATGTCGACATGCGCGCGGCCACCATGGCGGCACTGGAGGAGGGCGTGTGGCTGCGACCGTTCGGTGAGCTGATTTATGCTATGCCGCCTTATGTCTGCGACAGCGCCGACGTCGCCCGCATCACCGACGGCATGGTGGCGGCGGCGCGCGCTTCCCTGGGGGAACGGTGAGTGCTTTCGTCGTCACAGGAACCGGAACCGGTGTCGGTAAGACGGTCGCCGCCGCCGCGGTCGCCGCGGTGGCGATCTCCCGCGGCGTGCGGGTGGCCGTGGTCAAACCGGCCCAGACCGGGGTCGGCCCCGACGAACCCGGCGACATGGCCGAGGTGGTCCGTCTCGTTCCGGACGTGAGTACCCGCGAGCTCGCCCGCTATCCGGAACCGCTGGCTCCCGCCACGGCCGCGCGCCGTGCCGGACGTGCCGGCGTGGGCATGGACGAGATCGCCGCGACGGTCGCCGAACTGAGACAGGAACACGACCTTGTGCTGGTCGAGGGGGCTGGCGGGTTGCTGGTCCGGTTGAACGACACCGCAACGGTCGCCGACATCGCGGTACCGCTGGGGTTGCCCCTCCTGGTGACCGCCCGTGCGGGGCTGGGAACGCTGAACGAGACCGCGCTCACCACGGAGGCGCTGCGTAGCCGCGGACTGACCTGCGCGGGTCTCGTCGTGGGAGCGTGGCCGCGCGAACCCGGGCTCGCCGAGTGGTGCAACCTCTCCGAGCTGCCGGAGGTCGCGGGCGCGCCCCTGCTGGGTGTGCTTCCGGAGGGAATAGCCGGGCACAGTCCCCGGGAGTTCGCCACTGTCTCCCGCGCGGCGCTCGACGCCGGCTGGGACCTCGCCTTCGGGGCCTGAGCCCGGCAGCGGAGCCGCGCGTTCCGGGACGGCCCACCGCCGCCGAGAGGGCCGGACCGCGCCGCACGCCGGGGCTGGGCCCGCGATCGTCGCGTGCGGGACGGGCGCGAGAGTTCGGGGAGCCCACCCCGGCATGCGTGATCAGGGGTTCCTGGTGTTGGATGAGGGGCGTCGTGCCGCAGCTGGTTGACGGTTGCCCACGACTCCCGCAACCCTCCGGCGTGGAGTGGAAGGAGACGCTACACATGTCCCAACGGTCACAGCCACCAGTCCTCTGGGAACCCGGCCGGGAACGGATCGAAGGCGCGAACATCACGGCCTTCACCCGGTGGGCGCAACGGAACCGCGGCCTTGGGGCCGACGACTACGCGTCCCTGTGGCGCTGGTCCGTGACGGACCTGGAAGGCTTCTGGTCAGCTGTCTGGGAGTACTTCGACGTCCAGGCCGACACCCCCTACGACCGGGTGCTGCCCGACAGCACCATGCCCGGGACCGCGTGGTTCCCCGGAGCCGAGCTCAACTACGCCAGGCACATCTTCCGCGACCGGGACGACGACTCCGTGGCGATCCGGCACGCCTCCGAACTGCGGGTGCTGGGCGAATGGACCTGGGGAGAGCTGAAGCAACGGACCGCCGCGATCGCGGCGGGGCTGCGCCGCCTCGGCGTGGGGCGCGGCGACCGCGTCGTTGCCTACCTGCCGAACATCGCCGAGTGCCTGGCGGCGTTCTACGCCTGTGCCTCCATCGGCGCGGTGTGGTCCTCGTGCTCGCCGGACTTCGGGGTGCGCAGCGTGGTGGACCGGTTCGCCCAGATCGAACCCAAGGTTCTGCTCACCGTGGACGGCTACCGTTACAACGGCAAGGACTTCGACCGCCGGGAGACCATCGCGGCACTGCGGGAGCAGCTGCCCACCGTGGAGCACACGGTCGTTCTCCCGTACCTGCGCGACACCCCCGTGGACGGGACCCTGCCGTGGGAGGAGCTGGAGTCGGAGGAGGCCGGGGCCGAGCTGCGTTTCGAACCGGTGCCGTTCGACCACCCGCTGTGGGTGCTGTACTCCTCCGGCACGACCGGTCTGCCGAAGGCGATCGTGCACGGACATGGCGGCATCCTGCTGGAACAGCTGAAGAACCTGCACCTGCACCTGGACGCCCGCCCCGGCGACCGGGTCTTCTGGTTCACCACCACCGGCTGGATGATGTGGAACTTCCTGGCCAGTGTGCTTCTCACGCGGTCCTCCATCGTGCTGTACGACGGAAGCCCCGCCTACCCCGACCTCGGCGGGCTGTGGGACCTGGCGGAACGTGCCGGTGTCACGATCTTCGGTACCAGCGCGAGCTACCTGTCCACCTGCATGAAGGCCGGGATCCACCCCACCGAGGGGCGCGACCTCTCCGCGCTGCACGCTATCGGCTCCACCGGGTCCCCGCTGACTCCGGAAGCGTTCGAGTGGTGCTACCAGGAGTTCGGCGACCAGCTGTGGCTGTTCTCGACCAGCGGCGGAACCGACCTGTGCAGCTGCCTGGTGGGCGGAGTACCGACCCTTCCGGTGTACGAGGGGGAGCTGCAGGCGCGCTCCCTGGGCATGGCCGTGGCCGCGTGGGACCCGGACGGGCGGGAGCTCACCGGTGAGGTGGGGGAGCTGGTGGTGACCCAGCCGGCGCCCTCCATGCCGATCTACTTCTGGGGGGACCCCGACGGCGAGCGGCTGCACGACAGCTATTTCTCGACGTATCCGGGCGTCTGGCGCCACGGTGACTGGATCGAGATCACCGAGCGGGGAACGGCGGCCATCTACGGCCGCTCGGACTCCACGATCAACCGTGGCGGTATCCGGATGGGGACCAGCGAGATCTACCGTGCGGTCCTCGCCCTCGAGGAGGTCGTCGACGCCCTCGTGGTGGACGTCCCCCAAGCCGACGGTGGTTCGGCGATCGAACTGTTCGTGGTACTGGACGAGGGGGAGACGCTGGACGACGACCTCATCCGGAGTCTGGCACGGCGCATCCGTGAGGACTGCTCTCCCCGCCACGTGCCGGACACGGTGCGTTCCGTCGCCGAGGTGCCCCGCACCCTGTCCGGAAAGATCGTGGAGGTCCCGGTGAAGCGGATCCTCGCCGGGGAGCCCGCGGACCGGGTGGCGAGCCGGGACTCGCTCGCGAACCCCCAGGCGCTGGACCGGTTCAGCGAACTCGCCGAGGAGCGGAAAGCCGAGTAACGCACCCAGAGGAACGCCGCAGCACGGGACATACCGGCACAGGACGCTTTAGGCTGGCCGCGTGTCCCACCAGCTACCCGATGCGGCGACGGAAGAAGCGGCGGTGCCGCGGCCGGAACGTCTGGCGGGCGTGGACGTCGCCCGGGCCCTCGCCGTGCTCGGGATGTTCGCGGTCCACCTCGGTGTGGGAAGCGTCGGCCTGTTGGGCGGGGACGCGGCGGAGACGTTCCACAGCGCCGTGCGCGGGAACTCCGCGGGGCTTTTCGCGTTCCTCGCCGGGCTGTCCCTGGCCCTGATGACCGGGCGGACCGTACCGGTGTCCGGTCCCCGACTGCACCGCCAGCGGGTGCGTGTCGTGACACGCGCACTCGTCCTGGCGTTGCTCGGTGGTGTGCTGGACGTGCTGGGAGCACCGGTCGCGGTCATCCTCACCTACTACGGCGGGTTCTTCCTCCTGGCGGCCCCGCTGCTGCGGTTGCGCGCCGGACTCCTGACGGTGCTCGCGGCCGTGGTGGCCGTCGCCGGACCCCAGGTGTCGTTCGTCGTCCGGGACGCGCTGGGGGAGAGCGAGCCCTACCGCTCCTCGTCGTTCAACGGCGTGGGGGACCTGCTGGTCACGGGCTACTACCCGGCGTGCACCTTCATGGCGTTCGTGCTCGCCGGTATGGCCGTGGGCCGTCTCGACCTGCGCTCCCGCCGCGTCCGGGCGGGGATGGCCGCGGCCGGAGCGGGACTCGCCGCGCTCGGCTACGGCCTGTCCTGGCTGCTGCTGTACCCCGGGGGCGGCGCGGACCGGTTGCTCGACCAGGAGGTGTCCCAGCAGCACGCGACGCGCCTCTCCGAGGTCGATCCCGCGCTGCTGGGCCCGATGCGGGAATGGCTGGGCGACCGCATGGCGGACCTGCACGGGCAGGTCCCCACGGACTCGGCGTGGTGGCTGGTGGTGGCGTCCCCGCACAGCGGGACCAGTTTCGAGATCGCCGCCGTGGTGGGGACCTCACTCGTGGTCCTGGCGGTGTGCCTTCTGCTGGCGGACGCCGCGGGCCCGCTGCTGTACCCCCTGGCGGCGGTGGGCGCGATGGCGCTGACCGTGTACGCGTCCCATATCGTGGTGATGGCCTGGCAGGACATGTCGTCCCAGGACACGGCGCCGTGGCGTCTGGAGGCGTTCCTCGCCGGCGCGCTCGTGCTGGCGACGGGATGGCGGCTGGCTGTCGGGCGGGGGCCGCTGGAGTGGATGGTCGCACGACTGGCGGACGTGGGAGAGCGGCTGGGCTCCGGTTGACGGCCGCTGCCACCCGGCGGTGCCCCTTCGGTGCCGTCCCCGAGGTGTTCGACGGCGCGGGAGCGTCGCCGCGTGGCACGGCTTCGCGCCAGCGGGAGGCGTCACGCGTCGCGGCCGCGGTGGTGAGCGGCGGTGTGCCAGGTGGTGAGGGCGGGAACCAGTGTGTCCGCGGTGTGTTCCACCAGGGAGACGAGCTCGTCCGGCCCGTTTCGGTCCTGGCGGCTGTGCAGGTCGAACGCGACGTGCACAGCCGACCCGAACGCCGAGGCCACGAGGCGGGGGCGGGGGTCGGTGCGCGGGTCCGTCCCGGTCCGCTCGGCGATGATCCGGGCGAGGAGCTCCATGTGTTCGTTCCCCCGGCGCAGCCTGGCCGCGAGTAGCTGCGGCGACCGGTCGTAGAGGGGGACGGTCCGGAGCAGCTCGGAGAGGACGGGTTCCCCCACAGCGGCGGCGGAGGCGGTGAAGGCCCGGCGCAGTGCGAGGAGCGGGGGCTCGTCGGCGGGCCGCTCGCGGAGCTCGTCGCGGAAGGCACTGTCGACACCGTCCTGGACGGACAGCAGGACATCCTCCTTGCAGGGGAAGTACCGGAAGAGCGTCCGCTGGGAGACACCCGCCTCCTCGGCGATCTCCGCCGTCGTGGTGGCGTCGAACCCCCGCTCGCGGGTGAGGCGCACCGCGGCCTCGACGAGGGCCTCGCGCGTGCGGGTCTTCTTGCGTTCGCGCAGCCCTGGACGTCCGGCGCGTCCGGTGGCGGCGGCGCGGTCGCCTTCCACCGCGTGTGCTCGTTCCATCCGTGGCCACCTGTGGGTCTTCCTGCTACGGGAACTCACTGCGGAGGATACCGTTACCCAGAATTCCGTCAGCGATCGACGATTGTCAGTAGCTGACATAAACTGTGCCGGGTTTGGCCCGAAAGCGGTGGGAGGAGAGGACCAGTGGTGGAGAACCCTGTCCGGCAACCGGAACAGGCGGACGTCCCCAGCGCCGTGCGCACCCTGCGCCGCGCGTTCGCCGACTATCCCTTCACCCGGCACACCATCGACGCCGACGACCACGAGCGGCGGCTGGAACGGTTCCACGAACTGTTCCTCACCCGGATCGGGATGGAACACGGCAGTGTCCGGGTCGCCGGCCCTGTGGGGGACGTCCGCGCGGTAGCCGTGTGGACGACACCGCGGACCGACGCCGGCCACGTCTTCACCGAACTGGCCCCGAGGTTCGCGGAACTCGCCGGAAACCGGGCACAGTGCTACGAGGAGGCCGAGGCGGCCATGGCCCCCCACCGGCCGACCGCCCCGGCTTGGTTCCTCGGCGCGGTCGGGGTCGACCCCGGACACCAGGGGCGCGGCCTGGGAGGCGCGGTGGTCCGCCCCGGGATCACCGCCGCCGAACAGGAGGGGGCGGTGGCGTTCCTGGAGACCTCGGAGGAACGCAACGTCGGCTTCTACCAGCGCCTCGGGTTCACCGTGGAGGCCGAGTTTCCGCTTCCGCACGACGGTCCGTGGACCTGGTCCATGCTGCGCCGCCCCTACCGGGCGCTTTAGCGCGAGCGCGTTCCACCCGCCGGACGGATCCTGGTCCGAAACGGTGGTTTGTGGGAGGGCGTTCGTGGTCAGTGGCTGTGCGGGAAAGCGAGAGCACCCGGGGCCGGACGGGGGTGGGGTGTGCCGCTCCGTCCGGCCCGGAAACCGCGCAGGGGGATGAGACATGTCCGAGGCTCGCCGTGACGGTGTGACGGATGGAGACGACAAGGACCGGCAGCTCGACTCGGCACGGACCGACTCCAACACCGCGCTGACCACCAACACCGGTGTCCCGGTAGAGGACACCGACAACTCCCTGAGGGCGGGGGAGCGGGGGCCGACCCTGCTGGAGGACTTCCACCTCCGGGAGAAGATCACCCACTTCGACCACGAGCGCATTCCCGAGCGCGTGGTTCACGCGCGCGGTGCCGGAGCCTACGGTTACTTCCAGGTCTACGAGTCGCTGAGCCACTACACGCGAGCGGACTTCCTGAGCGACCCCGCCCTGGTCACCCCGGTGTTCGTCCGGTTCTCCACGGTCCAGGGCTCCCGCGGGTCGGCGGACACGGTGCGGGACGTGCGCGGTTTCGCCACCAAGTTCTACACCCGCGAGGGAAACTACGACCTGGTCGGCAACAACATGCCGGTCTTCTTCATCCAGGACGGCATCAAGTTCCCGGACTTCGTGCACGCCGTGAAACCCGAGCCGCACAACGAGATGCCCCAGGGCGCCACCGCCCACGACACGCTCTGGGACTTCGTCGGGCTGCAGCCCGAGACCATGCACATGATGATGTGGGCGATGTCCGACCGTGCCCTGCCGCGCAGCTTCCGGATGATGCAGGGGTTCGGCGTGCACACCTTCCGCCTGGTCAACCAGCGCGGGGAGGGGACACTGGTCAAGTTCCACTGGCGCCCGACGCTGGGAACGCACTCCCTGGTCTGGGACGAGAGCCAGAAGATCGCGGGCAAGGACCCCGACTTCCACCGCCGTGACCTGTGGGAGGCCATAGAACGCGGGCAGTACCCCGAGTACGAGCTGGGAATGCAGCTCGTACCGGAGCGCTCCGAGCACGATTTCGACTTCGACCTGCTCGACCCCACCAAGATCATCCCGGAGGAGGAGATCCCGGTGACCCCGGTGGGGAGGATGGTGCTCAACCGCAATCCGGAGAACTTCTTCGCGGAGACGGAACAGGTGGCGTTCCACACCGCGCACGTGGTGCCCGGGATCGACTTCACCAACGATCCGCTGCTCCAGGCCCGCAACTTCTCCTACCTGGACACGCAGCTCATCCGGCTGGGAGGTCCCAACTTCCAGCAGCTGCCGGTGAACCGGCCGGTGGCACCGGTGAGCAACAACCAGCGCGACGGGTTCTCCCAGCACCACGTGCACCGGGGACAGGCCAACTACTTCCCCAACTCCCTGGGCGGGGGCTGCCCCTATCTCGCCAACGTCGATGACGGGGCCTACCAGCACTACCAGGAGCGTGTGGACGGGGCGAAGATCCGCAAACGCAGCGACAGCTTCGCGGACCACTACTCGCAGGCCACCCTCTTCTACAACAGCCTGTCCGAGTGGGAGCGCCAGCACGTGCTGGCGGCTTTCCGGTTCGAACTGGGAAAGTGCGAACACATGCACGTCCGGCAGCGGGTGGTGGAGCGGCTGAACAACGTCGACCACGACCTCGCTGTGCAGGTGGCGACGGGGATCGGGGCGGACCCGCCGAGTGAGGAGGCGGTGGGCAACCACGGCCGTTCCTCGCCGGCCCTGAGCCAGGCGAACACGGTGCGCGACACCGTGTACTCCCGGCAGATCGCGCTGCTGGCGGCCGACGGCGTCGACGCGAACGACGTACGCCGGTTCCGGGAGGTCATGGCCGAGCGTGGTGCCGTCGTCGAGGTGCTGGCCGCCCGGGACGGGGAGGTCCGTTCCGCGGACGGTGCCAGTGTGCAGGTGGACCGGCAGAACACCACCGTGTCCTCGGTGCTGTACGACGCCGTGGCGGTACCGGGCGGCCCGGACTGCGCCACCGCGTTGCAGGGCGACGGCACCGCCGCTTTCTTCATCACCGAGGCGTTCAAACACGCGAAGCCGATCGTGGCGATGAACGACGGCGTGGACGTCCTCGCCAACGTTCCGCTTCCACGCCTGCGGCTGGCCGCGCCGGACACGGACGAGGTGGTCCAGGACCAGGGGGTGGTCACCCACCGCGGTGCCGACGCGCAGGGCCTGTACCGGACCTTCGCCGATGTCCTGGCAGGACACAGGGCCTGGGAGCGCGCGGTGGCAGCGGTTCCGGCCTGAGGCACCCCGACGGCCCGCCGGGGTGCGGACGCTCCTCCCGCGGCGGGCCGCCCCGGATTTCCGTGATCGCGAGCGAGCGGGCGGGCGCCTACGGTAGCTTGCCGCCGTGCCCAATGCTCCCCACGAGATCCGCAACCAGCTGTTCCAGCGCGCTTCCCACCTGGCGCCCACCATACTGGCTACTGTCTTCGGGATGCCCGTACCTTCCCACACCGAGGTGCGGCTGGAATCCGGCGACCTCACGACCTGTGATCCCACCGAGCGCCGCGCCGACACGGTCGTCACTCTGCGCGATGACGAGGGGGCGCCGCTACTGGCCGTTATCGTGGAGGTCCAGACCTGCCGCGACGACGAGAAGCGTTACACCTGGCTGGCCTACTACGCCACTCTGGCCGAACGGTTGCGCTGCGAGGTCGTGCTCATGGCAGTATGCCCCAGCCGTTCCATCGCGAAGTGGTCCGCGAAGCCCCAAGACTTCGGTCAGCCGGGGCACCGCTTCGCCCCTCTCGTGCTCGGCCCCGAGCAGCTCCCACCTGTCACTGACAGTGATGATGTGGGGCGTATGCCGGAACTGGCGGTACTGTCCACCCTCGCCCATCCCGAGGAACGGTGGATCGACGTGCTGTGCACGGGCCTGGACGCTATCGACCCTGATCAGGCACGGCTTTACACTGGATATGTCCTCGCACTGCTTCCCGAAGCAGCCCGGAAATACCTGGAGGCCACTGTGGCGACCGAGACCTTCCCCTACATGAGCGAGTTCACCCAGAGCTACGTCGACATGGGAAAAGCCGAAGGTGAGGCCAAAGGTGAGGCCAACGCCGTAGTGGTGTTCCTCGAGGCTCGGGGAATCACGGTCCCGACCTGGGCGCAGGAACGTATCCGCGCGTGCACGAACATGGAGCAGCTCGACACGTGGACCCGGCGTGCTGCCACGGTCACGTCCGTGGAGGAGCTGTTCGACTGAGAGCGCCAAACACGGCGCGGGGACAGCGGCGGGACACGTCGGCGCCGGTTCCGTGCGCCTTCCCCGGAACCGCTGGCTCCGCGGCTGCCACCTCCAGGCCACCGAGCGGGTCCCGGGCCGGATCCGCTGCCTCCGGTTCGGAGGACGCGCGCCTCGTGGCGGGGCGAACGCGAACCGCGGGCCGCTCTCGTGCGACACATGCCACACCCCGCTGTTCCCAGCGCATTATTCGTTGGTGCGATCCCCTCCCGGCCCAGTACCGTCGCCATGGGTCACAACAGTCGGACGACACGGGTCGAACCGGACAGACGGTACTGGGAAGGCGAGCATGCCGGGTTACAACCTCATCTTCGACGCCGACGACACGCTCTGGGAGAACAACGTCTTCTTCGAGCGCGCCATCGAAGGGTTCCTCGACTACGTGGACCACCCCACCCGAACGCGGGAGGAACTGCGTGCGCTGCTGGACGACGTCGAACGCGCCAACTCCGCGGTGCACGGTTACGGCGCGCGCTCCTTCGAGCGCAGCCTGATCGACTGCCTCGAGCGGGTCCGCCCCCAGGTTCCCGTCGGGGACACGGACCGCGCCGAGCTGCGGCGGCTGTGCTCCCCGCTGTTCGAGTTCGAGGTCGAGCTGCTGGACGGGGTCGCCGAGACGTTGGAGGAACTGGGGCGCCGGCACCGTCTCTTCCTGCTCACGAAGGGCCACGCCGAGGACCAGCAGCGCAAGATCGACACGTCCGGCCTCGCACCGCTGTTCACCGCGACCCGGGTCGTCCCGGAGAAGGATCCGGACGCCTACCGGAAGTTCGGCACGGACCACGGGTTGGACCCCGTGGACACGTGGATGATCGGAAACTCCCCGAAATCCGATGTCTGGCCCGCGCTGGAGGCCGGGATGGGGGCCGTCCTCGTCCCGCACCCGATGACCTGGAGCCTGGAACACGCCGACGTTCCCCAGGAACACGACCGGTTCCGCACCCTCGCGCCGCTCGGGAAGCTGACCCGGTTCTTCTGAACAGCGACCCTCGGAAAGGGGGCCTGTCAACGCTCCTGTTGGGTGATGTGGGAGGCTGTCCGGTCCTGATGCTCCAGAGCCTCGCTCGTGGTGCGCGTCCGTGTCCGCATCAGCCTGCGGGCATCGTCGGCCGCGGCCCGCACGTGCTCGGGAGCGGCGGCACCCTCGCTCTCCGGTTGCGCCTCGGGCTGGCCGATTCCCTCCGGCAGCCCGGCGCGTCCGACGATCCGCATCTGCGCCGTCTCCTGGGACACGGAAGGGCGGATGTCGCCACTGGGGGTCTTCCAGTTGCGAAGCCGGTGCTGCAGCCATTCGATCCCCTGGTAGCCCTCCCCGCGGGGCCAGGGGGCACCGTCGGGGCGGTGGCTGAGCGCGTGCAGCAGGTCGGCGATCGACCAGCCGGCGGAGAAGAACCGGGCGGCCTCGTCCCGCAGCGCGGCGAAGTCCACACCCCGCAGGGAGGCGTCGCGCCTCCGGAGAAGCTCGCACGCCTGGTGCACGTCACTGCGCGTGTGCACCGGCATGGAGAGCGGGTCCGGTTCGGGTTGGCTCAGCAGGTTCTCGTCCACGTTCACGATGATGGTGTCGGCGCTCCCGTCACCGCGGCGGTTCTCCCAGATACTGACCCGGTCGCGCGGCCATCCCTGCGACTCCACCAGCGCGGACGCGAGACGGCGCAGGTCCATGCCGTCGTTGGAGGTGATCCGGAACTCCGCCACAGCTCTTCCTTTCCGATGTGTCGCGAGCGGCCACGCAACGCGACGGCCTGTCGCCGGCAGGCGACGCCGGGGGAGACGCGGCGTCCCCGACGCGTGTACCGCGCCCCGGGGGCGGCGCTAGAGTGGCGATGATCCGCGTCGCCCCGCCGACGTTGGAACCGACGTGTTCGAGGTGGTCCCGTGACCGATACCGTATCCGCGAGCAGCGCGGCAGCACCCGTGAGCAACGCCTCGTGGCGAGCGTACTTGCACGGACTGCCCGGGGTGGACGAGGCGGGGCTCCGCGCGCGCAGCGCCGACCTCGCGACGCGTTCGATAAAGACCACGGCCAAGAGCCGGATGATCGACCTCGCGATCCGTATGGTGGACCTGACCACCCTCGAGGGGAGCGACACGGCCGGCAAGGTCCGCGCGATGTCGGCCAAGGCCGCCCGCCCCGATCCCGCCTCCCCGGACGTTCCCAGCGTCGGGGCGGTGTGCGTCTATCCCGACCTGGTGGGGACGGCCGTGTCCGCGCTCGCCGGTACCGGGGTGCGGGTGGCCTCGGTGGCGACCGCCTTCCCCTCCGGCCGGGCCGAGCGGGAGGTCAAGCTCGCTGACGCCCGTACGGCGGTAGCCGCGGGCGCCGACGAGGTCGACATGGTCATCGACCGGGGAGCGTTCCTCGCCGGTGACTACCGCGCCGTGTACGAGGAGATCGCCGCCGTGCGGGAGGTCTGCGCAGCGGCGAGCCTGAAGGTGATCCTGGAGACCGGCGAACTCGCCACCTTCGACAACGTGCGCCGTGCCGCGTGGTTGGCCATGCACGCCGGGGCCGACTTCATCAAGACGTCGACGGGCAAGGTGTCCCCGGCGGCCACACTGCCGACCACCCTCGTCATGCTGGAGGCCGTCCGGGACCACGCCGCGACCGCCGGGAGGCGCGTCGGTGTGAAACCGGCGGGCGGCATCCGCACCACGAAGGACGCGTTCCGCAACCTCGTTCTGGTCAACGAGGTCGCCGGATCCGCCTGGCTCGGTCCGGAGCGTTTCCGCCTCGGCGCCTCCAGCCTGCTCAACGACCTGTTGATGCAGCGCACCAGGGTGGCGACGGGGCATTACCCCGGCCCCGACTACTACACGCTGGACTGAGAGGCCGAGCAGTGGAAGAGCAGCTCATCGAGTACGCACCGGCGCCGGAGTCCCGCGCGGCCGTGACCCTGCGGGACTCCTACGAGCCGTTCATCGACGGGGAGTTCGCCCCTGTCGCGGAGGGCGGATA
Organism: Haloactinospora alba; assembly: GCF_006717075.1. NCBI lineage: Bacteria > Bacillati > Actinomycetota > Actinomycetes > Streptosporangiales > Nocardiopsidaceae > Haloactinospora > Haloactinospora alba. Next base: position 922,989 of record NZ_VFQC01000001.1, read on the forward strand.
CCTCACGTCCGTGAATCCGGCCGACGAGGAGCGACTGGCCCGGGTCGGCATCGCGGGGAAGGCCGAGATCGACCGCGCGGTCGCGGCGGCCCGGCGCGCCTTCACCACCGTGTGGCGACCGATGCCGGGGGCGGAGCGCGGAAAGTACCTGTTCCGGATCGCCCGCATCCTCCAGGAGCGCTCACGGGAGCTGGCGGTGTTGGAGACCCTGGACAACGGGAAACCGATCCGGGAGTCCCGCGACGTCGACGTCCCGCTGGCCGCGGCGCACTTCTTCTACCACGCCGGGTGGGCGGACAAGCTCGCCTACGCCGGCCTCGGACCCGACCCGCGTCCGCTCGGGGTGGCGGCACAGGTCATACCGTGGAACTTCCCGCTGCTGATGCTGGCCTGGAAGGTCGCCCCCGCTCTGGCCACCGGGAACACGGTGGTTCTCAAACCGGCGGAGACGACCCCGCTGAGCGCGCTGCTGTTCGCGGAGATCTGCCGGGAGGCGGAACTGCCGGAAGGCGTCGTCAACGTCGTCACCGGCGCGGGTGACGTGGGAAGCGCCCTGGTGAACCATCCCGACGTCGACAAGGTGGCCTTTACCGGATCGAGCGAGGTGGGGCGGGAGATCGCCCGCAACGTGGCGGGGACGGACAAACGCCTCAGTCTGGAGCTCGGCGGCAAGGGCGCCAACATCGTCTACGACGACGCCGCCGTGGACCAGGCGGTCGAGGGGATCGTGTCCGGGATCTTCTTCAACCAGGGGCACGTGTGCTGCGCGGGGTCGCGGCTACTGGTGCAGGAGTCCGTCGCGGACGAGGTGCTGGCCCGTCTCAAGGCGCGCATGGCAACGCTGCGGCTGGGCGACCCGCTGGACAAGAACACCGACATCGGCGCGGTCAACTCCGCCTCCCAGCTCGAGCGGGTGCGGGACCTGGCGGACACGGGGGACCGGGAGGGCGCCGAGCGCTGGTCGCCGCCGTGCTCCCTCCCGGAACAGGGGTACTGGTTCCCCCCGACAGTGTTCACCGGTGTGAGCCAGGCGCACCGGATCGCGCGCGAGGAGATCTTCGGTCCGGTGCTGTCGGTGCTGACGTTCCGTACGCCGGAGGAAGCGGTGGCGAAGGCGAACAACACCCCCTACGGGCTCTCCGCGGGAGTCTGGACGGAGAAGGGGTCCCGGATGCTGTGGACGACCGAGAACCTGCGCGCCGGCGTGGTGTGGTCCAACACCTTCAACAAACTCGACCCCGCCAGCCCTTTCGGCGGTTACAAGGAGTCCGGGTACGGCCGAGAGGGCGGACGGCACGGACTGGAGGCCTACCTTGGCTGACACGCGACAGAAACGCCGCGGCTCGGAGGAGGACAGCGCGCCGCGGCTGGCGGTCCGCAAAACCTACAAGCTCTACGTCGGCGGGTCGTTCCCGCGTTCCGAATCGGGCAGGTCGTATCCCGTGGCATCCCCGGAAGGCGAGCATCTCGGCAACGCGTCCCTGGCGTCCCGGAAGGACGCGCGCGATGCGGTCTCCGCCGCGCGTGCCGCGTTCGGCGGGTGGTCCGCGCGCAGCGCCCACAACCGCGGCCAGATCCTCTACCGGGTGGCGGAGATGCTGGAGTCCCGCCGGAAGCAGTTCGTCGCCGAACTGGAGGCGGCGGACGGGGAGAACCGTGCCGACCCGCGGCGGGCGGTGGAGGCCGCCATCGACCGCTGGGTGTACTACGCCGGCTGGACCGACAAGTTCGCGCACGTCCTCGGTGGTGCCAACCAGGTTTCCGGGTCCTACGCCAGCCGGTCCACTCCCGAACCCACCGGGGTGGTCGCGGTACTGGCCCCCCAGGACTCCCCCCTGCTGGGGTTGGTGTCGGTGCTCGCGCCCGTGGTCGCCACCGGTAACACGGCTGTCGTCGTGGCGAGCGAGACCGCGCCCCTGCCCGCCGTGACGCTGGGGGAGGTGCTGGCCAACTCCGACCTGCCGGGAGGTGTCGCCAACATCCTCACCGGACGCACCGCGGACCTGGCCGGGCACCTCGCGGCGCACGCCGACGTGAACGCGCTCGACCTGGCCGGGGCCGGAGACGCCGCGGCGGAACTGGAGGCGACCGCTGCCGGGACCCTGAAACGGGTGCTGCGGCCCGAGCGGGAACCGGAATGGTTCGCCGACCCGGGCATCGCCCGCTTGGCGTCCTTCCTGGAGACCAAGACGGTCTGGCACCCGATCGGTACATAGCCGCGCGCGTGGTGGAAGGTACGGGAGGTGCACAGCGGATGATCGCGGAACACGCCGTGCCCACGTCCGTGGAGTTGTTGCGGCTCGACGCGGATTCTCCCCGCACCGCGGAGGTGCGACGGAAGGTGGTGGGCCTGCGGCTGGCACCGGGCCAGCAGCGTTTCTCGGGTGAGGCCGCGCACACTCTGCCGCGCGCCGACACCGACCCGAACCGCGTCCCGTTCGCCGTCCTGTACCGGCAGACCCCCGTGGGGTTCGGCATCATCGACCAGCGGGGCATCCTCGACGAGATCACCGCTGCTCCCGCCGAGGCGGTGCTGCTACGCGCGTTCTACCTCGACCCGGAATGGCAGGGACGCGGGATCGGGCGGACAGCGTGCCTGGCTCTCGACCCGCTGGTGCGTTCCGTGCGTCCGGAGGCGAACGAGGTGGTACTGACGGTGAACGAGGCCAACCCGGCGGCCGTGCGCGCCTACCGGTCCGGCGGGTTCACGGCGACGGGAGAGCGGTACCTCGGCGGGGACGCCGGTCCCCAGCTCGTGATGCGGCGTCCCGTTCCCTACGAGGGCGGTGCGGGCGACGGGTGACGACGGCGTGGCACCGTGGCCCCGCGGCTCACGGCGTCGCACGCACCGACGGACACGGATCGAGGAAGGAACCCACGTGAGGACGAACGCCCATCAGCAGGCCCGGGACGCGGCCGAGGAGATCCGTTCCCGCACCGGTGTCGACTCCTACGACACCGCCGTGGTTCTGGGATCGGGGTGGAGCCCGGCGGCGGACGCGCTGGGAAGCGCCGGTACGGAGGTACCCACCAGTGACATCCCCGGGTTCCTGCAGCCGACGGTTACCGGGCACGCCGGAAGTATCCGCTCGATCCGCTCCGGGGAGCGGAACCTGCTGGTGCTGCTCGGGCGCACGCACCTCTACGAGGGGCACGGGACCGACGCGGTGGTGCACGGGGTGCGCACCGCGGCGGCGGCCGGAGCCGGAACCGTCGTCCTCACCAACGCCGCCGGCGCGCTGAACAGCGACTACCGGGTGGGGAGCCCGGTGCTCATCGCCGACCACATCAACCTCACCGCACGCAGCCCCCTCACGGGAGCGGAGTTCGTGGACCTCACCGACGCGTACTCCACGGCGCTGCGGGAACTCGCCAGGAAAGCCGACCCCTCCCTCTCCGAGGGCGTTTACGCGGCCATGCCCGGACCGCACTTCGAAACCCCGGCCGAGATCCGGATGCTGCGCGCGTTGGGCGCGGACCTGGTGGGGATGTCAACCGCCCTGGAAGCGATCGCCGCCCGGGAGCAGGGGGCGGCGGTGCTGGGTATGTCCCTGGTGACCAACGTCGCCGCCGGGCTGTCCGGACAGCCGCTCGACCACAACGAGGTACTGGCGACCGGAAGGGACGCGGCCGGGGACGTGGGCGACGTTCTGGCCGCCATTGTCGACAGACTGTAGTTCCCCCGGGGGAGCTGTGGACAGCGCAGTGAGTGAAGGAGTGGCGGCGATGGCCGGTTCCTGCCGGCAGCGGGCGCGGGAGTGGATGGCTCACGACCCCGATCCCGATACGCGGGAGGAGGTGCGTGCCCTCCTCGCCGCCGGGGATGACGCCGCGTTGGCCGACCGGTTCGGTTCGGGGCTGGAGTTCGGAACGGCCGGATTGCGCGGGGCTCTCGGGGCGGGGCCGAACCGGATGAACCGGGTGACGGTCATGCGCGCCGCCGCGGGTGTGGCCCGTTGGCTGGGGGCGGGGGCGCTCGTGGTGGTCGGCTACGACGCCCGGCACCGTTCCGCGCGGTTCGCCCGGGACAGCGCGGAGGTCCTGGCCGGAGCGGGGTGCCGGGTGCTGCTGCTGCCGGAGCCGCTGCCCACCCCCGTCCTCGCCCACACGGTGCGCGCGCGGTCGGCCGACGCCGGGATCATGGTCACCGCGAGCCACAACCCGCCCCGGGACAACGGGTACAAGGTGTACGCCGGAGGGTCGGGACCGGCGGCGGGAGCCCAGATCGTCCCTCCCGCCGACAGCGAGATCGCCGCGGGCATGCGCGAGGCGCCCCCGGTGGACGAGCTGCCCCGGTCGGAGGAGTGGCGGGTCCTGGGTGAGGACGCCGTCGCGGACTACGTGGCGGCGGTCGCGGACCTGCCGCTGGGGGAGGACCGCGGGATCGACGTGACCTACACGCCGCTGCACGGCGTCGGCGCCTCCACACTGGCGGCGGTGTTCCGGCGCGCCGGTTTCCCACCGCCGCGGATGGTTCCCGAACAGGCCGAGCCCGACCCCGACTTCCCGACGACGGCCTTCCCGAACCCGGAGGAGCCGGGCGTGTTGGACCTCGCCCTGGCGGCGGGGGAGCGGAACGGTAGCGACCTTGTCCTCGCCAACGATCCGGACGCCGACCGGCTCGCTGTGGCTGTCCCCGGTTACGGGCTGCTGACCGGGGACGAGGTGGGCGGACTGCTGGGTGAGTACGTTCTGGAGCGGACGTCGGGCGCCGACCGGGTCGTGGCCAGCACCATCGTCTCGGCTGGCACGCTCGCGGCGATCGCGGAGGCGCACGGGCTGCGTTGGGAGGAGACGCTGACCGGGTTCAAGTGGCTGGCGCGTGCCGGCGGGCCGGGCGAGCGCAACGTGTTCAGCTACGAGGAGGCCCTGGGGTACTGCGTCGGGGGCGACGCGGGGCGTCCGGTGGCGGACAAGGACGGCATCAGCGCGGCCCTGCTCGTCGCGGCGCTGGCCGCGCGGGCCAAACGCGGGGGCGGGACCCTGCTGGACCTGGTGCGGGAGCAGGAGCGCCGTTACGGCCTGCACCGGACCAGGCAGGTGTCGCTACGCGTCGCGGACACCACACGCCTCGCCGCGACCATGCGCGGCCTGCGCAGCGACCCGCCCACCGCGTTGGGCAGCTGGGACGTGGCCCACGTGGAGGACTTCGCCATGGGCGTCGGCGACCTACCCGGCACCGACGCGCTGCGTTTCGGGCTGGACGGTCCCGCCTGTGCCCGGGTGACGCTGCGTCCCTCGGGCACGGAACCCAAGCTCAAGGCCTACGTGGAGGTGGCCCTGCCGCCGGAGGAGAGCGGGGAGGAGGGCCGTTCCCGCGCGTCGGGTTACGTGTCCGAGCTGGCAGGGGCCGTGGAGGAGCTCTTCCCCGAGGCGTGACTCTCGTCCGTTCAGCTCTCGTGTTCGGGGGGATGCACGACCGGCCGGTGGACCACCTCGTCGATGACGGTGAGGGTCTGGGTGGAGGTCACACCGGGCAGTGCCTGCAACCGGGTCAGGATCAGGTCGCGGAGCTGGTTGGTGTCGGCCACGCGGACCAGCAGCACGATGTCCGCCGAACCCACGACGTACCAGCAGTACTCCACCTCGGGGTAGGAGGAGAGGACCTCCCGGTTGGCGCGCCAGTCCGGCTGGCTGCCGGAGACCAGCACCAGCGCGGTGACCCCGATCCCCCGCTTGGCGTGGTCGGTGATGACCGAGTAACCGCGGATGACCCCGTCATCTGTGAGGCGCTTGATGCGGTTGTAGGCGGTGGCACGTGAGACGTTCGCGCGTGCCGCCACCTCCGTGATGCCGGTACGGGCGTCTTCCGCGAGCGCGCCGATGATCGTTTCGTCCGTGGCATCCGGACGGCGCTGCGGTTCGCGTTGCGCACCGTTGGACATGGGAGAGCTCCAAGCTGTGAGGCGACCAGCTACCAAGTACCAGCAAAACAGCGGATCCGTCTACGTGAATACGTCCGTGACGGCACAAGCGGCGAGGTCGGGCCGGCCGTCTCCGCCCCGTCGCGCCCGGAGGCGCCATTGGGGCGGACGGAGCACCCTAGTGTTAGACAGAATCGGACATATGGCCCTGTGAACTCCACAACTGTATCGATCTGTGGCGTATATCTGGCGTAACTGTCGACTGCGTGCGCACAATCAACGCGAGGACACAACGGCCAACCGTTCCGAGGAGCCTCCGACATGCCTACGCACGAGCCCTCAGGTCCGCCTCCCCCGGTGGACGCGGGCACCCTCCCCGCCGACGTGGCGCGCTCGCTCTACCGGGACATGCTCACCGCCCGCCACCTGGACGGTGAGGCGATAGCACTGCAGCGCCAGGGCGTGTTCCCCGCCTACGTGTCACTGCGCGGGCAGGAAGCGGCCCAGGTCGCGAGCGCGGCCGCCCTCGACGGGGACAACGACTTCGCCTTTCCGACGTACCGGGAGATGGGAGCCGCCGTCTCCCTGGGCGTGGACATGGTCGGCTACCTCGCCAGCCACCGCGCGTTGTGGCACGGCGGGCTGTACAACCCGCGGGCGTCCGGGTTCGCCCCCATCAACGCGGTCGTGGGCGGCCCCGTACCGCACGCCGTGGGCTGGGCATTGGGGGAGCAGCTCCGCGGCGGAAGCGGCTGCGCCCTCTCCTACTTCGGTGACGGCGCCAGCTCCGAGGGCGACATCCACGAGGCGATGAACATGGCCGGTGTCCTCGCGTGCCCCGTGGTGTTCTTCTGCCAGAACAACCGGTGGGCGCTGTCCGTGCCCGTCGAGAACCAGGTGGCGGGCGGCTCCGTTGCCGGACGCGCCTCCGGCTACGGCATCGCCGGGGAGACGGTCGACGGCAACGACGCAGCGCAGGTCTACCACGCCACCCGCGCGGCGCTGCACCGGGCCCGGAACGGCGGGGGCCCGACAGTGATAGAGGCGCTCACCTACCGCCTGGAACCGCACTCCACCTCCGATGACACCTCCCGGTACCGGGAGGTGGCCGAGGAACGCTCCTGGGAGGAGCACGACCCGATCCCGCGGATGCGGGACGGGCTCCTCGCCGCCGGGCACCTCGATGACACGACCGCGGCGCGGACCGAGGACGAGGCGCGCGAGCGTGCGGCACGGGCCCGCGACGGAGTGGCCGCCGCGGCGCCCCCCGACGGAAGGGACCTGTTCACCCACGTCTACCGCGAACCGACCGAGGAGCTCGGACGGCAGCAGCGCATCTGGCAGGAGGAGGTGGCATGACCGAACTGGCCGTCAACGACCGGCAGGCCGCGAACGACGCGTCCGCGGACCGTCTCTCCATGCAGCAGGCGCTCAACCGGGCGCTGCGCACGGTCCTGACCGACGACCCCGACACACTGGTGTTCGGGGAGGATGTGGGACGACTCGGTGGGGTGTTCAGGGTCACCGACGGTCTGCAGCGGGAGTTCGGTGCGCGGCGCGTGTTCGACACCCCGCTCGCGGAGTCGGGCATCGTCGGGCTCGCGGTGGGACTGGCGATGAACGGCTGGCGCCCGGTGCCGGAACTCCAGTTCGACGGGTTCGCCTATCCGGCGGTCGACCAGATCGTCAACCAGATGGCGCGGATGCACTACCGCTCCCGGGGGGCGTTCCGCATGCCCATCACGCTGCGAGTGCCCAGCTTCGGCGGTATCCAGGCCCCCGAACACCACGGGGAGAGTCTGGAAGCGCTGTTCGCCCACCTCCCCGGGGTGAAGGTCGTCGCGCCCTCGGACCCGCAGGACGCCTACGGCCTGCTCCTGCGTGCGGTGCGCGACGACGACCCGGTGATCTACATGGAACCGAAAGCCCGCTACTGGGAACGGCACCCGGTGGAACCGGTAGCGGACACCGCGCCGGCGGGAACGAGCCGCGTCGTACGCGCCGGGCGGCACGCCACTCTCGTGACGTGGGGATCGATGGTCCACCGCTGCCGCAGGGCCGCCGAGCTGGCGGCCGAGGACGGGGTGGACGTGGAGGTACTGGACCTGCGGTGGCTCAAACCGATCGACGCCCAGGGGGTCGCCGCGGCGGTGCGCCGTACCCGTCGTGCGGTGGTGGTCCACGAGGCGCCGCTCACCGCCGGACTGGGTGCGGAGGTCTCGGCACTCATCACGGAGCGGGCGTTCTCCGAGCTCGCCGCTCCCGTGGAACGCGTGACCGGATTCGACGTGCCGTACCCGGCCGGTCCGCTGGAACAGCAGTACCTGCCCACGGTCGACCGCATCCTGCTCGCCCTACAACGCACCCTGGAGGGCCAGTCGTGAACGCACACACCTTCACCCTGCCGGACCTCGGCGAGGGACTCATCGAAGCCACCGTGTTGGAGTGGCTGGTGCAACCCGGTGACCGGGTCGAACGCAACCAGCCCCTCGTGGAGGTGGAAACCACCAAGTCCGCCGTGGAGATCCCCTCCCCGCGGGCCGGTGCGATAGACCGTCTGCACGCCGCTGCCGGAGAGGTCCTCGCTGTCGGGGACCCCCTGGTGACGTTCACGGCCGAACAGGAGGCCGGCGTCGTCGGCACGGTCCCGACCGAGGAGGAACCCCAGCGCCGGGTGCGGCTGAGCCCACCCTCCGAGTGAGAACCGGCGCCGTAGGGAAAGGAACACGGATGGGGACGACTCCACAGGACGGCATCCCCCTGCACTGCGGTTCGGCGTCGCCCGCGCCGGACAGCCCGGCCCGGACGACGCCGGCCCTCCTCCTGCACGGGTTCGGTTCCGACCATGAGATGAACTGGAAACGCACCGGTTGGTTCCGGGCTCTGACGGAGCGGGGAATACCGGTGCTCGCGCCGGACCTGCGAGGGCACGGCGCCAGCCCGAAACCGTACGAGGCGGCGGCCTACCCGCCCAGCGCGTTCACCGCTGACTTGCTGCGACTGCTGGACGAGCGGGGGGTCGAGCGAGTGGACCTGGTCGGTTACTCGATGGGCTCCCGGTTGGCCTGGGACCTCGCGTTGCGGCACCCGGAACGGGTGCGGCGCGCGGTACTCGCCGGCTTCGGTCCGCGGGACGCGTTCGCCGGAACCGACCTGGACCACCTGGACACCGACGAGAGTCCGTTCGGTGCGCTCTACCGCGCCTCGGCCGCGCTCCCCGGAAACGACCCTCGAGCACTCGCCGCCTGTGCCCGGGGGCAGGCGGCACGGCCGTTCACGAGCCACCCCGTTCCGCAGGGGGTGCCGCTGCTGTTCACCGCCGGCGAGCACGACGAGGTCGCGGCGGGGATGGAGGACCTGGCGCGCGACTGCGGCGCGGTGGAGGCGCTACGGATCCCCGGCAGGGAGCACCGCAGCGCCGTCTCGGCCCGTGCGTTCAAGCACAGCGTCCTGGAGTTCTGCACCCGGGAGGAAACACCGCAGACCGCCGGCTAACCGGGTGCCTCGTGAAAGTCGGGGATGTCGCGTTCACGTACCGGAGGGTGAGCGGTAACGTCCGTTTCGCTTGGCTCTCGCCTTCATAACGACCGTTGTGCACACATTGGTGAGATTGCTCGCACCGGCTAGTGTCCGGTTTCGGAACCCGAAACCGGTTCGGGAGTTGCGGGGTGAAGGGGGAGCGCAGTGGAACGGACACTCACCACGCGCCTCGCCGCGGTCGCGGCGGCGGGCTTTCTGGGCGTGAGCGCGACGGCCTGTGACAGCGGAGAGGGCGGCGACGGCGGGAACAACGACCAGTCCGAGGCCTCCGACCTCAAGGTGGGGCTCGCCTACGACGTCGGGGGCCGGGGGGACAAGTCGTTCAACGACTCCGCCTACCGCGGCCTGCAGAAGGTCGAGGAGGAGCTGGGGGTCGAGGAGGTCAACGACCTCGAACCCAGTGAGGGGGAGTCGGACTCGGACAAGGTGGACCGGCTCTCGCTCATGGCCGAGCAGGGATACGACATCGTGTTCGGCATCGGCTTCGCCTACGCCGAGCCGATGAAGGAGGTCGCGCCGGAGTACCCCGACGTCAACTTCGCCATCGTCGACGAGGAGGTCGAGGGCATCGACAACCTCACGAGCCTGGTGTTCGCGGACGAGGAGGCGGCGTTCCTCGCGGGCGCGGCGGCGGCGTACAAGTCCGAGGAGGACCACATCGGCTTCGTCGGAGGTGTGGAAACCCCGCTGATCAAGAAGTTCGAGGCCGGTTACACGGCGGGAGCCGAGCACGTCACGCCGGATATCGAGGTCGAGACCTCCTACATCTCCCAACCCCCCGACATGTCGGGTTTCCAGGACCCGGCTCTGGGGCGTTCCACGGCCAAGGGCCAGCTGGACAAGGGCGCGGACGTCCTCTACCACGGTGCCGGGGCGGCAGGCACCGGCGTGCTGGAGGCGGTCGTGAACGCGGACGCCAAGTTCGTCGGTACGGACAGCGACCAGTACGAGAACGCCTCCGAGGAGCAGAAGCCGCACGTGGTCACCTCCGCGCTGAAGGGCGTGGACACCGCCGTGTTCGAGTTCGCCTCCTCGGTCGCCGAGGGGGCGGCCCAGTCCGGTGTCCAACGGTTCGACCTCGCCGACGGCGGGGTGGACTACGCGACCTCCAACACGGAGGAGATCGCCGACATCGAGGACGACCTCGACGAGCTCAAACAGCAGATCGCCGACGGTGAGATCGAGGTTCCGACCAAACCGTGAACCCGGTGCCGCGCTGTCGCGGGCAACCGTGGGACATCCCGCCGAGGAGGCGGTGCGGCGGCAGCGCGGTTCGGGCGGCACCGGTCCAGCCAGTTGAGGACACGCCACATGACAGACCCAGCTTCCCCCGGCGGGCCCGACCCTCCCGTTGTCGAGCTGCGCGGCATAACGAAACGGTTCCCCGGCGTGGTGGCCAACCACGACATCGACATAGCGGTCACACGCGGCACGGTGCACGCCATCGTCGGGGAGAACGGAGCGGGAAAGTCCACCCTGATGAAGACCCTCTACGGGATGCACCGCCCGGACGAGGGGGAGATCCTGCTCGACGGCGCCGAGGCCACGCTGCACTCACCCGCTGCGGCGATCAACCACGGTATCGGTATGGTGCACCAGCACTTCATGCTCGCCGACAACCTCACCGTGCTGGAGAACGTGGTTCTGGGCGCCGAACACGTGCACGGGATCGGGGCGAAAGCACGTGAGCGCGTGCGTGCGCTCTCCGAGACCTACGGGCTGGGTGTGCGGCCGGACCGGTTGGCCGAGGGGCTCGGGGTCGGCGACCGCCAGCGGGTGGAGATCCTCAAGGTTCTCTACCGCGGCGCCCGCATCGTGATCCTGGACGAGCCGACCGCTGTCCTCGTCCCCCACGAGGTGGACGCGCTCTTCGACAACCTGCGGGAACTCAAACGCGAGGGCCTCACCGTCATATTCATCTCGCACAAGCTGGACGAGGTGCTCGACGTCGCCGACACCGTCACGGTGATCCGCCGCGGCACCACCGTGGACACCCGAGACCCGGCGGCGACCTCGGCACGGGAGCTGGCGACGCTCATGGTGGGCGGGGAACTCCCCGTTCCGGAACTGCGGGAGGACACCACGGCCGGGGAGACGGTGCTGGAGATCTCCGGGCTGCGCGTGACGGACGCCGGCGGCCGTCCCGTCGTGGACGGGGTCGACCTCGACGTGCGGCGCGGCGAGATCGTCGGGATCGCCGGGGTCGAGGGCAACGGCCAGTCCGAACTGGTCGAGGCCATCATGGGGATGCGCGCGCCGGAGGGCGGTAGCGTGCGCCTCGGCGGGACCGACATCACCGGCTGGCACACCCGAAGCATCCGGGAGTCCGGTGTCGGATACGTCCCCGAGGACCGTCAGCGGCACGGGCTGTTGCTGGAGGCACCTCTCTGGGAGAACCGCGTCCTGGGACACCAGACGGAACCCCCCAACGCCAACGGCTTCCTGATCGACAGGGCGGGCGCGCGTGCGACCACGCGCACGGTGGTGGACTCCTACGACGTGCGAACTCCCGACATCGACGTGCTCGCCGACGCGCTCAGCGGAGGCAACCAGCAGAAACTGGTCATCGGCCGGGAGATGAGCCACGACCCCACGGCGCTGCTCGCCGCGCACCCCACGCGCGGCGTGGACGTGGGAGCGCAGGCCGCGATTTGGGAACACCTGCGCGACGCCCGGGCGCGGGGACTGGCGGTACTGCTGATCTCCGCCGACCTGGACGAGCTGATCGGCATGTCCGACACGTTGCACGTGATCCTGCGGGGACGACTGGTCACCGAGGCCGACCCCGCGACCGTTACCCCCGAAGAACTGGGTTCAGCCATGACCGGTGCCGCACAGGGCCCGCCCACCGGTGAGAGCGGAGGGCAGTCATGACACGGGTGCGGATGGCCGGCCCGGTGGGAACCCTGGTACTCGCCCTGCTGGGCGCCTGCGCCGCGGCCGTGCTCGACCTCGGGCTGCTCGCGCCGGCCGCTCTGGCCCTCAGCGTCGCGGCCGTCGCCGCCACGACGCCGTTCACCACGACGGAGGGTACGGCGCGGGACGCCGACCCGCCGCCGTTCCGGATCATGGCCGCGGTGCTGGCCGGCCTCACCGGCGTCGTCGTCGGCCTCCTCACCGCCACGGTGGCCGACCTCGGGCTCATAGAACCGGTCAGCTACGCCCTCGGTGCTTTCGTCGGCTGCGGGGCGGCACCGCTCATGTACCGCAGGACCGCAACGTCGCTGGCGCTGTCCCTGGCGGCCGTCGCTCTCGCAGTGGTGCTGGCGCTGGCCGTCACCTCGGTCGTGCTGCTCATCACGGGGATCGACCCCCTGTTCGCCTACACCGAGATGCTGGACTACGGCTCCAGTCCGGACAGTGTCGTACAGATCGTCAACAACGGCACCACGCTGTACCTGTCGGCGGTGGCGGTGGCCATCGGCTTCAAGATGAAGCTGTTCAACATCGGCGTGGACGGCCAGTATCGGCTCGCGGCGCTGCTGGCCGCCGCCGTCGGCGGCGCCTGGGCGCTCCCCCCGGTACTGCACCAGTTCGTGATCGTGGCCGTGGCGGTCGCCGTCGGCGGTTTCTGGGCGGGCATCGCCGGATACCTCAAGGTGGCCCGCGGGGTCTCCGAGGTCATCTCCACGATCATGCTGAACTCGATCGCCACCGCGGTGACCGCTTACCTACTGAGCACCGATCGCCTCGCCGTGGAGATCGGCACGAACAACGTCGGGACGCCGGAGATCCCGGATTCTGGGTGGGTGCCTGGCATCCCCGCCGGTTTCCTCGGCGCCGACGGGGAGATCTTCGGCCTGGTGCTTCTGGCGGCAGCCGTGGGCGCGGGCTACTGGACGGTGCTCAACCGCACCCGGTTCGGGTTCGACCTGCGGGCCACCGGCCAGTCGCCCGAGGCCGCACGCGCCAGCGGTGTCAACGTGAACCGGATGGTCCTCACGTCCATGGTGCTGTCCGGAATGGTGGCCGGGCTCGTCGGTATGCCCCAACTCCTCGGGGAGTCGCACTACTACGCGCTGGACTTCCCCACCGGTCTCGGCTTCACGGGGATCGCCATCGCGCTGTTGGGGCGCAACCACCCGGTGGGAATCGCTGCCGCTGCGGCGTTCTGGGTCTTTCTGGACCGTTCTGCCCAGATTCTGGATTTCCAGGGCATCCCCAAGGAGATGGCAGTGGTCACCCAGGCCACGATGGTGCTCACCGTGGTGGTGGTCTACGAGGTCGTGCACCGGTGGGGCCGCCGTTACGAACAGCAGCAAGTCGGCGCGGAACTCGGCCGTGCGGAGGTCACACCATGAGCCAGGCAACGACGGTGGGAGCTCCGCAGCAGGAGGACAACCGCGCACGTCACCGGTGGCGGGTGCTGAGCCTCGTCGCCGCCGGTTTCGTCGCTCTGTCGGCGGTACGGATCGTCACCGGGCAGCACACCATCACCAGCCCCGGAACCATCCAGGCGATGCTGGCGTTCGCCGTACCCATCGGCCTCGCCGGCCTCGGCGGACTGTGGGCGGAACGCTCTGGTGTCATCAACATCGGCCTGGAAGGCATGATGGTGTTCGGCACCTGGTTCGGTGCCTTCGCCGCGTGGACGTCCGGAAACCCGTGGGTGGGCCTGGCCGCCGGGATCCTGGGCGGAATGCTCGGTGGTCTGATCCACGCCGTGGCCACCGTGGGGTTCGGTGTGGACCACATCGTGTCCGGCGTCGCGATCAACATCCTCTCCGTGGGCGCGATGCGCTACCTGTCGGTGCTGTACTTCGTGGAGGCCCCGGGTGGCGGAGCGGGCCAGTCCCCGCAACTGCCGGAGTTCCCCACCGTCGGCGCGCCGTTCGTCGCCGGGGCGCTGGGCGGTCTGGCGGAGCGCAACTGGTTCCTCCTGTCCGACGCGGCCGGTGTCGTCATCGGGCTCACCACCGGCATGTCGGCGATCACCCTGGTAGCACTCCTCCTGCTTCCGGTGACGTACTACCTGCTGTGGCACAGCAGGTTCGGGCTGCGGTTGCGTTCGGCGGGAGAGAACCCGGACGCGGCCGAGTCACTGGGCGTCAACGTCTACGCCTACAAGTACGTCGCGCTGCTGACCTCCGGCGGGCTGGCCGGAATGGGCGGGGTGTTCCTCGCCATGGTGGCCTCCTCGGTGTACCAGGAAGGCCAGACCGGCGGACGGGGCTACATCGGGCTGGCCGCGATGATATTCGGTAACTGGCGCCCCGGAGGGCTGGCCATGGGAGCCGGCCTGTTCGGGTTCACCGACGCGCTGCAGGTCCGCGGCCAGGGTGGCGCGGTCCACGCCCTCCTCCTGCTGCTGGCCGTGGTACTGGTCGCGGTCGCGGCCCGGCAGTGGTCGCGGGGCAACCGCACCGCGGCCGTGGTCTCGCTCGCGGTGGCGGGCGCGCTGACGGTGGTGTACACCGTCACCGACACCGTGCCGGAGGAGCTGGTGATAGCCAGTCCCTACATCACGACCCTGCTGGTGCTGTCACTGGCCTCCCAACGACTGCGGCCGCCCGCCGCGATCGGACGCGCCTGGCGCCGGAGGGCGTCGTGAGCGCGGCACGGGTGGACTGGAACGCCCTGCGTAGGGCGGCAGCCGCGGCCATGGGCAGCGCCTACGCCCCCTACTCCGGCTTTCCGGTCGGGGCGGCGGCGTTGACAGAGGACGGGCGCACGGTGCGCGGATGCAACGTGGAGAACGCGTCGTACGGCCTGTCGCTGTGCGCCGAATGCGGGCTGGTCTCGGAACTGCACGCGACCGGCGGCGGAACGCTCACCGCTCTCACCTGCCACGACCGTTCCGGAACACGCGTACTGCCGTGCGGCCGCTGTCGCCAGCTGCTGCACGAGCACGGCGGTCCCGGAATGCTGGTGGACACCCCGCAGGGGCCGCTTCCCCTGTCCGACCTGCTGCCGGCCGCGTTCGGCCCGACCGATCTCACGCGCTAGAGGTACGAGCATGGATCCGATCGACATCATCACCACCAAGCGCGACGGCGGCGAACTGTCCCCGGAGCAGATCGACTGGATCATCGGCGCCTACGCGAACGGCGACGACACGACGCCCCGGGTGGCCGACGAGCAGATGGCCGCGTTGGCCATGGCCATCCTGTGGCGCGGTATGACGCGTGCGGAACTCAGCGGGTGGACCGCGGCGATGCTGCGCTCCGGGAAGCGACTGGACTTCACCGGTCTGGAGCGCCCCACCGTCGACAAGCACTCCACCGGCGGGGTGGGGGACGCGATCACCGTCGCGCTGACCCCGACAGTGGTCGCGTGCGGCGCTGCGGTACCGCAGCTCTCCGGCCGCGGTCTGGGGCACACCGGGGGAACACTGGACAAACTCGAGTCGGTTCCCGGCTGGCGGAGCGACCTCTCCCCAACGGAGATGCGCCGTGTGCTGGAGGACGTCGGAGGTGTGGTCTGCGCTCCCGGTCCGGAGCTCGCACCGGCGGACCGCCGCCTCTACGCGCTGCGGGACGCCACGGCAACGGTGGATTCCCTGCCGCTGATCGCGAGCTCCGTCATGTCCAAGAAACTCGCGGAGGGAACGGGGGCTCTCGTACTCGACGTCAAGGTGGGATCCGGCGCGTTCATGCCGGACACGGGCAGCGCACGGGAACTCGCCCAGACCATGGTCGACCTCGGCGCCGACCACGGTGTGCCGACGAGAGCGCTGCTGACCGCGATGGACACGCCGTTGGGGTACCGGGTCGGTAACGCCCTGGAGGTCGCCGAGGCGGTGGAGGTCCTCGCGGGAGGTGGCCCCGCCGACATGGTGGAGCTCACCGTCACCCTGGGCAGGGAGATGCTGGCCGCGGCGGGGATGGACGGCCCCGCAGCCAGGGACCCGGCCGCGGCGTTGGCGGACGGGAGCGCGATGGACACCTGGCGCCGGATGGTACGAGCCCAGGGCGGCGACCCGATGGCCCCCCTCCCCGAAGCGAGGGAGACCACCCGGATCCTCGTCCCGGAGTCGGGTGAGCTGACCCGACTGGACGCGCGCGCCGTCGGAGAGGCGGCCCGCAGGTTGGGCGCCGGACGCAGCACGAAGGAGGACTCCGTGTCCCCGGGCGCGGGGATCACGCTGCACGCCAAGCCCGGTGACGATGTGCGGGCGGGGAGCCCGCTCGCCACCCTGCACGCCGACGATCCCGCACGGTTCGGTCCGGCCTCCGAGGCCCTCGCCGGTGCCTACGAGGTCGGCGGGAAGCGGAGAACGTTCCCCCTGGTCGTCGGGAAGCTCGGCTGAGGAGGAGTCCTCAGTTACCGGTTCCCGGGCCGAACGGGGCCGGTGGGGGAACCGACACGTAGGCCGCTGCGGACCCGATGAGGAAGAGCACCCCGACGAGGACGCACGCCGCGGCGACCCACTGGGCCCAGGGGCGGCTGGCCGGTCCGTTCATCCCCAGGCTGACCGCACCGAGAAGCACACCGAGCACGACGGTGACACCGTCGCCCAGGATCACCGAACTGACGACCGAGCTCTGACTCTGGGCCGTCACGCTCGCGAGCATCTCAGCGAGCCGGGTGCCCACCAGCCCGGCCCCGGTCGCCAGAAGCGCGGCCACGCTGAACGACTCCGCGCTGAGTATCCCACCCGCCGGGGGCGCCGCCCCGAAACCGGCGGAGTGTTCCGTGGTTTCCTCCTCGTCCTCGACGGGTTCGGTCGTCCCGTCCGTGTTGTCCCCTTCCGTGTGGGGAGCGGCCATCTCGGGCCTGCCGGAGGGGTCCGCCCCGGCGGCTCCGTTGTCCTCGTTGTTCGTACCGGTGTTCATGGGTGCACAACGTACCCGCTGTGCGGGTTCCGGCCGCCCGCGTACGCGCCGGTGGCCCGAACCGTTTCCGGATCCCTACGGGTCACCCCTCGCGGGAGTGCTGGCGCTGTCGCTCCGCGCCCAGGGCGATGGGGGCGGCGAGCCACTCGTCGGGCAACCCGAACCCGGCCGTGAGGGAGACGGCGTGCGGACGCAGCTCGCGGCAGAGCTCGTTGACCGACTGGGTCACGGCCTTGGCACGGGGCGGTGCCAGACGCTCGTGTTCCAGGAACCAGGCGCGGTCCGACTCCACGGCGGACAGCGCGTACAGGTCGCACACCCGTTCCAGCACGGCGGCGGTGTCGGGGTCGGAGCAGCGGTCGATGGCAGCGAGGAACGCCTCCAGCGCGATGCGTTCGATATGCGCCCGGCCGGCGTGCACGAGGTGATCCTGCGCGCCGTTGACGACGTCGAACGCCTCCGGCCCGGAGGAGTCGGCCCGGCGCAGCCGGCGGGCCAACCCCTCCACGATGTGTCTCTCCCGGTCCTCCAGCAGCCTGAGCTGCCATCCCCGATCGTGGAGGTCCTCTCCCTCGTCGCGCCGTGGTGACGCGCTGACGAGCCGTTCGATCAGTGACCGTGCCGCGGTGCGTTCGATGAGGGCCCCCACGAACCGGCCTGTCACGAACCTCGCCATCGCCAGGGGGTCGAGGTCGCCGAACGCGTCCCGGTAGTGCGTGAGCAGCGCCCGGGCGGTGAGCTGGAGCAGGACCGTGTTGTCGCCCTCGAACGTCGTGAACACGTCCGTGTCCGCCCGGAGTTCCGTGAGCCGGTTCTCCGCCAGGTAGCCGGCACCGCCGCACGCCTCGCGGCACGTCTGGATGGTCTCACTGGCGTGCCACGTGGCCATTGCCTTGATCCCGGCCGCCCGCGCTTCCAGTTCCCGCTGGCCGTGCTCGTCCAACGGCCTCTCACCCACCGCGCTGTCGTGCAGGGTGGTGACGAGTTCCTCCTGGGCGAAGTGTAGCGCGTAGGTGCGGGCGAGTGCGGGAAGGAGGCGGCGCTGGTGGGAGAGGTAGTCCAGTAGCACGACCTCCTCACCGGTGTCGGGCCGGGGGAACTGGCGGCGGGTGTCGCCGTAGCGCACCGCGATGTCCAGCGCGGCCTTGCTGGCGCTTCCGGCGCCGCCGGCGACACTGATCCGCCCCCGCACCAGGGTGCCCAGCATGGTGAAGAACCGCCGGTTCGGGTTCGTTATGGGGCTGGTGTAACTCCCGTCGGGTGCGACGTCACCGTAGCGGTTGAGCAGCGCCGTCCTGGGAACCCGGACACGGTCGAACCACAGGCGTCCGTTGTCCACCCCGTTCAGCCCGCCCTTGGGGCCGCAGTCCTCGATCCGTACGCCGGGCTGCGGCCGGTCCTCCGAGTCCCGGATCGGGACCAGAATCGCATGCACACCGTGGGACTGCCCGCACGACGACAGCTGGGCGAAGACCACGGCCATCCGGCCGTCCCGGGCGGCGTTGCCGATGTAGTCCTTGCGGGCCGCCTCGTCCGGAGTGTGGACGACGAACTCCTCGGTGTCCGTGTCGTAGTCGGCCGTGGTGCGGATCCGCTGCACGTCGGAACCGTGGCCGGTCTCGGTCATGGCGAAGCAGCCCAGAAGCTCCAGGGACATCAGAGGCGGCAGGTACTCGGCATGGTGCCGCTGGGTACCCAGCGCGTGGACGGCGCCGCCGAACAACCCCCACTGGACTCCCACCTTGACCATGAGGGAGAGGTCGCACACCAGCATCTCGAAGGCCACGATCGCGGCGCCCGCGTCGCCGCTTCCCCCGTGCTCCCGAGGGAAACCGTGCCCGGGAACGCTGGTGGTGGCCAGTTCCCGCAGTTGCCGCAGCACGCGTTGCCGGTGGGCGTCCGTCCCGATACCGGCCACCGGGACGAACGGTTCCCCGCGCAGGAACCCCCGCAGCTCGTCACGTACCCCCGCCCACCGTCCGTCCACGAGCTCACGCAGCGCCGCGCCGTCCAACCGGTGCTCAGAGACAGTCATAGCGACCCCCCATCTCACGTCATGCCTGTCGTAGCACGCGTTGACGAAAACAAGGGAGGTTACACGCGATGTGGGAAGAACTCTTCCCATGGACACCACATACGCGAACGAAGAGCAACAGAACGGTGAGCGAGGAACCGGCGCGAACAACACAGCTCGGACCGACGTCCGGGAGGCGTCCCCCCAGGACATCGACGCCATAGTGGAACTGGGAGGCCAGCGTCGGGAGCGGTACCAGCGCCACGCGGCCCGCCCGTGGTCCCCCGTGGCGGACGCGAGGAACCGGCACCGCACCCGCCTGGAGGAGCTGGTGGACGACCCGCGCTCCGTGGCACTGGTGGCCGTCCGGGACGGGAAGCTGCGCGGGTACCTGTGCTGCACGCTCGTCACACCCCCGGACCTGTACGAGCCGGGCGGTCCGGTCGGGCGTGTGGAGGACTTCGCCGTGTCCGGTTCCCGGGAGTGGACACTCTCGGCGCAGGCGCTGTTCGCGGCGGTTCGGCGACGGCTGCGCGAGTCCGGGGCGGTGAGCGTGCTCGTGACGACGGACGGGTGCGACTCCGCGGAGCGGGCGTTCCTCTGGCGGATGGGGATGTCGCTGGAGTCCGAGCAGTACCGGATGAGTGTCGAGTGACCAACATCACGCCGGCGAGTGCCCCGGGTGTGCCGGGAGCGCCGGGCCCCTTCCCACTGGGGACCCGTCGCGGAGGTTCTCGACCACGGGAACGTGGGCACGTTTAGTGAGTGCGTCCGATCAAGGAGTGACCCGTGGCCTATTTGACCGAAGCCGACGTGCAGGACTACGTCAACGGGATCTGTTTCAAGACCGGCCCTCCCGGGAAAGTCGGTGCCGAACTCGAGTGGCTCGTTACCGACCCCGAACAACCGCGCTCCCCTGTCCCTCTCGACCAGCTCGTTCCCCTCATCGAGCAGGCCGGCGCCCCGCCGTCGGGAAGCACCGTCAGCTACGAACCCGGCGGCCAGCTCGAGGTCAGCTCACCTCCGTTACCGGGCCCGGCCTGGGCGCACACCGCCCTCAACACCGACCTCGCACATATCCAGAAACACCTGCGCGACGCGGGACTGTGCCTCGACGGCTACGGGCTGGACCCGCACCGTTCGCTCTCGCGCCAGCTCACCCTTCCCCGCTACGCGGCCATGGAGCGTTACTTCGACGCCGCGGGAACGGCCAGCGGACGCACCATGATGTGCAGTACCGCCTCCATCCAGGTGTGCCTGGACATCGGGGCCGACCCGGCCGACGCCGCGCACCGCTGGAGCCTGGTCCACCGACTCGGCCCCATGCTCGTGGCCGCCTTCGCGAACTCCCCCCTGTGGCGCGGCCGCCCCACCGGATGGCGTTCCACCCGGTGGACGGTGTGGGCCGCCCTCGACTCGTCACGCACCCGTCCCGTCCCCAGCACCGACCCGGTCGCCTCGTGGACGCGCTACGTCCTGGAAGCGCAGCTCATGACGATCCGGGAGGAGAACGGGCCAGGGATCACCTCCCCCGGTATGACGTTCAGCGAATGGCTGTCCTGCGGCCGCCCCAGAAGGCCGGAACCCGACGACCTCGTGCACCACATGAGCACCCTGTTTCCCCCGGTGCGGCCGCGCGGTTGGCTGGAACTGCGCATGATCGACTCCCTGCCGGAACACTGGTGGCCGGTTCCGGTCGCGGTGACGGCGGCGCTCCTCGACGACCCGAGGGCGGCCCTGGCCGCGACCGAGGCGACCGAACGGGTGCCCGGCTGCACCTCGCCGGGAACGTGGCTCACCGCCGCTCGCAGCGCCCTGACGGACCCCGATCTCGCCGCGTGCGCCCGGTCCTGCTTCGCCGCTGCCAGTGAGGCCCTTTCCCGTATGGGAGCGGCCGACCTCGCCACCCTTGTCGACGCCTACCGAGAACGCTTCGTCGAACGCGGACGGTGTCCGGCCGACGACCTCCTGGACGCGGAAGGAGCATTCGCTTGAGTAGCCACCCTCCCACGCACTCCGACACCGCAGACCGGATGCGGGAACGCATCGCCACGGAACTCGACCGCGGCCGCCGACGCAGCCAGGGACTCACCGTCGACGCGCTCGATGAGGAGGAGCTCACCGCCCAGCACTCCCCGCTCATGTCGCCGCTGGTCTGGGACCTCGCCCACGTCGGCAACTACGAGGAGCAGTGGCTCGTCCGCGCCGCGGCCGGCCAGGAAGCCCTGCGGCCCGACATCGACATCCTCTACGACGCGTTCGAGAATCCGCGCGCCGACCGGGTCTCCCTGCCGCTGCTGTCCCCGCGCGAGGCCCAGGACTACAACGCGCGTGTCCGCTCCCGTGTGCTGGACGCGTTGGAGAGAGCCCCGATGGAGGGCGGGTCCCCGCTGTTGGGCAGCGGGTTCGTCTACCACATGGTGATCCAGCACGAGCACCAGCACGACGAGACGATGCTGGCCACCCACCAGCTACGGAGCGGTGACCCGGTGCTCGCCGGAGCGGCCGACCCGGCTCCGGTGGTCAGGACCGAGCCGCCCCGCGGCGAGGTCCTCGTCGAGGCGGGGCCGTTCACCATGGGAACCAGCGACGACCCCTGGGCCTACGACAACGAGCGCCCCGCACACACCGTGGACCTGCCCGCGTTCTGGATCGACGCCAGCGCCGTCACCAACGCCGCCTACCTGGAGTTCATGTCCGACGGTGGCTACGACGATCCGCGCTGGTGGACCGAGGAGGGGTGGAACTGGCGTCTGAGCTCCGGGAAACAGGCACCGGCGTTCTGGAGCCGTACGGGCGACCGGTGGTTCCGGCGCCGGTTCGGCCTGCTGGAGCCCGTCCCCGCGCACGAACCGGTGCAGCACGTCTCCTTCCACGAGGCCCAGGCCTACGCCTGCTGGGCCGGGAAGCGCCTGCCCACCGAAGCGGAGTGGGAGAAGGCCGTCCGGCACGACCCCGCTACGGGGGCCGCGCAGCGCTTCCCGTGGGGGTGGGAGGAACCCGGCGAGCGCCACGCGAACCTCGGCCAGCGGACACTGCGCCCCGCCCCGGCCGGCGCGTTCCCCGCGGGGGTCTCTCCCCGCGGCGTGTGGCAGTCCCTGGGCGACGTCTGGGAGTGGACCTCGACCGCATTCGCCGGCTACCCCGGATTCCGGGCCTTCCCCTACCCCGAGTACTCCGAGGTGTTCTTCAACGGTCAGTACCGGGTCCTACGCGGAGGTTCCTGGGCGACCCACCCGACCTCGGTGCGGGCGACGTTCCGCAACTGGGACTTCCCCAGCAGGCGGCAGGTATTCGCCGGCTTCCGCTGCGCGCGCGACGCCGGGGAGGCGGAATGAGCGAAGCGACCGACCACGGGCACGCCGCGCCCCGCCGCCGGGCCCTCGCACCACGTTCCCGAGCGGGGGTGAGGTAAGCCTGATGTGCCGACACATGGCCTACACCGGACCGGACGCCACTCTGGCCGACCTTCTCCACAACCATCCCAACTCGCTGTACGCCCAGTCGTACGCGCCCCGTGAGCAGCGGCACGGAACTGTCAACGCGGACGGGTTCGGCGTGGGCTGGTACGCCCCGGACCACGCCGAACCGTTGCGTTACCGCCGCGCGATGCCGATCTGGGCGGACTCCTCGTTCCACGACGCCGCCCGGTCGATCCGCTCGTCCTGTGCGGTGGCGGCGGTACGCGACGCCACCCCCGGATTCGGGACGGACGAGTCGTGCGCGCAACCCTTCCGCGGCGATACCTGGCTGTTCAGCCACAACGGCGCGGTCAAGGACGACGAGGCGCTGCTCGCCCGGTTCGCCGGCCAGCATCCCACCGGAGCGCTGGACGCGCGTACCCCGGTCGACTCCGCGCCGCTGTTCGCCCGGGCGCTCTGCCTGTGGCGGGAGGGCACCGGTCTGGGCGACGCTCTGGCAGCAGTGGTACGCGACGCCCTCTCCTGCTCACCCGGCCGCTACAACCTGCTCGCCTCCGACGGGAGGTACCTGGCCGGGACCGCCGCCGGCGACACGCTCTACGTCCGGCGCTATCCGGACGCGGCGGGGGGAGGCGTGTGCCTCGCCTCCGAACCCCTGGACAGCGGCCCCGAATGGTGGCCGGTACCCGACAACTCCCTGGTGACAGCCGACCGCTGGGAGGTCACTGTCACCCCCATCGACACGCTGGACGGGACGACGTGATGTTCTGGACCGACCGCCATCTCACACCCGACGACCTCACCAAGACCCTGCGGCGCGACGTGGCCGAGGGACTCGCGGCCGTTCCCAAGACGCTTCCGCCCAAGTGGTTCTACGACCAGCGGGGCAGCGCCCTGTTCGACCGGATCACCCGCCTGCCCGAGTACTACCCCACCCGCGCCGAACACGCCGCTCTGCACAACCACGCGGGGGAGATCGTCCGCGCCGCCGGTGCCGACACCCTCGTGGAGCTGGGCTCCGGATCGGGGGAGAAAACCCGTCTGCTGCTGGAGGCCCTGCGCGCGCGTGCAAGCCTGAACGGTTTCGTCCCGGTCGACGTCAGCGGTGAGTTCCTGGAGGAGGCCGCCACCCGCATCGCCGCGGAGTACCCCGACATGCGGGTCCACGTAGCCGTCGCCGACTTCGAACGCCACGCGCACCTGCTGCCCACGCGCGGGCGGCGGCTGGTGGCGATGCTCGGATCCACCATCGGCAACCAGACACCGGAAGGGCGCCGCGCGCTTCTCGCCGACCTGCACGGCACGATGGCCCCAGGGGAGACGCTGCTGCTGGGTCTGGACCTGGTGAAGAGCCGGGAGCGGCTCCTGGCGGCCTACGACGACTCCCGAGGTGTGACCGCCGAGTTCAACCGCAACGTCCTGCACGTCGTCAACCGCGGACTGGACGCTGACTTTGAACCGGACGCGTTCGACCACGTCGCCTGCTGGAACGAGGAGTCCGAATGGGTCGAGATGCGCCTGCGCGCACGAGAGCGCCAGCGTGTCCACCTCACCGCCCTCGACCTCACGGTGGACTTCGCGTCCGGTGAGGACGTACGCACCGAGATCTCGGCGAAGTTCCGCAGGGACAGGGTCTCCTCCGAGCTCGCCCGGGCCGGGTTCACGGTGCGCGGTTGGTGGACCGACCCCGGTGAGGACTTCGCCCTGGTTCTCGCCGAAGTGTGAACAGCCGGGACCGGAGGTGGCGGCGCGGGCGGAACACGGTCGTTCGCGCCGCCGCGCACCGGTAACCGGGACGGTTCCGGCTCCGGTACGGTGACACGCGTGATCAAGGTAGGAGTGTTCGGCGCCAACGGGCGCATGGGATCGGAAGTGGTCAGGGCGGTCACGCAGGCCGCCGACACGGAACTGGTTGCTGCGGTTGACGAGGCGAGCCAGCGCGAGAGCGCGGGTGGGGCCGACGTTGTCGTGGACTTCACCCATCCGGACGCGGTGATGGACAACCTGCGCTGGCTGGTCGCCAACGGTATCCACGTCGTGGTGGGCACGAGCGGGTTCGACGAGGCCCGCCTGTCCGAGGTGCGCGACCTACTGGCGCACCACCCCGGGGTCCGGGTGCTCGTCGCCCCCAACTTCGGTATCGCAGCCGTGCTGATGATGCACTTCGCGGAGAAGGCGGCGCCGTTCTTCGACTCGGCGGAGATCGTGGAACTGCACCATCCGAACAAGGTCGACGCGCCCAGCGGAACGGCGCAACGCACCGCCGAGCTGGTGTCGCGCGCACGGGAGCAGGCGGGCGCTGACGCGATGCCGGACGCGACGACCTCCGAGGCTCCGGGCGCACGGGGCGCTGACGTGGCCGGGGTTCCGGTCCACGCGCTGCGCATGGCCGGGTCGATCGCCCACCAGGAGGTCCTGTTCGGCACGCACGGGGAGACGCTGAAGATCCGGCACGACTCGATGTCGCGGGAGTCGTTCATGCCGGGGGTGCTGCTGGGGGTCCGCCAGGTCGCCGACCTTCCCCAGCAGCTCACCGTCGGCCTGGAGCCGTTGCTCGG
This sequence comes from Haloactinospora alba, assembly GCF_006717075.1. Lineage (NCBI taxonomy): Bacteria > Bacillati > Actinomycetota > Actinomycetes > Streptosporangiales > Nocardiopsidaceae > Haloactinospora > Haloactinospora alba. Next base: position 948,162 of record NZ_VFQC01000001.1, read on the forward strand.
GCTGGAGTGAGAGCGGGAATCACTGGTGTGGCCCGCGTCCCGCGTGCCGGGGCTTCGCGGGACGCGTGGGGAGGTCCCGCATCCGCTGCCGGGGCGGGCCCTCCCCACGGTGGGACGAGGTGTTCACTCGTAGAAGCCGAGCAGTACGAACGTCTGCCCCCCGAGCACCCCTCCGACGATGGGGGCCACGATCGGAACCAGGGCGTAGGACCAGTCGGAACCGCCCTTCCCGGCGATGGGCAGGAGCGCGTGTGCTATACGCGGACCGAGGTCGCGGGCCGGGTTGATCGCGTAACCGGTGGGGCCACCGAGGGAGAGGCCGATGGCCGTCACGAGCAGCCCGATGAGCAGCGGCGCGAGGCCGGTTCCGAACAGGTCGGCGAGGTCGCCGTTGCTCTGGCCGATGGGGTTCATGTTCGCGTTGATGCCGAGGATCCCGAACACCAGCATGAACGTGCCGATGACCTCGGTGGCGAAGTTGGCCGGGATGTTGCGGATAGCGGGGACGGTGGAGAAGACACCCAGCTTGGTCTCGGTGTCCTCGGTCTCCTTCCAGTGGGGCAGGTAGGTGACCCACACCAGGGCGGCGCCGAAGGCGCCGCCAGCGACCTGGGCGGCGACGTAACCCGGCACCATGGACCAGGGCAGCTCCCCGATGGAAGCCATGCCGAACGTGACGGCGGGGTTGATGTGGGCGCCGCTGAACTGTCCGACGGCGTAGACCGCCATTCCCACGGCCAGTCCCCAGCCGAGGGTTATGACGATCCATCCGCCGCCGTTGGCCTTGGATTTGGCGAGTGTGACACCGGCGACGACGCCGCAGCCAAGTAGGGTAAGGATCGCCGTACCGACGAATTCGGCGATGTATTCCATGCGAAGCCTCCGCTGAGCGGGTCGGATCTGGGTGGGGCCACCGTGGTGGGTGGGGTTCAGACGTCCTCGTGCTCGAGCCAGCCGAGCGAGCGGTTGACCGCCTTGCGCCAGTTGCGGTACTCGCGGTCCCGAACCTCGTCCGGCATCTGCGGTGACCACTCGGCCGCCTTGTGCCACTTGGCCCGAAGACTTTCCAGGTCGGGCCAGTACCCCACGGCCAGTCCGGCGGCGTAGGCGGCACCTAGGCACGTCGTCTCGGCGACCATCGGACGGACCACGTCCACGTCCAGTACGTCGGCGAGGATCTGCATCAACAGGTTGTCCGCGGTCATGCCGCCGTCGACGCGCAGGTCGGACATGTCAGCTCCCGAGTCCTGACGCATGGCGTCCACGACCTCGCGGGTCTGCCAGGCGCTGGCTTCCAGCACGGCCCGTGCGATGTGGGCCTTGGTCACGTAGCCGGTGAGCCCCGTCATGATCCCGCGGGCGTCGCTGCGCCAGTGCGGGGCGAAGAGTCCGGAGAAGGCGGGGACGATGTAGCAGCCGCCGTTGTCGTCCACCGTGCGGGCCAGGGTCTCGATCTCGGCGGCGCTGGAGATGATGCCGAGGTTGTCGCGGATCCACTGGACCAGGGATCCGGTGACGGCGATGGAGCCTTCCAGCGCGTACACGGCCGGTTGGTCGCCGATCTTGTAACCCAGTGTGGTCAGGAGCCCGTTCGACGACATGACCGGTTCCGTGCCGGTGTTGAGCACGAGGAAGGTGCCGGTGCCGTACGTGCCCTTGACGTCTCCGGGGGAGAAGCAGGTCTGGCCGAACAGCGCGGCGTGCTGGTCCCCGAGGGCGGAGGCGACCGGTACGCCGGCGAGGAAGCCGGTGGCCTCCCCGTACACCTCGGCGGAGGAGGTGATCTCGGGGAGGATCACCCCCGGTATCCCCATGGCCGCGAGGATGTCGCTGTCCCAGTCCAGCGAGTGCAGGTTCATCAGCATCGTGCGGCTGGCGTTGGTCACGTCGGTGACGTGCCGGCCGGTGAGCTTCCAGATGATCCAGGTCTCCATGGTGCCGAACAGGACCTCGCCGCGCTCGGCGCGTTCCTGCAGGCCGGGAACCTCGTTGAGGAGCCAGCGCAGTTTGGGTCCGGAGAAGTAGGTGGCGAGGGGGAGCCCGCAGCGTTCCCGGAACCGCTCCTGGCCGACCACCCCCGCGAGTTCCTGGATGAGGGAGTCGGTGCGGGTGTCCTGCCAGACGATCGCGTTGTGTACCGGTTCTCCGGTCTCCCGGTCCCACACCACCGTGGTCTCGCGCTGGTTCGTGATACCCACGGCGGCGATCTGGTCGCGCGAGAGGGAACCGTTGTCCAGGGCCTCGGTGATGACGGTCTGGACGTTCTCCCAGATCTCCGAAGCGTCGTGTTCCACCCATCCGGGTTGCGGGAAGATCTGGCGGTGCTCCCGTTGGCCCACCGAGACGATCCGGCCGTCACCGTCGAAGACGATGCACCTGCTCGAGGTCGTTCCCTGGTCGATCGCTGCTATGTACTGTGCGCTCATCACTGTGTCGGGCGTACGAGCCCCGCACGCGGCGGGGGAGGGGACACCCTTCTCCTTTCTGGCGGTGTGGAGATGGTTGCCTGCGCATCGGCACAGGAGTGCGGCTGCGCGGCTGGCACCGGCCGCGGGCGGGGTGCCGGGAGGTGCGGGGTAGGCGGCGCACCGAACGGTGGCGGGTCCGTGAGCGGTTCCAGACCGGAACCGGACCCCGGATCACCTCCCTTCGTCGTGGTCGCGCCGTTGGCGGGAACCGTCCGCGTCGCACTGCCCTGGTGTCACCACAAGCTACGAACTATGCGATATCGCATGCTGTGCGACAATGTAGTACAAACAGAACGCAGTGTGAGACAGGTCTCGAGCTTATGTCAAGCTTAGGGGGAGGGCCGGAGGCCGGGAAGGTGTGTTACCGGTACCTCACCAGGGGTGTGCCCCCAGCTCCCGGGAGATGGAACGCGCCGCGTCGCGTACGTAGGAGATCTGCTCCCTGCGCAGGCCCTCGTCGTCGCACAGCCGCTCGATCGCCCCGGACAGCCCGATCGCGCCCACCGCGGTTCCCCGCCGGTCACGGATCGGGGCGGCGAGTGCCACCTCGCCGTCGATGAGCTCCTCCTTCTCCGAGGCCCATCCGTGGCTGCGGACCGCCTCCAGCTCGTGCTGCAGCTCCTCGGGTGAGGTGAGGGTGTTTCGGGTGTAGCCGACCAGCTCGGTCCCCGGTTCCGGCTCGTCGGGACAGGCCAACGGGTCGAAAGCCAGCAGCGCCTTGCCCAGGGCGCTCGCGTGCAGCGGCAGCAGCGATCCCACCTCGAGCGTCTGACTGCTGTCGTCCGGGCGGAACACATGGTGGACCACCAGTACCTGCCCCTCGTGCAGGATGCCGATCCGTACGCTCTCCCCGCTGCGCCCCGCGAGCGAGTCGGCCCAGTTCAGCGCGCGGGTGCGGAGCTCGTTGCCGTCCAGGTACCGGGTGCCCAACCGCAGCACCCCACCACCGAGGCGGTACTGGCCCGTTTCCGCGTCCTGCTCGACGAAGCCCACATGCTGCAGGGTGCGCAGGATGCCCAGCGTCGTTCCCTTGGGGAGCTCCAACGTCCGGGCGATCTCGGTGAGGCTCAGTCCGCGGACGCCGCCGGCGAGCAACCGCAGGATGGCGGCGGCGCGTTCGACGGACTGGATTCTGCCAGGCATGGGGGGCTGCCACTCCTAAGTACGACAATGTCACACATCGATCCTACTGGAACGTGTGACCTGCACTACTGGGCGTTCCGCGAGAGCTCTCGGCATCGGTGCCGGGACGACATCGTATCCCTGCCCTGGGGCAGCCCGCTGGGTACGTCCCCTGGAGTGCCTCATGGTCCCGTGTGAACCGGGGGTTCCACCGAGCGCGATGGCTGCCCGAACGCCCGCGGCGCGGGACCGGGTGCCGCCCGCGCACCGCGGGCGGGGGTGCTTCCCGGCCGACAGCGGTCAGCGCTCCGGTCGCACCCCCCGCCGGCGCGTCATCGCGGGATGCGGATCTCGACTCGCCGGTTCTTCTCCCGGCCCTCGGGGTTGTCCTCGCCGTCGACCTCGTTGGGCGCCACCGGGTCGGCGGAACCGTGGCCCGTGACGTCGAAGGTGATGTCGCTGCCCTCGGTGCGCGAGCTGAGTTCCTCCTCGACCGCTTCCGCGCGTTCCTCGGACAGTTCCTGGTTGCGTTCCGCGCTTCCCTTGGCGTCGGTGTAACCGTCGATCTCCACGGTCGTGCCCTCGGCGCTGTCGTCCAGTACCCGGGCGGCTTCCTCCAGCGCGCCGTCGGCCTCGTCGGTGATGTCCGCCTCGTCGAACTCGAACAGGACGTCAGCCGCCAGGGTGACGGTCCGCTCCTCGGAGTTCTCCGCGTCGGTGACCGAGCCGTCCTCGTTCCGGGTGGCCACCGTGAGGTCCTGCACGGGGGGAGAGAGCTTCTGTACGGGAGTGTTCAGGTCGTGGATGGGAGCGGTGTCCACCGCGGCTGGTCCGGGAGCGTCGGGCTCGGTCTCCGTTCCGCCCTGGGCATGAGCCGAGGTTGGTACGGCCAGCACCGATCCCGCGATGACCCAGCACACCAGGCGGACACCAGGGCTAGCTGAGCTCGACATTGTTGAACGTTCCAGCGTTGGGGATCCGCACGTCCATCGTCTCCACACCATCCGGGGGAGTGCCGAACGTGGCGCTGTAGAGAACCGAGTCCCCCGGGGCGAACTTCTCCGAGGTGTTGTAGGTCGAGCAGACGCACTTGCCGTCGTCGTCCTCGGCGACCAGGTGGACCTTGCCGTTCGCCGAGTCGACGAGCGTGACGTCGGAGACCTCCCCGCCACCGTCCGGTCCGTTCCCGAGCCAGGTGTGGAAGAGGTCGCTCGCGTCGTCGCCGGTGTTGGTGATGGAGAACGTCAGCTCCACGGTCTCCGCACCGCGGACAAGGTCGTGCACGGCGATGTGCAGGTCGGTGCCGAGCGTCTGGACGTCCTGGCTCGCCAGGGTATCCCGGGCGTCCTCCTCGCCCGGCTCCACCTTCCCGGCGTTGGCCGGGTCCGCGGAATCGCCATCGCGGCTGTCGCCGTCCTCGCCGCCGAACATGCCGCACCCGGCCAGCAGTAGTGAGCAGGCCGCGAGCGCGAGGGGATACGTTACGCGTTGCTGGGGGGTAACCATAACCGTAAGGTTACGTGCCGGCCGGGACGGTGCGACGCCGAACCCCGGAACACGCACTGGCCGGTTCCGGCCACCGTCCCCGTGCGGCGGAACGCCGCTCGCGGTGCCCGCCAACCCAGGGCCTACCCCAGGGCCAGCCCCACCGTGAGCAGGAGGCCGAAAGCGAGCTGGAGCTTCCCGGTCTCGGCGAGTCCCAGGATCAGCTCCTCACCCGACTGTCCACCGGCGACCCGGCGCACCGGAGCAAGCGCCAACGGGAGCGCGAGCAGGACGAGCCCGACCCAGGGAGTCACCGCCACGACGGTGAGACTGACGACGAACGCGCCCGTCAGCACCGAGACGTACAACCGTCGCGTGGCACGGTCCCCGAGCCGTACCGCCAGCGTGCGCTTGCCGGCCGTCGCGTCGGTGGGGCGGTCCCGTAGATTGTTGATCACCAGGACCGACACGGACAGCAGGCCGGTCGGCACTGCCGCCACCCAGCCGTGCCACGGGACGTAACCCGCCTGCACGAAGATCGTCCCGGCGACCGCCACGAGTCCGAAGAACACGAACACCGCGAGCTCACCGAAACCGCGGTACCCGTACGGCACCGAGCCCCCGGTGTAGAACCAGGCCGCCACGATCGCGGCCGCCCCCACGAGCAGCAGCCACCACGCCGAGGTCACCGCCAGGACCAGCCCCGCCAGTGCGGCAACAGCGAAACACGTCCAGGCGGCGAGGAGAACCCGCCGCGGCACGGCCAGCCCCGTCCCCGTCAACCGGGTGGGGCCCACCCGCTCCTCGGCGTCGGTTCCCCGGATGCCGTCGCTGTAGTCGTTGGCGTAGTTGACCCCGACCTGCAGGGCGAGCGCGACAGCCATCGCGAGCAGGGCCTTCCACCACACCACCGCGCCGACGCCGACGACGGTGCCGGTGCCCACCGCGACCGGAACGATGGAGTTCGGCAACGTGCGGGGACGCGCCCCCGCGATCCACTGGCTGGCCGTGGCCACGCGTTCGCCTTTCTTCTCGCCGTTCCCGCAGGACTCTCCGGAGCGGGGGAGACCACCGCAGGTAGCCGAGTGCGACGCTGCCCCGGAGGACGGAACCGCTCCCGGAACCGGCCGTGACCCCGACCGTCGCTCCGGAACTTCCCGTGCCCGCATGCGACACCGGTGCCTCGCCCACGGCACCGCCGGCTCCCGCACGACAGCGCGGAGCAGCGGACCGTGCGCCCCGGAAACGCTGCGGACCTCCTGTGATTCTAGTCAGCGGCCGCCGCGTACGTGCGCCGTACCACCCGCCCCGGCGGCCCCGCGCCGCGCTGCGACACGACCGGGCGCCCGGTGGCGTTCAGTGGCCGCCGAGCGCCACGTGCAACCGGACCATCGGCACCGGACGGCCCATGTCCAACTCACGCCGCGCACCGTCCGGGGCCCAGCCGGTGTTCTGGAGGAACCCCAGCAGCGGGTTGGGCTCCTCGAGGACCCACGCGTGGGCGGTGTGGAACCCGTCGTCGGCCATGTGGTCGACCGCGGCGTTGAGAAGCCGGCTGCCGTGGCCGGCACGGGCGTGGTCGGGGTGGGTGTGCAGCGCGTAGACCTCGGCGTCGGTCCCCGGCCACAGGTCGGTGTCCTCGGCGGGACCGCACGCGGCGAAGCCCGCCACCGTACGGGTGGGAGCGCCTTGTTCGGAGGGTGGGGGCTCCGCGCTGGTGGCCACCAGCAGGTGGTGCCACGAGGTCGGAGGACTATGCAGCGAGGACCGCCACTGTTCCCGGAACCGCTCGGCAGCCTCCGTTCCGGAGAGCTCCTCGAGCACGTCGGCGGGCATGTGGGGGGCGTACATCGCCTGCCACGCCGCGACCTGGATGGCCACGACAGCGTCGACGTCCTCGTCACGGGCGGCACGAACGAATCCCTGACTGGGCACGGGCGCTCTCATCCGAAATGGTGGGCACGGTTGTTGTCACGCATCGTCCCAGTACGCGCGCGCTTGGCCAAACGGCGGAAGCCGCCCGGTACCGGGGAACCGCTCCCGACGCGCCTCGCGTTGGAGGGCGGCTGCGTTCATGCACCTGCCGGCTCGTGCCACCATCGGAGTCGTGAGCATCATCATCCGAATCCTGGTGAACGCAGTCGCCCTCTGGGCGGCGGTATATCTCATCGACGGCATCAACGTCGGCGCGGCGACCACCGCGGAGAAGGTGGTCGTCTACCTGATCGTTGGTGCGATCTTCGGCCTCGTCAACGCGGTCATCAAACCGATCGTCAAGACCGTCGGCTGTGCCTTCTACGTCCTCACTCTGGGACTGATAGCGCTGGTGGTGAACGCGCTGTTGCTCATGCTCACGGCATGGGTGGCCAGTGCGCTCGACCTCCCCTTCGCTATCGACGGGTTCTGGCCCGCCTTCTGGGGAGCGATCGTCGTGGCGGTCGTGAGCTGGTTGCTGGGCCTGGTCCTTCCGGAGGGAGACGAGTCCTGACCCGCCACCGATCCTCGTCCGGCAGTGGAACCCCGTCGGGTAGCTGGCGTGTGCGGTTGCGCGGTTACCCGACGGGATGCGGTGCGTCCCGAATGCCCAAGAAATCCTCCCGCGTCCGGAGCGGTTGGCGTCGCACGGATTCGCAACACGGTACGTTTGCCCTGTAACTTCACTCTTCCGTAGGGGGAGCTGTTCCGTTCTCCCGTTTCCGGGAGCGAGCGATACCTCACACATCGGCGGGGTACACGTCGGATAAGCCGAGCACGAGGTCATGGAGAGGAGGAAGGGCACACAGGGGATTCCCGCCGATGCTTTCCGGCGCCCCTTGCCTGCTACGTCATGGTTGGCAGCACTACATCGAACGCGCCCTTCGGCCGGATGTTGACCGCGATGGTGACGCCCATGGACGAGAACGGGGACGTTGACTACGACGGCGCCGCTCGGCTCGCCACGTACCTGGTCGATGAGCAGCGCAACGACGGCCTGATCGTCAGCGGAACCACGGGCGAGTCCCCCACGACCAGCGACGCGGAGAAGGACCAGCTGCTGCGCACCGTGCTGGACGCCGTCGGTGACCGTGCGACGGTCATCGCGGGGGTGGGAACCAACGACACCCGGCACAGCACCGAGCTCGCCAGGGCGGCCGAACGCGCCGGCGCGCACGCCCTTCTCGCCGTGACCCCCTACTACAGCAAGCCTCCGCAGGAAGGCCTGCTCCGACACTTCACCATGATCGCCGACGCGACCGAGCTGCCGATCATGCTCTACGACATCCCGGGGCGTACCGGGGTGCCGATCGCGTCGGAAACGCTGGTGCGGCTTGCCGAGCACCCGCGCATCATCGCCAACAAGGACGCCAAGGACGACCTCGGTGCCAGCTCCTGGGTGATGGAGCGCACCGACCTCGCCTACTACTGCGGTACGGACATGCTGAACCTGCCGCTGCTGTCCGTGGGAGCCGCCGGCTTCGTCAGCGTTGTCGGACACATCGTCGGCGGGGACCTGCACGACATGATCGACGCTTACGAGGCGGGCGACGTGGCCCGCGCACTGGCGATCCACCGCCGTCTCACCCCGGTCTACACCGGGATCTTCCGCACGCAGGGCGTGATCACGGTCAAGGCCGTGCTCAACATGTTCGGTCTTCCGGGCGGGGTCGTCCGGACCCCCCTCGCCGACGCCTCGGGCGAGCTGCAGGCCCTGCTCCGCGAGGACCTGGCGGCTGCCGGGGTCAAGGGGCCGATAGGGCTCGCGCCGCACCAGGCGGTTCCAGCCAGCGCGGTTGGGGTCGAGCGGCTGACAGAGGGATCCGCGTAGCAGAGTTCCGGGGAGGAGACCGAACGATGCCGAGCGCGGACGCGGCCGGCGCCAACGCCGCTGTCCCCGTGGTGGGGGACAGCGGATGGCCACGGTCCGCACGGCGGCGCGGTCGACACTTCCCGCCGGGTGTGTGGCGAACCGGGGCGCGAGGTGGAGCCTCCCTCCCCCCGGTGACAGGAGGCCGGGAACGAGCGGCCAGCGGACCGGAGGAACGGAGTACACGGCGCCCCACCGTGGGGACGCGACCGTGGTGCCGTACCAGGGCGGCACCGGGTGGGGGCGGACGGAACGCCGCCCTGAGGGCTCCGGTTCCCCGACCCGCCGCGGTGCGAGCGGTACGCTGGCCACAGGCGTTGTCGAACCCCGAACGCGCGTTGCAGCTGCACCCCGTACCGACGGGTGCGCTCCGCGCGGCCGGCCCGGGCGATGGCCACTGCCACCTTCGCCTGCCCCGCAGAGTAGACGGACATGTCCACACAAGGCGAAAGGAGGAGGGCGTTTCTCCTGCCGCCTGACAGTGGCGGGAACCACGCCCGAACACCAGATGAGTCACCCGCATCCTGAGCTTGGGCCTCCGCCGCCACTCGCCGAGGGGGCGCTGCGCGTCACCGCCCTCGGCGGCCTCGGCGAGATCGGCCGGAACATGACGGTGATGGAGTACAACGGGAAGCTGCTGATCGTCGACTGCGGCGTGCTGTTTCCCGAGGAGGAGCAGCCCGGGGTCGACCTGATCCTCCCCGACTTCGAGCCGATCCGGAACCGGCTCGACGACGTCGAGGCCCTCGTCCTCACCCACGGTCACGAGGACCATATCGGCGCTGTCCCGTTCCTCCTGCGCGAGCGGGAGGACATTCCCATCGTCGGGTCGCGGCTGACCCTGGCCCTGGTGAACGCGAAGCTGGGCGAGCACCGCATAACACCGGAAACGGTCCAGGTCGCGGAAGGGCAGCGGCGGCAGTTAGGCGAGTTCGACCTGGAATTCCTCCCCGTGAACCACTCCATCCCGGACGCCCTGGCGATCGCCATGCGCACGCCCGCGGGGAACCTGCTGCACACCGGTGACTTCAAGATGGACCAGTTGCCGCTGGACAGCCGACTCACGGACCTCGGCGGTTTCGCCCGTTTCGGCGACGAGGGGGTGGACCTCCTGCTCGCTGACTCCACCAACGCCGAGGTCCCCGGCTTCGTCACCAGTGAGCGGGACATCACCCCGGTCATCGACGAGGTGTTCGACCAGGCGGACCAGCGCATCATCGTCGCGTGCTTCGCCTCCCACATCCACCGTGTGCAACAGGTCCTGGACGCCGCCAAGGCCCACGGCCGCAAGGTGGCGTTCGTGGGGCGCTCCATGGTGCGGAACATGAACATCGCACGCGACCTGGGATACCTCCACGTTCCCAACGACCTGCTGGTGGACGTGAAACAGCTCGACGAGCTCGCCCCCCAGCAGGCGGTACTCATATCCACCGGTTCCCAGGGCGAACCCATGTCGGCACTGACACGCATGGCCAACCGGGACCACCAGATCCACATCGAGTCGGGGGACACCGTCCTACTGGCGTCCTCGCTCATCCCGGGCAACGAGAACTCGGTGAACCGGGTCATCAACGGCCTGACCCGGTGGGGAGCCAAGGTCGTGCACAAGGGCAACGCTCTCGTGCACGTGTCGGGGCACGCGCCCGCCGGTGAGCTGCTGTACGTCCACAACATGGTCCGGCCGCGCAACTTCATGCCGGTGCACGGCGAATGGCGGCACATGCGTGCCCACGCGCAGCTGGCCCGCCTGGCGGGGGTCCCGGAGTCGGGGATCTGCATCGCGGAGGACGGTGTCGCCGTCGACCTCCAGGACGGGCGCGCCCGGATCGCCGGAGCCGTTCCCGCCGGCTACGTCTACGTGGACGGGACCTCGGTCGGCGACGTCACCGAGTCGGCGCTGAAGGACCGGCGGATCCTCGGTGAGGAGGGGTTCATCTCCATCGTCGTCGCGGTGGACTCCACCTCCGGAAAGATCCTCGGCGAGCCGGAGGTGCACACTCGCGGCTCGGGGATCGACGTCGACGCCTACGACGAGGTGCTCCCGCAGATCCAGGAGTCGTTGCAGCGTGCCGCTGCCGAGGGCATCACCGACCCCACGCAGCTGCGCCAGCTCGTGCGTCGGGTGATCGGCCGCTGGGTGAACGATACGTACCGGCGCCGCCCCATGATCGTGCCGGTCATCGTGGAGGTGTGAGAGCGGCGGAACGCGTGCCGCGCCCGGGCGACACGCCCGGCGCGGGGCTGAAGCCCGTCACCCATGGCGAGTATCCTTCCCGCCATGGCCACCCGCACCCCCAAATCCTCCCAACGCTCCGGCAGCGGTGCGTCGCAACGGAGCGGGACGGCCAAGAAGAAGGCGTCCGCACGCCGATCGGGCTCGTCCGCGCAACGCAACCGCAGGTCACGTCAGACAACGGCATCGGAAGGCCCCATAGCTCTCGGCTTCGTCTGGTTGGGCCAGGGACTGCTACTGGTGTGGAAGCTGCTGGCCCACACCGCCGGCGGCCTCACCCGCACCGCGGGGCGGAGCGCGCGTGACCTCGACCCGGACCTGCGTCGGGACGGTTCGGGGCTCGTCCTGCTCGCCCTGGGGCTGCTTATCGCCGCGGCAGTGTGGTGGGACACCGACGGGCCGCTTCCGGAAGCCACCCGTACCGTCGTGGTGGGGGCCTTCGGCGCGTTCTCCCCCGTGCTCCCGTTGTTGTTCCTGCCGTTCGCCTGGCGGCTGATGCGTACGCCGGGCAACGGCGACACCGACGTCGGCCGGTTGTCGATCGGCTTCTCCGCGACGCTTGTGGGGCTTCTGGGGCTGATCCACATCGGCCACGGCATCCCGTGGCCCTCCGAGGGTCAGGAGGCGATGCGGCGCGCCGGAGGTCTGATCGGGTTCGCCGCCTCCGGCCCGTTGAGCGCGCTCATCACCTCGTGGGTGACCGGTGTGCTGCTGTGCATGTTGTTGCTGTTCGGGCTGCTGGTGGTCACCGCCACCCCGATCCATCGCATCCCGGAACGCCTCCAGGCCCTGTTCGGCAGTCTGATGCAGCGGGACAGCGGCCCCAGCGCCGGGATGGGCATCCTCGGCGGGGAAGAGCCGGAGCAGGAGGCCCCCGCCAAGTCCAAACCCAAGCGCAAACCGAAGACGGAGTCGGCGGACAGCACCACCTCCTCCGAGACGGTGGCGGGAAGTACCGAACGCCCCTACGACACCCCCGTCATCACGGGCGAGTCCCCGCCGTCCCCCACACCGCCCCCGGAACCGACGCCCCCTCCCGAGAGCGCCGAACAGCTGTCCATCCCCGCCCGTACCGTCGACGGCGACTACGAGCTGCCGACACCCAGCATGCTCAAACCCGGTTCGCCCCCCAAGGAGCGGACCAAGGCCAACGATTCCGTGGTCGAGGCGATCAACAGGGTGCTGGAGCAGTTCAACATCCACGCCGAGGTCACCGACTTCGCCCGCGGCCCGACCGTCACCCGCTACGAGGTCGAACTGGGGCCGGCCGTGAAGGTGGAGAAGGTCACCGCTCTCTCCAAGAACATCGCGCTCGCCGTGAAGAGCGCGGAGGTGCGGATCCAGTCTCCCGTGCCCGGCAAGTCGGCCATCGGGATCGAGATCCCCAACACGGACAAGGACATCGTCAGTCTCGGCGACATCATGCGTTCCCCCGCGGCGACCGCTGACGACCATCCGATGGTGACCGGCCTGGGTAAGGACGTCGAGGGCGCCAACGTGGTGGCCAATCTCGCCAAGATGCCGCACATCCTGGTGGCGGGAGCCACGGGGGCCGGCAAGTCCACCTGCATCAACGGCCTCATCACGTCGATCATGATGCGGGCGACCCCGGACGAGGTCCGGCTCATCCTCGTTGACCCCAAGCGGGTGGAACTGACCATGTACGAGGGCATCCCCCACCTGATCACGCCGATCATCACCAGCCCCAAGAAGGCGGCGGACGCCCTGCAGTGGGTCGTCAGTGAGATGGACCGCCGCTACGACGACCTCGCCGCCTCCGGGTACCGGCATATCGACGACTTCAACGCGGCGGTACGCAGCGGTGAGCTCACCGCTCCACCGGGAAGCGAGCGGGAGTACGAGGCCTATCCGTACCTGCTGGTGATCGTGGACGAGCTCGCCGACCTCATGATGGTCGCGCCACGGGACGTCGAGGACGCGGTCGTACGGATCACCCAGCTCGCACGCGCGGCGGGGATCCACCTGGTGCTGGCGACCCAGCGCCCCAGCGTCGACGTTGTCACGGGCCTGATCAAGGCCAATGTCCCCTCGCGGCTCGCCTTCGCCACGTCGAGCCTCTCCGACAGCCGCGTCATCCTCGACCAGCAGGGAGCGGAGAAGCTCGTGGGGAAGGGCGACGCGCTGTTCCTGCCGATGGGGGCGGGCAAACCCATCCGGTTGCAGAACGCGTGGGTCACGGAGAAGGAGATCCGGGCGATCGCGGAGCACTGCAAGAAGCAGGCCGAACCCGCCTACCGGGAGGACGTCGGCGCCGCCGAGGCCAAGAAGAAGGAGATCGACGAGGAGGTCGGCGATGACCTCGAACTGCTGGCCCAGGCGATCGAGCTCGTGGTCACGACCCAGTTCGGCTCCACCTCCATGCTGCAGCGCAAACTCCGGGTCGGGTTCGCCAAAGCGGGCCGGCTGATGGACCTCATGGAGAGCCGGGAGGTCGTCGGCCCGAGTGAGGGGTCGAAGGCGCGTGACGTGCTGGTTACGCCCGAGGGCCTACCGGACGCGTTGGCGCAGCTCCGCGGTGAACAGTAGCCGGGTGGTGCGGGTCACACGAATCGCCGTCTCCGTGGTTACTCCAGGGGCCTGCGTTTCGTTCCGCCGCTGTTGACCGAGTTTTAACCGATTAATTTGGTGTGTCACCTTACCGATACGAACAGTGGGCAACCACAGTAGGAGGGGAGGAACGAGCGTACGCAGCAGGACGCACGGGTGTGCGTCGCCGGCGTGCCCGGTGTACCGGGAAGGAGCGGGCATGACGACGATCGGCCAGACACTGACCGCCATCCGGGAGCGGGCAGGGTACACGCTTGCCGGACTGAGCGCCCGCACATGTATTCGGGAGAGCGTCCTCCAGGCGATGGAGCGCGACAAGTTCGTCTTCTGCGGTGGTGACTTCTACGCCAAGGGACACATCAAGTCGGTGTGCAAGGAGCTGAACGTCGATCCCCAGCCGCTTCTCGAGCACTTCGACCGGGAGTACGCGAGCCGGGCTCTCGGGACGATGCTCCCGGCGGAACCGGTCATGGCCGGTACACGGAGGGCGCGGTCGGGTAGGGACGTAAGCTCCGATGATCCCCCCGCGACCGAGGGAGTCTCGAAACAGAGCGGGACGGAGCGGGGTGAACCGGCCGTCTCCTCCGCCCCACCTGAGGACGCGGTGCCGGCCCCCGCGGACACTCAGGAGTCCCAGGATCCCCAGGAGTCCCAGGAGTCCCAGGATCCCCAGGACTCCCAGGAGGGCGCCACCGAGGCGGACCAGGAACCCCAGGCAGCCCAGGAACCCCAGGCGGAGCGGGAGAGCGCCGACAGCGCTACCGAGGCGGCTGTCCCGCCCCAGCAGCGACGCGGTGTGACCTCGCCGCGTCGGCGGGTCTGGCCGTTCTTCGTCACCGTGGCCCTGGTCGCCGCCGCGGCCGTGTCAGCGTTGCAGGCCTGGCCCGAGGGAGGGAACGCCGAGGAGGGGAAGGTGCCGCGCACCGCACCGGTGAAGGAGAAGGAGGAACGTGGGCGTCCGGCCGCTACCGGTGCGGACAGCAGTCCCGTCCGTAGCGTCACGGACAGGGTGATGCAGCGCGGTGGTCTCCTCCCACGGGAGACGGTGCGGGAGCCGGACGGGGTCACTGTGGAACTCCGCGCCGAGGAGGACAGCACGGTGGAGGTCACCGGGGGGAACGGGAGAACCCTGTACTCGGGCGACCTGGAAGAGGGGGAGAGCCGGGAGTGGACGGGCTCCGAGGAGATCCGGCTCCGGTTGGACGATCCCGACGCGCTGCGGATGCGGGTGGACGGCGAGGAAAAGGATCTCGGTGACAGTGACGAGGGAACACAGCGGCTCACCGTCGGTACGGAGGGGATCGAGGGCAGCGACTCGGGGAACTGAGGAGCGGCCCCGCGACCCGCGCGCGGCCCTGGCTCCCCCGGAGGACCGGGGTCGGCACCGGTGGCGGGAGGCGTGGGAACCGGCCTCGGCCCGGTCGGACGGGCGGCAACGGCCCGCACCCTGCTTGGTACAAACTAAGGTGGTATATGTGGGAGATTGCCGCTCTCGTGTTCTCGCCTAGCCGTGGAAGATATGTCATCGCGCCGTACTGTCTCGTCTGTTCTCCGCCCGAGTACGGGTGAGAGGTCCGCCACGCCTGTTGCGGCGGTGCCCGGGCGCCGGAACTCTCGGACGTCCGGGGGGATGCGGACTCCCGTCGCCGCGCCGCGGAGACCAGCATTGCCGGTGCCACGCGCGTCTGCCGCGCCCCACGTGCGGTACGGAAGCTCCCCGCTGTTCTCCCCCTTGGAGGAGGACGGCGCGTGTGCCGGTGCCTCGGGCCGAGCGGCGGCCGTCTCCCGGGTAACAGCCATCCGACAGTGGGATCCGCGATGAGCGCGCAAGGTTCCGCACCCGTGCCCACACCACAGCACAGTTCGGTTTTCAACATCGCCAACGTGTTGACCGTCGGTCGACTCGTCATGGTGCCGCTGTTCGTCGTCCTCATGCTGTTCGACCATCCCGCGTGGCGGTTCGCCGCGTTCGCGGTGTTCGTTCTGGCCGCGGTCACGGACAGGATCGACGGGGAGCTGGCCCGACGGCGGAACCTCGTCACCAACTTCGGCAAAGTGGCCGATCCGATCGCCGACAAGGCGTTGACGGGTGCGGCCCTTGTCGTGCTCTCCTTCCTCGGGGAGCTGTGGTGGTGGGTGACAGCCGTCATCCTGCTCCGGGAGTGGGGTATCACCGCCCTGCGTTTCGCCGTGCTGCGCTACGGGGTGATTCCCGCGAGCCGGGGCGGGAAGCTGAAGACGGTGCTGCAGGTCGTCGCTATCAGCGTCTACCTCTTTCCGCTCCCCGAACCGCTGCACTTCGCGGGCCACGCGCTCATGGCGGTGGCGGTCGGGGTCACGGTGTGGACCGGCGGTGACTACGTTGTCCAGGCCGTGCGGATGCTGCGGCGTTCCGGTACCGGACGGGACGCATGAGCGAAGCCGCCCTGGATGCCTACCGCGCCCTCGAGGCGAGCCGGAGTACCGTCGCCACAGCGGAGTCGTTGACCGGCGGCATGGTCGGCGCCGCCATCACCGGAGTCCCGGGAGCCTCGGCCGTGTACCTGGGCGGGGTGGTCGCCTACGCCACGGACGCCAAGCTTGCGCTGCTGGGAGTGTCCGAGCGGGTGCTGCGGGACCACGGCGCGGTCCACCCCGACGTCGCCCGGCAGATGGCCCGTGGGGCCAGGGACGGGATGTCGGCCACGTTTGGTCTTGCCGTTACCGGGGTAGCAGGGCCCGAACCTCAGGACGGGCAGCCGGTCGGTACCGTCTTCGCCGCGGTGGCCGGTCCTGCGGGAGACGTGCAGCTTGCGGAGCTGCACCTGCGCGGGGAACGCTCCGAAATCCGAGAAGCCACTGTTGACCAGGCTCTTCGCCTGCTCAGTAGTGTCGTTGGCGCGGGGGCGTCCGGATAGCGGGAGTCAGGCGCGGGACCGTTTCCCTCTCGGACGAGGACATGGAACAAATCGGTCCCATGTTCGCGTTACCCCTCCAGCGAACAGTGGCAGGGAGGGCGCGACGATCAGAGCCTCGGCAGGTACGGTGTTGAATATGTTGGTCGCTACCGGTGGGAGGGAGCGCGAATGATGGTCCTGCTTCGTCACCTGCTCGGTGACGTGCTACGGCAGCTTCGGCAGCGGCAGGGCCGCACCCTCCGTGAGGTGTCGGCTGAGGCGCGGGTCTCGCTGGGTTATCTGTCGGAGGTTGAGCGGGGGCAGAAGGAAGCCTCGTCCGAGTTGCTTTCCTCGATTTGCACTGCCTTGGAAATCCCCATTTCTCAGGTTCTGCGCGAGGTCGCGGACCAGTTCGCTCTCGCCGAGCTGCAAGAGGCTGCTCTGCTCAACAGGTCGGTCCCGTCCGAATCCGTTGCAGAGTCCGAGCGGATCGGTGTCGATTCGGTGCCTGATCGTGTGCCAGACGTCGTCGATATGGTGGGTGTGTAACCTCTCCTCCCACACAGCTGAACGCACCGTCGGACACCGCCCCGGTGGCCGATAGGGAGACTGCGGGTCGGGGCTCTCTCGCCGTGACAGAGACGAGAACCCCGACCTGGTGCGTTTCGTGGTTTGGGCATGCCGCCCCTCGGGCAGTGCGGTCGGGTAACGGCGAAACCGCGCGAGGGGAGCGAGTGATGCCGAAGATCCACGGGCCGCTGGACGACAACGCCCGCAAGATCACGGGGGAGAGGCTGCAGAGCGCTCTCGTCGACCTGATCGACCTGTCGCTTGTCGCCAAACAGGCGCACTGGAACGTGATCGGATCCAACTTCCGCTCTGTGCACCTGCAGCTCGACCAGCTCGTTTCGGCAGTCCGGGACCACATGGACACGTTGGCGGAACGGGCCGTAACCATAGGAACGACACCGGACGGCCGCTCGACGACGGTCGCCTCGGAGACGCGGATCCCGCAACCGGACCCCGGATATCTCCGGGACGACAAGGTGATCGCGACCATCACCGACGCGCTGAGCGGGGTGGTGGAGCGGTTCCGGGGGCACACCCAGGCGACGGCGGAGCCTGACCCCGTGACCCAGGACCTGCTGATCTCCGCCGCACAGGATCTGGAACAGCAGCACTGGATGTTCGAGGCCATGCGCTGACCGTTCGGGAGCGGGACAGTACCGGGAAGAGCGCCGACGTCCGTGACGTCGGCGCTCCGTTCGGTGCGGGCTCTGAGGTCAGACCCTTAGGCTCCCTTTCCCGCGCGCGGCGCACCCACCGCAGCGCGGCAGAGCGAGCTCCATCGAACCGAACAGAGCCTACGTCGCCCACGTCTCGGGGTTCTCGATGAGGGCGTCGACAGCGCTGGGGAAGCTGTTCGTGGCGACGTGTTCCAACGTCACGCTCTCCAGGATGGAGCGCTCGCTGGCGCGCAGCGCGATCCACACCTGCTGCAGACTCCGGGCCGCGCCCTCGTAGTCCACGTGCTCCGGCCGTTCCCCGCGCACGTTGGCCAACGGCCCGTCGACGGCACGGATGACGTCGGCCAGCGAGATGTCGGCGGCCGGCCGGGCCAGCCAGTAGCCGCCGACCGGGCCCCGCTGGCTGCGTACCAGGCCGGAACGGCGCAGCTGTGTGAGGATGTTCTCCAAGAACTTCCCAGGTATGACCTGGGAGCGAGCGAGCTGCTCGGCCGTCACGGGGCCGCCGCTGGCGGCTGCGAGTTCGGCTGCGGCACGCAACGCGTAATCGACCCGGGCAGAAAGGCGCATAGTGCGATTATGCCGTGGACGGCCGGGAGGGCGCGTCAACGGGGTTGCGGGTGTGGTCGTTCCGTCGTTCGGTGCTGGATACCTTCACAGCTCTCAGGATAGTGAAGAACACGGAATTCCTCAGGAGAGAGCGCTCGTCAGCAGCTCCGCGGCGCTCTGCGCGTTCACCCACGCTGCCCCGTACGTGCTGATGCGGGCGCGGGAGTCGGGACGCCACACGGGAAGTCCCATCTCCACGGCGACCGTGTCGGGCCGCTGTCGGCACAGTCCCGTGACGAACGTCCGGGTCGCGGGATGGCGGTGGGCGTCCCGCACCACCACGACGAGGCCGCGACCGTTGGCCCGGCCGAGGATCTCCTCCGGAGTGGTCCTCTCCGCGTCCACGTACTCTGTTCCGGGGAACCACGGGGACAGCCCCCAGGGGACGTCGCCCGCCGCGACCAGCGGAGGGGTGTCCACCTGGACGATGAGAGGGTCGTCCAGGTGGGGCAGCTCCCCGTCGATGCGCGCCGCCCGCCGCGCCCCGTTGAGACCGACCGCCTCCACCTCGAGGGACGCCGGTTTCTCCCGGGTCCAGGAACGAAGCTGCGTGGTGCGCTCGGCGGCCTCCTCCAACCGCTCGCCGTCCAGCTCGCCGGAACGGACCGCGTCGGTGATCGCGGAGCGGATCCCGGCGACCTGGTCGCCGTAGACGAACCGTCCCAGGCACAGCAGGTCGCACCCTGCCCCCAGCGCGCGTACCGCCGCCTGCGCGATCCCTATGTCGCCGCTGACCCCGTGCATGTCCAATGCGTCGCTCACCACCGCGCCGTCGAACCCGAGCTCCCGGCGCAACAGTTCGGTCACCAGCTCCGGAGCGAGGGTGGCCGGGCTGGACAGCCCCAGAGCGGGAAGTGTGATGTGCGCCGTGAGGATGGCGCGGACCCCGGCGTCGATGGCGGCGCGGAAGGGGACGAGTTCCCGCTGCAGTAGGAGGTCGCGGTCGGCCTCGACGGTGGGGAGAGTGGTGTGGGAGTCCTGCCGGGTCGCCCCGTGGCCGGGGAAGTGTTTCGCGCATCCGGCGACTCCGCTCTCCTGCAGTCCGGTGACCGCGGCACGGGTGTGTCTGGCCACCAGTTCGGCGTCCGCACCGAAGGCCCGCGTGCCGATGGTGGGGTTGTCTGCGACCGTGTTGACGTCCACGGTCGGAGCGAGGTTGAGGGTGAAACCGAGACCGCGCAGCTCCGCGCCGAGCGAGCGGTGCACCGTCCGGGTGAGTTCGGGGTCGTCGACCGTGCCGAGCGCCGCGTTGCCCGGATAGTTGCTGCCCGCCTGCTGCCCGATGCGGGTGACGTCGCCGCCCTCCTCGTCCAGAGCGACCAGGGGAGCGTCCGCCGCCTCCGCGAGTTGGGCGTTCAGCTCCGTCACCTGGGAAAGGCTCGAGATGTTGTTGTGGAAAAGGCAGACGCCAGCGAGGCCGTTCGCCAACCCCTCGCGCAGCCAGCGGGGGGCGTGGTCCGACTCGAAGGGCACCAGCAGGGTCGCGTTGGCGAGACGTTCCAGTGTGGGATCCGTGGACATAGTGAGCTCCGTTCGGCGACATGTGCGGGCACGGGATGAGCACAGGAAGAGGCGCCGCCCGTTCGGGGAGGGGAGAGGGGAGTCACGGACGGCGCCTGCGGCGGGCTGGTTCAGCCCTTGACCGCGCCCATGGTGAGGCCGTTGACCATGCGGCGCTGGACGAAGAGGAAGAAGATCATGACCGGGACCGTGAGCAGTGTGGAGGCGGCCATGATCCCGCCCCAGTCGGTGCCGCCGAAGCGGCTGGAGTAGTAGGACAGGGTCAGCGGCAGGGTGTAGTACTCGGTGCTGCGTCCCAGGAACGTCAGCGCGACGATGAACTCGTTCCACGCCGTGATGAAGGCGAAGATACTGGCGGCCGCCAGACCGGGCGCGACGAGCGGCATCAGGATGCGCCAGAAGATGGTCCAGTTGCTGGCGCCGTCGATCGCGGCGGACTCTTCCAGCTCTTTCGGGACGGCCGCGACGAAACCGCGCAGCATCATGGTGGTGATCGGTACGGCCACCGCGGCGTAGACGATGAGAATGCCGCTGAGGTTGCCGAGCAGCTGGAGCCCGGTGGTGTCCTGGAACTGGCGGATGTTGATGAAGATGGAGATGATCATCGCCTCCATCGGCACCATCTGGATCACCATCAGCAGGATGATGAACGCCGTGCGCAGCCGGAACCGGAACCGTGCCACGGCTATGGCCGCCAGTAACGACAGCACGGCGGCGATCGCCACCGACCCCAGGGTCACGATGAGGCTGTTGACCATGAACCGCCAGAAGCTGACGCCGGGGATGATCTGGCCGTTCAGCACCCGGTCGAAGTTCTCCAGGGTGGGGGCCATGGGAACGAGGGTCGGGTCGAGGGACACGATCTCCGACTGTGGTTTGAACGCGGTCGCCAGCATCCAGTACACGGGGAACACGGAGAACACCAGTACCGCGAGTCCGGCCGCGTACAGGCCGACGGCTCGTGCGGCCTTGGCGGGGTTGGGTGCGCGCCGGCCGGTCTGGGCACGTGGCGCGCGTCGTTCGGCCGTGCTGGTCATCTCGTCTCCCCCTGGCGGATCATGATTCGCAGGTAGTACGCGGTGATACCGAGGATCATCACGGTCATGACCACCGCGATCGCCGATCCCATGCCGTAGTTGGGCGGGCTGGCGGAGAAGCCCTGCTGGTAGATGTAGTACGAGAGCAGGTAGACGGACTCGTTCTGGAAGCCGCCGGCGAGGATGTAGAGCTGCGTGAACACGCGCAGGTCCCAGATGATCTGCAGGATGAGCAGAAGGGCGAACAGGGGGCGCAGCATCGGGAACGTCACGGCCCAGAAGGAGCGCCACGCGCCGGCGCCGTCCACCCGGGCCGCCTCGTAGAGCTCACCGGGGATGCTCTTCAGGCCGGCGAGAACCGACAGGGCGATGAAGGGGAAGGCCTGCCAGACGATGATCAGCACCAGGACACTGAACAGCGGGAGCGGGTCCAGGAACCACTGGTACTCGAGCCAGCCGGAACCCACGAGCCAGTCGGGCAGCGCCGCCAACATGTGGTTGACGAGGCCGCTGCGGTCCTCGAAGAGCCACTTGTAGATCATCGAGGCGCTGATGACGGGAGTGGCCCACGCCAGCATCATGCCGATACCGACGACGGTGGAGAACCAGTTCGGCAGTCTGTTCAGCAGGAGGCCCACCAACGTGCCCAGGACCATGGTGAGAACAACCATGGCGCCGCACACGAGCACGGTGTTCCGCAGGATGGTCCAGAACTGGGGGTCGGAGAGGAGGTCCGTGTAGTGCTGGACCCCCACCCACTCCGCCGGCGGGCTGTTGGGAAGCAGGTGGCGGGTGGAGTACTCGTAGAACGAGTTCCACACCATCTGCACGATCGGCCAGAACAGTACACCGGTCAGCAACACCAGTGCGGGCGCGATCAACAGGTACGGCGGGCTTAACCAGCGGTTCCAGCGGTTGCCTTGGGGACCCCCGCGGGGGGTGGTGCGCGTCTCCGCCGTTTCGGACTCCTCGGCCGGACGCACCGTTTCGGGTGTCTGTGCCATGGGCAGGGCTTCCCGTGTCGTTCGTGGAGGAGGGCGACCGGAGGAGAGGTGCCGCCTCCGGCCGCCCTCGTCTGGGAGCGGGTGCTACTCGACCTGCTCGTTGAGAGTGCTGGTCAGTTCCTCGTTGGCCTCCTGCAGGACCTCGTCGGGGTCCTCGCCCTTGGCGATGTCGAGCATGGCACCGGGAAGGATCTTCTTGTCCTGGTCAGCGGCGTTCCAGTTGGGTGTGGCGGGGAAGAACTTGGTGTTCTTCATCGCTTCGGCCGCCGCTGCGGTGGCCGGCTCCTGCTGGTACTTCTCGTCGTCGAGCATCTCGGGGTAGGCGGGGAAGAACTCCGCCACGTCGGCGTATCCGGGGCCGCCCTCCTTGTCACCGAGGAGCGTCAGCAGTTCGAACGCCCTCTCCGGGTGCTCGGTGGCGGAGAAGACCCCCAGGGCGGAGCCTCCGGCGAACACCGGAGCGGGATCGCCGTCGGGGCCCGGGATCGGTGTCGCGCTGATGTTCTCGAGGAGTTCGGGGTCGTCGACCTTCTCCTCCATCTGGGTCATCGCCCAGGGCCCGTCGATGTACATGCCGAGCTGTCCGGCGGCCATGTCATCGAGCGCGGTCAGCTCGTTCTCTCCGACGTAGGCTTTCGGGGAGACCTCCTCCTCGGTGGTCAGGCCGGAGTAGAAGTCGATGGCCTCACGGGTTTCGGAGGAGGTCAGCTGCCCCTGCCACTCTCCGTCCTCCTGGGTGGCGATCTCACCGCCGTTGCTCCAGACGAAGCTGGCGATGCCGTTGGTGAAGTCGGTCGGGGCGGCGAACCCGGGTGTGTCCTTCTCGCTCTCGATCTCGCCGGCCGTGTCGACGAGTTCCTCCCAGCTCTGCGGCGGCTCGATGCCCAGGTCGGTGAACCAGTCCGCCCGGTAGTAGAGGACCCGCACCCCGGAGTACCAGGGGATGCCGTACTGGGTTCCCTCGTACTTCCCGTAGTCGACCGCCTCCTGGTCCATGTCGTCCAACGCGTCCCAGTCCCCGGCGTGCTCGTCGAGCTCGAGCAGGGCGCCCTGCGCGGCCCAGTTGCCCACCTGGTCGTTGCCCACCTCGAGGACGTCGGGAGCGTCTCCGCCCCCCATGGCGGTGTTGAGGGACTCCTGGGCGTCCTCCCAGGGGATGAACTCCACGTCGAGGGTGGTTTCGGGGTAGTCCTCCTGGTACCTCTCCTCGATCCCGTCGAAGTACTCGACACGCTCATCGGTGGAATCGCCCATGACCCACACGGTGAGGCTGTCCGCCGTGTCCTCGCTGCTGCTGCAGGCGGAGGCGAACAGCAGCAGGACCGAGGCGGCCGCGACACTCGGCAATCTCATGCGGTCTCTCCCTTCATGCGTCACCACGCATGCGACGTTGCGTCGGAAAAGACGCCCCCCGGAACATCTCTGGCTCGGCGACGAACGCACGACGCGGGCTTCGTCAGTTGTGCGGGATGTGCTGGGATAGCACTTGTGCTGTCTAACCGCTCTCCCCGGCGTGACGGACCGCCGTGCTAGCGGTGCCCGGGTACGCCGGTGCGGATTGCCCGCTAAACTAACAAGAAACTTTCCTAATAAATAGAGACGGCGGTGTCACAGTTATGTCTCGACGCCCAGGGACCCCGCGTCTACTGCGGCAACTCAACGACCGGTCGGCTCTTGAGCTGCTGCTCTCGTCCGGACCGCTAACGCGAACCCAGCTCGGCCAGGAGACCGGCCTGTCCAAGGTGACCGCCTCGCAACTGCTCGGCCGGCTGGAGGAACGCGGTCTCGTGCACGTTGTCGGAAGTCAGGCGGGCAGCAGGGGACCCAACGCGGCGCTGTACGCGGTGGTTCCCACGAGCGCCTACGTGGCCGCCCTGGACGTGAGCGCCACCGAGGTGACGGCCGCCATCGCCGACATCACCGGCCGCACCGTCGGGGAGGTCACCGTGGATCCCACAACCTCCGCCGACCCCGTCGCGGTGGTGCGTACCACCGTCCGGAGGCTCGTGGAGAGCGCGGAGGTGCCGATCGACCGGTTGATGGCATGCGTCATCGGAACTCCCGGTGTCGTGGACCCCCGTTCCGGTGACATCAGTTTCTCCTTCGACCTGCACTCCTGGCACGCCGGAGTGCTCGAGGCGCTCCGCTCCGAACTCCGCCGCTCGGTGCAGATCGAGAACGACGTCAACCTCGCCGCCCTCGCCGAACACGCCGAGGGCGCGGCTGAGGACGCCTCCGACTTCGCGCTCATGTGGCTGGGAAGCGGGGGAGGCGTCGGGATGGCGATCATGCTCGGCGACCGTATCCACCCCGGCAACTCCGGCGGGGCGGGCGAGATCGGTTACCTTCCCGTGCCGGGCGCCCCGCTTCCCGACGATGTCGGCCTCCCCGGCGGGTACCAGTCGCTGCACACCGCCTACGGCAAGCCCTCCCTCACCCACGGGTTCCAGGCCCTCGTCGGAGCGCAGGAGATCGTCTGCCTCGGCGCGACACACGGTTTCCCCGCCGAGCGGGCCGCCGACGTGATCGCCGCCGCGAACACTGGAGGCGCGCAGGGCGAGGCGTTCCTGGAGGAACTGGCCCGCCGCATCGCTCGGGGCGTAGCCTCCGTGTGCGTGGTGCTCGACCCGGGACTGGTCGTCCTCGGGGGAGACGTGGCCCAGACCGGGGGAACGGAACTGGCGCGCCGGGTCGCTGACGCCGCCGCCCGTATCGGGCCCAACGCGCCCGAGGTCGGCATCGGGCGCGTGGATGGGAATCCCGTGCTGCGCGGTGCCCTGCTCTGGGCACTCGAACAGGCGCGCGAGGAGGTGTTCGCGTCCGTGGAGTGAGATCCGCTGTCCGCGGGAGGAGAGGAACCGTCCTCCCCGCCGCGGGACGGGAGACTCACTCCCAGGCGTAGGTCACGCCCGTCTGCTCCTCGGAGAGCTCCCACAGTCGCTTCGCCGCCTGCCGGTCGCGCGCCGCGGAAGCGCGCGGGCACCGTCGGGGGGCACCACGCAGTCCGAACAGGCCGGTGGGGCCGATGTAGGAGTCCCCCGGGATCCGGGGGTCGAGAGCCGCCCGCAGGGTGGCCAGCGCCCCCATCTCCTCGCTCTGCCCCAGTGTTCCGGCCGCGCGGGAGAGGAACGCGCCCAGCCTCTCGCGCCCCTGTAGCGCGGGTCCCACCGCGGCGAGGTTCGTACCCGCCATCCCGGGGTGGGCGGCCACGGAACGCAACGAGGCCCCCGAGCGGTTCGCCGCGCGCTGCAACTCCCCGCTGAAGAGCAGGTTGGCCAGTTTCGACTGGCTGTAGGACGTCCACCTGCCGTACCGGCGCCTGCCGTGCGGATCGCCGAAGTTCATCCGGCCGAACTGGTGCAGGCCGCTGCTGACCGTGACAACCCGGGGGTCCGGTGCGGTGAGCAGCGACGGCAGTACCAGCCCGGTGAGTGCGAAATGGCCCAGATGGTTGGTGCCGAACTGCATCTCGAAACCGTCCGCCGTGGTGCGGTACGGCAGGGCCATGACCCCGGCGTTGTTGACCAGCAGGTCAACACGTTCACCGCGAAGCGACTCGGCGGCTTCCCGCACCGAAGCGAGGTCGGCGAGGTCGAGCCGCAGCAGTTCGACGCGCGCTCGGGGAACCTCCGAACGCAACCGTTGCAGCGCGCGTTCCCCCCTGCCGTGGTCCCGGCAGGCGAGCACGGTCCTGGCACCCAACCGGGCGAGCTCACGGGCGGCGACGAAACCGATACCGCTGTTGGCGCCCGTCACCACGGCCGTACGGCCGCTCTGGTCGAAAGCGTCGGACAGCTGCCAGGAAGGGGAACGCAACGTACGGACCTCCGGTCGCGGGTGATCGGCCCCGCCGGACGGAACGCGCAGCGAACCGGGGCGGGTGACCTTACCCACGAAACCGTACTAATGCTCGATGTCATTATCCAGTCGGAGGGGGTGACACGTTCCCGGCTCCGGAGGCGTCGACCAACCGCCTGCACATCGCGATCCGCGGGGCCACGGCGATCCCCGCCCGCTCCTCCTCCCGCCAGCGGGCGTGCAGCTCGGCACCCCACGCCAGGGAAGGGAGCTCAGCGAACCCCCGGCGCGTGTAGAACGGGGCGTTGAACCGCACGTCGCGGAACGTCGTCAACGTCACCCACGACAGGCCGCGCTCCCTCGCCCGGTCGCACACCGCCCGCAGCAGCGCCGTGCCCAACCCGGCGCCGCCCCGGTCCGGGCGCACCGCCAACTCCTCCAGGTAGGCGGCGCGGCGGTCTCCCCCCGACCACTCCGGCGCGAGGGCGGCCCCCAACGTCGACACCGCGGCGTAGCCGACAGCGGGACGCCCCACCACCAGGACCCACGCGGCACCGCGCAGGACGTGTCGGGGATCGCCGTCCGGAAGGTCCAGGCCGGCCGAGGCGAACAGCGTGGCGGCAGCGCGCCCCGCAGCGACCAGGTCAGGCACGTCGTCGTTCTCCATCGGGCGGACGCGGGGTGCGCTCCCCGCGCCGGTCGCCGGATCGGATCCGGAGGCAAAGGACGGCATGCCTCCTGATCCTCGGTGAGCATGCTGATCCCCGTCCACCGAATTTCCGTGCGGGGAACCGCAAGCGCGGTGTCTCCGCGCCCCCGCCCGTGGGAAAATACCGTCGCGCAACCGGAGACCCCCACCCAGGAGACCCCGCGATGGTGACAGGTGCTGACCACTCCCGGCTGGCTCCGCTCACCGCCGACGACCCCCAGCGGCTCGGTGCCTTCCGGCTCATCGGTCGGCTCGGCGCGGGTGGTATGGGCATCGTCTACGCCGGCCGGGACGCCGCCGACTATCCGGCGGCGGTCAAGATGATCCACCCCCACTACGCCGCGGACGCCGGCTACCGGGAGCGGTTCAACCGGGAGGTCCACCTGGCGCAGCGGGTCCAGGGACGCTGTATAGCCCCCCTGCTCGCGGCCGACACGGAGGCCGAGCTCCCCTGGCTCGCCGTCGCCTACGTCTCCGGCCCCACCCTGCACTCCTACATGGCGGCGAACGCGCCGCTGCGCGGCGGCGACCTCACCGGTTTCGCCGCGGGTCTGGCCGAGGCCCTGGCGGCCATCCACCGCGAGGGCATCGTGCACCGTGACCTCAAGCCCGAGAACGTCATCCTCGCCTCCGACGGGCCGAAAGTCCTGGACTTCGGGATCGCCCAGGCCCTCGACGACGTGTCGATGACCCACACTGACGCCGTGGTGGGCACCCCCGGATGGATCAGCCCGGAACGCTACGACGGCGAGCGCGCCGGCTTCGCCTCGGACGTGTTCTGCTGGGGCGGGCTGGTCGCCTACGCCGCCAGCGGACGCGCGCCCTACGGCGCCGGGCCGGTCGACGTACTGCGCTACCGCACCGTCAACGAGGAACCGGACAGCGCCGCTGCGGAACTCCCCACCGCGTTGCGCGGTGTCGTCCAGCGAGCCCTCAGCCGCTCACCCGCGGACCGTCCGACGGCGGCGGAGGCACTCACCGCCATCACGGGCGAACCCGCCAGCGACCACCCAGCGGGCGAGAGCGGGCACGAGCACCTCACGCGTGCCGCCACGCGCCTCCTCGACGCCGGATGGTCCGTGACCTCCGCCAGCACCGCCCTTCCCCACCAGCCGCTGCGTGCCACGACCGCGCAACGCCCCATCACGTTCGCGGGAAACAGCGTGCACACTCCCGCCGAACTCGCCGAACTGTTCCGTACCCATACCCAGCGCGCGGAGAACTGGCTGTGCGACAACGGTGCGGGCAAGCTGCGCGCCTGGCTGGACGACATCGGAGACACCGCCTTCGACCGGGACTACCTGTCCGGGATAGCTGGCAGGGAGGCGGCGGCGGTCGCCATAACCGCCTTCCTCGCCGCCCAGCTTCAGGACTCCCCGCCCACCTACCGCGGACACGACGCCAGCGTCAGCGGGCTGCGTGCCCTCGCGGAGGGCGGTCCGGCCGAGCACCAGGTACTCGCCGAGATCGTCATCAACGAGGTCTCGCTGATCACCGCCGCCCACCGCTGCGAGCACGCGGAGTGCGACACGCGCTGTGTGCGGTTGGAACGTGTCGGGCACCGAGCCCGTGGTGTCATCGACGGCGCGCTGCTGACCGCGGGGGAACTCGGGTTCCGGTTGGACCCGACGGAACGCGATCGGGCCGTGGCTCTGGCGGTCGTACTCATCGACGAACCGGCACGGGGGCGCCCGGCGCGTTCGGCGCTGCGCGCATGGCCCGCGCTCGCCCTGCCGTGGTGGCGCGCGCTGCTCACTGAGGCGCTCACCGCCGATCCCGGCAGCCTCGAGGGGCTACGCGCACTGGTCGCGGTCCAGCTGCTCGCCCCCGCCGCGCGTGCCGCGGCCGGTCCCCAGTGGCGCCGCCTCCTCAGACCCGGCACGTGGTTCGGACCGGGGGCGCCCCGCGTGTTCGTCCTGGCGCTGTTGCTGTGGTGCGTCTGCGGCTACGCGTTGGGAACGGTTCTCCGCCTCGCCGCTCCCGGCACCTTCCCCGCCCATCCGCAGGCCCCCGATAACTCCCCCGTCGCGACCGGTCTCGTCTACCAGACCGAAATGTGGCCGGCGTACCTGCTGATGGCCCTGGGAACGGCGCTCGCCCCCGTCCGCCTGCGACCGGCCGCCGTCGTGTACGGCACCTTTGTGACCGTGCCGCTCAGTCTGGTGCCGCCGTACCTGTCCCGTCCGCCGCTACTCGTGCCCGCCATGGTCCGTGACCCGCTGGTGAGCACCCTCACCGCGATGGGCCAGGGCGCCCTCGTCTGGACCGTGCTGGCGCTCCCCGCCGGGTTCGCGCTCTTCCTCTGGCTGATCATCTCCACACTGAGCGCCCGCGTTCCGTGGAGCCCCGCCCGGCCGCTCCTGGCGGAGCACCGTCCGTGGGTGCGTGCTGCCGCCGCTGGTGCGGGCTTGGGGGCAACCATCTGGACCCCGGTGTGGGCACTGGTGCTGTTGCTCGGCGGCGCGGAGGGAGAGCTCGCCGGCACCGGACAGACGAGCGTGGCCCAGGCGGAGGCGGCTCTCACCCTCCTGCTGCTGGCCTCCCTGCTCATGGGAACCGCCGCCTATGCCCTGTGGCGGTTCACCGGTGCCCACCTGCTCTGGATCTCCGCTGTCTGCGGTGTGTTCCTGATGGAGGTCTTCGCCGGCCACGACCTCGACATGCCCGTCCCGGGAGTGGGGGCGTTGACGTTGTGGCTGGTGAGGCAGGAACCCGATGCCGCGGGATGGGGTGCGCTACTGTTCCTGTTGCCCGGAGCGTTCGTCCTCGGCGCGTGGCTGAGCGAACGGTTGCGTTACCGGAAGTCCGCACCCGCCCCCGCAGCGGTCCCACACGGTTACTACGCGCCACAGCCGTACTGGGGCCAGGCCACGCCGTACCCCGGCCACGGCGGACAACAGTACGGCCACACCCCGCCGCCGCCCGGTGCCGCGGCCCCGCCGGCGCCCCCCACACGGGCGGGAGCGCCGACACAGGCCCCACCGAGTGGGCAGGCGCCGACCCGGGTGGACCCCGGGGAGGGGGACACGTCGGTCCAGGGGTGAGAAGGCCGCGCCGTGTCCCACGTGTTCGGGAGCGCGGTAGAGCGTTGATACTGGGGAGGGCGCGTCGGGTGCCCGAGCGCGTCCGTCCGGCCAGGAGCGCTTCTTCGGGACTCCGGTCAGGGAACCCCGCGGACGCTCGTACCGCGGGCGGGCGGGAGTCCACACCGGCACGTTCCGGCCCCGCCACCGCTTCCGGCGCGGTCGGGGAGGCCGGCCCCGTGGTCGCCTGCCACGTCGTGCGGACGGCCACATCCACACCACGAGAAAGGAGAACGACGCGCTCTCCCTTCCACCCGACGGGTGGGGTCCGCGTCGACCGTTCCATGAGACTCTCCCAGTTCTGGCAGCGCATGCACGAGCAGTTCGGTGAGACCTACGCCGAGAGCCTCGCCCGCGACCATGTGTTCGAGGAACTCGGGTCGCGCACGGTCCAGCAGGCACTCGCGGAGGGAGTGAGCGTCAAGGAGGTGTGGCGGGCGGTGTGCGACACCTTCGACCTGCCGCCGACACTCCGGTGAGACGTTTCGTACTGTCTCGCCTCCGTTCGGGACCCGGCAGTCGAACAGAAGTTCGGGTATGCTGGTAGTGCGCTCGGGATGCTGGTGCGCGCCGGGGACGTCCGACGCGCGTGGCTTCCGGTCCGACCGTGTGCCGGGAGAGGGCGTCCGTCTTGTCCCCAGGCGGCGGTCCGCGTCGCGAAATGTCGCCACCACCGCGTAGCGTCATCTCCGGAATGAAGAAGACACCGTCCCAACAGGGGTTCCCCGTGGCTGCTGCTGATCAAGAGAAGGCTCTAGAAACCGCGCTCGCCCAGATCGAGCGACAGTTCGGCAAGGGCTCTGTCATGCGCCTCGGTGATGACGACCGTCCTCCGGTGGAGTCCATCCCCACAGGCTCGATCTCGCTGGACGTCGCCCTGGGGATCGGCGGTATCCCGCGGGGAAGGGTCGTGGAGGTGTTCGGCCCCGAGTCCTCGGGCAAGACGAGCGTCGCGCTGCACGCCGTCGCCAACGCCCAGAAGCAGGGAGGGATCGCCGCTTTCGTCGACGCGGAGCACGCCCTCGACCCGGACTACGCGAAGAAGATCGGTGTCAACACCGACGACCTGTTGCTGGCCCAACCCGACACCGGTGAGCAGGCACTGGAGATCGCCGACATGCTGATCAGGTCGGGTGCCGTGTCCATCCTCGTCGTCGACTCCGTCGCGGCACTGGTTCCGCGCGCGGAGATCGAGGGCGAGATGGGGGACAGCCACGTGGGACTGCAGGCCCGCCTGATGTCCCAGGCACTGCGCAAGATCGCGGGCGTGCTCAGCCAGACCGGGACGACCGCGATCTTCATCAACCAGCTTCGGGAGAAGGTCGGTGTCATGTTCGGGAGCCCGGAGACCACGACCGGTGGCCGGGCACTGAAGTTCTACTCCTCCGTCCGCCTGGACGTGCGCAGGATCGAGACCCTGAAGGACGGCCAGGAGTCCGTCGGTAACCGGACCCGGGTGAAGGTCGTGAAGAACAAGATAGCCCCGCCGTTCAAACAGGCGGAGTTCGACATCCTCTACGGGATCGGGATCTCCCGGGAGGGCGGGCTGATCGACCTCGGCGTGGAACAGGGGATCGTGCGCAAGTCGGGGGCCTGGTACACCTACGAAGGAACCCAGTTGGGCCAGGGCAAGGAGAACGCGCGGAACTTCCTGGGCCAGAACGCCGACATGGCCAACGAGATCGAGAAGAAGATCAGGGAGAAACTGGGCGTGCGTTCCCCCGGCGACAACAGCTCCGGCGCCAGCGGCGCTGCGGGGGAGAGCAAGGAGACCGAGGACTCCGGCAAGGACACCGGTACCGGCGGCAAGGGGACCGGCGCGGGGAAGGAAACCAGCGCCAAGAGCGGTAGTACCGGTTCGGGCGCGGCCGCGACAAAGCGCACCACCAAGGGGAAAGCGACCTCCTCCTCCGCTGATGAGTGACGGGCGGCCAACCCAGGACACGTCCGTTCCGGAGGCCCGAGCCCACGAGTCCGAGAGCCCGGAGGGCAGAGCACGCGCTCTCTGCCTGCGGCTTCTCGCCACAGCCCCCCGGACCCGGGCGCAGCTGGAACGCGCACTGCGGCGCCACGGGACCGACGAGAGTGTCATCGACACGGTCCTGGAGCGTTTCGATGCCGCAGGGGTGGTTGACGACGCCGCGTTCGCCGACGCGTGGGTCGAGTCCCGCCACACCGGTCGCGGGCTGGGACGCGCGGCGCTCACGGCCGAACTACGGGAACGCGGCGTTGACGAGGAGACGATCCAACAGGCCGTCGAGGACCTCGACCCGGACCAGGAGGAGGCGACCGCGCGGGAGCTGGTGCGGCGCAAGCTCCGTTCCACCCGCGGGAAAGCGGTCAGTGTTCGCCTGCGCCGCACCATGGGGATGCTGGAACGCAAGGGGTACCCGGCCGGACTGTCCTACCGTTTGGCCCGGGAGGAACTGGAAGCCGAGGGCGCGGACGTCGATCTTCCCGAGCCCGACACCACCGCGTTCGAGTAGGGCTACTCCTTCTCCTCCGTTGCTTCCTCTGCTTCCTCTGTCTCCTCGGTGTCCTGCGGTTCGGAGCCGGTCCCACGGCCGCCTCCGGATACCAGTTCGATCTCCGGGACTCCCGCCGGGGCGAAACCGAAGATCCTGCCGTAGAAAGCGAGCTCGGCCTCCAGTGCGCGCTGCTGCGACTCCGCCGCGCGGAACCCGTGCCCCTCGCCCTCGAATTCGAGGTGAGCGTGGCTCAGCCCTTGTTCGGTGAGCGCGGCGGCGAACTCGGCGGCCTGCGGCGGTGGAACAACCGGGTCTTGGGTGCCCTGCAGCAGTAGTACCGGTGCCTGGATGTTGTCGGCCTGGTTGATCGGGGACCGCTCGCGGTAGGTGGCCTCGTAGCCGGGGAGCGGGCCGATGAGCGAGTCGAGGAACCGCGACTCGAAGTCGTGGGTTTCCTCGGACAGCCGCACCAGGTCGGTGACGCCGAACACGGAGACCCCGCAGGCGAACGTGTCCCGGGTGAGGGCGCTCAGCGTGGTGAACCCTCCGGCGCTCGCGCCGCGGATCGCCAACCGCTGCGGGTCAGCGGTCCCGTCATCCACCAGGGACTGGACCACGGAGACGGCGTCCTCGACATCGATCACGCCCCACTGGCGCTGCAGCCTTTCGCGGTACGTGCGGCCGTAGCCGGTGGAACCGCTGTAGTTGACGTCCACGATGCCGAGGCCGCGGCTGGTGAAGTACGCCTTGGCGAGGTCCAGCTCGGTGCCGGAGCAGCCGACGGGGCCACCGTGCACCCACACGATGTAGGGAGCGGGGCCGGTGCCGGTCGCCGCGGGGTTGGTGGGCGGGTAGACGTTGGCGTGTACCGCTCCGCCGTAACGCCCGTTGACCGAGACAGTGCGCGGTTCCGGCACGTAGTTGCTGTCGGGCAGGTCGTCCTGCGAGCGCCGGAGGGTCTGGGTGTGCCCGGTGTCGGGGTCGAGCTGCACGAGCCGTTGTGGCGTGTCGGCGGCGGCCGCCACCCCCACCACCGTGTTCCGGTCGCTGGCCAGCGCCTGCCAGCTCGTCAACGGGGTGCTCACCGCCTCCAGCTCGGCACTCTTCGGGTCGTACACGCCGACGGAGAGGTCCGCGTGGCCGTACAGGGTGACCACACGGCCGTCGTCGAGGAGCTGATAGGGCTGCATCCCGAGGGTGAACCCTCCGCAGAACTCCTTCTCCGCGGGGTAGAGCGCGAAAGCCGGCCCCGTGAGGCCGATCTGGTAGAGGTTCCACCAGCCCGGCCAGTCGG
Organism: Haloactinospora alba; assembly: GCF_006717075.1. NCBI lineage: Bacteria > Bacillati > Actinomycetota > Actinomycetes > Streptosporangiales > Nocardiopsidaceae > Haloactinospora > Haloactinospora alba. The sequence goes on from NZ_VFQC01000001.1 coordinate 981,528, forward strand.
AGAGGAAGAGCAGCGACGACTCGTCCTGCCACATGGGGGCGAGCACGGATTCGCCCACGCCGCCCTTGAGGGTGTAGACGCCGGTGACACCGCTCTCCGAGAGGGTGCCCGCCCGCAGCTCGGTTCCGTCCCACGGCATCCGGGGGTGGTTCCACGAGATCCAGGCGAGGTGCTGACCGTCCGGGGAGGGGGTCGGAGAGGCGAAGAAGTCCGCGTCGGTGACCAGTTCGCGGACCGCCTCCGGCGTGTCGGCGGCTCCGGAGAGCGGTACGGAGACGATGGCGCGGCTCGGCCCGTCCTCGGATCCGTGCTGCTCCCGGACACAGATGACATGTCCGCCGTCATTGGTGAGCGTCATGTCGGCGTACCGCAGCGCAGCGTCCGCGGACGGTTCGGGGGTGAGCGGCTTGGGGGTGTCCCCGCCCTCCGCCAGGAAGTACAGGCGCTGGTCGTCGAGGTTGGCGAAGACGATTCCCGGCCGGGAGCCCTCCCCGCCCTCCTGGCGCGGAACCGGGACGTAGGAGCGCCCACCGTACTCGTGCACGCGCGTGCGAGCGTTCCACGGAGCGGCGAGTAACTCGGTGACGCTGCCGTCGGAGTCCCTGCGCATGATGGTGTTGCGTCCGTCCTCCTCCGGACGGGACTCCTCCCACCAGATCCTCTCCCCGACGACACTGGGGAAGCCCAGCCGTCGTTCACCTCTGGTGACATCATTCGCTGCGATCGGCGATGGCCAGGCGCCATAGGAGGCCGTCACACGGTCTGTCATGGTCAAACTTTACAAATGCGGGGGCAATGAAACGACATTTCGACCTTAGTGGTCCGAGGGCTGTGGAACGACGCGCGGCAGCGTCCCTCTACTGGGCTGCGACCGGCCCGACCCGCTGGTGCGACCGGCCCGCAGCGGCCTGTTCCGCCCGGATGCATCGTTCCGTAGTTGTGATCGGGGGACGGGTCGGCAGTGTAGCGGTTGGCTGCGTATAGTCCCGCCAAAAACGCGACGCGTTCTACGCGGTTCCTTCGACCCTTCGGTACACCGCCGAAGAGCAGTGAGACACCGAGGAGGATGCTCACCGTATGAGAACCGGAAACACGACCATGCGCGCGCCGGGCGCGCTCGCCCTGGCGGCAGTGGGAGTGCTCGTACTCGCCGGCTGCGGCGCCGGCGGCAACAACATGACGCTGGCTACGGGCTCGACCGGCGGTACCTACTACCCCCTGGGCGGTGAGATCGCCCAGCTGTGGTCGGACAACATCGACGACGTGAACGTGAGCACGCAGGCCACCGGAGCCTCGGTGGAGAACCTGCGCCTGTTGGACAACGGCGAGAACGAGCTCATCCTGGCAATCAACGGGGTGGCGGCGAACGCGGCCAACGGGGAGTCGGACTTCGCTGACGAGCCGCTTGCCAACCCGGACGACGTGACCCTCCTCGGCAACGTGTACCCCGAGGTGCTGCAAATCGTCGCCACCGAGGACTCCGGCATCGAGTCAGTCGCGGACCTGAAGGGCAAGCGGGTGGACATGGGGCCGCCGGGAAGCGGTACCGAGGTCGCCGCACGGCAGCTCCTGGAGTCCCAGGGATGGGACCCGGAAAGCGACGTCGAGGCGTTCAACAGCACCTTCGAGGAAGCGACCACGAAGCTCAGCGACGGTCAGGTCGACGCCGCGGTCGCGATCCTCGCTGTTCCGGCGGCCAGCATCGAACAGGTCGCCACCGGCGGAACCGACATCACCATGGTCGAGATCGCCGGGGAGGAAGCGGACCAGCTCATGGAGGACAACCCCAGTTACTCCACGATGGAGATACCGGAGGGCACCTACCAGGGGCAGGACCAACCGGTCCAGACGCTGACGAACTGGGCGTCGCTGTACTCCACGAGCGACCTCGACGAGGAGGTCGCCCACGACCTCGTGCAGGAGATGTACGAGGGGGCGGACGACATCGGCCATGACGTCGGTGACCAGCTGGACGCGGAGACCGCCACCGAGAGCCGGGGGCCGACCGACCTGCACCCGGGTGCCGAGCGCTACTACGAGGAAGCGGGCGTTCTGGACTGAGGGTGTCCGGAATCCGGCGGTGCTCCCCGAGACAACGGGTGCACCGCCGCACAACCTGCGCGGTCCTCGCGCTGGTGGCCGCGTTCCTCGGAGCCAGCGGCGACGCCGGAACCCACGGGGCGCGTTTCGTGGTCGTGGAGGCCGCGACGGGAGCCGTCGCGTTGTCCCGCCCGGTGGACGACGGGCAGCAGGTACGCCTGGAACACACCCACTCGGTGACGAAACGTCCCGTGACCACGGTGTTCTCGCTCGACAGCACGGCCGGGCTCGCGATGCGGGAGATGAGGTTCGACACCTTCGGGGCCAACCTGCCGGTCGGGCCGGAGCGTATCGGGGAGGAGACGACGACGTTCCTGCGCGGGGAGGACGAGTACCGGGTCCTCCACCACGACCGTCCCCTCGGGGCAGTGCGGCTCATGGTGGGCGGGCCGGAGGTGGACCACACAGTGACCCTTCCCGGCGGCGAACGGGTGCGGCTGCTTGAGCTCGTCGCTTCGGGAACGTCGGTCACACTGGCGGTGCAGGCTCCCACGCCCCGGTGAGGAAACCGCCGCGGTTCGGAGCCGACGACGACAAGGAAAGGTGCCATGGCCACAGAGCCGACATCCCCCTCGGCCGTGGACAGCGCCGGGCGCGTGGTGACGGGAGCAGGGGACGCGGAACCGCAACGCTCCCGAACCGCCGAACCCGCCGGGACCCGGCAGCTGCGTGTCGGTTGGCGCTGGGTGGTGTTCACCGTCGCTCTGTTCCTCAGCCTGTTCCATCTCTACACCGGCTACACCGGAACACTGCCCGACCTGCAGCAACGTGCCCCGCACCTCGCTCTGGGGCTGGTACTGGTCTTCCTGCTGTACCCGGCCCGGCCACGGGAGACCACCCGACAGCGGTGGTTCGGCTGGGGACTGACCGCCGCGGGCGCGGCACTGCTCGCCTACCTCGCGGCGACGGGCGTCGCCGAGTGGTACGTCCTCGCCCCGTCCCTGGGGGTGCTGGTGGTCGTGCAGGCCGTCCGGTACCTGCCGTGGAGTCTGCTGGGTGTCCCGGCCGGCGATCTCGTCCTGTCGCTGCTGGGGCTGCTCTGCGGGGCCTACATGTTCTTCTCCCACGAGGAGATCCTCGAGACGGCGGGGCTCATCGCGCCGGACAGCGTCGCGGTGGCGACCGTCGGCATCCTGCTCGTCCTGGTGGCGACCCAGCGCGTCCTGGGAACCGCCCTGGTCGTACTCGCCGGTGCGATGCTCGCCTACGCCTACTTCGGCCCCTTCCTCCCGGGCTTCCTGTTCCACAGTGGTTACACCCTCGACCGGATCATCTCCACCGTGTTCCTGGGAACCGAGGGGGTGTTCGGTACACCGATCGGGATATCGGCGACGTTCATCTTCCTCTTCCTGATCTTCGCCGCGATGCTGCAACGCACCGGAATGGAGCGGTTCTTCACCGACCTGGCTCTGGGAAGCACCGGATGGGCGACGGGCGGGACCGCCAAGGTCGGCGTCGTCACCAGCGCTTTCACCGGCACGATCACCGGGAGTTCGGTGGCCAACACCGTCAGCAACGGCGCGTTCACGATCCCCATGATGAAACGCTCGGGGTACCGGTCGGAGTACGCGGGAGCGGTGGAAGCGGCCTCCTCCACGGGAGGCCAGCTCGCGCCGCCCATCATGGGAGCGGCGGCCTTCATCATGATCGAGTTCACCGGGCTCGCCTACATCCAGATCATCGTGGCCGCTGCCGTGCCCGCCGTGCTGTTCTTCGCCGCGCAGTTCGTGGTGATCCACTTCGACTCGAAACGGCTGGGGATCCGCGGCATCCCCCGGCGGGAACTGCCCGACCTGCGGCACCTCCTCGCCAGCAAGGGCTACCTCCTCCTCCCGATCGTCGGGATCTTCACGCTGCTGTCCGTGGGGTACTCACCCATATTCGCGGCGATGGGCGCCATCGCCCTCACCGTCGGAGTCAACGCCCTCGCGCAGGTGGTCACGGCGGCGCTCCGCCGCTGGCACGGGATGGACGACAAACTGACCCCGTGGTCCCTGCTGGAGGGACTGGTCGACGCGGCCCGCATCGCGCTGCCGATCATCATCGCCTGCGCCACCGCCGGCATGATCGCCGGTGTCATCACGCTCACGGGGCTCGGGCTCAAACTCAGCAACGGTCTGGTCACCCTCGGGCAGGGGATGCTGCTGCCCACGATGGTGCTGTCGATGCTGGCCTGCCTCATCCTGGGGATCGGGCTTCCCACCACGGCCAACTACGTGATCACCGCCACGCTGGCCGCGCCGGCCATCATCACGATCCTGCAGCAGGACGCCTCCGAGCCGACAACGGCGATGCTGCTCATGGCGCATCTCTTCGTGTACTACTTCGGTGTCATGGCGGACATCACGCCGCCCGTCTGCCTCGCCGCCTACGCGGCGTCCGGGGTGTCCGGCGGCAATCCGATCCGGACAGGGGTGCAGTCGGTCCGGATCGCCGTGTCCGGGTTCGTCGTCCCGTTCATGTTCGTCCTCTCCCCCGAACTGCTGCTGCAGGGGGTGACGTGGGCGAGCGGCACCCTGGCCGTCGGCACCGGCCTGCTGGGCGCGAGCCTCGTCGGTGTCGCGGTGGTCGGTTACGTCAACGCGCCGATCAGCTGGATACTGCGGATCCCCGTGGCCGGGGCGGGGCTGGCCCTCCTGCACGGTGACTGGCGCGCCGACCTGGTCGGAGGCGCCGTGGCGGCGCTGGTACTCGCCCGGCACTGGTGGACGAGCCGCAGCACCGGCGGAGGCTCCGTGTCCACCCGAGTCGGCGCGGCCGACGGCGCGAGGGGGTGAGCCTCCCCGTCACCGCCCCCGGCACACGCGGCCCTGGAGGCACCCGCGCGCCGTTAGCCTGGAGACTATGGGTGAACAGCGCGGCTCCAAAACCTACGAGGTTCGCACATACGGCTGCCAGATGAACGTGCACGACTCCGAGCGGCTGTCCGGCCTGCTGGAGGACGCGGGGTACGAACGCGCGGCCGGCGACGGCCCCGCTGACGTCGTCGTTTTCAACACGTGCGCTGTCCGCGAGAACGCGGACAACCGACTCTACGGCAACCTCGGACACCTGCGTCCGACCAAGGACGCGAACCCGGGGATGCAGATCGCCGTCGGGGGGTGCCTGGCCCAGAAGGACCGCGGCGAGATAGCACGGCGCGCGCCGTGGGTGGACGTCGTGTTCGGAACGCACAACATCGGGTCGTTGCCGACGCTGTTGGAGCGCGCGCGTGTGCAGCGCGAGGCCCAGGTCGAGATCGAGGAGTCCCTCCAGTCCTTCCCCTCGACGATGCCCGCCCGGCGGGAGTCCGCTTACGCGGCATGGGTGTCGATCTCGGTCGGCTGCAACAACACCTGCACCTTCTGTATCGTTCCCCAGCTCCGCGGGAAGGAGAAGGACCGCCGCCCCGGTGACATCCTCGCCGAGACGCGCACCATGGTCGACGAGGGCGCGGTCGAGGTGACGCTGCTGGGGCAGAACGTCAACGCCTACGGTGCGGAGTTCGGGGACCGCCAGGCGTTCTCGAAACTGCTGCGTTCCTGCGGGGAGATCGACGGGCTGGAACGCGTCCGGTTCACCTCGCCCCACCCGCGGGACTTCACCGACGACGTCATCGACGCCATGGCCGAGACCCCCAACGTCATGCCGCAGCTGCACATGCCGCTGCAGTCCGGCTCCAGCCGGATACTGAAGTCGATGCGCCGCTCCTACCGCCAGGAGCGTTTCCTCGACATCGTGCGCAAGGTCCGCGAGGCGATGCCCCACGCGGCGATCACCACCGACATCATCGTGGGCTTCCCCGGAGAGACCGAGGAGGACTTCCAGGAGACGCTGAACGTGGTGCGTGAGGCGCGGTTCGCCTCGGCGTTCACGTTCCAGTACTCCAAACGGCCGGGTACCCCGGCGGCCGAGATGGAGGGCCAGCTCCCCAAGGAGGTGGTCCAGGAACGCTACGAGCGCCTCGTCGCGCTGCAGGAGTCCATCTCCGCCGAGGAGAACAGCAAGCTCGTCGGCCGTGAGCTGGAGGTGCTCGTGAGCGAGGGCGAGGGGCGCAAGAACAACGTGCGACGTCGTCTCTCCGGACGCGCACCCGACAACAGGCTGGTCCACTTCGCCGTCGACGAGGACACCACCATCCGTCCCGGCGACATGGTCACCGTCGGGGTGACCCACGGGGCGCCGCACCACCTGATCGCGGACTCCGGCGTGCGCTCGGTACGCCGCACCCCCTCCGGTGACGTGTGGGCGGCCCGCAACGGCCGGGAGCCGCAGCAACCCGGCGTCATGCTGGGAATGCCCACCGTCGGGGCGCCCCGGGAGGAGCCGGCCGCGGCGGGCGGTTGCTGCAACACCTGAGCGCAACACCACGCTGCGTGCGCAGCCGTGGTGGAACACCGGCCCTGCTGGCGGAGGCTCTCCGTCAGGCGCGGCGCTGCCCCGACGGAGGTACCGTCCCTGGTGAACCAGCGACGGTACCGGCCGGTATCCTCGTCGTGTGTTGGTCGCAGCCGCCGTATGCCCGTACCCGCCGTTACTCCTTCCGGAGGTCGCTCAGGGAGCCGCGGGGGAGGCCTCCCAGCTGCGCCGCGCCTGCGACCGGGCCGTGAGCTCGCTGCTCACCACGGCCCCCGACACGCTCGTGGCGCTGGGGCCCGGACAACGCAGCCAGTGGCACGCGGCGGATACGGGAGGCAGCCTCGCCGACTACGGCGTCTCCCTCCAGGTCGGACCGCCGCCACCGGTCCTGCCGCTGTCACTCACTGTGGCCCGCTGGCTCTGCGAGCGCGCCTCGGCCGCACCCGCGCGTTACCTGGAGATCGCCGCGGACGAACCGCCCGAGGAGTGCCTGTCCCGCGGTGCGGAACTCGCGTCCGCCGCGCCCCGGGTCGCGGCGCTGGTCATGGGGGACGGCAGCGCCCGCCGCACGGAGAACGCCCCCGGCCCCTTCGACGAGCGGGCCGCCGCGTTCGACACCATGGTCGCGCGCTCCCTGGACGCAGCGGACACGGAGACGCTGGCGGGATTGGAGCCGGAGCTCTCGGCGGAGCTGATGGCCGGGGGAAGGCCCGCCTGGCAAACGCTGGCCGGCGCGGCACGCGGAGCGGGGCTGCACGGACAACTGCTCGCGCACGAGGCCCCCTACGGCGTGGGCTATTTCGCCGCCCTGTGGAGCTGAGCCGCCGCTGCGGCGACGCCGGGAACACGGCACGGCGGGAGAGGGATTCCCCGCCCGTTCCCCTTGGCCGTAGGATTCGGAACTCCTGTTCCGTTCCCGGCAGAGGAGTGACCGTGGCGCGTTACGGACCCATGTTCGGCCCCGACATCACGTTCCTGGGTATCGACCGGTGCGATATGAGCGATCCGGCAAGCCTGCGGGGGGCGGAGATCGTCGTCCTCGGCGCTCCGTTCGACGGTGGTACGTCCCACCGTCCCGGTACCCGGTTCGGCCCCAGCGCGATGCGCGGGACCGACTACAAGCCCCACGACGGCACACGCCCCCACCTGGCGTTGCGCACCGACGCGCTCCGCGACGTCGACGTGCGGGACGCGGGCGACGTGGAGTGCTTCTCCGGCGACATAGAGACCAGCATCCGGCGTGTCGAGGACGCGGTCCACACCGTCACCGCGGCCGGCGCCGTCCCGGTCGTCCTGGGCGGCGACCACACCATCGCCCTGCCGGACGTCACCGGGGTCGCCCGCCACTACGGGTTCGGCCGCGTATCGGTCCTCCACTTCGACGCGCACGCCGACACCGGCGACATCGCGTTCGGCGCGCTGCACGGCCACGGGCAGCCGATGCGGCGCCTCATCGAGTCCGGTGCGGTACGCGGTGACCGTTTCGTCCAGCTGGGCCTGCGTGGGTACTGGCCGGAACCGGAAACCCTGGGCTGGATGGCACGGCAGGAAATGCGCTGTTACGAGATGAGTGAGATCCTCGACCGCGGCCTGAACACGTGCGTCCGTGAAGCGTCCGCACTCGCGATGGACGACTGCGACGCCGTGTTCCTCTCGATTGACGTCGACGTTGTCGACCCCGGGATGGCACCGGGCACCGGAACGCCCGAGCCCGGCGGCATGACGTCCCGCGAGCTGCTGGACACCGTACGCCGGGTGTGTGTGGAGCTGCCGGTGGCCGGTGTGGACGTCGTCGAGGTCGCCCCGCCCTACGACCACGCGGACATCACAGCACTGCTGGGCAACCGGGTGGTTCTGGAAGCCCTGTCCGGGATCGCCGCCAGGAGGCAGGGAGGAACCTGGCAACCCGCCCGCCCTCTGCTGGACGGGCGGTGAGAGCAGGGGAGAGGCCGGTCTCACCGAACCCGCCTGACCCGCGTCAGCCGGCGGCGATCGCCAACGCTCGTTCGGTCAGGTCGGGAGCGTCGTAGGGGAGCCAGTGGATGCGCGGGTCGCGGCGGAACCACGACTCCTGGCGGCGGGCGAAGCGGCGGGTGGCACGCACCGTCTCCTCCCGGGCCGTCTCCTCGCCGTACTCGCCCGAGAGGAAGGACAGCACCTGCCGGTAGCCCAGTGCCCGGGAGGCCGTGCGTCCCTCCCGCAGCCCCCGCTCCTCCAACTCACGCACCTCGGCGACGAGCCCCGAGGCCCACATCCGGTGCACCCGCCGTTCGAGACGCTCGTCCAGCTCGGGCCGGGGGACGGACAGGCCGATCTGCAGGCACGGGTAGTAGGCCACGTGCTCGGGCATGGTGGCGGTGAAGGAGCGCCCGGTGAGCTCGACCACCTCCAGCGCTCGCACGATCCGCCGGCCGTTGCTGGGCAGGATCGAGCGGGCCGCTTCCGGGTCGCGCTCCGCGAGCCGGGCGTGCAACTGTTCCGGCCCCACGGTCGCCAGCGTGTCCTCCAGCGAGGCGCGGAGCTGGGGGTCGGTCCCGGGAAACTCCAGATGGTCCAGCGCCGCGCGGATGTACAGCCCCGACCCGCCCGTGAGGATGGGGACGCGGTTCCGGGAGCGCACCTCGTCGATCCGCTCGCGCGCCATCCGCTGGTAGCGGGAGGCGTCGGCGGCCTCGGTCACATCCCACACGTCCAGCAGGTGGTGCGGGACCCCCCGGCGCTCCGTGACGGGGAGTTTCGCGGTGCCGATGTCCATCCCGCGGTAGAGCTGCATGGAGTCGGCGTTGACGACCTCACCGGGAGGGTCGAGGCGCAGGGCCAGTTCTACGGCGAGATCGGACTTTCCGGATGCTGTCGGACCCACGACGGCGATCACATTGTTCGAACTGCTCACGGGTCCCAGTCTGGCAGTGCTGGGATCTAGGATGTGCCCATGCGATTCGCCAAGGGACACGGGACCGAGAACGACTTCGTGATCCTGCCCGACCCGGACGGGGAGCTGGATCTCACCCCGGCCGCCGTCACAGCGCTGTGTGACCGCAGGTCCGGGATCGGCGGCGACGGGGTGCTGCGGGTCATCCGAACGAGCGTGCTGGACGAGGAACTCCCGGAGGGTGTCGGTTCCCACACCTGCCCGTGGTTCATGGACTACCGCAACGCCGACGGCAGTCTCGCGGAGATGTGCGGCAACGGTATCCGCGTCTTCGCCCGGTACCTGCGCGACTCGGGACTCGCCACGGAGCGTTTCCTGCGCATCGGCACCCGGGCCGGCGCGCGGGAGGTGACACTCGAGGAGCACGGCGACGTCACCGTGGACATGGGGCCGGTCGAGGTGGACGGTCCCGGGAGCGCCGTGCTGGACGGGAGTTCCCTGAACGGTCGGGTGGTGTCGGTGGGCAACCCCCACCTGGCGTGTGAGGTGCGTGGCGGGGTCGACCGGATCGACCTGGGCGAACCGCCGCGGCTGGACCCCGCCCAGTTCCCCGCGGGCGGCAACGTGGAGGTGTTCAGCCAGCTCGAGCCGGGGGTGCTGGAGATGCGGGTGTACGAGCGCGGGTCGGGGGAGACCCGTTCGTGCGGGACCGGCATCGTGGCCGCCGCCGCGGCGGCGACGCCCCGCGGCGAGGGGGCCACCTGGCGGGTTCGGGTACCGGGCGGGGAGTGCGTGGTGTTTCTGGACGCCGACGGAGCCCGGCTGCGTGGCCCGGCGGAGATCGTGGCCGAGGGCGACACCGCCCTGGTCTGAGGCCGCTCCGTCCCAGGACCTGTTCGGTGGACGCTTGTCCTGCTACGCGGTGCTCCCCGTACCGCCTGGCCGCGTTCTCGCCGGTCGGCAGAGGGGCCGCTCTGCCTCCCTCCCCGGCGTCGTCCGGCGGCGCTGGCCGCGCCGCTCGCCACGAACAGCATCCACCAGAACAGGGCCCTAGTCGGCGGTTGTCGTCGGTGTTCCCGGAACCAGGGCCGACGACGCCAGGCCGCGGATGGAGGCGTCCAGAACCTGGGTGGTGTGGGCGACCGAGATCGAACCGCCCGCGCGCTTCACGGCCGAGGCGATCTGCAGCGAGCATCCGGGGTTCCCAGCCACGAGCAGTCCGGCGCCGGTGGCGCGGGCATCCTCGCTCTTGCGGTCGCCGAGCTGCGCCGCCGTGTCCGGTTGCAGCAGGTTGTACACGCCGGCCGAACCGCAGCAGATCTCCGGGTTGGGCAGTTCGGCCACCTCCAGTTCCGGTACGGAGCGCAGGAGCTGGCGCGGCTGGTCGGCCACCCCCTGCCCGTGCGCGAGATGGCAGGCGTCGTGGTACGCCGCTGTCACCGGTAACGGGTGGCGCTCGGCCCGCGGCCCGAGGTCCGCCAGGTACTCGGAGAAGTCCACGGTGGCGGCGCCGAGCGCCTCGGCGCGTCGCGCCCACGTGTCGTCCCCCTCCTGCCTCAGTACGCGGCCGTAGTGCTTCATCGTCGCGCCGCAGCCGGCGGAGTTCACCACGACGGCGTCGACCCCGGCGCGTTCGAACGTCTCGACGGTGGCGCGCGCGAAATCGGCGGCCTCCCGCGGGCGTCCCGCATGCGCCGACAGCGCACCGCAACAGCCCTGGTCGCGGGGAACCACCACGTCGCACCCCTCGCTCGCCAGCACCCGGGCGGTCGCCGTGTTGACCTGGGGGAAGAACGACCCCTGTACGCAACCGGTGAGCATCCCCACCACGGCTCTGCGCCGGCCGCGAGCGGGGACACGTTCGGGCAGGGCGGGAACGCGGCTCGGCAGTGGCGGGGCGATGCGTTCCATCGTGGCCACCGAGGGGGAGAGGCGTTCCAGCAGGCCCGATCGGCGCACCAGCTGCTGCAGACCACTGCTCTGGTACGCCCGCATGGGGCCGCGCAGGAGGTCCAGTCGTTTCCGGTGCGGGAACAGCGCGAAGATGAGGGCACGCAGCAGGCGTTCCGCGGCCTTTCTGGTGTGCTCCTCCTCGACGCGGGCGCGGGTGGTCTCGATCAGCGCGTCGTAGGCGACACCGGAGGGGCACGAGCTCACGCACGCCAGACAGCCCAGACAGTTGTCGAAGGCCTGGACGGCGGCCTCGTTCAGTACGTCGCCCTGCTCGATCTGCCCCATCAGGTGGATGCGGCCGCGCGGTGAGTCCACCTCCTCGCCCCACAGCGCGTAGGTGGGGCACGTCGGCAGGCAGAAGCCGCAGTGCACACAGTCGCTCAGCAGGTCGTTGAAGGCCCGTTCGTCCGGTGAGGGCGGGGTCGGGTGGTTCACCTGGTCCTCCCAGTCGGTCGTGGCGTGCGCATCAGATACCGCCCGCGAAGCGCCCGGGTGCGAGTGTGTGGCACGGGTCGAGGCGGTCCTTGACCGCGCGCATCAGTTCCAACCCCGAGACATCCCCCCAGAGGTCCACTCCGTGCTCCAGCAGTTCCGGGGAGGCGCGCAGGACCGTGAGAGCCCCGTCGGGAAGGGAATCCCGGGCGCGGGAGAGAACCGACGCGGCGGTGGCGGGATCGGCCGTGCCGGGCAGGGCCGCGTACAACACGCCGGCTCCGGCCGAACCGCGAACGCCGACGTCCAGTCCGGCGTCGCGTCCGGCGTCGCGGAGGGCGGCCGCCGCTGCCGGTGCCTCGGACAACGGGACAGTGGTTTTCAGCACGGTGTCCTTCGGGGAGCCGGGAAGGCGTCCCCACCATTCCGGGAGTTCGTCGGTGACAGTGGAGCCGTCCATCAACCCGGCTATGTCCGCTGCCCGGCTGTCGATTCCTCCGCTGCTTCCCTCCACCAGCACGTGCAGGCCCGGCGGGGCCCCCGCGGGCCAGTCCAGCTCGACGGCGGCGGGAACGGCTTGGCAAGCGCGGATGTCGGCGAGCAGGGAGCGCAGGTGAGCGGGGGCGACCCGTTCCGCCGTGATGAGACGGGAGGCGGGGGGAAGCGGGTGGAGACGGAACGTCACCGAGGTGAGCAGACCGAGGGTCCCCAGCGCGCCGGTGTGCAGTTTGCCCAGGTCGTAGCCGGCCACGTTCTTCACCACCGTGCCCCCCGAGGAGGTGAGGACCCCGTCGGATCGGACCGTGGTCATGCCGATGATGAGGTCGCGTACGGGGCCGTGCAGCATCCGGCGGGGCCCTGACACCCCGGCCGCGACCAGTCCGCCCACGGTGGAGTCGGGGATCGCGGTGTCCACGGTGAGCCGCTGGCCGGCACGGGCCAGTTCCTCCTGCAGCTCGGCCACCGGTGTTCCCGCCCCCGCCTGGACGATGAGGTCGCCGGAGGCGTGGGAGATCCCGGTGAGGGCGGTGGTGTCGACGATGAGGTCACACCGGCGCGGCGGGTACCCCCAGTCGATCTTGCTGGCGTTGCCTCGGGCGACCACGGAGAGGTCGTGCCGCTGGGCCGTGGCGAGGAGCGACGCCGCCGCCTCGGCGTCCGGCGGGGTGCAGACGTGGCTCGCTGCGGCGGTTCCCGCGGTGTCGGTGGCTCCAGCCGGCCGGACCCGGACCCCGTCCGCTTCCAGTTCGGCTGTGATCCTCTCGGTGCGGGGGCGCGTCTCCATCGGCCGCCACGGTCCCTTCCGTCGTCAGAACAGTTCCGCCGATCCGTCGGACACCAGGGGGTGCTCGGTTTTCCGTACCCCCGGACGCTCGCCGCACAACCGGGGAGTGGGCAGGAGTTTCTCCGGGTTGGCGATGCCCGCCGGATCGAACGCGGCGCGGAAGCGCTCCATGGTCCGCACATCCGCAGGGGAGAACATACGCGGCATCTGGCACGCCTTGTCCACGCCGACACCGTGTTCGCCCGTGATGGACCCTCCGTGCTCGATGCACAGGTCCAGAATGGCCCCGGAGACCTCGGCGGCCCGCTCGGTCGCGCCGGGCTCGGAGTCGTCGAACAGGACCAAGGGGTGCAGGTTGCCGTCGCCGGCGTGGAACACGTTGGCGACCCGCACTCCCGACTCCGCCGACAGTTCCCCGATCCGGCGCAGCACCTCCGGCAGCGCGGTCCGCGGAACGACCCCGTCCTGCACGATGTAGGCGGGGCTGATACGGCCCATGGCCGCGAACGCCGACTTGCGCCCCTTCCAGATGCGCGCGCGTTCCTCCGGGTCGCTGGCGGTACGTGTCTCGAAGGCGCCGGCGGAACGGCACAGCGCCACGACCTCGGCGAACTGGGCCTCCACCTCCGGGGTGGGACCGTCGAGCTCCACGATCAGGACCGCTTCCGCGCCCGGAGGGTAACCGCAGGAGACGGCGGTCTCGGCGGCCTCGATCGACAGGGCGTCCATCATCTCGACGGCGGAGGGGAGAACCCCGGCGGAGATGATCGCCGACACGGCTTCCCCGCCGGCATCCATCGAGGTGAACGCGGCCAGTACCGTGCTCACCTGCTGTGGGGTGCGTTCCAGCCGCACGGTCACCTCGGTGGCGATACCGAGGGTCCCCTCCGAGCCGACGAACGCGCCGAGCAGGTCGTAGCCCGGCGCCTCCACCGCCTTACCGCCCAGGCTGACCAGTTCCCCCTGGGGCGTGGCGAAGCGTACGCCCCGGACGTGGTTCACGGTGAAGCCGTACTTCAGGCAGTGGGCGCCGCCGGAGTTCTCCGCGACGTTGCCGCCGACCGAACACACCTGCTGGCTGGAAGGGTCGGGCGCGTAGTAGTAGCCGTACGGTGCTGCAGCCCTGGTGATGTCGAGGTTGGCCACGCCCGGTTCCACGACGGCGCACTCGTTCTCGATGTCGATCTCGCGGATGCGCCGCATGCGCGACGTGACGATGAGAACGCCGTCGCTGTTGGGCAGCGCGCCGGCGGAAAGACCGGTCCCGGCCCCCCGGGGAACGAAGGGAACACCGTGCTCGGCACAGACCCGCACCGTCTCGACGAGTTGCTCCGGCGTGTCGGGAAGCACGACCACACCGGGCTGGGCCGCGTGGTACGCCAGCCCGTCGCTCTCGTAGGTGCGCCGACGGGTGCTGTCCGTGATCACGCCCTCGTCCCCGCAGATCGCGCGCAGCCGCGGGGTCAACGTGTCGACAGGATTCGGCATCGCGAGTCCGGCCCTTCCGCTCCGTCACACCGGCGGCCGGCAGGACCGCGCCTGGTGGCGCCACCGCGCACCGTTCCGTTGGCCGGACACGGTCCTGCCGGGAGTTGGTGCCTCCGACGTTACGGCATCCGCTCGTAGGCGGGAAGGGTCAGGAAGTCGGCGTACTCGTCGGCCAGCGCGACCTCGGTGAACAGTTCGGTGGCGCGCTGGTACAGGGCGGTGTCGAAGCTCTCCCCGACCGCCTCGCGGATCTTGGCGAGCTCCTCGTCGACGATGCGCTGGACGAGTTCCCGGGTGACCCGGGGGCCGTCGTCCAGGGTGACGTCGTTGTGCAGCCACTGCCAGATCTGGGAGCGGGAGATCTCCGCGGTCGCCGCGTCCTCCATCAGGTTGAAGATGGCGACGGCGCCGTTCCCGCCGAGCCAGGACGCCAGGTACTGCAGACCGACGCTGACGTTGTTGCGCAGGCCGGCCTCCGTGATGCCGCCCTGTGCGGTGTTGACCGAGAGCAGGTCCCCCTGCTTGATCGTTCCGGCGACGTCCTCGCGCGTCTTGTCGATCTGGTTGGGACGGTCGCCGAGGACACGGTCGAAGATCTCGCGTGCCACGGGGACGAGGTCCGGGTGGGCGACCCAGGAACCGTCGAAACCGTCGGTGGACTCGCGTGTCTTGTCCTCGCGGACCTTGGCGAAGGCGCGTTCGTTGACCTCGGCGTCCCGGCGGCTCGGGATGAACGCGGCCATGCCGCCGATGGCGTGCGCTCCCCGGCGGTGACAGGTACTGACGAGGAGTTCGGTGTAGGCGCGCATGAACGGTGCGGTCATCGTGACCGCGTTACGTTCCGGGAGCATGAACTGCCGGCCGCGGGTGCGGTGTGTCTTGATGACGCTGAAGAGGTAGTCCCAACGTCCGGCGTTGAGGCCGGCCGAGTGCTCGCGCAGTTCGTAGAGGATCTCCTCCATCTCGAACGCGGCGGGGATGGTCTCGATCAGCACGGTGGCCCGGATCGTGCCGCGCTCGATACCGAGCTTCTCCTGTGCGGTCACGAAGATGTCGTTCCACAGCCGCGCCTCGAGGTGGCTCTCCATCTTGGGCAGGTAGAAGTAGGGGCCTTTGCCCTTGTCGAGCTGGCGCTGGGCGCAGTGGAAGAAGTAGAGGGCGAAGTCGACGAGTCCCCCGGAGACACGTTGGCCGTTGACCAGGATGTGCTTCTCGTCCAGGTGCCAGCCGCGCGGTCGGACGACGATGGTGGCCAGCTCGGAGTCGTCGTTGAGCGCGTAGCTCTTGCCCTGGGGAGTGGTGAAGTCGAGCGTGCGGTCCAGCGCGTCCCGCAGGTTGAGCTGGCCCTCGACCATGTTCTCCCACAGGGGGGCGTTGGAGTCCTCGAAGTCGGCCAGCCACACCTTGGCCCCCGAGTTGAGCGCGTTGACCGTCATCTTCCGGTCGGTCGGCCCGGTGATCTCGACGCGACGGTCGGTGATCCCGGGAGCGGGGGGAGCGACGGTCCAGTTCGGGTCCTCGCGGATGTCGCGGGTCTCCGGAAGGAAGTCCAGGTCCGCGCCGGCGGATATCCGTTCCTGGCGACGTGTGCGCGCGGTCAGGAGCTCCTGGCGCCGCCCCTCGAACATGTGGTGGAGGTCGGCGATGAACTCGACCGCGTCGTTGGTGAGGATCTCCTCGTACCGCTCGTGTAGGGGGCCGGTGATCTCGACCCTGTCAGTGGCGCCCATGTAAAACCTTCCACAACACGAAAATAGGTTTTGGTATGTGGAATCCGACGCTACTCTTCCGTGCCGGTCGTGGTCAACGTTGCACGACTCTCATGTACTGTATAATTTTCTTTTCAAAAAAAGAAACGCTAAGTTTCTGGAAAAATTTGGCTCATTTTTGACTGTCTCGCGCAGCTTGTGCGGATGTGGCCGTGGTGTGGGACACGCTCGGCGGGAAAACGGGGTGTGGCGTACGGGTTGACATGCCATGATCCGCGGGAACAACCCACAGCAGCACGGTGTTGCCCTTACCGGAGGGATATGACTACTACTGACAACCGCGGTTTCGTGGCAACCGGACAGGGTGACCTGGACCTTGCCGAGCGCCAGGCACTGCGCCGCGTTCCTGGGCTCTCCACCGAGCTCACCGACGTCACCGAGGTCGAGGTCCGCTCCCTGCGCCTGGAACGTGTGGTGCTCATCGGAGTATGGACCACGGGTACCCAACTCGAAGCCGACAACTCTCTCGCGGAACTCAAGCAGCTCGCCGAGACGGCGGGTGCGACCGTGCTCGACGGGTTGACGCAACGCCGTTCGAAACCGGACCCAGCGATGTACGTGGGCCGGGGCAAGGTTTCGGAGCTGGGTGACATCGTCAACAGCACGGGGGCCGACACCGTGGTCTGCGACGGGGAGCTCACCCCCGGACAGCTGCGCCAGCTCGAAGAGAGCATCAACGTCAAGGTCATCGACCGGACCGCGCTCATCCTGGACATCTTCGCCCAACACGCCCGGAGCCGGGAGGGCAAGGCCCAGGTGGAACTGGCCCAACTCACGTACCTGCTCCCGCGGCTGCGCGGGTGGGGCGACAAGCTGTCCCGGCAGGCCGGCGGGCGTGCCGGTGGTGGTAACGGCGGCGTGGGACTGCGTGGCCCCGGTGAGCGCAAGATCGAGTCCGACCGGCGCCGGATCAACGCGCGCATGGACAAACTGCGGCGACAACTCGCCCAGATGTCCACGGCCCGGGACGTGAAGCGCGACCAGCGACGTGCCCGCCGGGTTCCTGCCGTGGCCATCACCGGATACACGAACGCCGGCAAGTCCAGTCTGCTGCACAGTCTGACGGGGGCCGGGGTGCTCGTGGAGGACGAGCTGTTCGCCACGCTGGACCCGACGGTGCGCCAGGCACACACCCCGGACGGTCGGCTGTTCACGTTCAGCGACACCGTCGGTTTCGTCCGGCACCTGCCGCACCAGCTCATCGAGGCCTTCCGATCGACCCTGGAAGAGGTCGCCCGGGCTGACCTCATCCTGCACGTCGTCGACGCCTCGCACCCCGAACCCGAGCAGCAGATTTCGGCGGTGCGCGAGGTGTTCCGGGACATCGACGCCCAGGACATCCCGGAAGTGGTCGTGCTGAACAAGACCGACGCGGCGGACCCCATCGCGCTCAAACAGCTGCGGACGCGGGAACCCAACGCTGTTGAGGTATCGGCGCACACCGGGAGCGGGATAACCGACCTCGTGTCGGCCACCGCTGACGCACTGCCCCGGCTCGACCGGGAGGTGGAGGTGCTCCTTCCCTACCGGCGCGGCGATCTGCTCTCCCGCATGCATGAGGAAGGGACGGTCCTGACCGAGGAACACACCAGTGAGGGCACGGCCGTGCACGCGCGTGTGCCCGAACTGTTGGCTGGGAAGCTGGACGAGTTCACCGCCTCCGTCTGTTAGCTGCGGCACGACGGGGAACCAGAGCCCCGGGCCGTGCGGTGTACATCCTCTCGTCGGATGGATTACGGTTTTAACGCATTGGCATGAGAGCGTGAGCTGCCGGGGCTCTGGATGCACTGTTCGCTCCCCGTCGTGCCATCCCAGCCGAGAACGAGGTCGCCTATGCCCGCCTATCGCCACAGGTTCGCCGCCGCAGTACCCAGTTGGCGTCTCTGATGCTTCCAGGTGGGCCGGTGAGACGATGACCGTACGGTTGCTGACGAACATCGGACGGTTGTGGACGGGCACTGACCTCCTGAGCAACGCGGCCATGCTGGTCAAGAACGACCGCATCGCCTGGGTGGGGCCAGCGGCGGAGCTTCCCCAGTACCTTCCCGGGGTCATCGAGGACATCGTCGATGTCGACGAGGTCGACAACCTCGGCGGTGGTCTGGTGACCCCCGGCTTGGTGGACGCGCACTGCCATCCGGTGTACGCGGGGAACCGGTACGCCGAGGTGGCGATGCGGGCCGGTGGGGCCACCCACGCCGAGATCGCCAGCGCGGGAGGCGGTGTCGCCTCCACGGTGACCGTCACCCGGGGAACGGACCCCTGGACCCTGTGCAACGCGGTACGGGAACGGCTCCGGCACTGGGTGCTCTCCGGATGTACCACGGTCGAGGCCAAGACCGGATACCACCTGACCCGGGACGGGGAACTCGCCGACATCCGACTGCTGCGCTCACTCGAGCAGGAACCCGGTATGCCGCGGCTGCACGCGACGTTCTTCGCCGCGCACGCCATCCCACCCGAGTACTTCGGGCGCCCCCATGACTACGTCGAAGCAGTGGGCACATGGCTCGGTGACGCCGCTCAGGCCGGGGCGGACGGCGTTGACGTCCTCTGCGACCACCAGCAGTTCAGCGCCAAGGACGCGCAGTGGCTGCTGGCCGCCGGTCGCGCGGCAGGGTTGCAGACACACATGCACGCCTGTGCCAAGCCCCGGCACGGTGCGGTGCGGATGGCCTCCGAGGCGCAGTGTTCGTCGGTGACCCCGATGGACGAGACGGACGAGGAGGACGTGCTCGCCCTGTCGAAGACGGGAACACCGGTGGTGGCCTGCCCGCTCGCCGCACTGCAGGAACGGAACAGCCCACCGATCCGGGCCCTGCTCGACCACGGCGTGCCGGTCGGGATCGGAACCGACCACAACCCCGGGCAGTCGGGGTCGATGTCGCTGCCGTTGGCGATAACGGTCGCCGTGGCGATGTTCAACATGAGCGTCCTGGAAGCGTTGCGCGCCGCGACCGTCGGCGGTGCGCACGCCTTGGGCATGACCGACCGCGGCATGCTCGCCCCGGGCAGCTACGCGGACATAGTCCAGTGGGACGCCGACCACGAGGGGGCGTTCGCCTGGGCCTACGGGCTCAACACGCTACGTGTCTGGCGCGGCGGCGAAACAATCCGCTGAGAGCCTCATGGGTGCTGAACCCTGCCGGCCCGCCCGGGCCGGGGACGCGCGGAGGCGGATCTCCACAGCCGACGGTTTCGGGGTGTCCCGAGAGACACCGGCTTTCTAACGTTGGCTCCATGTCGCTCCTGCACAGGAACGCGGAGGCCGCTGACGCCACAGCGCTGCAGCGGCTGTACTCGCTTGTTCCGGACGGTGCCGAGGCGCCGCACACGGGCGCCGCAACGGAATCGGACCCGCCGGCGCAACAGGACCCCACCCTGACGCACGACGTGCCCATACCCCCGCCTCCCTACGTCCGCACCGGCGACAGCGACAGCGGCCGCCCCGTGTCCGAGCCTGACGTTGCCGTCGTGTCCCGCCCCTGCGAGAGCGCGGAACCGACGTCCGCCACGAGCGTCGCCGAGACCCCGCCGGAGGCGGGAACCGGCCGGCCGGGTGCAGAACCCCCACCTCCCGGCTATCTCGACGTCAGCGACCTTCCCCACGGTCGCGCCCGGCTGCGGGAACTCGCCGAGCGGTTCCTCCCCGGCAGCGGTGAACGCCCCGGACTGACCAGAAGCGGTCTGTACGTCCTCCTCGGCGTGTGCGCCGTAGCCATGGTCGTCACCGCGTGGTTCACCCTCCGCGCGCATCCGGATCCGGAGCCCGTGGACGGGGGCCGCAACACCGGGAAACCGTCTCCCGCACCGGATACGGGACTGTCGCCCCACACGGGCTCACAGCGGGAGTCCCCCGAACCCACCGGGGACCTCGTCGTGCACGTGGGCGGGGATGTCGACGAACCCGGCGTGTACACCCTGCCCACCGGGTCGAGAGTCGCCGACGCGGTCGACGCTGCCGGTGGCCCCGTGGCCGGAGCGGACAGCGGCACGCTGAACCTGGCACGCCCGCTCGTGGACGGTGAACAGATCCTGCTCGGCGCCACACCCGCCCCCGCACCTGAGGCCCCCGGGCCGGCAGTGGGCGGCAAGGACGGCACCGCCCCGCTCGACCTCAACACCGCGACAGCGCAGCAACTCCAGGAACTTCCCGGTGTGGGGCCCGTACTCGCGGAACGCATCGTCGGCCATCGTGAGGAGAACGGCGGGTTCACCAGCGTGGAACAGCTGCACGAGGTCAGTGGCATAGGCGAGGCGCGGTTCTCTGACATAAGCGAACTGGTCCGGGTGAGTGGGACGGGTTGACCGCGCTGGGTACGGACGGTCCCGTCACGGCCGTGCCGTCAGACCTCCGTCTGGTGCTGCCGTCCGTGGGAACATGGCTGTGTAGCGCTTTCGTGCTCGGGGCGGGGACGCGAACGGCGGTGGCCACCGCCGTGTCCCTCCTCGCTCTTTCCCTGGCGGTGCCGCTCCTGGCATGGGGACTGCGTCGGCGCCACCACGGGACACGGTGGGTACTGCCCGCACTGGCCGTGACAGTGTGCGCGGCCGCCGGTGCTCTGGCCACGGGAGGACGCCTGGCCGGGGTCGACTCCAGTCCTGTTCCGGAACTGGCCGAACAGGAGGCGGACGTCGGCCTCCGCGTCGAGGTCACACGCGACCCGCGCCCCCGCGCCGAACCCAACATCCCCGGGCGTGACGAGTACGTCGTCCAAGCCCGGACCGAATGGGTGGAGGTCGACGGTGAACGCGTGCGTTCCCGGGTCCCCGTCGTGCTGCTGGCTCCGGGAGAGGATTGGAGCGAGCTGTTGCCCGGCCACCCCGTCCGGTTACGCGGCACGATCGTTCCCGCTGAGGAGGGATTGGTCGCCGGTCTGGTCCTGGTGCGCGGACCGCCCGCCGGAGTGGGGGAGCCCAACTGGCCACAGACGTGGGCGGGTGAGGTGCGTTCGCGGTTACGCGAAGCGGCGGCTACGCTCCCCGAACCCGCGGACGGCCTTCTTCCCGCTGTTGTCGTGGGGGACGTCGCCGAACTGGGGGAGGGGACGGAGGCGAACTTTCGCGCCACCGGCATGACCCATCTCCTCACTGTTTCGGGAGCCAACCTCGCGGTGCTTACCGGCGCCGTGCTCGCACTGGGGCGTTGGTTCCGCTGGCCGCCGTGGCTCGTGGCCGGTGCGGGGTCGGGGATGATCGCCGTGTTCGTTCTGGTGGCCCGTGCCGAACCCAGCGTTCTGCGTTCCGCCGTCATGGGAGGAATCGCGCTGCTGGCGCTGGCGTTGGGCCGCCAGCGGGCGGGGATCGCCTCACTGGCGGCCGCGGTGCTGGGCCTGGTGCTGTTCGACCCGGCTCTTTCCCGCTCCTACGGGTTCGCGTTGTCAGTGCTGGCGACGGGCGGAATCATGGTGCTCGCTCCACGATGGCGCGACCGGTGGTCAGCCCGGATACCCCGCTGGTTGGCCGAGGCCGTCGCCGTCGCTCTCGCCGCGCACGTCGCTTGTGCGCCGGTTCTGGTTCTGCTGTCGGCCGAGTTCAGTTGGGTCGCCGTACCCGCCAACGTGCTGACCGGGCCGTTCATGCCGGTCGCCACGGTCGGAGGGTTCGTCGTCGCCGGTGTGGCACTGCTGTGGCCGGCCGCCGCCGCGTTCGTGGCCTGGGTCCCCGGAAGCGTCGTCCTGTGGACGGGCGTTGTCGCCGCGGTGGGAGCCCGCGTTCCGCGCGGAGCTCTTCCCTGGCGGGACGACCCGCTCGGTGCCCTCGGGCTGGGAACGGTGCTTCTCGTTCTCCTCTACGCGGGCGGGCGTTTCCGGAGAGTGCTGGCAGCGCTGCTCGCCGCCGTGGGCGTCACCGCAGTGGTGACCGTGTGGATCGTCCCACCCTGGCCACCCGCCGGTTGGGCGGTCGTGGCCTGCGACGTCGGACAGGGGGACGCGCTCGTGCTCCACGTCGCCGAGGACCGGGCGGTCGTGGTCGACACCGGACCGGCCCCGCTCGCGGTCGACCGCTGCCTCACCGACCTGGGAGTACGCGACGTGCCCCTGCTGGTGCTGAGCCACGGGGACGCGGACCACACCGGCGGAATCACGGGCGTGCTCTCCGGACGCAGGGTCGGTTCCGTCCTTGCTCCCCGGCTGCCCTCCGGTTCGGAAGCAGTGCGGACTCTGGACGGCGCGGGCGTTTCGTGGCGGACCGCCGCCAGCGGGCAGCGTTGGCGGGTCGGGCCGTGGGAGCTGGAGGTGCTGTGGCCGCCTCCCGGAACCGACGGACAGGACAACGAGGCCAGCGTCGTCCTGCTCGCGCGCGGGGAACACGGCCCGGACGCGGGTCCGGTCAGCGTTCTGCTCACCGGTGACATCGAACGCGAGCAGCAGCGTGTCCTCCTGGGAACCCGGGAGATCCGGGAGGTGGACGTGCTGAAGACCCCCCACCACGGGGCCGGGGGCCAGGAGCCGAAGTTCCTCGCAGCGGCCCGACCGCGGGTCACACTCACCTCTGCCGGGAAGGACAACCCCTACGGCCATCCGGCCCCCGCGACGTGGAGGCTGCTGGGGGCGTTGACCAAAGCCAACTACCGGACGGACGAACACGGTGACATCGCGGTCGTCCCGCAGGCCGACGGTATGGCTGTGACATGGCGGGGTCGGCAGCGGTGAGAGGCGCGGACCGTGCCCGCGTGGTGGACTGGTCCCGGACCCCGGCGGTGGATGGCATGCTGCTGGTATGGGTTCCAGCTCCGTATCTCAGCTAACCGTCGTCGTCGGTGACGAGGAGCTCCTGGTCGACCGGGCGGTCGCCGAAACCGTGGCTGGCGCGCGTGCCGCGGATCCCCAGGTGGAGGTGCACGACCTGATGCCCTCGCAGGTGACAGCGGGCACTCTGGCTGAGGTCACGTCCCCCTCGTTGTTCAGCGACCGCCGTGTCGTGGTCCTACGCTCGGTACACGAACTCACGAAGGACATCGCCTCGGAGGTCACCCACCACGTGCACAACCCGGCCGACGACGTGATGCTGGTACTGACACACGCCGGAGGGGCGAAAGGCAAGGCGCTGCTGGACGCGGCGAGTAAGGCGGGGGCGAAACGGCTGAACTGCGCCAAACTCACGAAGAACACGGAGCGCGTGAAGTTCATCAGGGACGAGTTCTCCCAACAGGGGCGCCAGATCACGGCTGACGCGGCCCAGGCGCTGTTGGACGCGGTCGGCACCGATCTGCGGGAGCTCGCCGCCGCATGTACACAACTCGTCGCCGACACCGACGGCCGGGTGGACGAGAACACCGTGGCCCAGTACCACACCGGAAAGGCGGAGGCCTCCGGTTTCACCGTGGCCGACCGCGCCGTGGAGGGGCGGCTTCCCGAAGCGCTCGAACAGTTGCGCTGGTCACTGGCCGTGGGAACCGCACCGGTGCTGATCAACAGCGCGCTCGGCGGGGCGGTACGGGGGATCGCGGTCGTCGCCCAACCCCCGCCCGGTGTCGCCGATGCCGAACTCGCGAAACGCGCCAAGGTTCCGCCGTGGAAGATCAAGACGCTGCGCCAGCAGGCGCGGGGCTGGACCCCGGACGGACTGGCCCGTGCGCTACGGGTCGTCGCCGAGACCGACGCGTTGATCAAGGGGGCGGGACGCGACCCCAACTACGCCCTGGAACGCGCCGTACTCGAGATCGCTTCCGCTCGCGGCCGGAACTGAGACGTGCGCTCCCCGCCTCAGAGCGGACCGTCGTCCATACCGGCAGCGGTCCGTAACCAGTAGGCGATGTTGTGGTTCTGCGTCTCGGCCGTCTGAGGGAGGAGTTCGGGGAAAGCCCGGCTCCAGGCGACCGCCCGGGCGACGGCGCCCAGACGCAGGGCGGGCGCAACGAGGCGGCGCAGCTCGTGGACCGGCGCGGTGGCGGTCCACGGCTCCAGGTACGCGTCCCGGAGGCGCTCGAGGGCACGAGTGTCGTTTCCGACCTCTCCGCGGAGGAAACGCAGGGGAACCAGCAGGCTTCCCAACGGGTGGGCGACAGCGGCGTCCCCCCAGTCGAAGAACCGGTACCCGCCCTCCGTGAGGAACACGTTTCCCACGTGCAGGTCGGTGTGATCGAGCGAGCAGGGGAGGGGCCCCTCCCGCAGCGTCGCGCTGTCGGCGGCGATCCGGGACCGTCGCTGTTCCAGTTCCTTGTGGTCGTTTCCCAGGGCGCGGGCGACTCCCGGAGCGGTGAGGAAGGAACCCACATGCCGGTCGACGTTCCCGGGACGCAGGTCAGGGACGTCGAGAGCGACCAGGTCGCGAACACGGCCGCTGGAGCTCAGGCACCGTTGCAGCTCGGCGTAGGAGGCGAGCATTCCCTCCCACACCGGTGTGTCGTCCAACGACACCATCTGGTCGCGCAGCGCCGTCCCGCCCTCGGGAAGCAGGGTCCAGCCGCGCTTGGCGTCGACCCCCCACGGGGAAAGGACGCGCCCCGGCACCCAGGAGCGCAGAGCACCGACGAGCGCGGCCTCGAACTCGGATCCGGGAGCGTTGGCCTTGAACCACACCGGGCCGGCCGTGGAGGCGAACCGTGCCGTGCTCGACCAGGGGCGGACACGCACCCGCGGCGGCTGCGGCAGGAGCCGCACACCACGCTCGGCCAGGCGCTCCTCAACCCAGGACGTCACCTCGTCGCGCTGGACGGGGTCCTCCCACAGCGCGAGGCGAAAGTCACGGTACTCCACAGGGTCAGCGTAACCGTTTCCGGTACGGACACGCCGCTTCCGGGCACCCGCCACCCAGAGCCGGGAAACCGGCGCACGGCTGGGCCGGAACGCAGACAGCGCCCCGCCCGATCCACTCGTGGTGGAAGGGGCGGGGCGCTGTCCCACGGCTCGCGGCCGCCGTTACCGACCGATCGTCCGCAGCGATGGTGGAGAACACCTCACTTGGTGCTCTGCAGCTTCTCCAGACGCTTGGCGATGCCGCTCTTCCGGTTGGCCGCCTGGTTCTTGTGGATAACGCCCTTGCTAACGGCCTTGTCAAGCTGGCGCGCAGCGGAACGCTGCAGAGCGGTGGCGCGTTCGACATCCCCGGCATCGGCGGCCCGGCGGAACTTGCGGATCGCCGTCTTCAGCGACGACTTCACCGCCTTGTTCCGCATGTGACGCTCTTTGTTCTGCCGATCGCGCTTAATCTGCTGCTTGATGTTGGGCATGCGGAAACGTGCTCCAGATAACTATTCGATCACCGCCCCGACGGCCCGGGTGCCCGTTCCGCGTGCAGCCGATACGCGGACAGGCCCTGTGCTCGTCGGCGCGCACATGTATGAGACCAAGGGCTCAAACCGAACGTGGAACGTTCGAGACACGGACTTCCATTATGCCTCGAGCCGGACAGTGGTTGGTCCCACCCGCCTGGCCGTTCCGCCACGCCTCAGGGATCCACCCACGTGTCGACGAAGGTTTCCCAGTCCTCGTCACCGGTGTCATCGAGCACGTAGAGCGCCAGGCCGACGTCGTCGCGTTCGCCGTAGCTGCTCATGCCGACACGGACAGCCTCCGCGGCCGTGCCCACGTTCTCGGCGGCGGAGGCATCCCCCCACCGCTCCTCGCTGTAGGAGGGGGCACCGAAACGCAGTGCGGTGTCACCCTCCTCCAACGTCTCCAGCGACTCCTCGACCTGGCGCACCATGAACCCCCCGTAGAGCTGGGAGGTCGGCATCCCGGTCCCGTGCCCGGGTAGGACGACCGTGTCGGCGTGCTCGGACACCCGCTTCACGTAGCCGGTGGACCAGAACCGCTCCGAGCGGGAGAGCGCGAAAGCGGGGAGGCGGATGCCGGTGAGCAGCTCCACGTGCTGTGCCTGCACCGAGAGGGTGGCGTCGTCGCCGATCTCGCGGCGTACCCGTTCGACGGTGTCGGGAAGGCTGGGGTCGTTGGTGGTGACCGGCCGTACCGCGAGATGCACGCCGTCGAACCCGGTGTCGTGTACCTCGGCGGCGGAACGGGCGACCGCGGCACGTTGCTGCGGGGTGAAACGGTCCTCGGTCATGGACGAGCTGTCCGCGGTGCGGCTCACCCAGCCCAGGACATCCACGTCCGGAATCTCCTGCTCGGTCCATGCCAGAAACTCCTCCGCCCGCGCGTAGTTCCCCGGCGGAAGCTCCCCCTCGGGGGTGAGCTCCCCCACGTGGACGTAGAGTTCGCCGATCTCCCCCTCGCGGATCCGCGGCAGGAGGTCGGCGAAGTCGTCACGGCTGCGCTCGCCCGACACCCAGGCGCCACTGAGCCACGCCGCGTTGTTTCCCTGGGACACGGCCCATGGCTCTGTCTCTCCCAGGAACTGGGTCCACAGCAGTACTCCCGCTCCCGCCGCTACGATGACGAGAGCTGCGAATCCCGCGAGGATGCGCTTCAGCAGCCATTTCACCAGTGTCCCCTGTCCGTTCGAGTGTCACATAGCCTGATGTGGCACGTCCCATTCTCTCCACTGCCGCAACGTGGGCGAGGAGAGCATGGGATCATGGGAGACGACCGTTGTGGTCGTTGCACCACACGGGACCGCAGCGACCCTAGCCCGCCGAGTGTTATGTGAACGGAGCACGGTGCCACAGCCAAACGCGACCGATCCCGCGCTGATTCGCAACTTCTGCATCATCGCGCACATCGATCATGGCAAGTCGACACTGGCCGACCGGATGCTCCAGTTGACTGGCGTGGTCGAGAACCGGCGCATGCGTGAGCAGTACCTGGACCGGATGGATATCGAGCGCGAGCGCGGTATCACCATCAAGTCGCAGGCGGTCCGGTTGCCGTTCACCGCCCTTGACGACCAGACGTACTACCTCAACCTGATCGACACACCCGGTCACGTCGATTTCAGCTACGAGGTGTCCCGCTCGCTCGCCGCGTGTGAGGGCGCCATCCTGTTGGTGGACGCTGCCCAGGGGATCGAGGCGCAGACGCTGGCCAACCTCTACCTGGCGTTGGAGCACGACCTCGCGATCATCCCCGTGCTGAACAAGATCGACCTCCCCGCCGCGCAACCGGAGAAGTACGCTGCCGAGCTGGCCGGGATCATCGGCTGCGACCCCTCGGACGTGCTGCGGGTGAGCGCGAAGACCGGGGACGGCATCGAGGAGGTCCTCAACGAGATCGTGCGGACCGTCCCGCCGCCGGTGGGAGCGGCCGACGCTCCGGCACGGGCGATGATCTTCGACTCGGTCTACGACACCTACCGGGGGGTCATCACCTACATCCGGGTGGTGGACGGCAGGATCGGAAGCCGGGAACGTATCAAGATGATGTCGAGCGGCGCCGCCCACGAGACGCTGGAAGTGGGCATCATCTCACCGGAGCCCACCCGGGTGGACGGCCTCGGGGTCGGAGAGGTCGGCTACATCATCACCGGGGTGAAGAACGTCCGCCAGTCGCGGGTGGGCGACACCATCACCACGGCCAGCAACGGCGCCGACGAGATGCTGCCGGGGTACCAGGACCCCAAACCCATGGTGTTCTCCGGTCTCTACCCGATCGACGGCAGCGACTACCCGGTGCTGCGCGACGCGCTGGAGAAACTCCAGCTCAACGATGCGGCGCTGACGTTCGAGGCGGAGAACTCGGGGGCACTGGGCTTCGGTTTCCGGTGCGGTTTCCTCGGGTTGCTGCACCTGGAGATCACCAGGGCGCGTCTGGAGCGGGAGTACGGACTCGACCTGATATCCACCGCTCCCAACGTGGTCTACCAGGTGTTCATGGAGGACGGTACCGAGGTCACCGTCACCAACCCCAGTGAGTTCCCCGAGGGCAAAGTCGGAGAGATACACGAGCCCGTCATCAAGGCGACCCTGTTGACGCCGGCGGACTTCGTGGGTCCCATCATGGAGCTGTGCCAGGGGCGGCGGGGCACCCTGGACGGCATGGACTACCTCTCCGAGGACCGGGTGGAGATGCGCTACACCCTGCCACTCGCCGAGATCGTGTTCGACTTCTACGACCAGCTGAAGTCCAAGACCAAGGGGTATGCGTCCCTGGACTACGAGTCCTCCGGGGAACAGATCTCCAGCCTGGTCAAGGTGGACATCCTGTTGCAGGGGGAGATCGTGGACGCGTTCTCCGCGATCGTGCACAAGGACAAGGCCTACTCCTACGGCGCGGAGATGGCCAAGAAACTGCGTGAACTCATCCCGCGTCAGCAGTTCGAGGTCCCGGTCCAGGCCGCCATCGGCTCCAAGATCATCGCCCGGGAGACCATCCGCGCCATGCGCAAGGACGTCCTGTCCAAGTGTTACGGCGGCGACATCACCCGTAAGCGCAAGCTGCTGGAACGCCAGAAGGAAGGCAAGAAGAAGATGAAGACCGTGGGGCGGGTCGACATCCCCCAGGAGGCCTTCATCTCGGCGCTGTCCACCGACGAGGGCAGCGAACAGGAGAAGGACTCCAAGAAGAAGTGAGGTGCCCGGTCCCCGCGCCGTGACGGGGACCGGAACCGTGCGGGCCGCTCGTGCGAGCTAGCTCCGCAGCCAGACCGCGGTGTCCGGGGGAAGGGTGACCGTTCCCTCCCCGGTGGTGATCCCGGCGCTGGAGAGCACGACGTCCCCGCGGGATTCCAGCTCGACCGGAGCTGCGGAGAGGTTGACGGCGCACCGGAAACCGGGCGCGCGCTGGAAATCCAACACTCCCGCCGGGGACGCCGTCCAGGTCAGCTCACCGGCACCGAGCGCGGGGAGCCTGCGGCGCGTGTGCAGCGCGCTGGTGTACAGCGAGAGCGTCGAGGCGGGATCGTCCCGCTGCGCTGCCCGGCTGAGTTCCGCCCACTCGCCGGGTACGGGAAGCCACGGCCGCGCGCCGTCCGGACTGAAACCGAACGGGGGAGACGTCCCCTCCCACGGGATCGGGACGCGGCACCCGTCGCGACCCTGCTGGGAACCGCCGGAACGGTGCCAGGTGGGGTCCTGCCGGCTCTCGTCGGGAAGGTCGGTGACCTCGGGAAGCCCCAGTTCCTCCCCCTGGTACAGATAGGTCGATCCCGGTAGGGCCAGCGTCAGGAGGATCGCCGCCCGCGCCCGGCGCAGTCCCGTCGTGCCACCGCCGAAACGGGTGACGTGCCGGGTCACGTCGTGGTTGGAGAGAACCCAGGTGGTCGTGGCGCCCACCTCACCGTTGGCCTCCAACGAGGCGTCGATGACACGGCGCAGCGCCGTCGCGTCCCACGGCGCGGTCAGGTACTCGAAGTTGAACGCCTGGTGGAGCTCGTCCGGGCGGAGGTAGCGGGCGACCCGACGGGCGTCGTTCACCCACGCCTCGGCCACCAGGGCGCGCTGTCCGGGGTAGGAGGCGACGAGTGAGCGCCAGTGCCGGTAGATGTCGTGCACACCGTCCTGGTCGAAGTAGGGGAGCGCGGTCTCGCTGTCGAGCAGGTCGGCCTGCTGGTCCGGTGCGATGTCGGGAAGGGCGGGGTCCTTGACCAGGCCGTGGGCGACGTCGATCCGGAAACCGTCCACACCGCGGTCCAGCCAGAACCGCAGCACATCGTCGAACTCCTGCCGGACCTCGGGATTGGACCAGTCGAGGTCGGGCTGTTGGGAGTCGAACAGGTGCAGGTACCACTCGTCAGGGGTCCCGTCGGACCGCCGCAGCCGGGTCCAGGCGGGGCCACCGAAGATCGAGCGCCAGTTGTTCGGGGGATGTTCACCGTGGGGGCCGGTACCGGGACGGAAGATGTAGCGGGCGCGCTCGGGGCTTCCCGGCTCGGCGTCGACCGCCGCCCGGAACCAGGGGTGGGAGGAGGAGGTGTGGTTGGGGACGATGTCGACGATGACCCGAAGGCCGAGGTCATGGGCTGACGCCAGGAGGGCGTCGGCGTCGGCGAGGGTGCCGAAGCGGGGGTCCACGTCCCGGTAGTCGGCGACGTCGTAGCCGCCGTCGGCCAGTGGGGACACGTAGAACGGGGTCAGCCAGATGGCGTCCACGCCGAGGGAGGCGAGCTCGGGGAGGCGCTGACGGACGCCGCGAAGATCCCCCTCACCGTCACCGTTGGCATCGGCGAAGCTGCGGACGTAGATCTGGTAGATGACGGCGTCGCGCCACCACCCCTGCTGCGGTGCGGTTGCTGCTGCGGTTGGTAACGACATGAACGTCCTCCTGCGACCTCACGGGCGCTATGAAATTTCTTGCGCAAGATTACCCATAATTTGCAACAACTGTGTCGAAGGAAGTGGAATAGGGTACTCCCATGGGTCCACGACTGGCCGATCTCGCACAGCACGCGGGTGTGAGCGAAGCGACGGTTTCCCGGGTGCTCAACGACAAGCCCGGTGTGGGGATGGAAACGCGCAAAGCCGTGTTGACCGCCCTGGACATGCTTGGCTACGAGCGCCCCGCACGGTTACGCAAACGTTCCGCCGGACTCGTCGGAATGGTCGTTCCCGAACTGGAGAACCCCGTCTTCCCGATGTTCGCCCAAGCCGCCGAGAGCGCGTTGGCACGGCACGGTTATACCCCCGTGCTCTGCACCCAGACCCCCGGCGGTGTCGTCGAGGACGAGTACGTCGAGCTGCTGCTGGAACGCAACGTATCCGGGATCATCTTCGTATCCGGGCTCCACGCCGACACGAACGCCGACCACGACCGCTATCGGAGACTGGCGGCGCAGGGACTGCCGATCGTCCTGGTCAACGGCTACAGCGACGATGTTCCGGCGGTGTTCATATCGTGCGACGACCGGCAGGCGGGAGAACTGGCGGTCAACCACCTCGCCGCACTGGGCCATACCCGCATCGGTTTCACAAGCGGCCCGGAGCGTTACGTACCGGTACGCCGCAAGCTCGCCGGATACCACGCGGCCATGGAACGCAACGGCCTGTCCGACACGGACATGGTGGAACTGTCCCTGTTCGGGGTAGAGGGCGGACAGGCGGCGACCGCCCGGCTACTGGAGCGGGGCGCCACCGCGATGGTGTGCGG
This sequence comes from Haloactinospora alba, assembly GCF_006717075.1. Taxonomy (NCBI): domain Bacteria; kingdom Bacillati; phylum Actinomycetota; class Actinomycetes; order Streptosporangiales; family Nocardiopsidaceae; genus Haloactinospora; species Haloactinospora alba. The sequence goes on from NZ_VFQC01000001.1 coordinate 1,012,689, forward strand.
ATCCGACATGATGGCGCTGGGTGCGATCCGTGCCGCACGCCAGCGCGGGATGTCCGTTCCGGAGGACTTCTCGGCGGTTGGCTATGACGACTCCCAGCTCGTGGCGTTCACGGACCCGCCGCTGACCACTGTCCGCCAACCGGTGCAGTCGATGGCGCTGGCGGCCGTCAGCGCGCTGTGTGACGGGATCGACGGCCACGCCACCAACAGCGCCCGCGCGGAGTACCTCTTCGACCCGGAACTGGTGGTGCGCGGTTCCACCGGAGCGGTCCCGGAGGAGGCCGCCTAGAGCCTGTTCCCAGACGCTGTTCGCCGCGAGCGGCGTCTCCGGTGCCGCCCGGCACGGCCGGTCAGGGAGGCGGAGCGGACCCTCCGCCGCCCGGCGGGAACGCCGCCGGGCGGGGTGCCGGGGCGGCGCGCAGCAGGACAAGCGTCCGAAAACAGGACTAGCCGGGACGGAAGAATTCGTTTCCCGCCCGGGACTGCGGCACCGTACCCTTGCGCCATGGCTCCACCAAGCGTCGTGCGGTCGGTGAACGTTGGCCGGGTGGCCGAGGCGGCCTGGGCGGGACGGCTGAAACGCACCGCTATCGACAAGACCCCCGTGACAGGCCGCGTCGGTGTGTATGAGGAGGGAGTCGCGGGTGACTCCCAGGCCGACCTCGAGCACCACGGCGGACGGGACCAGGCGGTCTACGCCTATCCCCGCGAGGGGCTCGACCGGTGGGAGGAGCGGCTCGGTCGCAGGCTCGGGGACGGTGCCTTCGGAGAGAACCTCACCACAGCCGGCCTCGACGTCAACGCTGCTCTGATCGGTGAGCGGTGGCGCGTCGGCACCGTTCTGCTGGAGGCCACACTCCCTCGGACACCGTGCGGTGTCTTCCAGGCATGGCTGGCGGAAGCGGGATGGACCAAACGGTTCACCGAGGAGGGACGGACGGGTGTCTACCTGCGGGTGCTCGAGGAGGGGAGCCTCGCCGCCGGGGACGGGGTCACCGTGGTACACCGTCCCGCGCACGGGATAACCGTGATGGCGGCCTTCCGCGCCTACTACGAGCGCGACCTCGACCTGCTGCGCCGCGTGCTGCGGATCCCCGGCCGCTCGCCCTCCTGGGAACGCACGGCCGCCCAGCTGGAGAGACAGCTCTCGAACGGCTGACCGAGGCGGTGGCCAGCATGGACCACACTGAGAAGTATGCCCAACGTTGCCATGGACGGCGATCCCGTACCCGAAGACGGTGCCCTGCCCGAACGCTCGCTCGCCGGGGTCGGGGAACGACCGTTCGGCGTGTACGTGCACGTCCCCTTCTGCGTCACCCGGTGCGGTTACTGCGACTTCAACACCTACACCGCGGAGGAGCTGCGTTCCGCGGACGGGAGTGCGACCGCCTCGCGTGAGACGTACGCCGACCTCGCCGCCGCCGAGATCCGCTTCGCGCGCGAGGTACTCGGGAAGGCCGAGATCCCGGTAAGTACGGTGTTCGTCGGCGGCGGCACCCCAACGCTGCTGCCCGCGGCCGACCTCGGCCGGATTGTGGCCACGGTCGACGCCGAGTTCGGGCTGCGGGACGACGCGGAGGTCACCACGGAGGCGAACCCGGAGACCGTCACCCCCGAGTACCTGTCCCGGCTGCGGGAATCCGGTTTCAACCGGGTCTCGTTCGGTATGCAGAGCTCCCAACCCCACGTTCTGGAGGTGCTGGACCGCACCCACACTCCGGGGCGCCCGCAGACCTGTGTCGGATGGGCGCGCGACGCGGGGTTCGAGCACGTCAATCTGGACCTGATCTACGGGACTCCCGGGGAGAGTGACGAGGACTGGCGGCAGTCCCTGCGCGCGGCACTCGCCGCCGGCCCCGACCACGTCTCCGCCTACTCCCTCATCATCGAGGAGGGGACCCGGTTGGCGGCGCGCGTGCGGCGCGGCGAGATCTCGCCCACTGACGAGGACACACTGGCCGACCGCTACCTCACGGCCGACTCACTTCTCACCGAGCACGGCCTGCAGCCCTACGAGGTGTCCAACTGGGCGCACGGCACCTCGGGGCGGAGCAGGCACAACCGGCTGTACTGGACCGGAGGGGACTGGTGGGGTGTGGGGCCGGGTGCGCACAGCCACGTGGGAGGAACCCGGTGGTGGAACGTGAAGCATCCCGCGGCCTACGCCTCCCGGCTCGCCGGCAACCGTAGCCCCGGCCAGGCACGGGAGGTCCTCAGCGAGGAGGAGCAGCGCTTCGAGCGGATCCTGTTGGAACTGCGCATCGCCGAAGGCTGCCCCCTGGACCTGCTGGAGAGCGCCGGGCGAGCGGCGGCGGCCCGTGCGGTCGACGACGGGTTGTTGGACCCGCAGGCGCACGCGCGGGGCCGTGCCGTGCTCACCCGGCAGGGACGGCTACTGGCGGACGCCGTTGTTCGTGAACTGACCTGACGGGCTTCCCACACTCAGCTCAGCATCGGGATGGCGATCGGGTACTTGTACCACTCGCCCTTGTTCGCCGCCATCGCGGCGAGGATCGCGAAAACGAGGTGGACGATCATGACGATCGGGAGCAGCACGAGGCCGATGAGGACGATCGACAGCAACCCGGAGACGAAGTAGCCGATCAGGACGGTGGCGCTGAAGTTGAACGCCTGGGCCGCCTGGTGCTTGATGTACTGTGACTCGTCCTTCTTCACCAGGTAGAGCACCAGCGGAACGAGCAGGGAGAACAGCAGGCCGCCGAGGTGCGCGAGCAGTGCCATCGTGCGATCGTCCGAGGAGGGCATCCCACCGGGCTGCTGCTGGTACTGGTATTGGCCGGGCTGCTGGTACTGCATCGGGTACTGCCCGGGCTGCTGATACTGGCCGGGATACTGTCCGGGCTGCTGCTGGTACTGCCCCGGCTGTCCCTGCTGCGGATAGGGCTGTTGCGGGCCCGAGGGTGGGGGAGCCGGCCAACCACCCTGGCTGGGCTGCGGTCCGGAACCGTAACCGGGATCCCCTCCCGGTGGCGGAGCGTAACCGCCCGGGTACTGGTTCTGGTCGCCATGCCCCCCGTATGGCGAGTTCGGGGGGTTCGGGTAACCCATGTGTTTCCTCCTTCAACCGTGGCGCTGGAGCACAGCACCGGACTGTGGTCCACCGTGCCGACATCGCCGGCACGGCTGATCCGCCCCGACCGCACTGGGCGGCGGGGAGCTATCTCACCATTCGGATCGCCACCGGGTAGCGGTACCACTTCCCCCTGTTGGCGCTGACAGCAGCGAGAACCCCGAACAGGATGGACAGCACCCAGAACACCGCGATGAGTACGGAGCCGATCCAGGAGATGTCCGGAAAGTACATTCCGAGCCAGAGGTAGACGACCGTGGAGAGGACGTAGGGGATGAGTAGCGTGAGCTGGAAGTTGAGCGCTTCGCTCGCGTGGCTCCGGATGAAGCCCGACTGGTTCTTCCGGGCCGCGTACACGACGAGCGCCGGCAACCATCCCAGGCACGCCAGGATCACACCGGAGAGGTGAGCGAGCATGGCCCAGGTGGGGTCCTCGGCGGTTCCCGCCTGTTGGGGCGCGGGAGCCCCGCCGCTGGGTTGCCCGTAGCCCTGTGGTGGCTGTGGTGGGTAACCGTACTGCTCGCCTCCCGGATAGTTGGGAGCGGGCTGTTGTCCGTAGCCCTGCGGCGGCTGTTGCGGGTACTGCCCGCCGCTGGGTTGCCCGTAGCCCTGTGGCGATTGTGGCGGGTAGGCGCCCCCCCGGGTGGTTGGGGGCGGGTTGTTGGTAGCCCTGCGGAGGCTGTTGCGGGGAAGGGCCCTGCCCCGGCTGCCCCCCGGACCCCGACCGCGTGTGGTCCGGATATCCACCGGGCTGTTGCGGGCCGGGAGCGGGATGTCCGTTGGCGGGCGGTTCCTGTGGCGGCGGTTGGTTCGGTGGGGTCTCACTCATCAGCGTTTCGGGGCGTGAGGCCGAGCTGCGCACGGCGGGGAGGGAACGCCCTTCTCCTTTCTGGCAGTGTGGACGAAGTCGTCCGGACTGTCGACGGTACAAGCGGTGACCGTGGGCAGAGCACGTACCGGTGGACGAGGGGAGAACACTTTCGGCTCGGGGATCGCGCCGGCTGGAACGGCTCCACCGGTCCCTCCCTTCCCGGCGGCTCACAACGGTTACGACCGACGTGTGCGGCTGACCAGGCCACCGGCGGTCCCTCCGGTCCCCGCACGAGGACCCACGGTGCCAGCGCCGCGTGACCATGCCGGAACCGTCGGGTGAATCATGGCACGGACCAGTGCCCTTCTCGCAGCTGAGACTACTGCTCCCCCTCCGCTGGGAGATCGGTGACGAAATCAATCAGTTCTTCGACGCGCCCCAGAAGCTCAGGTTCCACATCCGCGAAGGATCGTACCGAGGCGAGAATACGCCGCCACGCCGTCGGGGGGTCCGTGTCCCAACCCAGGGCGTTGAGTACCCCCTCTTTCCACGGAACTCCACGCGGTACCTCGGGCCACGCGCTGATTCCCAGTGAGGACGGCTTCACCGCCTGCCAGACGTCGACGAAGGGGTGGCCCGTGACCAGGACATGCTCGGAACGGGTCTGCTCGGCGATCGCGCTTTCCTTCGACCCGGGAACGAGGTGGTCCACAAGAACACCAAGCCGCCGTTGCGGAGACGGAGCGAACTCGTCGATCACCGCGGGAAGGTGGTCGATCCCTTCCAGATACTCCACGACCACGCCCTCGACCCGCAGGTCGTGTCCCCAGACCCTCTCCACCAGCTCGGCGTCGTGCACACCCTCCACGTAGATCCGGCTCTCCCTGGCAACGCGGGCTCGGGCGCTCGGAACAGCGAGTGACCCCGAGGCGCTGCGTGCGGGACCAGTGGCCTCCGGGGCGGGGTGGACCACCGTGACCGGGCGGCCGTCCATCAGGAAGGCCGCGGGGGCCAGGTCGAACACCCGCTGTCTACCGTGCCGGTCCTCCACGGTGACAGTGTTCTTGTCCCAGCCGACAATGGCACCGCAGAACCGTTCGTCGGCTGTCTCGACGACCAGCCCCTGCTCGGCGGGGATCTCGGGAACACTCCCCCTGCGGGGGCGCCGCCATTCCCCCGCCAGAACGTCGCTGCCATAGTTCTTTCCCGGATTCGTGCGCACAGCCGCGGATTCTACTGAACACAGCCGTTGTCGGCGGGCGATGAATGAGAAGAGACACGTGTGTCCCGCTGGTAGGCGGGGTTCCTCCCGCCCGCGTGTCAGCGGGGTTGCGGCCGTGCCCGTCGTATGGCAATGGCACCCGGGCGGGAACGGGAACGGACAGTGGGAAAGACCGGACACGGGCCCGTACTGACGGGTGTTCCCGCGGCAACCGGGAACGCCGCGGGGTCCGCTGTCCTGCCCCGAGGGCCGGGAGAGCCGCCCTGGGCAGCGTCGGCTTTGCACAGCAACATAGAATTAGCACTTGAGACGATAGAGTGCCAGGAGGTGAGCGCGTGCTCGACGACCGCAAACTCGCGGTTCTGCGTGCCATCGTCGAGGACTACGTGGCTACGAACGAGCCAGTAGGCTCGAAGGCACTCGCCGACCGGTACAGCCTCGGGGTTTCCTCGGCGACGATACGTAACGAGATGGTCGCTCTCGAGGAAGAGGGATATATCGCCCAACCGCATACCAGTGCGGGACGGATCCCGACAGACAAGGGGTACCGTCTGTTCGTGGATCGCCTGTCCACGGTGAAACCGTTGTCCGTGGCGGAGCGGCGTGCGATCGAGTCGTTCCTGAGCGGAACCGTCGACCTGGACGAGATCGTTGGGCGTACCGTGCGGTTGCTCGCCCAGCTCACCCAGCAGGTCGCGATCGTTCAGTACCCTTCCCTGACCCGGTCGGCGGTGCAGCACGTAGAGCTCGTCCCGCTCGGGAACCAGCGGGTGATGATGGTGCTCATCACCGACACTGGTCGGGTGGAGCAGCGGGTGGTCGACGGAGCCGAGCAGGTCTCGGAAGAGGCCGTGGAGAACCTGGGCCACGTATTGAACCGGGCCCTGGCGGGTAGATGGTTAGAGGACGTTCCGTCAGCTGTGACTGAGCTTCCCTCGCAGATGCCCCCAGACGACCGGCCGATGACCGCATCAGTGCTGTCCGAGTTGCTGGAGAGCGTCGTGGAGAAACGCGACGAGAAGGTGGTGCTCGGAGGAACGTCCAATCTCGCAGGGATGGACTTTTCAGCTAGCCTGCGGGAGGTACTGGAGGCGCTGGAAGAAAACGTGGTCCTCATCCGTTTGCTCGGTGAGGCAGGTGATCCGTCCATGCTAACGGTACGCATCGGCGCGGAGAACTCCCACGAAGGGCTGAGGTCCACTTCGATCGTTTCCGCAGGATACGGGGCTGGGGACCAGTCGCTTGCCAAGCTCGGCGTGGTCGGCCCTACCCGGATGGACTACCCCGGAACGATGGGAGCAGTACGCGCTGTGGCTCGGTATGTCGGTTCGATTTTGGCGGGGCAGTAAGTGGCCAGAGATTATTACGAGATCCTCGGTGTGCGTCGGGACGCGACCCAGGATGAGATCAAGAAGGCGTACCGGCGCCTTGCCCGTGAGTTGCATCCGGATGTCAATCCCGACGACTCGGAAACACAGGACCGCTTCAAAGAAGTAACCCAGGCTTACGAAGTTCTCTCCGACGAGAACAAGCGTCGGATGTTCGACATGGGCGCCGACCCGTTCGCTCCCTCCGGGGGCGGAGGCGGCGGCTCGGCCGGCGGCTTCGGCGCGTCGGGCTTCCCCTTCGACGACATCATGAACGCCTTCTTCGGTGGACAGGCGGGCGGAGGCCGCGGCCCCCGCGAGCGCAGCCGCCGTGGACGCAGCATCAAGGTGCGTGTCGAACTCGACCTTGCGGAGACGGCGTTCGGTGTCACGAAGGACGTGACGTTCCCCACGGCGATCCTGTGCGACACCTGTCAGGGTGAGGGCGCGGCCAAGGGAAGTAAGCGCCACACGTGTGACATGTGCCAGGGACGTGGCGAGGTGTCCCAGGTGGCTCGGTCCTTCCTTGGCCAGGTCATGACCACACGTCCCTGTCCACAGTGCTCCGGGCAGGGAAGCATCATCACCAACCCCTGCGGCGACTGCGCCGGTGAGGGTCGCGTCCAGGAAAAAGTCACCCGTAAGGTGCAGATTCCCGCGGGTGTCGAGGACGGAACCCAGATCCAGCTCGCCGGTGAGGGTGAGGTGGGCCCCAACGGGGGGCCGCGCGGCGACATCTTCCTGGAGATCGTGCAGCGTCCCCACTCGACCTTCGAACGTCACGGGGACGACCTGCACTGCACCGTGACCGTCCCGATGACAGCGGCGGCGCTGGGCGCCTCGCTCACGATCGACACGCTGGACGGGACCGAGGAGATCGACCTGCGTCCCGGCACCAGCTCCGGGCGGGTGATCACGCTCCCGGACCGCGGAACCCGGCACCTTGACGGTGGGGGACGTGGTGACCTCAAGATCCAGGTCGAGGTCGAAACACCCGCCAAGCTGGATGAGGAGCAGGAGTCGTTGCTGCGCAAGCTCGCCGAGCTGCGGGGCGAGGACCACCCGCCCGGCAAGTTCAGTCCCGGACACGGGAACTTCTTCTCCAAACTGCGCGGCGCGTTCAGTTCCCGGTAGTCGGGATGCGGTACGTGGCGAAACAAGAGGGGAACGCGTGACACCTCCGGTCTTCGTTACTGGCGCCGGGGAGCTCGACACCGAACGGGTGGTGCTCTCCGGCGCGGAGGGGCGACACGCTGCGACGGTACGTCGCCTCTCCGCCGGAGACGTGGTGCAGCTCACTGACGGTGCGGGTACGCGCGCTCGTTGCATGGTGACCGAGGTGGGCAAGGACACCCTGGTCTGCGCGGTCGAGGAGCGGGCGACCGACCCGGTGCCGTGTCCCTGGCTGACCGTGGTGCAGGCTCTGCCCAAGGGAGACAGGGGAGAGTTGGCCGTCGAGAGCATGACCGAGGTCGGTGTGGACACGATCGTCCCATGGTCGGCCGAACGGTGCGTGACCCGATGGAAGCCCGAGCGTGTCCCCAAAGCGTTGGGCAAGTGGCGGGCCACGGCGAGGGAAGCCGCCAAACAGGCGCGTCGCAGCCGCATACCCGAGGTGACCGAACCGGCGACCACGGACGGGGTAGCTTCCCTGATCAGCGCTTCCGGCCTCGGAATCGTCCTGCACGAGGAATCCGGTCACCGGTTGTCCGAGCTGGTGGTGCCCGGGGACAGTGCCGAGTCCGGTGGGATCGTGCTCGTGGTCGGCCCCGAGGGAGGGTTCACCGACACTGAGCTGCGGACCTTCGACACTGCCGGAGCGGTGCGGTCACTACTGGGCCCCACGGTGCTGCGTACCTCCACGGCCGGGGTGGCGGCGCTCTCCGTCCTCCAGACACGCTGCGAGCGCTGGTAACCCTCGCCGCCGCGCTGCCGTGTCCCGCGCTACGGAAACCCCCAGGCCGCACGTCCGCCCGTCGGCGGGAGAGGCGCACCGGACACCGGACGCGTCCGCTATTCCGGTGGTTGCTGGGTCGTGTCCTTCTGGGACGTGCCGCTGTCCTCCTCCGGCTCGGACGTGGGACTCGTACTCGTTTCTCCCCCATCGTCGGGCTCGTCGTCGCCGCTCTCGTCCCCCTGCGGCGCGTCGGGGCTCTCCCCGCTGGGCTGTTGGGGAGGCTCGCACTCGGATGTCCGCTCGCCTGGGGTTCCGCCATGCTCGGGAGTGCTCGCGGTCGTCGGACCGTCGGTTTCCGGCGGGACGGTGGCGCAGCGGGAGCTCACCTCCCGCTCGTCGTCGCCGCTGTCTTCCCGCGCCGGGGGAGGAGACGGCTGTTCGGGCGGGGGCCCGTCCTGTTGTTGATGCTCCTCGCGTTTGCTCTCCTCCCGGACCGTGGTCTCGCTGTTCGCGTGACCGAGAGTGTCCGTGGGGGGAGTGGGGCGATGGTGCGCTGACGGAGTGAAGGATCCCGGGAGTATCTGGTCACGTACCTGCGGGGTGCCGACGAGAACCGATCCCGCGATGGCCACCGTTGCCCCCACAGCGAGCAGCGGACGGAGCCAGGGAAGCCGTATCCAGAACGCGAGCCGGTTGCGCTCGGTCCGGGTACGAATCTTCTCCAACGCATCAGCAGAAGGGGACACGGAGTCGGCTTCTGCGCGCAGGGCCGCGCGGAGACGCTCTTCGAAGTCGTCGTTGGAAGGATCGGTCATCGAATGATTGGCGCGGGATCCCCCACCGTCAGACGGGGGAGGAAGCGCCGTCCTCCTTCCTGGTGTAGGTGTGGCCGTCCGCCCGCTGCAGTAGACGGACGTGATGCCGGGTGCCGTGCCCGGTTCCGTTGCTGGCGGTGCGGGTTCCGCTGTCCGTGACACACGCGGCGACCCGGTCGGTACGGGTACCCGCTCTCTCCCGCGGGGGCACGACCGTTCGCACCGGGTTCCCGCTGTGGAACCCAACGGCCGGGGCGGGATGGTGCTCCCGAGGCTTCCTCCGGTCCCGGGAGGTGGCGCTGTGGGGTCCGGGGGGACCTCCGGCGGCCTCTCCGCGCGCGCATTCCGGATCGTGTGCCCTCACCGGGAGGGTGTACCTTGCCGCACCCCCGGCCTCGGGGAGGAGCGCCTGCCGTGTGCGGCGGGGCGCGGCGGGACCGGGGCCCGGAACGTGGCGCCGGCCACGCACGGCCCGGTGGGGCTGCTGGCCCGGGTGGAACGTGGCCACCGGGTCACCTCCCTTCGTAGTGGTGGCTAGTGCTGGTAGCGGCGGTCCTGGTCCCGTCGGGGGAGGCTTCCGTCCTCCGACGGGGGAACACGTTACTGGTTGTCGTCTGTCGTGGGGGGTGGTCGGTTCCAGGGCGGGGAGGAACGGAAACGTGCTACGTGGGTTGGTCCAGGGCCGAGCGGAGCGCCGCGATGCCGCGTGCCGAGTGGCTTTTGACCGCGCCACGGCTGATTCCCAAGGTGTCGGCGATCTGTGCTTCGGAGAGATCACCGTAGTAACGCAGCACGATCACCTCCCGCTGGCGGGAGGGAAGACTCCGCAGTGCCTCGATCACTGCGGTCCGTTCCAGCTGTCCCATAGCTCCCTGCTCGGCGCTGGGAACGTCGGGAACAGCCTTGGGGGTGTGCTTCTCTGCGACGGCCCGGTGCCGTAGTACCGAACGCGCGCGGTTAACCACGGACTGGCGCAGGTAGGAAAGAGCTTTGTTGGGGTCCCTCAGCCTGCGCCATGCTTTGTGCATGGCAACGAACGCATCCTGGACTACTTCCTCGGCGGTCGCGTAGTCCCGGACGAGTAGTGTCGCCAGTCGCACCAGCGGCCGGTAGTGCTCGCTGTAGAGCTGCGTCACGGCCTGATCGGCGTCCCACTCCACCGTTACTGTCGCTGCGGATGCTCCCGCGACCATGGTTTCAGTCACGCTGGTTTGACGCCTGCCCTTGTCGTGGGGTTTACGAAAGGGCATATCAGTTCTTTTCGTTCGACTACCGGGTTTCTAATTCTGGTATCCGGGGAGCTGGACGGTTCACCCTGCCAGGGCGGCCCTGGCGCTGGGGTACGAGGCAGCAACTTTAACAATGTGCGCAGGAACAGTCATGTCCGCTGGACCGGCCGGGGTATCCAGCGGGAATGGGAACGGCCGGACGGCTCCACGGATCCGTTTCCCCGGCCTCCTATGCGGCCGTAGCGTGTCGCTCGGGCCGTTCCGGGCCGGTTACTTTCCGTGGGGAATCCGAGCGAGGGATAGCACACCGGGAAAGCGGAACGTGGTGTTTCGTGCTCTGTCACGTCCGCTCGGCAGGCAAGCCCGTCCGGGACAGGGTTCTCTCGTGCGGCATCATGGGAAACGGGAGAACGGACAGTACAGGAAGGAAAGAGGGAACCGGTGGACAGCAGCGACTCCGAATGCCTGTTCTGCAAGATCGTGGCGGGAGAGGTGCCCGCCGTGATCGTCCGGGAGGGTAAGCGGACCCTGGCTTTCCGTGACATCAACCCTCAGGCGCCGACACATGTGCTGGTGATACCGCGCGACCACTACCCGGACGCTGTTACCGCGGCGCGCGAGGAGTCCGGGATCGTTGACGAGATGGTGGCCGAGGCGCACGAGGCCGCCGTGGCTGACGGCATAACCGAAAGCGGCTACCGGCTGGTGTTCAACACGGGGGCCGGTGTCGGACAGACCGTGTTCCACGTGCACGCTCATCTGCTGGGCGGGCGCGGTATGGAGTGGCCACCCGGGTAACCGGGAACATTGGTAGAATTCAGGTAGCGTCCGCCGTGAATCCTGTGGCCGCGGTGATGACACCGTTCCGGCGGGGCGGCGCTGGACAGTCCCCACATCCCCAACCGAACGGAAGGCAGGGGCGAGAGGGCCGTAAGGCCATATCATGGTCGAGTCAACGGAGGAAAACACCCAGGCGAAGATCGTCGTGCCGGAAGAACACACGATGGTGAGCCTGCTCGGGTCAGGGGATGAGCTGCTCAGGACTGTTGAGCGCTCGTTCGACAGCGATATACACGTCCGCGGCAACGAGATCACGGTCAGCGGTACCCCCGAGGAGACGCGGCTGGTGGTGCGGCTGATCGAGGAGCTTCTGGAGCTCGTCAAGAACGGCACCCAGATCACGCCCGATGCCATCAACCGCACGCTGGGGATGTTGCGGTCCAGCACCGTCGAGGAACGTCCGGCCGACGTGTTCACCGCGGACATCCTCTCGGCGCGCGGACGCACGATCCGCCCCAAAACCCTGAACCAGAAGCACTACACGGACGTCATCGACCAGAACACCGTCGTTTTCGGTATCGGGCCGGCCGGGACCGGAAAGACGTACCTGGCGATGGCCAAGGCGGTCAAGGCCCTGCAGAACAAGGAAGTCAACCGGATCATCCTGACGCGGCCGGCTGTCGAAGCCGGGGAACGGCTGGGGTACCTGCCCGGGTCGCTGTACGAGAAGATCGACCCGTACCTGCGTCCCCTCACCGACGCGCTGCACGACATGCTCGAACCCGAGTCCATCACCAAGCTCATGTCGTCCGGGACGATCGAGGTGGCTCCGCTGGCCTACATGCGCGGCCGTACGCTCAATGACTCGTTCATCATCCTCGACGAGGCGCAGAACACGTCGGCGGAACAGATGAAGATGTTCCTGACGCGGCTCGGGTTCGGTTCCAAGATCGTGGTCACCGGCGACGTCACGCAGATCGACCTCCCCGGTGGTCAGGTCAGCGGTCTGCGTACGATCGAGCACATCCTCTCGGGAATCGACGACATCGGATTCTGCCGACTGACCAGTTCGGACGTGGTACGGCACAAACTGGTGAGCGCGATCGTGGACGCCTACGGTCGCTACGACAACGGGTAGAACAGCTGTAGGCGGGGCCGTCCGGGACAGGCTGATGGCGTACGGAACGCCAGGCACGTGTGTTGGCGGGACGGCCGGAGAGATGACACAGACGAAAGTGCGTTGGGCCTATGAGTATTGACGTCGCGAACGAGTCGGACGTCCCTACGGACGAGACGGGGCTGGCGCAGCTGGCCCGCCATGTGCTCGACGCTATGCGGATCCATCCACTCGCCGAGCTCTCCATCGTCCTCGTCTCCGAGGACCCGATGGCCGAGCTGCACGTGCGCTGGATGGACGAGTCCGGTCCCACCGACGTGATGGCGTTTCCCATGGATGAGCTGCGCCCCGGGAGCGGGGAGCGTTCCGCCGACCCGGGCGTGCTCGGTGACGTGATCATCTGTCCACGGGTGGCCGAGCGCCAGGCCGCGAAAGCGGGCCACAGCACTCGCGAGGAGATCGAGATGCTGTGCACGCACGGCATACTGCACCTGTTGGGCTACGACCACGCCGAGCCGGAGGAACACAAGGAGATGTTCGGGCTGCAGAACGAGCTGCTCGCGGAATGGCGTTCCTCTTCCTCGGAACCGTCGGAGACAGGAGAAGACTCCCCACGATGACCCCGGGTTATACGAGCCCGAATCTCGCGGCTGGAGCGGCGAGCGCGGCGGAACCCGCGGCTGCGTTCGTGGCGGTGGCGTTACTGGCAGTGTTCGCGGCGTTCTTCGTGAGCGCGGAAGTGGCGGTCACCCGGTCCGCCGCGATGGGGATCGGCCAGCTCTCCCGCCAGGACCGTGCGGCCCGGAGACTGGAAGAGATCGTCGCCGACCCCACACGCCACCTCAACCTGCTGTTGCTGTTGCGCGTGGGGTGCGAGGTCCTGGCCGCGCTGTCGATGGCCTTCGGGTTCGTCCTGTTGCTGGGGCCGAACTGGATGGCCTTCGTCGTCTCCGCGGTGTTCCTGCTCGTCATCGACTATGTGCTCATCGGGGTCACACCCCGGATCCTGGGTCGCCAGTTCTCCACCGTTATCGCGCTTGCCAGCGCGAACCTCCTCACCCCGGTGCAGGTGGTGCTCACCCCGGTTGTCGAGGTCCTGGTCAGGCTCGGCAGGGGCCTTACTCCCCGTGGGAAGGGGGACCGTGGCGGGCCGTTCAGCAGTGAGGACGAACTGCGGCGCCAGGTGGACCTGGCTGAGCGCGGTCACGTCATCGACGCTGAAGAGCGCCAGATGATCCATTCGGTGTTCAAACTCGACGACACCTCGGTCCGCGAGGTCATGGTCCCGCGGACCGACATCGTGTTCACTACGAGGACCTCGTCTCTGGACGACACGCTGTCCGCGGCGCTGCGCAGCGGATACTCCCGGATCCCGGTGACGGGTGAGGACGAGGACGACGTCGTGGGCATCGTCTACCTCAAGGACGTCGTGTCCTGGCTGCGGGAGCAGTGGGACCCGGAAGCCGGAGCGTATCCGGGGGCGCTGACAGCGGACGACGTCATGCGTGAGGCTTCCTACGTCCCGGACGCAAAGCCCATCGACGAGCTGCTGCGGGACATGCAGCGCAAGCGGACCCACCTGGCCGTGGTGATCGACGAGTACGGTGGGACCGCCGGTCTGGTGACGATCGAGGACATCGTGGAAGAGATCGTCGGTGAGATCACTGACGAGTACGACGACGAGGTTCCGCCGACCCAGTGGCTGGGTCCCGAACGGGCGCGCGTCACCGCACGGCTGCCACTCGGGGAACTGGCCGAGCTGTTCGGCGTGCAACTGGATGTTCCCGACGTGGAGACCGTCGGTGGTCTGCTCGCCTACGCGTTGGGGCGTGTCCCGAACACGGGTTCGGAAGCCGTATACGCTGGTTTACGACTGGTCGCCGAGGATCCAGCCCGTCGGCCCAACCGGACCACCACGATTCTGGTAGAGCGGACACCGCAGGCTGAGGGGGAACAGAACGCGGATTCCGCCGGCGCCTGAGACCAGACCGAGCTACGACACTGATTTCGAGGAGAACATACCTGTGACCGATGCGCGTGACCTTGGTTCGGAGGACGAGAAGCTCATCGCCCTCGCCCGCGCCTCCCGGGTGCGTACCGGCGCCCACGAAGGAGCAGCGGTACGCGACGAGACCGGACGTACCTATGCCGCCACCAGCGTCAGCCTGCCGTCGTTGCACCTGTCCGCCCTGCAGGCGGCGATCGCTGCCGCTGTGTCCAGTGAGGCCAGGTCGCTTGAGGCTGCTGCGGTGGTCACCGAGGAGAGGGAGCTGGACGAGGACGACTTCGCGGTGAGCGAGGACCTCAAGACGGCAACGGTGGTGCTGGCTGCTCCGGACGGCACTCCCACGAGTGTCACCCGGTCGTAGCACAGGCGCACGGCTGGGCGTGGGATCACCCGTGTGTCCGGGATGACGGCGAGACCCCGTAGTGGCGCCGAGGAACCATGGTCGTGGTCTGCGGCTCCGGGACCGGGAGAGCTGTCCGAGGAGGCACTGACCGGGCGGGGAAACCCGCCGGAGAACAGCACGACCCCGTGACTCCCGGGCTGTCGACCCCTACGGGGCTCGACCGGGTCCGGAGAGGCTGGTGGGTTGCGGGAGAACCGCAGAAAGGAGGGGGCATCCGTTTCCGGTTTCCTTCCGGGACCGGAAGCCCGACACCAATGAACGATCTTGACCTTGAAAAATTGCGGACCCCGTTGGCGATGCCCGCACATCCGGAGGGGTTCCGCAGCGGTTTCGCCTGTTTTGTCGGCCGTCCCAACGTCGGCAAGTCGACTCTGATGAACGCGCTGGTCGGGCAGAAGGTGGCGATTACCAGCCAGCGTCCGCAGACGACGAGACGGACCGTCCGCGGCATCGTGCACCGTCCCGACGCGCAGTTGATCGTTGTGGACACACCGGGTCTGCACAAGCCGCGCACACTGCTCGGCGAACGGCTGGACAGCCTGGTGCGCTCCACACTGGTCGAGGTCGACGTGATCGGTTTCTGCGTCCCGGCCGGCGAGCCCATCGGACGCGGTGACACCTACATCGCCGGTGAACTCGCGGCCCAGACCAACACACCGGTCGTGGCACTGGTGACCAAGACCGATGCGGCGAGCGAGGAGCAGGTGGCCGAGCAGCTGCTCGCGGTCGAACGACTGGGGGAGTGGTCGGATATCGTGCCGGTCTCGGCGGAGACGGGGCAACGGCTCGACGTCGCTACCGACGTGCTGTGCGGACACCTGCCGGAAGGGCCACCGCTCTACCCGGAGCAGGACCGTACCGACGAGCCCGAGGAGATCCTGGTCGGCGAGCTCGTCCGCGAGGCGGCCCTGGAGGGGGTTCGGGACGAGCTGCCGCACTCCATCGCTGTCGTGGTCGATGAGATGGAGTCACGGGACACCGCGGCGGACGAGCCGGAGATGATCGACATCTACGCCTCGTTGTACGTGGAACGGCCGAGCCAGAAAGCCATCGTGATCGGGGGCAAGGGGTCCCGCCTGCGGGACGTCGGAGCTCGCGCCCGCCAGCACATAGAGGCGTTGCTCGGCTGCCGCGTCTTCCTGGACCTGCGGGTCCGGGTAGCCAAGGACTGGCAGCGCGACCCGAAGAAGCTTCGCAAACTCGGCCTCGACCAGCAGACGTGACCGCGCGATCCCGGCCTTGCGGCCGGAACCGGGAGGCGGCAGCGGGAGGGGAGTGCCGGGAAACGGGCCGTACGGACTCCGCAACACCGGCACCGGGCGCTGCCTCCTCAGGTCTGGTGGTTGAAGTCGCTGGCGAGCGTACGCGCGGTCCGCTGGACGATCGGTGCCGCCTTTTCGACGAAGTCCCAGCTCACCCGGGACTCGGGGCCGGAGACCGAGACCGCCATCTTGGCCGGGCCGCCCTGTACACCGACCGAGACGCAACGCACCCCCACCTCCTGCTCGCCGTCGTCGATGGCGTATCCCTGTTCACGGATGTGGCCCATCTCGGCGGCGAAGTCCTCGGGAGAGGTGATGGTCCTCTCGGTGGCGGCCGGCATCCCGGTACGCCGGATCGTCGCCAGGGCCTCCTCCTCCGGTAGCTGGGCCAGGAGGGCTTTTCCGACCCCGGCGGAATGGGGAAGTACGCGCCGGCCGACCTCGGTGAACATCCGCATGGCGTGCGGTGAGGGGACTTGGGCGACGTAGACGACCTTGTCGCCGTCCAGCATCGCCAGGTTGGCGGTCTCACCCAGTTCCTCCACCAGGTGCGCCAGGTGCGGGCGCGCCCACGTTCCCAGCATTCGGGAAGCGCTCTCCCCCAGTCCGATGAGGCGCGGCCCCAGTGCGTACCGCCGGGAGGGAAGCTGGCGGACGTAACCGTTGCCGACGAGGCTGCGGATGATCCGGTGGATCGTGGGCAGCGGTAGATGGGAGGAGTCCGCGAGTTCGCTCAGGGAAATCTCGCCACCCGCGTCGGCCATGATCTCCAGTAGCAGGAAAGCACGGTCCAGTGACTGCACACCGCCGGTGCGGGTGCGGGCTTCGGGATCCGTCGTGAGGTCGTCGGTGTCGGATGTCGTTTGTGGCGTTGGCGCTGTCAACGGTTCCTAGCTCCCATCAACGTGACCGTACCCAGCCCCTCTGGCTGCGTGTTCGGGACGGCGGTCACTTTCTTCGGGTCCTCATTCTGCGATACGGAAGCTTGGTCCGGCACCCCTGTGATGTAGCGCTTATGGTACGTGGCCCCAACGGCCACTCTTGTTGTTCCGAATCGTAGAAGTTATTATCCACTATATAAAAGTTGTTGGCCGTTTTGTTGTGAAACACCGGATCGGAAGTACACGGAAGGGGCGTCATCAGTGAGTGCGCAGGACTCTGCAGGCAACAGCGCCGATGCGGCCGGAATCGGCCTCGCCGGATTGAACGAGGCCCTTGATACGCGACTCGCTGACGCCGACGCACGACTGCTGGAACAGTTCCCTGGGGAACGCGGGAAGCGTCAGCCGATCCACACTGTCTATGTTCCCGCTGACCGGATCCGTCCCGGTATCGCGACCGAGTGGGGCAAACAGGCGGACCAGGCCCTGCGGGAGCACGCCCCGGACGCGGGGACGCTGGCCGCTGCCACCGGGATGAGTGCGGAGATGGTCGCCGAGTGCCTGCCGCGGGTGCAGGAGAAACTGCGCACCGAGCCGATCGAGGACCTGCGGATCGACCTGGAGGACGGCTACGGCACCCGACCCGACTCGGAGGAGGACCGGCACCTCACCGAAGCGGCCACCGCACTGTGCGCCGACCTGCGAAGCGCGGTGGCCCCTCCGTTCTTCGGTATCCGGATGAAGGGGATGGAGGCTGCGGGACGACACCGCGGGACACGCAGCCTGACCATGTTCCTGAACACCCTGTTGGAGGAACTGGGCGCTCTTCCCGAGGGCTTCGTCTTCACCCTCCCCAAGATCACCTCGGTCGACCAGGTGGAGGCGACGGTCTGGTTGGCGGAGCAGCTGGAGAAACGGTTGTCCCTGCCGAGCGGGAGCCTCCGGTTCGAGCTGCAGATCGAGACCCCGCAGTCCGTCATCGCTCCCGACGGCACCGCGACCGTCGCCCGGATGGTGCACGCCGGACAGGGGCGGGTAACCGCCCTGCACTACGGAACGTACGACTACAGCGCGGCGTGCGGAGTGACGGCAGGGTTCCAGAGCATGGCCCATCCGGTCGCCGACCACGCCAAGGCCGTCATGCAGGTCGCGGTCGCCGGGACCGGAGTGTGGCTGTCCGACGGCTCCACCAACGTGCTGCCGGTCGGGACCACCGAGGACGTGCACGAGGCATGGCACCTGCACTCCGGGCTCGTCCGCAGGTCCCTGGAACGCGCGTACTACCAGGGATGGGACATGCACCCCCACCACCTGCCCACCAGGTACCTGGCGACCTACGCGTTCTACCGGGAGGCGTTCCCCTCGGCAGCGGAACGGTTGGCCGCCTACCTCACCGCCGACTCGGGCGGTGTCCTCGACGAGCCGGCGACCGCTCAGGCCCTGGCCTCCACCCTTGTCCGTGGCCTGCGCTGCGGCGCGCTCTCCGAGAGCGAGGTCAGTGACGCCACCGGAGCCGGATCCGAGGTGCTGGTCGGTTTCGCCAACCGGCGGGTGGGCTAGGGCCTGTTCGGCGAACGCCTGTCCTCCCGTGCCTGGCTCCGGTGCCGCGCCGGAGGCGGTTCCCTCAGTCGTCCGGGAGCCGCTCCGCCGTGTTCCCCGGCAGCCCCGGCGGGGTACCGGAGCCGCGGCTCGTGACGAACAGCGCCTCTCGAACGGGTCCGGGCGCTGTGGCTCGTGGCCAGTAGGGATACTGGTCGACGGCGGTACCCGTTGCCGACGTGACGGGAGACCCAGCCCTCCCGCGGAGTACGGCGGTACCGCTGGTTCCCGGAAGAGGTCCGGAAGGGGCCCGCTGGTCCCGGAACGGCCACACCAGCTGACCGTTCCGGGACTCTCCGGTGGGATCGTTGCCGCGCGCCCGCGGCAAGGCTGCCTCGGCCGGGGGCGCAGGACCCACGGCGCCCCACCGAAACTTCATCAACCATGCGAGATGTGGAGATATGCCAGATTACGACTACGACCTTGTGATCCGTGCGCGCCGGACGGTGACTCCACAGGGGGAGATCCCGGCCACGGTGGGAGTACGCGACGGGAAGATCGTGGCGGTGGAGAGCTACGACAGTCCGGTGCGTTCCGCTGAGACGGTGGAACTGGCGGACGACGAGGCACTGCTTCCCGGCCTTGTCGACAGCCACGTCCACGTCAACGAGCCGGGACGGACCGGCTGGGAAGGGTTCGCGACGGCCACCCGCGCGGCTGCGGCCGGAGGGTTCACGACGATCGTGGACATGCCGTTGAACAGCATCCCCCCGACCACGACCGTGGAGGCGTTGGAGACCAAACGTGAGGTCGCCCGCCAGCAGGCCACCGTCGACATCGGGTTCTGGGGAGGAGCGGTCCCGGAGAACACCGACGCGGGTGACACGAGTGAACTCCGCGCGCTACACGAGCAGGGGGTGTACGGGTTCAAATCCTTCCTGTCCCCCTCGGGCGTGGAGGAGTTCGGCCATCTCACCGCTGAGCAGTTCCGCACCGCCGTCACCGCGATCGGGGAGTTCGGCGGGCAGATCATCGTGCACGCCGAGGACGCGAACGTACTGAGCGCGGCACCGTCGGCCCAAGGGCCGGACTACGCCGGCTACCTCGCCTCCCGGCCGGACGAGGCCGAACACGCGGCGATCGAGCTCGTCATCGAGACCGCGCGCGCCACCGGTACCCGCTCGCACATCCTGCACCTGTCGACGGCCACGGCACTGCCCGCGATCAGGCGGGCCAGGGAGGACGGTGTGCCGTTGACGGTGGAGACCTGCCCGCACTACCTGACGCTTGCCGCCGAGGAGGTCCCGTCGGGCGCGACCCAGTTCAAGTGCTGCCCGCCGATCCGTGGCGCCGCCAACCGGGACGCCCTCTGGCAGGCGCTCGCCGACGGTCTCATCGACTGCGTCGTCAGCGACCACTCGCCGAGCACACCCGACCTGAAACACCTGGAAACCGGTGACTTCGGAACCGCCTGGGGCGGGGTATCCGGGCTGCAGGTGGCGTTCTCGGCGGTGTGGACCGAGGCGGCGCAACGTGGTTACGGCCTCGCCGACGTCGCCTACTGGATGGGGCAGCGTCCGGCCGAGGTCGCGGGGGTGGACGGAAAGGGGCGTATCGCTCCCGGTAACGACGCTGATTTCGCCGTCGTCGCCCCGGATGCGGGGACCAGGATCGACGCGCGGACGCTGCAGCACAGGCACTCCCTCAGCGCCTACGACGGAACCGAGGTGCGCGGAGTGGTGCGTCAGACCTGGCTGCGTGGCGCGCGGATCGACTTTGACGACCCGAGGGGGCGGCTGCTGAGCCGAGCCTGACGCGGTTACTCCGGTCACTCCCGAGACGCACGGGAGGACTGCACAGCGATAGAAGCGGTCCCGGGCGACGTTCGCCCGGGACCGCGGTGTGGAGCGTCAGGTGTCGGATGCCGCCCCGGTCAGTCCGGGTCCCGGTCCAAACGGGCTCCGGCGTCCCCCGTGGCGGTGGAACCGTTGGGGGAGACGGCAGCCGCGTCCGTCTGCGCTGCCGGGGGTTGTGTCTCCTCCTCGTCCCCATCCTGGGGGTAGGCCTGGTCCAGGGTGGGAGCGGCGGAGAAGACCGTTGGATCGTCCTCGTACTGTCCACCACCGATGACGTTGAAGACGAGGTTGAGCAGGATGGCCACGAACGCCGCGCCGACGATGCCCGACTCCAGGATCGTGCTGAGCCAGGAGGGGAGGCCTTCGTAGAACTCGGGCACCGCTATCGGGATGATGCCGAAGCCCAGTGACGTGGCGACGAGGATGAGGTTGAGGTTGTCGTCGAAGTCGACCTTGCCCAGCGTGCGGATCCCGCTGGCTGCGACCGTCCCGAACAGGACGAGCCCCGCGCCGCCCAGTACCGGGTTGGGGATCGTGGCGACGATCCGGCCCAGGATGGGGAACAGCCCCAGGATGATCAGCATGCCCGCGCCGACGGCGACGACGAAGCGGCTCTTCACCTTGGTGAGCGCGATCAGCCCGATGTTCTGGGCGAAGGAGCTTCCCGGCGTGCCGTTGAGGAGCGGAGCGAGGACGGACGCGCTGACGTCGGCCCGCAACCCGGCGGAGATCCGCCGCGCGTCCACCTTGGCGCCGACGATCTCGCCCACCGCGATGATGTGCGAGGCGCCCTCGGTCAGCACCACCAGCATGATCACGCACATGGTCAGGATCGCCGCCGTGTCGAACTCCGGGAGACCGAAGTGCAGGGGGGAACCCAGCGAGAACACGGGCCCCCCGGTGACCTCACTGAAGTCGGCCTTCCCGAACGGGATCGCGATGAGGGTGCCCGCGACCATGCCCAGAAGGATGGACAGCCGGCTGAGGAGCCCGGGAAGGACCCGGGAGAACAACAGGACGAGTGCCAGCGTGGCGCCGGCCAGAGCCAGGTTCGACAGTGACGGGTGGTGTCCCGGTGACTCGTCGATGATCCAGTCGGCGGCGACCGGCATCAGGGACAACCCGATGATGGTGATGATGCTTCCGGTGACCACCGGTGGGAAGAAGCGAACGAGTTGGCCGAAGAAAGGGGTCAGACACAGCGCGAACAGGCCACCGACGAGGGAGGCACCGAACACGACGGGCATCCCCAGGTCGGGGTCGGCGGCGATCGTTGTCATGGCGCTGACGGGAACGAAGGAGGCGCCGACGACGATGGGAAGTTGCGCGCCCGTGCCCCATGGGCCGAGGGTCTGCAGCAGGGTGGCTATGCCCGCGACGAGCAGTGCCCCGCTGACAAGGATGCCGAGGTCCGCGGCACCGAGGTCAGCGGCGCCGCCGATCACCAGCGCGGGAGCGACCGCTCCGGCGTACATGGTGAGGATGTGCTGCAACCCGTAGATCGTCAGCAGCTTCGCCGGTAGCTTCTCGTCCTCGGGGCGTTCGTCAGTCTGCCCATCGGAATGGGTACCAGTAGCGGCGTTTGTTGTGGCCGAGCCGTCCTTCACGGATTTGCGGAATCTCATGGCCAGTTTCCAGCCTCTTGCGGTCGTGGCTCGTTGGTGTGGCGGTCGAGAGACGCACGCCAGCGGGCCGGTCTTATCTGGGGATAGTGGTGGACTGTCCCACTCGATTGAGCGGCCACCCAGGCTTGGGATATGCGGTTGTGGTTCCGGCACGGGGTGTTGGGACCCGTGCCCTCCGTCTCCGAGAGTGTCGCCTCGGGGCGGATGGTCGCGCGGGGTCTCCGGTACGGTCGGCTCCGGTCGTCAGGCCGCCACGGAGACGAAACGAGCGGTCGCTTGTTTTCCGGTGGAGTGGTGGATTCCTCTCCTTTTCACGGGGTGCTGCGGCTGTGTCGGGGACTCTGTGCAGACGGGCGGGCGGTGCGCCCGTACCGGGAGGCTTCCTCCGGCCGCGCGGCCGGGTCAGTTGTCCTCCCGGGGGTCTGGGGCAGCTGTGCGGGGAACGGGAACGCGGTGCCGCACTGTCGGAGGGGTCCCGACGGCTCCGCAGCCGGGGGAGCGCCACGGCAACGGAGCATGCCGGGAGCCCCCCAACCGGAGGGGCGCGTCACGGTTGCTCGTTGCCATGGCGGAGTGTCAGCCCTTTCGACGTGGTGTTCCGCGGTCCGGCTACCGGTTCTGTTACAGCGGGGAGCTTGTCTGTGGCTCTGGTGGCGGGGAGTGGCGGCCGCCACCAGGGTGCGGCGGGCCCACGGCAACAGGAGGGAAGGGGATGCCGAAGGCCCGCCCGCGGCTCCGGTGTTACACGAACTTGGGAACCGTGTCCCAGGCACGGCCGGCCTCCGGAGCGTCGTCGCGTTCCACCGTGGCCTCGATCAGGCCGTAGGGGCGGTCCGCGGCGAAGAACACCTCGTTGGGGTTGTCCAGGCCGAAGGGGGAGAGGTCCACCAGGAAGTGGTGGTTGTTGGGCATGGAGAACTTGATCTCGGCGATCTCCGGGTGCGCTTCCAGCACAGCCTGGCCCATGGCGTACAGCGTCTGCTGGAGGGCGTAGCTGTGGGTGTTGGCGAACTGTTCGAGCATGATCGCCTTCACCGACTCGTAGGTCTTGTCCCAGTCGATGTCGTGGCTGGTGTAACGCCAGCGCGCCGAGACGTCAGTGGCGAGAATCCGGTCGGTGACCTCGGGAAGCGTGGTGTACCTCGTCTTCGGGTACCCGTGGAACTCCGAGCCGGTGGACTTCAGCACGGTCAGCCCGGTGAAGCCGGACACGACCCATTCCTCGCCGTGTTCCTTGGTGACGACGGTGGTGCGGGTCTCGCCCCCGCGCCGGACGAACGAATGGTCGTGCGGGCCGTCCTGCGTCGGGATGCGGTCCCAGGAGTACTCCTCCACTTCCTGGCGCGCTCCGTTGACGTGCTCGAAACCGCTGACGAAGTGCCGTGCGAGCAGAAGGGCGAAATCCTCGATCGCGCCGACGCCCCCGTTCTCCTTCGCGAGGGCGTAGACCGTGTTCTTCTGGGTGTCGGTAGGGATGCAGGGGCTGTTGTCACCAGCGCTGTGCACGGGTTCGAAGTCGCCCCGGAGCTGGGAGCTGACGTTGACGTCCTTGATCTGGTGGACGTCGGTCTCCCGGTTGATCCGGACCAGCCGCACCTCGGCCTTGCCGTACTGGTTGTCTCCGAGTCGGATACCCACGTCGGGTCAACTCCTTTGGTGTGGAACTACAACGGTGTAATGGAGTTCGCGCGCCCGTTTCGTCGGTACGCGCCCAGGTGCGCCCGAGGGAGGACCGCTGTCGCGGAAGGACCTATCACGCACTCGCATTGGGTGCCAGGGTCAGCTGCCCCGGTAAGTGGAGAACGCGAATGGGCTCAACAGGAGCGGGATGTGGTAGTGCGCGTCCTCGTCGGTGAGGTGGAAGGCGATGGTGGCCTCGGGGTAGAAGCCCTGTTGGCCGGTGCGGTCGAAGTAGTGCGCCGTGTCGAAGACGACCCGGTACGTGTCGGCGCTGAGCTGTTCCGGTCCGAAGTCGGGAACGCGGCCGTCCTCGTTGGTGCTGCTTTGCGCGACCGTTTCCCAGGAGGCGTGTCCGGGAGTGGCCTCGGCGCCGCCTGCTGCGCGCCGTTCCAACCGTACGGGTACTCCCGTGGCCGGACGGCCGAGGGCAGTGTCGAGGACGTGTGTCGTCACGTGGCTCATGTGTTGTCCAAGACCTTTCCAACGCGCAGTAGCGCGATCTTGCGGAGTTCGTCGGCGACTACCCGCGACTCGGTGGCTGGGTCGTTGTCCAGTCGGCTCTGGAGGTCCGCCAGGAGCTCCTCGCTGGACCGTCCGCTGGCGCACACCAGATAGATCTGTCCGAAGCGCTTCTCGTACTCCACTTGCCCTTCGTGGAAGGCTGACTGGACGTCAGTGGCGCCCTCGGCGAAGCCGGACTGTTCTCCGCGCGACCACTGGGACTCGGTGCTGTTGCCGGAGGCCCGGTCACCGATGCGGGGGTGACGGGCGAGGGCGGAGGCCACTTCGTCGTCGGTGATACTGCGCGCGTGTGCGTCAACCGCGTCGAGCAGCGCGGTGCGGTCGCTGAACGGCCGCTCGTTGAGCAGTGCCTCCACCCAACGGTCGATGTTGAGGCACTGCGCGAATTCCGTGCGGAAGTCCGCGGTGGCCAGTGCGTTGACCCGCGCTACTCCGGGATCGGTAACCGCGGCGGCGGTGCTGTCGGGCATGGGTCCTCTCCAAAACGGTCCCGAGCTCCGAATGGTGGCTGGTGCGGAATGTTTCCGCGGAGATTCCCGGAGCGTCGATCAGATTTCGTACTGCAGAAACCTGCTTCTACATCTCGGACTGTAGCCCCGGTCACAGTGCTGTTGTCAACTCCCCTCGCCGGAGAAACTTTTCCGTTTGGGTCATTTTGCGATGATTGTCCGTTTCGCGCGTGGGCGGGGGTGTGTCCGGCGGGGGTGTGAGTCGCACGCCTGGTTAGGGGGATGTGGCGTCGGGAGCTTGACAAGGTCGGCGTCGGGGCGCACACTCAAATTATTCCTTAAAGCGAAAACCATATTCCGTATTACGAAAACTATCGAAGGGTGGCGAGACATGAGTCACTCGCTGCGCTACACGGTGAACTGCTCCCTGCTGTTCACCGAACTGCCTGTCAACGAGCGTCCGGCCGCGGCCCGCAAGGCCGGGTTCGACGCGGTCGAGTTCTGGTGGCCGTTCGAGAGTGCCGTTCCGGCCGAGGGCGATGTGGACGCGTTCGTCCGCGCCATCGACCAGGCGGGTGTGGAGCTGACCGGGCTGAACTTCTTCGCCGGCGCCATGCCCGGACCCGACCGCGGCGTTCTCTCCCAGCCGGCCCGTGCCCAGGAGTTCCGCGACAACATCGACGTGGTGGCGGCGATCGCGGAGCGCACCGGAACCACGGCCTTCAACGCGCTCTACGGCCTGCGGGAAGAGGGGGTCGACCCCAAGACCCAGGACCGCACGGCGCTGGACAACGTCGTCGCCGCGGCCAAGGGGGTCGCCAGCGTCGGTGGGACCGTGCTGATCGAGCCGGTAAGCGGTGCCGAGAACTACCCCCTGAAGACGGCCGCCGACACGTTGGCGTTCGTCGCCGAGGCCAAGGCCGCGGGCGCCCCCAACGTGGCGTTCCTCGCGGACTTCTTCCACCTCGCGGTCAACGGGGACGACGTCGCCGCGGTGGTGCGCGACCACGCCGCCGAGTTCGGCCACATCCAGATCGCCGACGTTCCCGGACGCGGCGAGCCGGGAAGCG
Organism: Haloactinospora alba; assembly: GCF_006717075.1. Lineage (NCBI taxonomy): Bacteria > Bacillati > Actinomycetota > Actinomycetes > Streptosporangiales > Nocardiopsidaceae > Haloactinospora > Haloactinospora alba. The sequence continues at coordinate 1,038,313 of NZ_VFQC01000001.1, forward strand.
GCGAACTGCCGATCCAGGAGCTGCTGGCCGCCTCCCAGGCCGGGGGGTACAACGGCCCCGTCGGCCTGGAGTACAAGCCCACCGTCGCCAGCGCCGACAGTTTCGGCTGGCTCGACCGCTGAACTCCCAGCCGCCCCCCCCGGACGGGAACTGAACTCTCACGCCACGGAAAGGGAAAGACACCATGTCCCAGGCGCGCAACATCGCCTTCGTCGGTCTCGGCATCATGGGGCTGCCGATGGCGACCAACCTGGTCAAGGCGGGGTACAACGTCTCCGGTTACAACCGGACCCCCGCCAAAGCCCAAAAACTCGCCGAGCAGGGGGGTAAGGCCGCGGGCAGCATCGCCGAGGCGGTGTCGGAGGCCGACGTCGTCATCACGATGGTTCCCGACTCCCCGGACGTCGAGTCCGTCCTCCTCGGGCAGGACGGCGTGTTCGCCAACGTGAAGTCGCAAGCGTTGGTCGTCGACATGAGCACGATCCGCCCCGACGTCGCCCGCACGGTCGCGGACGAGGGAGCGAAGCGGGGACTGCGAGTGCTCGACGCCCCCGTCAGCGGCGGCGAGGCCGGCGCGATCGAGGGCAAGCTCTCCATCATGGTCGGTGGCGACAGCGCGGCCTTCGAGGAGGCCAAACCGATCTTTGACGTTGTGGGAAGCACCCCGGTACTGGTCGGCCCCTCGGGCGCCGGGCAGACCGTGAAGGCCGCGAACCAGCTCATCGTGGCCGGCAACCTCCAGCTCGTGGCCGAAGCGCTGGTGTTCCTCGAAGCGCATGGTGTGGACACCGAGTCCGGGCTCGAGGTACTCAACGGCGGGCTGGCCGGAAGCACCGTCATGGGGCGCAAGGGCGCCGCCATGCGGGAACGCAACTTCCAGCCCGGCTTCCGCATCGAGCTGCACGACAAGGACCTCAAGATCGTGACCCAGGCAGCGAGGGAAGCCGGAGTGACGATCCCGGCCGGGGCCCAGGTGGCGCAGTTCGTCAGCGCGCTGAAGGCCCAGGGCCACGGGGGGCTGGACCATTCCGCCCTGCTGCGGCTCGTGGATCAGCTCTCCACAGAGGAGAAGTAGCGCCGGGCCGGCCTCGGCCCGGCCAACGAGCCATCGGCGGAAGCTGGATTCCTACCGCCGATGAGAACGGGCTCCGCCGGCGGGACCGGCGCCACGGCCTCGCGTCTTACGTGTGCTCCGCGCGAGGGAACGTGAGCCTGGGTGTTGGCCGCACCCGAATTCCCGCCGGCGGGCCCGCAACCCCCTAGCACTGGAAGGGTTTAATCGGAATGGTACAGACTCCCGCGATGAACGCGGTCGTCGAGGTCCTCAAATCGGAGGGTGTCGACACGGCCTTCGGGTGCCCCGGAGCCGCTGTTCTCCCGCTGTACAAGGGGATGGAACAGGTCGGCGGCATCGAGCACCTCACGGTGCGGCACGAAGAGGGCGCCACGCACATGGCCGATGGCTGGGCGCGTACGACCGGCAAGGTCGGAGTGGCGATCGGAACCTCCGGTCCGGCCGGAACCAACATGATCACCGGTCTCTACACCGCGATGGCCGATTCGATCCCGATCGTGTGCATCACCGGCCAGGCGGTCTCCACCAAGCTGCACCAGGAAGCGTTCCAGGCGGTGGACATCGTCGACATCGCCAGGCCGGTCACCAAGTGGGCGGTGCAGCTCAAGGAGGCCGCGCAGGCTCCCTGGATCTTCCGGGAGGCGTTCCGCGTCGCCCAGGAGGGGCGTCCCGGTCCGGTCCTGATCGACCTTCCCTTCGACGTGGCCACCCAGACGATCGAGTACGACCCCGGCATCGACGCCCCGTTGAAGGTCAACACCGTCGAACCGCACCAGCCGCGGGTCGAACGGGCCCTGGACATGCTCCTCGCCGCGGAGAAGCCACTGCTCCTCGCCGGCGGGGGCGTCATCATCTCCGAGGCATCCGAGGAGCTCAATGAGCTCGCCGAGTACCTGAACATTCCGGTCCAGGCCACCCTCATGGGCAAGGGGGTCATGGACGAGGACCACGACCTCTACTCCGGTATGACCGGGATCCAGACCTCCCAGCGATACGGGAACGCCTCGTTCCTGGAGTCCGACACGGTGTTGGCGGTGGGGGCTCGGTTCGGCGACCGGCACACCGGTAGCAACCTCGACGTGTACCGCGGGCAGCGCCGGTTCATCCACGTCGACATCGAACCGACCCAGATCGGCAAGGTCTTCGAACCCGACCTGGGAGTGGTGTCGGACGCCAAACTGTTCCTGCGTAGTCTGCTGGACCTGGCGAAGCGGCGCGGTGAGAAGCGGGAACGGGGCGCCTGGGTGGCCCGGGTCAACGAGCTCAAGAACTCGCTGGAGCGTCGGGAGGACTTCGACGAGAGCCCGATCAAGGCGCCGCGGGTCTACAAGGAGATCAACGAGGCGTTCGGTCCGGAGAGCGATGCCTACTTCGTCACCGCCATCGGCCTGTACCAGATCTGGGGCGGACAGCACCACAAAGCGTTCAAGCCCCGGCACTACCAGGTCTGCGGCCAGGCCGGCCCGCTCGGGTGGGAGATCCCGGCCGCCATCGGGGTGAAGAAGGCGCTCAAGAACAGCGAACCGAACGCCGAGGTCGTCGGTGTCGTCGGGGACTACAGCTTCCAGTACACCGTGGAGGAGCTCGCGGTCGCCGCGCAGTACGACGTCCCGTTCGTGCTGATCATGATCAACAACGAGTACCTGGGCCTGATTCGGCAGGCCGAGATCCCGTTCGACATGAACTACCAGGTGGACATCCACTACGACGAGTTCGGGTCGGACAACGTCAAGATCATGGAGGCCTACGGGTGCTCCGGGCGCCGCGTGTACCAGCCGGAGGAGATCCGTGACTCCCTGGAGTGGGCGCGTAAGGAGGCACGCCGTACCTCACGCCCTGTTCTGGTGGAGATCATGATCGAACGCGAAGCCAACACTCCCCACGGTCCCAACATCGACGCGGTCAAGGAGTTCGAGTCGCTGCCGGAAACCGCGGGCTGAGCTCGTATTCCTCCGCAGCGCACGCTTCCGGAACCGACCTAGGGGGCGATCCCACCGCACAGAAATCTCCCGGCCCTGTCGGACGGGCGCTGTCCACCCGACAGGGCTGAGACCACCCGGCGCTCGCGCCGCCACCACGTGGTCGCGCACCGCCGGGGACCTCACCCAGGACGCCAGGCGAGCGGCGGTAACGCAGCGCTTTCGGTCCCCATGACGCGCGCGCCGCGGCACTGGCCACGGGGAGGACCCCGGCGGGCGCCGGGTTGACCGGCACCGTGTGTGGACTGCACTCCCGGCGCACGATGCCGGCCGGCCCCTGAACAGGGGCGGGGGCGTCTCGGTGGCCATCTTGGCCGGGGCACCGCGGCGCCCCCTTTTCTTCTTTCCCGCTCCGCGCTCCGGCGGGAAGCGCCGCCCCGATCCGCGGCCGATCCCGAATCCGGGGAACCCGGTGCGCGACGTCGCACCGGATGGTGTTAAAGTTGGTGGCACTATGCTGCGCGAGCTGCTCCTCCTTAGTAGCCGCGGCGGGGCTCGGTAAACGGTCGGCCCCCCGCCGCGGAGCTTTCGCGTGTCCTCGTCGGCCACAAGATCGCGAGCAGTTCTTTTCGAGGAGTCGGTGTCATGACACCCGAGCAGCAGCCCAGCGGTATGCCCCACACCCGCTACCGCCCCTTCCCGGCAGTCGATCTGCCCGACCGCACCTGGCCGTCGGCGACCATCACGCAGGCACCGCGCTGGTTGTCCACGGACCTGCGCGACGGGAACCAGGCGCTGATCGAACCGATGGGCCCCGAGCGCAAGCGGGAGATGTTCGACCTGCTGGTGCGTATGGGCTACAAGGAGATCGAGGTCGGGTTCCCCGCCGCCAGCCAGACCGACTTCGACTTCGTGCGGAGCCTGATCAACGAGGATCGTATCCCCGCTGACGTGCACATATCGGTGTTGACGCAGGCGCGGGAGGACCTGATCGAGCGCACGGTCCAGAGCCTGGTGGGCGCCCGCCGCTGTACCGTGCACCTGTACAACGCCACGGCTCCCGAGTTCCGCCGTGTGGTCTTCGGGGTCGACCGGGAGCAGTGCAAGGCCATCGCCGTGGACGGGACCCGGCACGCGCGACGGTTCATCGAGACCTACCTGGGTGATTCCGAGTACGTCGGTTACGAGTACTCCCCCGAGATCTTCATCGACACCGAGCTGGACTTCGCGCTCGAGGTGTGCGAGGAGGTCATGGATGTCTGGCAGCCCGGTCCCGGACGCGAGATCATCCTGAACCTCCCCGCCACCGTCGAGCGCTCCACCCCGAACGTGCACGCCGACCAGATGGAGTGGATGAGCCGCAACCTGAGCCGGCGGGAGTACGTCTGCCTGTCCGCCCACCCCCACAACGACCGCGGCACCAGTGTCGCGGCCGCCGAACTGGCGGTCATGGCCGGCGCGGACCGGGTGGAGGGGTGCCTGTTCGGAACCGGGGAACGTACCGGCAACGTCGACCTGGTGACCCTGGGAATGAACCTCTTCAGCCAGGGCGTCGACCCCAAGATCGACTTCTCCGACATCGACGAGGTCCGGCGCGTTGTCGAGCACTGCACCCAGCTCCCGGTGGGACCGCGCCACCCCTATGGGGGAGACCTCGTCTACACGGCCTTCTCCGGTTCGCACCAGGATGCCATCAAGAAGGGGCTGGAAGCGCGGGAGCGGGACGCCGAGGCCGCTGGGGTGCGCTCCGAGGAGTACTCCTGGCAGGTGCCGTACCTGCCGATCGACCCCACGGACGTGGGCCGCAACTACGAGGCCGTGATCCGGGTCAACAGTCAGTCCGGTAAGGGCGGCGTCTCCTACATCCTGTACCGGGACCACGCGTTGGACCTGCCGCGCCGGCTGCAGATCGACTTCTCCCACAAGATCCAGGAGTACACGGACAGCGAGGGGGGAGAGTTCACCGGCGAGCGGTTGTGGGAGATCTTCTCCTCGACCTACCTGGACGACAGCGGCCCGTTGGCTGTGCTCGCCCACCGCTCCCAGACCCCGGAGGAGGGCGGCTACCGCATCAGCGCCGACGTCCGGGTGCACGGTGAGGTCCGCGAGATCACCGGTACGGGACAGGGGCCGCTCTCGGCGTTCTGCGAGGCGCTGACCGACGTGGACATCAAGGTCCGGGTGGTCGACTACGTCGAGCACTCTCTCAGTGAGGGCACCGACGCGCGCGCCGCCGCCTACGTCGAGGCCGACATCGACGGTGAGACCGTGTGGGGCGTGGGGATGAACCACAACATCACGACCGCTTCCCTGCAGGCTGTGTGCAGTGCGGTGAACCAGGCCCACCGGGACGGCGTCCAGTAACGCTGCCCGGCGCTGGTCGGGGCGCGGCAGCCCGGTAGTGCGGGACCCGCGCCCCGACCTCCCGGGACACCCGGGCCGCGTTCCGTGTTCCCCAGCGCCGACGCTGGGGGTGTCGTACCGCACCACGCCCCGGGTCCGGCCGGGTCGGACCGGCGGTGGGTTCCGCGCCCCCGTATCCGCGACAATGGGAATGTGAGTCTTTACCGCGACGAGGGAGTCGTCCTCCGCACCCAGAAGCTGGGAGAAGCCGACCGGATCGTGACGTTGCTGACCCGGCGCAACGGTTTGGTGCGTGCGGTGGGAAAAGGGGTGCGCAGGACGAAGTCCCGCTTCGGCGCCCGGTTGGAGCCGTTCAGTCACGTGGACGCCCAGCTCTACACGGGCCGCACCCTGGATGTCATAACCCAGACCGAGACGGTTCGGTCCTACGGCGAACCCATCGTCGCGGACTACGCGCGTTACACCGCCGCGACAGCGATGCTGGAGACGGCGCAGAAGATCCTTGTTGTGGAGAAGGACCCCGCCCTGCGTCAGTTCCTGTTACTGATCGGGGCGCTGCGGACGTTGGGGGAGAACAGTCACGACTCCCGGATGGTGCTGGACGCCTACCTGTTGCGTTCGCTCGCGGTCGCCGGTTACGCGCCGGCGTTGCACGAGTGCGCCAGTTGCGGGGCCCGGGCGGAACAGCACGCGTTCGCCGTCCAGACAGGGGGTATGGTCTGCTCGGTCTGTCGGCCCTCCGCGGTGACGTACCCGGCGCCGGAGACGGTCCGGCTGATGTCGGCGCTGCTCAGCGGGGACTGGCCGGAGGCCGACGCCAGCGCGGAACGCCACCGTGACGAGTGCAGCGGGATCGTCGCCGCGTACCTACAGTGGCACCTGGAAAACGGAATCCGATCATTGCGCCTTGTGGAGCGTTCGTGAGCCTGTTCAACCCGTCGTCCTCCTCGCGAAGCGAGTACCGGCCCCCCGAGCGGCACCCCAGCGGTGTGCGACCCCCGAAACTCCCTCCGGAACTGGTTCCGCGCCATGTCGCTCTCGTCATGGACGGCAACGGCCGGTGGGCCAAGGAACGGGGTCAGCCGCGCACCGAGGGGCACAAAGCCGGTGAGGGAGCGCTCTTCGACGTCGTCCAGGGTGCGTTGGAGCTGGGGATCAGCAACCTCTCCGCCTACGCCTTCTCCACGGAGAACTGGAAGCGTTCCCCCGAGGAGGTGCGGTTCCTCATGGGGTTCAACCGGGACGTGATCCGGCGGCGTCGCGACGAGCTCAATGCCATGGGGGTGCGAGTCCGCTGGGCGGGCCGTCCCGGGCGGCTCTGGAAGAGTGTCATCTCCGAGCTCGAGGAAGCGGAGGAGATGACGGCGGGAAACACGGCCCTGACCCTGCAGTTCTGTGTCAACTACGGCGGGCGTGCCGAGATCACCCAGGCTGCGGCGTCGTTGGCGCGCCGGGCGGCCGAGGGAACGATCAACCCCAACAAGATCACCGAAGAGGCGCTCGCGGCGCAATTGGATGAGCCGGATATTCCCGATGTGGATCTTTTCGTGCGTTCTTCCGGTGAGCAGCGCTTCTCCAACTTCCTCCTGTGGCAGTCGGCCTATGCCGAGTTCGTCTTTCTGGACACGCTCTGGCCCGATTTCGACCGCAGACACCTGTGGCACGCGTGCGAGATCTTCGCCAGCCGGGACCGGAGGTACGGAGGAGCGGCGCCGAACCCGGTGGAGCCCGAGCCCTCCGGGGGAACGGCGGAAGGGTGAAACGCGGGGGCGGCTCCGGGCGGCGGCCGCCGGCCGCCGGCCCCACGACGACTGCCGTGAATCGGGTAACAAAATGCCGCCAATCCCCGTACCTACTGTCGCGTAACCAGGGGTCGGCGGTGCATCATCGAAAAAATGAGCGGCTTTGACATCCGTCAGGACACACTTTCCTACGTCGCCGTCGGCGACAGTTTCACCGAGGGGCTGGACGACCCCTACCCGGACAGCGGCACCACTGCCCGTGGGCACTACCGCGGCTGGGCTGACCGGCTCGCCCACCACCTCACCGACCACGTGTCCGAGGTGCGCTACGCGAACCTCGCGGTGCGCGGCAAGCTCATCCGGCAGATCGTCGCCGACCAGGTCCCGCAGGCGGTGGAGCTACGTCCCGACCTGGTCAGTATCTGCGCGGGGGGAAACGACATCATCCGCCCCGGCACGGACCCGGACACGGTCGCCCGCCTGTTCGCCGACGCCGTCCGCCGCCTGCGCGCCACCGGGGCGACCGTCCTGATATACACCGGGGTCGACACCGGCTTCCAGCCGGTGATGCGCCGCCTGCGTGGGAAGATCGCCACCTACAACATGCACGTACGGGGGATCGCCGACACCTACGAGTGCCCCGTGGTCGACCTGTGGAACATGGACGTCCTCCGCGACCACCGTGCCTGGAGCTGGGACCGGCTGCACCTGTCCGCGGAGGGGCACCGCCGGCTGGCACTGCGTACGTGCGAGGTACTGGGTGTGCCGGTGCAGGACGACTGGAACGCGCCCTGGCCGGAGGAGGAGCCGAAACCCTGGCGAAGTGCCCGGCAGGAGGACCTGTACTGGGCCAGGGAGTTCCTGGTGCCCTGGATCGGGCGCAGGCTCACGGGGCGTTCCTCCGGGGACGGCCTGGGACCCAAACGCCCCGAGCTGGAACGGCTGCGGTGACCACCGGCGTCAGTTGTCCCCGGCGACGCACTCCGCGCAGGTGCCGAACACCTCGAGCGTGTGGGTCACGTCGCTGAACCCGTGCTGGGCCCCGACGTTGGCCGCCCACGCCTCAACCGTCGGCCCCTCGACCTCGATCGCTGTGCTGCACTTCCGGCACACCAGGTGGTGGTGGTGCGCCTCGGTCGCGCACGCCCGGTACACGGCCTCGCCGTCATCGGTGCGTAGCACATCGATCTCGCCTGAGTCACTGAGGGCCTGCAACGCCCGGTAGACCGTCGTCAGCCCGATCTTGGACCCGGCGCCGCGCAGGTCGGCGTACAGGTCCTGGGCACTGCGGAAGCCCGTACTGTCGTTCAGCGCCCTGCGTACAGTGTCGCGTCGTGTGCTCACGTCGATACCTTCCCCCGGTCGGTCTGGGGCTCCGTACCGACCGTAACGTCCGTGCCGCGGTGCCGGCTGGCGTGTGGCCGCCTGGTGCGTCCGCGCACCAGATAGCCCGCGAGAACCGCCACACCGAACACGGCGATTGCCAGCAGTACGATGGCGCCACCGGGCGCGACATCGGTGCCGAACGCCACGCCGGTGTAGTAGGCGCCGGCGAGGCCCCCCACGGCCGAGAGCATCCCGATCGCCACCGCCACGGCCATGGTAGCCCGAAAGCTGCGGCTGAGTTGTTGGGCCGCGGCCACCGGAACGACCATCAGCGCGCTCACCAGCAGCACTCCGACCACGCGCATGGCGATGACCACGGTCAGTGCCGCGGTGACCGCGATGACGACGCTCAGCAGCCGGACCGGGAGCCCGTGCGCGCGTGCGACGTCCTCGTCCTGGCAGAGGACGAACAGTTCACGTCCGAAGTAACCGACGACGGCGAGCACGACCAGGGCGAGCCCGGAGATGACGTACACATCCTGTTGGCTGACGCTGCTCACCGAACCGAACAGGTACGCGGTCAGGGTGGCGCTTCCCTGCCCGGGCGCGATCCCGATGAGCAGCACGCCACCGGCGATACCGCCGTAGAACAGCAGCGCCAGCGCTATGTCCCCGCTCGTTCGTGCCCGCGCCCGGACCACCTCGATCAGTACCGCCCCCACAGCGGAGACGAGCAGTGCGGTGAGGACCGGTGAGGTTCCCGTCAGGAACCCCAGCGCGACGCCGGTCAGCGCGACGTGTCCGATACCGTCCCCCAACAGCGCGAGCCTGCGCTGCACGAGGAAGGTCCCGATCATGGGAGCGGCCAGCCCCACGAGGAGCGCCGCGGCGAAAGCGCGTTGCATGAAGTCGTACTGGAGCAGCTCAATCATGCGGGGGAACCTCGATGTTCGGCAGGGCCGCTGAGGCGGGCGGCTCGTCGGCGTGCGGATGCACGTGGTCGTGCTCGGCGGGGATTCCGGACCCCTCGCCCGGAACCGCGGCGGAGCGGGGGACGAGGCACTCGTCACCGGCGGCCGGCGGCGGGCCGTCCCGTGTTATGACCCCGCCGGACAGGGTGATGCTGCGTTGGATGAGAGGGTGCAACGGTCCGAGTTCGTGCAGTACGAGGACGACCGTCGCCCCCCGCTCGTTGAGGCGGGAGACGGTGCCGGCGAGCGCGTGTTGGCTCTCCGCGTCCACCCCGGCCATGGGTTCGTCCATCACGAAGGTGTCCGGTCTTCCGGCGAGTGTCCGTGCGATGAGGACACGCTGCTGTTGCCCTCCCGAGAGCTCGTGTACCGAGTCGCCGGCGCGTTCGGACAGCCCCACCGCGGCCAGTGCCTCCTCGATGGCGGCACGGTCCGTCCGGGAAGCGCGGCGCAGCCTCCTGCGGTGCGCCACCTGTCCGGAGGCGACGATCTCGCGGACCGTGGCGGGAACACCTCCCCCGGCGCTCAGCCGCTGGGGGACGTAGCCGATGCGCCCCCAGTCACGGAACCGTTCGAGTGGAACACCGTGTATGTCGATCGTGCCCTCGGTGAGCGGGGTGAGACCGAGCATCGCGCGCATGAGAGTGGTTTTCCCGGACCCGTTGGGTCCCAGGATCGCCAGGGTCTCCCCGGCGGGGATGTCGAAGGTGGCGCCGTGCAGCACGGGTGTGCGGTCGTAGGCGACCACGGCACCGGAGACGTGGAAAGCGGCTACGTCGGAACCGTGCCGCTGTTCGCCTGTGCTGCGGATGGAATCGGTGGACACGATACGAGTATTGCGAAAATGAAAACTGTTGTCAAAATAGTCCGCTTTGGAGTATCCCCAGACTGAGCAGGATGAGGATGACGGCCACCCGCATGGCGCGGTCCCTGGAGCGCAGGTTCGGCCAGGCGAGGAAAGCCAGCCACCCGAAGAACCCTCCGAGGGCGGCGAGTAGCACGGCACCGACCACCCCCGCCGCCAGTAGGCCTACGATGAAGACAACCGCCATCGTGACGGGGAGCGTCCAGCGTGGCGCGTTGTGCAACACCAGCAGGGGAACCGCACTGCGGCGCTCCACAGTATGACGTAGTGGTCCCGCGTGGGGAGTGTAGAACGTGTCACCCTCCGGGAGGGGGCGTTGTCGGGGGGCGGGACGGTTCCGGCGCTTTCGGTCGCGGTCGGGTGGCACGCATCTCCTCCGGCCTGCTGTCGTGTGGCATTGCCGACACGGGAAGCCTAGTACCGCGCGCGGACCACGGGGGTCGGCTCCTGATCTGGGGTTTTCTCTCGGTCAAAGAGTATTTTATGTATTACTTATTGTAATATTAGGCGGAAAGGGCCTCCGCGTCATGTATGGGAATCTGGTTCCCTGGCCGCTTCTCCGAGGAAGAGAACCGAGAGAGTAGTTTTCCGTGCCGGAACTTAGCGTCATCGTCGTATTCGACGTCACCGAACCCCACCTGTCCCCGTGCCTGGCCTCACTCACCGGGCAGACCGCAGCATCCGACGGCGATCTCGAGGTCGTCCTCGCTCCCGTGCGGCACAGTCCGGCTCCCGAGGGGGAACACGGAACCGTGGTCCGCGCGGTGGACGGCGAGGACGGGACAGAGCTCGCGGACGCCGAGGTGCCCGGCGGGGATGAGGAGGCCGGAACCGGTACCGCGCCCGTGGAGGAGGCGGATCCGGCCGAGGGGGAGGAACCTGCCGAGTCCGGGGAGAGCGAGGCCGCCGACACCCTGCGTGAGGAGGGGGCGGCGGCCGCCCGCGCCTTTGCGGCCAACCCGCCCCGGGGCATTGAGGCCACGATGGTGGGACACAGCTCCGCTGGGCGCGCGGAGGCCCGTAGGATCGGTGCCGAAGCCGCGAGCGGCGAGTACCTGATGTTCCTGGACGGGGCGGACCGGCTCACCAGCTATGCGCTCGCCTACCTCCTGGAGACTCTGAAGGCCTCCGGGGCGGACGTGGCCACGGGCAACGTCTACCGGTTCAACGAGCTCGGCACGCGCCCCTCCCGGGCGCACCAGAAACCCTGCGGCAGACAGCGTACGTGCACGAACGTGCGCTCCGTTCCCTCGCTGCTCGGCGACCGGCTGTACGGCAACAAACTGTGGCGGCGTTCCTTCTGGGAGAACCTGCCACGCACCGACGTCGCCGACCCCGACACCGATCTCGCCGTTGTCCGTGCGCTCTTCGCCGCCACGGCGGTGGACGTGCTTCCAGCACCGGTCCATCTGTGCCGGGACAGGGAGAGGACCGACGACTACCGTGACGTCGCGACCCTGACCCGGCGCATCGCGGCTGTCGCCGAGCTGTCGTCGGCTCTTCCGGAAAGCGACAGGAACGTGTGGGACCACCGTGCGCTCTGCCACGACGTGTGCTCCGTGCTCCTGCGGATGGACGACGCCGACCAGCAGGCCCGGGAGCGGTTCTACGAACTGGTCGGCAACCAGTATCTGGGGAGGGTCGACCGCCACGTGCTGGACAGGCTCTCACCGTTGCACAGGCTGAACTACTACCTGGTGCGGCAGCGTCAGGATGCGCGGCTGTTGGAACTGCTCACCTTCCAGAAGAGCGTGGAGCTCAAGAAAGCCCCCCTCGTCCGTCGGGGCGTGCACTACTACATCAAGTACCCCTTTTTCGAGGACAAGGATTCCGGAATCCCGCGGGAGGTGTACCGGGTCGGCCCCGACCTGAAGGTGCGGCAGAAGACGGAGAACGTGGAATGGCGGGGCGGACAGCTCGTCGTCAGCGGACGGGTGGGCATCGCGCACCTGCGCGCGCGGCGCCGCTGGCAGCAACAGCTCGTGGCTTTCGCCGTCAATCCCGCGACAGGGCGGCGCGTTTCCGTCCCCGTCCGGATGCGACGCGCGGCGGAGTACCGGTTGGCGGACCGCCCGGACGCCGCCCGCCATGACTACGGGGGTTTCGAGGTCACCGTGAACCCGGAGAAACTCCGGGTGTCAGGCAGCTGGCAGGCCGCTGAGTGGCAGCTCGAGCTGGTCGTGATCAACCGGGGGATCGTACGCCGCCGGACCATTGCCAACCCTGTGTCAGGACAGCCGCAACGTCCTCCGTACCAGCGGATAGCGGGAGACGTGTGGATACGTCCCACCTGGAACCAGGACGGGAAACTGAGTATCGACGTCGACCCCCTTCGCGCGCGGGTGATCGAGTGCCGCCGCGAGAACCGCGACGGCGGAGCCGGGTTGCGGATCGCCGGGGAGCTCGTCGCGCCACCGGCCGCGCACGCACGGGAGCTGCGGCTTACCCGGCTTCCGGGTACCGCTGTGCTGCACTACCCGTTGCGGTGCACCGGGGGACGCTTCGAGGCCAGCGTTCCCGTCTCCGAGGTGGTGGAACGGGCGGTGGCCGAAGGGGAGGGGCAGCTGAGCCAGGAACAGTGGCGAGTCGAGCTGGTGACGCACGAGGGGAACACGGTCCCGCTGATCCTGCCGGACGCGCTGGAGACCGCGGTGTATCCCGCCGATGGCAACCAACAGGAGGTCGCCGTCCAGCGCACCAGCACCGGCCACCTGCAGCTGCGTGCCGGCTGGGCCCATCCGGTGCTCCACGAGGCTCGCTGGTCCGGCGATGAACTGGAACTGGTCGGAAGTTACACGGCCGCCTCCGAGCTCGAGCTGGTGTTCGCCGCGCGGGGGCGCGAGGAGGAGCACCTCCTTACGCTGCACCGGGACGGTGGGACGTTCCGGGCCCGTTTCTCCCCCTCCCGGATCCCCACACTCTCCGGGACGCTCCCGTTGTCCGCAGGCAGCTACCAGCTGTGGGCGCGCGTGCGGGCAGCGGACGGGAACACCAGCGGCGTCCGGGTCGAGATCTCTCCGGACTCGGTGCGGGAGCTGCCGGTGTCGTTGGAGAAACCGGAACGTTCCTACACGTTCGCGGACGCGGGATTCGACACCCCGATCCTCAGGGTCGGGAGCGACCTGTTTCCGGAGGAGCGCGGTTCGTTCGCGCAACGGCAGCTGCGGGAGAACGTGTATCCCGTGTTGCGGACGCAGGAGCTGCGCGAGGAGGTCTTCTTCGACAGTTTCACCGGAAGGCAGTTCTCCGACAGTCCGCACAGCATCTACACGGCCCTGCGGTCGCGGGGTGGGAGCTGGGCCGACTACCCGATGTCCTGGCTGGTCTCCGACGGTCAGGTGTCCCTGCCCGACGACGTCCGGCAGGTGCGCTACCACGGGCGGGAGTTCTACGAGTCCCTGGCCCGCTCACGGTACATCGTCACCAACTCCCGCCAGCCCGCGTGGTTCGACCGGCGCAGTGACCAGGTGGTGGTCCAGACCTGGCACGGTTCGATGCTCAAGCGGATCGGCTTCGACATCGAGAACATCCGTGGAAAGTCGCGCGACTACCACGAGAAGCTGTCATGGGAGACGCAGCAGTGGGACTACCTCGTTTCCCCCAGCCCGTGGGCGACACCGATCCTGCGCCGGGCGTTCCGCTTCGACGGGGAGATACTGGAGACGGGCTACCCGCGCAACGACATCTTCTTCTCCCCCGACCGGGACGCGATAGCCGAACGCACCCGTCAGCGTCTCGGCCTGCCACCGGACAAGAAGGTGGTGCTGTACGCGCCGACATGGCGGGACGACAAGTACTACACCAGGGGCAAACACAAGCTCGACCTGCACCTGGACCTGTACCGGATGTACGAGAAGCTGGGCGAGGACCACGTGCTGCTCGTCCGCCGGCACCCTCGGGTGGTGGACAGCGTTCCGACCGTCGGTACGAACTTCGTCTACGACGTGTCGCTGTACCCGGAGATCATGGAGCTATTCCTGGTCACCGACGTGCTGGTCACCGACTACTCGTCGATGATGTTCGACTTCGCCAACACCGGTCGGCCCATGCTCTTCTTCACCTACGACATCGAGAGTTACCGGGACAGCCTTCGCGGTTTCTACTTCGACTTCGAGGAGACCGCCCCCGGGCCGCTCCTGAAGAGGTCGGACGACGTGATAGACGCCCTGCTGAACATCGGTGAGGTGTCGGACCGGTACGGCTCCGCCTACAGGAGGTTCACCGACCAGTTCTGCCCACTGGATGACGGGAACGCGGCCGCACGTGTCGTGGACCGGGTGTTCGGCCGTGGCTAGGCTCCGTTCGGCGGACGACGCGCAGTAGGACGAACGTCCAGCAAACAGAGTCCGGGCCCGGCGCCGCTGTGCCGTTGTTCCCGAAGGGGCCGGTCGAACGGGGCGCGTGCGGGCGACGGTCAACGGCACGGGCCGGTGGTGGGTCGTTCGGCAGCGTCGGTGGCGCACCACCGCATGGGGTGGCGGGCCTCCGGGGGCAGAGTCGCACGCGCCACCCATCCGTTTTCCCGTTAGTGCATGTCAGTGGCTGCGGGTCCTCTAAGCTGGATTGTTATCGATAGCTATCGATTACCGATTCCGAGTATCGCGTTGAGCGATCCACCGACCGCCAGCCGGATGGAGAGTCTGAAGAATATGGCCGCCAAGTCAGAGGCTATGGACACCCTGGTCAATCTCGCCAAGCACCGGGGGTTGGTCTATCCGTCGAGTGAGATCTACGGGGGTCTGCGCGCCTCTTGGGACTACGGGCCACTGGGCGTGGAACTGAAAGCGAACATCAAGCGCCAATGGTGGCGTGCCATGGTGCAGGAGCGCGAGGACGTGGTCGGCCTTGACTCCAGCGTGATCCTGGCCCGCGAGGTGTGGGACGCCTCCGGCCACACCAGCGCGTTCGTGGACCCCCTCACTGAGTGCCAGTCCTGTCACAAACGGTTCCGCCCGGACCACCTCCTCGAGGCCTACGAGGAGAAACACGGCAAACAGCCCGAGGGAGGGCTGGACGATCTCGCCTGCCCCAACTGCGGGGCCAAGAAGTCGTTCACCACCCCGCGGATGTTCAACGCGATGCTGCGCACGTACCTCGGAGCGGTTCAGGACGATGAGTCCGGACTGGCCTTCCTCCGTCCGGAGACGGCCCAGGGGATCTTCATCAACTACCGCAACGTTGAGCAGAGCGCCCGCAAGAAGATCCCGTTCGGTATCGGCCAGATCGGCAAGTCGTTCCGTAACGAGATCACGCCGGGCAACTTCATCTTCCGGACCCGGGAGTTCGAACAGATGGAGATGGAGTTCTTCGTCCGGCCGGGAGACGACGAGGACTGGCACCAGTACTGGATCGACTCCCGCATGCAGTGGTACCTCGACCTCGGTCTGGCCAAGGAGAACCTGCGGCTGTACGAGCACCCGCAGGAGAAGCTCTCGCACTACGCGAAGCGCACCGTCGACATCGAGTACCGGTTCGGGTTCAGCGGGAGCGAGTGGGGCGAGCTGGAGGGCATCGCGAACCGCACGGACTTCGACCTGCGTACCCACTCCGAGTCGTCCGGAACCGACCTGTCGGTGTTCGACCAGCAGCGCAACGAGCGTTACATCCCCTACGTCATCGAACCCGCGGCCGGTGTCGACCGTACGATGCTGACCTTCATGCTGGACGCCTATCGGGAGGACGAGGCTCCCAACGCCAAGGGCAAGATGGACAAGCGTTCCGTCATGGGGCTCGATCCCCGCCTCTCCCCGGTGAAGGTCGCTGTGCTTCCACTGTCGCGTAACACCGACCTCTCCCCGAAGGCACGGGACCTCGCGGCCCGCCTGCGGAAGCGGTGGAACGTGGAGTTCGACGACGCGGGGGCGATCGGGCGCCGCTACCGTCGCCAGGACGAGATCGGAACGCCGTTCTGCGTCACTGTCGACTTCGACACCCTGGAGGACAACGCGGTCACCGTGCGCGAACGGGACACCATGTCCCAGGAGCGGGTCTCCCTCGACCGGGTGGAGATGTACCTGGTGGAGCGGCTTCCCGGCTGTTAGGACGTTCCGGATCGGACGGGAGGCGACCGGACCCGGGGGGATGTGGTCTCCGGCCGCCTCACCGGACTCCCGCGGGCACTGCACGCCCGGGGAGTCCGTCCCTCAACCTACCGACTGTGCCTCCGGGCGCCAGGGGTTTTGCCGGTATAGTCCGACCGTGTAAGTGAATCGTGATGCCGTGTCCGGAAGCCGGGACCGTGAGGCACCGTACGTCCCGGGCCGGGTCCTGTTCGGGGAGACTGTTCGTGACGAGCGGTGCGTCCGGTGCCGCGCTGGGCAGGGCCGGGGGTCGGGGCGGAGCGGATCTTCCGTCGGCGTCGGGACGCGCAGCGGCGCCGGAGCCACCCCTGCGTGCCCGGCACCGGTGCGGACCTGCTGGGCGCAGCTGCCAGCGCACCTAGTTCGCGGTGTACACCACGAAGGAGACCGCGATGTAGTGGCAGACGTACGCCGCGATCGTGAGGGAATGGAAGATTTCGTGGAACCCGAACCAGCGCGGTGCGGGGTTGGGCCGACGTAGCCCGTAGACGACGGCGCCTGCGCTGTACAGCAGCCCGCCAGCCGCGACCAGGATCCAGGTGGCCGGATGCGTCCCGCTGACGAGCTGGGGGACGAACAACACCGCGACCCAGCCGAGGGCGAGGTAGAGGGCGGTGGACAACCACCGCGGTGCGTTCAGCCACAGTATCTTGAACGCCACTCCCAGAACGGCCGCTGTCCAGATGAGGGCCATCATGGCCGGACGCAGGGTGCCGTCCAGGATGAGCAGCACGAACGGCGTGTAGGTTCCGGCGATGATGAGGTAGATGTTGGCGTGGTCCATGCGTCGGAGCACGGCCATGCCCCGCTTGGACCAGC
Source organism: Haloactinospora alba (assembly GCF_006717075.1). Lineage (NCBI taxonomy): Bacteria > Bacillati > Actinomycetota > Actinomycetes > Streptosporangiales > Nocardiopsidaceae > Haloactinospora > Haloactinospora alba. The sequence continues at coordinate 1,055,474 of NZ_VFQC01000001.1, forward strand.
GTCCCACGTGGTAGGTGGCCGAGGTGCTGAACAGCAGTACGGAGCTGACCGCGTATACCGCGCTGGCGATCCGGGCGGGCGCTGACGGAGCGAGCGTGACGAGGACGATGCCGGCTGCCAGGGCGAGGGGAGCGGTGCCCAGGTGCAGCCACCCGCGCAGGCGGGGTTTCACGGCATGGAGCAGACCGGTGGTCCTTCCTGCTGGTGCGTGCTGCGCGGCGGTGCGTGTCTCACCGGAGTGCTGAACAGACACGTGATCTTCTCCATCAGTTCGGCGCTGGGAGGCCGGTGGGTGTGTTGCTGGGGGCGAGTGCCACTGTACCTACGGAGCCGTAGGTTACTGGTTGGTTAACGTGTGGTGCTCAGCACACCATTGTTCCGGGTGCGCAGGGAAACCGCGAGCCGGGAGTGGTGGTGGGGGGTGCTGCCTCGTTCGTCCGCCCATGGTGTGCGACGTGCGTCACCGTGCATTTGCTATGAACCATTGGTCTATACCTGTATTGGATTTGTGAGCTGGGGAAACAGTGATATTTGGGTGCGGTGAGCGTGATTTTTCGGCGAGCGGGGTACAGTCGCGGCAATTCCAGGTCGAGTGGTCGTGAAAAGGAGCTTCCCGTGCCCACCTACGTGTACGAGTTCGCTGAGGGCAACAAGGACCTCAAAGCCCTCCTCGGGGGGAAGGGCGCCAACCTCGCAGAGATGACCAACCTCGGGCTTCCCGTACCGCCGGGGTTCACCATCACCACCGACGCCTGCCGTTACTACCTCGAGCGCGGGCAGCTACCGGAGGGGCTGGACCGGGAGACCGCCGACAAGCTCAGCGCCCTGGAGAGCCGGATGGGCAAGCGCCTCGGCCAACCCGACGACCCGCTGCTGGTCAGCGTGCGTTCGGGTGCCCCCTTCTCCATGCCGGGGATGATGGAGACGGTTCTCAACATCGGCCTCAACGACGAGTCGGTCCACGGGCTGGCGGCCCAGTCCGCGGACGAGCGGTTCGCCTGGGACTCCTACCGTCGGCTGATCCAGATGTTCGGCAAGACGGTCCAGGGCATCGACGGGGACCTGTTCGAGAACGCCCTGGAAAGCGTCAAACACGACAGGGGGATCACGAGCGACGTCGAGCTGGACGCCGCCGACTGTAAGCGGTTGGTGCAGCTGTTCAAGGACATCGTCGCGCAACAGACCGGAGGGGGGTTCCCCACGGACCCGCGGGAGCAGATGGACCTCGCGGTCAAAGCCGTCTTCGAGTCCTGGAACGCCCCCCGAGCCGCCCTCTACCGGAGGCAGGAGCGCATCCCCGCCGAGGCGGGTACGGCGGTCAACGTATGCTCCATGGTCTTCGGCAACCTCGGGATGGACTCTGGCACCGGGGTCGCCTTCACCCGTGACCCGGCGACCGGACAGCAGGGCGTTTACGGTGACTACCTCCCCAACGCGCAGGGGGAGGACGTCGTCGCGGGCATACGCAACACCGTGCCGTTGAGCGACCTGGAGAAACTCGACAAGTCGAGCTATGACGAACTCATGTCCATCATGGCGACGCTGGAGAACCACTACCGTGACCTGTGCGACATCGAGTTCACCATCGAGCGCGGGAAGCTGTGGATGCTGCAGACCCGCGTCGGGAAGCGGACCGCAGCGGCGGCGTTCCACATAGCCGACCAGCTCGTCGACCAGGGCATGATCACACTGGACGAGGCCGTGACCCGGGTGAACGGTGACCAGCTCGCCCAGCTCATGTTCCCGCGTTTCGACGAGTCGGCCGAACGGCAGCGGATCGGCAGCGGAATGAACGCCTCTCCCGGCGCGGCGGTGGGAGCCGCGGTCTTCGACTCCGCCACCGCCATAGCACGCGCCCAGGGCGGCGAGGACGTCATCCTGTGCCGTCGCGAGACCAACCCGGACGATCTCGAGGGGATGCTGTCCGCCCGTGGCATCCTCACGAGTAGGGGAGGCAAGACCTCGCACGCCGCGGTGGTCGCCCGGGGCATGGGCACCACCTGTGTGTGCGGCGCCGAGGAGCTCCAGATCGACGTCGCGAACCGTACACTGACCTCCCCCGACGGCCGGGTCATCACCGAAGGCGACGTGATCTCCATCGACGGGAGTAGCGGCGAGGTGTTCCTCGGCGCCGTCCCCGTGGTCTCCTCGCCCGTGGTGCGCTACTTCGAGGGAGAGGTGCACCCGGACGCCGAGGACGCCGACGACCTCGTCCGGGCGGTACACCGGATCATGAGCTACGCCGACTCCGCGCGTTCGCTCGCGACCCGGGCGAACGCGGACACCGCCGAGGACGCCGCTCGCGCGCGGCGTATGGGAGCGCAGGGCATCGGGCTGTGCCGCACCGAGCACATGTTCCTCGGCGACCGGCGCCAGCTGGTGGAGCGACTCATCCTCGCCGAAACGCAGGAGGAGCAGGAAGCCGCCCTCGCTTCGCTGCTGCCCCTACAGCGCACGGACTTCGTCGACATTTTCGAGGCCATGGACGGCCTTCCGGTGACGGTGCGACTTCTCGACCCCCCGTTGCACGAGTTCCTGCCGGACATCACCGACCTTTCGGTGCGTGTCGCGGTAGCCGACGCCACCGGTGCCGACGCGCAACACGACCGGCGTCTGCTGGAAGCGGTACAACGGTTGCACGAGCAGAACCCCATGCTGGGCCTGCGCGGGGTGCGCCTGGGACTGGTGGTGCCAGGCCTGTTCACCATGCAGGTACGTGCGATCGCCCAGGCCACCGCGGAGTGTGTACGCGCCGGCGGCGACCCCCGGCCCGAGATCATGATTCCGCTCGTCGGCGCCGTGCAGGAACTGGAGATCGTGCGGGAGGAAGCGGAACGGGTACTGCGTGAGGTCGGCGACGAGTACGGTGTGACGCTCGAGACTCCCGTGGGAACGATGATCGAGCTTCCCCGTGCCGCGATGACGGCCGAGCAGATCGCTCCGAGCGCTGACTTCTTCTCGTTCGGTACCAACGACCTCACCCAGACCGCGTGGGGGTTCTCCCGCGACGACGTTGAGGCGTCGTTCTTCTCCGCCTACCTGGAGAAGGGTGTCTTCGGGGTGTCGCCGTTCGAGTCGCTGGACGTCTCCGGCGTGGGCCGACTCATCACGACAGCAGCGGATGAGGGCCGCGCGGCGCGCCCCGACCTGAAACTCGGGGTCTGCGGCGAACACGGTGGTGACCCGGCCTCGGTGCACTTCTTCCACAAGGCCGGTCTGGACTATGTCTCCTGCTCGCCGTTCCGTGTCCCGGTGGCCCGACTGGAGGCGGGCAGAGCCGCTGCGAGCTGAGCGGGACCACGGACGCGTTCCGTCCGTCGTCGGCCGGCGCCCCCGTGCCGTGCCGCGGAACCGTGGCCAACGACGGACGGATAACGGGCGGGAACCGCTGCCGGTACGATTCCGTCTAGGAGAACAGGCGCCAGGGTCTGTTGCCGGGCGTGTCAACCATTGGTTCTGGGGGTGAGCGGTGCGGATAACGGGGGGCGCACGCGGTGAGGGTTCGCAGGGCGAACCTCCGTCCCGCCCATCCCCAGATTCGCAGAGCACACGCGCTTTTGTGCGTCACACGGACGATTCGGAGGCCATCGGGCCGGAAACGCCGGTGGACGGTGCGGAGTCGACCCTGCGATTCGCCCGTGCCGGTGCGGAGGAGCGTTCCGGTGGTGGCGTTCTGGAGGACGGGGAGGCCGCTCCGACCGACAGCGACCCGCAGCCGCCGGAAACCCTCCCCCCGTCCGGTGGCGGGGAAACCGAGCCCCCCGAACGCCGCCCGGTTACCGCTCCTCCGCGCCGGAAACGTTGGGGACGCCGGATCGTGGCTGTGGTGTTCCTGGGTGTGATGCTCATCCCCGTACTGACGTGGGGGTGGGTCTGGTACACGGCACGTCAGGACGCGCGCCCGGTCTCGGACGCCATCGTTGTCCTGGGGGCGAGCCAGTACAACGGCGACCCCTCTCCGGTGTTCGAGGCCCGGTTGCAGCACGCCGCCGATCTCTACCGTGACGGTGTCGCCGACACCGTCATCACCGTCGGGGGAAACCAGCCCGGGGACAACTACACCGAGGGCGGAAGCGGCCGCAAATGGCTCCGGGAGCGCGGGATCCCCGCCGAGGACCTCATCGGGATCGGTGAGGGAAGCAACACGTTGCGCAGTATCGATGCGGTCTCGCAGGTGTTCAGCGAACAGGGGTGGACGAGTGCCGTTCTCGTCACCGACCCCTGGCACAGTCTGCGCACGCGAACCATGGCCCGGGACGCGGGAATCGAGGCGGCGGCCTCTCCCGTCCGTTCCGGACCGGCAGTGGAAGAGCGGGAAACCCAGCTGTGGTACATCACCCGGGAGACCGCCTCGATCTGGTACTACTGGCTGTTCGGTGACAGCAGCGATGTCGACGTCAGCATGCCCACCTGAGGTCCGCGGTCCGCGGGTGGGGCGGTTCCGCACCGGGCAACGGCCGCAGCACGCGTACCGCGCGGAGTTTGGTGTTCCTACCCGGAGTGTGGGAGGTGGAGGTGTCGGCCGCAGCGGGGTCCGCTTCGTCGCAGGAGGCGGGGTACGGGGACCATGACCGGCAGCGCTGGGTCGAGGAACCGGTGAAGGAGTCTCCCAGGAGCCCCTTCGAACGGGATCGTGCGCGTGTGCTGCACAGCTCCGCCCTGCGGCGTCTGGCCGCGAAGACGCAGGTGGTGCGGTCGGGAAGCAGTGACTTCCCTCGCACCCGCCTGACCCACTCGCTGGAGTGCGCACAGATCGGCCGCGAGCTCGGGCACGCTCTGGGCTGTGCCCCTGACGCCGTGGAAACGGCCTGCCTGGCGCACGACCTCGGTCACCCGCCGTTCGGGCACAACGGTGAGGCCGCGTTGGACGCGGCCGCAGCGGCGTGCGGAGGGTTCGAGGGTAACGCGCAGAGCCTGCGACTACTGACCCGGCTCGAGGGCAAGGTCCTCGACAGCGAGGGAAAGAGTGCGGGACTGAACCTGACGCGCGCCTCCCTGGACGCCACGCTCAAGTACCCCTGGCAGCGTGACCCCGCGGCGGTGGGGGGAAAGTTCAACTGCTACGACGACGACGTGGGGGTTTTCTCCTGGATCCGGGACGGTGCTCCCGACGGCCATACCTGTTTCGAAGCCGACGTTATGGACTGGGCCGACGATGTGGCCTACTCGGTCCACGACCTGGAGGACGGACTCTACGCCGGCCTGATCAGGTTGGACGCGTTGCGTAGCCGTACCGAGCGCGCCGAGGTCTGCGCCATAGCCGCGCGCGACTACGTCGACGCGGGCTCCGCGGAGTTGGAGGAGGTGTTCGCGGACCTCGTGGCGGAGCCGTTCTGGCCCCGCCGTTTCGACGGGGACATGCGTTCCCTGGCGGAGATGAAGAACCTCACCAGTGAGCTGATCGGCCGTTTCTGCCGTGGTGCCAGTCACGCCACTCGCACCGTTTTCGGAACGGGACCGCTGACACGGTACAACGCGCGTCTCGTCGTCCCCCGTCGTCTGCTCGTGGAGTGCGCGCTGCTGAAATCGCTCACCGCGCACTACGTCATGGCGCGTTCGGACACGCGCGGTCACCAGGCGCGGGAGCGCGAACTGGTAACCGAGCTGGTGGAAGCGGTCTACCTGGGGGTGCCGGGGACGCTGGACGCGGTGTTCCGTCCCGGGGCCGCGGACGCGGCTGATGAAGCCGCGGTCCTGCGTACGGTCGTGGACCAGGTGGCGTCCCTGACCGATACCTCTGCCGAGCTCTGGCACGCTCGCCTCGTCGGGTGACCGTTGTTCCCGGGTGGGGGTCTTCCCGGGAGTGTGCGGTACGCAGGGCATGGAAAGCTCTTGGTGGGGCTCGAGGTACGGGTGGTGACAGCACGTGCGGCCGAACGGGGTGTGGCGGGCGGGCTGGATCGGCATTCTAGACAAACCCGGCAATTTGTATCCGGTAGTACCAGGAAATGATCTCGGAGCGTTTCGTCAGGTCGAGTTTGGCGAGGATGTTGCGGATGTGGTTCTTCGCCGTGTGCTCGCTGATGACGAGCCGTTTCGAGATCTCCTTCGTCGTGTGGCCGTCGACGAGGAGGACGATCACCTGCATCTCCCTGGTGGTGAGGTCGTGGCCGCTGGGGACCTCCAGGGAGTGCATCGGGTTGGTGTTGCAGAGACGCAGGTAGGCGTCGACCAGGTGGGATATCAGGTGGTGCGGGACGAACTTCTCTCCCGCGGCCAGATTGAGTACACCGGTGGCGAGGTCCTCCTGGTCTCCGTCGCAGTATCCGGAAGCGCCGGCGTGCAGGGCTTCGAGCATCCTGGAGGTGCCTCCCCCCACGTCGAGGCAGAAGACCGGGCTGCGTGACTGGGCACTGCGCGAGCACATCCAGATGAGCGCCCCGTCGCATTCGGGTCCGACCACAATCACGCTCGGGGCGGGGGAGGGGAGTTCGTCGGGGGTGGCGAAAATCCCCACGGACCTGAAGCCAGTGATATTGAGGTGGGAAAGGACTCCATATGCCGCATATGTCTGGTTCGATATTAGCGCGACTGTGTGCATGGTTTGGAATGTACAACAGGTCGCAGTTGGGCGTAGCGTTACCGCTCAGTTCATTAGAAGTATTGATGAAAAGGGCAAATGTGCAGGGGAAGTTCAAACGCCCTTGCCCTCCTGCGCAGAGGACCACGACGACTCGCCGTGTCCGGTGCGGCCGCCGACTCTCCCAGCATGCCGGGTCGCTACGGTGAGGCGGCATCGGAAGCCTCCCGCGGGGGCCCGGCCGCCAACGACCATCCCCGAGGCAACCGGCGACGTCGGAGCGCCGGCATCCGGGACGACTCCCGATCACCGACGTGTGTTTCCCGCGGGACCCCTGTCCGGCTCTCCCCGCGCTCGTACCAGACGGTTCCCGGGCGAACTACCCTGAGGTGTCATGGCCGGGCGGATCAGAGACGAAGACGTGGCGCTCGTGCGCGAACGCTCGCCCATCGCTGACGTGGTGGGCGAGTACCTGCAGCTCCGCAACGCCGGGGGCGGCTCGCTGAAGGGGCTGTGTCCCTTCCACGACGAGAAGTCCCCCTCGTTCAACGTCACCCCCGACCGAGGGCTCTTCCACTGCTTCGGCTGTCACGAGGGCGGCGACGTCATCTCCTTCGTGCAGAAGATGGAGCACCTCAGCTTCGCCGAGACCGTGGAGTCCCTCGCCCAGCGTGCGGGCATACGGGTCCGCTACGAAGGAGGAGGGTCCGCTCCGCGCAACGACCAGGGGAAGCGCCAACGGCTCCTGGAGGCGAACAGGGCAGCGGCGCGGTTCTACGCCGAGTGCCTGCTGGCACCCGAGGGCCGCCCGGGGCGCCGCTTCCTCAGCGAACGCGGTTTCACCCGCAACGACGCGGAGTACTTCGGTGTGGGGCTGGCGCCCCCGGGATGGGAGGCACTGACCACCCACCTGCGCCGCAACGGTTTCAGCGACCAGGAGATCATCGAGGCCGGGTTGGCGGGCCAGGGCAGGCGGGGTCCCTACGACAAGTTCCGCAACCGGCTGGTGTGGCCGGTCCGTGAGATCACGGGCGAGGTCGTCGGGTTCGGCGCGCGTAAGCTCGACCCGGACGAGGAGGGGCCGAAGTACCTCAACACCCCGGAGACCGCCGTGTTCCGGAAGGGCCACCTGCTCTACGGGCTCGACCTGGCCAAACGCGCCATCTCGCGGGACCGTCAGGCTGTCATCGTGGAGGGCTACACCGACGTCATGGCCTGCCACCTGGCCGGCGTGCCCACGGCGGTCGCCACCTGCGGCACCTCGTTCGGGTCGGAACACCTCAAGGTACTGCGCCGGATGCTCCTCGGACGCTCCAACCAGGGCGGAGAGGTGGTTTTCACGTTCGACGGTGACTCCGCCGGCAAGAACGCCGCGGTGCGTGCCTTCGCGGAGGAGCACGGTTTCGAGTCCGAGACGTTCGTCGCGGTCCAGCCCGACGGCCTGGACCCCTGCGACCTGCGCCTCCGGCACGGCGACCGGGCGGTCGCCGATCTGGTCAGCACTCGGAAGCCCCTCTACGAGTTCATGATCCGAGCGGTGATCGAACAGTACGACCTTGACACTCCCGAAGGCCGGATGGCCGGACTGGACGCGGCGGCGGAGATCGTCGCCAGTATCCGCAACGAAGGGGTGCGCAAACTGTACGGGGTGAACCTCGACCACTGGCTGGGGATCATGGACGAGGCATTCGTGCAGCGGCGTGTCGCCCAACACATGCGGGGCGGGGCCTCCGGGCAGCACGGGGCGCGCCCCTCCCAGCAGGGCGGCGCCGCCGATCCGGCTCCCTACGACCTCCGGGACCCCGCGTTGCAGCGGGAGCGGCAGGCACTGAAGATCGCCGTGCAGCACCCGGGGCTGGCGACCGAGTTCGACCAACTGGAGCAGGACGCGTTCACCGTTCCCCAGCATCGGGCGATCCACGAACTCATCCGGTCGCGGGGCGGGGTGGCCGCGGCGCAGGACCCCGGAACGTGGATCGGGGCGTTGCGGGAGTCGGCACCCAACGAGGTCCAGCAGGCGTTCGTCACCCAGCTCGCGGTCGAGCCGGTGGAAGTCGACGGCGACCTCGAGGAGAGTGACGCCCGCGAGATCCTCGGGACGATTCGGGTCCACGCCGTCAACCGCAGGATGGCGGAGCTGAAGTCGAAACTGAGCCGGCTCGACCCGACGGAGTCCCCCGAGGAGCACCAGCGCGTCTTCACCGAGCTCATGACGGCCGAGCAGCAGAAGCGAGCGATGCGCGACCGGATATCCGGAACGGCGTGACCCCTGGCGGGCCGTTCCCCGCGGAAGCCCGTGTCGCTTCCCCCGACCTGCACGAGGTTGCTACTTTTTGTGATGATGTCATCACGGAAGTGGCGGCTGGCTCCATCCCGCCGGGAGCGGTGGGCGGGTACCCCACTCGGGTGGACCACAGCAACGGTCCTGGGAGCGCTGTTCTTCAGCGCGTTCACCGTCGTCAGCGACACGAGCGGGGAGAGCGTCTCCGGCGGGGAACGCGTCGGCTACTTCGCGGACTGGAACACGGCCAACCGCGACTACACGATCGCGGACATCGCCGAGAACGGAGCGGCGGACCAGCTCACCCACCTCATGTGGGCGTTCGGCGACGTCAGTTCCGAGGGCAAGTGCCACATTCCCCAGGGCTCCAACCAGGCGTGGGAGATCTACCAGCGCCGCTACTCGGCGGAGGAGAGCGTCGACGGGCAGGCGGACGACTACCGACAGGAGCTCGCGGGAAGCCTGGGGCAGCTGCGTAAGCTCAAAAGCGAACACCCCGCCCTGCGCGCCAGTATCAGCCTGGGCGGATGGAACTGGTCCACCTACTTCTCCCGTGCCGCCCGTACCGAGGAGTCACGCAGGGAGTTCGTGTCCTCGTGTATCGACCTGTGGCTGCGCGGGAACCTCCCCGTGCGCGGTGGGGAGCCGCAGGGAGGAGAGGGCGCGGCCGCCGGCGTTTTCGACGGGATCGACCTTGACTGGGAGTGGCCGGGGGGCCGGGGACACGAGGACAACATCGAGCACGAGGAGGACAAACGCAACTTCACCCTGCTCGTGCGGGAGTTCCGGCGCCAGCTCGACGAGCTGGGCTCCGAGACTGGTGAGGAGTACGCGCTGACCGCCTCGGTGGCCAGTGGTGAGGAGACCATCGCGGACAGCTACGAGGCGGACGCGTTCGACGAGCTGGACTTCGCCACCGTCCAGGGCTACGACTTCAGCGGACCGTGGAGCGAGGTCACCAACCACCACTCCCAGCTCTACGCGCCCGACAACGCCCCGAACTCCGCCAGCGCGAAACGGGCGGTGCAACAGTACCTCGACCTGGGAGTGCCCCCGGAGAAACTCGTACTGGGGTTCCCCGGGTTCGGCCGCGGCTGGTCGGGAGTACGCGCTGACGGCCCCGCGCGTTTCGTTCGGGCGACCGGCGCCGCCGACGGCGGCTACGGCGGTTCCACGGAATCCTACGCCGCGCTGGAGAAGCGGGAGGGGAGGCGCTTCATGGACCCGGTGAACGGCGCCTACTGGCTGATCGACGGCGACGAGTGGTGGAGCTACGACACCCCCGAGGTCGTGGCGATGAAGGGCGAGTACGTGCGTGAGAACGGCCTGGGCGGCCTCATGCTGTGGAACCTGGACATGGACGCGAACGGTGAGCTCACTGCGGCCATGGAGGAGGCGCTGGAAGGGCAGCGGCCCGAGCCGAGCCCGAGTGTCGATACGCGGAAGCCGTCGGGTCCGTCTCCGGAGCGGGAGGGGGAGCAGACCCCGGACGGCTCCCCGGAACCCGGGTAGGCGCACGACAGGGGCCGTCGACCGTTCCGGGGCCGACGTCCGCGGCGTTCGACCGCGCCGAAGGGCGGTGCCGTTCTGTCGGGACGCTGCGCCCGTGGGGATGGGGCGGCTCCCGCAGTGCCCCACGCCCCGTCTCCCCGTGGGGAAATCCCCAACGGGTAGTGGCACGGTTGTCACCACATGCGCCTCGCGTCAGGGTGGGAGCATGGTCGAGCCGAACACCGCCCCGGACGCGTCTCCCACCGCCACTCAGGAATTCCGTGACGAGCTGCGCGCGGAGGTGTCCGGAACGGTCGCGTTCGACCGGGGAACCCGGGCCCTGTACACCGCCGACGCCTCCAACTACCGGCATGTTCCCCTCGGCGTCGTCGTCCCGCGCACCCTCGACGACGTCGTCGCTGCCGTGGCGGCGTGCCACACCCACGGGATCCCGCTCACCCCCCGCGGGGGCGGAACGAGTATCGCGGGCAACGCCATCGGCACCGGTCTGGTCATCGACACCTCCCGCCACCTCACCGCCATCGAGGACATCGACCCGGCCACGCGCACAGCGCGGGTGCAACCGGGAGTCGTCCTAGACGACCTGCGGGCCGCGGCAGGAGCGCACGGCCTGACGTTCGGTCCTGACCCCTCGACCCACAACAGGTGCACCCTCGGCGGGATGATCGGAAACAACGCGTGCGGGTCGCACTCGGTCGCCCACGGCACCACCGCCGCCAACGTCGAGTCGCTGGACGTGCTGCTGCCCGACGGCACCCGAATGACCGTGGGCGCCACCCCGGAGCGGGAGTGGGAGCGGTTGGCGAACCTGCCCACCAGGACGGGGCAGGTGTACTCCGCGCTACGCGCACTCACCAACGCCCACATGGCGGACCTGCGCACGGGGATGCCACAGCTGCAGCGCCGTGTGTCCGGATACGCCCTCGACCACCTCCTCCCGGAGAACGGCGGCCACGTCGCCCGCGCGCTCACCGGAACCGAGGGAAGCTGTGTGACCCTGCTGAACGCGACCGTGCGGTTGACCGACGCACCCACCAGCCGTGCGCTGGTGGTGCTGGGATACCCCGACGCCCCGACGGCGGCCGACGCGGTCCCCGACCTGCTGCGGCACCGTCCGCACACCATCGAGGGAATCGACCACCAGCTCGTCGCCAACGTGGGCGGCTCCACACGTGCGAGCGCCGCCCTGCCGCGGGGAAGCTCGTGGCTGCTGGTGGAAGTGGCGGGCGAGGACCCCAGGCACGCGGCCGAGACGGGCCGTGCCGTGCTGAACGGCCTGAGCGGGGCGGCACGGCCGCTGGACGCGGCCGTGGTCACCGATCCGGCGCAGACCCGGGCCCTGTGGCGAATCCGTGAGGAAGGGGCGGGAATCGCGACACGAGCCCCGGACGGCTCCGAAGCGTGGCCGGGGTGGGAGGACGCGGCGGTGCCGCCGGACCGTCTGGGTTCCTACCTGCGCGGCTTCGACCAGCTGATGGAACGCTATGGTCGCACGGGCGTGGTGTACGGCCACTTCGGGGAGGGGTGCCTGCACGCCCGCATCGACTTCGATCTGGCCAGCTCGCGCGGGCAGCGCGACTTCCGCTCCTTCATGGAGGAGGCCACCGACCTCACCGTGGCGCACGGCGGTTCCATGTCCGGAGAGCACGGTGACGGCCAGGCCCGCTCGGAGCTCCTGCCGCGGATGTACGGCCAGCGCCTCCGGGAGGCGTTCTCCGCCTTCAAGGCCGTGTGGGACCCGGAAGGCCGGATGAACCCCGGAGTCATCGTCGACCCGAAACCGCTCGACGCCGACCTGCGTGTCGCCGCGCCCGCCCACAGCCCGGCCACCCTGTTCGCCTACGCCGAGGACCAGGGGGACTTCGCGCGCGCTACGCGTCGCTGTGTGGGGGTCGGCAAGTGCCGACGGGACGACGGCCCCGGGGTGATGTGTCCCAGCTACATGGTGACCCGTCAGGAGAAGGACTCCACACGCGGCCGGGCACGCATGCTGTTCGAGATGCTCAACGGTGACGTGATCACCGACGGGTGGAGGTCCGAGGAGGTCCGGGACAGTCTCGACCTGTGCCTCTCCTGCAAGGGGTGCCGCAGCGACTGTCCCGTCAACGTCGACATGGCCGCCTACAAGGCCGAGTTCCTGCACCATCACTACCAGGGACGGCTACGGCCGGCCTCCCACTACTCGATGGGTTGGCTTCCCCTGTGGGCACGGTTGGCGGCACTGGCTCCCCACGAGGTGAACCGGGCCAGCGCCGTTCCCGGTGCCGCGGGGCTGCTGAAGCGGTTCGCGGGGATCGCCCGGCAGCGCCAGCTCCCGCGGTTCGCCCGCACCACCTTCACCCGCTGGTTCCGTCGGCACAGCGCACCCTCCGGAGGCCGGCAGCCCGTCGTGGTGTGGCCGGACACGTTCGGCAACTACCTGGAACCCCGGGTGCTGGCGGCGACGGTACGGGTACTGGAGGACGCGGGATTCGCGGCTGTGCTCCCCGGCGGTCCGGTGTGCTGCGGTCTCACCTGGGTGTCGACGGGCCAGCTCACCGTCGCACGCGCGGTGATGCGCCGCTCTCTGGAAACCCTCGCCCCCCACCTCGCGGCGGGAACCCCCATAGTGGGAGCGGAACCGAGCTGCACGGCAACACTCCGCAGCGATCTGCCGGAGCTGGTGCCGGGGGAGCGCAGCACCCGGGCCGCGGGGTCGGTGTACACCCTCGCGGAGTTCCTCGCCGCCCATGCCCCGGACTGGCAACCGCCGCGTCTCGGGGTGTCGGCCCTCAGCCAGGTGCACTGCCACCAGCACGCTGTCGTCGGTTTCGACGCCGACCGGGAACTGATGCGCCGCGCCGGCATCGACGGCGAGGTCCTCGACTCCGGATGCTGCGGACTCGCCGGGAACTTCGGTTTCGAGGAGGGGCACTACGACGTCTCCACGGCGGTCGGTGAGCGGGTCCTGCTCCCCAGAGTGCGCGAGACGAGCCCGGAGACCCTGGTGCTGGCGGACGGGTTCAGTTGCCGCACCCAGATCGACCAGGAGACGGGCCGCTCGGCCTCGCACCTCGCCGAAGTCCTGGCGCGGGAGCTGAGGTGAGGAGCTCCGGAACGGGGAAACGGGAGGTCAGATCCCCAGCTGCTCGCGCAGCTGCGACAACGCCCAGGAGACCCGCTCCTCGACGTGGGGGTCCCGCGGGTCGACACCCTCGTCGAGATGGACACGCCAGGTGATGTCCGAGCCGCCGGGCGGCCTGCGCGCCACGAGCCGGAAACCACGGCCGTCCGTCCCGTCGGTGAGGCTGACGTACCGGCTCACCACGATGGTGGCGGTGATCCGCTCGTGGGCCGCCTCGGCCAACCGACCCGGACGGGGAACCCACAGTGTCAGGTCGCCGGAGCCCTCCTCGGTGAAGGTGAACCCCTCATCGGACCAGCGGGCGCGGTCGATGTGTTCCCACGGCACAGCGCGCCCCTCCGGCAGGTGCAGGGCGCGCGTCGTCGCGACGAGGGTGCCGCCCTCCGCCTCGGCGTGTGCGAGGATCCGTTCCCCCGGCGCCAGCCGCAGCCGGGACCGGACGTCGCGGGGCAGGCGCGCACGGCGGAGCAGTCGCATGAGCGGTTACCTGCCGCCGTTGTCGGGCCGTGTGCCCCCGGTCCCGTTGCGTGTGCCGTTGAGCTCGGCGCTCTCCTCCTCGGTCGGGCGGGCGAGGAAGTCCGTGACCGAGCTCACGGGAAGTTTCTCGCCCGCCTTGGAGCGGGCGGTCCTTCCGGCCGCTGTGGCCTGGGTGCGTACGGTTTCGGCCGTTCTCCGCACGGACGGGTTGTCGGCGACGCGCCGCGCCGTGCGGGCGAGCTGTTCGTAGCGCTCCCTGCCCGCCTTCGTCCCCAGCACGTAGCCGACGGCGAGGCCGGTGAGGAATGTGATCCGGTAACGCATGGACACCTCGCGACGTCGTTGGTGATCGTGGTTCCAACGCTACCGCGTGTGGCGCTGGTGGCGGAGCGCGGAGCGGTTCCGTGTCGGTCGCGGGTCCGCGGCGACGAAACCATGTCACAACCACCCCCGCGAATGCGCTAAGCTGTTGGTGGTTGCCGAGGGAACACACCCGGAAGGCAGCCGCACCAGCGCGATCCCGCGTAGCTCAAGGGCAGAGCAGTCGGCTGTTAACCGACAGGCTACTGGTTCGAATCCAGTCGCGGGAGCTTCTGAAGCCAGGCCCACGGGGCCTGGCTTTTCTCGTTTCGACGACGGACTGCAGGTGAGCGATCCCGTCTGCACCGTTGAGGATGGGGCCCAGGTTCGCCGCTGCCGGGGTTCGGTCATCGCGCACTCGACGCTCTGGGGGGAATGCTGTTGACTGCCGAGGATTCCCGTAACCAGGAAGGGCCTTGAGTGCGGTTCCGGTTGAAGGGCGACGAGTACCGGATCGACCGTGCCGAAGTCGAGGCACGGATGGAGGGGCGTACCCCCGAACCGCTCCATGAGCACTGGGTGGAGGTGAACGGATGTCGCTGGCCGCCGAAGCAGGTACTGCATGAAGTGCTTCATGTGAGTCGTGCCGACTTCACCACGCACACCGCACTCCGCCACCTCGATCGGCTCGGCTTCGCCACTTCCGTTAGCGCTGTTGCAGCAGAGGACGCCTTTGCCGCCCCGGCCGAGGCGTTGCGGACACTGATCGCCTTCACCGGTTCCGGGACTCTTACGCAGGACATCGCACGCCTGGAGGGCCGACTCCAGGGGGTGGACCGGAATACTGCCGAGGATGTCGGTTTGGCCTCTGCCCTGAGTGAGGACTTGCTCCAGGCCGCATTGTTGATCCGGCAGCATGCCGGACGTATCAGCGACATCATCCACGCCGCCACCATCACCCAGGTTCTTCCGCTCATCCTAGACGAAGCCGAGCGGGTCACAGTGCGGCCTTCGCTGGGAGCGGGCAACGATCCCAGCCGCACGTTCGACGTGGAGACCGACCACCGGGTCGCCGAGTTCAAGGTCGCCGTGTGGAAGGGCCGGGATGCGATGCGCAAGCGGGGTGTGTTCCAGGATCTGGTGCACTTGGCGCTGGATGAAACCGACCGCCGGGCTCAGCTCTACGTCGTCGGTCAGCAGCCTATTCACTTCCTGCGCAGCAGCACGACCTCCGCGGACTGGGGGCTCAGCCGGGCGTCCCCGCACCTCCGTCAGAAGTTCGATGAGCGCTTCGGCAGTCGGCAGGTCCGAGTCTGCGACTTCGCCAACGGCCCCGCCGCCAATGTCGAGCTGATCGATCTCGGAGACCTACTACCGGTGTTTCGAGAGCGCGCGACTGACGGAACCGAGGTATAGCACTGGCGGCCTGGAGCGTCGATGGCCGTGCTTCTTTCGTACGGAGCGCATCGTTGGTGCCCGTGCGTGCACTACAGATGCTGCAAGCCCCCGATCACCCGGCGCAGGTGCGCTTCGCCGATGGTTGCTGTGGGTCGGGCCACTGGCCAGGGAGTGTCCTCGCCCTATGGGCGCGGCGTGCGCCGTAGGAATTCGGTGGGAGCAGTAGGCGTCCCCGCTGCTTTCCCTCGCCCGTGATCCGGCGGATCGCCGTCGGGGGCGATCAGAGACCAGACCGTCTTGCCACCGCCAGAGGAAGGGATCGTGCCCAGTCCTGGCTTGGTGCGTCCACCAGCAGCAGGCCGCGGCCGTGTTTTGCGTCGTCTTCTGGCGCGGTGAGAGTGGGTTGGCCGTTCTGGCCGTCCCACACATCGATGAGCAATACCTCGCGCCTCAGGGTGAGGGTCAGCCGGATCAGGTGGTAGCGGGTGGCGTCGGCCAGCGACGTGTTCGCCGTGATCCCAGTGGCGCCGATGGCGTTGTTCACCAGTTCGGAGACGATCAGCTCGGCGTTGTCGGCGGCCTCACGCTGCGGCAGATGCTCCAGGGTTCTGCGGGTGAACTCCCGGGCTATGGGCACCGCCGTAGGCATCGCGATCAAGGGAAGGCCGAGGGCCAGCACCGGTTCGCTCGCTCCGTGCTGGATGGATGGCGCTGGAAGCGGAGAACCCCGAGCCATCACGACCGCCCTCCCGCGTGGGGAAGCCGGGCCGGCCGATTTGGTCTCGCGTGCTGATGGCGCGTGCTGAGATACGCCCGCACCAGCCGGACGGCGTCGTCGATGCGGGCATGGGCGAGGGTGATGGCACGGCGAGTTTCGCCGTCATCATCGAGGTGCTCGATCCGGTAGCGCTGCGCGGTGGCGGAGATGCTGACGCAGTCGGCGTGCAGGAAGACGAGCGTGAGGCCGTCATGGTCGGTCGCCACCTGCACACCCGCCTCGTAGAGGTGGCGGCGGAGGCGCTCGAGTGCGGCGGGGGCGGTGGTCTGGTTCATCGGTGCTGCCCCTGCACCACCCAGATACGGGCTCCGGTCTCGTGCTCGATGTGCTGGCGCATGGCGTCTTGCAGCCCCGGCAGTCGGGCGAAGTGCCACAGCGAGGGCACCAGGACATCTCTGACGCGGTGGCGCTTGAGTGCCTCCAGCAGCGTGTGAAACGCCGACTCCGAACACGTGGTGCCTTCGGCGAACACTTCCCCGAGACAGAATCCCTCACGAGTGGCGTATTCGGTCAACTCATGCTTTATGCGGAGCAATTCGTCATTCGTGGCATGATCGTTTGCCACGCGCATATAGCCGTACATTGTGGGCTGCACGTTCGGGACTCCTCCAGGTCAAGGGCCAACCGGTTCAGCGGCGGTGCCCGGCGTGCGCCGGTGGACCGGCCTGGTGGCCAGAAAAGCGGGTTGACCTGGAAAAACCCAGAGCACAAGGGGTGCAGGGCTGAGGCAAAAATGGCGCAGAGGTGGCCCTGGACTGGGCATATACGCCCTGGCCTGACTAAGGTGGGACCGCCCCTATTACCCCTGGAGGAAATAGCCATGGCGGCCAGGCGCGTAGGGCTGTCTCAGCATCGCAAATCGGCGGGCTACAGCCAAGAGAAGCTGGCCGAACTCCTCGGCGTCGAGCGTTCCACGGTAGTGCGCTGGGAGAGGGCTGAAACCGACCCCCAGCCATGGATTCGCCCCAAGCTCGCCCGCGCCCTGAAAGTCACGCCCGAAGAGCTGCGGACACTCCTCGATGACGTGACCGTCCCTCAGGCCCAGCCCGGCGAACGCATGCAATATGTGCTGGAACACCCCTCGCAGGTCGATCTCGTGGCCGTGGCCTCGCTGCACGAGCACATCCGCCAAGTTGACGAGCAGTACCACACGGTGCCCTCCACCGCGCTGCTCAGCTCCGCCGGCCAGCTCCACGGTCAGGTGAGGTTCCTGTGCGAGAACGCCGCCAACCCGCGCGTCCGCAAAGCCCTGCTTGAGGTCGAAGCCGAGTCGGCCACCATCATGAGCCAGCTCGTCTGGGACGTCAGCCAGCGCCGCGACCACGCCGCACCGCTCGCCTACCTGGACGAGGCCATCGAGGCAGCCCGCCAGGCCCGCGATGCGAGCACCGAAGCGTATGCAACCCTGCGCAAGAGCTACCTCGCCCTCTACGGCGACAAATCCCCCGAGCACGGCACCATCCTCGCTGCCAGCGCCGCCGAGATCGCCACCCCCGTCAGCCCGGCACTGACCGGGCTCTCCCTGCTGCACGTCGCCGAAGGTCGCGCCATGCTGGGCGACCACGCCGCCTGCGAACAGGCACTCGCCAAGGCCGAAGCCCAGTTCGACCGCCCCAGCGCCCATGATGTGGCCGCGGAGTACTACACCCGCACCGAGTTCCACCGCCTCGCCGGATCCTGCTATCTCTTCCTCGGCCGCCCCGAACGCGCCGAACCCCTCCTGCGCACCACCTCCCATGCCCTCGCCGAGCAGAAGAAGAGCCAGGCCATCGCCTACGGCAACCTCACCCTCGCCCTCATCCGGCAGCACAAGCTCGACGAAGCCGCGACCACCATGCACCGCACCATCGACGCCGTCGAGCTGACGCGGGGCGGTGGCGGGCTTAACCTGGCATTCACCGCAGGGCAGGAGCTCCGCCCCTGGCGCCACGAGCCGTGGGTCCACGACGTCCAGGACCGGCTCCTCGCCCTGATGGCAGCCATCTAGCAGCAACGACAGTAGGCGCGCATGACCACCCTCGACCAGGCAAAAGCCGCAGTGCGCGACCGCGTATGGCGCCATCTCCTCACCCAAGGCGTCGTTCCCGACGACTCCTACGGCACCATCCCCGGCTTCCACGGCGCCGAGGCGACGGCTGAACGCCTGGCCGAACTGGAGGTCTGGAAGGACGCCCGCACCATCAAGGCCAACCCCGACTGGGCGCAACTCCCCGTCCGCACCCGGGCGCTCCAGGACGGCAAGCTCCTCTACATGGCCGTCCCGCGCATGGCCAGCCTTAAACCCTTCTACTTGCTCGACCCCGACACGCTGGGTCTGCCGCCCGAAGAAGCCGCCCAAAGCCGAGAAGCTGCACAGGTCGCCGACAACGTTGGTGTCGAGGCGATGCAGCCCATCGATGTCGTGGTCTGCGGCAGCGTGGCCGTCAACCGCTCCGGAGCCCGCATCGGCAAGGGGGCCGGCTACTCCGACCTTGAGGTAGCACTCCTCATTGAGGCCGGACTCGTCACCGAGGAGACGACCATCGTGGCGCCGGTACACCAGCTCCAGGTGATTGACGAAGAGATCCCCGAGACGGAGCACGACTTCAGCGTCGACCTCATCGTCACGCCGGACGAGGTGATCCAGTGCGAGCAACGTCGACGCCCGAGCGGGATCGTGTGGGAGAACTTGACGGCGGAGAAGGTGGGGGAGATTCCGGTATTGAAGAAAATATATGAATATTAGCTCTCGTTAGCTATAATTAATACATGCTGATTTCTTGCCGCAGGAGAGTTTGACCGTGGGTGCTCGAAGTGGTGGCGAAGCCGACAAACTTGGAAATCATTACGAAGGTGCCTGGACTGTCATGCATCTTCTTGAAGTCCTTGCTGGACGGGCTGAGTCTCTAACCGTTGAACCGCTCGGCGATGTGGGTGATGGGGTGGAGTTCATTCTGCGTCGCCATAATTCAGTTGAAGCGCACCAGGTAAAGAGGAAGCATGGAATCTCCGGCGAGTGGAAGCTCGGGGACTTGCGGGCCAAGGGCGTGTTGGAAGCTGCTCGAAATCACGTGGAAGCGGGAAGGGAGTTTCATTTTGTTTCAACCATTCCTGCTGTTAGTCTTGATCGGCTGGCTGAGCGCGCTCGCCACTCTCCGGATGTAAACACATTCATTGACACATTGTCCACGGATAAACTGGAGAAAGATTTCAACTACCTTAGTTCGAAGTCTGTGTATGGCTCGTCAAAAGTGGCATGGGATGTTCTACGCGGAATCTGGGTTGATACGACCAGTGAGAGGAATGTGCGGAACTTTAACTCTGCATATTGCGGCCTACTTCTGTCGGGTGCGCCAGCTCCTGCTGCTTCAGTGTCGCTGGGTGATCTGATAGTCGAAAATCTTGCTACTGTCCTTGATTATGATGCAATAGTCGAGCTCCTGTCCGACTACGAGCTTTCTCTTTCAGGAATCCTCGGTTCCCTTCCGCTGTCAAGGCTGATCAAAGAAAGGCTGGTTAGCTGGAAGGCGAACATTGAGCGCGACCAAATATCCCCTCCAATTTATCGAGCTGAGACTGATCAGATCGCCACCCACATAATCAATGAGCGAAGGTCTGTTTTCATTGTGGGGGCAGGTGGGATCGGCAAGAGTACCGTCCTGCACGATGTCGTGGAAAAAACTGAAGCAGACGAATGGGTAGTCCTACCGTTTCGGGTGGATCGCGAAGAGCCCTTCTCATCAACGTATGAGCTGGGTCAGAGGTCCGGTTTGAGTACCTCACCAGTATCAGCATTGGCGGCAGTAGCGAGAGAGCGTCCATGCTTGTTGGTCATCGATCAGCTTGACGCGGTGAGCAAGATCTCGGGTCGGATGCCCCGTATGTTTGATGTGGTTGATGATCTGGTCCGTGAAGCTGCTGCTTTCCCGAACATGAGGGTGTTGCTGGCTTGTCGTAGGTTCGATTTTGACAATGATGACCGCATTCGATCCCTGGTTAAAATCCATGATATGGCTCGAGTGGAAATTGCGGGGCTTACAGAAGAGCAGGTCGTAGGGTCGGTGGCTTCATTTGGTATCAATGCGAGCTTGCTCAGTAAGCAACAAGTAGCACTACTTAGTACCCCCTTCAATCTTAAGCTGTTGACCATAATTTCTGACAACGGAAGCTTGCCTTCTTTTGTAAGCGCGAAAGATCTTCTCGACTCCTATTGGGATACAAAAAGGCGAGACTGTCAAAGTGGCCGATCCTCGACGGTTCATTTTAGTAAGGTTATTCGCACCCTTGTTGATGAGATGAGTCAGAGGCAGCGCCTGGTAGCTTCTACAGCGGTTCTAGACGATGAGGATCTTATCCCCGACGCGGGAATAATGGCATCCGAGCATGTCCTAGTTCGCGAAGGGCAGGAAATTTCATTCTTTCATGAGTCCTTCTTTGACTATGCATTCGCACGTCAATGGGAGCGTAGGCAGCAGACTCTAGCTGAGTATCTAGCCCAGGACGAACAAGAGCTTTTTCGAAGGACTCAGGTCCGTCAGGTTCTCGTGTACCTACGCGAAGCCGACCAGCAGCGTTTTATAAGGGAGGTCGATAGTCTTCTTTCATCGCATCGAGTCCGCTTCCATATCCAGCATGTCACTATGGCGGTCCTTCGCGACTTGAAGGATCCCGTACCCGCTGAGTGGCGAATGGTTGAGCGACTACTTGACCAAGATTTGTCGTTCTCGGATCAACTTCGGTGGACCCTTCGTACACTGCCTTGGTTCGGTCTTCTCGACTCTGAAGGTGTGCTAGAGGAATGGCTCAGATCTGGAGTTCCTGATATCCAGCGGCGAGCAGTAGAAATCATGCTGGGAGGTGCAAAGGATAGCCCTGACCGTGTGGCGCAGCTTCTATCCCCGTATGCGGGTCTAGCGCCCGAATACGGTCTCTGGCTTCAGCATGTCATTCGCTTCATTAATGTTCATGAGAGTCGCAGCTTCTTTGAGCTCGTTGTTAATGCTGTTCGCAGGGGCGAATACAGCAACTATGAAAATGGGCTCTTCCTATTCGTCCGCGACCTGGCGGATAATGAGCCCGAATGGGCTATCGATCTTCTCGTTGCGTATTTGAGCGCTCGCCCTGGAGCGCTCGCCCTAGATGACTCTGGTCAAATGGAATCACTGTCGTCACGCGACCATGGGCTGATTGAGATGATAGAAACGGCGGCAACCAAGAGCCCTGCTTACTTCGTCGAGTCCCTGCTGCCGTACCTTCTGAAAATCATGGAGATAACAGAGTACGAAAACGACCGTGGGGTTTTCATAGATCGCCAGTTTGGATTCTACCGTATGGAAGGTCGACATCACTCCGTAGGGAGCGCTCTGTTTGCCAGCACCATGAATGCTCTACGTTCTTTCGTCGCTCAAGATGCAGAAGCTGCGCGTTCGGCGATAAATCAGCTAGCTAGCGATCGTCACGACACTGCACAGCGGTTGCTCTATATGGCGCTTGGTCATAGTGAAACATATGCGGAATACGCGGCAAGGCTCCTTCTTGATAGGGATAACGGCTTTTACGCTACGAGGGATGAGTGGGCAGTCCAAGAACTCATCAAAGGAATTCAACAATATATCTCAAATGACATTTTCTCAAGGTTGGAGTCCGCAGTTCTAGAACTTCACCCTTCTTGGGAAGGAATGCCTCCTGGTAGGTATGCCAACATCCTTCTTTCCGCGATGGATGAAAGTAGGCTATCGGAAGCCGGCAGGCGGAAGCTCGGGGAGTTCAGGCGTCGCTTTGGGACAGTTCCCACTGTTAGACCTCCCGAGTCGTTCGGAGGCTACATCAGCTCACCGATTCCGGCCGAATCTGCTAGACGTATGAATGATGATCAGTGGCTTGGGGCTATGGAGCGCTATGACTCTGACAGGGAAGATTGGACAAGCTTTACTGGTGGCGCTCATGAGCTTGCGGGTGTATTGGAGGAGTTGGTTAAAGCAGACCCTGAACGTTTCGCTCGCTTGTCGAGCCGCCTGTCACGAGGCTATGATCCATCCTACGCATGTGCAATCTTGCGGGGTATTGGATCGAGCAAAGTTTCGATAGACCCAACCCTTGCGTTTGAAGCTATGAGAAATATAAATTCGCTTGGAGGTGAAGAGATTGGCCGCTGGCTAGGGTGGCCTCTCCGTGTGTACATAAAGGAAGAGATGCCCGATGATGTCATTGAGATTTTTGTAAACCGCACGCTCCATGGCTCAGATGTGAGCACTGGGCCGGAGGAACTACCCGACGACGACCTTGACCAAAGTTTGACGACGAGAGCAATGAATTCGGCTCGTGGTCACGCAATTGAGACATTGGGGCGGATTGTCGCCGCTGATATCGACGGTCAGCGTACGCAAGTTGTAGCACCAGTCCTATCTCAGCTCGCCAGCGATCCCTCTGTTGTCGTGCGAACTTCTGTGGCTCTCCTCATTAGTTCTTGCCTTCGTCACGCGCAAGATGAAGCTATTGCAGCATTTCGTCTGTTGATTCAATCTGATGATCGCATGTTTGCTGCGCGCTACGTATTTCGTCTTATTATGCGGGTTGGCTATCATGAAAGCTCAGTCATTGTTCCAGTGATCCAGAAGATGATTGCTTCTCCTTACGCTGAGGTTCGAGAGTGCGGCGGCAAGTTGGCCGCCTGGGCTACGGCCGAGTTGGGTCTAGAGGACCTACTCATAGAAGTACGGCAGAGCCAGGATGTATCAGCTCGCAAAGGTGCCGCTGCTGCGTGTGGAGATATGCTCCCGTACGCAAGCGATAGCTCAATGATCGGAGAAGCACTCAGGGAGTTCTTCGAAGATTCTGAGGAGGAGGTTAGAAATGGAGCTTCTAATGTGGCCGCAGCTTTGCGTGAAAAGTCACTGCGACCGTTTAGAAGTGAGCTGGAAGCTCTCATAGAATCTCCTGCTTTCAAAGTCGCAGTGACACAGCTTCTGATCACACTGGATCATGCTCCTGATCGTGTCGATGGCTTGATTCTTAAATGCGCTCGAAGGTTCGTGGATGTCAGTGGCAGGGATGTTTCCGACATTTCAACTCATGTGGCTGCCGACGCCCGGAATGTTGGTGAACTTCTGATGCGGGCCTATTCTCAGGTGCGAGATAGTCGAGTTGTTAGAAGTGAAATACTGGATTTGATTGATGAACTTCTCTTGTTTGGGGCGTTCGATCTCAATAGGTTGGTTGACGCATTTGAACGCCAATAGCAAACGACCTGTTGGAAGGTTCACCTCTCATGCCGATCCCGCATCCGCACCCCTCGCTCCAACAGCCTCAGCCGCACCGTGTCCGGGCTGACCTCCATCCGCCGGCCGATCCGTGCCAGCGACCACCCCAGTACATACAGCCGCGCCGCCTCGTCGATCTGGTCGGGGGAGAGGCCGGTGCGGCGCATCTGCGCGCCGTGGCGCTTGAGGATCTTGCTCACCGTCTGTCGGGCGATGCCGAAGCGCCGGCCCAGCTCGTAGACCGTGGCTCCTGCTTCGTAGGCGGCGACGATCTCCCGCGCCTGGTCGCTCTTGATCTGCTTGGCGCGGGCGGAGAGGCTTGTGCGCTCGCGCGGAGCGACCGGTGCCGAGGCATCAGGGAGCTTGCCCAGCAGCGCCTCCAGTGCCTTGCGCTGCCGGGCCGGGTTCGAGACAGGAGTTGCCAGGGGAGCCAACAAGCCGGGCCTCGTGCCCGGCTTTTTTGATATCCGGGGTGGTGTCGTCCGGGATACACCGGTAGCTGTGTCCGGGTGGTGAGTGGCGGACCGGCGTCAGGACGGCGTCCCGTGCTGTCGGGGTCCGCTGGCATGTGCGGGCACGGCTGCGTCCGTGACCGGGGATTCAGGGCAGAGCGCCCCGGCGGGGACCGACGCCCGAGGGGTTCCGGTGCCTGGCGTTTCCACGGGCCGTGGCCGCGCGGACCGGGGACGAGGAGCGGTGGCAACCGTGTGAAACCAGGAGGGCATCCTCCAGACGATCGTGCCGTCGTTCCTGGCGAAACCACGGGACGAGTGTTGTGATCGGGGAGCTGACGTCGTCACGCGCCCGGACGACGCCCATCACCCGAACATGCCGGAGGCGGCCGCCTTCGTCCGGGCTCTCCGGGCGCGGACGGGGAACCCGGCGCTTTCGAGGCCCCGACCAGGGCCAGGCGGGTCAGGAGGCCGCGGGAGGCGCCACGGCCCCGGTCCGGTCGCGCGCTCCGATGGGGACGACGAGCGGTGTGTGCGCGACCGGGTCCGCGATGACTGTGGACTCCAGTTCGAACACCTCGGAGATCAGCCCCGGCGTGAGCACATCGCTGGGGGGTCCGGAGTCGACCACACGCCCGTCGCGCATGGCCACCAGCCGGTGGGCGTACCGGGCCGCGAGGTTCAGGTCGTGCAGCACCATCGCGACGGTCCTGCCGTGCTCGTTGTTGAGTTCCCGTACCAGGTCCAGCACCTCCATCTGGTGGGCCAGGTCGAGGAAGGTCGTGGGCTCGTCCAGCAGCAACAGGTCGGTTCCCTGCGCGAGCGCCATGGACAACCAGGCCCGCTGGCGCTGCCCGCCGGAAAGCTGCTCCAGCGCGCGTTCCGCGTAGGGCAGCATCCCGGTGAGTTCCAAGGCCTCGGACACCGCCGTGTGGTCGGTGGAGGACCACTGGCGGTACCAGCGCTGGTGGGGGTGGCGGCCACGCGCCACCAGGTCGGCCACGGTGAGTCCGGGCGGGGACTGGGGGGACTGGGGAAGCACCGCTATGGTCGTGGCGACCTCGCGGGGCGGCTGCGCGGAGATGGGGGAGCCGTCCAGCAGCACCTGGCCCGCGCCCGGACGGAGCAGCCTGCCGAGGGCGCGCAGCAGGGTGGACTTGCCGCAGCCGTTGGGGCCGATGATGGCGGTCACCTCGTGGTCGGCGACGGCGAAGTCCAGATCCGAGGCGATGACGTTGTCCCCGTATGCCAGGGTGACGCTGTCGGCGTGGAGTCGTGCGGAGGGAGCACCGCCGGAGCCGTCCCCGCGGCTCTGTGTCACGGACGCCGTGGTGGTGCGGTTGTGGCGCACAGTACCTCCAGGGTGTGCGGGGTCGGCCGTCACAGGCGGGCCTCCCGGTGACGGCGGATGATCAGGTACATGAGGTAGGGAGCCCCCAACACGGAGGTGACGACCCCCACCGGAAGCTGGGTGGGGGCGAACAGCCCCGCCGCTACCTGGTCCGCGACGAGGGTCAGCGCGGCCCCGGTCAGGGCTGACGTGACGAGCGGCGGGTGGGAGGACCTGCACAGCCGCAGCGCCATCTGCGGCGAGGCCAGGGCGACGAAGGTGATCGGGCCGGTCGCCGCGGTCGCCACGCACACGAGCAACGCGGAGATCAGCAACAGGACCAGCCGTGAGGTGTTCACCCGTACACCGAGCCCCCGCGCCGTGTCGTCGCCCAACCCGAGAGCGCCGATGACACGGGCGGTGATCAGGGCCGTCGGCAGCAGGACGAGCAGGGAGAGCGCGGCGGGCACCGCCCGGTCCCAGTCCGCGGCGTGCAGACTGCCGGTGAGCCAGGTCTGGGCGCGAGCCGCGTCCTGGATGTTGGTGAGGCTCAACCCCCAGTACACGAGGTTGGCGCAGAACAGTGACGTGGCGATTCCGACCAGCAGCAGCCGCGTGCTCTCCACACCTGACTGCCAGGCGAGACCGAACACCACGACGGCGGCGCCCAGGCCACCGACCAGTGCTCCCGCCGGCACCCCGACCTCGGAGACGAGACCACCGACCTGGCCGGCGCTGCCGCCGAGCACGATGACAGCGACAGCCCCCACTGCCGCCCCCCAGGTGATGCCGAGTGTGTCGGGGCTCGCCAGCGGGTTGCGGGTGATCCCCTGCATGATGGCGCCGGCGAGGCCGAGCGCCGCTCCCACCAGTAGCCCGGTGAGCGCACGCGGCATCCGAAGTTCGAAGAGGACGAACTCCGATCCGGAGTCTCCGCCGCCGACAAGCGTGCGCAGCACCGTGTCCACACCCATGGGGTAGTCGTCGAAGGCGAGCAGGGCCCGGACGAAGGCCGCGGCGAGCACCACGAGCAGGGTCGCCGCCACCAGGAGCGGACGCGGTTGCCAGGTCCAGGAGAATGGGCCGATCCGCAGGGCGCGGCGGTTGAGGCCGGTGCTGGGCGGGGACGGCCGGGGTGGGGAGGTGGTCATAGCGATATCAGCTTCTGTCGCCGGATCAGCATGATGAAGAACGGTGCGCCGAGCACCGCGAGAATGATTCCTACCTCGATCTCGCCGCTGCTCGTCACGAGCCGGCCGGCGATGTCGGCGAGCAGGATGACGACCGCGCCGATGAACGCCGCGTACACGGTAAGCCACCGGTGGTCCGGACCCGTCACGGCGCGGGCGATGTGCGGGGTCATCAGTCCGATGAAACCGATCGGTCCGGCAGCCGCGACCGCGCCGCCGGTGAGAAGCGCGACGGCGAGGACACCGGTAGCGCGGATCAGTCTGATGCGCTGGCCCAGCGCCGTCGCGACATCGTCGCCGAGGGCCAGGGTGTTCATGCTGCGTGTCAGGGCGGCGGCCAGGACCAGTCCGATGAGGAGGAACGGCAGAACCTGCCAGATCACGTCGGCCGGCCGCGCGGCCAGGGAACCGATCCGCCAGAACCGGTAGACCTCCAGGCTCTGCTTGTCCAACAGCACGATGGCTGAGGTGAGCCCGTACATCAGCGCTGTCATCGCCGCCCCCGCCAGTACCAGGGTCACCGGTGTGGGGCCGCGCGTTCCGCCCGATGCCAGGGCGAACACCGCCATGCTGACGAGTAGTGATCCGGCTATGGCCAGCCACACGTACTGGCTGACGCTGGCGAGGCCGGCGAGGTAGATGCTGGCCACCACAGCGCAGGCGGCACCGTGGGTGATGCCGAGAAGGCCGGGGTCGGCGATGGGGTTGCGGGTGAGGCTCTGGATGAGTACGCCCGCGACGGCGAGGGCGGTGCCGACAAGTATTCCCAGGAGGGTCCGGGGCAGGCGCAGCGACTGGACGATGGTGCTGGCCTCACTGGTGTCCGTGGAGAACAACGCACCGAGGACCTCTCCCGGCGGAAGCATCCGTGATCCCAGCGAGACGCTCGCCAGGGCGGTCAGCGCCAGCAGGGCGATCGCGGGGAGGAGCAGGACGGCCTGCCGGCGTCGGGGCGGCAGCTCGGCTGGAGCGGGATGCCGGACGCGTTCTCGCTCGGCGAGCACGGAGTCGCTCACGCCTGACCCTTCCCCTCGTTCGCAGGGCCTCGGGGTGGTTCCCGGGGCCGCCTGTGTCCTGACAACGACCAACCTGTCAGTATTAGGCTAGACAAACCTAACGTACATTGCGACAGGAAAGGGACCCCCATGCCTACTGCCAGCCCCGCGCGTTCCTCCACCAGGGCGCTGCTTTCCGTGTCGGCGGCGGCCGCGGTCGCGTTCGCCACCGCCTGCGGTACCGACGGCGGCAGCGGGGACGACTCCGGCGGCGGGGAGGCCGCCGGATTCCCGCTAACAGTCGAACACGCCATGGGCGAGACGAGCGTCGACTCCGAACCCTCCACGATCGTCGCTCTGGACCAGAGCTACGTCGACGCCGCTGTCGCCTTGGAGACGGAGGTCATCGGGCGCACCGAGTACTACACCCCGGACGGGGAGATGCCCGGTTACCTGGGTGATCCCGGAGAGGAGTACGCCGGCGACGCCGAGGAGCTCGGTTCGCTGGAGTCGCCCGACCTCGCACGGATCGCCGAACTGGAGCCGGACCTGATCGTGTCCGCGAAGGCCCGGCACGCCGACATCTACGACCAGCTGAGCGAGATCGCGCCGACGGTGTTCTCCGAGACGACGGGCGCCACGTGGAAGGAGAACATCGAGCTGCTGGGGGAGGCGCTCGGGAAGAAGGACACGGCCCAGCAGAAGATCGAGGACTACGAGACGCGCGCTGCGGAGGTCGGCGACGCGATCGCGGAGGAGAACGGCGGTGAGGCTCCCACCATGACGCTGGCCCGGTTCGCCGGCGAGCCCACGGTCCGGCTGTACTCCTCAGCCTCGTTCCCCGGCATGGTGCAGGCCGACACCGGTATTCCGCGCCCCGAGGACGCGCCGGACACCGAGGA
Organism: Haloactinospora alba; assembly: GCF_006717075.1. Lineage (NCBI taxonomy): Bacteria > Bacillati > Actinomycetota > Actinomycetes > Streptosporangiales > Nocardiopsidaceae > Haloactinospora > Haloactinospora alba. Next base: position 1,083,971 of record NZ_VFQC01000001.1, read on the forward strand.
CGGGATCTCGGTCGACCTGAGCCAGGAGGAGATCCTGGACCTGGACGCCGACCACATCTTCGTCTCCCAGTACGACGCGGGAACGGGTGAGGTCGAGGACCAGGCGGAGGAGTTCCGGTCCAACCCGCTCTGGGACCAGCTCGAGGGAACCAAGCACAAGGTGGATGACGTGCGGTGGGTCTCCTCGGTCAGCCTGCAGGGCGCCAACGCGATTCTGGATGACCTTGAGGAAACGTTCGACGTGCAGGGGTGACGGTACGTTGCCACCGGTTCGGTTCCCGGGCCGGTGGCAACCGACCGTTTTCACGGTTTCTGGGCGAGGCCGCCGAAGATGAAGTGCCGACTGTGCTGCTGCATCACGCATTCCCCGCTCAGCCGGGAGGACGCGGGCAGCGGGTGCCAGTCGTCCACCGGAACCAGCCCCGGCTCCCGGAGGTTCCAGTCACCGAAGTAGGCGAGGATCTCGTCGTGGTCGCGCCAGATGCCCGTGCCGAGTTTCTCGAGGAACGCCGCCTGCAGGTGGTCGGCCTGCGCGGCCCACTGCGGGAACCGTTCCTCTTCCGGACGCAGGAAGTGGCTGATGGCCAGGTAACTGCCGGAAGGAAGTTCGTCCCGCAGCTCACGGGTGATTCGTTGCGGCTCCTCCTCGTCACTGAGGTGGTGCAGAATGCCGCCCAGTATCAGTCCGATCGGCTGGGTGAAATCCAGGATCTCCTCGTCCCTGCACATGGCGAGTAGTTCCTGGGGAGCGGTGAGGTCAGCTTTGACGACGGTCGTGGTGCGCTCCTCGGTGAGAAGCGCGTGGCCGTGCGCCAACACGATGGGGTCGTGGTCCACGTACACCACACGGGCGTCGTCCATCGCCTCCCGCGCGATCTCGTGCACGTTTCCGTCCGTGGGGAGGCCGGAACCGATGTCCAGGAACTGTCGGATTCCGGAACCGGAGAGGTAGCGGACGGCGCGCTGCACGAAAGCGCGGTTTCCGAACGCGAGGTCCGTGACGATCGGTACGACGCTCTCGGCGTACTCCGCCATGTCCCGATCGACCTCGAAATGGTCCTTACCGCCGAGATAGTACGAATAGACCCGCGCGATGCTCGGTTTCGACATATCGGGCGGTTCCGGTACGGACGATTTGTAGTTTTCGCCCGTTTTCTTCAGGAATTTCGGGGTGTCAAGGCGATCCATTGCCGTACCTCTTCTGGGGGGAAGCCGGATCGTACGCTGGAAAGTCTATTCTTCCCGCCAGGGGCAGGGCAGCCTTTTGCCGGAAATCAGTGAGGTGGCCTCGTGCGTCCCGAAGGTGGAGAGGAGCTGGTGCAGGTCATGCGCTCCGGGAGCGGACCGGGGCCGTGTAGTGTGCGCGTGTTCCCGGCAGAAGCGCCGTGACCAGCACAGCCGTCGATCCCACGAACACGGCCACCGGGTGGGGTTGGTGAGGGTCACCAGCGTGCCCAGGTTGGACACCGTCCAGAGCAGGTAACCGCCCGCCGTGAACAGAACCCCCAGAACACGCTCCGACTCCTCCACTTGGCCAACGTGGCCGGTGCCGGGACCACGAGGGCGGCACGGCGAGAAGCACCACGAACAGGTGGAAGATCAACAGGGCGGGGAGGGCCAGAAACCAGTCGATTGGCTCGTGGACACCCCGGAGAAGAGAAGTACCAGGAACACACGCAACCACGCGATGGTGGAGGGGCGGAGGCGGGACACGGATTCTCCACGGGTGGGAGGGCACTCTCAGGAGCTGCGGATCAACGGTTCGGCAGTTCGACGGTGTAGGCGTACACCACGGCCGCGTCCTCAGCGTCGGGCTCCCCACCGGGGTCGGCGAGCCCCTCCTCCGGGAGGACGACCAGGGCCTCGCGGTCCACGCGCCCGTCGGAGGGGTGCGCGCCGGTGCACTCGACGATCATCTCGATGTCCTCGACGTCCTCCCGCACCGAGAACAGCTCGTACTCCTCGTCGGTGGGGCCGCCCCCGCCCCGGTAGGTACCGAGGTTGTCCGCGGTGCAGAACACCTCGGCACCACCACGCGTGGTCGCGAAGCGAAGCTCGTAGTAGGGGCGCTCTCCCTCGAGACGCGTCCCCTCGATCTCCGGGTTCTCAGCGTCGGAGGGGAGGGTCAGGCCGCTCTGCGTCTCGAAACCTTCCCGGAACTCTTCCGGAGGATCCGTCATGGTCTCCGCCGGTTCCGGTGACTCCTCCCCGACGGGAGCGTCACCAGGGGAACAGGAGGCCAGCACGCCCATGGCTGCCACGAGCGCGGGAATTCGGAAGCGAGGCACGCTGTCCACCCTTGCACAGCGCGCAGGCCGGTGTCGCCGCGGGGCCGAGGGTATCGGGCCGTACCACACCGGTGCGGTTCGGCGGGGAGGGCGAGGCTTCCGCCGGCTGTTCGACAGCGGCTTTCGCGCCGTGTGCCCCTATCGGGTGGGTACGAGTGCGGCTCGGACGGTACTGCCGGTCTCGTGGGGCTGGCGGTGGTGTGGTTCAGGGTGCGCCAGCCTTCGGGTTACCCAGCCGCCACTCCACGCTCAGGACACACGGGATCCCCGGTAGGGGCGGGTGGACTCGGGACCCCCACCCGCCCTCACCGGTCAGCCGATCGAGCGGCCCGCGTACTCCGGGAGCTCCGCGACCATGGCGGACAGCCGTTCCGCCGTCGCGGTGTCGAACCCGACGGCCGCGCCCTGCGCCTGGTCCACGTGCAGTGCCATCAGCTCCTCGGTAGCGGCCAACGTCCCACCGCGCCACATCTCGTGGCACAACCGGAGCTTCTTGGACCCGACATCCAGCACGCGCGTGACCACCTCGACCTCGGTCCCGCACGCGACCTCGTTCAGGTAGCGCACGTGTCCCTCGACCGTGTACAGCGAGCACCCGGTGCGTTGCCGGTAGGCGGTGTCCAGACCGACCCGTTCCATCAGGGCGTCCGTCGCGTAGCCGAAGATCAGGACATAGTAGGCCTCGCTGAGGTGCCCGTTGTAGTCGATCCACTCCTCGCGGACGCGCTGTCGCAACGTGACGTTGTCCTCCGCCGCGGCTCCGCCCGTCACTGCTGACTCCCGGACCGGGCGGCCTCCTGCGCGTCCACCTCGGACAGCGCCCGCATCACGGCGATGAGCCGCCGGTCGCGCTGCTCGATCAGCTCGGCGTTGGAACGTTCCCCGGCGACCTCCTGGGTCCCCGCCACCATGGCGTCCCGCAGCCCCTCGGTGAGTTCGGGGGACTCCAGCCGTGTCCAGGGCGCCTGCAGGGAGGGGCCGAAGTGGTCGAGCATGTGGGCCATGCCTCCCTCGCCTCCGGCGAGGTGGAACGTGAGGCACGGGCCGAAGAACGCCCACCGCAGCCCCGGGCCGGCGGTCATGGCCAGGTCGATCTGCTCCGGCGTCGCCTCCCCCTTGTCGACCATGTGCAGGGCCTCGCGCCAGGCCGCTTCCTGGATCCGGTTGGCGATGAAACCGGGAAGCTCACGGTCCATCGTGATGACGGACTTGCCGGCGATCCGGTAGAACTCGGAAGCCCACTGCACAGCCCATTCCTTGGTGGCGTCCCCGCCGACGACCTCCACCAGCGGCACCAGGTAGGGGGGATTGAACGGGTGGCCCACCACCAGGCGTTCCGGTGCCTCGGCCCGGGTCTGCATCTCGGTCATGGAGTAACCGGACGTGGAGGAGCTGATGACCACGTGCGGGGCCGCGGCCGCGTCGATCTCGGCGAGGAGGGACTGTTTCAGCTCCAGGCGCTCCGGTGCGCTCTCCTGGACGAAGTCGGCCTCCGCGACGGCCTCGGCCAGGGTCGGCGCGACGGTCAGGTTCGTGATGGCGGCGCCCGGTGCCAGCCCGAGCTGTTCGAGGGCGGGCCAAGCCGCCCGCACCAGTTCGCGCAGGCGCTGTTCCGCCTCGGGGCTGGGGTCCCAGGCCACCACCCGGTAGCCCTGGGCGAGGAAGTGCGCCACCCAGCCCCCGCCGATGACCCCCGCGCCCACGCAGGCGACTGTGTCCACGTCGTCGGGGGATGCTGTCGTGCTGTTCTCGGTCAATGTCGGTCCTCGGTCGGATGCGGTCGTTACCCCGGCCCGTGCCGGGGCCGGGGAGGGGTGCACGGCGGTCAGGCGCTGCGCAGGTTCAGCTTCTTGCGGGCCTCGTCCGGTGTGGCCACGCGGGCGCCGAGAGCCTCGATGATGGTCACGGCTTTCTCCACGAGCTGCCCGTTGGTGCCCTTGACCCCGCGGCTCAGGTAGAGGTTGTCCTCCAGACCGACGCGGGCGTGCCCACCGAGCAGGATCGACTGGGCGACCCAGGGCATCTCCATCCTCCCGATGGCGAAGCTCGCCCACTGGGCGCCCGCGGGAAGCAGCCGCACCATCGACTGCAGCACGCCGGGGTCCGCGGGAGCGCCGTAGGGGATGCCCGTGCACAGCTGGAACATGCTGGGGTCGTCGATGAGCCCCTCGGCGTGCATCTGTTTGGCGAACCAGAGCTGACCGGTGTCGAAGATCTCCAGCTCCGGCCGAACCCCCAGCTCCTGTATGCGCTTCGCCCCGGCGCGGAGCATGTCGGGGGTGGAGATGTAGACCGAGCTGCCGTCCCCGAAGTTCACGCTTCCGCAGTCGAGTGTGCAGATGTCGGGCAGGAGTTCCTCCACGTGCGGGAGGCGCTCCAGACCGTTGACGAGGTCGGTCCCCTCGTCCGGCCGCGTCGGGTCGTCCTGGCCGATGACGAGGTCGCCCCCCATACCGGCGGTCAGGTTGATGACGACGTCGATCCCGGTTTCCTTGATCCGCTCGACAACCTCGCGGTACAGGGCGTTGTCGCGGGAGGGAGCGCCGGTCTCCGGGTCGCGGACGTGGATGTGGACCGCGCTCGCCCCCGCCTCGGCGGCCTCCACCGCCGAGGCGGCGATCTCCTCGGGAGTGACCGGGACATGTTCGCTCTTGCCCACGGTGTCGCCGGCGCCGGTCAGCGCCGCGGTCAGGATGACATCGGTGTTCATGGTCTCGTTCACAGGAATGATCCCCCTTGTGTCCGGTCAGTGGGTGAGGGTGCGCCGGAAGCCGGCGTGGAGGGCAGCGGGCGCACCCCTCACGTGCGCTCGATCTGGGTGGCGAGGAAGTCGCGCAGGATCTCGCGCATCCCTTCCACGGTTCGTCCGGGGCGGCCCGTCATGACCTGGATGCCGAGGCCGTCGATGAGGGCGGTGAGCCGTACCGTCATCTGTTCGGCGTCCAGGTCGCGGAACACACCCTCGGCCGCGCCCTCGCGCAGTGTCTGCGCGATGGTGTCGTGCCACCGTTGGTAGGAAGCGGAGTGCAGATCGCGCAGGTGCGGGTCGAGCGCCGACTCGTTCCACACCTGCATCCACACGGACCACTCCCTGCGCAGGTGGCCCGCGTTGGGAAGCTGTAGTTCGATCAGCCGGAGCAGCCGTTCGCGCGTGTCGGTGATCTCGTGCAGTACCGCGACCTGGCGGTCGAAGGCCTGCTTCACCGAGGTGCGCAGCGTCTCGTCGAGGAGGTCGCGCAGGGTGGGGAAGTGGTAGTGGATTGTCGCGCTCGACGTGCCGCACGCGCGGGCGATGTCGGAGGTGCGCACCGAGTGGTATCCGCGCTCGGCGATCAGGTGCCAGGCGGCCTCGCTGATCTGGCGCCTCCGGTCGTGGTCGGGCGCCGCCCGCTGGTCGGCCTCCGACGTCCGGCTGGCTGCGGTTCTGGGCGGGTGCGCGGCGACGGTCGTGGCGCCATCGTCGCCGTTGAGGAGCCAGTTGACGGTGACATTGCCGAGGTCAGCGATGTGGATCAGCTCTTCGGCAGTGAACCGGCGGGTTCCGGTCAACGACTTGGACAGCTTGGAAGGCTCGAGGCCGAGGGCGGCCGCGAACTCGCGCTGGGGCCGACCGGACCGCCGGATGACGTCACGGGCGCGTCGCCGCAGCCCTTCCAGTTGATCGCTCACGGCTGGCGACCGTAGCAGGGTATAGCGATAATCGCAATAAAACGACTAGTTGGGGTGGCGGTATATCCCGCATTATAGGAGATCAGTAGCGTATTGCGATCATGCTGGTTGTTCGTTCAGTTGGTGTGGTGTGTGGAACGACGGACTCACACCCGCGGCAGCCCGGTGTAGTTCTCGGCGAGCTGCGTGGCCGCGGCAGGAGAGGAGACGATGTGGTCCAGGTGCGACAGGTGCAACCGGCGGTCGAAGTCGCTGCCCTCCGGGGCGGGATGCAGCAGCGAGGTCATCCAGTAGGAGAAGTGCTCCGCCCGCCACACCCGGCGCAGCGCCGTCGCTGAATACCCTTCCAGCCCGGACGTGTCACCGTCGGTGTGGGCGCTCGTGAACGCGTCGGCGAGCAGGAGGGCGTCGTGCATCGCCAGGTTGAGACCTTTCGCTCCGGTCGGCGGAACGATGTGGGCGGCATCACCCGCGAGGAAGAGGCGGCCGTGCTGCATGGGTTCGGTGACGACGCTGCGCATGGGCGTGAGGCTTTTGTCCGTCACCGGGCCGCGGCGCAGCGCCCAGTCGTCGTCGCGCAGCGCGAAGCGCGTGTCCAGCTCGTCCCAGACGCGCTCGTCGGGCCAGTCACCCAGATCGGTGTCGGAGGGAACCTGCAGGTACAACCGGCTCACTGATTCGGAACGCATACTGTGCAGCGCGAACCCGCGCGGATGGTGGGCGTAGACCAGCTCGTCGCACGATGGGGCGACGTCTGCCAGGATCCCCAACCACGCGAACGGATAGCCCTTGTCGAAACAGCGCATCGAATCGGTGGGCAGGGCGGACCGGCCCACCCCGTGGAAACCGTCGCACGCGGCCACGTAGTCGCACTCCAGCACCTCCTCGGAACCATCAGCGACAAAACGCACCCGTGGGCTCTCCGTGTCGATCCCCTCGACATCGGTGGCCTCGGCGTCGAACAGCACACGGCCGCCGTCGGCGATTCTGCGTGCGATCAGGTCCGTTACGATCTCGGTCTGCGCGTATATCACCACGTTGCGCCCGGTGAGCGCGGGAAAGTCGATCCGGTGGCCGCGCCCGTCGAACCGAAGCTCGATCCCCTCGTGCACGAACCCGTCACGGTCCATACGCTCACCGACGCCGGAGGCGCGCAGCGCCTCGGCGACACTGTGCTCCACGACCCCTGCCCGTTGGCGACTCTCGCAGTAGGAACGGTCGCGGCGTTCCAACACGACCGAATCGATGCCGCGGCGGTGCAGCAGGTGGGAGAGGAACAGCCCGGCGGGTCCGGCGCCGATGATGCCGACTGTGGTTCGCATGGGGTCTCCAGGGAGAGGGTGCGTTGTTGGGTGCCGGGGAGCAGGAGGAACGTGGGCCAGAGGTCCTCGTCCAGGACCCGCTGGGCGATGCCGAACGCCTTGTTAGCTGCGGGAACGCCGCAGTAGACCGCGGCCTGCAGGAAGACCTCGCGGATCTCCTCGGCAGTGAGCCCGTTGTGGACCGCCGCCCGCACGTGCATCGCCAGCTCGTCCCAGTGGCCCTGGGCGACGAGGGCGGTCAGCACCATGCAACTGCGTGTGGTGCGGTCCAGAGCGGGACGTGCCCACACCTCCCCCCAGGCGTAGCGTGTGATGAAGTCCTGGAACGGAGCAGTGAACGCCGTCGTGTTCGCCTCTGCGGCGTCGACGTGAGCATCTCCCAGCACCTCCCGTCGTACCGCTGTTCCGGAAGCGCGCCGTGCGTTGTCCTGCGCGGGATCCGCGTCCATGGTTCTCCTCCCAGCCCTTCGTATCGTCAGTGCACAGAACCCGGTCTACGTCGTGTGCGGGGTTCCGCCGGAGGGCAGCCGCAGGTGGTCGAGGAGCAGCTCGTTCACCGTGCCGGCCTGCTCCCAGTTGGCCAGGTGGGCCGCGCCATCGACGATCCGGAGTCGCGAGTCCCTGATCCCGGCCGCGATACTCTCGGCGTGTCCGGGAGGAGCCGCTTCGTCCTCGGCCCCTGCGATGACCAGCGTCGGAGCTGTGATCCGGGACAGCTGTCCGCGAAGGTCCATATCCGCTATGGCCGCACAGCAGCTCGCATACCCCTGCGGGGAGGTGTCCGCGACCGTCGCGCGCATCCGTTCGACGACCTCGGGGGAACGCCTCGCGAAGCCGGGGGTGAACCAGCGCTCCACCACAGCGTCGGCGACCGCCCCGACCCCGTGCTCTCGTACGGTCGCGGCACGCCGCGACCATCCTTCCGGATCGCCGTACCAGGCGGAGGTGCACAACAGTGCCAACCTGCCGATCCGCTCGGGCGCGTTGGCGGCCACCCACATTCCTGCCATCCCGCCGATGGAGAGTCCTACCAGGTGGGCGCGGTCCGCGCCGAGCCGGTCCAGCAACCGCAGTGCGTCCCCTCCGATGTCGGCGATGCTGGATGGGCCCTCCGGGACGGGGGAGGAGCCGTGTCCACGCAGGTCGTAGCGGACGACACGGAAGCCGGCACCTGTCAGTGCCGGCAGCTGGTGCTGCCACATTTCCGCCGTACTGCCGAGCGAACCCGCCAACAGTACGACCGGACCGTCCTCCGGCCCCTCGACGGAGTAGTGAACGTCGACGCTCACCCTGTCCTCCTCGTTTCGGTGCTGCGGTGTGTCGGATGCCGTACCTCCGCGCCACCGGACGCGTGGTGCTTCTCGACAGCCCGGTCGATGAACTCACCGGCGCTGCCCAGGTAGGAGGTCGGATCCAGCAGAGCCGAGACCTCCTCCCTGCTGCGGCGGCCTTCCAGGCGCTCGGTGAGCACGTCGGTGAGGTCGCGTCCCTGGTCGGAGGCCTCAGCGCAGGCGGACCGCACCAGCTCGTGCGCGGGAAGACGACCGAGCTCTCCCACCAGGTCAGTGGTGACCCGTTCGGCGAGGGGAAACCCGTCGAGCATGTTGGCACGCATCCGTTCCGGATCCACATTGAGCCGTTCCAGTGATGTGCCCAGCCACGCGGCAGCCGAGCCCGTGGTCCGCAACAGGCGGGTGAGGGGCAGCCACTCGGCCTGCCACTGCCCGGCCGCACGCTGGTGCTGTTGGATCTGGACCCCCAGGAGCGATCCGGCCAGATCCGGGGCCTGCTCCGCACAGGCGACGGCGGACACCGCTGCCACCGGATTGCGCTTGTGCGGCAGGGTGGAGGACCCGCCACGGTCCCGGCCGCCGTGCTCGCGTACTTCACCGACCTCGGTCTGAGCCAGCAGCACGATGTCGCCGGCGGTCTTGCCCACGGCCCCGCTCACCTGCGCCAGTGCACCGGCGAGTTCGGCGACCCGACCGCGTGCTGTGTGCCAGGGGAGCCGTGGTTCGGCCAGGCCGAGTTCGGACGCGAACGCGGTGGTGACCCGTGGCCCGACCTGTCCCAGCGAGGCGAGGGTGCCCGCGGCGCCGCCGAGCTGGGCCGCAGCCCGTTGGTCGAGGAACTCCGCCAACCGGTTCGTGGCGTCGGCGAGCTGGTCCAACCAGCCGGCAGCGGCCAGTCCGAACGTGGTTGGCAGTGCCTGCTGCAGCAGGGTGCGGCCGGCCATGACCGTGTCGCGGTGGTCGACGGCCAGCGTAGCGAGCGACTCGCACGCCTCGTCAGCGACGGCCCGGATCACGGTTCCCGCGCGTCGGGCCACCAGCATCGCGGCGGTGTCCATGATGTCCTGGCTGGTGGCGCCGAGATGGACGTGACGTCCCGCTGCCTCCCCGACGGAGCGGGTGATCTGGCCGACCAGGGGAACCACGGGGTTCCCGGAGTCCGCAGCGGAGCGGCTGACCTCCGCGGTGTCGATGTTCTCCGGGACGCACGAGTGCGTGATCTCCTCGGCGTGCTCCGGGGGGATCGTCCCCAGGCGGGCGTGGGCGCGGGCGAGGGCTGCTTCGGCGTCGAGTAGTGCCCGTAGCCAAGCGTCGTCGTCCGTGGCGGTACCGATGTCGCCGCGGGCGAAGATGCCTGCGAACAGCTCCGTCACGGTTCCTCCATTCCCGCGTCAGATGTCGAAAAATACGGTTTCGTGTTCTCCCTGCAGGCGGATGTCGAACCGGTAGCCGTCCTCGGCAGTACCGGCGACGAGGGTGGCACGGGCTGCAGGGTCGGTGATGCGGGTGAGTACGGGGTCGGCCGCGTTGGCCTCGGGCTCGTCCGGGAAGTAGAGGCGGGTGACGACCCGGTTCAGCATTCCCCGGGCGAACACGGAGACGTCGATGTGCGGTGCCTGTGGACCCGCTGGCCCGGGAACCCGTCCCGGCTTGCGGGTGAACACGCCGAACTCGCCGGAGCCGCCGGTGGGGCAGCGTCCGAATCCCCGGAACCGGGGAGTAGCGCTCCCCTCGGGAGTGTAGGCGTGGGCGAACCCGCCGTCCGGGTCGGCTTGCCACGTCTCGATGAGCCCGTCACTGACCGGACGTTCCGCCCCGTCGGTGAGCACACCCCGGATCCAGAACCCGCCGGGCGCTGCCGCCGGAACGGCGTAGGCCCCGTCCGGCCAGGTGAGACCAATGTGTAAATAGGGTCCCACGGTCTGCGAAGGGGTGGTTCCCGACATTCAGTCCCCTCCCTCCACTGGCTCGAACACGGTGGCTTCCCTGCCGCGCAGCACGATGTCCCACCGGTAGGCCAGCGCCCACTGCTCTTCGGTGTTGGCGTAGTCGAAGCTGGCGACCAGGCGTTGTCGGGCCCTCTCGTCCGGGATGGAGTTCCACATCGGGTCCTGGAAGAACAGCGGGTCCTCCGGGAAGTACATCTGGGTCACCAGCCGCTGGGCGAAGGCCCGGCCGAACAGGGAGAAGTGGATGTGCGCGGGCCGCCACGCGTTCGTGTGGTTGCCCCACGGGTACGCGCCGGGCCGGATGGTGGTGAAGCGGTACCTGCCCGAGCCGTCGGTGAGGGTGCGGCCGACACCGGTGAAGTTGGGGTCCAGCGGACTGGGCCAGTTGTCGTTCGCGTGCCGGTAGCGTCCACCAGCGTTGGCCTGCCAGATCTCGATCAGGGTGTTGGGGACCGGCTGGCCACCGCTGTCGCGTACCTGCCCGTGTACGATGATGCGTTGCCCCTGGGGCTCGCCGGCATGCTGGCGGGTGAGGTCGTTGTCGAGCTCACCGAGGGTGTCCTGTCCCAACAGCGGCGCGGTGACCTCGGTAAGCATGTGCGGGAGTAGCTCCAGGGGACGTTTGGGGTGACGCAGCGCCGTGCTCCGGTACCCCGGATAGTCCATCGGCGGGTGGACGTCATGGTCCCGGATGTAGCCGGTCGGGTCGGCGGTTCCTCCCGTGTATGCCCCGGTCGGTGACATGAGTGTCCTTTCACGCGTGCAACACGGCTGCGAGTCCCTGCCCGACACCGATGCAGATGGCGGCCAGTCCCCAGCCACCGCCACGCCGGTGTAGCTCGTGCGCCAGCGACCCGAGGACGCGCGCGCCGGAGGCGCCCAGCGGATGGCCGATGGCGATGGCTCCGCCGTTGGGATTGACGATCTCGGGGTCCAGCCGCGGCCACAGCCGCAGACAGGCCAGCGACTGCGCGGCGAACGCCTCGTTGAGCTCCACCGCTGCCAGATCCTCCCAATCGATGCCGGCGCGGTGGAGAGCGGTCTCGGCCGCCTCCACCGGTCCGATGCCGAACCGGTGCGGCTCCACCGCCGTGACCCCGCGACTGACGATGCGTGCCAGTGGGTCGCTTCCGGTGCGCTCTGCGGCCGTTGCGTCGCCGATGAGCATGGCGGCCGCCCCGTCGTTCATCGGGGAGGCGTTGCCGGCGGTTATCGTGCCGTCCGGGCGAAAGACCGGCGTGAGAGCGCCGAGCTTCTCCAGGGAGGTCTGGCGGAGGCTCTCGTCCCGGGTGAGTTCGGCACCGGGAACCGGAACCGTCTCCTCGTCGAAGACCCCCCTGTCCCACGCGGCCGCGGCGTTCTCCTGGCTGCGCAGCGCGAACTCGTCCTGCTCCGCGCGGCCGATGCCGTGGGCGTCAGCGACCTGTTCCGTGCTCTCCCCCAGGGATACGGTCCATTCCTCGGGCATACGCGGGTTGACCATGCGCCACCCGAGCGTGGTGGAGTGCAGTGTCTCGTGGCCGCTGGGGAAACCGGTTCCGGGTTTGCGCAGTACCCAGGGGGCACGGCTCATGGACTCCACCCCGCCCGCGAGGACGAGGGAGGCGTCGCCGACGGCTACAGCCCGGTTGGCGGCGATGGCGGCCTCCAGTCCGGAGCCGCACAGCCGGTTGGTCGTCGCTCCGGGGACCGAGGTGGGCAGGCCCGCCAGCAGGCTCGCCATGCGCGCGACGTTGCGGTTGTCCTCTCCTGCCCCGTTGGCGTCCCCGAAGTAGACGTCGGCGATGGTGGAGGGGTCGAGCCGGGGGTTGCGCTCCAGTAGGCCGCGCACCGTGTGCGCGGCGAGGTCGTCGGGGCGGACGTGGGCCAGGGCGCCGCCGTACTTGCCGAAGGGGGTGCGTACCGCGTCGAGGATGAACGCTTCGGTCATGGGACCTCCATGGGGATGGGTGCGGAGCTGCCTACCCGGTGAGGGAACGCAGGACCGTCAGCTCTTCCGGGGTGGGGACAGGGGTGGTGGCCGGTTGGGGGAGGGTCGCCAGGTCCCAGCCGGTGGCATCCCGGGCCTGCTCCGTCGTGGCGCCGGGGTGCACGCTGACCAGGGTGAGCTCGCGCGTCTCCGGGTCGGGCTCAAGAATGCCCATGTCGGTGATGACCCGGCTCGGGCCGGCTCCGTGCAGCCCGAGCCGTTGCCGGCTCTCCGGGCCGCCGCCGTGCCCCACGGAGGTGATGAAATCGACCGTTTCCACGAAGGTACGGGGATTCTGCCGCGCGATTACGACAACCTCGCGGCAGGAGGCCGCGATCTCGGGCGCTCCTCCGGCTCCGGGGAGTCGGACGCTGGGGGCGTCGTAGTCGCCGATGACGGTGGTGTTGATGTTGGCGTACTTGTCGATCTGGGCGGCACCCAGGAAACCGACGTCGATCCGGCCGGGTTGGAGCCAGTAGTTGAAGATCTCTGGCACCGAGACGACGGTGTCGGCGGTGTCGGCGAGCACGCCGTCCCCGATGGACAGTGGAAGTGTGCTGGGTGCCGTGCCCAACGTCCCCGACTCGTAGATCATCCACAGGTCGGGGGCGTGGGTGCGACGAGCGAGGTTGGCCGCGGTGCTCGGCAGGCCGATTCCCACGAAGCACGCCGTACCCGACGTGAGGCAGCGCGCCGCCGCGACGGACATGATCTCGTCAGCGGTGTATCTGGGAGTCTCATCGCTGATGTGTGGCGTTGCGGTCACCGTCTCCCCTCACCTTCCTCGGCGCTCCGCGCCCCGCTGTGTACGTTCTCCGCCAACCACCGGGTGAACTCCTGCCGGTCTCGGCTGATGGCGTCCCACTGCTGGTAGGCCGCGTTGTCCCGGATGTAGTAGCCATGGGCGTAGGAGGGGCGGGCGCCGTAGGGTACGGCGCACACGGCGGCGAAGAGCCGGCCGGGTAGCAGTACCTGCCCCGGCACGGGGTCGAGTTCGTCAACGATCTCTTCCACAGTGGCGATCGCGCGGTGTGCTGCCAGCACCGCTTCCTTCTGCACCCCTGTGATGCCCCAGAGCTGCACGTTTCCGGCACGGTCGGCGCGCTGGGCGTGCACGATGGTGACATCCGGGTTGAGAGCGGGGACGGCGGTCAGCTCCTCACCGGTGAACGGGCAGGTGACAGTGGCGATACCGGGGTGGCGTAGATCGGTGCCGGTGTATCCGCGCAGTACGGCGAACGGCAGTCCCGAGGCGCCGGCCGCGTAGCGGTTGGCCATTCCGGCGTGGCTGTGTTCCTCGACCTCCAGGGGGGCCGGCCAACCGTTGCCGACAGCGTCACGGAACCGGTGGAGGGAGCCCACCCCCGGGTTGCCGCCCCAGGAGAACACGAGCTTCCTCGCGCACCCGGCGCCGATCATCCGGTCGTAGACGATGTCCGGGGTCATCCGGACCAGGGTGAGCTCGCGTCTTCCCTGCCGGATGATCTCGTGGCCTGCCTCCACCGGAATCAGGTGGGTGAAACCCTCCAGAGCGACCGTGTCGCCGTCGTGGACAAGCTCGCTGATGCCCTCGTCCAGCGGCACAGGCATGGCCCCTCCCAGGCTTGTTCGTATAACGCATGTTTGTTCATAACGCGAACACAGACGCTAGTACTGTGGACGGGAGCGGTCAAGACCACTCGAGGGGTGCGGAGGGATCACAGGGCTTTCCTCCCTCTGCCGGGCTCACGTGTCGCGACCTCCCAGTCAGCCTCGATGCGGGCGGTTGTGGCGGTGAGGGTCGGCAGCAGGTCGCGCCGGATGTCGGCCACCGACGCCCGGCTCGCGTGGGCCGAGACGTTCGCGGCGGCGATGACCGTGCCGTCGCGGTCCCGGATGGGGGCAGCCACCGAGCGCAGCCCCTCCTCGAGCTCCTGGTCCACGATCGCCCACCCCTGACTGCGGACGCGTTCGATCTCTGTGCGCAGCCGGGCCACGGTGGAGAGGGTGAACGGGGTGAGACGGTCCAGCTCGACGCGTTGCAGGTAGGCCTCGAGCTCCGCTTCCGGTTTGCCGGCCAGCAGGACTCGTCCCATGGAGGTCGCGTAAGCGGGGAACCGCGTCCCGACGTTGATCGCGACCTGCATGATCCGGGATGTGGGGACGCGGGCCACGTAGACCACGTCGTCGCCGTCCAGTACCGAGACCGAGGAGGACTCCCTCACCTCGGCGACGAGCCGTTCCAGGTGGGGCTGGGCGACCTCGGGCAGCCCCGCTGCGGACAGGTAGGCATAGCCCAGCTCCAGAACGCGTGGTGTGAGGGAGAACGCGCGTCCGTCGCTGCGGAGGTAACCCAGGTCGACCAGGGTGAGCAGGAACCTCCGTGCCGATGCTCGCGTGAGCCCTGTCTCCCGTGCGACGTCGCTCAGGGTGAGCGAGGGGGCCTGCTCGGTGAAAGTCCGGATGACGGCGAGTCCACGTTCCAGCGACTGGACGAAGTGCTCGCCGCGGGCGTGTGCTTCGGGGTCGGTAGATTCGGTGCTCATTCGTGCTCGCCTTCGGATCAGCCGTTTACCAGGGAATCGGACCCGCACGGCGTGGCCCGTCTTCTTACGGGAGATGTTCCCATACCGCACACAAAGCCGAGGATTGAACTGTGTGCCCGCACCAGAGGGTGAGGGGCAACGATGGCGCCTCCGCAGAGGGTTGACCTGGATCACACTTCTGGGTAAGTTCGCAATCTGAACTTAAGTGCGTAAAGCGAACGGATGGTATGCCCGGCTGGACGCACAACCCCATCCAGCTCCGGGCGGAGGGGGCTGTCGGCATTCGGCCGTCGCAGCCTCGGAAACACCGGGTCAACAACCGGCTGGAAGGAGTGCGTTGTGAGCCTTTTTGCGACCGACAGCTGGGAGGGTGCGGTCTTCACCGGGCAGTGGACACCCGCTGCCGGAGGTAGCGCACCGGTGACCTCCCCGGTGACCGGAGCTACCCTCGCCCGCATCGGAGTAGCCAGCGCGGAGGACGCCGAAGCGGCCGCCGACCGGGCAGCTGTCGCACAGCGGGAGTGGGAGGGAGCAACGTTCCAGGAACGCGCGGCGGTCCTGCGCCGTGCCGGTGCCCTCCTGGAGGAGCACGCCGGGGAAGTCCAGGGGTGGCTGCGCCGGGAGGCCGGTTCCGGGGCCGGGAAGGCAGCTTTCGAAACCACTGTGGCTGCCAGCGAGGCCTACGAGGCAGCCGCGCTCGCGTCCCAACCGGCCGGGGAGGTGCTGCGTAGCGCCAAGCCGCGTATGAGTTTCGCCAGGCGCGTTCCCGTGGGTGTCGTCGGGGTCGTCGCACCGTTCAATTTCCCTCTCGTTCTCGGGATTCGGTCAGTCGCCCCCGCCCTGGCGCTGGGGAACGCCGTGGTGCTGAAACCCGACCAGCGGACCGCGATCAGTGGCGGCGCGGTCCTCGCCGACGTCTTCCGCCGTGCCGGGCTTCCGGAAGGAGTGCTCCAGGTGCTGCCCGGCGGGGCAGCGGCGGGGCAGGCCCTGGTCTCCCATCCGCGGGTCCCGGTGATCTCGTTCACCGGTTCCACCGCTGCCGGGCGCAGTGTCGGTGAGGAGGCAGCGCGCCATCTGAAGCGGGCGCATCTGGAACTCGGCGGGAACTCCGCACTGCTCGTGCTGGAGGATGCCGATGTCGAACGGGCGGCTTCGGCGGGTGCGTGGGGTTCGTTCCTGCACCAGGGGCAGATCTGCATGACGACCGGCCGGCACCTGGTCCACGAACGGGTGGCCGAGGAGTACGTCTCCCGTCTCGCGAGTAAGGCCGAGTCCCTCGAGGTGGGCGATCCCGATGCCGGCTCCGCCCTCGGGCCGATCATCGACGCTGGGCAGCGCGACAAGGTGCACCAGATGGTCACCGACAGCGTGCACGCGGGGGCCGAGCTCCGGGCGGGCGGCACCTACGAGGGGCTGTTCTACCGGCCCACCGTGCTCGACCGGGTGTCCACGGACACTCCCGCGTACGGCGACGAGGTGTTCGGCCCGGTGGCGCCGGTGATCCAGTTCTCCTCCACCGAGGAGGCGGTCTCCCTCGCTCGGGACACCTCATACGGCCTCTCCCTGGGGGTGCTGACCTCCAACCCGATGCGTGGGATGGAGGTAGCGGACCAGGTTCCCAGCGGCATCGTGCACATCAACGACCAGACCGTGGACGACGAGGCGGTGGCGCCGTTCGGCGGCGTGGGCCTCTCCGGTACGGGGAGTCGCTTCGGCGGATCCCAGGCCAACATCGAGGCCTTCACCGAGACCCAGTGGGTGACCATGCGCTCTGGAACACCCGCTTATCCGTTCTAGCCGCCAGAGCCCCGATGGCTCCGGCGAGCGAGAGCCCTCCGTGGGGCGGTCCGAGCGCTGCCGACGTGGGCGCGAGCCAGAGCCGGGTCGCGGTAGGCGTGCCAAAAGCCAGACGAGTGGGGGCCGAAGGAACCACCAACCACAGTGGTGGAGAAACACCGGTTATCTGTGACTCCGCTGGACGGCTGCCCGTGATTACGAATTCGCATTGACCGACGGGGAAGATCCTGTGCTGGATTGACGGAAATAAGGCAGCATTCTACTTTCGTCAAGAGGACATATGTTCGCAAAGCGCACGATATGTGCGTTATGTGGTGAGATCCCGGGCATCCAGTGCAGCGCGCCCCGGTGTACGTCCCACCTCAACCTCCGTTTCGTTACGAAGGAAGATCCCTATGCTCCGCAGAACCCTCGCGATGACCTCAGTTCTGGCACTGGCCGCTACCTCGGCGTGCAGCGGTGACGAGTCCGGCGGGGACGACCTCACCTCCATCACTGTCGGTGCCATTCCCATCGTTGACGTTGCCCCCCTCCATCTCGCCAAGGAGCAGGGATTCTTCGAGGACCATGGCCTCAAGGTAGAGATCAAGAACACCTCCGGAGGCGCTGAGGCCATCCCCGGCGTCAACAGCGGATCCTTCGACTTTGCCTTCGGCAACATCACGAGCCTCATCATCGCCCGTGAGAAGGGGCTCCCCCTGAAGGTCGTCAGTAACGGCGTGACCAGCACGGGCAAGGAGGGGGCCGATTTCGGCGGTGTCGTCGTCCCGGAGGACAGCAGCATCTCCAGCGCCCGGGATCTCGCCGGAGCGAAAATCGCGGTGAACAACTTGGAGAACATCGGTGACACCACCGTGCGCAACTCCATCCGCGAGGACGGCGGGGACCCCTCCAACGTCGAATTCGTCGAGATGCCGTTCCCGGACATGCCCGCAGCGCTGGAACAAGGGGAACTGGACGCTGCCTGGGTGGTGGAGCCCTTCCGCACCACAGCCCTGGACGACGGGACAGAGGAAGTAGCGTCCAACTTCGTCGACGCGGACCCGTCGCTGTCCATCGCCTCCTACTTCACCCGGGAGGAGCTCATCGACGACAACCCCGAGCTGATCGAGTCCTTCACCGCCGCGATGCACGAGTCGCTGAGCTACGCCGACAGCCGTCCGGAGGAGGTGCGCCGCATCCTCACCACCTACACCGACATGGACGAGACGCTGATCGAGGAGATCCAGCTTCCGGCGTTCCCCACCGAAGGTGACCGCGACTCCGCGCAGCGGATCGGGGAGCTGATGGTCAAGGACGGCCTCATCGACTCCAAACCCGACACGGACGAACTCTTCCTATGAACACGATGACTGGGACCTCCACCGGGCCAGTCCCCACAACCGACCGCAGCAAGTCCGCCGCGCGGCCGCCGGCGGGCGGCCGACGGCGGCGCCTCCCCAACGAGAGCGCTCTGCTAGGGAGCGTCGGCGTCGCCGGGTTCCTGGCGGTGTGCGAGATCGTTCCGCGTCTGGGGCTCTTTCCAGAGAAGTACCTGCCCCCCGTCTCGCGCATCCTCGCCGAGCTCGGGCAACGGCTGCTCTTGACCTCCTTCTGGAACGCGGTCGCCGACACCATCATCGCGTGGGCGCTGGGACTGGCGATCGCCTTCTTCGCTGCTGTACTCCTCGGGTTCGTTATCGGGTCGGTGCCGGTGCTGCGCGCGTTCACCGCCTCCACCGTGGAGTTCCTGAGGCCCATACCCTCCGTGGCACTGATACCGCTGGCGATCCTGGTGTACGGCGTCGACATCGGTTCGACCCTGCTCCTCGTGGTATACGCGGCGTTCTGGCAGATCTACATCCAGGTCCTGTACGGCGTTGCCGATGTGGATCCGGTGGCAGAGCAAACGGCCCGCTCCTACGGGTTGGGCTACTGGTCGCGACTGCGCCATGTCGTCTGGCCCTCCTCCCTGCCCTATGTCTTCACCGGGCTGCGGTTGGGTGCGGCAGTCGCCCTCATCCTGACGATCACCGCACAGCTCACCATCGGCTCCCCCGGGCTGGGGCAACAGATCCAGGTGGCCCAGAGCAGCGGCGCCCTCACCGCGGTCTACGCCCTCGTCATCGCCACGGGCGCGCTCGGCGTACTCGTGAACATCGCCGTCCGAAGCCTGGAACGCCGCGTCCTGCGGTGGCACACCTCGGTCCGAGGGGAGGTCGCCTCGTGACATCCGTCAGTACTCCTGGTGGCGCGCGGACAGAGAACGGTGCCACCTCCCGCACCAGGCGCACTGCCCGACTCGTCCGGGGCGCGGGAGCGCAAGCGGTCCGGATACTGCTGTTGCCGGTGCTGTTGGTTCTGCTGTGGTGGGGATACACGGCAACGGGGAGTAGCTACTACATGCCGACCCCCGGGGTGATCGCGGGGGCGTTCGCCGAGACGTGGCTCTCCGATCAGTTCTTCGTCCACGCCCTTCCCAGCATCGGCCGGCTGCTCGCAGGGTTCGCCCTGGCGGCGGTGGCGGGCGTCATCGCCGGTGTGGCGCTGGGACTGTCCCCGCGGGCACGCGCCACGGCCGAACCCGTATTGGAGTTCTGCCGCGCGATACCACCACCCGTGCTGGTGCCCCTGCTGATGCTGCTGATCGGGGTGAACCTCCAGATGAAGCTGGCGGTCATCGTCGCTGGAAGCGTGTGGCCGATCCTGCTCAACACGATCGAGGGGGTACGCGCCGTCGACCCTGTGCTGGTCGACACCTGCCGGTGCTACCGCATCCGCGGCTGGCGGTGGCTCACCACACTGGTGCTGCGCTCCGCCAGCCCCCAGATGATGGCTGGCCTGCGCCAGGCACTGTCGATCGCGATCATCCTGATGGTCATCAGCGAGATGTTCGCCAGCTCCAGCGGCCTGGGATTCCGCATCGTACTGGCGCAGCGCCAGTTCGCGATCCCCGAGATGTGGTCCGGCATCCTGTTGCTCGGGCTGCTCGGATTCGCCCTCTCGGTGGTGTTCGGCCGTGTGGAGCGCAGCGTCCTCCACTGGTACGAGGGTGCCCGCGCCGCCAGTAGGGGTACGTGAGGACCCGCCACACCTTCCTGTCCCGGCCCCTGCCCGGCCAGCGAGTTACGGAGAACCCATGCTTGACGTCACCGGAGTGCACAAGGTCTACAGCGGTGGTGACCGCGAGGTCGAAGCCGTGCGCGACCTGACGTTCACCCTGCCCGAGGGGGAACTGGCATGTCTTGTCGGCCCCTCGGGATGCGGAAAGACGACCCTGCTGAAGTGCATAGCCGGCCTCATGCCACCCACCTCGGGCCAGGTGACCCTGGCCCAACGTCC
Source organism: Haloactinospora alba (assembly GCF_006717075.1). NCBI lineage: Bacteria > Bacillati > Actinomycetota > Actinomycetes > Streptosporangiales > Nocardiopsidaceae > Haloactinospora > Haloactinospora alba. Next base: position 1,104,103 of record NZ_VFQC01000001.1, read on the forward strand.
GGTCGCCGCGCCCCCGCCGGACATGGCGGTGGTCTTCCAGGAGTACGGGCGCAGCCTGTTCCCCTGGCTGACCGTGCGCGGCAACATCGAACTCCCCCTCAAGAAGAAGAAACTAACCCGGCAGCGCCGCGAGTCCCTGGTGGCCGAGGCCCTGGACGCGGTGGGGCTCTCCAGCTCCGGCCCGTCCTACCCGTGGCAGCTCTCCGGCGGTATGCAACAGCGTGTGGCCCTGGCCCGAGCCATCGCCTACGAACCGCGTGTGTTGCTCATGGACGAACCCTTCGCCGCTGTGGACGCCCAGACCCGGGCTGACCTCGAGGACCTCATCCGGACATTGTGGCAACGGTTCTCCATGACGGTGCTGTTCGTCACGCACGACATCGACGAGGCGGTGTACCTCGGTCAGCGCGTCCTCGTGCTGTCCTCCGCCCCCACCGTCATCCAGGACGACATCGCCGTCGACCTGCCGGAGGAGCGCGACCAGCTCACCACCCGCGCGTCATCCCGTTTCACCGAGCTGCGCACCCGGGTGTACGAGGAGATCCAAACGGCCAAACGCGGGGCAGCGGCCACCTCAGGGAAGTAGGAGCCCTCATGTCAGACCAGTACGGTTCCCCGGAACCGCGCACCATCCGGGACGCGACCGTGGACGTCCTGCGCGGCCTCGGGCTGACGACGGTGTTCGCCAACCCGGGCTCGACCGAGGTCCCCTTCCTCACCGACCTGCCGACGGATCTGCGGTTCGTGCTGGCACTGCACGAAGGCTCGGTCGTGGGAATGGCGACCGGCTGGGCGGTGGCCCGGGACAGGCCGGCTCTGGTGCAGCTGCACACCACGGCTGGGCTGGGGAACGCCGTCGGCGCTCTGGCCACCGCGCGTGTGAACCGGGCACCGCTGGTGGTCCTGGTGGGGCAGCAGGACCGGCGCCACCTCGACCTGGAGCCGTTCCTCACCGGAAGGCTGCGTGACCTCGCCGGCAGCTACCCGGTACGGGTGGAAGAGCCGGTCACAGCACAGGAGGTCCCCGCCGCCGTCGCGCGCGCCCACCACACGGCCGCCGACGCGCGGGGCCCCGCCCTGGTCATCGTGCCGATGGACGACTGGTCCGAACCCTGCGACGAAGAGCGTGTCCACGCCGCCGCCGGAACCGTCGTCCGCGCACAGGAAGCCGACAGTTCCCGGCTCGCCGGTGTCGCCGGTCTGCTGGACACCGCCGAGAACCCGGCACTGGTCGCGGGAGCGGGTACCGACACGGAGGAGGGGTGGGCGGCGCTGACCGCCCTGGCCGAGCATCTCGGAGCCCGCGTGTTCCAGGAGAGCTTCGGCGCACGCGCGGGCTTCCCGCAGGACCACCCGCTGTACGCGGGGGTGCTGCCCGCTGACCGTCCCGGACTGCGCGACGCCTTCGCCGACCACGACGTGGTGCTCGCCGCCGGCGCTCCCGTGTTCCGGCAGTATCCCTACACCTCCGGTCCGCTCGTGCCGGCGGGGACACGGGTCGCGCTGCTCACCGACGACCCGGAGGAGGCCTACCGTAGTCCGGTCGAAACGGCGGTCGTCGCTCCCGTCGCATCAGCCGTGCGCGGTATCCTCGAGCGGACGGCGCGGCGGACGGGGCCTCCCCGGACGCGCGGAGGGGAGAGCTCCCCCGCCCCGCCCGGCGAGAACGAGCCGCTGTCGCCGTCCCACGTGCTGGCGGCGTTGGCTCAGCGTGCCTCTCCCGAAACCGTCTTCGTCGAGGAGACCCCGTCGAGCCGGCCCGAGATGCACCGGCTCATACCTGCCCGACGCCCTCTGGGATTCGTATCCGCAGCAATGGGCGGACTCGGGTTCGCGTTGCCCGCAGCCACCGGCATACGCATGGCGGACCCCGAACGGCCGGTGATCGCCGTTGTCGGGGACGGTTCGTCCATGTACGCGGTACAAGCCCTGTGGAGCGCGGCCCGGTACTCCGCGGGGGTGCTGTTCGTCGTCCTGTCCAACGGCGGGTACGCGGTCATGGACCGGCTGGCGGAACAGCAGGGGGGAACCCCATCCTGGCCCTCGTTCCCGGACGTGTCCGTAGCCGGTGTGGCACGGGAACTGGGCTGTCCGGCACACTGCGTCGACACCTACGCCGGCCTCGTCACCGAGCTCGACGAGGCCGTTCCGCACCTGGAGCAGCGCCAGCAACCACTGGTACTGAGCGTAACTGTCGACGCGCAGGGCGTTTTCCGGCCGTGAACCCACGTGCGCAGCGACGCACCCACGACCTTGCCCCGGACACCATGCCGACTCCGAAGGTCCTAACCTTGTCCCCATGGACCGGCCACACACCATCGTCAGCTGCGCGATGTCCGCCGACGGGTACATCGACGACACCGGATCCGCGCCGTTACGGCTGTCCAACGACGCCGACGCCGAGGAGGTCGACCAGCTGCGTGCCGACTGCGACGCCATCCTCGTCGGCGCCCAGACGGTGCGACGGGACGACCCCCGGTTGTTGGTGCGCTCGGAAGAACGCCGCCGTCGCCGGATCGAACAAGACAAACCGGAGAACCCCGTCAAGGTCGCCCTGAGCCAGAGCGGGAAACTCGACCCGCAGGCGCGGTTCTTCACCGCCGGGAACGCGGGGAAACTCCTCTACACGGCGAGCGGACGCTCCGCGGCGGCGCGTCGTTTCGCCGGAGCGGAGAGAACCATCGTGGTGGACGGAGGCGACCCCATCGACCCCCGGGGTGTCCTCGCCGACCTGGCACGCCGCGGAGTCGGCCGGCTGCTGGTCGAGGGAGGCAGCCATATCCACACACTGTTCCTCACCGCCGGGCTCGCGGACGAGCTGCGGTTGGCCGTCGCCCCGTTCTTCGTCGGGGACCCCGCCGCCCCCCGCTTCGTCGGGTCCGGAACCTTCCCCCACACGCCGACGGCCCCGATGCGGCTCGTCGAGACCCGGGTGTTGGGGGACGTGGCAGTGCTGCGCTACATCACGGGAGGGGAAGAATGAGCAGCGACGGGGCTCCCGCACGGGAGGCCGACCTCTACTGGCTACGCGCCGCCATCGACCTCTCCCGTTCCTGCCCGCCCGCGCACACCGCGTTCTCGGTCGGTGCGCTCCTGGTCGACGCGGAGGGGAATGTGCTCAGCGACGGTTACTCCCGCCAGGACGATCCCAGCGACCACGCCGAGGAGGCCGCCCTGCGTCAGATCGACGCTACCGACCCGCGGCTCTCCTCGGCCACGATCTACAGCTCCCTGGAACCGTGTGGCCAGCGCGCCTCACGGCCGCGTACATGTACCGAGCTGATCCTGGACACCCCAGTTCCCCGCGTCGTTTTCGCCTGGCGGGAACCGGCCGTGTTCGTGACGGGAACGGGCGCCCAGCGGCTGCGCGCAGCGGGACGCACCGTCGTGGAGTGTCCGGAACTCGCCCCGTTGGTACGCGACGTCAACGCACACGTGTTGTGACGAAGCCGCCGTGCCCGACGGGCCCGGAGGGGCGGCGGAGTCCGCTCGTGACGGACACCGTCCACCGAACAGGACTGAGGTCCTGTTTTTCTGACGCTTGTCCTGCTGCGCGTCGTCCCAGGGCACCGCCCGGCGGCGTTCTCGTCGGTCGGCGGAGGGTCCGCTCCGCCTTCCTTCTTGGCCTTGCCGGGCGGCACCGGAGACGCCGCTCGCGACGAACAGCGTCCAAAAAACAGGACCTAGAGCTGACCGACGTCCACGACGCGAACCACGGCGTCCCCGGCCTCGTCCGATGCGGCCAGGTCAACCTCGGCGCTGATCCCCCAGTCGCGGTCGCCCTCCGGGTCGTCGAAGACCTGGCGGACCTCCCACCGGTCGGACCCCTCCTGGACGGAGAGCATGGCCGGCCCCCGGGCGTTCGGACCGATGCCGAGCTCGTCGTACTCGGCGTAGTACTCGGACAGCGCCTCCTCCCACGCCGCGGCGTTCCACCCGTCTTCCCCGTCGAGTTCGCCGAGCTCGCGGTAGCGTCCCAGCGCGGCGAGCTCGACCCGGCGGAACATCGCGTTGCGGACCAGCACCCGGAAAGCGCGCGGGTTCGCGGTGACCGGCTTGGGGCGCTCCTCGGCCTCGGCCTCCGCTCCGGTGGCGGTCTCCTCCGCCGTGGGGTTGGTGAGCTTCTCCCACTCGTCCAGCAGGCTGGAGTCCACCTGCCGGACGAGCTCCCCCATCCACTCGATGAGCTCGCGCAGCTCCTCGGTCTTGTAGTCCTCCGGGACGGTCTGGCTGACCGCCTTGTAGGCGTTGGCGATGTAGCGCAGGATCAGCCCCTCCGAGCGCGCCAGCTGGTAGTAGCCGACGTACTGGGTGAACGTCATCGCCCGTTCGTACATGTCGCGCGCCACCGACTTCGGACGCAGCGGATGGTCCCCCACCCACGGATGGCCGCGCCGGTAGACCTCGTAGGCGTGTTCGAGCAGCTCCTCCAGCGGCTTGGGGTAGTCCACCTCCTCCAGCCGCTCCATGCGCTCCTCGTACTCGATCCCCTCGTCCTTCATCCGCTGCACGGCCTCACCGCGGGCCTTGTTCAGCTGCGCCCCCAGGATCTGGCGCGGGTCGTCCAACGTGGACTCCACCACGGTGAGGACGTCCAGGGCGTAGGTGGGGGAGGCGGCGTCGAGCACTTCCAGCGCCGCCAACGCGAACGTCGACAACGGCTGGTTGAGTGCGAAGTCGGGCTGCAGGTCGACGGTGAGCCGCGCGGTCCTGCCCGCATCGTCGGGCTCGTCCAGCTGTTCGACGATGCCGCCGTCCAGCAGCGACCGGTAGATCTCGATGGCTTCGTGGATGTGCTGGCGCTGGGTCGGGCGGTCGTCGTGGTTGTCGGTCAGTAGGTGACGCATCGCGGCGAAACAGTCCCCGGGGCGGGCGATGACGCTCAGCAGCATCGCGTTGCTCACCTTGAACCGGGACCTGAGCGGTTCGGGCTGGGCGGCGATGAGCTTGTCGAACGTGGCGTTGTCCCACCCGACGAACCCGTCCGGGGCCTTCTTCCGCACCACCTTGCGCCGCTTCTTGGGGTCGTCGCCCGCCTTGGCCAGCGCCTTCTCGTTCTCGATGACGTGTTCGGGGGCCTGGACGACCACGTTGCCCACCGTGTCGAAACCGGCACGGCCGGCCCGGCCCGCGATCTGGTGGAACTCGCGTGCGCTGAGCCTGCGTACCCGGCTCCCGTCGTACTTGCTCAACCCGGTGAACAGCACGGTGCGGATGGGAACGTTGACACCGACACCGAGAGTGTCCGTGCCGCAGATGACCTTGAGCAGACCGGCTTGGGCGAGCCGTTCCACCAACCGCCGGTACTTGGGCAGCATCCCGGCGTGGTGCACTCCGATGCCGTGTCGCACGTAACGGGAGAGGTTGCGCCCGAACTTCGTGGTGAACCGGAACCCGCCGATCTCCTCGGCGATCGCGTCCTTCTCCGCCCGGGTGCACATGTTGATGCTGGTGAGCGACTGGGCGCGTTCCACGGCCTGGGCCTGGGTGAAGTGCACGATGTACACGGGCGCTTCCCGCTCACCGAGCAGCTCCTCCAGGGTCTCGTGCAGCGGGGTGCTGCGGTAGGAGTAGTACAGCGGAACCGGGCGTTCGGCCGAGCTGACCACGGCCGTCCTGCGGCCGGTGCGCCGCGTCAGGTCCTCCTCGAAGCGGGTGACGTCGCCCAACGTCGCCGACATCAGCAGGAACTGCGCCTGGGGGACCTCCAGCAGCGGCACCTGCCAGGCCCATCCCCGCTCCGGGTCACCGTAGAAGTGGAACTCGTCCATGACCACGGTGCCGATGTCGGCGCTGGTGCCGTCCCGCAGCGCGATGTTGGCCAGTACCTCGGCAGTGCAGCACACGATGGGCGCATCGGCGTTGACACTGGCATCGCCGGTCATCATGCCGACGTTCTCGGTTCCGAACAGGTTGCACAGTTCGAAGAACTTCTCCGAGACGAGGGCCTTGATCGGTGCGGTGTAGAACGCGCACTCGTCCCTTCCCAACGCCGCGAACAGCGCACCGGCCGCCACCAGGCTCTTCCCGGAACCGGTGGGGGTGCTGAGGATGACGTTGGAGCCCGTCACGATCTCGATGAGGGCTTCTTCCTGGTGCGGGTAGAGAGTGAGCCCCTGCTCCCCGGCCCAGGTCTCGAATGCCGCGTAGACGGTGTCGGGTTCTGGTTCGGCCGGAAGCTGATCTATGAGAAGCACGTTTCCTATGGTGCCCGCTTCAGAGCACCTCCTGGTCCATACCGCTGCGGGACCTGCTGTCGGACCACGGTTCCGCCGCCGCGTGCGCGGGTGTGTGGGATTCGTCGTGTTCGCGGTGCAGCGTGATGTCGACGTGTGCCAGGTCCTGTGTGTCCAGCGCGGCCCGGGCGAGCCGCGGTGCGTGTTCGGGGGCGGTCACGAGCAGGGCCAACCGTTCGCTGGGGAGGTCGGACGCGCTGTAGACACCGTTGCCGTCGGTCTCGTGGGTGGCGATCCGGGTTCCGGCGCTGTCGGTGAGCGTGACGGTGGCTCCCGCCACCGGCGTGCCGTGGGCGTCGGCGACGCGCCCGACGAGCGAGGGGACACTCTGTTCCCCGGCCTGCGCCTCGCGCCGTTCGGCCCGTTTGGTGCGGATCGTGTCCACGAGGACGAGTGCGACGCCGAACACGGTCCAGGAGCTGAGCACGGTCAGGGGCCAGGCGAGCTTGACCCCGTCGAAGTACAGGATGTTACGGATCGCCTCGATTCCCTGGCCCATGGGGAGGAACGGGTGGAGGGCCTGGAAGAAGCGGGGGACCATCTCCACCGGGATGGCTCCGCCGCTGGAGGGCAGGCTCAGCAGGACGAACAGCCCCAGAGCCACACCGGGGAAGGCGCGTTTCGTGAAGGGCATCAGTCCCAGGCACGGCCAGATGACCGACTGGGTGATCAGGAACGCGAGGGGCAGCACCCAGGGGTCGCTGGGGATGACGTCCATGCTCGTGCTGATGGCGTAGCACAGCACCGATGTCACGAGCCCGAAGGCGGAGGCCGCCAGGCACTTGATCCACCTGGCGAGGTGGGGAGCCTGCGCGGAGAGCATCATCACCGCGATGTAGCCGGTGAGGTTCCAGGGAAGAACCATGTAGAACAGGCTGGTTCCCAACCCGTCCCCGGGAGCGCTCGGTGCGACGTCGGTGGTGGTGAGCTCGGCTCCGTCCTGCTGCGCGATGGGGGCGAAGGTCTCCTGCACCGTCATGGCCAGGGAGCGGCCCAGTGAGCTCGAGAAGTAGAGCTCGTGGTCTCCGGGGGCGTAGGCGGCGACCACGTCGCGGTCCAGAACCGCCTGCCGCGCTTCCTTCGCGTCGTCGGCGGGGCTGACGTCGAAACTGTCCGGGGCCTTGTCCTCCAGAGCCATGGAGACCGCGGCCGCTGGCTGCTCTCCCACCACCGCGACCGGCATGTCGGTCGGCTCGGGGGAGTGGAACGGCAGCAGGTAGCACAGCATGAACCCGACGGCGAAGAACAGCGGGAACCACAGTCCCAACCCCAGGGACTTCGCTACCGATGTCGGGGCATGCGTGTCGGACAAGAGGCACCTCGCGTGAGTGGGGCGTCGTTCGGCGTTACGGGGGGACACGTACAGTGTAGAAAAATTTTGCAGAACTGCAAAACTGCATTAATGTAAAAATCGTGTTAGCTGGAGGGAACGCGTAACGCCGAACCGCCGTTAACCTCGGTAGGGAACACACAGTGGTGGGCGTGGAGTGACGATGACAACGGTGGACGACGACGGCTGCGGTCTGCGTGAACGCAAGAAACGCATGACACGTTCCGCCCTGCGCGAGGCGGCGGTGCGGCTGTTCGGCGAACACGGTCCCGAGGCCGTCACGGTGGAGGACATATGCGCCGCGGCCGGAGTGTCACCGCGGACCTTCTTCAACTACTTCGCGTCCAAGGAGGAGACCGTCCTCCCGTTCACCGCTGACACGCACGACCGCCTGGTGCAGGAGCTCCGCCAGCGGCCGGCGGGAGAGGAGCCGCTTCCGGCGCTCCACGCCGTGCTGCGCGCCGCCGTCTCCCGCGCGATGCTCAGCGAGACCTGGCAGGAGGAGGCCCGGCTGCTACGCGTCCATCCCCAACTGCTGCACCGGGGGATCGCAGCGAGCAGGTCCACGCAGGGTGCCCTGGCGACCGGCGTAGCCGAACGAACCGGCCGCGAGACGAGTGACCCCTACGTGTGGTTGGTGGCCGCGGTCGCCACGACGGCGATGCGCGTGGCGGTCGACGTGTGGCAGGAGGGAACGGAGGAGTCCGACCCTCTCGCCGCGCTGGACCAGGCCTTCCAGTGGCTGGAACAGGGGCTGGCACCGCCGCGCTCCTGAACCGAACGGGAAGGGGGATCGGAACACGCCTTCCCAGGCCCCGGGAAAACGGGACACGCCCCGGAACGGGACGCGCCCCACACGAACGCCCGCGGCGGTGTCACACCAGCCCGAGCTTGGCGACCGCCTCACGCTCCTCACTGAGCTCCCGAACCGAGGCGTCGATCCGCTCGCGGGAGAACTCGTCGATCTCCAGCCCCTGGACGATCTCCCAGCGGCCACCACGGGAGACGGCTGGGAAGGAGCTGATCAGCCCCTCCGGGACACCGTAGGAACCGTCGGAGGGAACACCGGCCGAGACCCAGTCCCCCTCCGGCGTCCCGTTGACCCAGTCGTAGACGTGGTCGATTGCCGCGTTGGCCGCCGACGCGGCGGAGGAGGCGCCGCGCGCCTCGATGATGGCCGCACCGCGCTTGGCCACCGTCGGGATGAAGTCGTTCTCCAACCACGCCTGGTCGTCCACCGCCTTGGCCCCGGTGGTGCCATTGACCTCGGCGTGGAAGATGTCGGGGTACTGCGACGCCGAGTGGTTGCCCCACACCGTCAGCTTCCTGATGTCGTTGACCGACACGTTGAGTTTCTTCGCGAGCTGCGCGAGCGCCCGGTTGTGGTCCAGCCGCATCATGGCCGTGAACCGCTCGGCCGGCACGTCGGGCGCGTGGGCCTGGGCGATCAGCGCGTTGGTGTTGGCCGGGTTGCCGACCACCAGCACCCGGACATCGTCAGCGGCGCCGGCGTTGATGGCCTCACCCTGCGGCTTGAAGATACCGCCGTTGGCCTCCAACAGGTCGGCGCGTTCCATCCCCTGGGAGCGGGGACGGGCCCCCACGAGCAGGGCGATGTTGGTCCCCGAGAACGCCTCGCTCGCGTTGTCGAAGATGTCGATGCTGCGCAGCAGCGGGAACGCGCAGTCCTCGAGCTCCATCGCCGTACCTTCGGCGGCGTGTACGGCCTGCGGGATCTCCAGCAGCCGCAGCCGCACCGGCGTGTCCGACCCCAGGAGCTGCCCGGAGGCGATCCGGAAAAGCAGCGCGTATCCGATCTGGCCGGCCGCGCCGGTGACCGTGACGGTAACGGGTTGTTGGGCCATGAGCTGTTCGTCCTTCTTATGGCAACGGGTATGGGGCACGAACCTTCCCTCCGGAGGGCCGGGTGCACGCCGACCCTTCCGGGAGATGCCACGCGGGCGCGTACTGCGCGGCATGTTCGCTGGTTCCACCCTAATCCTCGCCCGTATCCAGCCCGCGCGGCGGTTCCGCCACTGGGTTTCCATGCACGCGGAACGCCGCGGTGCGGTAGTTCTCGGGTCAGGGCAGGGGACTCATAATCCCGGTACTTTCAATTCCCGTGCTACCCGACGGTGTCCAGCGGTGACGGGACGATGGCACCAACCGCCGTGCTACTGGCCCCCTGCTCTCAAGACCATCCCTTCACCAGCGACATTCACGTTCCGTCGTTCCCATGCCGGAGCGCTCTCGACACAACAGTGCCCTTCGGACGAACTGGGGGCGTTAGTACTCTTCGTTGCATCCGCAAGACGGCCGAGTCTTGCAACAGACCAAGCACCATGCGTTCTTCGGTGCCTCCGGCGCTTGGGGCGGCTCCGAGGGAAGAGGGTCCACCGTCGGCGCCAACAGTTGCCACGGGATCACTGGGCGGGGCGTCGGGATCTCCTCGTCGAAACCGCTCACACCTACCCCTCACCAGGGGGCATTCCCTACAGGGTAGATGGCGGTTCCCGTTCCGTGGCCGCTTCCGGCCACGGGGAGTTGCCTGTTCCGCGCGTGGGGGTAGGGACGTGGACGGAGGTTCCCCCGAGGTGTGGAGGATGAAGAGGTGGGCAGGCACGGCCAGCGGGCCGCGTGTGGCGTGTGCAGCGGTAAGGGCGGTTGGACAGAATCTGATGACGGTAACCAGCGCTGGGTACAGTGCTGGGGATGCAGCGGGACGGGCCAGCAGTGACCGGTACGGAGGCGCTCGCGTCCGTACCTCGGGAACCGTTCATCCCATCACGGATCTATGTGCCGAGCGAGGACACGGGGTGGTTGGTTCCCCTGCACCGTGAGGACGATCCCGAGCGATGGCGACAGCAGGTCTACGCCAACCGGCCTGTCGTCACGGCTGTCGCCCCCGATCCTCGCGCGCCTACGCGCATCCTTGATCCCACGACCGGTCGGGGCTACGTGTCCACCTCCTCCAGCAGTGACCCGCGCATCATGTCCCGCATGATCGACGCTGCGGACCTGGTGCCGGGCATGCGGGTGCTGGAGATCGGAACCGGGACTGGATACAACGCCGCGCTGCTCGCTTACCTGCTCGGTGCGGAGAACGTCGTCAGTGTGGAGGTTGATGTGAGCGTTGCCGAGTACGCTCGTTCTTCCCTTGCTGCGGCGGGTTATCCAGTGCGGGTCGTGGCTGGCGACGGAACGGAGGGCTACCCGCCGGGGGCGCCCTATGACCGTGTTATCGCGACCGCTTCCGTGGCCGCCCTGCCGTATGCGTGGATAGAGCAGACCAGACCGGGCGGATGCATCGTCGCGCCGTGGGCGGCCACGTTCCACCCGGATGGCCCGCTGGGCCTGTTCACGGTCGGAGGGGATGGCGGAGCTGAGGGACGGTTCAGCGATCCGGCCCCGTTCATGCCGATGCGTGGTTCCCGGATACCTCCGGGCACCCACGTTCAGGAATGGTGGGAGAGCATGGACGAGCCCGAACCTGCACGGTTCGGTCTCACCGTCACCCCTGAAGGACACCAGCGGCTCTGGCTCGACGAACCACGGCGGATGGTGGACCCTACGCCCATGCCGGAGTAGCTCCGGCACAACAACAGCCCCCGGACGAACCGGGGGCTGACGCGTTCGTCCCGCGATCGGAGGCGCCACGGGGGCGAAGGTTACAGCCGGTCAGCACGCACCTCGTCGAGGAACGCCTTCCACTCCGACGCGGAGAACGACAGGTGGCCGTCCTGCCGATTCTGGGTGTCGCGGACGTCCACGCTCGTCTCAGCAGAGCGGAACTCCACACACTGGCCGCCCGTGTCGCTGTACGTCGATTTCCGCCATTCGGACATCATCGCAGCTCTCCTAGCATGTTGCGCGACTGGTGGGAGGGGAGTGCAACGGCATACGCTTGCCTGGTCACCTCGTCCAGTCGCGCCCAGTCGGTTGACTCGTCCAGGAGGAAATTACCGGATACGTGGTCCGTTGTGCCTGCTCTCCCTCCGTCAGAGAGACGTAGGAGCACCAGCGGGGACGTAATCCCGACGAGTAGCGCATCCTCTGGCACGAGGCACAGGGTCACACGGCCAGTGTCCATGATCTTGCACAAGTGGTTCGCCTGTGCTTTCCGTATGGGCTCCGGGACCCGCGTGAATGCGGCCATCGGGACAACGGCACTGACGATAGGGTCTCTTCCCTGCTGTAGCTTTTCGTACCGTCCACCGCGTACTTGTGCCAGCCGTCGGATTTCCTCAGGCTTTTCCAGCGGTTGCCCGTACCGGAACACCATTTCGGCGTACTCCTGGCACTGCAACATCCCCGGCACAAGAACCGGCGAAAAGCATTCGATTGAGACAGCTTCTGCCATGAGCTTCGCAGCGTCTTGCATCCATGGCGGCAGGGACGACCCCGATGTCTGGGATGTCCATAACCGCAACAATGCGCCCTGAGCAGCAAGAATGCCATCTATCTTCACGACGTCTTCCCGCTTCGGAGTAGTCTCCTCTCGCTCCCATCGGGAAAGCGTGCTTGCTGTGGTCCCTAGCTCGCCTGCCAGGTCTCGTAACGTCAAACCTGCGACATCGCGCAACTGTTTGAGACGTTCTGCAAATCGGGGGGGCGACCATGTGACGATGCTAGCTGTTTTGTTGCAACTGTTCAGCAGAACCTTTGTGACATGGCCACAACCGGCGACGCTGGGTTCATGAACGCAGTTACCGCCGACCACGAGTCCATGGTTCGGTTCCCGGAAAGGGAAGCCGACCGTGTGGAGTCGGAAGCTCCGGTTGGGTGGCGGGTCGTGTGGCTTCCCCGCCACGGGATGTACCTCGCATACACGGAAGCAGAAGCGGGAACCGGCGCCGGCCCGTGTGTGGCAGAGGCGGAACCGGACCGTGTCATCTCCTCCATCCGAGCCCTCGGAGAACTCCGCGATGGCGTCCGGAAGTGGGTCGCTCACTGCTGGAGGGCCGAGCTGTGACCGTCACCCTGCCGAGCTACAACCCTCGCCACCCCTACCCCGAGTGGCGAGACGAGTTCGGCCCACGCGGATACGTGATCTCCCGAACGTATGGGGAATCCGGGGAGGTCATCGTCCACGCCGTGTTCTGTGTCCCCTTCCCAGTTGGGTGCGCGCGTCAGCACGGGTTTACAGAACACGTAGCGGCCCCACCAGAGCGGTTCCGGCGAACCCTGCTCGCTCAAGTTGAGGAATTCGAGCGCCACGCCGCCAGGTGCGCTGAGTGCGGCCGAGCCCGCGAGAACGCCGCGCTCCATGTGGCGCTGCAGTAACCAGGCCGTGCGCCAACGGGGGCCGTCCGGCCCCGGGGCCGCGTCGCGGTCCCGGTTACCACAACGAGAGAAACGAGGAATCGTGACTGCTACCCCCCTCGAAGCAACCACCCTGGACACTCTGTGGCTGGATCTAACCCGGAAGTGCCAGCTCGCATGTAGCCACTGCTACAACGACTCCGGCCCTACGGGCAGCCACGGAACGATGACGCGCAACGACTGGTTCCGCGTGATCTACGACGCGGCAGTGCTCCGCGTCCGCCGAATCCAGCTCATCGGCGGGGAGCCGACCACACACCCCGATTTCGCGGACCTCGTGGACCACGCGCTGAACCAGTGGCTGAACGTGGAGGTTTTCAGCAACCTCGTCCACGTCTCCCCCGCACACTGGGAACTGTTCCAACGTTCCGGGATCTCGTTGGCGACGTCGTACTACTCCGACGACGCCAACGAACACAACGCCGTGACCGGACGCCGGAGCCATGGGCGCACGCGCGCGAACATCGCGAAGGCAATCAAGCTGGGTATCCCGATCCGCGTCGGCATCATCGCGACGAGCGACGAACAGCGTGTGGACGAAGCGTGGCGGGACCTGGAGTCGTTGGGCGTGACGCGAATCCACGTCGACCACGTCCGACCGTTCGGGCGTGGCGGAAACGGGCAGGAACCCGACGTGTCCCGCTTGTGTGGTCAGTGTGGGAAAGGGGCCGCGTCCATCAGTCCGACAGGGGACGTCTCTCCATGCGTGTTCTCCACGTGGATGAGCGTCGGGAGCGTACAAGCCGACCCGTTGGCCGCTATCCTTCGTGGAACTGCGATGAACGAGGCTAACGTAGCGATCCGGGCCGAAGCTGCTTCAGCCCCCTGCTCCCCGCAAGCTGGCTCGGACTGCGACCCGAATGTGCAATGCAGTCCGGGTGTAGGCGGAAGTGAATGCGACCCGAGGTTTTAAGGACCACCGATGAATGACGCTCTTCCCGGACCCGAGTTTTGGGACCTGATCGAACCGCACACGGGAACGGTGACCCATGTCCAGCCAACCGCACGCGGGTTCAGCACGGACCTCACGGCCGTTGTCGAGTGCGAACGCGGGCCGGTCTTCGTCAAGGCGGTACCGAACCGTCCTGGAGGCCGTCGGGATTCTCTGGTCCGGGAAGGGCTCATCAACCCGCACGTGACGCCACTGTCCCCTCCCGTCGTCTGGCAGGCAGAGAATGACGACTGGGTGGCCCTCGGGTTCGAGGTCATCGACGGGCGATCCTCGAACTTCAGACCAGGCTCTGCGGATCTGCCCACGATCGCGGACCTCACGAACCGCATCGGAAACCTGCCGCTGCCCGACGTAGCGCGCGACTGGGCAGAGACCCGATGGGATCGGTTCGTGGCCGACGATTCGGAAGTCGCACTGCTTCGTGGTGACACGCTGCTCTATACCGATATCAACCCATCGAATTTCGTCATCGGGGACGACTCCGCGTGGGTCGTTGATTGGGCGTGGCCCACACGCGGAGCCGGACTGATCGATCCGGCGACCCTTGTCGTTCAGCTCATCGCGGCGAAGCACGATCCGGCCGACGCGGAGTCGTGGGCGGAAGGCTGCGACGCGTGGGTGAAGGCGGACCCTTCCGCCGTGGACGTGTTCGTCCGGGCCACGGTACGGATGTACCGGGCGCACGCGGAGCGGTTCCCTGACCAGCCGTGGCGCAAGGCCATGGTTGACGCTGTCGAGTCGTGGGCCGAACACCGAGGTGTGACCGTGCCCGCTGCATGACGCGGCCGACCCGGTGTCACGAACCGGTAGCGGCCCTGACACAGAAAAAGCCCCGCCCTATGCTGGCAGCGAGCAACCAGCCAGCAAGGACGGGATTTTCTCATGAATGAGGGTATTACACCACGCGGACAGATACGAGGGCTGCGGCGCCAACACCAGTGGAGCCAGGAAGACCTCGCAGAAGCAGCAGCCCGCTCCGTCACTACCATTAAGAAGGCTGAGTCCGGCGGGCACGTCAGAACCGACGTCCTGCACGACATCGCCGCCGCGCTCGGTGTCACCACCAGCGACCTCTACACCAACACCGCCATCGCCCCCCAGCTGGGTGCTGAACCCGACCACCACGCCCTGGCCCGGCTGCGTGCGGTCGCGTCCCCACCGATCGGGTTGGACGGCTCCCCCATCGTCGAGCCCACCGACGACGACGCCACACCCGGCGACATCGTCGCCGACGTGAAGCGCGCGGAAACCTACTACCGCGCGGATCGCTACGACGATGTCGCCGACATGCTGCCCAGGATCATCGCCCAAGCCCACCGGGCCGTCGGAGAACACGACACTGACGAGGCGTATCGGGCGCGCGCGAAAGCGCTGCAGATGGCCGGGCGTTATCTCACCCAGGTGCGTCAGCTCGCTGATGCCCTGACGGCGTTGCGGGCGAGCATCCAGGACGCCGCCCACGCGGGGGACCGGACGCTGGCCGCGATGGCCATCAACGGGCAAGGGTGGGCTCTCACCCGGCAGGGGCGGATGGACGAGTGCGAACAGCTGTGCGTGGCGACTGCGGATGAGGTGGAGCCGCGCATGTCCACCGCCACCGGTGACGAGTTGGCCGCGTGGGGAAGCCTGCTGTTCCGGGGTGCGGCGGCAGCGGTGCGCAACAACCGGGCGGAGCGCGCCGACGAAATGATGCAGATGGCCTCTGCCGCGGCTTCCGCGCTGGGCCACGAGCATGAGTCGTGGGCGACGTTCGGGCCGCTGACGGTGGCCCATAAGCAGGCTGAGTTCGCCTTGATCAAGGACCAGCCTGACCGCACGCTGCAGCAGGCTGAACGTCTTCCCGACCGGCGCGTGGTCGGCGATGTCACCTCCATCAACTGGGAGCGTCACCGTTTGGACGTGGCCCATGCGTTGGTGAAGACCCGCGATGCCGAGCAGGCCACGAACGTGATGTCCTCGATGCTGCGGCGCTCTCCCGAGTGGTTGCGCCGCCAGTCGGAGGCGTACAACATCGTGACCGACATTCTTCAGACTCGACCGAAACGCCCCACTAAGGAAATGGTGAAGCTCGCCTCCCATCTCGGGGTGGTCGCCTGAAGATAGCCGCGAACGCGGCTGATTCTCGCGGAGCGCGGGCAAACGTTCGCGCTCCGCTTCTGTGTGCCCGCTTTTACGGCTCGTAGCGTCATACTCACCTACCCACACGTGAGGTGAAGAATGACGCGACCCCGAGCTGATGAACGTGCCGACATGGCCGGGCACCCCCCGGCCGATGACGAATTGCTGGCCAATATCGTCCAGCAATACCCGGAATGGGAAATCACCCGGAACAGCAGCGGTCTAGTCGCAAACCATCGCCACGAGGAACGCGACGTGCGGCGTGAGCGCGCTGGGATACGCACCACGGTGCACGCGCCCGACGAGAACCAGCTGGAACGGGACCTCTTCGTTCAGCGGGCGCTGCGTGGTGATGGAGCCCAGCTATGACCACCACCCAGAACCAGGACACCTTGGAGCGACTGCGGGAGGACTACCCCGGTTGGCGGATCTGGAGATCCCGTCGGGGAACCCGCCCGGCCGGCTGGGTCGCCACCAGCCTCACCCCGCAGGACGGGCGCGCTCCCACGCTGCACGCGGATACAGCCGAAGAGTTGGAACTCCAGCTGAAGAACCCGCCCATGGGGATCGGGCTGGACATCCCCGGCCAGCTGGAGTGGAGCGGAGGCCGGTGAGTAACACCGGAATCCAAGCCGCGCTGGCGCTGTCCACGCCAGTCTCGCGCCTTCGCCCCTACGGGCCGGAGCCTCCTGCGCCGTGTCCGGACCTGGATGGGCTCCGGGAGGTCGCGGTGGCCCACAGCAGCCTGTGGGACGTGCGGCCGAGCGGTGACGCGAAGGTGCCGTACCAGGCCCGCCACCGGGTGCGTCCCGGCATCGAGGTCCAGTGCAGCGACCTGGAAATGCTCGACGAGATCCTGCGGACAGTGGTGCCACCGAACCGGGTGCGCTCCTACATCCAGGCAGGAGGTAGCCGTGCCTGAGGCCGCCACCTCCTGCCTGGAGGAGCTGTCCCGCCGCAGCGGGCAGACCGTCCCGCCATACGGGGACGGGCTCGACGACGTCCGCGCGGCACTGTCCCCGCTCATACGCCAGTTGGCGGCCCAGCGGCCTGAGCTGGCCCAGGACCAGGAAGTAGTCCAGTGGAAAACCTAGACGTAAAAAACCCGGACGCGCGGCTGTGGCGCGTCTCCGAGGTTGCGGCGGAATGCGGTGTGCATATCAGCACCGTGTACTACTGGGTGCGCACTGGCACCCTCACCCCGGCGCCCACCCCGAGCGGGGGCGCCATGCGGTTCACCTCCGACACGGTCGCTGCTTTGCTGTTCGCCCGAGAGGACAGGGGAGGGAAGAGTGGCAGCGACGCGTGACCCCGCCCCGTCGGTCCTCCGGTGCTGGGTACGGTTCCCCGGCGAGCCCGACGGAACCCGCCCGTGGGAGATCATGGCAGCGCTGAGTGAGGGGCGATGGCGGATCATGCCCTACGGGGGCATGCCCCACGACCAGGTGACCGCCCATCCCAGCGAGCTCGAGGAGATCAGGGGCGGGGACCTGTCGTGTCTTCGCTATCGCTACCCCCTGGGCACCCCGTGCCGGAGGCCGGAACACTCCTGGACGGTGTGGGCCGTACTCGACCGCGCTCGCAATCGGGGGGGTGAGTCCGTGTGCGGTGGAGCCCGGACCAGGACGTCGAGCAATACCAGGTCACTGCGGCGCTTCAACGCGAGATCGGCTACCAGTGGCTGGTCATGTGGGGACCGAGCTCACGATGCTACTGGGCGTTTCCCATGGGCACATCGACGATTCGAGTGCTGTGGAATCCCGATCCGGACCAGCTCGTCGAAGCGATCCATGCTTCTGGGACAAGGAGAGCAAGCCGTGCAGAACACAACCACTGACAGCAATGGGGTGGTTGTCCAAGTTCGCGATGTCCACGGAGACCTCCACATCGCGTCCTCACCCAATGGGCATGGATCACGAACGCCCCGCCAGGTTCCCCCGCTCCCGCCGCATTTCGTCGACCGCCAAGAGGTCCTGGGCACCATCACCCAGCTGACCCACCGTGCCCACAGCAAGGGCCAGCCGGCACTCGTGGTACTCAGCGGCATCGGCGGCATCGGTAAGACCGCCCTGGCGACCACAGCCGCCCACGCACTCAGCGAACACCATCCGGATGGTCAGGTGTTCCTGCGGGGCGGTGGAACTTCCGCTCCGGTCGAGCCCGGAACCCTGCTGGGTCGGGGCCTGACCGCCCTCGGGCATGCCCCCACCGACCTGCCGCGCGACACCGAGGCCCGTATCGGGATGTGGCGCAGCGCGACAGCGCAACAGCGGTTGCTGGTGCTCCTCGATGACGCCGCCACCGCGGAGCAGGTCCGTTGCCTCCTGCCCGGAAGCGGGGGCCACACGGTGCTGGCCACCGCCCGCTCCCGGCTCAGCCCGATGGCGCGGGACGGTGCGGCGTTCATCGACCTTCACCCCTTGGAGGACAGCGCCGCCCACAGTCTGATTGCCCGCCTGGCCGACCACGCGGGTGAAGGTGATCCCGCGGCGGTGTCGCGGGTGGCCGGTGCCTGCCACCGCGTGCCGCTGGCCCTGGTGGTGACCGCCAGCACCGCTACTCGCACTCGCGCCAGCCTGGCCGAGGTCGCCGACCGTCTGACCGCACTCCCCACGTTCGCCCTGGAGGCTTCCGTGACCGAGGCGCTTACTACCGCCTATCGCACCTTGTCCGGCCAGGCCCGGGGACTGTATCGAGCCCTAGCGTGTCACCCGCCCTACCCGTGGGACGCCCCGGCCGCCGCCGCCCTCACCGGCCTTCCCCTCGAAGATGCTCAACAGGCGTTGGGCGAACTCGTCGAGACCAACCTCCTGGACCAGCCCCATCTCGGGTGGTATGCGATGCACGACGTGGTCCGCTCCCACGCCTCGTCCCTGGTGGGCGCGGAGGCTGCCACGGCGCGAGAGCGCCTGCGGCTCCACTACCTCACCACCGCCATCGCCTACGACCGGCGCATCAACCCCTATCGGTGGCGCATCCTGCCTGCGGCCCTGGTGGACCAGGCTCCCGAGGTCGAAGCCACGGCAACGACCGCCCTGACGTGGTTCCACGACCGCGCCGGCACCATTGGCGAGCTGATCGACGAGGCCCACACGGCCGGTCACCACGCCACGGCGGTGTATCTATGTGAGGCCCTGTGGGGTTACTACACGCACCATAAACCCCTGGACACCTGGCAGGCCACCCACACCGCCGGGCTCGCGGCCGCGCGGGCCACCGGCGATGCGGTGCTGCAGGCCCGCATGCTCCAGGCTTTGGGGACCTGGGCTATGAACAGCGGGGACGCCGACACGGCGCACCGTAACTACACCCAGGCCCGCGAGCTCTGGGTCCAGGCCGAACACATCCTGGGACAAGCTTCCGTGACAGAGGCGCTGGGAACCGTCAACCTCACTACCGGCAACCCCCACCAAGCCCAGCAGTGCTATCGGGAGGCGCTGTCGCTGCATGAGCACCTGGAGCAGCCGCGCGGGGTCGCGCTGGCCCGTCGGTACCTGGGCCAAGCCGCCCGGGAACTGCACGATTACGGCCGCGCACTGGAGCTGCTGTCCATGGCCCTGGAGTGGTTCGCCGACAACGACGACTCCTACATGGTGGTGCGCTGCCGCCTGCAACTGGCCACCACTCACCTGTATCGCGGCGACCTCGATGAGGCCCACACCACGGCCCGCAGCGCTCTGGAGCTGGCGACGGATCTCGACGCGCGTTACGAAGTGGCCAGCTGCCACGCGCTGCTGGCCGACGTTGCCCAGGCCCTGACCCTCAACCATCTCCACGCCGCCCACACCATCGCCCACGCCACTGGCGCCCACGAATGGTCCGAGGCGCTGGCAAAGCAAAAGAGAGAAGTTCAGGATACCAGAAGAAATATTTAATTTACATCCCTCTTTGTTTCGGACTGGTTTTTATGCTCCCCCCGGAATATTCTTCTTTCCAAGAAGCCTATGTTTCAGTGCTTCGTAAGGCACTCGAAGACCACGAGTGCAGAGTTTCGCCGCGTGGAAACACGAGTCGCGAAATCACTGACACCTCGCTTCGGATCAGCAACCCGCGCGCTCGCTTGGCGTTCCTGGAAGAACGACCGGTCAATGTCGTCTTCAACCTCGCCGAAGTGCTGTGGTACCTCGCTGGCCGCGATGACCTGAACATGATCGCCTATTACGCCCCGCGCCTGAGCAACTTCTCCCGCGATGGCCAGCACCTGACCGGCACCGCCTACGGGCCGAAGCTCTTCGGTCAAGCCCGCGATGGCTCCTCACAGTGGTCACGGGTCCGTGATCTGCTGCTCACGGACCCTGACACCAAACGAGCGACGGTAACCTTCTTCCGCCCCGAGGAACTGACCGACCAGGCCAACCCGGATGTGTCGTGCACGGTCAGCGCCCAGTTCCTGCTGCGCGACGGACAATTACACCTGAGCGTGTTCATGCGCGGAAACGACGCCTACGTGGGCATGGTCTCCGACGTCTTCGCGTTCACCTTCATCCAGGAATTCGCTGCCGCCCAGCTCGGTGTCCAGCTTGGCCACTACACCCACCACGTCGTGTCGATGCATGTCAACGATCGGGATGCTGACCACGTCCAGCGCATCATCAAGGCGAACAGCAACCGAGATGCTGACACCGTGTCGTTTCCACCGGCCGCGATGCCCAGCGATGCCTCGTGGGAGGACATCACCACCGTCCTTCAGCACGAAGCCGGGCTGCGGACCAACGAACTCGCCCACTGCCCCAGCAGCGTCGCCGCCCTCGATCTCGCCCCGTACTGGCAGAACATCATCCTGCTGTTCGAGATCTACCGGCAGATCCAACACACCACTGGAACGGTGTCTCCGCAGGTCCTGAACGCGTTGGACCCCGGGCACCGCTGGTTGGTCGAACGACGCTGGCCCGCGCGCATGCCGGGAGGGACCCAATGATCGCGCTCGCGGATGGATGGGACCGATGGAGCGTGATCTTGTGCAAGCCGGACGCGGTGCGTCGGCAGCTGGCCGGCACGATCCTTGCCCGCATCGGAGAAGAGATCGACATCATCACCCAGCGCGAAGTGCGGGTGAGCGAAACGCAGATCTTCACCCACTACGCCGACATGATCGCGCTGGACGACCAGTTCCCCTTCGACGTCGCCGCTGAGCTTCGACGTAACTACGTCGGCTCGCGCGTCGTGGTCGCCCTCGGCCACGGCAACCACGATGGCGTTCCCCGTCGCGTTCGGGAACTGCTGGGCCACTATGACCCCTCCCGTGCTGCCGCCGATTCCATCCGAGGGCGGTTCGGGGCCGACAGCCTCACGCATGCCCGAGCCGAAGGGAGGTTCCTCGACAACCTCATCCACACCAGCGACGACCCGGAAGGTGTTGAACGCGAGTTTCGCGTGTGGTTCGGACCCGCCTACCTGCACCTTCTCGCCTCCCAGAATGAGCAGGAGTCACGATGGCAGAGCCCGTCTTCCTCTCCGCAGATATCCCGGTCGGCCCCTCCTCCCTGCGCCTGATGCCGGAGGAGCACCGGGCCGGGCTTGACCCCTACATGGCCCAGATCATCACCAACCGCAAATCCGGACTGTCGCTGAACCACATCATCGGATGCCCCCTGGACTGCGGATATTGTGTCCGCCACTTCTGGGGCAACTTCGAGCAGAAGGTTCCGCAGCTGCTGATCTCAACGTCCGAAGCCGTCGAGATGCTGCTCGGTCACGAGGCGTTTCGCCCCCACTCCACCCCGATCCAGCTTTTCAACAAGGCCACCGACCCGATGCTGCCCGGCGTCAAACCCCACACCTTCGCGGTCCTTCAGGAACTCGACCGTCGCGGGATGACCAACCTCGTCCTCATCATCACACGCTTCCACGTCACCGCCGAGGACATGGCCGAGTTGGAGGCGCTGCAGCATGTGCGGGTGACGCTGCTGTTCACTTACTCCGGAATCTCCGAGGACCGTATAGAACCCATCGCTAAGTCCAGTACCACTGTCCGCTCCATCCAGACCGCGGCCGCCCACAGTGAGCGAACCAAGGTCATCCTGTACTGGAGACCCATCGTGCCCGGGTGGAACGACGACCCGGAGACTATGGCCAGTGTTCTCAACCTCGCTGATAGCGCACAGGTGGACGCCGTCGTCTTCACCGGCTACTACCACCAAGAGGAAAATGCCGAGTGGCTGCGAGGCTTAGGAGTGGAAGTTCCCTACGGGGAGAACTACCAGCGCCGCAAGGTCCTTCCGGCAGAGCTGGATACCAGGGTCGTCCAGGCATGGAAAGACTCCGGCATCTCTCCGTTCCACTGTTCCGTAAGACCTCGTGTGGTGTCACCTACGCCCACGAGGTACCCGACTACAACGGCCACTGGGGTGTTCCCGAACTCTGCGACATCTGCCCCGCCAAACAGCGACAGCTCTGTTCCGACGATCACCGCTCCCCGAGCGAACAAGAATTCCGCGACGTCCTGGCCGATCTGGGCTATGACACCGAGACACCGTTCCTGATCGAAGAAGGCCACGTCCTCACCCACGCCCTCGGGGAGCAGCGCCGCTACGCGATCCAGCACACGCTTCGTCACCAGATCTGGGAAGTCGACCATCCCCATGTTCATGCGGCGCACGGGCGGGCTCTGCAAGGGTACGAGCTGAGCGACGAGGAACAGCGCCAGCTCACCGAGGCCCGTGACCGCTTGGCCACGCACGCCCGCTACGACGACGACTGATCACTGCACCGGGAGACCACCATGTCCGAGACCCCATGGACCGAGACGTCCTTCGTTGCCCTGGATCTTGAGGGTACTGGAGCCCAGGATCGCGAGGACGAAGAGATTCTGGAGGTAGCGACGGTTCCGTTGGCCGGTGGTCTCCCGGATATGCAAGATGCCTACGAGACTCTGGTCCGGCCGAGCCGGCCGGTGCCCCGACGTCCGTGGATCTCACCGGGGCTGACCGACGCCGCTCTGCGGGATGCGCCTCCGCCAGCGTCGGTCGGCCCCGAACTCGCCCGACGGCTCGACGGCCGGTACCTGCTCGGGCACAACGTCGGCGTGGACTGGCGCCTGCTCCACAGGCACTACCCCGGCATCGAGATACGCGGGCTCGTCGACACCCTCAAACTCGCCAAGCGCGGCAAGACTAAAACCCGGTCACTAGCCGCACTCATCGATCACTATGCCCTGACCAACCACGTGGCCGAACTGGTCCCCGATGGCCGCCCGCACCGCGCACTATGGGACACCGTTGCCGCTGCAGTGCTTCTCCCCGCACTGGTCGAGGAGCACTGGCCCCAACCGCCATCCCTCGCCGAACTCCTCGCCGTTGCCGCACACCAGGGCACCGAGCAGCACGGAAGAGGCACCGATGAACAACAGACCTTGCTGTGAGCAGCCGGTCCGGCCAGTGGCGGTCCTGACACGAACCCCCGACAACAGCAGCCCAAGAGCTGCCCGAGCACCAACGAATTCCACTATGAGACTCGAACCTGTACCCACCGACACACGTCAACGCCGGGCACGCTGTCCGGACGCTCCCCATCTCGCCTGTGCCCTCACGAGCGGACACCCGGGCCACCACCAGGACGCGGCAGGATCGCCCTGGCCTCCCAAAGCGATAGCGCACACGGACTACGCGGACATGCTCTATGACCACCTGTCCGACCTGTTGCGGGAGCGCGGTCTCGGCGACGGTGCCGACACGGCCTTCACCGAACTCGACCGGTGGCTGCGCAACGGTGGAACCAGGCCCAGCCCGTGGCGCACGAACGGGGGTGAGGCGTGAAACGAATAGACACCGTGTGGGAACCCGGCATGTGGGTGCGGCTGCCCGGGGAGCCCGACGGCACCACCCGTGGGACGTCGTCACACAGCAGGCTGACGGGATGCTGCGACTGGCACCCTGCGGACAGGGTCGGCGATGCCCACACAGTCACCGTCCATCCCGACGCGATGGAGCGGCTGTCCCGCGGGGATCTGTCGTACCTGCAATGCCGGTGGCCTGTGGGGTTGCGGGTGTGGCTGCACGGGGCGAGTTCTACCGTGCACGTGGTCACCGGCCACGCACCACAGCCCGGCACGGATCGGGGTGACGTCCTCGTACGGCCCGTCAGAGGTGGGCCGGTGCGGTATGTCAACCCACGCACCCTGACCGACTTCATCCCCGTCGAACTCCAGGAATAGAACCATCACGGAACGCGCGCCTTTTCTCGACCGGGCGCGCAGGTGGGGTGTGCGTGGCGGCGCACACTCCCTTGCCCGGGTGCTGTCACTATCTCCCAGCACCCGGGCGTCCCACTCCGTCTCCCGGGCGTCCGTCCTCTTCATCGTGTGTCCGGGAGCGGCCGGATTTCCGTGTTCCCATAGGGACGTGCGCACAGCGGTGGAACGGTATGGTCAGATCCTGACCGTACGCACCGGAACACTGGCCATGTGGAATCACAAAAGAATAACGCCACGCATTGTCGCAGGTGAAAAAGGGTGAGCCCCACGCATGTGGGAGGTAGGGGCCGGCCGAGGTTGTCTGTGAGCTGTGCTGGCAGCGGGTGCTCACACGGGATCGCGCGTGATCGCGTCCGGCAGGGCGTGCGTCGTGAGGACGGATGTGGTCTCCTGGCCTCGTCGTGGTGATGGAGGTCGTGCCACCTGGCAGTGATCCGTTTTTGAGGGATGTGCGTGCTATGTCCAAATATCCAGAAGTTGCACACACGGGCATGCGCGCGACCTAGAAGACCAGGTCAGAGAGGATGCTCCCCGCGCACGCGGGGATGGACCCGACACGGAGAATTTAGACGCCAGGCAAGCGAAATGCTCCCCGCGCACGCGGGGATGGACCCTATGAGTGGCCTAGACACAGAGGTAGTCCGTTATGCTCCCCGCGCACGCGGGGATGGACCCCAGCGGCAGCCCGACTATTGCCAGTTCCGACAATGCTCCCCGCGCACGCGGGGATGGACCCCACGAATGCCCCTCTTGCATCACCCACGTAGTCATGCTCCCCGCGCACGCGGGGATGGACCCTCGAGTACTTTGCGGTCCGAGGGTCCGGCCTGGATGCTCCCCGCGCACGCGGGGATGGACCCTGGAAGCAGGCCCTGGCCCAGCAGGAGAGTCTATGCTCCCCGCGCACGCGGGGATGGACCCGTCATCCCCCTACACGACCACGACAGCACGCAGATGCTCCCCGCGCACGCGGGGATGGACCCGGTCGCCCGGCACCTGCGCAGGGCCGCGACAGATGCTCCCCGCGCACGCGGGGATGGACCCTTGATGCCCTGCGGGACAAGATCGGAGGCCGGATGCTCCCCGCGCACGCGGGGATGGACCCGCGCTCCGGTGGCACGTGAACCCGGCGGTGCGATGCTCCCCGCGCACGCGGGGATGGACCCGTGGAAGCCGACAATGCCCCCAGGGCGCACACATGCTCCCCGCGCACGCGGGGATGGACCCAGCTTCCGGTCGGACGAAAGCAGCTCGGCTCCATGCTCCCCGCGCACGCGGGGATGGACCCTTGCTGCCCGGTGGGATCTCTCCCCGGGAGATGTGAGCCCCACGCACGTGGGAATAGGTCGCCCCGAACTCGGGGCGGCCCTCTCATCTACCGTGAGGACATATGACCTACCCCAACCTCCACTATTTCCCGCGCCGCTCCGGATGGGCGGTCACGTCGTTCGTGCTGGGCATTCTCGGAGTGGTCACGACATTCCCGTTGTTCGGACTGGTCACCTTGTTGCCCGCCGGAGCCGCGCTGACCGGTGCCTACGCGCTACGGGTGACTCACACCCACCAGCTACGCGGCAGAGTTCTCGCCCTGTGGGGGTTCTGGCTCGGAGTCGTGTTTTTCCTGATCAACGTCGGGCTGCTGATGCTTGGCATAGTGGGGATGCGTATGGAGTAGGAGTATCTCCCGTGCGTGGACGAAGGTGAGGAGATCCCGCCTGGGGGAGCCGTCGATGGCGAGGCGCGGATGGTGCTCCCACGAACCCTGATGGGGGCTCAGCACGAAGAGCCGGGTGTCGACACTTGGCAGGGTGGCGCGTCGGCCATGGTCGACCTGGAATTGGAAGATTTCTCGATCGTCCCTCGGTACTTGCTGATGGTCTCGGGGCTGCGGTTCCGGGCGGAGGGCATAGCGGTCCTTTCGCGTTTCGGTTCGTGGCCCAATCCTCCGCTGTGCGACCGCCGCGCAACTCAGGTAAAATCCCCTGCAGTGGCGTCACTCCTGGTCACTAGGGGTATCCATGGGGCGGTAGCTCAGCAGGTCAGAGCAAGGGACTCATAATCCCTGCGTCGCGGGTTCGAGCCCCGCCCGCCCCACCCGCACCACTTCGGAGGAAGCGCCTTCGGCTTGGAGGAACGGGTCGACGGTGCTCGGTTGCGTCGTGCGAGCTGCCGCGGCCGGAACGGCTGCGTCCGGTGGGTTGCGCCGAATGCGCGCCGACACCCGGAGAAACCCGCGGACCCGTGGCAGTCTCGTTTCCCAGCCGCCTGGCGGGCCTCGGCGCCGGGATCATTCCGCCCAGTGGTAACGGTGTTCGGGTCGACCGGCCGAACCGTAGCGCATGTGCAACGTCGCCCGCCCCTCGCCGCACAGGTGCTCCAGATAGCGCCGAGCAGTGACCCGGGCTGTCCCGGTGCGCTTTGCGACATCGGCTGCGGACAGGTCGCTTTCGGCCTGGCGCAGTGTGTCGGCGACAAGTCGGGCCGTCGCCTGGCTCATTCCTTTGGGGAGCTCGTTTCGCGACGCGGGGCGCAGCAGGCCGAACAGGTCGTCGACGTCGCGCTGGGTCGCCTCATCGATGCGGGTGAGCTTGCTGCGCGCGCTCCGGTAACGCTCCAGCTGGTCACGCAGCGACCCCAGCGGGAAAGGCTTGAGAAGGTAGTGCACGACGCCGCTGCGCATGGCGGCGCGGACATTGTCCACATCCCGAAGCGCGGTGATCACCAGGACATCGACGCGCTCCTCCTCGGGGCGCTCGGGGCCCCGCAGTTCCTGAAGCACCGTGATACCGGAGAGGTCGGGCAGGAACAGGTCCAGCAGGACAAGGTCCGGCCGGTGCTCGGCGACCGCATCCAGGCTGTCCCGGCCGGTGGCGGCGATACCGGCCACCCGGAATCCGGGGATGGAGGACACGAGATCGCTGTGGTTCCGTGCCACCCGGGCGTCGTCGTCAACGATGAGAACCGATATCACGCTTCTCCTCCCTCCCGCGTGTCCTCGGGGGATCCGAGCGCGTCCGTCCTGTCTTCCGGCGGAGCCGCGGCTAATGGTACGTAGGCGGTGAAGGCGGTCTCGCCGTCGGTGTCGACGGTGATCCACCCGCCGCGACGGGCACAGGCGTGGCGGACGAGCGCCAACCCCATCCCCCGGTGGCTTCGGTCGTCGCCACCGGCGGTGGAGGCGGCCTTGGTACTGGTGCCGGCGGCGAAGAGGCCGTCGGCCACCGCATCGGCGATCCCCGGCCCGGAATCGCTCACGCGAACCTCGAGCAGGGGCGGTGTCTGCGGACCCTCGTGGGCGAGCAGGAGCAGCTCCACCCACCCGCCTGCTCCCGCCGCCTCCAGAGCATTGTCCAGGAGGTTGCCCACCACCAGCAGCACTTCCTCGCGTACGTCGGTTCCCAGTTCGGCCGGGATGCGGGTGACCGGCGCCAGATCCAGGCGTAGCCCCTGTTCGGAGGCTTGAGCGGATTTGGCCATCACCAACGCCGCCAGGGCGACGTCGTTGATGCGGCCCGTGATCTCACTTCCCGCCCGGTCGTGGGACGGGGACAGTTCGGTGAGATAGGAACGCGCCTGTTCCACCGAGCCCAGGTCCAGCATTCCCGCCACCGTGTGGATGCGGTTGGTGAACTCGTGGCTCTGCGCTCTCAGCCCCCGCGTTACGGTGCGGGCACCGTCGAGTTCGTCGGACAACCGCATCAACTCGGTATGGTCACGCATGGTGACAACAGCACGCCCGTCCCCGGTGTCCCGGCGGTTGCACACCAGGATGCGTGAGCCGACCATGGCCATCTGGTCGTTTCCGCTGCGCGCCCCGCTGAGGATGTCGTGGATGCCGGACTCCAGCCCCAGCGTCGCCAGGGAACGCCCCACACAGTGCGCATCCAGCCCGAGCATGTCGCGGGCGGGCTGGTTGGCTAACTCCACCTCTCCCTCGGCGGTCACGGCGAGCACGCCCTCGCGGATGGCGTGCAGCAGCGCTTCGCGGTGCTCCAGTAGTTGGGTGATCTCGCGCGGCTCGAGCCCGTGGGTCTTAGCGCGCACCCGGCGGGATATCACCCACGCCCCGAGCGCTCCGCCCACCAGCACCACCACAGCGGCGCCCGCGGCTACGCTGGCCGCCCGCACAGCGGCCCCCTCGATCTCGGAGACCGCTATCCCCACGGAGACGACCCCGATGACGTCACCGTCCTCGGAGGTGCCGCTGCGGACGGGAACCTTCGCGCGCAGGGTCCAGCCCGCGGGACCGAACTGGGTCCCGGTCCACACCTGCCCCTCGGAGGCGGGGCTGGGGTCGTTGGCGGCCCGGCGGCCGATCTCGTCGGGATCGGGGTGCGAGTAGCGTATCCCGGCTGTGTCCATGACGACCACATAGCGGGCATCGGAGGCCGCCCGGAGGCGTTCGGCCAGCGGCGCGACCCGGGGTTCGGGATCCTCAGCGGAGGCCAGCGCCTGCTGGATCGCCGGCACGGTAGCCACGGAGCGGGCGACGGCCAGCGCCCGCCGTTCGTACTGGCGCTCCAGTTCCCAGTAGTTGTGGACCGTCCACACGCTCGCGGTGACCACCACCGCGAGCGTGAGCAGCACGACATTGGCGATGAACAGTTGGCCGGTCAGCGACGGCCTCAGAAGCCTGCTGACGGACGCTTGTCCCGCTGCGCCTCGCTCCCGCACCGCGCCGGCGGCGTTCTCGTCCGTCGGAAGAGGATCCGCTCCGCTGTCCTCCCCGGCCCTGCCGGTGCGGCGCTGGCCGCGCCGCCCGCGACGAACGGCGTCCATCAACAGGGCCCCGGCCCTCGGAGGTGCAATGGCATGCTCGCGCTCCCCCAGAGTCGTCGCTGGCTACGTTCTGTTCCGACAACGCAAGGTAGTGCACGCCGCGACCAATATGACCACTAAAGCCTCAACACACACAAAACAATCCCAAGGGTGGACGCAAGGGCACCATGTGACGCAGGTCGCACGGTTTCGGAATTCTCGGGCCGCGCCGACCCCCTCATCTGACCGCGTCCGGGAAAGTGGACATGCTCAGCGTCACAGCATTCATCATCCTCGTGTCGATCGCGGGACTACTGATCATGGGGCGAATCACGCCAGTCGTGGGGATGACCGTGATCCCGCTGCTCGGCGCGCTGATCGCCGGCTTCAGTATCAGCGACATCACCGGCTTCTACGAAGCGGGAATCGACTCGGTCATCGACGTCGCCCTCATGCTGGTCTTCGCGATCCTGTTCTTCGGGGTCATGAACGACATCGGCCTCTTCACACCATTGATCAACCTGATGGTCCGGGTGACGCGCGGCAGCGTCGTGGCCGTGGCCGTGGGCACGTTCCTCGTTGCGGCCGTGTGCCATTTGGACGGTTCCGGAGCATCCACCTTCCTCATCTGCATCCCGGCCCTGCTGCCGCTGTACCGGCGGCTGGGTATGAGCCCCTACCTGCTGATGCTCCTCCTCTCGGTGAGCACCGGAATCCTGAACATGCTGCCGTGGGGCGGCCCCGTGGGCCGCGCGGCAGCGGTCATCGAGATGTCCCCCACGGCAATGTGGCACCAGCTCATCCCCGTTCAGGGCATCGCTCTGGTGATGGGCGCGGCCATGGCAGCGCTGCTCGGGCTGCGGGAGAAGAAGCGCATCGCCCAACGGGCGGCTGTCCCCGCCGGCGCCTCCGAGACCGACGAGGCCGCGGACGAGGAGAGCCAAGAGGCCGCGCCAGCCCCCGGACTCAGCCGGCTACTGTTCAACTTCGCCCTGGTCGTCGCCGTCCTGACCGTGCTCCTCCTCGGGTTCCTCCCCGAGGCCTATGTCTTCATGATCGCCCTGTCGATCGCTCTGGTCGCCAACTATCCCAAAGTCGCCGACCAGACCGCCCGCATCCGCGCCCACGGCGGAGCGGCCCTGGGAACGGGAGCGATCATCTTCGCCGCCGGCTCCTTCCTGGGCATCATGCAGGAATCGCAAATGCTGGACGCGCTGGCCACCGACGTGATCGGTTTCCTGCCCGACGCGGTGCTGCCCTACCTGCACCTGATCATGGGCGTGGTGGGTGCTCCGCTGGAACTGCTGCTGAGCACCGACGCCCACTACTTCGCGCTGCTACCGGTCGTGGACGGCGTGGTGAGCCAGTTCGGCGTCGACTCTTCCAGCATCGCCTTCGCGTTGATCATCGGAAACATCATCGGCACCTACATCAGCCCGTTCAACGCCTCGGTATGGCTGGCGGTCGGGCTGGCCGGCGTGGACTTCGGCAAGCACATCCGCTACTCGTTCCTGTGGATCTGGGGGTTCAGCATCGCGCTGCTGGCAGCTTCCATGGCCATCGGGGTGGTGGGCTTCTGAACCGCCCCCGAGCGGCGCAGCTGCCCTCCCGCAGCCGGTGACGGAACCCGCGGACCTCCACACCGGCGCTGTCCGACGAAGCAGGGCCAGGCTGTCGGGGCGGGTGCCTCACGCGATGCGCTGACGAAACCGGTGGCGTGGTCGCGGTGGAGACGACGACGGCGAACGCACCCGCCTCCGGTCCCGGAGCGTCGGCACTGATGCGGTGGTCCCGCCCTCGGGGACACGGGAGTGTCGATGCGACTGGCGGTCTCGGCCACCAGCGTGGTGTCGGCTCCCCCGGATGCGGGGCCGCGGCCGAGGCCGCCAGCAGAAGCGGGTGGTGGGAACGGCGTCGTCCCCGGCCCCACCGCGGCGACGGAATCGGTAGACGCTACCGACACCGGTCGTGTTCCGGCACTCGCGGTGGCAACAGCAGCGGCATGCCCAGGGGAGTGATGCCAACCTCGCCCGGTTGGTTGAGAGGGTGGACGGCGTCCTTGGAGAGTCACGCCGTGAC
The DNA here is from genome assembly GCF_006717075.1 of Haloactinospora alba. Taxonomy (NCBI): domain Bacteria; kingdom Bacillati; phylum Actinomycetota; class Actinomycetes; order Streptosporangiales; family Nocardiopsidaceae; genus Haloactinospora; species Haloactinospora alba. The sequence goes on from NZ_VFQC01000001.1 coordinate 1,135,089, forward strand.
GGTGAACGAGAACGCCGGAACCCCACGTAGGATCACCCCAGCGGCGACGGGTCTCCCCGTGGCGGTACGACAGCTCGGAACGCGTCTTCCGAACGGTGGCGGTCCGTGTCATCCAGCGTGTTCGGGCACGACCACGAGGAAGTGCTCTCGCCGCACGAGGCCGACCGCCGCGACCGTCGGGGACGGGGAACCACCCGTCCGGGGCAGCTCGAGCGCCGTCGTGCGAGTGGGGAAGGGTGTCGGTAATGCTGCTGGCTGCGGGGGAGAGCCCGTCGTATCTCGGGCCGGTCGTCGCGCTGCTGGTCGCCGCGGGGGTGATCGGCTACCTCAGCGTCCGGGTGCGGGTCGTGCCGATCGTGGGGTTCCTGCTGGCCGGGGTGCTCATCGGCCCGCACCAGCTGGGCCTGGTCTCCGAAACCAGCACGGTGACCGCAGCCGCGGACATCGGTGTCATACTGCTGCTCTTCACCATCGGTGTGGAGTTCTCACTGGCCCGGCTCGCCTCGATCAAGAAACTGGTTCTCCTCGGCGGCGGGGTCCAGGTGCTGCTCACCACCGCGCTCACCGCCGCTCTGGTGGCCGCGTCCGGGGCGGACTGGCGCACCGCTGTGTTCACGGGGTTCCTGGTGGCCCTGTCGTCGACGGCGATCGTGCTCAAGGTGCTCTCGGCGTCGGGACGCACCACCCAGCCGGTGGGGCAGTCCTCGGTGGGAGCACTGGTTTTTCAGGACCTTGCCGTGGTGCTGATGGTCCTCGTGGTTCCCCTCCTCGGCACCGGATCGGCCGGTGGTGGCGGACCGTGGGAGCTGTTGCGCGCGCTGGGGACCGCCACTGTCGTGCTCGCCGTCGTGCTGGTGGTCGCTCGCAGGGTCATGCCGCCAGTATTGGAACGCGTCGCCCGCACCTGTTCACCCGAGGTGTTCCTGCTGACCGTCGTCGCGATCGGTCTGGGAACGGCCTACGTCACCTCGCTGGCAGGGGTCAGTGTCGCGCTGGGTGCCTTCCTGGCGGGGCTGGTGGTCAGCGAGTCCCGGCACAGCGCTCACGCCCTCGGCGAGATCCTTCCGCTGCAGATCGTCTTCAGCGCGGTCTTCTTCGTCTCCATCGGTATGCTGCTCGACCTCCGGGAGCTGGGCCGGTTGTGGTGGCTTGTCCTGCTGCTCGCACTGGCTGTGGTCGTGGTCAAGGTCGTCGGCTCGCTGGCGGCGCTGACCGTGGTACGGATCGGCGCGCCGGCCGCGGTGTCCGGTTCCCTGCTGCTGGCACAGATCGGGGAGTTCTCGTTCGTGCTGCAACGATCCGGCGACGAGGCCGGGTTGACCCCCGCTGGTCTGGGTGCCGACGGGGAACAGGTGCTCATCGCGGTCACGGTGGTGCTGATGGTCGCCACCCCCGCTCTGGCCGCGGCCGGCGACCGGATCAGCCGCTGGCTGCTGGCCCGCCGCCCTGCCGGAACCGAGCGCGGGTCGCGGCAGGGAGCAGGAGAGGAAACCGGCGACCGGACGGGCGGTGTGCTCATCTCCGGATGGGGGCCGGTCGCTGACGGGCTGGCCCGAACACTGGCGAGCCGCGGAGTGCCGGTCAGTGTGACCACGCTCAGCCCCGACCACGCGGCCGAGGTACAGGCCCAGGGGCACACCGTGGTCCGCGGCGACCCGGCCAGGGAGAACGTGCTGACCGAGGCGGGTCTGCACACGGCCCGCCTGGTGGTGGTCTGCGAGAACGACACCGAGGAGTGCGCCCGCATCGCGACCGTGGTCCGCCAGCTCGCGCCGGCGGTGCCGAGCGTGCTGCGCCCGCGCGACGAGGCCGACGCGACGACGCTGGCCGCTACCGGAGCCGACCACGTCATCGACACGCCCCGAGCCGTCACCCGGCCGCTCACCAGTGTGGTGCTGCGACGTCTGGACATGGCCGAACCGGACGGTCCCTATCCCGCCCCCAGCGTCGTCGTCGACTTCGTCCCGCAGACTGGCACGGAGTGCCCGCACGTTACCGACATCCAGCCGGTGCTACCCACCAGCACCGGATGTGTCGCGTGCCTGCGCGCGGGCCGCGACGACTGGGTGCACCTTCGCGTGTGCCTGCGCTGCGGACACGTCGGCTGCTGCGACTCCTCACCGGGGCGGCACGCCTCAGGGCACGCCGACGCCGCCGCCCACCCGGTCGCGGCCTCGGCGGAACCCGGGGAAACCTGGGCGTGGTGCTTCCTCGACCACACCCGGATCCCGCGCAAGGAAGCCTGATCCCGCACCCTCACACGGGGCGTGGGAGCGCGGGGGCGTCGAACCACCAGTACGCGCGGGAATAGGACGCCCTCCGCCGTGGTTCCGCCCGGAAGTTGAATTTTGAAATAACTGGTGGAGGCCGGCATGCAGTTCGGAGTTTTCACTGTCGGGGACGTCACCCCGGACCCGACGACGGGGCGGGAGCCGACCGAGCACGAGCGGATCACGTCGATGATGGCGATCGCCCGCAAGGCGGAGGAGGTCGGGCTGGACGTGTTCGCCACGGGGGAGCACCACAACCCGCCGTTCGTCCCGTCCTCGCCGACGACGATGCTCGGTTACGTGGCGGCACAGACCGAGCGGTTGATCCTGTCGACCTCGACGACACTGATCACGACGAACGATCCCGTCAAGATCGCCGAGGACTACGCGATGCTGCAGCACCTGTCCGGCGGACGGGTGGACCTGATGATGGGACGCGGGAACCAGGGGCCGGTGTACCCGTGGTTCGGCCAGGACATCCGCCAGGGCATCCCACTGGCACTCGAGAACTACCACCTGCTGCACCGGCTGTGGCGGGAGGACGTCGTGGACTGGGAGGGCAAGTTCCGCACCCCGCTGCAGGGCTTCACCTCCACACCACGCCCGCTGGAGGGCGTGCCACCGTTCGTGTGGCACGGTTCGATCCGCAGCCCGGAGATCGCCGAGCAGGCCGCTTACTACGGCGACGGGTTCTTCCACAACCACATCTTCTGGCCCAAGCAGCACACCCAGCGGATGGTGCAGCTGTACCGCAGGCGCTTCGAACACTACGGGCACGGCAGCGCTGACCAGGCCATCGTCGGTCTGGGCGGCCAGGTGTTCATGCGGAGGAACTCGCAGGACGCCGTCGCCGAGTTCCGGCCCTACTTCGACAACGCACCGGTCTACGGCGGCGGACCCTCCCTGGAGGACTTCATGGAACAGACACCGCTGACCGTCGGTTCACCCCAACAGGTGATCGACCGCACGCTGTCCTTCCGCGACTACGTCGGCGACTACCAGCGCCAACTGTTCCTCATCGACCATGCCGGCCTGCCCCTGAAGACCGTCCTGGAACAGCTCGACATCCTCGGCGAGGAGGTCGTCCCCGTGCTGCGCCGGGAGTTCGACGCCCGCAAACCCGCCCACGTACCCGAGGCACCCACCCACGCGTCGCTGCGCGCGGCGAGGGAACAGACGACGGAGGTAACCACGACATGACCCGCGTCCTGGCAGTCTCGGCCGGACTCTCGCAGCCTTCCAGCACCCGGCTGCTGGCCGACCGCCTGGCCACGGCCACCCGCACGGAGCTGGGAACCGACGCCGAGGTCGAGGTCGTGGAGCTGCGCGAGTACGCCCACGACATCACCGACCACATGCTGAGCGGATTCCCGAACGACCGCCTGCGGCCGGTGCTCGAACAGGTCGACGCGGCCGACGGCCTGATCCTGGCGACACCGACGTTCACCGCTTCCTACAGCGGCCTGTTCAAGTCCTTCATGGACATCGTGGACCCCGAGTCGCTGCAGGGGAAACCGGCACTGCTCGCCGCCACCGGCGGAACCGAGCGGCACTCGCTGGTGCTCGAGCACGCCCTGCGCCCGCTGCTGGCGTACCTGCGTGCCGTGGTGGTACCGACAGCGGTGTACGCGGCCAGCTCCGACTGGGGGAACGACTCCTACCTCAACGAGCGCGTCACCCGCGCCGCGGGTGAGCTCGCCGCCGAGGTGAGGCAGCGGCCGGCGCAGTCCCGCCCGGACCCGTTCACCGACCCGGTGCCTTTCGAGGAGCTGTTCAACGGCACCACGGCGCGGTGACCACCACCGGCCCGGAACAACGCGACAGGCTTGGGAGGGACCGGGGAACAGCGACGAACAGGTCGGCGCCGGAACCGCGCCGACCACACCCCACCGACGCCGTATCGGAGCAGTCCCATGAGTAACGTCGAGGACCATCCCGCCGAGCAGACGGTGTGTTCGGCGGACGCAGGGGTGCGCAGCGAACCCGGGTGCGAGCTGTTGCGTCCTCGCGAGGTGCCCCTGGGCGGGGCGCGGGCGATGCGGGTGCGCCGGACATTGCCCAACCGGGACCGGCGGATGGTGGGAGCGTGGTGTTTCGCCGACTCCTACGGCCCCAGCGACATCACCGGCCAGGCCGGGATGCAGGTACCACCGCACCCGCACACCGGTCTGCAAACGGTGAGTTGGCTGCTCGAGGGCGAGGTCCTGCACCAGGACAGCCTCGGCAGCCGACGGATGGTCCACCCGGGCGAACTGCCACTGATGACCGCCGGCTCCGGGATCGCGCACTCCGAGCAGTCCCCACCGGACCACGCGGCCACGCTTTACGGCGCGCAACTGTGGACAGCACTGCCCGAGCACACCCGCGCGGTAGCGCCCGGCTTCGAGTTCCACGCCGACCTGCCCCGCCACGAGAGCCCGCAGGGCACGATCACAGTGATCATGGGCGAGCTGGACGGCGCGGCCTCACCGGCCACCACCCACACACCCCTGGTCGGCGCGGCTTTCTCACTCGCACCGGACGCGGACATGACGGCGCCACTGGAACCGGACTTCGAGCACGCGGTGCTCGCGCTCTCGCAGGGCGTCACCGTGGAGGACGTCGCGGTGCCCGCGGGAGCGATGCTGTACCTCGGGCGCGGCCGGTCCCGGGTGTCGCTGTCGGCCGGAACCCGGGCGCAAGCGCTGCTGCTCGGCGGTGAACCGTTCGAGGAGGACCTGGTCATGTGGTGGAACTTCGTCGGACGCAGCCACGAGGACATCGTCGAGGCACGCGAGACCTGGGAACGCGAGCACGACACCGACACGCGGGGACGACGCTTCGGTCCCGTGACTGGATACGACGGGCCGGCCCTGCCCGCGCCCGCGCTGCCCAACACCCGGCTCAGAGCCCGGGGCCGCTACCGCCCCCGCTGACGGTGCGGCCACCGTCCGGCCGCGTGCGAGCAGCCAACGTCGGCGGGCCGGGCCGGGAACGTCCGCCCCGCTCGCCGGGTCGGCGGCCCGGGTCCTGTCTCCGAACCGGTCCCGGCACGCGGCCACACCCCGACCGGGGCGGAGACGTGTGCCGGGACCGGGTGCTGCTCCAAAACAACCGGGAAACGGCGGGGCTCAGTCGGCGACGCCGAGTTCCTCCGGAGTGGCGAAGAGCCAGCCCTCGTCGGCCTTCGGGGGCTGGTTCAGTTCCTTCTGCCGCTGGGCACGACTGTCGGCCTCCTCGCGGATGCCGGCGGTGTAGTCCGCGTCGCGGTCGACGAACAGCCGCAGGCCGCCGTGCTGCGCGTCGGCGTAGAACAGCATGTGCTCGTCGGTGTAGTCGGAGTCACCGGCGGCCAGGACGGGCCGTTGCACCGGGTCGATCCGCTCCTGGATGGCGCCCGCCTTGCCGGACTGCCACGTCGCCGGGGTGGACAGCGACGAGGTGAACTCGAACGCGTCGGTGACCTCGGTGCCGTCCTCCCGCAGGTCGGTGCCCGTGCCCAACTCACCGGTCTCCGGGTTCTCCAACAGGGTCTGTACCCCGATGACCTGCGACTCGGGAACGTCCAGGCCGTACTGGGGGTCGGAGACGACCATGCTCGCCAGCTCCTGGTGGGCGGCGGTGACCACGTAGACGCTGATGCCGTGCTCACGCAGGGTCGTGATGAGCTCCCGCTGGGCGGGGTAGATCTCCGGCGGCTTCACGGTCGTGTCGACCAGTTCACCGCCCTCCCACTCGTTGGTGGGGATGGGCTCCTCGCGCTCCATCAGCTCGTCGACGTAGTCCTTCGCCTCACCGAGGGAGAGCCCGGAGAACACCTGGGCGGCCCAAGCGTAGCAGGTCGGGGTGCCGGCCTCGCACAACCGGTTGTAGTAGGCCGACAGGCTCTCGCCCTCCTCGAAGTCGACGAGTTTCAGGGCGGGGTCGATGTTCTCCCGGGTGAGTACCCCCTTCATCTCCAGGAAGGGGATGAGGGACTCCTCGAGGTCGTTCTTCCAGATGGTGTTGTCGGCGTCGAACGTCGCGTACTCGCCCTTGTCGCTGAACCTGGTGATCATCCGTTCGAGCTGGTGCCCCTGGTCGCCGGGCCACTGCTCCAGTGAGGCCCGGTCGGGGTCGGCCGCGGCGCTGGAGGCGGCCGACAGCGTCCCGACCAGGGCACTGCAGGCGATCCCGGCGGCGAGGACGCGCCGGCGTGGAACGAAGCGCATGCGTATGGCTCCCGACTCATGGTCGACAATGGGTCGGCACCATTTGTGTCGTTTTTACTCTTTTTGTCAATTTATGTCGTATATGTACACCAAATAGGTAACTTTTCGGTAGCGATGTGTGGTTGTCGAGCGGGGTGCGGCGGTGACACCACCGAATAATCACCGCTCGTCCGGATAGTGGCGCGCCCAGCCGTGCGAGAGGGGAGCGTTCCGGATGAGGATCGGCTACAAACTGTTCGCGGAGGGCTACGCGCCCGGGGAGATGGTCCGTCAGGCGCTGCGAGCGGAGGAAGCCGGATTCGACTTCGTCGAGATCAGCGACCACTTCCACCCGTGGCTGCACAACCACGGCCACTCCGGGTTCGCCTGGTCCATCCTGGCCGCGATCGCGGCACGCACCGAACGGGTCGAACTGGCAACCGGGGTCACCTGCCCGTTCCTGCGCTACCACCCCGCCATCATCGCCCAGGCGGCGGCAACCACGGCGCTACTGTCCGACGACCGGTTCACCCTCGGCATCGGCTCGGGGGAACGCCTCAGCGAGCACGTCGTCGGACTCGGGTGGCCCGCCGTACACCACCGCCACGAGATGCTCCGCGAATCGCTGCACATCATCCGGCTGCTGTGGTCGGGCGGCTACCACTCCTTCGACGGTGACCACCTGGCGCTGGAGGACGCCCGGGTGTTCGACCTTCCACACACCCCGCCCCGGATCGCCGTGGCGGCCGGAGGCCCCGAAGCCGCCCGCATCGCCGCCGACCACGGCGACGCCCTCTTCGCCACCGAGCCCAGGCCGGAACTGGTCCGCTCCTATGCCGAGGCCGGAGGCGCCGGACCCGCCTACGCCGAGGTCCCGCTGGCCTGGGCCGCGGACGAGGCCAGCGCACTGCGCTCGGCACGGCAGATGTTCCGTTTCGGCGTGACCGGCTGGAAGGTGATGTCCGAACTGCCCAACCCGGTGAACTTCGAGGCGGCGACCGCGTTCGTCACCGAGGACGACATCGCCGGGACGTTCGGCTACGGACCCGACGCCGAACGCCACCTGGCCGTGGCGCGCAACTTCGCCCGGGCCGGGTTCGACCATCTGGCGCTGGTCAACGCCGGACCCGACCCGGACGGTTTCCTCGACTTCTTCACCCACGAACTGGCCGAACCGCTTCGGGAGCTGTCCACCGGCTGACCACCCCTTCCTCCCTCGCCGATGCCGTGATCCCGCGTGCCAGTCCGGGACGGGATGTGGCCCAATCCGGTCCCAGAGGTGCTGACCGAGCGGGGGAACTCCTCGTCCCGTGCGGTCAGCGGGCCGAGTCCGCTCCCGGAAGGCACCGGATCCCCCGCATGGCAGCACAGGCTGGGGCGGGTGGTTCGGCGGGACGCCCGCTACCAGCCGGGCCACGAGCTCCGGTGCCGTCGAAGCCGCCGATCCCGGCTCGTTCTATGCGTTGTCTGGCCGTATCGCGATGTCGGTGCGGTTCGAACAGTTGGGGCCGATCGCCCCTTACCCGTGGGCTGACGAGGCGATGCCAAGTGGGGAAAGTCCCGCTGTGGGGTGTGACTCCGATGCCTGATGGGATGAGTGGTCACTTTTCAACCGAAGAGTATGCGTAGCGTATGAGAGGTGTGGTCTCCTGGCCCTGTCGCGGCGGCTGGTTGGTTTCATGCGTCGCATCGTTCCCCGGTAGTTCGTTTTTGGGGTTTCGCGTTTTATGTCCAAATTTCTACAAGTTGCACACACGGATGCGCACGTGGAATAGAAGGCCAGGTCAAAGAGGACGCTCCCCGCGCACGCGGGGATGGACCCACGTGCCACCGGAGAGCGTTGTACAGCCGACGATGCTCCCCGCGCACGCGGGGATGGACCCCGATGTCGCGTACTTCGAATGGTCGATTCCCCATGCTCCCCGCGCACGCGGGGATGGACCCTGGCGACGCGATACCCACACCGATCCGTGACAATGCTCCCCGCGCACGCGGGGATGGGCCTATGTCTCGCCCACGCGGGGCGAGGAACGTTCGGGGCAGGTGCGCGGTCTTCTTGTTGGCCGGATCCGGCCAACAAGAAGACCGGAAACCGACTGCAAGACTCTCCTGTCTCTTATTGAATCGTGGCATGACCTCTTCCGGAGGATCTTTCCTCTCTACGGACGACCTTTCTGACGCGGCACGCCAGGTTTGGGCGAAACACAACCAGGACGACAAAGCATGGCTTCCGCTGCGGCGGCACATGGCAGATAGCGCGGCGGTAGCGGGAAGGTTGTGGGACACCTGGTTGCCGTCTCAGGTCCGTGAGCTGATCTCGACAGCTCTCCCCGGCGGTGCCGCCGACGCGCGCAAGCTCGCCGTGTGGATCTCCGCTGTCCATGACTGCGGGAAAGCTACCCCCGCCTTCGCGTGCCAAGTGGACGGACTGGCGGACAAGATGCGCAGGGAAGGTCTGACCATGCCTACCGGGAGGCAGCTTGGCGAGGACCGCAAACTGGCACCGCACGGGTTAGCGGGACACGTACTGCTGCGGGACTGGCTGGTCGAACGCCATGGTTGGCGAGTACCGGACACGCACCAGCTCACAGCAATCGTCGGTGGTCACCACGGAGTTCCTCCGTCCAACAGTGCTATCAAGGACCTGGCCGACCACCCCGAACTGTTGCGTGCGCGCGGCAGCGAAACGGTGTGGAGCCAGGTGCAGAACGAACTGCTCGACTGGACGGCGAACGAGTGCGAAGTTCTGGATCGGCTTCCCCAATGGGCGAAAGTAAAGCTTCCCCAGCCGGCTCAAGTACTGCTCTCCGCACTGGTCATCGTCAGTGACTGGATCGCCTCCTCACGCGACTACTTTCCTTATACCGCCGACGCTTCGCCCACTGACCCGGACCGACTCGATAACGCGTGGGCGGCGTTGAAACTACCTCGACCCTGGCAGCCGGTTCTCCCGCAAGAATCCGTCCCTGACCTGTTCGCGTCCCGGTTCGACCTTCCCTCTGACGCCACCGTTCGTCCGGTGCAGGAAGAGACCGTACGCGCCGCCCGGGAGATGCGCGCTCCCGGAATGGTCATAGTCGAGGCACCTATGGGGGAGGGAAAACCGAGGCCGCTCTCGCGGCGGTCGAGGTCCTCGCCGCACGCACCGGCGCGGGCGGGTGTTTCGTCGCGTTACCGACCATGGCTACCGGAAACGCGATGTTCCGGCGGCTGACCGCGTGGTTGAAACGGTTGCCGGACCAGAGACCCGGCCGTGTGGGACACACCGTCGCACTCGCCCACGCGAAGTCCGGTCTCAACGACGACTACACGAGACTCGCCCGCGAACCCACGTACCCCAACGCCGACATAGCTCGGGATGACCCTGCTGGTCGGGATGATCCCGCTGGGAAGAAAGACAAGGGACACCGGCGCGCATCCGCCGAGCTGGTCGCGCACCACTGGCTGCGCGGACGGAAGAAAGCCATGCTGTCGTCGTTCGCGGTCGGCACGATAGATCAGCTTCTTTTCGCCGGGTTGAAAACCCGACACCTCGCGCTGCGTCATCTCGCGCTCGCCGGGAAAGTCGTGGTGATCGACGAGGCACACGCCTACGACACCTACATGTCCACCTATCTGGACCGGGTGTTGTCCTGGCTCAGCGCCTACGGAGTCCCTGTCGTGGTATTGTCCGCCACCCTTCCCGCGCACCGGCGCCGGGAACTGGCAGCCGCATACACCGGCAAGGAAGGTCCCGACCTCACCGCAGTGCAAACAGCTCGGGACTATCCGCTTATCACGACGGTGGGCCCGGAACAGCGACCCCGGATTTACGCCCCCACTGCCTCCGGACGTCGTACCGATGTCGAACTGGAACCGCTCAATGACGATTACGCCACTCTCGCGCAGCGGCTTCTGAACGAACTGCGGGACGGCGGCTGTGCCGCAGTAGTACGCAATACTGTGGCTCGCGCGCACGAAACGGCACGTCACTTGCGGAATCACTTCGCGGGCACCGGACTCTCGGTAGAGGTCGCCCATGCCCGGTTTCTGGATCTGGACCGTTCCGAGAACGACGAGCAGCTGCTCAGGAGTTTCGGACCACCGGACAAGAACGCTGAATCGGGAAGAGAACGCGCCGTTCCCGGACGCGTCGTGGTCGCTACTCAGGTAGTGGAACAGTCCCTGGACCTCGACTTCGACCTAATGGTCACCGACCTCGCCCCTGTTGACCTGATGCTCCAGCGCATGGGGCGGCTCCACCGACATGAGCGAGGTGAGGGGCAGTGCGAGCGCCCCCGCCCACTGCGTACCGCCCGGTGCCTCGTCACCGGTGCCGATTGGAACAGCAGTCCTCCAGAGCCGGTTCGCGGTTCACGCACCATCTACCGGCCCTACCCGCTGCTGCGGGCCGTGGCGGCACTGGAACCCCACTTGTTCGGAGCTGGTCGTGAGGGAACCGTCCGCCTGCCCGACGACATCAGTGTCCTCGTCCAACAGGCCTACGGGGAGGAGGGAATCGGCCCCGAGGAATGGCGCGCCGCGCTGGAGGAGACACACGCCGGACACGTCCGCGAGCAGGCGGCGCAGGAGATGAAAGCCGACACGTTCCGGATCGCCGCTCCCGGAAAGAACGGGCGCGGTCTCGTGGGGTGGGTGGACGCTGGTGTGGGCGACGCGGATGACAGCACCACCGGACGAGCACAGGTCCGCGACAGCGAGGACAGCCTCGAGGTGCTTGTGGTGCAGCGTCGGACTGACGGTGTCCTGACCACTGTGCCCTGGCTGTCCGGTTCGCTGGGTGGCCGGGAGCTTCCGACGGACGCTGTTCCCGCCCCCTACCTCGCCAGGAGCGTCGCGCGTTCCGCGCTGCGGCTCCCGTTCCCGTTCACTGTCTCAACCTGTCTCGACCAGGCCGTATCCGAACTCGAGGAGAACTACTTCCCCGCCTGGCAGGCCAAAGAGTGCCACTGGCTGGCGGGAGAGCTGATCATGATCCTGGACGAGAACTGTCACACCCGCCTGGCAGGCTACGGACTCACCTACTCCCGAAACGACGGTCTCGAGATTCACTATGCCGAATGACCCTCCCACCTCCTTTGACCTTGTTGAACACCCCTGGATTCCGGTCCAGAAAGCGGACGGGACCGAGACGGAGCTGTCCCTGTACCGGGTCTTCCAGCAGGCGCACACGCTCCAGCGGGTGGTAGGCGACCTTCCCACCCAAGAGTTCGTTCTTGTCCGTTTGCTGCTCGCGGTCCTGCACGACGCTGTCGACGGTCCGGCTGACCCCGAAGAATGGCAGGAACTGTGGGAGGGGGGAATACCGCTGGACCAGGTCGGAACCTATCTCGCAAAACATCGTGAACGTTTCGACCTGCTGCACCCCGAAACCCCGTTCTTCCAGGTAGCTGACCTGCACACCGCGAAAGGCGATGTTTCCCCGCTGGAACGAATCGTCGCCGACGTTCCCAACGGAGCACCGTTCTTCACGATGCGGGAAGGTGGGATAGATCGGCTCACTTTCGCCGAGGCCGCACGCTGGGTGGTACACGCGCACGCCTACGACCCCTCCGGAATCAAATCCGGGGCAGTGGGCGATCCCCGGGTGAAGAACGGAAAAGGATACCCCCAAGGGGTCGGCTGGGCGGGAAACCTCGGTGGAGTATTCGTGGAGGGGAGGAACCTGCGCGAGACCCTGCTGCTGAACCTCATCGCCACCGACACGGACCATCTGCGGGCCGACGAGATGGACCGGCCCGCCTGGCGGTTCGATCCGCCCGGTGCAGCCCCACTCGGCGGAAGAGAGCAGGTGCTGCGGCCCTACGGAGTGCGTGACCTCTACACGTGGCAGACGCGGCGGCTGCGTCTGCGCTGCGACGCCGACGGTGCCTACGGGGTGGTGTTGGCCTACGGGGACCCGTTGTCCCCGCACAACGCCCATGACCGAGAGCCGATGACCGGATGGCGGCGCAGCCAGACACAAGAGAAGAAGCTCCGCGAACCACTGGTGTACATGCCCCAGGAGCACAACCCTGCGCGCAGTGCTTGGCGCGGTCTCGCCTCCCTGATCACTGGTCGTAAGCGCGGCTCTAATCAGCACCAGGATGCGGCCGGAAGCCTGCGGCCACGTGTACTCGACTGGGTCGCCCGGTTGGCCAATGAGGGGTACCTCGACGACAGGTACCTCATCCGCTCACGGGTCGTGGGCGCCGTTTACGGCACTCAGCAGTCCGTCATCGACGAGGTGGTCGACGACCGGGTCACGATGAAAGTAGTGCTGTTGCACGAGAGCGCTCCCAATCTCGCCGCAACCGCCAAGGAGGCGGTTGCGGACGCGGACAGTGCCGTTGCCGCGTTGGGTCAGCTCGCCGCCGACCTGGCCCGGGCAGCGGGTATCGATGCCACCACTCAGCAGGACACGACCCGCGACCGGGGGTTCGGCATCCTCGACGGTCCGTTCCGCGAGTGGCTTGCCTCCCTGGCCCCGGACACGGATCCGGACGAGCGGCGTGCGGTCTGGCAGGACACCGTGCGCCGTCTCGTCCGTTCCGAAGGCGCCGGTCTGATCGAACGCTCCGGAGAGGCCGCCTGGAATGGCCGGATCGTGGATACCAAGAACGGCCAATTATGGCTCAGCGCTGCCTACGCCGAACGGCGATTCCACCGCACCCTGGCCGCGGAACTTTCCAGGACCACGCAAAGCGACACGACCGAGGTGACCGTATGAGACACGAAGGCGTAGGCGAAGGTGAACGCCCGGAACTCGGAGTGGTGGGAAAGGGTGTGCACGCGCGCGTCAGTAAGCTGCAGCGCGGATACTGCGCCGACAATCCCACAGAAGTAGCGGAACTGGCGCGGCTCCGCAACGGCGCGGGCAAGCTTCCCGAGAACACCCCTTGGTTGTGGGGGGAAACCTACGCCCCCGAAGAGCATGCAGACTCTTCCTGGTCCCTGGAACGGGAGGCACAGGCGGAGAAAGCCGTACATATCTCCCTGACGCTCTACGCGCTGCACCAGCAGTCATGGAGTACGAAACACATGCACCAGGGGCCGGTGTGGCGGGCGGGACGCCGCCGGGACCGCGTACTCGGATGGGCGATGCGTGAGCTCATGCCCGACGGCGAGATCGACGAACCGCTGCGGCGGCGCTTCATCCACGCCAGCACCGCCACCACGGTCACCTCCCTCGCGCACCGACTGCGTGCACTCGTGCAGCTTCTACGCCGGGAGGGCGTCCCCCTCGACTACGGAAAACTCGCCGACGACCTGATGACCGCCCAACGGCCCGGCGGGCTGCGTACTGTCCGTCGCGCCTGGGGACGTGGATTCGTCTCCTACCGCCCCGCCGAACAACCCGACAGTTCCGATGACGACCCGGACAAGGACAATCCGTGACGCGAACCATTCTCGATGTGCACATACTCCAAACGGTGCCGCCGAACAACATCAACAGAGACGACACCGGAAGCCCCAAAACCGCCTATTACGGTGGGGCGCTGCGCTCCCGTGTTTCCAGCCAAGCCTGGAAACGCGCCACTCGCTCCGACTTCACCCGCCTGCTCCATCCAGCCGAGTTGGGAACCCGCACCAAACGCGTCGCCGAGTTCCTGACGGAGCACATCGAGGAGCTCGATTCCTCCATCGAGCGGAACGAAGCTTGGAAACTGGCCGCCGAGACGATCAAAGCGGCCACCGGTTCCAAGGTGGAGCCACCCAAACGGTCCGGTAAAGAGGAGAAAGAAGAGGGGGACGAGGTAGCTCCGCAGTCCTCCTACCTGATGTTCCTCAGCGCCCGGCAGCGCGAGGCGCTCGCTCAGCTCGCGGTGGAAGGCCGCGACGACATCACGGGCTTCTTCAAGGACAAGGAGAACAAGAACAGGGCCAGACGCGCCGCCGACACCAACCATTCGGTGGACATTGCGCTGTTCGGTCGGATGGTAGCCGACGGTGCTGACATCAACGTCGACGCGGCGGCCCAGGTCGCCCACGCCATCAGCGTGCACGCGGCCGAGAACGACGCCGACTACTACACCGCCGTCGACGATCACCAGCGGGACGAGGAATCCGGTGCGGGCATGATCGGCACGATCGAGTTCAACTCCGCCACCCTGTACCGGTATGCCGCTCTCGATGTGGACCAGCTCCGGCGCAACCTCGGTGAGGGCCTACGCGAGGGGGAGGACACCACCGAACCGGTGCGCCGCGCCGTGCGAGCGTTCCTGCACGGGTTCGTGGAATCCATGCCTACCGGAAAAATCAATACTTTCGGTAATCACACTCTTCCGGAAGCAGTGATAGTCAAGCTCCGGGACGCTCGCCCCGTCAACTTCGTCAGCGCGTTTGAGGAACCCGTGCCGGAGGAGGGTGGCGGGTACCTGCGCCAGGCGTGCCAGCGGCTCGCCACCCACATCCCGGAAATCGAACGGAACTACGGGATGGAGGAGGAAACGCGGACATGGGTGTTGCGGATCGGTGGGAGCACCGCGGCTCTTGACGGGCTCGGAACCACCGTCACGATGAACGAGCTAGCGGAAGAAGCCAGCGCAGAAGCGGCCGGGAACTGGACGGAAACCAATTGAGTGTTCTCGTGTTGCTGCTGGCAGGGCCTCTCCAGTCGTGGGGCTCCTCGGCCCGCTTCGCGCGACGAACCACAGGGCAGGCCCCCAGCAAAAGCGGAGTTCTCGGGCTGCTGGCTGCCGCGCAGGGCCGTGACCGCACCGCTGACCCATCCGATCTTGCTCAGCTGCGCTTCGGGGTGCGTGTTGACCAACGCGGTACCCGAATCCGCGACTACCAGACCGCTCACCGCCCCGACACGGGGGAAGCAATGCCGGTATCCGAACGGTTCTACCTCGCTGACGCCGTATTCGTCGCTGGAGCGGAAGGCGACGACGATCTTATCGGCGAGCTCGACCGCGCACTCCGGGAGCCGGCATACCTGCCCTACCTGGGACGGCGGTCCTGCCCGCCGTCGCGTCCCGTTGCCCTCGGGCTACGAAGGGAAACAACCCTCGAGGCCGTACTTCGTCGGGAGGAGTGGCACGCCGCCGAGTGGTACCAACGCCGGCACCGGAACGAACCCGAGGTGACGCTCGACTGCTTCCTGGACGCGGCAGAGGGCGACCGGGAGGTTGACAGCGTGCGGGACCTGCCACTCAGCTTCGACCCTTCACACCGCCGTTACGCCCTACGCGGTGTGACGAGGCGCGGAGTCGCGGTACCCAACCCCAAAGCTGATCCCCCTGACCACGACCCCATGTCCGCTTTGGAAGGCGACTGATGTACCTCACCCGTTTCCGCCTCAACACCGCACGGATGGGGGCGCGCAAACTGCTCTCCTCCCCACAGCGCATGCACGCGGCGGTTCTCGCGGGATTCCCGGAGCTTACCTCCGCCAGTTCCGGTGAGGGGCGTGTTCTGTGGCGCGTCGATCGCGGCGCCAAAGCCAAAGCGTTCCTTTACGTGGTCAGCCAGGAACGGCCGGACTACACCCATTTGGTGGAGCAGGCCGGATGGCCCACGTTGGAAGGCGGATGGGAAACCAGCGATTACACACCGTTCCTGGAGAAGTTGACCGCTGGTGATGTGTGGGCGTTCCGGCTGACCGCCAACCCCGTGCACAAGGTACGCACCTGTGATGGCCAGGAGGACACCAAAACGACACCGCACATCACGCAGCACCACCAAGCGGAATGGCTGCTGCAGCGTCAGGAGAAGGCCGGATTCCGGGTGGTGCGTAAGGCAGCCGGGGACCCGCACCCGGACGGGGAGGGCGAGCGTGAACTGTTGGTGCACGACCAACGTCGGCTCGAATTCCGTAAGAAGCGGGGCGACAAGAGTTCGGTCAGCCTGAGTGCTGTGACCTTCGATGGCCGTCTCGAGGTCACCGACCCTGAAACGTTGCGTCGGACACTCATCCACGGACTCGGGCGTGCCAAAGCTTACGGCTGTGGGCTGATGACCCTGGCACCCTCGGAAAGCTGGTCGCGATGAACGTGAGCCGACGCGGAGCAGTGTCCCCCCGAGAACTCACCCGGGTAGCGGACCGGCTCTCCTTCCTGTATCTGGAACGCTGCACAGTCCATCGGGACGCCAACGCGATCACGGCGGAGGATGCCGACGGGATCAGGCACATTCCCTCGGCGACTATCGGTGTGCTCCTGTTGGGGCCGGGAACCCGTGTCACACACCAGGCTATGAGTGTCCTTGGTGAGAGCGGGGCGGGAGTCGTGTGGGTGGGAGAGTACGGAGTGCGGTGTTACGCCGGCGGCCGTTCCCTGACCAGGTCCTCGGCGTTGGTTGAGGCACAGGCCAAGGCATGGGCGAACCGTAGGACGCGTCTGGAGGTTGCCCGTGCGATGTACGGGATCCGGTTCCCGGATGAGGAACCGGCCCGTTACACCCGGCGGGAAATTCTTGGTCAGGAGGGTGACCGGGTCAAGGCCTGCTACCGGAACGAGTCAGCGCGTACGGGTGTCCCCTGGTACGGCCGTAACTATATTCCGGGTGATTACAGTTCCGGCGATCCGCCCAACCAGGGAGTGACAGCGGCGGCTCAGTGCCTGTACGGGATAGCGCACGCTGTTGTCGCCGCACTCGGATGCTCACCGGGATTGGGTTTCGTCCATTCCGGGCACGAGATGTCTTTCGTCATGGACATAGCCGATCTGTACAAGACGGAAGTTGGCATACCAGCGGCTTTCGATGTTGCTGCGGAAGGGCCTGAGGATATCGGGGTCCGGACCCGGAGGCTCGTCCGGGACCGAGTGAACGAGCTCGGCCTGCTTGACCGGTGTGTCAGTGACATTAAGCGACTGCTTCTTCCGGAGGGAACGGGTGACTCCATGGATGGCTCCGTAGATCAGGTCAACTTGCACTCCGACCGCGGTCCCGAACTGGAATCGGGCCTGAACTACGGCTCGGGTGAGGAGCCCGATGGGTATTGGGAAGTGATCTGGTGACCGTCATCGTCCTTACCCACTGTCCAGAGGGTTTGCGGGGGTTCCTCACTCGTTGGCTTCTGGAGATCTCCCCGGGTGTGTTCATCGGCGGCCCCTCGGCTCGGATCAGGGAGGCTCTGTGGTCGGAGGTGTGCTGCTACGCGGGCCAGGGACGTGCTCTATTGGCGCACAGCGCTGACAATGAACAGGGGTACGCCTTCGAAACGTTTGAGCACAAGTGGGAGCCCATCGACCACGAGGGAGTGACGCTTATCCACCGCCCGCATCAGCGCTCGAAAGCGGACAGGCGGAAGGGGTGGAGTAAGACGGCGAAACGCCGTCGTTTCGGTAAGAGCTGATCGAGGAACGTGTGTCCTTTATGTGTAGTTTTTGGTTTATGTCCAAATTTCTAGAAGTTGCATACACAGCCCTACAGGCGCGATGAAACTCCAGGTCAACGAGGATGCTCCCCGCGCACGCGGGGATGGACCCGGGTGTTGGTTCCGGAACGTTCTGGGACTGCTGATGCTCCCCGCGCACGCGGGGATGGACCACCAGCATGTCGAATGGCGCGTTGTGAAGAACATGCTCCCCGCGCACGCGGGGATGGACCCGAATTCCATCAGCTGATCCGGAGTCCCGTAGGATGCTCCCCGCGCACGCGGGGATGGGGCTGGTAACCGGGCCCGGCTCGGTGGTGTCCGGGCGCGGGGTGAACGCGCCCGGACAAACGGGGTCAGGAGTAGGCGACCTGGCCGTCGAGAACGGTGAACAGGGCGCCCGCCCGGTTGAGCCCCTTAGGCGGAAGGGTCTCGATGTCGTGGTCCAACACCACCACGTCGGCGAGCTTGCCCGGAGTGAGCGACCCCAACCGGTCCTCCAGCCCCAGCGTGTGGGCGGCGTCGCGGGTGTGGGCACGCAGCGCCTCGTGCAACGTCACCGCCTGTTCGGCGCCGATGTCCTCGCCCTCCCGGGTGCGGCGGCACACCGCGTTGCGGACCGTCTCCATCGGGCGCAGGCTGGACACGAACGAGTCGCTGGACAGGACCGGACGCAGTCCCAGGTCCAGCTCCTCCCGCATCGGCTGCAACCGGTGCGCACGGTTGCCGAGCCTGCGCAGGAAGTCCCCGCCGCTGTCGTGCAGGAAGTTCGGCTGGTTCACCGGGATCACGCCCAGGTCGCCGAACCGTTTGGTCTGCTCCGGGGTGGGGTAGCCGCAGTGTTCGATCCGTGGCCGGGCGTCGCTGTCCCCGGCCGCCACCGCGGCCGCGATCGCTTCCAGGGAGTGCTCCATCGCCGCGTCGCCCTGGGTGTGGATGCCGACCTGCCATCCTTCCGCGGCGGCCCGTTCCACCAGCTCACGGAGTTTCTCCGGCGGCCAGTACAGGCTTCCGGGGAACTCGCCGTTCTCCCCGTAGGGTTCGGAGAACCGGGCGGTCCCGCCCAGCAGTGACCCGTCACAGTAGAACTTCATCGCACCCAGTCGTAGCCACTCGTCCCCGAAGGGGCCGGAGAGGCCGAGTGCGGTCAGCTCGTCCAACTGGTGGGACAGCGGCATCCCGACGGTGCGCAGCGGCAGGGTGCCGGAACGGTAGGCGGCCTGGTAGGTACGCAGTTCGCGTTTGGACACCTGGGGGTCGCACACGGTGGTGAGACCGGACGACAGGTACGGCTGTCGGGCGTCGGCCAACCAGCCCAGCAGGTGCTCCGCCGGCAGGTCCGTGTGGAAGTTCGGGCCGTGGCACCCCACGTCCACCGCCAGCGGCAGCAGCAGCTCCATCGCGGAGTCCACCACCATGCCGGTCAGCCGCCCGCCGGCGTCGCGCAGGAACGCGCCGCCGGCGGGGTCGGTGACGTCCTCGGTGATCCCCCGCCAGCGCAGCGCGGCACTGTTGGCCGCGGCCTGGTGCCCGGAAACGTGGTACACGATGACCGGGTGCTGGGTGGTGGCCTCGTCCAGCAGCTGGCGCGAGGGCCTGCCTTCCGGGTACTTGGCGTCGTCCATCCCGAACGCCCGGATCCACTGCCCGGCCGGCGTACGTTCCGCCTCCCGGGCGAGGGCTGCCACCAACCCGGCCACACTGGTCACCGCCGGGTAGCTGGCGTCCACCGCTGCCAGGGACTCCGCCGTGGACAACAGGTGGTTGTGTACGTCGATGAAACCGGGGAGGGCCGTGCGCCCGCCCGCGTCGATCTCGGTGGCGCCGGGACCCGCCGCGGCCCGTGCCAGTGTCTCGTCGCCGACCGCGCGTATCCGGCCGTGGACCGCCGCGAGCGCGCTGGCACGCGGAGTCGTGTCATCCATGGTCAGAACCTTGGCGTTGTGGATGAGAAGCGCGGGTTCGTTCGGGGAGCGCACGGTCGGGATCCTTTCGGTGTCGGGAACAGGGGTTCCGCGGCGGAACGGTCAGGCCACCGTCTCGGAAGTGTCGGCGGTCTCGGACAGCACCGGTTCGTCCGTGTGGCGCGGTGCCTTGAGCAGGCAGCCGATGCTCAGCGCCGCCATCGCGACGAGAAGCCCGGCGACCGGGTAGATGCTGTCGGTGGCGGCGAGCAGACCGGTGCAGGTGATGGGGGCGAGCCCGCCGAAGATCGAGCCGGCGATCTGGTATGTCAGCGAGACGCTGGTGTAGCGCGCCTGCGGGGGGAACATCGCGGCGAGGATGGTGGCCATCGGTCCGTACGTGGCCGCCATGGCCAGTCGCATGATCGACAGCGCCAGGAAGATCGCTGCGGTTCCGGCGCTCATGGCGAGGAACATCGGGGTGGCGAGCGCGGCGACACCCACCAGGCCGACGACCACCACGCGGCGCGCTCCGACCCGGTCGCCCAGCCAGGACACGCCCAGGGTGGAGACGAGCTCGACGAACGCCGCGACCGTGAGAGCGTTCAGGACGACCGCTTCGCTGGCTCCGACCTCGGTCGTCGCGTAGGCCTGTACGAACGTGGTGACAACGTAGTATCCGCCGACGGCGATCGGCAGCGTTCCCAGGCCGAGCAGCAGCGCCTTCCAGGAGGAGCGCACCGCCTGCTTCAGCGGAAGGGCCTGCTTGCCGGGCTGGCTGTCCTCCTGCACGGCGTTGAAGACGGGGGACTCCTCGACCTTGAGCCGTACGAACAGTCCGACCAGCACCAGTACCGCCGAGGCGAGGAACGGGAGCCGCCACCCCCACGTGTGCAGGATGTCGTTGCCCAGCATCTCCACCAGGCTGAACGCTCCCGTCGCCAGCAGCGCACCCGCGGGGTTGCCCAGCTGGGCGAACGAACCGAAGAAGGTCCTGCTGCGTTCGGGGGCGTGCTCCACCGCCATCAGGACGGCGCCGCCCCACTCGCCACCCACGGCGATGCCCTGTACGAACCGCAGGAGGACCAGGAGAAGGGGAGCCACGAACCCGACCTGCTGGTAGGTGGGCAGCACCCCCACGGCGAACGTGGCCACGCCCATCATCAGGAGGGTTGTCACCAGGGCGGATTTACGTCCCAGCCGGTCACCGAAGTGGCCGAAGACGATCCCGCCCAGGGGGCGGGCGAAGAACCCGACGGCGAACGTCGCGAACGACGCCATGAGTCCCACGAGCGGGTCGGTGCTCTTCGGGAAGAAGAGTTCGCTGAACACCAGGGCAGCTGCGGTGGCGTACACGTAGAAGTCGAACCACTCGATCGTGGTTCCGACGAACGCGGCGATCGCCGCGCGCGCCGGATGGCTGGAGGGATCTGCGGTGTGGTTTGCCAAGGTTGCTCCGTGTGTCCTGTCGCGCCTGAGGTCGGTTCCGACCCCGAACGGTGCGGCGGTGCCGGGTCTGACCTGCGATTCGTCATATGGCGGTGTGACAATAGACACCAGCGCAACCAGCGGGAAAGGACGAATACGACAATGTGGAGTGTTATTACTGTGCGTACCGCACAACGCTTGTTGTAGGCGAGACAGGTTGGGGGAGTGGTGCCACTCACTGTTGGCGATCTCGCGCGCCAACCCGGGCTGCAGATCCGGGTCGTGGCCGGCGGTGCCGGACTGGAGAACGAGGTGCGCTGGGCGCACGTAGCCGAACTGTCCGATCCCGTCCCCTGGCTGCGCGGTGGCGAACTCGTACTGACGGTCGGCCTCGGGGTGGGATCCAGCGCCGAGGAGCAGCGGGAGTACGTGCGTCGGCTCGTGGCCGCCGGATGCTGCGGGCTGGGGTTCGCCCTGGACACCTGGATCAGCCACATTCCTCCGGTGGTGCAGGAGACCGCCGAGGCTCACGGGTTCCCCCTGCTGTACGTGGAGGGTGAGACGCCGTTCGTCGCTCTGGTCGAGGCGGTAGCCGAGCACTACGCTCGCGAGCGGTTGCACGAGCAGCAGCGCGTGCTCAGCGCACAGGACGCGATGGCCCGTGCGGCGCTGCGGGTCGGATCCGCCGGGGTGCTCCGGGAACTGGCCACCGCCACGGACAGCGACGCCGTCCTGCTCGACGCGGGGGGGATGGTGCGTGAGACCGCATCCGGAGGGGAACGGGAATGGCACGCCACCGTCCGCGCGGCTGTCGCGCCGAGCAGCCCCCGGCCACGGGGGATGACGCTCCTGGAGGACGGCGAGGCGACCGTGCTGCTGCAGAGCCTGGGCGTGAGCGGGACCGCGCTGGGATGGTTGGCACTGCGTAGCCTCCCACCCCTGTCAGCGCACACCAGGATGCTCGCCAACCACGCCTCCTCCCTGCTCGCGGTGGGGCTCCAGGGGGACCGTACGGCTCGCCGGGAACGGCACCACGAACGGGAACGCCCCCTCGCGCTCCTCCTGGACGGGAACTCCGCGACCCGCCTGGAACCGGATGCGACGCGTCTGATTCCGCTACCCGCCCCTCCGGTCGAGGTGGTGTTCTACCCGGTCTCGCACCCGGAGGAGACGCGGGACAGCGCCGCGGACACGCTCCAGGACGTTCTGGGGGACACCCGGGCGGCCGACCGGGTGGCGATGTGCGCTCTTCCCGACGGCCTCGTCGTTGTCCTTCCCGGTTCCGGAAACGCGCGGCCGCGGTTCGGGGAACGGCTGCTCACCGCACTGTCCGCGACCCCCTCCGCCCCCTCGTCGGCCGGTGCCTGCGACGCCCACGGCGCACGGGAGCTCCGCAACGCGGTCCAGCGGGCTCGTAGAGCCGCGGCCCACGAGCGGGGGTACCACCACGTCGCCGACACCGAAGCGTGGCCGCTGTTGCTGCGTGCCCTCGACCCGGAGTCCGCGGCGGAGTTCCGGACCGTGGTCCTGGGCCGGTTGCGCGAACACGACGAGCGCAACGGCACCAACCTCGTCACCTCGTTGCGCTGCCTGCTGGAGCACGACGGCAACATCGAGGGTGCGGCGCGCGTCCTGGGAGTGCACCGCAACACACTACGGGCGCGGCTGCACACGGCGGAACGGATCTCCGGCCGCTCGTTCAGCGGTCAACACCGCATGGAACTCTGGCTGGCCCTCCTGCTGGACCAGAGTGCCGAGCCGGAGAGCCCCATCGAGTCCTCGTGATCCCGTGGGGGAGCGCCGCCGGGAAACGAACGAGTCGCTCCGTGCCGTCCGGGTCACTGTTCACCGGGAACCCGGGCTCGCCCCGGGGCGCCGGCGGTGGTTCCGGAACCGAACCGCGCGGGCCGGAAACCGGCCAGCTCCGCGGCTGGTGTCCCCGCCAACACCTCCCCGGCCACCATGGGCGCGAGTGCCGGCGCCAGGGTCACGCCGCTGTGGGTCACCACGGTGTACAGCCGCTGGTGGTCGTCGACGAAACCGCACACGGTCAGACCGTCGGCGGGAAGGGCGCGCTGACCCACCCGTACGTCGGTGACACGGGTGTGCTCCCCGCCGGTGAGAACAGCGGCGAGGCGCTCCCGGAACTCCGCGGCGATGGCGGAATCGGGTCCCCCACCGGCGATGCCCCGGTCGGCGTCCGGGTCGAGGTCCAGCCCTTGGAGGACGAGACGTCCGCCGCCGTCCGGCCGGACGTTCAGTCGCGAGGTGGTCAGTACCCGCTGTAGACGTACCGGGGCCGGCTCCGTGTAGGCCAGATACCCGCCCGTGGCCGAACCGGGCTCTCGCGGGTCGGCCACGGGAAGGTGAACGTCCGCCGTGGCCAGGAGTTCCCCGGTCCACCGGCCCGCAGCGCTGATGACGGTGTCGGCCTCCACGGTCGTGCCGTCGTCGAGGGTCGCGGTGGCACCGCCGCTGTGGGTGGCCAGCTGTGTGACCCGGGCGGGACAGAGCACGCGGACCCCTCCCGCCCGAGCGTCGGTGAGCAGCCGCCCGAGGTACTCCCCCACACGGACGTGACCCTCCTCCGGGAAGAAGGCGAGGGAACGCGCGGATTCGGGGATGCGGAGTCCCGGCTCCAGGGACCGGGCCTGTTCGGGGTCGAGCCACTCCGCCGGACACCCCCGCTCGCGCAGTCTCGCCACCGAGTTCGCGAGGACGCGCTCGTGCTCGGCGTTGTCGGCCCACTCCAGGTTGCCCGTCGGAAAGAACCAGCGCGGGCCCCGGGGGTGCGCGGCGTCCATGGCGTGGTGGGCGCGCACCCCTGCCGCGTTCAGTTCGTGGTAGCTCAGTGGGTCCTTGGCGTGCGAGTTGACCCAGGCGAACGAGGTACTGCTGGTGCCCGCACCCGGACGGGACGCTTCCAGGACCGTCACCTCGTTCCCGGTACCGGCGAGTTGGTGGGCGATGGCCAGGCCGATCACCCCGCCTCCGACAATGACGACGCGCAATGGCGGCCCTCCCTGGTTGGTCGTCCGGTTTTGAGCAGGTGACGGACGCGTGGTCACGTTCCCGTCCGTCGGAACGCCGCGGCGGTGGGCCCACGAGCGAGGCGGGTTCGGGCCGGGGCGGGGCGCTTTCGGGTGCCACCCGTTCGCACGCCGGCTCCCGTGCCACGCGGCGGGCCTTGATCTCCCGCGCATTGTCCCGCACCCTGGCACCGGAACCGGCAGTCGCTGCCCGCCCTGGCACCCGAAAGCGGGACGGGACCGGCTGTTCGGGAGCGCGACGCGAGGAGGCGAGGCCGGTGCCGCCGGTGCGTGTCATGATCGTGGGGGCTGGATCACGCGGCAGCAGCTACGCGGAATGGATCCGCCACCATCCCGAAACGGCCGAGATCGTGGCCGTGGCGGAGCCCCGCCCCCAGTACCGGGAACCTCTCGCCGAGGCGAACGACGTTCCCCCGCAGGCCCGGTTCGGCGACTGGCGTGACGCGGTGGCGCACCCGCGCCTGGCTGATGTGGCGCTCGTCTGCACACTGGACGACGCGCACCTGGAACCAGCGGTCGCGTTGGCGGAACGCGGCTACCACCTGCTGGTGGAGAAACCGCTCGCGCAGACCCCTGAGGAGTGCACGCGGATCGTGTCCGCGGCGCAGCGCAACGGGGTACTTCTCGGCGTGTGCCACGTGCTGCGCTACACCGCCTACACCCGCGTCATGAAAGAGATCGTGGACTCCGGCGGGATCGGGGAGATCGCCAGCGCCGACCACCTGGAACCGGTGGGATTCTGGCACCACGCCCACTCCTACGTGCGCGGCAACTGGCGCCGCGAGGACCACAGTGCTCCGATGCTGCTGACCAAGTCCTGCCACGACCTGGACTGGTTGCGCTACGTGCTCGGCCGCGAGGCGGTGTCGGTGTCCTCCTTCGGCAACCGCAAACACTTCCGGCCCGAGGCCGCACCTTCCGGAGCCGCGTCCCGCTGTCTGGACTGCGCGGTCGAACCCGACTGTCCCTACTCCGCCCCGCGCATCTACGGGAGTTTCCTCGACGAGGGGCACACCGGCTGGCCGCTGGACGTGCTGACGCCGCACCCCAGCCGGGAGACGGTCACTCGGGCCCTGCGTGAGGGCCCCTACGGTCGCTGCGTCTACCATTGCGACAACGACGTGGTCGACCACCAGGTGGTCGCCCTGGAATTCGCCGGCGGGGCGTCGGCGACCTTCACCATGACCGCGTTCAACCGGGCGCGTCCGCGTCAGACGTCGATCTTCGGCACGCGCGGTGAGCTGTTCTGCGATGGTGACACGATCACGCACTACGACTTCCTCAGCGGTGCCAGCAGGACCATCGAGGTCGAACCGACCGACGACGGGCGAGGCGGGTCCGGCCATGGTGGGGGCGACGGCGGGCTGCTGGCCTCGTTCCTTTCCGCGGCCGCTGCTGGCGACCCCGAGATGGTGGTGACCAGTGGGGAGGACGCGTTGCGTTCGCACATGCTGGTGTTCACCGCGGAGCGGGCACGCCGCGAGGGCAGGGTTCTCCCGGTGGAGACCGGGTGACGAACGGGGCATTCCCTGAGGTCGGCGCAGACATTGTCCCAAGTAAAAGTCTAGGTTAGCCTAACCTGGATTTCCCGTAGGAAGGTGGTCGATGTCTACACAACCGGCGTCCAGAAAACGGACTCTCAACCGGGGGCGTGTGCGGCGCGTGGAACACCTCAGTCCGCACATGGTCCGTCTCGTTCTCGGCGGTGACGGACTCTCCGCGTTCGAGGCCGGTGAGTACACCGACCACTACATCAAGCTCCTGTTCCCCCAGCCGGGGGTGGCCTACCCGGAACCGTTCGACATGGACGCCGTCCGCCGGGACATGCCGCGTGCGCAGTGGCCCGCCACCCGCACGTACACGGTGCGTTTCTGGGACCCCCAGGCACGGGAGCTCACCATTGACGTTGTCTACCACGGGGACATGGGGCTGGCTGGACCGTGGGCGGCCGCTGCCCAGCCGGGGGACGAGATCTATTTCCTCGGTCCCGGTGGCGCCTACGCTCCCGACCCCGCCGCCGACTGGCACCTGCTCGCCGGGGACGAGAGCGCCCTTCCGGCCATAGCCGCCTCAGCGGAGCGTCTGCCGTCGGGAACCCCCGCCCATGTGGTTGTCGAGGTCTCGGGGCCCGCCGAGGAACAGGAGATCCCCGCTCCGGCATCCGCCACCGTCCAATGGGTTCACCGGGAGAACCGGAGGGTGGGGGAAGCCCTGGTGGAAACGGTGCGTTCCCTCGCCCTTCCCGAGGGCAGGGGGCAGGCGTTCGTGCACGGGGAAGCGGGAGCGGTCAAGGACCTCCGGCGTTTCCTGCGGTTCGAGCGGGACATGTCCCGGGACCAACTGTCGGCGTCGGGTTACTGGAAACTCGGTAACGACGAGGACGGGTGGCAAGCCGCGAAAACGGAGTGGAACCGCGAGGTCGAGAGGGAGGAAGAAGGCCTGGCGGCGTCCCCCACCCACTGAACCCCCTGGAACGGGGGCGGTCAGACGTGAGGAACGGCCTTCTAGACGGTGCGGGCGCCGGTTACCATGTGAAGTGGTTCGGCTACCATTCCCCCTCCGAGGAGGCGCCATGTACCTCGACTCCTGCCGCGACCTCAAGTACTCCCTCCGGGAACGCACCGAGTCCCTGACCGCCGGAACCGGACTGTGGTGGCTGGGACTGGGCATCAGCCGGGACGCTTCCGGCGGTTACCGACTGGCGGTGCGTGTCACCGACACCCGCCAGGTACCGGAACTGCTGCGGCGTCTCGCCGCCGAGGCCCACGACGAGCTGGACGCCTTCTCCACCGGTGAGGTCCGCGCTCTCGGGGGGTTCACCCCGGAGGAGCTGCAGGAGCGCCACCGTCCCCTCGTCCCCGGATGCTCGGTCGGACACACGAACGTCACGGCGGGAACCCTCGGCGGCTTCGTCCGGGTCGACGGGACCGTGCACGCGCTGTCCAACAGCCACGTTCTCGCTGATTCCGGTGCGGCCGATACCGGCGACACCGTCGTACAGCCCGGACCCGCGGATGACGGGACCGCTCCCGCC
The DNA here is from genome assembly GCF_006717075.1 of Haloactinospora alba. Lineage (NCBI taxonomy): Bacteria > Bacillati > Actinomycetota > Actinomycetes > Streptosporangiales > Nocardiopsidaceae > Haloactinospora > Haloactinospora alba. The sequence continues at coordinate 1,162,246 of NZ_VFQC01000001.1, forward strand.
GACACCGTCGGCACACTCACGGACACGGCCCCGTTGCACACGGACCAGACCAACACCGTTGACGCAGCCGTCGCCCGTATCCGGGAGGGCACCGGCTACGACCCGGCCGCCTATCCCGGGGGAAGGATCACCGAAACCACGGACGATCCCTCGTCGCATGTCGCGAAACTGGGGCGCACCACCGGCCACACGCGGGGCCGTATCACCGCCTTCGAGGTGGATGGCCTACGCGTGGCGTTCCCCGTCGGGGAATTGGAGTTCGACAACCAGATCGAAATCACCGGAGAAACCGGGGGGTTCAGTGAGGGCGGCGATTCCGGTTCGCTGATCTGGGACGAGGAGGCGCGTGCCGCGTTGGGGCTCCTGTTCGCGGGTAGCCAGTCCGGAGGACCGAACGGCAGCGGGTTGACCTATGCCAACCCGATCCGGGAGGTGCTGGAGGCACTCGCCGCTGAACTGGTGGGATACGGGGATGAGCACGCTGGAGCACGCCCGTGAGGCCAAACGGCTCGTACGCGAACGGTTCGGTGCCGATCCCCGGGTGGTGGGGGTCGGCATCACCAGGGACACAGCGGCCGGTTACACCGTCGAGGTGCGGCTGGCGAGCAGACTGGACGTGACACCGCCCGGTCAGGTGCGCTCCGAGATCGGTGGCGACACGGCTGAGGTTCCGGTGAGCTGGAGGGTCACGGGACCGGTCCGGCCGAGTGAGGCGTAAGGACCTCCCACCGGGTTGCACGGTGAACCGAGGGGAAGCCGCGGGTAGCCACCCCTGCGGGACAGGGCGTAGGGCTCACTCCATGTCGTCGCGGATCTGCTTCAGGTAGCGGATGGTTTCCGAAGCTGGGAGCGCCTCGAGGCACAACCGGTCCATGACCACCATGTAATGGTCCGTCTCGTCGGGTTTGTCGAAGTAGACGGCGCTGGTGAGCTGTTCCAGGTAGACCACGTCCGGCAGGTCCGCCCCGTTGAACCGCAGGATGCTGAACGGTCCGCCGGCAGCAGCATGCCCGCCCCTGTCGAAGGGGATGATCTGCAGGGTGACGTTCGACATCGCGGCCATCTCGAGGAGGTGCTCGATCTGCCCCCGCATGACGTCCGGACCGCCGAGGGGCCGCCGGAGCGCGGCCTCGTCCACAACCGCCCACACCTTGGGCGCGTTCGGACCGGTGAGACGCTGTTGCCGGGCCATGCGCAGCCGGACGCGGCGGTCGACCTCGACATCGGGGCTGCTGCCGTGGGCGAGCGTGACGACAGCGCGGGCGTAGTCCTCGCTTTGCAGCAGTCCTGGCACGAACTGCAGTTCGTAGGTCCGGATGATCGAGGCGGCCTCCTCCAGACCGACGTAGACCTCGAACCAGTTCGGCAGGACATCGCTGTACTTGTGCCACCAGCCCGGGGAGTTGGCCTGCCGGGCGAGGTTGAGGAGGGACTCGCGCTCCTCCGGGGAGGTCACCCCGTAGAGGGTGAGAAGGTCAGCGACGTCACGCTCCTTGAAACTGACCTGGCCCAGTTCCAGACGGCTGATCTTGGCGTGTGAGGCCCGGATCTCGTACCCAGCGCTCTCGCGCGTGATGCCCTTCTCGGTGCGCAGCCGACGCAGCTGGGTTCCCAGCAGAATGCGCAGTACGGTGGGTCCACCGCGAGAGTACTCAACGACACTGGCGGGTGCTGTGTTCTCGCCTACCCGAGCTAAATCCATACGTTCCCCTCAGATCTCCTGGCGATAGCGCCAGTCAATCAGATGTAAAGAGAACCCGTCGATTGTTCGTGTTGACCGACAGCGACTGGCCTGTAGTCCGGGGTCAATCTACCCATTATGGCCACTACGCGCGAGTAGTCCAGGGTATGCGGCGAGAGACGACGCGGGAAATTCGGCTGGAACGTGGCCTGACGCGCGCAAACGGTTGCCAGGCCACGGCAACTCTGGGAACTCAGCTGACCAGGTAGTCGAAATCGCCCTGTTTCGCACCCTGCACGAAAGCCGTGACCTCGGCCGGTGTATAGACCAGCGCGGGGCCGTTCGGATCCCGCGAGTTGCGCATAGCTATCTCACCATGTGGCAGCTGCGCCACCTCGACACAGTTCCCGTTGGGGTTACTCAGCGTGCTCTTGTGCCACACCGCTCCCGGGATCTCGCTGGCCGGGACGCCGTTCTCGTAGCGCTGCATCGGGTTCCCCTTCCAAACATCAAATGCACGTGCATCAGTGTTTACATCGGTGTTTGCATCCGTCCTTGCACACGTAATGTAGAGCACCGGAACTGATTCACGCCAAATAGCGTTCGGTCGAGAGCGGGGGAACCGGACGGGCGCGTGTATCGGCAGACCCAGGAACTCGCAGCGAAAACGCAGGTCAGGGAATTGCTTGTCTGGCTAGTTCGAGTGTTGCCCGACGGGCGGGGCCGAGGGGCTCGGCTCGGGCGCCCTGCTTGCGGAGGGAAAATGACGCTCCGGCGAGTTTTTGGCTTAGTTTCTATAACGAAACATTTCCGCAGTGTGCGGTTGCGGGGGAAACTGTGGAGTACAGTATGCACATGCATACGTGCTTGCACATGTAAGGAACAATAAGGAAAGGTGTACGTAGCCCGATACCGCGCGCATAGCCCAACAGTGCAAGGAACGCGATGACCGCGCACTCTGCTTACTCCAGAGCCGGAGACCTGTTCGCGCAGATGAGGGGGGAACAGGTCTCCCATGACGTTGAGGACGATGGCATGTTGTGTGGGTGGCGTGGACTCTCGCGTGCCCCACTCCCGGTGGGGGAGTACGTGATCGACTCGGCCATGGCTATCCGCGGTTTGGACTTCCAGCCGGCGTCCGTGGGCGCCGCACGCACATTCACGGAGACAGTGCTGCGTGAGTGGGGTGTGGGGGAGAACTGGGAGAACGCCCGGCTCCTCGTCTCCGAACTCGTCACCAACGCGTGCACGCACGCCCGGCCCCGACGGTCGGGGACCCTCTCCGAGTGGTCCATCCAGGTGGGGCTCGTACACCGCGGTTCACACGTGAGCCTCCTCGTGTTCGACCCCAGCTATCGCGAACCGGCGCTACGTGCTCCCGACCGGTTCGTCGAGGGCGGGTGTGGACTCCGTCTGATCGAGTTCTTCAGCTCTGACTGGGGCTGGGACATTCTCGACGGCCAGGGCAAGGTGGTCTGGGCGGACATCACCATGTCTGGCCGGTCGTGAGCGGACGCCGCTGGTCGTAACCGGCGGCGTCCGCGTTCATCTTCCACCGTTGTCTCTCCCGGAGAACAGTGTGGTTTCCCCTCCGAAACGGTAGTCCGGGTGCTCCGGCGGCCGTGTGCGAACGGGAAAGCGGTCCGACAAAGCGGTCCGCTCCCCAGACGTGGAGCGGACCGTCGCCGAACCCGTTACTGGTTTTCCTGGGAGGAACCGGAATGACCCTACCCGGTGACAGCGGATCCGGGCGTGGCGTTCCCCTCGTGGTAGTTGTGCTGGAGCTGCTCATCCCCGGAAAGTTTCACGAGGTCGGATGGGTAATCGGTCATGATCGCGTCGATTCCCATTCCCATTAACCGCGCCATCTCCGGAAACTCGTTCACGGTCCATGCCGATACCGCGTACCCGTTGCGGTGGGCCTCGGTCACGATCTCGCGCGTGACGAGACTGTGGTGAGAGTTGTAGAACCGGGGTCTGAGGTCCTCCCAGAGTTCGGCCGGGGGGAGGGTCGGCTGGTCCCACGTCAGCGCGAGCTGTGCACCAGGATGCTGGGTGCGCAGGGAGCGCATCGTCTCGACCGGTCCGGTGTACAGTGCATAGCCGGAAAGCCCGTGCTCGTTGAGGACCGTCTCCGCTGCCAGAGCGGTGTCCACGGAGCGCACCTCCAGCATGAGCGGTACGGGGCGTGGACGGCTCGTATCGGACAGGACCTCCATGAGTGTGGGAACACGCTGTTCCGTCTCAGCGTTCATTGCTGCCAGTTCGGCCAGGGTGAGCTCGGAAACCGGTTGGGGTGGGCCGTGTGATGGACCTACGGTCTCCTCCCGGAGAGCGATCACATGCCGGTCCGCTGTGAGCTTGAGGTCGATGGTGACCATCCCCGCGCCTTCTGCCATCGCTGAACGGATGGCGGGGAGGGTGTTCTCCCGATACCGGATGGTGTCACCACGATGGGCGATCGCCAGCGTCATGAGGATATCTCCGCGACGGTGTCGACGATGATGCTTCCGGGGGGTACGCGCACAAGCGTGCCAAAAACTGCGGCACGTCGCGCGAAAGTCCGGAAAACCCGCTTCTGGGAACGAGGCCGGTGCGGGGTTGGGAACTGTTCCTTGTTGTGTGGGGAACAGATCACTGCGTGCTAATTTCACAACTCTCGGTGACAGTTCGGGTGTCCGGGGCTGTCCGCGCGGGAGTGCCGCCACGTGGCGGTGACCGCCGCCGGCGAGGCGATTCCCAACCCCACACACCTGGACCGGGCCCGGCAGGGGTGCGCCGACTCCAGCGCCACGCGTGCCGCCGGACGAGCCCGGACCGGCGCACGGGCCAGCGGCCCTCGCGCCGGTGGCGGCGCAGCCAGGACCGTTGTCGCCCGGCTGCACGCCCGGGTGGCCAACGCCTGTCGGGATGGGCTGCACCAGATCACGAGTCGCTTGGTGGCCGCCTACGACACCCTGGTGGTGGAGGATCTCAACGTCGTCGGGATGGTGACCAACCCCAGACTCGCCCGCCATGTGTCCGATGTCGGCATGGGTGAGCTGCGCCGCCAGCTGGAGTACAAGGCCTCCTGGCACCAGCGCCGGCTGGCGGTGGCCAACCGGTGGTTTCCCCCTCGAAGGTGTATTCCGCGTGCGGCGTGGTGAAAGCCGAACTGCGCTCGTCCACGCGGATCTTTTCCTGTGATGCCTGCGGTCTGCGCCTGGACCGCGTCCTCAACGCCGCCCGCAACCTCGCCGCCCTCGTGGCCGAGGTCACGGGAAGCACGTCCACGGAGAGCTGAGCCGGGACGCTGAACACGCCCGCTGAAAACCCGTGTACGACCGCCGCACCCGAGGGTGTCTTGGGTAGCGGGTACCGCGCCACGGGAAGACCCCGCCCCAGGGCGGCGGGGTCAACGCTGCGCTGCAAGGTGACAGCTCAGGAACACTGTCACACGTTTCCTGAACGGTGCGAGTGGTGTCACCCCGCCCGGGGCGGTGCCGGAGGGGCCAGGGCTGGGAAACTCTGGGGTAGGAGAAGCGTTTCCCGTGGCAGCGGAGACGCATGTCAGCGACGACAGACGATGAAGGCGGAAGATGATCCCCGACCAGCGCCGCGAGCATATCCTCAAGCTGCTGCAGGAGCGGCACGTCCTGAGCATCAACGAACTCACGTCCATGTTGTCCGTCTCACACATGACGGTGCGGCGGGACATCCAGGCGTTGGAGAACGACGGCAGGGTGTTGTCGGTCACGGGCGGGGTGCGTCTGGCCGCGAGGCTGAAGAGCGAACCGTCGTACCTGGCCAAGGCTCAGCTTGAGGTGCCGGCCAAGCGTGCTATCTCCAAGGCGGCCTCCGAGCTGGTGCGGGAGAACTTCACCATCTTCCTCGACGCGGGAACCACGGCTCTGCAGATGGTTCCGATGCTCACGGAAAAGGTGGGGCTGACTGTCGTGACCAACGATTTCAACGTGGTCGGACACCTCATGGAGTACCCGGGCATCGAGCTGATCCACACCGGGGGAGTGGTGTCCCATGCTGACCACTCCTCCGTGGGGCAGTTCACCGCGGACTTCCTGCGCAGGGTCAACGTCGACCTCGCGTTCATCGCCAGCAGCTCCTGGGACGTCGAACGCGGTTCGACCACCCCTTCCGAGCAGAAGGTGGTGGCCAAGCAGCAACTGTTGCGGATCGCCTCCAAGAGCGTGCTCACGGTGGACAGCACGAAGTACGGGAAGTTCGGTACCTTCCGGGTGGCGAACCTGGAGGAGTTCGACCTCATCATCACCGACGACCGCCTCTCGCAGTCAGCGGCGGAGGCCATACAGTCCCGTGACATCCAACTGCGGACCGTCTCTCCCGAGTAGGCGACTCTCCCCGGGACCGTCCACGCCGTAGCCGTCCGGCTGCGGCCCTCCTCAGTCCTCGCCGGTGTCCGGCTCCGCCGGGCAGAAAAGCTCGAGCTGGATCCCGTCGGGGTCGTTGAAGCTGAGCATGGAGCCGTAGTCGGAGTGGACGATGGGAGAGGGATCGATGTCCAACTCCGTCAGGTGCTCCTCCCAACTCTCCAACTCACCCAGACAACTGACCTGGAAGGACACGTGGTCCACACCGGCACGCCGGTGGTCGAACTTGGCTTTGAACTGGTCCTTGTGTTGGGTGACGCCGAGAACGATGCCGCACGGGTGGCGGCACTCGGTGTGCAGCCACTGCTTGCCGTCGCGTGTCTTGAACTCGGAGAAGCCCAGGACGGAACGGTAGAACTCCAGGCTGGCATCACGGTCGCGCACCGAGAGCGTAATGTGCGCGACACCGGTTACACGGGGCACGGTTACCTCTTTCCGGCGGCGCTGCGACCGAACTTTGCGTGGCGGAAACAGCGTAAGCACGCTGCCCGACTCTATTCCTCTCGACCGGCTGCGCAAACAGCTATTAACGGATGGTTAACGCGGGCTCCCGGCCCGAGCGCGGGAACGTCACCGAGACACGCCGAAGTCGGGGGTCAGAGCCGTGCTGCGGTAGCCCTCTGCCGCAGTGCTTTTGACCCCTGCGGCTCGGGCGCCAGAGGAACCGCTCCCGGCCCGTCGCTCCGCAGCGCGGTCTTTGTCCCGGACACACCGGTGGACCCGTGGCAGGGGCCGCTACCCCCGTGAGGGCTGGTCCGTTGCGAGGGGATGGGCGCGTTCTCCCCGTCCGCCCTCGGACCGGGTGGGTTGCCCACGTGGCGTTCAGTACCCTCGTGCGGTTCCGCACATGCCGCAGGCGGTGTGGTCCTTGGGATTGTTGATCCCACAGCGCGAGCAGACCCAGTTGACAGCTGCTTTCCACATGGCGTGTTCTCCTCGACGTCCCAGTGCCCGTCCAGTACGGCTGACGGTTACGGCACCGTCTCCTAAAGGGACAGCCCTCCAGGATTCGCCCAGGGGCGCCCTGGCCTTTCGGGGGGGGGGTGCCGGTACCGCCGGGAGGGGGATGGCGGCACTGCGGTGACTGACCGGTACACCGAGCACTCTAGTAACACGTTTCGTACCCGGAGAACGGGAAGACCTTTTACGGGGGAAACCGAGCGACAGGCAGGTTGCGGCGGTTCTGGAAGAATCGGCTCCCATGCATGACACATCCGCCTTGCGCGTCGTGACTGTTTTTCTCGGCCCAGGGGACACGGGTGGCAACCTGTTGGGCGTTCTGACGGAGGCCTCGGGGCTGGACCAGCGCCGTCGTCAGACGATCGCCGCTGATCTGGGGTACGCGGAGACCGTGTTCCTGGAGGACGCCGCCTCGGGTGCGCTGCGTATCCATACCCCGGAGGAGGAGCTCCCGCTGGCAGGTCATCCTCTCGTCGGTACCTCCTGGCTGCTGGGCGACCGGTGCCCCAGCGAGCTCAACCCGCCAGCGGGCCCCGTTCCCACCTGGAACGAGGGGGCAATCACCTGGATCCGTGCCGATCCCGCCTCGGCTCCTAGCTACGACATCCGGCAGTTGCCCACCCCGGACGACGTCGACGCTGTCGCGGACGGTGTCTCCGAGTCGAAACTGCACGTGTGGGCCTGGGAGGACGAGGAAGCGGGGCAGGTCCGGGCCCGCGTGTTCCCTGTCGTGGGCGGAACCAGGGAGGACGAGGCCACGGGATCCGCCGCCCTGCGGCTGGGTGCGCTGCTCGGGCGCCCGTTGGCGGTCCGGCAGGGAACCGGGTCCAGGATCGACCTCCGCCCCGGCCCCGACGGCCTCGTCGACGTGGGCGGGCGATGCGCCCTGGTGGAGACCCGCGACCACCCGTTGTCGTGAGGCCGACCGTCACGGGGCAGGCCGGACGGTTCGGCCCGACCACGGCCCCGGCACGGTGCGGGAACCGCCTGGCCGCCCCCGTGGTGGAACCTCACCGTTTCGCCTCCGCGTGCCACGCACAGGCCCCGGTGTTGCCTAAAAGGGCGTGATGCCCGGCGCCCCGTGCCGGTTCGTTCCGGGTCCACACGCCTAGGATCGTTGTCAAGGGCATCGGAGGTGGAAGGTGGAAGGTCATGACGGCGACGCGGTTGCTCGTACTGGGTGCGATGCGTGCCTTCGAGCAGGCGCACGGTTACCAGGTGCGTCGGGAACTGCTCGGTTGGGGAGTCCAACACTGGGCCAACGTCAAGCCCGGTTCCGTGTACCACGCCCTGCGCCAGCTCGCGAAAGCCGGAATGGTGCACAGTGCCGGGGTGGAGGGCAGCAACGAGGGGCCGGAGCGCGTGCTGTATGAGTTCACCGAGCAGGGGGAGGAGGAGTTCTTCCGTCTCTTGCGCACGGCCCTGTCGGACGGGGATGCCAAGCCCGAGTTCTTCAGTGCCGGGATCACGTTCATGCCCACGCTGGACCGCAGGACCGTCGTGTCCCTGCTCCGGTTTCGTCTCGCCCGGCTCGAGACCTCCCACGCGGAACTGGTCGAGTGGACGGAGGGCGAGGGGATCGCTGGAAAGCCCGCCCACATCTGGGAACTCTTCCAGTGGTGGAGATACGACATGCAGGCCGACTGCGACTTCACCCGGGACATGCTCCGGCGCGTTGAGGGGGGAGCCTACGAGCTGGCCGACGACGTGGCCGTCCCGTTCGGGAAGGGGCCGGGTTCCGGCGGCGGAGGGCCGTAGGTCCTGTTTTTCGGACGCTTGTCCTGCTGCGCGCCGCCCCGGCACGCCGCCCGGCGGCGTTCTCGTCGGTCGGCGGAGGGTCCGCTCCGCCTCCCTGGCCGGCCGTGCCGGGCGGCACCGGAGACGCCGCTCGCGGCGAACAGCGTCCAAAAACAGGACCTAACGGGCGAGTCCCTCGGTAAAAAATTTTGACTAGTTGGGTCAGGGAGGCTTAGTTTGACGCTAGTCAAATTTGTTTACGGAGGAACTGTGATCCACACGCGGGAACTCACACGGAACTTTCGGGCCAACGGTGAAACCGTCCCAGCGGTGCGCGGTGTCGACATCGATGTCGACGCGGGAGAGCTCGTCTCCTTCCTCGGACCGAACGGGGCGGGAAAGAGCACCACCATCCGCATGCTCACCACACTGTTACTGCCGACCTCGGGAAGGGCGCTCGTCGCCGGACACGACGTCGTCACCGAGCCGCGTGCCGTGCGGCGCGGTATCGGCTACGTGGGACAGGGGAACAGCGCGGGAGAGGACCAGCGCGTCGGTGAGGAGCTCGTCACCCAGGGGCGCTGTTACGGGATGTCGGCCTCCGAGGCCCGCAGCCGGGCCGGGGACCTGCTGGACATGCTGGAACTCAGCAGTGTCGCGAAGCGCAACGTGACGAAGCTGTCCGGGGGACAGCGCCGACGCCTCGACATCGCCATGGGGCTCATCCACCGTCCCGCCCTGCTCTTCCTGGACGAGCCCTCCACCGGGCTGGACCCGCACAGCAGAGCCAACCTGTGGGAGCACATCCAGCGGCTACGCCGGGATGAGGGCACGACGATCGTCCTCACCACGCACTACCTGGACGAGGCGGACGCCGTATCCCAGCGGCTCCTGGTGGTCGACCACGGCACCGTGATCGCCGACGGGAGCCCGGACGAGCTCAAGGAGAGGGTGGACGGCGACCAGATCTCCCTCACCACCGGCACACCCGACGCCGCACAGCACGCGGCCAAGGTGGCCGGCGGTATGCCGGGAACGCGCCGTGCCGAGGTGGACAGCCACGACGAGACGACGGTGCGGCTACGGGTCGACCGCGGTGACAAGGCCCTACCGGAGTTGCTGCGCACGCTCGACACCGCGGGAATCGAACCGGGGACCATCCAGGTCCACCGCCCGACGCTGGACGACGTCTTCCTCTCCCTCACCGGCCGCAGCCTGCGCGAGAACGCCGCGTAGGTGACCACCCCCGAACCCAGGAGACTTCTCGATGCGTATCCTCCACGACACGTGGCTCATCTTCGTGCGCCAGATGCGTCCCACCCTGCGCAACCCCGTGGCCGTGTTCGTGTTCGGCATGCTCCAACCGGTGCTGTACCTGGCGCTGTTCGGTCCGCTGCTCTCCGGCATGCCGGGAGCGCTGGGATCGGACTCCTGGCAGTGGTTCGTTCCGGGGTTGCTGGCCATGCTCGGCTTGTTCGGCACCGCGTTCGCCGGGTTCGGGCTGCTGCCCGAACTGCGGTCCGGTTCGCACGAGCGGCTGTTGACGACCCCGGTCAGCCGGGTGGCGCTACTGTTGGGACGTGTTCTGCGCGACATCACGGTGCTGCTGGTGCAGGCCGTGATCGTGATCGCGGCCGCCGTCCCGTTCGGCTTCGACCCCTCGTTCCCCGGGGCGGTTCTCGGACTGCTGCTGCTCGCCCTCCTCGGCGTCGGGCTGGGGATCTTCTCCTACTTGGCAGCGATGGTGGCCCGGGAGGAGTACATCTTCGCGGGCATACTGCAGACCGTGAGCCTGCCACTGATCCTGCTGTCGGGAATCCTGCTGCCGATGGATCTCGCACCGGACTGGCTCTACGCGGTGTCCCGGGCGAACCCGATCGTTTACGTCGTGGAGGCGGAACGCGCGCTGTTCGCCGGGGATCTCTCCGCCCCCTCGGTGGCCTACGGCGGAATGGTGGCCGTCGCGGTCACCGCGGTCGCCCTGGTGTTCGGAAGCCGGAGGATGCGCCGTATCAACACGTGACCCGGGTCCGGGAGAGAGGTCAGCCCCGCCGCAGCAGGTTGGCCGCCGCCACACCCACGGAGAGGACCGTCATGATGACGGCCATGGTGTGTAGCCCACCGTCCGTGACTCCGGTGCCGAAAGCGACACCGATCGCCGCCGAGGCGGTGATCGAACCGAGGAAACGGAACGTCTGGAACAGTCCGGACGCGGTGCCGATGTGGTCGGCGGGTGCCGCGCGGTACATGAGGGACTGCAACCCCAGGTTGTTGAACGCGTTCGGCAGCCCGAGCAGCGCCGCGAGTGTGACCACTGCCCACACCGGCGTTGACGTGTCCGTGAGCAGGAGTGTGGTGGAGCCGGCGAGGAGGAGCAGGCTTCCGCTCGTGAGTACGACCCGCTCTCCCCTGGTCTGCAACAGTCGCGTGACCAGGGGCATCACCAGGACACTGATGCCGGCGAGCGGAAGCACGATCATTCCGGCCAGACCCGCGTCCTTCCCTCGCGCTCCCTGCAGCCACTGCGGCAGCCCGATGAAGCCCATGTAGAACACGACGCTGACGCCGGTGTTCTGCGCGAACACTCCCACCAGCCGCCGGTTGCCACCGATCGCGGCGAGGTCGATGAACGGCGTGGTGGCGCGCCGTTCGCGCAGGAGGAAGGCGGCCCCGGAGAGCAGGGTGAGCGGGAGAAACAACCAGCGCGGTTGTTGGGAGAGCGAGAGGAGGAACCCCACCAGCGAGCCCAGCGCCAGTACGAAGGCGGCGATCCCGGGAAGGTCGAGTTCGGCGAGCAGGCTGCTCCGTGAGGACGGCGGACGTGCGGGGACGGCTGGTAGGAGGGAGAACGCCAGCACGATACCGAGCAACGTGACCGGGATGTTGACCAGCCAGATCGCCTGCCATCCCCAGGTGGACACCAGCAGTCCGCCCAGGACCGGGCCGAACGCCGCGCTGCTGGAGTTGGCGGTGGCCACGGCCGCCATCGCCGCCTGTGGGGGGCCACCGGCGAGCGTGGCGCGGAACACCGCCATCGCCGCTGGGAAAGCGACCGACGTTCCCACGGCGAGTAGTACGCGGGCGGCCACCAGGAACCATATGTTGGGGGCCAGCGGCGCGGCCGCGGAGGTCACACAGACGAGCAGTAGCCCGGCTACGAACACCCGGCGGGCTCCGAAGCGGTCGGCGAGGCGCCCCATGAGCGGCAGGCAGACGGTGGCGGCGAGGTAGAAACCGGAGATGAGCCAGGTGGCGGTGGCGAGGCCGGTGCCGTAGTGCCGTTCGATGGGCACGAGCGCCAGCGCGATCATCGACGAGTTCAACGCGTTGAGCAGCGTCCCCGGAACGACACCGGCGACGAGCCGGCGCGGCGTGCTCTCCATCGCGATGGTCCCTCAACTCGCGGCTCCGGTTGCCCAGCGGCAGGACCGGGTCGTGATCACTCGGGTCGGCTGACCTCGCGCCACCATACGGGACTGGAGAGCACCATGGTGCTCGAGGGGCGGCCGTGCTCGGAGAGGCGGTCGATGACGTCCTCGAAGTGCGGCATGGAACGGACCGCGACGAAAAGCACGCAACACGCGTCTCCCGTGACACGGTGCAGCTGGAGGATCTCCGGGCGGGACATGGTCTCCGCGTCGCGGAGCAGACACCGTGGCCCGAAGCACTCCATCCGGACCAGGGCGGTCACGGGCAGGCCCGCGGCGGCCGGGTCGACGTGCGCGTGGTAACCGGTGAGCACCCCGCTGTCGTGCATGCGGCGTACCCGTTCGGTGACGGCGGGGGCGGACAGGTTCACCCGGCGCGAGAGCTCGTTGAACGAGAGCCGGGCGTCGGCCTGTAGCTCGGCGAGGATCTGCCAATCGACACTGTCCAGCATGGTTTCCAATTGTAACCCTTACTTCTGTATTTCCTTGTGGAAGGAAGGAGAAAATCGGAAACCGGTTGTTCTGCGTCATTCATTTCGCGGGTGATGTGTCGCATGCTGACAACAGGCCGGTACCGGGGCGCAACCGTGCCGGTTGTGACGGCGTTCGCCCAGGCGGGAAAGAGGTGCCATCGATGGTTGCCACGTCGCAGGAGCCGTGGCGTTCTCCCACGGATACCGGCCAGTCCGGTCGAGGAGACGGGGATCCCTCGCTCGCCGCCGGTCAGGCCGTCGGCTACATGCGCTACGGCGGGATCGACACGCTGCTCACCCTGCAGCGGCCGTTGAGCAGCGAACCGGAGGAGTACTCCTTCCTCGTCACGACCCAGGTGATGGAACTGCTGTTCGCTCTGGTGCGGCAGCGCTGGGAACGGGCGCGGGATGAGCTGGAGGCGGACAGTGTCACCCGGGCCTGCGCCGAGCTGCGCCGCGCGCACCACGCCCAGGACGTGCTCGTCCAGTCGTGGCAGCTTCTGGAGACGCTGACACCCACCGAGTTCGCGCGGTTCCGGGAGGAACTGGGGGCGGCCTCCGGGTTCCACTCCCCGAACTATCGCCACCTGGAGTTCCTCCTGGGCAACAAGTCCGCCGCCATGGTGCGGCCCTACGACGGGATGCCGGAGATCAGCGCCCCGCTGGAACAGGCCCTGATACAACCGGGCCTCTACGACGCCGCCCTGCGGCTGTTGCGCCGCGCTGGCCTACCGGTCCCTGCCGAACGGGCCGAACGGGACTGGAGCCAGCCCTACACTCCCCACACCGAGGTGGAGCGTGCCTGGGCGGAGGTGTACGCCGACGACCGGCCGGAGAACGAGCTTTTCACGTTGGCGGAGACACTGGTGGACACTGCCGAGCGGGTCACCCGGTGGCGGCACCGGCACCTGATGGCGGTCAAACGTTCGTTGGGAGCCAAGCCGGGGACGGGCGGCTCGGCCGGTCTGGAATGGCTGGCCAGAAACGCCCAGCAGGACGTGTTCCCGGAACTGTGGTCGCTGCGCGGCAACATCTGAGACATTCGGGTTCTGCGTAACGGAAGGGAATGCGGTGACGAGGAACACTCCCACGCGCGAGGAGTGCGCACGGCTGGACGCCCGGGACCCGCTCGCCCGGTTCCGTTCCGAGTTCGTACTTCCCGAGGGAACCATCTACCTCGACGGCAACTCCCTGGGTGCCCTGCCCGCAGCCACGCCGGAGCGGGTGGCGGCACTGGTGGAGCAGGAGTGGGGGCAGCACCTCGTACGGAGCTGGAACGACGCGGGGTGGTGGGAGAAACCCCGGGACCTGGGGGCGAAGGTGGCACCGCTCATCGGTGCTGCCGCGCACGAGGTGGTCGTGGGGGACGGGACCTCGGCGAACCTGTTCAAGGTGCTCGTCGCCGCGCTGCGGTTGAACCCCCGACGTCGTGTCGTGGTGGGTGAGTCGGGCAACTTCCCCACCGACCTGTACATCACCCAGGGCGTGACGGAGCTGATGGGGGTCTCCGAACGCCGGTACGACCCGCGACGACAGAGCCTGCGTGAGGCGCTGGCCCCCGGGGACGCGGCAGTGGTGCTCCTCAGCCACGTCGACTACCACACGGGGGAGCTGCGCGACATGGCGGAGATCACCCGCATGGCGCACGAGAGCGGGGCGCTGGTGGTCTGGGACCTGTGCCACAGCGTAGGAGCTCTCCCGGTCCACCTGTCGGAGTGCGGCGTCGACTTCGCTGTCGGCTGTACGTACAAGTACCTCAACGGTGGCCCGGGAGCGCCGGCTTTCACGTACGCGGCGGAACGGCACCACGACACGGCACGCCAGCCGCTCTCCGGGTGGCACGGTCACGCGCGCCCGTTCGACTTCGCCGGCGAGTACCAGCCCGCCGAGGGCGCCACCCGTTTTCTCAGCGGTTCGCAACCGCTCGTGGCCGACGCCGCGCTCGAGGCCAGTCTGGACATGTGGCTCCGCGCCGACCTGGGCGAGGTGCGTGCGAAGAGCCTCGCCATGACCGAGCTGTTCATCGAACTCACCGCTGCGGCGGGGTTCGGGGTGGTGACCCCGCTGCCAGCGGCTCGACGCGGCAGCCAGGTCTCGCTGTCCCATCCCGATGGCTACCCCGTCATGCAGGCGCTGATCGAGCGCGGTGTGATCGGGGACTTCCGTGCTCCGGACGTGCTGCGTTTCGGTTTCACTCCGCTTTACGTGGGCTACGTGGACGTTTTCGACGCGGCGGCCTGCCTACGGGACGTGGTGGAGACCGGTGTGTGGCGCGCTCCGCGCTTCTCCCGCCGCTCACAGGTGACCTGAGGCCGGCGTCCGTGACCCCACGGTGAGACTCGGATCACACCCGGGTGTGGCAGAGCTCCCAGTTGCTGCTGTTTTGCCTTTCGATTCCCCTATGTGCCGGAAGTTTGGCATGCGCATAAAGAGGGAACCCCGCGGCAATTCATATTTTTACCCGATCTCCTTGCTTGTTTTACTTTTTCATGGGTTAGAGTCTTTCGTGATCGGTTCGTGATCTGGAGTTGACGATCGGATCACCACCGATGCCGGGCCCCGGACGTGCCACACGTCCGGGAAAGAGACCCCCATCCACAGCGGGCGGGCACACTTCCCGTGCCCAGGGCCATCCTCTCCATCGATGGCGGACACGCCCGTGCGTCTGCCGCCCCAGTCGCGGTAAACCCCAGGCATAAGACGGTTTTTACCCGCCCGAACGGCGGGTTCAGGACACCTGTGCCTCTTGTGCTGCCGGTCTCGCTCGGCCCCGTTCCCCGACCTGGTTTTGATTCATGAGTTCTGACAATCCTGTACAGACCGGCGAAGTAAAAGCTTCCTATTTCTGGGACGACGGATCCGGAATCAACGGAGACACTGGTGCTCCCGCGTCCGGAGAGCCGATGCAGAAGGGGCTCTTCGCCAGCCCGAGCTGGCCCCTCGGAACCGAGGGCTACGTCGAGTACAACGGAAAGAAGGCCGACTTCTTCATCGGAGACCGCGGCCCGGGGCATCCGGCTGAGGGCTGCGATGTCCTGCTCGACCTGGACGGCAAGACGTTCGCCGAGCTGACCGACTCCTCGTGGAACTCCGACAGCCTCACCGTCAGCGGCGGCCAGGGCCACCTCGAGGACCTCAGTTACACCATCACCAAGTGGGGAGACGGCCACGGCGACGAGGGTGCCCCGCACCCCATGGGCTCCCCCAACGAGAAGTGCGACGGCGCTGTGTCGCAGCTCCCGGAGGAAGAGGAAGCGGCCGACGGGAAGGACAAGGAGCAGCAGAAGTCCGACCCGCAGCCGCAGGACAACGAGCAGCAAAAGGCCGAGCAGGGCCAGCAGGAGGAGCAAGCCCAGCCCGAGGAGGATCAGCAGGAAGCCGAGGGCCAGCCACAGGAGCAGCAGGAGGCTGACGGGCAACCGGAAGACGAGTCCTCCGATGGCAGCAGTACCCAGGCCGAAACCGCAGCAAACGACATGTCGGGCATATCTTTGGTGGGGAACGATCTCCCCCTCGCGTCCGGCGCTCTGCTGCTGGCGCTCCTTCCCGCCCTCCTCGTGGCGTTCATCTTCGCCAAGCGTCCCAGTGCCGTGTTCAGCGCGGCCGGCGGGAACAACAGCGGCCGTCACCGCCTCGCCTCACTACGCACCATCGAGGGCTGGCGTCGGCTGCCGTCCACCCTGGCGACCGAGGGGCGCCGTTACGCGCAGTCGGTCCGGGAGTCGGACGGGGTGCGCCGTGCCCAGGAACGCGCGGCCCAGACCTGGCAACGTGTCACCTCCGGGTTGCGCAAGTAATCCGACGGATCACGTGTACCTGCCCTGAACCCGCAGGGGCCCGTGCCGGCTCAGACGTCGTCCAGCAGCACCGCCGGCCGTTCCACGCAGTCGGCGACGAAACGGAGGAAGCCGCCTGCCTGGCCACCGTCACAGACCCGATGGTCGAACGCCAGGGTCAGCTCGGTGACCGGACGAACCTCGAGCTGGTCACCGCACACCCACGGCCGGTTGACGATCCGGCCCATACCGAGGATGGCGGCTTCCGGATGGTTGATGACCGCAGCGGAACCGTCGACACCGAAAACCCCGTAGTTGTTCACGGTGAAGGTGCCGCCGCTCAGCTCGGCGGGTGCCAGGGAGCCCGAACGCGCGGCTTCCGTCCGCTGCCGCAACTCGGCGGAGAGCTCCCGTAGGCTCCTGTGCTGCGCGCCGTGGAGGACGGGCACGAGAAGTCCCCGGGAAGTCTGGGCGGCAAAACCCAGGTTGACACCGGAGAACCGCACGACCTCCTCACGCGCGGCGTCGAACCGGGAGTTGAGCTCCGGGAAGCGCCGCAGCCCGAGCAGGCAGAACTTCGCCAGAAGGCCGAGCACGCTCACCGGCCGTTGGGGGTCGGAGGCGTTCAGAGCGGAACGGGCGTCCAGCATGCCGGTGGCGTCAGCGTCCACCCACACCGTCGCCTCGGGAATCTCCCGGCGGGAGCGGGCGACCCGTTCGGCCATGGCGCGGTGTGCCGGGCCCAACGGGACGCGTTGGGCCTCCGCGGCGTGTGCGGCCGTGTCGGAAGCGGAGGCTTGCTGCCGGGACGCGAGGGTGCCGATGGCTTCCTCGACATCCCGCCGCAGCACCATGCCGCCCGTTCCACTCCCCGACAGCTCCGTGACGTCGATCCCGTACTCGCGCGCCCGACGCCGGACCAGCGGTGACACCACCGGGACACGTCCCGTCCCTCGCTCGTGGGAGGCGGACGCCGCCCCGGACGCCATTGTCCGGGACGTGTCCGCCCCAGCGGCGCGCCGCCGTGTGCGGGCGCCCGTCTTCACTCCGGAACCCACCAGGACGGCACCGGAAACCGTGTCACCCGCGCTGTCGTAGCGCCCGCCACCGTTCGGGGCCTCTGCCGCCGGCTCCCCGGCCCCCTCGAACCGAGTCCGGTCCGTCGGAGTGGAGCCGTCGACGGTGGAGCTGTCGACACTGAGCAGTGTTGCCCCGACCCCGATGGTTTCACCGGCAGCGGCGTGCAGGGCGGACACACGCCCCGAGAACGGTACGGGGACCTCGACCGTGGTCTTCGCGGTCTCCACCTCGGCCACCGGCTGGTCCACTGCCACCGTGTCCCCGACCGCGACCAGCCATCGCAGTAGTTCGGCCTCGGTCAATCCCTCGCCGAGATCGGGGAGAGCGAACTGTTCGACGGACGCGTTCATGCGCGTGCCTCCGGCCGGCTGGGGTGCTGTGCGGTTGCGTCGGGGCGCTCGGGTGGGGGCGACTGCGCCGGAACCCAGGTGGACTCCCACTGCAGCCGGTCGATGGCATCCAGGATCCGGTCCACGTGCGGCAGGTGGTGCTCCTCGAGGGCCGGCGGGGGGTACGGGATGTCGAAGCCGCCGACACGTAGCACCGGGGCT
This sequence comes from Haloactinospora alba, assembly GCF_006717075.1. Lineage (NCBI taxonomy): Bacteria > Bacillati > Actinomycetota > Actinomycetes > Streptosporangiales > Nocardiopsidaceae > Haloactinospora > Haloactinospora alba. The sequence goes on from NZ_VFQC01000001.1 coordinate 1,180,320, forward strand.
TCCAGGTAGTGGAAACACGCCTCGGTCACCCGGGAGGCCACCTCCGCGCCGTAACCGCCGAAAGTGGAGGCTTCGTGCACCACGAGCGCCCGCCCCGTCCGGCGCACCGAGGCGGCGACGGTCGTGTCGTCGAACGGGGACAGGCTGCGGAGGTCGATCACCTCGACGCTCCGCCCCGTCTCGTTCGCGGCCTCGGCCGTCTCCAGGGCGGTGGCCACCATCGGCCCGTAGGCGAGCAGGGTGACGTCCTCGCCCGCGCGCCGCACCACCGCCTGTTCCATGGGTTCGGTGCGCAGGGGGGTCTCCACCTCCGCCGTGTTCCAGTACCGGCGTTTGGGCTCCAGGAAGATCACCGGGTCGGGAGCCTCGACCGCTTCCCGCAACATCGAGTAACCGTCAGCGGGGGTGGCGGGAGTGACCACCCGCAGACCAGGAGTGTGCGCGTAGTAGGCCTCGGAGGAGTCCGCGTGGTGCTCGACCGCGCCGATCCCCCCGCCGTAGGGGATCCGGATCACGAGGGGAAGCTCCACACTTCCCCGGGTGCGGTTACGCATCTTGGAGACGTGCGAGACGATCTGTTCGAATGCGGGATACGCGAAAGCGTCGAACTGCATCTCCACCACCGGGCGCTGGCCGTACATGGCCATGCCGACAGCCGTCCCGACGATGCCGGCCTCGGCGATGGGGGAGTCGAAGCACCGTTCGGAACCGAACTCCGACGCCAGGCCGTCCGTGACCCGGAACACTCCGCCGAGCCGGCCGACGTCCTCGCCGTACACCAGGACGTCGGGGTCGTGGGCCAGTGCGTCCCGCAGCGCCTGATTGAGAGCCCGTGCCAGGCTGATCTCTCCCATTCAGCCCTCCTGGATCTCGCCGAGTAGTTCCTGGCGTTGCCGCGCCAGCAGAGCGGGAGCGGAGCCGTAGACGTGGGAGAACAGCTCGCTGGGAGTCGGACGCCCGTCCGTTGCGACCCTCTCCCGCACCCGGGAGGCCACCTGTTCGGCCTGGGCCTCGATGCGTTCCATCTCTCCGTCGTCCAGCAGGCCCTCGGCGCGTAACAGCGTCTCGAGCCGTTGCACCGGGTCGCGCTCCGCCCACTGTCTGGCCTCGTCCTCGTCGCGGTAGCGCCGGGGATCGTCGGAGTTGGTGTGCGGCCCGCGACGGTAGGTCCGGGCCTCGATGATCGTCGGCCCGGCGCCGGAACGGCCCTCCGCCAGTGCGTGGGAGACCACAGCGTGGACGGCCGCGGCGTCGTTCCCGTCCACGTGGTAGCCGCGCATCCCGTAGCCGAGCGCCTTGTGCGCCAGGGTGGGGGCGGCCGACTGTTCCCGGACCGGGACGCTGATCGCCCAGTGGTTGTTCTGGATCAGGAACACGACCGGCGTGTTCCAGACCGCGGCGAAGTTGTAGGCCTCGTGGGCGTCGCCTTCACTGGTGGCGCCGTCTCCCATCAGGACCAGAGCGGCGGCGTTCTCTCCGCGCCGCCGTGCCGCGTAGGTGAGCCCCACAGCGTGTGAGGCGTTGGTGGCCAGCGGGGTGCACTGCGGAGCGCAACGGTGGGTCTCGGCGTCGTAACCACTGTGCCAGTCACCACGGAGCAGGGTGAGTACCTCGACCGGGTCCACACCACGGGAGACGAGGGACACACAGTCGCGGTAGGTGGGGAAGAGCCAGTCGCGCTGCGCCAGAGCCAGCGTTCCGCCGACCTGGCACGCCTCCTGGCCGCGGGAGGAGGGGTACACCGCGAGTCGCCCCTGCCGGGCGAGGGTGCTGGCCTGGTTGTCGAAGCGCTGTCCGATGACCATCGCCCGCAACAGCGCGACCAGGGTGCTGTGGTCGGGGGAGTCGAAGGCTGGTCCGGAGACGCGGCTCCCGTCCGGGGCCACCAACCGCAACGGTTCCAACGAGGGGAGTGGAGGAACCGGTGCGGGCTGCTCATCTGTGCGCTTCATGTCTTGAATATGAGCTACATCACCGCATAGTGTCCATATCTCATGCGTGAAACCAGACATCTGGCTTCTGTTCTGGCTTCTGTCGACAATTCGTCTACTTTGTCCATGATTTGGACACTATGAGGTGAGACACATGTCCGCCGACATCGACAGCATCGACCGGACCATCATCGACCTGTTGCGCAACGACGGGCGCATGTCCGTCCGAGCGCTCGCGGAACAGGCGCACATCTCGCGAGCGAACGCCTACGCCCGCCTGGGGCGGTTGCGCAACAGCGGGGTCATCACCGGATTCAGCGCCACCGTCGATCCCGAGAAGTGCGGGAGAGGGCTGGCGGCGTACGTCTCGGTACGTATCGACCAGCACTCGTGGGAGAAGTTCCGGGACTACCTGCGGGACATTCCCGAGGTGGACCACGCGGCTCTGGTCTCGGGTGACGTGGACCTGCTCCTGCTCGTGCGCGTCGCCGACGCCGAGGCGCTCCGGATCTTCGTCCTGGAGCGTCTGCAGCGCATACCGGAGGTCCGCAGCACGCAGACCATGTTCATCCTCGACGAGCCCTGCAGCGGGGAGTGGGGATGAACGCGTAACCGGTCAGCCCCCGGAAGCGGACCTCTCCCGCTCACTCACACATGTCGGCGTAGCGCGCGAACAGCCGCCGCGAGGTCGCCACCGTCGCTGGGCGGGACAGCGGCGAGTACCGCTCCCGCGAGGAGCACCAGCGCTCCTCCCACTCACCGAGAGCGCGGTCGAACCCCTCCGCGTCGGGCGTCCCGCCCCTGGCCAGAGCATGACCGAGGAACGTCGTCCACAACCGCCACCGCGGAAGGTAGTAGCCCCCCACCAACCCTGACCAGTGGCGCCCCGCGTAGTCCTGCAACCGGCTCTCCCGGGGTCCCCACACGGTGACGATCCTGCGGGCGTTCCACTCGTGGACGTTGCGCTCCTCCTCGGTGCGGCCCCACGCACGGGCGGCGTCGAGCCACGGGTCCAGCGCGTACTCCTCCCGTGTGGTCAACAGCGTCTCAAGGTCGTTGACCAGTTCCAGGAACTCCGCGAAGTGGGCTCTCGCCGCCTGGCCGTCGCGCGCCCGGAAAGTGGCGACGGCGCGGCGGTGGATCTCCCTCCCGGCTCTCGCGAGGACCTGTTGGCCCACGTCAACCAGATCCCGCCCGTAAGCGCTGCCGGGCGCGTCCGCCTCCGCCGGGGCTGCCTCCAGTAGCAGTCGCCACGCCCGGGCGAGAGCGGCGGGGTTCCACGCCGGCGCACCGGAATCGGGACGTAGCGGGGCGGCAACGTCGAGCCCAGCTTCCACCGTCGGCCGGGACGCGACGACCGACACCGGGGGGCCGCTCGTGTGCCAGACGGAGTAGACGGTGTCCAGTAGCAGCCGCCACGCCCGCTCCACCCTCTCGTCGCGTCGTCCGTAACGGCGTGCCGCGTACTCGCCGACCCACCGCCGGACATCGGCGGACCGCTCGCGCCACACCTCGTCGGCCCAGTGGGCATAGACGACCGGGTCCGTTCCCGAGGCCTCCATGGCGAGCCCCGCACCGTGCACGTCGCCGCGCCCCGGGTGCTGTCGGGCGTCGTCGAGTTCGGAAGCGACGCGGGGGAGCTTGCCGTGCATCCCCGGCCTGCCGCCGAAGTTGTGCACCATACACCACACCCACGGTTTGCCGTGGAAAGCCGCGGTCTCCCGCCACAACGGGCGCTGCTCCCCCCACAGGTCCAACACGAGCATGTGCCGGTCGGGAACCGCCCCGAGGAAACACCGCACCCGCTCGGGCCGCCAGAAGTCGTCGCGGTAGGCGAACGGCCATCCCTGCATCACCCACACCGCCTGCGGATCGGCCGCCACCATCGGTTCGTGCACGGCTCGGGCCACTCGGGCCAGTTCGCGCGGCTCACCGGACGAGGGCGTCATCTCGATGAACGGGTCGGCCGCGTACCAGTGGTCCGTGCCGAACCGACTCACCTGCTCGGTGAGGAACATGCCGCCGATCCGTTGGAACTGCGGATCGCGCGGGTCGAGCATCCGGGTGGTGAAATCGAACCACCGCATCCGCTCCCCCCGGTCCAACCGCGCCGGAACGTGGCCCGCGAACGCCTGCAGCACCGGAGTCATCCCCAACTCCCGCTCGCGTTCCACGATGCGTCTCCCCAGCTCCGCACGCGCGTCGATCCAGGACTGGGGCAACGGCCCGCCCCACCCCTCGGTGCATCCCATCCAGGTGAACGGCAGGTAGGCCGACCCGCCGAGGAACACGCGGGTCTCCGCGTCCTCCATCCCCAACCGTCGGCACACCTGCTGCCACACCGCTTCCTGGCCGGTCACGGCCAGAGGCATGGTGACGCCGTGCAGCGCCATGCGGTCGATCTCCCGCTCCCACTCCGGCCACCCCCAGAACGCCATGCTGTAACTGAACGTGCAGAAGTTGAAACAGTAGCGGTGCCGGAACGGCGTCACCCTACGGCAACGCCCCACGCCGGGAAGCCGTGCCGGCAGCGCGACCGTGTGCGTGTCCCAGGAGACATCGCTCTCGCACACGCGGGTGAGGTACCAGCGCAGCGCCGAGGCCTGGGCGACGGGGGACGAACCGCGCAGCACCACACCACTCCGCGTGCTCTCCACCTCGAAGACGTCGCGGCCGTCCTGGGCGGGGATGGTGACGGGGGTGAAATCGGCGCACCGCTCACCCAGCACCCGGCGCAGCAACCCGTGCGCACCGGACCCCTCGTGTGGGGCTGCGGTACGCGAGTCTCGTGGGACCGGAACCATCCGACACCTACTCCTTCGTCGCCCCCGCGGACAGGCCTTCGGTGAAAACCCGCTGCGCGAGCAGGAACACCAGGACGATCGGTACCGTCATGACGACCGAGGCCGCGAGGAGCACCGTCGGCGCGACATCCTGGTTGTCCAACAGCGCGATCCCGATCGACACGGTCCAGCTCTCCTGGATCTCCAGCAGGAACAACAGGGCGAACAGGAACTCGTTCCAGGCGACGATGAAGACGTACAGCGCCGTCGCGGCCAGCGCCGGCACAGCCAGCGGAAGCACGATGTGCCACACCGTGCGCAGCCCCCCGCAGCCGTCGATGGCGGCGGCCTCCTCTATTCCCTCCGGGAGGGCGGCGAAGAAGTTCCGCAGCATGAACAGGGCAGCCGGGACCGTCTGCGCCAGATAGATCACCACGAGAGCCGGAAGCGAGCCACGCAGTCCCATGCCGGTGAAGATGACGAACAGCGGAATCGCGATCACCACCGCCGGGAAGAGGTAGACCGACAGGAAGAGCACGCTCAGGGCGCGCCTTCCCAGGAAGTCGAACCGGCTCACGGCGTAGGCACCGAGTACCGAGAACACCAGAGCGCAGACCACCGTCCCCGACCCGACGAGCAGGCTGTTCAGCAGGAACCCGCCGATGCCGTAACCGCCTTCGTCAGCCGGAGCGAGGGCCCGCTGGTAACTCCCGAGGGTGAGTTCGGTGGCCCGCGGCAGGATCCGGAGCGGGTTGGCCAGCAGCGATTCCAGGGGGCGCATGGACAGCGCGACCAGGTACACCAACGGCAACCCGGACGCCAGCAGCAGCGCTGCCCGCACCAACCAGGCCGCGCTGCCGAACACCAGGTCCTCAACCCGTTCCCGGTCCCAACGCCGGGTGGCGGCCGTGGCCCGGTGGCGTCGTGTTCCGCTCATGCCCGCCTCCCGCTCCGCGGTTCGGTGCGCCAGATGTAGCCAACCAGCAGGACGCCCATGGCGGCGGCCATGACCAGTCCGAGAGCCGAGGCCCCTCCCAGGTCACTGCGCGCGGTCAGATACTCGTACACCTGCACACTCAGTACCTGTGTTCCTCCGGCCCCGCCTGTCAGCAGGTATATGTCGGTGAAGTTCTGGAAGATGAAAATGGCACGCAGCATCAGCAGCAAGCTGATCACCCCCGCCAGCTGCGGCAGCACGACATGTCGGAACACCTGGCTGGGAGCGGCCCCGTCGATACGTGCCGCCTCCACGAGCTCGCCGTTGACGGCCTGTAACCGCGCCAGCAGGAACAGGAAGGAGAACGCGAACGAACGCCAGACCTCGAACGCGATGACGGTGAGAAGGGCGACCGGCACGGGAACAGTGACCCCGAGTACGCTGGGATGCGCCATGCGCTGACTCAGGAACAGGACCGGTTCCTCCCACCCGAGCCAACGCTGTCCGGCGGCGTTGACGAAACCGAACTGCGGGTCCAACGCTGTCTGCCACACCAGGGCCGCGGCCACGACGGGGACGGCGAACGGCACCAGCACGAGGCTGCGCAGCAGCGCCCTGCCGGGGAACGCGCGTCGCAGCGCGAGTGCGGCGACGAGCCCGACGGCAACCGATCCGACCGTGCCGAAGAACGTGTAGCAGACGGTGACCACCGCGCTCTCCCAGAAGTTCGCGGAGGACAGTACCCGGGTCACGTTGTCCACGGTGTAGTCGGCGTTGAACAGGTGGGTGTCGGGAAGGTCGATCAGACGGACGTCCGTCAGCGCGAGGAACAGGGTCCAGAAGAACGGCACGACGACGACCAGGGCCACGACGAGAAAGGTGGGGGAGACCAGGGCCAGCGCGAAACGTGACATCCGTTGGGAGTAGCTGCTCGAACGCAACAGCCGGGTGAGCTCCGATGCCACTGGGCCGCCCCTTTCGTGCCGTTCCCGGCCGGGATCCACGCGGTGCGGGCCCGGCCGGTCGGCCGGGTCAGTCGACATTGAGCTGTTCCGCCCGTTGCTGGACCTGCCGCGTGGCCTCCTCCGGAGTCAGCGTCCCCTCCCGCACCTGCTGCAGCGCCCGGGGAACCACGAACTCGCCGTACAGCGCCCGCACCAGCTCACCCTGCCCGCCGGTGATCCCCCACCGTCGGAAACTCGTGGCGCCCTCCCGGACCGCCGTCACCTCCCCGTCGCTGAGCAGCTCTCCCACGGTGCGGGAACGGTCCACGTCGCCCACCTCAGCCCTGGTCCACTCTTCGACGTACCTTCCCGCGCTGCCCCGGGAGTCCGGACGCATGGGGAACTGCCCCTCCGGAGCGACGGAGAGGAGATCCCCGTAACTGTCGGAAAGCATCGACCTCACCAGCTGTTTCGCCTCGGCCACGTCGCCGTGCGGGGTGATGCCGAAGTTCAGTGTCTGTCCGAACTGGACGGGGGACCCGTCCGGACCGCTCACCCGCTGCACGAACCCGGTGTTCTCCGCCAGCCACCCCGGGTCGTCCTCACACGGATCACAGGAGGGAGAGATCTCGGTGGAGAGGTTGTTCATCTCGTCGAGCAGGTGGGGGGACCACACCATCATCGCGGCGCGTCCCGACAGGTAGGTCGCCCGCGTCGACAGCTCGTCCTGCTGCCCTCCAGCGGAGTACTCGGTCATCCAGGTGGTGTAGCGCTCCACGGCGTGGACGCACTCGGGGGTGTCGAACGCGACCTCCCCGTCGCTGTCGAGCAGTTCACACCCGTTCGCCAGCGCCAGGTGCTCGAAGGTCTGCTGCGTGTAGGGAGTGCTGGTCGACGTTCCCGCGAGGATGCCCGCCGTGTCACCGCTGTCCAGGACACGGGCCGCCTCGGTGATGGCGGAGTAGGTCGTCGGCGGTCGCAGGCCGGCCCGCTCGAAGAGGTCCGTGCGGTAGAAGATCACCTGCCCCCACCCGTCGCTGGGGACCGCGACCGGCTGGCCACCGGAACTCACCAGGTCCAGCGACGTCGGGTTGAACGTGGCCGGGTCCAGGGAGGCGACGACGGATGCGGCGGCATCGGCGTCGAGTATGCCGTTGCTCGCCCACGCCTGGGTCAGGTCCACCGTGTGCAGGAGCACGTCGGGGAGCTCCCCGGCCGCGGCCGCGTTCGTGACGGCTGTGGGCATGTCGGCGGGGTCGATGGCGACCAGCTCCGTTTCGACACCGGTCCTGTCGGTGTAGGAGGAGAGCACGGACTCCATCCGTTCGACCTCGTTCGGCAGCACGAGAACGGTCCAGATGGTCACCGTTCCGTCCTTGTTCCCACCGCCCGCGCCGGGAAAGCACCCTCCCATGGCCGCGAGAACGGCTGCGGCGGCGAGAACCGCAGCGATCCGCCGGGCCACGAGCATGGGCTACCTCCGCCGGCAGCAGCGGGTGCTGATCAGCGTCAGTTCTACGGGGGGTGTGCACGAACGTCAACAGGACTCGCACCGTTCGTGTCGTGCGGACGGCCCGCGCCGGTAGTCCGTTCACCTCGGGTCGGGCTGTCTCTGCCCGGGGCTCTTCCCTACTGCCGGTCGAACCAGAAGAAGTGCTCCTGGAAGTTCCCCTCCTCACCCCAGAGCATGACAACCAGCCGTCCACCGTCGATCCAGAAGCCCCCTCCCTTATGCGGGGTGCAGGAGCTCGTGGTGTCGACGGAACCGTCGTAACCACTCTTGTTGTTCGTGCGGAACAGTGTGAAGTTCCAGGTGCACGGCCCGTTGTCGGTGAGAACGGAGGCCTTCCTCTCACCCTCGGCGATACTCACCTTGTAGCCGTGCCGCTGTCCGTCGGGAAACGTGCCCTGGCTCACCCACGTCCCGGCGAACTCCGAGGAGAAGGTGACGTCGTCGTTCTTCTCCTCGGCTTCCTCGGGCGCTGGTGGCTCGTCCTCGCCGTCCTCCTGCTCCTTTTGCTCCTGGCGCTCCTCCTTGGCCTCCGTCTCGGCCTCCGCCTGGGTGCCGGCCTCCGCCCCGTCGCTGGGGTCGTCCTCGCCCGTTTTCTGCTCCTCCGGTTGGGTGGGAGAGGCGGTTCCCCCGTCATCGGGGCTTTCCCGGCCAGCGGAACCGGAGGGGGAGGACGCGGGGGAGCCAGCCTGGGACGTGTCCTCGGAGGAACCGAAGAACGGTACTCCCGTGTCGGCCAGCGCCACGTATCCGCTCGTACCCACGGCGGCCAGGAGCGCCAGCGCGGAGCCGAGCACCGCCGCCCGCCTGCCGGACCTCTTCCCGGAACGCCGCGAGCGAACGGTGGTGGGGCCGCTGTCGGCGGGAACGTCGGATGACGCTCCGTCGGCCGGAGGGGGAACACGGCCTCCGCCGTCGTCGCGACCGAGAAGCCGCATCAGCAGGTCGGCGGAGGAGGGGCGCTGGCTGGCTTCCTTGGCCAGGCACGTCTCGACCAGACTGGCCCACGGTTCCTCGAGTTGGGCCAGGTCGGGGGTGGTGGTCATGACCTGGTGTATGACAGCAGGTACCGAGTCACCGGTGAACGGGGCGCGTCCCGTGGCGGCGAACACCATCACCGCTCCCCACGCGTAGATGTCGGTGGCCGGCCCGACCTCACCCCCCGCGATCTGCTCCGGGGCCATGTAGCCAGGGGTGCCCACCACGGACTGGGTCTGGGCCGTGGTGACATCGGTGGCTTTGGCCACGCCGAAGTCGATCACTCGTGGGCCCTCGGCTGCCATGAGTACGTTCGCCGGCTTCACGTCGCGGTGTACGATCCCGGCCTCGTGCACGGCTACCAGGGCGGTCATCGTGGCCACGGCGAGACGGTGCAGCTCCGCTCCGGAACGCGGCCCGTGTTGTTCGACCTGCTCCTTCAGCGACGGGCCGTCGACGTACTCGCTGACGATGTAGGGCTGCTCGGACACGAAGTCGGCGTCGAGCACCTGGGCGGTGCAGAAGGAGGCGACGCGCCGCGCGGCGGCGGCCTCGCGCTGGAAACGCTGCCGTAGTCCGGGATCGGCCGCCCAGTCCGGGTCGAGGACCTTTACTGCGACAGCCTGGCCGTTGGGTGCGGCGCCGAGATAGACGACACCCTGGCCCCCTTTGCCCAGCCGGCCGGTTATCCGGTAACCGCCGATGCTGTGTGGATCCCCTGGCAGCAGTGGCCGGCCTTCCGGCATCAGTAACTCCCATCTCATCCGCCTGCCGTATGCCACCCCAGCAGCCCGGGCGCGAGGAACACTCCCAGGGCGCGGAACGAATGTAGTTCTCTGCTCCGCCCGACAGATCCCAGCTGGTCTGACCTGGGACGCTGACCTGCCGCAAACGGTTTCCGGAACCGTGCATAGTTATCGGATCGATGCCGAACAGGGCGGGTGCGCGGGCCCCGCCCCGATCGGTTGTGGGACCGCCCACGGAGACGCGGAACACACGGGAGCAACGGAACAACGCGGGGTGGGCGGAACACGGTGACGCTCCCACGGTCCTGCGCGACGAGCACAGGGATGTTGAACGCATAGCATCCGGCAGCAGGGGACCAGTAACCAAGCTGTCAGAGGAGGAACGTGTCCATGTCCGGACGGTACGGCGGGCAACGCCGCAACGGGGGGCGCCCGGATCAGAAGGCAGGGCCCGAGATCCGTGGCAGGCGTGACGCCGCCCGGCTCTCGGAGGAGATCCGCAAGATGGCGGGCGCCTCCTACGGCCGCTACAAATCCCTGACGGGAGACTGGGAGTTCGAGGACTTCACGCTGACGATCGACCGGGTCCAGTCCGACCCGTTCGCCCCGCCGTCCCGAATCTCGGTGCGGATCCCGGCCGACGTCGCCGACATGCCCGACCACGCCTGGCACTCTCCCGTACGTCGCCGCGCCACGGCTGACTACCTGGTCCGGCAGGCCTACCGGAACCTCAAAGGCGCCAGCCTGCGCATCGACGCCGGCGGCCAGGAGGTCATCGAGCGGGCGTCCGGACGGATCCACGACGGGGACGTGCTGCTGCGCCTCGGCATCGAGCTTCCCGGCCACGGGCGTAAGATCGACGCCCGCTCGGCCGAGCGTGAGCTGTGCGAACGGCTCCCCGACATGGTGGACGCCCTCAGGTGGGACGCGTTGGACGCCGCGGAGGCGACCGCCTTCGCCGACACCGTCGAGGACACGGCCGCGCTGCGCGACCAGCTCCCGGCGCTGGGCCTCGTGGCGTTCGCCGCTGACGGCGCTGTGCTACCGCGCCGCAGCGGCGTCAGCGATCTCCCGATGGAGGGCGCGGCGGTACCGTTCGAGTCGCCGGAAAGCCTGCGGGTCAGCGTGAAACTGCCGCACCGCGGCACCGTGTCCGGCCTCGGTATCCCCGAGGGCATCACACTCGTCGTCGGAGGCGGCTTCCACGGCAAGTCCACGCTGCTGCACGCGCTGGAACGCGGCGTGTACGACCACGTTCCCGGCGACGGGCGGGAACTGGTGGTGACCCGGTCCGACGCGTTCAAGATCCGTGCGGAGGAAGGACGCGGAGTGGAGCGCAACGACGTCAGCGCGTTCGTGCGCAACCTGCCCACAGGCTCGGACACCGCCGACTTCTCCACGGAGAACGCCTCCGGCTCCACCTCCCAGGCCGCCAACATCGCCGAAGCGCTGGAGGCCGGATCACACACCCTGCTCGTCGACGAGGACACGACGGCCACCAATCTGATGGTCCGGGACGAGCGCATGCAGGCCCTGGTGCACGGTGACCGGGAACCGCTCACACCGTTCGTGGACCTGGTGCGTCCGCTGCACCGGGAGCACGGGGTCTCGACGATCCTCGTCATGGGGGCGAGCGGCGACTACTTCGACGTTGCCGACAACGTCATCATGCTTGACGAGTACCGGCCTTACGACGTCGTGGACCGTGCCAGGGAACTCGCCTCCCACCGTGAGGACGCCGAGTTCACCGCCCCGGCCCACCGCGTCGTCGACCCCCGTTCGGTCAGTGCCACATCACGCGGGAAGACCAAACTGAAACGCCGCGACATGGACGTGCTGACCTTCGGGGAGAACGACGTCGACGTGCGGGGACTGGCACAGCTGGTGGACCCGGGGCAGATCGTGGGGGCCGGGCTGGCGCTACGTGTCCTGGCCGAGGAGAAGCTGCTCGACGGGGAGCGGACACTGGCCCAGGCGCTGGACGTCCTCGAGCAGCGGTTGGACGAGGGCGGCGTGACGGCGCTGGGCCGGGGGTTCTCCGGTGACTACGCGATGCCGCGGCGGTTCGAGATCGCGGCTATCCTCAACCGGCTGCGGAGCCTGCGCGTGCGCCGGCTGGTGTGACCTCTCCGGGAGTGGGAGGACGGCACGGGTTGACGGGCGCCGTTCCTCCCATCACCTATCCTGGGGCCGGACCTGCCGGTGGGCGTAGCCGCGCCTCGCGCCGCGCATGGCCGCTTTCCCCTGGCACAGATAGGAGACGCTTCCTGGTGCGTGACCCCGCTGAGCTGTACGAGCTGAACTCCGACGTCGATGCCGCCGGCTTGGTCATGCTGGTCGTCCTCGACGGGTTCGTGGATGCCGGATCCGCGGGCCGCCAGGCGGCCGACACACTGTTCGACCACTCCACCGCGGAAGAGGTGGCGACGTTCGACGTCGACCGGTTGGTGGACTACCGTTCACGTCGGCCGACCATGACGTTCGTGGAGAACACCTGGACCGAGTACAGCGCTCCCACACTCGGGCTGTACCTGTTGCGGGACGCGGAGGAGACGCCGTTCCTGGTGCTGTACGGCATGGAACCGGACCGGGAGTGGGAAGCGTTCGTCGCCGCGGTGCGCGAACTGATCGAACGCCTCTCGGTGAGCCTCACTATCGGGGTGCACGGCATACCGATGGCTGTCCCGCACACGCGTCCGGCCACAGCCACCGCGCACGCGACACGTTCCGAACTCATCTCCGGGCACGTGTCGTGGATCGGTCGGGTACGTGTTCCCGGCAGCGCCGCCTCGCTGCTGGAGTACCGGCTCGGGGAGGCGGGACACGACTTCATCGGTTACGCCGTCCACGTTCCCAGCTACCTCTCCCAAGCGGAGTATCCGCGCGCGGCGATCACCGGCCTGGAGTACGTGGCGGACACCACGGGGCTGGTGCTCCCCACCGAGGCGTTGGAGGAGGCCGCGCGCAACACCGACACGGAGATCGAGGAGCAGGTTGCCGCCTCCGAGGAAGTGCAGCGGGTGGTGAGCAACCTGGAACAGCAGTACGACGATTACATGTCGGCGCGCGAGGCCACCGAGGACAGCGGTGCGCTGCTCTCCGGCGACGAGTCCGCACTTCCGTCCGCGGAGGAACTCGGCGCGGAGCTGGAACGCTACCTCGCCGACCGCGAGGGCAACGGAGAGGGATAGTCGTGCTCTACCGGTTGCTCTTCCACACAGTGCTGCGCCGCATCGACGCTGAGACGGCGCACCGGTGGAGCTTCGACGCGCTGCGCGCGGCGGTGCGTGTCCCGGGAGTCGGACGAGCGCTCCGGCGCGTGTCCGAGCCAGGGGATCAGGAACTGGCCGTGACGGCGTTCGGCCGGGAGTTCCCGGGGCCGCTGGGCATCGCCGCCGGATTCGACAAGAACGCCGACGGGGTCGAGGCGCTCACCGCACTCGGGTTCGGTTACGTGGAGGTCGGCACGGTCACCGCCCAGCCGCAACCAGGAAACCCGCGGCCGAGGTTGTTCCGCCTGACAGCCGATCGGGCCATCGTCAACCGGATGGGATTCAACAACCGTGGTTCCGCCGAGGCGGCACGGCGCCTTCGCCGCCTCCGCCGACGCGGGTGTTCCCCCGTCACCGGTGCGAACATCGGGAAGACCAAGGTGGTTCCGGACAGCGAATCGGTCGCGGACTACGTCGCCAGCGCGCGGCATCTCGCCCCCACCGCCGACTACCTGGTAGTGAACGTCAGTTCCCCCAACACACCGGGGTTGCGCGACCTCCAGGCGGTTGACCGCCTGCGTCCCCTCCTCGCTGGGGTGCGGGAAGCGCTGGGCGAGGGGTCCCATCCGCGGACACCACTGTTGGTCAAGATCGCTCCCGACCTCACGGACGAGGCGGTGGACGCCGTGGCGGACCTCGCCATGGAGCTGGGGCTGGACGGCATCATCGCGACCAACACGACCACCACGCGTTCGGGGCTGGCCAGCGCTCCCGCCGTGGTGGAGGCCGCCGGCGCCGGCGGCTTGTCCGGTGCGCCCCTGAAACGACGCTCGCTGCACGTGCTCCGCCGCCTGCGGGCTCGCGTGGGAACACGGCTGGTGCTCATCGCGGCGGGCGGGATAGAGACACCACAGGACGCGTGGGAACGCATCCGGGCGGGAGCGACCCTCCTCCAGGGGTACACGGGCCTGATCTACTACGGTCCCTTCTGGCCGCGCCGGATACACCGGGGGCTGGTGGAACTGGCCCGCTCCGCCGGTTACGGTTCCGTGGCGGAGGCGGTCGGTACCGGCGTCGCCGCCGATCCGGACGGCGGTTAGGTCCTGTTTTTCGGACGCTTGTCCTGCTGCGCGCCGCCCCGGCACACCGCCCGGCGGCGTTCCCGCCGGTCGGCGGAGGGTCCGCTCCGCCTCCCTGACCGGCCGTGCCGGGCGGCATTGGAGACGCCGCTCGCGACGAACAGCGTCCAAAACAGGACCTAGCGGGAGACAAGCGCGCGTGGCCGCCCGACCTGGAACCGCGGCCCACCCGGCCGCGGACCCGGTGCCCCGGTCGGCTCTTGACGGGCCGTGCGGTTAGGCAGGCCCCAGCCGCGCGGGTGCGGAGAGTTTCCCTCTCCGGCGGAGGAGCCTGCCGCCACTAGCCAGTCGCCAGCGGTACCGCCGTGTCGAGCTCGGCACCCAACAGTGGGCCGTTCAGGTCGCCAGGGCCGATCCGCCTACCGGTCACCCGTTCGGCCAGGGCCAACGCGGCCGCTCCCGGATCGGCGGAGTCATCACTTCCGTCCAACCCGAGCGCCCGCATGTCCTCGCCGAGCGCCTCGGGACGGGTTCCCCTGCGGCAGGTGGGGGACTGCGCGTCAAAGAACGTCTGTAGCACGCTGTCGATAACCCAACGGAACTCGTACCGGTGTCCCATGATGACCCGCACCGAGACCAGCTCGGTCTCGGCCGAGAGAGCCCGGTAGCACTCCGGGCGGGTGGCACGGCAGCCTGTCGGTTCCACGATCACCGCCCATCCGTTCGTCAGGAACGCGTGAGCGGTCAGCGGTGGGGGATCCTCGGCGCACAGCCCGGCTTCCAGGGCCTCGGCTATGGGGAGGCAACGGAGGTTTCGCTCAGCCACACCGAGTCGGCCGAGAGCTTCGGTTTTGTTCAGTCCGCGGACGTAAGAGATGCAGAAGGCTTCTGCCAAGTCCGGCTGAGTTTCCCGCAACCACGTGTAGTCACGGGCGCACGCAACGGCCATGGGGTGGTCCCTTTCCTCTACCTCGAGCCGGAGGGTGCTCTTCCTGCCGGGGACGTGTGGCCCCTCTCACCGCGTTCCCGAAAATACGGGGAATAACCCGGTCGCTTGATGCCGGGCAGAACCCGCGCCATGCCCGCCACACCCCCGACGAGAGGGCGACACGATCGGACACGAGGCCGGTCTTTCCGGGTATCCACGCCGGTTCCCGAAACTGCGCCGAGGGAGTCCCAGCGGTCCATGGTACGCCCGTGGCGAGTGGTTCGCGCCCGCCCTTCGTTCCGGTTCCGGCCGGATGGGCGTGTCACTCCTCCCCGTCCTCGTCCGGGTGGCCGTTGTAGTAGGACTCGCCGGGTTCGGTCTCCCCGAGGAGCTGCGAGATCGTCACCATGGTGTAACCCTGTTCCTCCAACCGCTCCAGGATGTCGGGCACCGCGTCGATCGTGGTCCCGTGGATGTCGTGCATGAGCACGATCGAACCGGGCTTCGCGTTCTTCAGCGCCTCTTTGCGGACCTTCCCGGCATTGCGGTTCTTCCAGTCGTTGGTGTCGACACTCCAGATGATCTCTGCGAGTCCCTCGCTACGGGACACCTGCGCTACCTTGTCGTTGGTGGCGCCGTAGGGCGGTCGCATGAGGTCCAGGGTGTAGCCGGTCTCACGGCGTACCAGGGCGTTGACGGTGGTGAGTTCCTCGCGGACCTCGGACTTGTCCAGCGTGGTGAGGTCGGAGTGGGTCACCGTGTGGTTGGCGAGTTCGTGGCCTTCCGCGTATTCGCGCCGCACGGTCTCCGGATGCTCGCGTGCCGGCTGGCCCGTGAGGAAGAACGTGGCCTTCGCGTTGTACTCGGCGAGCGCGTCGAGCAGCTCCGGGGTTCGCGCGCCGGGGCCGTCGTCGAACGTCAGTGCTATGCACTTCGCGGCGGCGGAGGAACAGTCGACGGAGTCGTCGCGTTCGGGAAGCCTTCCGGGGACACTCCCGTCGGCGGTGTCGTCCTTGGGAGGAGTGGCGGAGTCCTCGACGGCGGAACCGGGGCTGGGGTTCGTGGCCGCGGACTGTGCGCGTTCCCCGAGGTCCGATAGCAGGGAGGTGACGTCCTCCTTGGGGATGGTCGCGTTCACACGCCCCGCACCGGCTGGTGCGATCTGCCCCTGGTCGAACTCCACGACAAGGTCACCGTCCGGGTTGAACCCCATCGAGTCGTAGAGGTGCAGGATGGGGTGGAGCGTGGAGGCGTCGACTTGTTCCTCGTTCAGGGAGTCCTTCACGAGACTGTCGAGCTCGGCGAGGTCCTCCTGGTTCCCCACGAGCTCGGTGGAGTAGGCGGTGTGCCCGCTCGTGGCGTCGTACCAGTAGGTGGTGTAGCTGGTGCGCTCCCCGTCGGAATCCTTCTCCTCCTGCACGAGCCGGACCGCGACGACGTCCTCGGTCGCGACGCTGATGTCCCAGTCGATGGTGAGACTCTCGGCGTCGGCGGAGGCCGAGGTGAAATCGGAGACTTTCTGGCTTGTGGCGTCGTCGAGGCGTTGGGTCAACGGGTCGGCGTTGGGGATCTCCGGGTAGGAAACGTCGATCTGCGGGCCCTCATCCGAGGTCTCCTCCCGTTCGTCCAGGCCGGTTACCTCCGACGGGTCCACGCTCGTGAGCTGGTCGGGTTCCCCATTGGGTTTCTCCGGTTCCTCGCCGGGGCCGCTCGTCCCCCTGTCGTCCGGCGAGCACGAACCGATACTCAGGAGAAGGAGGACACTGGCGGCTGCTGCGGTGTACTTCAGGGACGACGACACGGGCCTTGTGAAACGCCGCGGCGTGACGAGGCCGCGAAGCGACGCGCGGAGATCGGCGAACTCGTTTCTCACGGGCAGACGTCTTTCACATCGATGGAGCGGCCATGTCCGGTGTGCAACCCCTCGCACCCTGGGCCGGGTCCAGTGGGGCAGCCAGAGCTCATAACGGCTTCCCAGACGAGCCTAAAACGTCGAAACGCGGAGGGGAGAACGCGACCCGTAATACCACGGGCAACATTCGTTCTCGAATGCGCAAAATCCTGCAGGAGGGCGCACTGTCCCGCGGGGAGGCGCTGCCCGGGAACTCCGCACCGCCAGCGGGTCGGGTGGGACACCTCTCCCCCCGGGGAGGGCGGGGCCGCCGCGCCCGAATCCTCCGGTGTGGTCTATAGTGGCGAACGCGGTTGGTACACACGCGGCTACGCCCGCGCGTGTCGTAAGAGGGAACCCGGTGGGAGTCCGGGACTGCCCCGCAGCGGTGAACGGGAACGAACGTCACCACAAGCACTGGACACAGTGTGTCTGGGAAGCGGTGACCAGTAGGAGGGTGCGGCAGAAGCGCCGCGCGACGCCCGTGAGTCCGAATACCTGCCACCGCCCGTGGGCGCTCCCGCGCCCGCGGTGGTCCACGTCCCGAGGGAGGACGGCGGGCTCAGGCGGCGTGTTCGCCGTGTGTTCCTCGCTGGTTCTCCCCGAGTTCGTGGGCCCTGAGGCTGTTTTCGACGAGGGAGAGAAGAAGCCATGGAACGTGACGATACGCGCCGCGGTGGTGATACACGATGACGACCACTGTGCACGGATACCCCAGAATCGGGCCGAACCGCGAACTCAAGCGGGCCAGTGAGTCCTACTGGGCCGGAGAGATACCTGCGGCGGAGCTCGACACGGTCGCTTCCAACCTACGACGTGGTGTCTGGGAGACCCTCCGTGACGCTGGTGTGCGCGAGATCCCGTCGAACACGTTCTCCTACTACGACCACGTTCTCGACACCGCCCTGCTCTTCGGGTTGGTCCCCGAGCGCTTCGCCACGGTGGCCGACGGCGCCGACGGGCTCGACGCCGAGCTGCGGCGGTACTTCACCATGGCCAGGGGAGCGGAGGACGTTGCGCCCCTGGAGATGACGAAGTGGTTCGACACCAACTACCACTACCTGGTCCCGGAGCTCTCTCCGCGGACACGGCCGCGCCTGGACAGCACCAAACCGATGGCGGAGTACACCCAGGCGCGGGAACTGGGTATCGAGACCCGGCCCGTCGTACTCGGTCCGCTCACGCTATTGCTGTTGGCGAAACCGGCATCGGAGGCTCCCGAGGGGTGGCGTCCCGTCCAGCTCTTGGCGGACCTGCTTCCCTGCTACGCCGAACTGTTCCGCCAACTGGCCGCCTCGGGGGTGCAACAGGTCCAGCTCGACGAGCCGATACTCGCCACTGACGAGGGACAGGCGGAGCTGGCCGCGTTGGAACGTGCCTACACCGAACTCGGTGAGGTGACCGAACGGCCGGAGATCCTCGTATCCACCTATTTCGGATCGATCGGCCCGGACGCGTTGCGGATCCTCAAGCACAGCCGTGTGGAACGTATCGGTCTGGACCTGGTCACCGCGCCGGAGGGGGTCGACGACCTCGCCCAAGTGTCCGGGATCGGAGACAAGACCCTGGTTGCCGGCGTGGTCGACGGCCGCAACGTGTGGCGCACCGACATCGCCCGGACGATGTCCACGCTGGGCTCCCTCCTGGGGCTTGTCGGCGACGTCACCGTGAGCACCTCCTGCTCCCTGCTGCACGTACCCATCGACGTGGACGCCGAGACGGGGCTGCCCGCGGAGCTGCGGGAGCGACTGGCGTTCGCACGGCAGAAGCTCGACGAGGTGGTTCTGCTCGGCCGGGCACTGTCGGCGGGTGACGAGGAGATCGCAGCAGAGCTGGAACGCGCGCGTGCCGTCACCGACGCGGGGACACCGTCCTCGTTCACCAACCGGCACGTGCGGGAACGGTTGGAGGCGCTGGGCGAGACCGCCACGCGCGGCGGCCAGCGCCGGCGGGAGGAGAACACCACGTCCCCACTCCCGCCGCTGCCAACTACGACGATCGGTTCCTTCCCCCAGACCACGGACGTGCGCAAGGCACGCGCGGACTACCGTGCCGGGCGCATCGACCAGAGCGAGTACGAGCTACGGATGCGCTCCGAGATCGACCGCGTCATCGCCCTACAGGAGGACATCGGGCTTGACGTCCTGGTGCACGGCGAACCCGAGCGCAACGACATGGTGCAGTACTTCGCCGAGCGTATGGACGGGTTCGTCACCACGCAGCACGGCTGGGTGCAGTCCTACGGCTCGCGGTGCGTCCGGCCACCGATCCTCTACGGGGACGTTTCCCGTAGCGGCCCCATGACCGTGGACTGGATCACCTACGCACAGTCGCGTACCCGCAAACCGGTCAAGGGGATGCTCACCGGCCCGGTGACGATGCTCGCGTGGTCCTTCGTCCGGGACGACCAGCCGCTGGGTGAAACCGCGCGCCAGGTGGCGTTGGCCCTGCGGGACGAGGTCTCTGACCTGGAACAGGCCGGAATCCGGCACGTCCAGGTGGACGAGGCCGCCCTGCGCGAGCTCCTGCCGTTGCGTGCCGAGTTCCGCGACGCCTACCTCGACTGGGCGGTGGGAGCGTTCCGGCTGGCGACGTCAGGGGCGGCGGCCAGTACCTGGATTCACACGCACATGTGCTACTCGGAGTTCGGCAAGATCGTCGGGGCGATCGAGGAGCTCGACGCCGACGTCACCAGTGTCGAGGCCGCCCGTTCCCACATGGAACTGGTGGAGGACATCGCCGCCGCGGGCTACGGTCGCGGAATCGGGCCGGGCGTCTATGACATCCACTCGCCGCGGGCTCCCGGCGTGGAGGAGATCGAGACAGCGCTACGCAGCGCGCTGCGAGCGGTTCCACCGGAACGGCTGTGGGCCAATCCCGACTGCGGACTGAAGACCCGGGACTACCCCGAGATCGAACCCGCACTGCGCAACATGGTGGAAGCCGTGCGGCGGGTCCGTGACGGGCTGGGAAGCTAAGTAACGGGGCGGGACGGTCTCCGTCCCGCCCCACCCGCAGCGGCTGTGTCCGTGGGGCCGGTCCGCAACCGCGTCCGCCCTGGGTCCCACGGACCCGGGTCTGCGCCCTCCCGGGCGCAGACCCGGGCGGAGAGGGCGTTGGCGCGGTCCAGGCACGTGGCGAGGGCCGTCTCCCCGAGCCCTCGCAGCACGGACCGGTTCTCCCCCCCCCCGAGCGCGCCGAACCGGTCCAGGGTCTCCAGAAGTCCAGCGGAGAAGGAATCCCCGGCCCCTACGCATCGACGCGCGCGGGCGGGGGCGGGTCACGACACCGTCAACGGTGTGCCACCGCCCCGCAGCGCGACCGCTTCCTCCCGCCCCCGGATGAGGAACACCAGGTACGGGCCGAGTCCGGCCCACCGGCGAGCGCTCTCGAGAACGGGTCGACCGGGATAGAGCCACCGCAGGTCACCGGCGCTGACCTTGATCAGGCCGACGAGGGCGAGCTGCCGTTCGACCCGGGCCACCTCACGTTCCCGCCCGCCAGCGAGCGAGGGACGGATGTTGGGGTCGGTGCCGACGGGGGCCTCACCGCGTCGTCCGGCCAGCCATTCCTCCAGTACTTCCGCTCCTGGGGAGAGCGCCGTTGCCAAGGAACCGGCGTGCAGTGCGGAGACGTCCGGGGACAGCGGGGCGGGAAGCTCGTCGGCGTCCCACTGCCAGTCCGCTGTTCCCCGAGCACGGAAGGTACGCTCCGCTCGACCGTCCCCGTCCAGCTCTGTGATGGCCAGTACTGGGCTGCGGCGCCGCGACCAGGTCGCGGTCGTCAACACCGCGTGCGGCCGGATAGGCGTGCAGCGACCAGCCGAACCGGTCGTTGCTGAGGCGCGCCAACAGCGGTACCGGGACGCCGCAACGGGCCAGAGCGACCGAAACGTTGGCCGGAGCCCCGTCGGGGCCCCACCGGTACGTTCCGTTCCTGGCGCTGACCAGGCCGACCAGCGCCTCGCCGACAACGGTCAGCACGCACCGCGCCCCCGTTTCCGCACTGGTGCCGGGTCAGCCCCCGAGGTGGGAGAGGGCCTCCTTGCCAGTGTCGTCCATGATGCCTTTGACGTCGGAGAACTCCAGCGGTGCCGGGGCGTCCTCGCCCGCTTCGAGAGGGGGCATGACGTCGTACTCGAGCTGGATGTTGACATTGCCCTTACGGATCATCAGGTACGCGACCGAGGAGTTGCCGCTGCCCAGGTTCTCCTCGGTGAAGACGAGTTTGGCCTCGTCCCCCAGCTCGAGGTCCTGTTCCTTCTCCACGCTGCGTTCTCCGACACTGGGGTTCTCGTCGGTGGCGTAGTCGACGTTGGACTTGAAGTCGTCCTTGGCCCCCTCGATGGAGTCCGAGCCGCCGTAGGGGGTGCCGTAACGGGCGCTGAGGTTGCCGTACCCGTCGGTGTCGTCCGTCTGCCAGGTGCACGTACTGCTGTTCTCGGAGATGTTCTTGCTGCCGTCGCTGAGGCTGTACTCCTCGAGGGTGGACTCGGTCAGGGCGCCGCAGGGTTTCTCGGGCAGCGCGTAGGGGGGTTCGCCGTCGGCGCCCGAGTCACTGTCCCCGCCCTCGTCCTGGTCCTTGTTCTCGCTGTCCTTGCTGTCGTCGCTGCCGCCGCCGTCCTGTTCCTGCTCCTCGCCCTGGGAGTCGTCGGCTGCCGGCGGGCCGCTCGTACCGCCCCGGAGCAGCATCACCACGACGGCCACCACCAGGACGAGGATGATGGCGCCGCCGCCGATGACGATCCACAACCCTGCGCTGCTCTTCTTCTGCGGGGGTTGTCCCGGTGGCCCGGGCGGGGGCGGGGGAGCACCGGGGCCGTAGGGCGGTTGGCCCCCCTGCTGCATCTGCTGTTCGGGAGGCGGAGGATACCCCGGACCGCCGGAGCCCGGCGGGGCGGCGCCGTACGGTTGCTGGTACCCGGGATGGCCGCCGGCAGGATCACCGTAGGGAGGCTGCTGGTAGGGGCCACTGGGATACTGCTGGCCGGGGGCGGGTCCGCCCTGTTCGTAACCGGGTTGCCCATAGGGCCCCCCGTAGGGGGGCTGCCCCCCGGAGTTCCCCTCGCCATCCGGGAACTGCGGTGGCTGTGTGTAGGGACCGTTGTCGCTCATGACTCCCCTCGCGCCAGCGTACGTTCGTAAACATCAGTGAGACGCGCATCGGCGCGTTCCTGGTTCCACCCGAAGGGCTTCGCACCCGGGCAACTGGACATGGCCGGATGCGAGAGCCGTAGGTGCGCAGCCGCAAACGCCCCAATCACCCGTCAGGCTGTCCGTCGCGTTACCGGAACGAGCGCGGTGGCGCTGGGGCCAAGCGTCCGAATCCTAATCTCTCACGACGTGTCCGGTGGTAGCAGGGCCACTGTCGATGAGGAATCGTCACTCTCGCGAGCACAGAACGCCGGACCCGGGGTTCCGGTAGCCGTGGAATGTTCTCGGTACTGCGGAGGGACTCTACGAGTACATCCGCGTCGGACGGTCTCGTCCCGCCCCCAGGAACGCTCCGTATCGTTGTTCGATCGCAACCCTCGCGCGGGGTGGTGCCGTCGGCCGCCAGTAGTGCCGCCTCCCGCTGGGGACGCCGTCAGAACATCGAGATGTGCACGTGGTCGAAGTGGTTCTCGGTGATGCTGCCCCGGTCGGACATGTCGCGCCATCCCTCGTCGCCGCGTCGGATGTCCCAGATCTTCTGCCGGTAGATGATGTACATGATCCCCAGCCGTTCAGCGTTCTCCTGGGCCCACTCGGCGATCTCGTACCCGTGGTCGATCTGTTCCTGGGACGGCATCCGGCCGTTGTCGTCCACCATGAAGTCGCACGCCCGCCCCTTGGGGTGCTCCCCCACGACGTATCCACCGTCGGGCCGGTAGCAGCCCACACCGCCGTGCTCCTCGTTCTCCCCGAACTTCTCGATGATGATCTCCCTCATCTGCCGAGTGCGGGGGGTGAGGTTGTCGGGCGGTTCCATCTCCTGCTCGGGATAGTCGGCGATCAGCCCTTGGACCTCCTCGCGCTGTTCCTCCAGCTCGTCCAGGTCGTCCTCGGCCTGCTGGACCTTCTCGTCCGCGTTCTCCTGCGCCTTCTCGTTCCGCGAGACGGCCTGCTGCAACTGTTCGATCTTGTCCTGGTTGGAACTGGACAGGTGCCCGATCAGTGAGGCGCGGTCGATGGTCTCCTGGGGCGAGTTGTCGACGAACAGGACCATGGCGGGGTCGATACCGCCGTTGGTGTAGCTCGCGACGGCCAGTTGCTCCACCTGCTCGCGGGCTTCCTCGACCTTCTCCCGTGTCTGGTCGGCACGTTCCTTCGCGTCCTCGGCGTCCTGGAGGACGTCCTCCATGTCCCGGAGCTCGCCGTTGTACTCGTCGCTCAGCCGATCGGAGCGTTCCCTGAGGGAGTCCAGGCTCTCCGTGGGTTCCTGCGGTGCGACGGGCCCTCCGGGAACAGCGCTGGCCGGCACGGGAAGGAGCGCACCGAGCAGAGCCGCGGTCGTCACTGCCGCGGCAGCGCCCCGGTGGCCGTGTCGGGTGCGGGAACCGGGGCGTGGGCAGGGAGGATCGGGTGCCCAGAAATCGGCGAAGTCGTCCGCTCCGGTTGATCGGCAGGGCTCCACGTGGATTCGCTCCTCGGGGTTGTCGGGGTCGCACTGCGGTATGCAACACCGCCCGTTCGGGGCGGGCCGGCTTCGATCGCGACGCGGGGTCCGGACCGGGAACCGCCCGATGAGGAGGGGCGGCATGTGGGGTCGGGTCCGTCCTCGGGCCTCTGCGTTCGAGGCCCCGTCGATTCTAGCTCGCGTCCCGGAGGGGAGTTCGGCACCCGCGTGTGGCCCTGTGTATTCCACGGGTCACCGGGGCCGGATCGACAGAACGGAATGTGGCGGAAATTACCCCCAAATAGTACAAATTTGAGCAATTGTGTCGTGCTGTGCGTGGTTACGTAGGAGTGTGGATGTGAGTGAACGTGGAGAGCCGACCCGAAGCGCCGTGGTCTGTGGCGCGTGCCGGCGGTGTTGCGCCTGGCACTGGTCGGCCGGCGGCTGTTGTCGGATGAGCCGCTGACGAACGCGTTCCCCCGCCGGCGCCTGTAACGAGCGCCGCCCCCGTCCTTCGACCGCGACCGCACGCGCCCACCGGCTGTGGGCCGACGCGGGTCGTGAGTGCGCGCCCGGTACCGGGCAACGGACGAATCTCCGACCCAACCGACGAGGAAACAGTGATAGATGCCGCGGGCCTACGCAAGGTCTACCGCTCGGACGGTCGCGACGTGGTCGCACTCGACCGGGTGGACCTACGCGTCCAGGAAGGCGAAATCTACGGTGTCGTGGGACAGAGCGGAGCAGGGAAGAGCACCCTGCTGCGATGCGTGAATCTCCTGGAACGACCGACCGAAGGAACCGTGCACGTTGACGGTGCCGAACTCACCGCGATGAGCGGCGCCCGACTGCGCGGCGCCCGGCGCGGGATCGGCATGGTGCACCAGCACTTCGCCCTGCTGTCCTCGCGCACCGTGGCCGGAAACGTCGCCTTCCCGCTGGAAGTCGCGGGTGTCACCCGCGCGCAGCGCAAACGCCGTGTCGGGGAACTACTGGAACTGGTGGGGCTCGACGACAAGGCCAAGATGCATCCCGCCCAGCTCTCCGGTGGGCAGAAACAGCGCGTCGGGATCGCCCGCGCTCTCGCCTCCCGCCCCAGGGTTCTGCTGAGCGACGAGGCGACCTCCGCACTGGACCCGGAGACCACGCGCTCCATCCTGGAGCTGCTGCGGGAGCTCAACCAACAGCTCGATCTCACCATCCTGCTGATCACCCACGAGATGGAGGTGATCAAGCAGATCTGTGACTCGGCCGCCCTGATGGACTCCGGAAGGTTCGCCGAATCCGGCCGCGTCCTTGACCTGCTCGAGACCCCCGGGTCCCGGCTGGCGCGTTCGTTGTTCCCCCTTCCCAGCACCGAGGAGGGCGACGGTGTGGCGATCACCTGCACCCGTGACTCGGACGCGCCGCTGATGTCCGAGCTGACCCGCCGGTTCGACGTGGACGTCAACGTTCTCGGCGGCGCGGTGGAGAACATAGCGGGACGTTCCGTCGGTCGGCTCAACGTGCGCATCCAGGGCGACAAGCGGCAGGAAGCGCTGGGCTATCTCAGCGAGCACGGAGTGCTGGTGGAGGAAGCGTGACAATGACCTGGCCGACACAGCTCGCCGAACGCTGGCCGGAGATGTGGCCGGAACTGTGGCTGGGCACCCTGGACACGGTGTACATGGTGCTGTGGGCAGCCGTCATGGGGGTCGTGTTCGGTCTCCCCATCGGGGTGCTGTTGGTAACCACGGAGCGGGGCGGACTCACCGCTGCCCCGGTGCTGCGGACGGTCCTCGGCGCGATCGTGAACATCGGGCGGTCGCTGCCGTTCATCGTGCTGATGGTGGCCGTCCTCTCCCTGACACGGCTCATCACGGGAACCACACTCGGACCCACCGCGGCGATCGTCCCGCTGAGCATCGGCGCCATACCCTTCTTCGCCCGGCTCGTCGAGACCTCCCTCCGGGAGGTCGACCGGGAGGTTGTCGAAGCCGCGCACGCCATGGGGACCGGAAAGCTTGCCATCGTCGGCAAGGTACTCCTGCCCGAAGCGCTCCCCGGACTGATCGCCGGGCTGGTGATGACCGTGGTCACCCTCGTGTCCTACTCGGCCATGGCCGGAGCGATCGGTGGGGGAGGCCTGGGCGACATCGCCATCCGTGAGGGCTACCAGGGATTCGACGACTACTACCTGTGGGCGACCGTGATCTGCCTGGTCGCCATCGTGCAGCTCGCGCAAACGATCGGTGACCTGTTGGTCAGGCGCCTCACCCACCGCTGAACCGGAACACAACGACGTGTCCCTCCAACCCGGCCGCCTTCGCCCCCTCGACGGGCCGGCTCTGGCGGTCCAAGACGACGAACGAAGGGAAAGACACGTGCGCACAATATGGGCCATAGCTGGTGCCGCTGGTCTCGTCGTGAGCCTCGTGGCCTGCGGAAGTCCCAGCGAGCAGGCGTCCTCGGACGGTTCCGCCGACGGTGACAGCACGACCGTCACCGTCGGGGCGACTCCCGTTCCACAAGCCCAGATCCTCGAGTTCGTCCGGGACGAACTCGCTGCCGACGCCGGCCTGGACCTCGAGATCGTGGAGTTCACCGACTACAACCAACCCAACACCGCTCTGACCGAGGGGGAACTGGACGCCAACTACTTCCAGCACAAGCCCTTCCTCGAGGAGTACCTCGACGGCAATCCCGAGGCTGACCTCAGCTACGTCGGGAACGTGCACCTGGAGGCGTTCGGACTCTATTCCGAAGAGCTGGAGAAGGTTTCCGGCCTGGAGGAGGGCGACAAGGTCGCGGTGCCCAACGACGGTTCCAACATGGGCCGGGCGCTGAAACTCCTCGAGGACCAGGACCTCATCACCCTGGAGGACGGTGCCGGGGATACCGCATCGAAGAAGGACATCGCCGAGAATCCGCGTGACCTGCAGATCACTCCGGTGGAGGCGGCGCAGCTCCCTCGGTCCCTCCCCGACGTCGACGCCGCCGTCATCAACGGGAACTTCGCCCTGGAGGCGAGCATCCCCGCGGAGGCGAACACGCTTGCCCAGGAGAACACCGAGGACAATCCCTACGCCAACGGGCTGGTCGTTCCCGCCTCTGACACCGATGCCCCGGCTGTCACCGAACTCAACGAGCTCCTCCACAGCGACGAGGTCAAGGACTACATGCAGGAGCAGTGGGACGGAGTCGTGATTCCGTTGGGTGGCGAGAACTAGAGCCTGTCCGGTGGACGCTTGTCCTGCTGCGCGGCGGCCCAGCGCCGCCCGCCACGAACAGCATCCACCGAACACGCCCAGGCGGTTCCCGCCGGTCGCGGTCGCGCGTTTCCCGAGGCCGCGTCCGGGAGGGAAGGAAACCCTTGTGGGGTCGGCTGGCCGGATCAGCCCGCCGGCCCCGCACCCGCTCGGATGGGCCCTGTGTCTGGACTCCCGTTCTTCAGCTATGCGAGGTTGCGTACGCTTTGTGGCGGCGGAAAGGTCATCCCGCAGGAGGAGTGTGTTCTTTGGCCCACGCTGAGCCGTGTTTCCGCTGCTGGGGGAGACGGCCGTCCCCGGCAGTCCCGACGCCGTGGTAGCCGCGAGGGACCGGAGTATGCCAATGGAACCGGAGCGTGACCGGTGCCTTCTCACCGAGTGTGAGCCGTGCCAGAATCCGGGTGAGCCCTGTCGGTTCTGTTCCGGGACAGGGTGGTGGCGTCCGGAGAGCCCACGTAGGGATGAGAACGGCGTGATCAGTTGGGTGCGGGTGGAGGAACCCTGCCGCATGTGCGCCAGTACCGGAAACGAGCACAACCCCGTTCGGCCGCTGTTCTGACCGCTGCACAGCAGGAGGCGGCGCGACCGGGAATCACCGAGCTCGGGCTAGGGTGAGTTGGAGGCGGACGTCTCCGTGTCACCGTCGTTGGGAGGGCTGCGGTATGCGTTGGGTCACCTATCTGTCGCCGAGTGGCGGTATGGAGCGGCCAGGCGTCATCGATGACGGGTGTGTGTTCGGCTATCCGGGGGAGCAGGGCTTCTCCGAGCTGTTGGACGGGGACCGGCACACGCTTGCCGACGCCTACCAGCGTGCTCTCGCGTCGCCGGTGGAGATCATCG
Organism: Haloactinospora alba; assembly: GCF_006717075.1. NCBI lineage: Bacteria > Bacillati > Actinomycetota > Actinomycetes > Streptosporangiales > Nocardiopsidaceae > Haloactinospora > Haloactinospora alba. The sequence continues at coordinate 1,207,944 of NZ_VFQC01000001.1, forward strand.
TCGAGTTCGAGACCCGACTGTGCGCCCCGATCGTTCCCTCCGTCCCCGTTCCGGCCCGTGTGGGAACCGAGTGGGTGAACATCGAACCCGCGATGGTGCGCGGTACCGACGAGGGTGCTGCTCTCCCCTCGGGGGCTGATGCTCTCTCCGCAGCGATCGGTGTGGCGGCCGTGTTCGGTGGGACTGAGGACGGGAAGGAACACGTCGGTTACACGTTGGCGTGCCTCTGGCGTACCCCGGAAGCAGAGTGCGGCGGTCTGAGTGTCGGGCCGGCGGTGGTCACCCCCGAGGAGCTCGACCGTTCCTCCCTGACCGTCACGGCGTCCGTGGAGGACAAACCGTTGGCGACCGCCAGCGTTGACGACGAGCTCCTGTGGACCGATGGGAGGCGTTCGTCTCTCGTGGCGGTACTGCCCGCCCAAACCCGTCTGCTCACTCCCGGTGAGGAGCTCTTCCTGGACGGCGGACCGTTGGGCGAGTTCGAGGTGCGTATCGGATCCGCCGTCTGAGCAACGGTTCCGGCTCTCGGAGACGCTGGCAGCCCGGACGGCCGCGGGTCGGGAGGGACGGGCACGACGCCCGTTGCCCCTCGGGAGCGGCGCTGCAAGAGGACGGTCCAGCATCCGAAAGCGTGTCAAGGATGTGTTGGAAAAGTTATGGACGTGCACCGGGGCGCACGGCGGGCGGGACGCACCGCGTTCCGACTCGATCCGCTGTCCAGCAGCGGAATCGTCCGCCCCGGAGGTGGGGAACAGCGACGAGGACCGTGGGTCACCCTCTCGGAGAGCACGGTGTGGCTTGGTACGCTGTCCACCTTGGATGCACTATTTCGGGTTTATGGTGCATGACGCCTTCCCCCGAACTGAGGCGAGTTCCGATACGGAAGAGTCCATTTCGAGGCTTTCCCGGATGACGCAGGTCCCTTCGGCAGTGGCGGCCACCACGCGGCGCGTACACCGGAGTTCCGGACGGGACCGTCCACGGGGGATCCACGTCCGTCATCCGAAGCGGTGACACGAAAGGGTGCGAGGGTCCGTGTCGACACGAGCGACAGATGGTGGGAGTGACGCCTCCCGCCCGCAGCCTCCGGCCGACGAGACGGAGGGCAGCGGTGGGAGAAAGCGGTTCGAACGCTGGCGGAGACTGCGCAATTGGCGTGTGCGGTCCCGCCTCATAGCGCTCATCGTCATCCCCACCGCTGTGGCCGTCGTCCTCGGCGGGATGCGGATCGGCGAGAACATTCTCAACACGATCGCTAACGACCGGGTCGAGAAGATGGCCTCGCTGGGCCAGTCGGTCGTCGCGCTCTCCAACGAGCTGGGCAAGGAGCGCATGCTCAGCGCTGCTTACATCGCTGACGATCCTGACCCCGAGGAGCGTTCCACCGAACGCCTGGAACGGCTGCGGGAACAGGTCAAAGCCAGTAAGCAGGCCCGGCAGCAGGTGCGAAGCGACATCGACGAGCTGGACGGCGCCGACAGCTCGGCTGCCGAGGAGCAGATCCAGAGCATGACGAGCCACCTCGACGAGATCGAGAGTGTGCGCAGTGATGTCGAGGGGACCGACACCACCGTCCTGCCCACGGTCACCAGCTACCGGAAGACGATCGAATCCCTCACCAGGTTCAACCAGACCATCGCGGAGTCCACGGAGAACACGGAGCTGCGCGAGAGCGTTCAGTCCATGACCGCCCTGAACGAGGTCCGGGAGCAGCTCTCCTACGAAGCGGCGCTGATGCTGCACACGCTGATGCGTGACTCCATGTCGGGCGGTGTCGAGGAAGCCCTGCGGCAGAGCCGGTCCCGCTATGACAACGCCAAGCAGGACTTCATCGACAAAGCCACGGACCAGCAGCGGCAGTCCTACGACCAGAGCTTCAGCGGCCCGGACGCGAACCAGGTGATGAACACGTGGGTGCGGGTCATGATGCGGGCCGACAACGACGAGGAACTGACCGGTTCCGCGGGCGACGTTGACGCCTCCTCCTACCGGGAGGCCGCGAACAGCTCGCTGGACAAGCTCCAGGACGTCGAGGGGGAGATCACCGGGGTCGTCGAGGGCAAGGCGGCCTCATTGAAGTCCGAGGCGATCAATCGGGCGCTGATGGACTCGCTGCTGGTGCTGGCGATGATCATCGCCGTCTTCATCAGCACGACAGCCGTGGTCCGCTCGCTGGTCCGGCCGTTGCGTACCCTGCGGGAGGGCGCGCTCCGGATCGCCCAGGAGGACCTTCCCGACTCCATCACCCGTATGCAGGGGATGAGTTCGGCCCCCGGGGAGGTCGATGTCGCCCCTATCGACGTCGGCTCCCGGGACGAGATCAGCGAGGTCGCCCACTCGTTCGACGAGGTCCACCGTGTGGCACTGCGTCTCGCCTCGGACGAAGCGGTGCTGCGCAGCAACGTCAACGCGATGTTCGTCAACCTCTCCCGGCGGAGCCAAACGCTGGTGGAGCGGCAACTGCGACTGATCGACGGGCTGGAGCAGAGCGAGCAGGACGCCGACCGGTTGTCCGACCTCTTCCAACTGGACCACCTGGCGACGCGCATGCGCCGGAACAACGAGAACCTTCTGGTGCTCTCCGGCCAGGACAACACCCGCAAGTGGGCCCAACCCGTCCCGCTGGTCGACGTGCTGCGCGGTGCGATCTCCGAGGTCGAGCAGTACGACCGGGTGAACGTCCGGGCACCCTCGCACATATCCGTACTGGGCCGCCCCGTCAACGACGTGATTCACCTCATCGCCGAGCTCGTGGAGAACGCGACCTCGTTCTCGTCGCACGAGTCCCAGGTCGGGGTCTCCGCCAGGACACTCGACAACGGCAGTGTCCAGGTCGAGGTGGCGGACGACGGGATCGGGATGCCGGCGGACGAACTCGAGGCCACGAACGAGCGCCTCGCGGAGCCACCCGTCATCGATGTGGCCGTTTCCCGGCGCATGGGGCTGTTCGTGGTCAGCCGCCTGGCTGCCCGGCACGGCATCGAGGTGCAGTTGCAGGAGTCCCACAACGGCGGTATCACGGCCGTGGCCGTCCTCCCGCCGGACCTGCTGATCACCCCGGTCGAGCTGGACGCGCAGCAGGATGGAGCCTCCTCGCCTCCCGAACTGGACGCTGGGTCCGCCTTCCCCGACACGTACGCGGAAGCGACCGCGGCCTTCGCGGCCAACCCCGCCCCCGCCGAGTCCGGCGACGACCGTCAGCCCCCGTCGACCGGGAGCGTCCCGTCAGCGCCCTCGGACCTGCCCAAGCGCCGCCCCGGCGCGGAGCGCGCCGAGGAGCACCCGCCCGGCGGGGAGGACCTGTGGAGGCCCGCCAACCGGGACTCCCGGCCGGCGCAACCGCCGGAGCACGCCGATTCCGCCGGACAGCAACCGCCTGCGGCGGAGCCGGGACCGGAGGAGAGGCCCTCCCCCTCCCCGTTCGACACTGACACGCATCACGAGGGGCCTCTGGCGGGGCCGTCAGAGGCCTCCTCCGCAGAACCGCCAGCAGCCCCGCAGCAGCCAACGGAATCCGCTGTGTCCGAGAGCGAGGAGGGGAGCGAGCGTCCTGCTGGGTTCGCCAGCGGCCCTCCGCTGTCGGGAGAGCAGACCGACCCCTCGGCTCTCGGTGGTTGGCAGCACAACGAGCACTCCCCGCGTGAGGGTTACGGATCCACCGCCTACCTTTCCCGCCGTTACGGGAGCCCCGGACAGGACACGGTCGTCCCGCCGTCGCCGGAGCAGGACGGGGAGACCCTGCCGATCTTCGAGTCCATCGAGTCGAACTGGTTCCGCCGACGCACCGGTGGACCCTCCGTGGCAGGACCGGACACCGGCCCTCAGCCGCAGGTCAACAGGGGCCGGGGCTCCAGCGCCAGCGAGCCGCCCCGTCCGGAGCCTACGGATTCCGTCGACGACGGGGGAGCCGTCTCGCAGCCGAACGCGTCAGAAGGGGAGGAAGGGCAGGAAACCTCCAACGAGACATGGCGGTCAGCGTCGGACCAGGGATGGCAGGCGGCTCAGTCCGTTTCCGACCCTGTGGCCGGAGGTTTGACGACCTCGGGCTTGCCAAAACGCGTACCTAAAGCAAACCTAGTTCCTGGCACGGCTCCACAGCAGGAAGGGGCGGACGAAGGGCCGGCCCGTTCAGCGAAACGGGTACGGGATCGTTTCGCCGGTTTCCAGAAGGGGCTCCGTGAGGGACGTAACCAGACCGACGACCAGTCGTCCGAGGAGAGATAGTGTCCAGCGCGAACGGTGTTGCGGACGGACGCCGATTGGAACCGGGTAGAGTCCGTGCGTCAGATTGGCGGGGTGGTCCGATACCGCGGGCCAGCTATGAACTAGCATCATCCGCAATTCTCGGACACGAAAACCACATGAAGTCACGACTGAAGAAGACATGGTCGGCAGTCGCTCCCCGCGCGGTCGGCCAGCGCGAAGCTTGGGACGGACAGGAGAGCAAATGAGTCAATCCGTGAACGAGCTCAACTGGCTAGTCACCGACTTCGCGAATCGCGTACCGGATGTCGCGCACGCCATCGTCGTTTCATCGGACGGTTTGCCGCTCGCTGCCTCGGAGGGTTTCCCCGCTGACCGGGCGGACCAGCTTGCGGCGATCGCGTCCGGCCTGTCCAGCCTGACACAGGGCGCTGCCCGGGTCTTCGAGGGCGGGTCGGTCGCGCAGACCGTTGTCGAGATGGAACGTGGGTTGTTGCTCATCATGGCCATCGGTGACGGGTCGTGCCTGACAGTGCTCGCCGCTGCGGAGTGCGACCTCGGCCTGGTGGCTTACGAGATGACCCTGCTCGTCGAACGGGCCGGGCGTGCGTTGATCCCGGCGGCGCGCACCTGAGTAATCCACTGATCCACCACCAACAGGAGGACGTGGTGGCACCCCACAGTAGAGAGGACGGGAGCGCCTCGTGGTTCGGGCAGCAGCCCGGCGGCGCCTCCAGAGCGCCGGCCGAGCGTCCGGACGGCGGAGATGTTCCACGGCCGAAACAGCAACCAGACGATCAGCAACCCACCCCGGCGGGTGACCCCCCGTCGAATGCCCCCAGTTCGTTGGTACGGCCTTATGCTGTGACCCGCGGCCGGACCAAACCGAAGTCCCAGCTACCGCTGGAGGCGCTGATCTCCGCGACAGCGGCGGCGCGCGACGAGCTGGGAACCCTGACCCCTGAGTGTCAGGCGATCAGGGACCTGTGTGGAGAGTGGCGTTCCGTGGCAGAGATATCCGCGCTGCTGCGGATCCCGCTCGGTGTCGCGCGGGTACTCGTGGCGGACATGTCGGAACAGGGCCTGGTGCAGATCCGATCGTCGCTCGGCTCCGACGAAAGCCGGCCCAATGTCAACCTGCTTGAAAGGGTGCTCAGTGGACTTCGCAAGCTCTAGCCCGGCCGACGAGGGCGGTGCTGCGGCGAACGCGATGACATCGGTCAAGATCGTCGTCGCTGGAGGCTTCGGTGTCGGAAAGACGACGTTCGTCGGCTCCGTTTCCGAGATCGTACCGCTGACCACCGAAGCGGTCATGACAAGCGCCAGTGTGGGCGTTGACGATCTCGCCAAGACACCGGACAAGCAGTCCACCACTGTGGCGATGGACTTCGGCCGTGTCTCGCTGGACTCGGACCTGATCCTGTACCTGTTCGGTACCCCGGGGCAGCACAGGTTCTGGTTCATGTGGGACGACCTGGTCAAGGGCGCTATCGGTGCTGTGGTGCTTGTCGACACGAGGCGCCTCGCCGACTGCTTCCCCGCCATCGACTACTTCGAGGAAGCGCGCCTGCCCTTCGTGGTGGCGGTCAACGGGTTCGACGGCTACTATCCGCACGCTCCGGAGGAGGTGCGCGACGCCCTCACCCTCAGCCCCGACATCCCCATTGTCCAGGTCGATGCGCGCGGCAAGGACTCCACCAAGTCGACCCTGATCAGACTGGTGGAACACGCCATCACGGTGGGTGACGCCAACAGTTCCGGCCAGCCGACATCCACGGGCGGTCAGACCTCGTGGCGTTAGGGGCGCGGCTTACGCCCCTAACGCCAACGGTCCCGGCCAGGGTCAGGAGGTGCGGTGCGCCACCGCTCGCACCGGTGCGCCGTCCCCGCTGGACAACCGGATCGGGAACGCGCTGATCCACGGGTTCGGGAAGTCGACCCGATCCAGCCCGCGCAGGTTCTCGATGATGGTCCCTCCCGCTCCCAGGAGGGTATGGTGCGCTGCCCAGTCTCCGGCAGGGTGGGGGCCGTAGGGCGTCTCGTCCGGACTCAGCGTATCGACACCGACCGTACGCACCCCGGAGTCGACGAGGAGCTGCGCCGCATCACCCGTCAGGTAGGGATGGTGGAAGTAGCGTTCGGTGCGGTAGTGGGTGTCCCAGCCGGTACGCACCAGAACTATGGTTCCCGGTGCGAACCCGTCCCGCCAGGGGGCGAGGTCGTCCCGGGTGATAGGGGAACGGTCCTCCCGGCCGGTGACGTCGACCACGATCCCCGGCCCGGTGAACAGCTCCAGCGGAAGGTCGTCCAGACGGGTGCCGTCCGTCCGGAAGTGGTAGGGCGCGTCAACGTGGGTCCCGCTGTGGGAGGTCAGGCACACGTCGGTACTGTTGACGCCGTCCTCGGCGATGTTCTTCGCCGAGTGGAGTGAGGGCGCCGACTCCCCGGGATAGGCCTGGGTGTCCGCGCTTATGGGGTGGCTCAGGTCGATGACGCCGGTTGCGCCCACGATGTCTCCAATCCGTCTGCGGATCCGTGAGGTGGTTCCGGTCCGTGTGGTGAGACACGGTACTCTCCGCCCCGCGGGCGGTTCCCGTGCCCGGCCGCGTACGCGCCATGACCGTACTGCCGACGGGAGGGGAAACAGCGACGGGTCGCCCACCGCGGGCGAGGGCCGTTCGGCTGTAGCGGCCGAAAGCCCGAGGTGCCAGTATCGCCTCACGCGGGAAGGACGACCCCGTGGCTGTGTTCCACCCGGGAGAGCGGATTCCCGTTCCGGCATGCTCCCCCGTCCGCGTGTTCGCCACGAATCCGTCCGACCCACCGTCCCCGTGCGTTTCCGTCTCCTCCGCCGCGGCGACGGCTGACGCCCGCACCGTCCGAAAGGAGGAAGCGCGTCCACGGCATCGCGCTAGATCCAACGATGAATGCGAATCCTGGGGACAACCAGCCCGAAGAGCAGCCCGATCCGGGTACCAACGCCATGACCGACCGTTTCCGCGAGGTCGGAACACGGATCCTGGACGCGCTGCTTGCCACTGATCCCGAATGGGCGAGCGAGCTTGGCGACTCCCGGTTCTTCGGTCGCTTGGCAGACCACTCCCCACAGGGGGAATCCCACCGGATGGCGGTGCTGAGCGACGCGCTCGGTGCGTTGGACGCGATCGACGACACACTGCTTCCCGTAGCGGACCAGGTGGACCTGGAAACACTGCGTGGCAAGGTCAGCGGCGACATGTGGCGCCACACCGAACTGCGGCAGCATACCTGGGACCCTATGGTCCATCTGCCGGGAGGAGCCCTCTACACGCTGCTCACCACACAGGTGTGGCCGGTTGGTGAGCGTCTGGGGGCGTTGGCGGACTGCTGCCGCCTGGTGCCGCAGCATCTCGCGACGGCCCGCGGTGTGCTGGACGACGGTCCCGGCATGCCGCGTGCGCATATCGAGTCGGCCCTCACCCAGGCGCGCGGGACAGTGGCCATGCTGGGCCGGGACGTCGACGCGCTGTTGGAGGAGGAGCCCAGCCTTCGTTCTGAGGTGGTCCCGGCGCGTGACGAGGCGCGTGCCGCGTTGGAGGAGCACATCGCGTGGTTGGATTCCGAGTCCCGTACGGCGGTCGCCAGTCCGCGGCTGGGAGAGCGCCGCTACGCCGCGCAGCTCTGGTATACCCTGGACACTGAGATCTCCCCGGAGGTGCTGCTCACCCGGGCGCAGAGCGATCTGATCGCCGCTGAGGAGGAGATCGCCGACGTGGCGGCCTCCTATGACGGTAGGGCACCCTACGCCGGGCAGGTGCGTGAGGTACTGAGGCGGGTCAGCACCGCGAACGCCTCCGCTCCGGAGACGATCCGCCCCCTGTGCGAGGAGGCGCTCGGGCACGTGACGGACCGGCTGCGTGACACGGACCTCGTCTCCGTGCCGGAACGCCCGTTGCAGGTGATCGACATGCCCGAGGCCAGGCGTGGGGTGGCCGTCGCCTACTGCGACCCGCCCGGGGCACTCGCGCCGGACACGGGGGCTCCCACCCTGCTCGCCGTGGCCCCGCCCATGGCAGGTGGCGGCTCCTCCCAGGGGTCCTTCTACCGCGAGTACAACGCGGTGATGCTACGTAACCTGATGGCTCACGAGGCGCTGCCCGGACACGCGCTACAGATGGCGCACATGGCTGCCACCTCGGGACTGAGCCGGATACGGCGCGCGTTGCAGAACGAAACGTTCGTCGAGGGGTGGGCTGTCTACGCCGAGGAACTGCTGGCGAGCCGCGAGTGGGAGGGAGCCGCTTCCGGCGACGACCGGGCGCTGCGTCTGTTCCAGCTCAAAAGCAGGATCAGGGTGATCATCAACGCCATCCTCGATGTCCGTATCCACGCTTACGGAATGACCGAGGAGGAAGCGATGGCGCTGATGACGGAACGCGGCCACCAGGAAGAGGAGGAGGCGGCCGGGAAGTGGCACCGCGCCCAGTTGGGCAGTGCCCAGCTGTCCACCTACTACGTGGGATACCGGGAGGTCAGCGACCTGGCGCGCGATCTGGGGAACGTGCGTACCACGGCGCGTCCGCGTGAGATCCACGACAGTCTGCTGGCCCACGGCGCACCTCCGCCGCGCCACCTGCGGAGCCTGCTCCGTGTGTAACGGGAACCAGGCCACCGCGCCGCTGCCGCTGGCCGCTCCCGTTCCGTCGTTCCTCCAGGGGAGGCGGACTCCGCCCCGGCGGCCGGTGCGGACGGGGGAGGCCCCTGTCATCGGGCCGGTGCCGGGGAGCCGGGAAGCCGTGGCGCACGGGGGAGCCGCTGGTGCCCCCGGACGGCGCCGCGCGTCACACGCGTCGCGCTGCTCTCCTATGCTGGTTCCGGGTAGATCCGGCGGTGCATGGAGTAGGACGAGGTGAACTGGTCGATGAGCAGTACGCAGCCAGATCCCGAAGGCGGGGCCGACGAGGCTGACGGGTTCCAGCGTCTGTGGACCCCGCACCGCATGGCCTACATCAAGGGGGAGAACAAACCGAGCGGATCAGCGCCCGACGACGGTTGCCCCTTCTGCCGCGCCCCAGGCATGCCCGACGACGAGGGGCTCGTGGTGGCGCGGGGGAAGCTCGCGTTCGCGGTTCTCAACCTCTATCCATACAACAGCGGGCACCTGCTGATCTGTCCCTACCGGCACGTCTCGGACTACACCGAGCTGGACGAGGCCGAGACCGCCGAGGTCGCGACCCTGACCCAGGACGGTATTACGGCGGTGCGGAACTCCGCCGCTCCGCAGGGGTTCAACGTGGGGATGAACCTGGGGAACGTCGCCGGTGCCGGTATCGCTGCCCACCTGCACCAGCACATCGTCCCCCGCTGGGGTGGCGACACCAATTTCATGCCGGTCGTGGGCAGGACCAAGGTTCTGCCGGAGCTGTTGGGCCAGACAAGGGAAACCCTGGCCGAGCACTGGCCGCGTCGCTGAGTACGGCTGCCCGGTCCCACCCGTGTGACGGAACCGTGCCAAGGACACGGGTGGCGCGGCGGGGAGCGCCGTCGCTCGACGGGGCTACTGCGGTACCTGTTTCCGCTGTACTGGTTTCCTCCTTCGGCGGCACGTAGCGGTGCGAGCTGTGCGCGCGGACACCGGCCGGTCCCGCCGTCGCACCGGTTCCGGAGCGGACGGTTCCTCCCGGAACCGGTGCGACGCACGCATGAGAGCGCCTACCGCGTGCCGGCCGACCACCGGGGCATACTGAGACGCGGCGGGGTGCCTCCTTCGCCGCCCGGCCTGTTGGACATACGATCTTGGGGAGTCATGCTGAGATTCCTGCGTCCCTACCTCGCCCGGATGCTTCTTCCCGTGGGCCGGGGCCTGGCCCGGGTCGGCGTCACTCCCACGGCCGTCACCCTCACGGGCGCCGTTGGCGTCACGGTGAGTTCCCTGGCCTTCTACCCGCAGGGCAAGCTCTACATCGGGTCGGTCGTGGTAACCGCGTTCGTGCTGTGCGACATGCTGGACGGGGCCGTGGCCCGCGTGTCGAACGGTACGAGCAAGTGGGGAGCGTTCCTCGACTCCACCCTGGACCGGGTCTCCGACGCGGCGATCCTGGCTGGGCTCCTGCTGTGGTTCACGGGAGAGGGCGCGGACCCGATGCTGGCCGGCCTCACCCTGTTCTGCATGGTCTCCGGTTTCGGGGTCTCCTATGTCAAGGCCAGGGCCGAGGGATTGGGCGTCAACTGTGACGTGGGGGTCGCGGGACGTTCGGAGCGCCTCGTTCTCGTTCTTGTGGCCGCCGGGATCGGCGGGCTGGATGTACCGTATGTTCTGCCGGTTGGTCTGTGGCTGCTCGCCGTCCTCAGCGGTGTGACAGTGGTGCAGCGCCTGCTGGAAACGTACAACCGGCTCACCCACCCGAATCAGCATGCGGGGAACGCCGGAACGCACTGAGAGTGGGACCCATGGGAGAACGCGCGACAACAGTGGCGTATTCGCTGGGGTGGATGCTGATCCGACGCGTGCCCGAACGTGTCGGGCGGCGTGTCTTCGAGGTCATGGCCGACCGTTCCTGGCGCGGTCGCGGCAGGCGTGTGCGCCAGCTGGAGGCGAACCTCCGCCGCGTGTCGGGGCCCGACATCACGCAGGCCCAACTCCGGGCCCTGTCACGTGCCGCCATGCGTTCCTACCTGCGTTATTTCTACGAGATGTTCCGGCTGCCGGTGATGGACTGGAAGACCCTGTCCGCGCGTACCAGCCACAGCGGCGTGGAGAAGGTGGAACGCCATGCCCGCGCCGGTGGCCGGGGTGCCGTCGTCGCGCTGCCGCACATGGGTAACTGGGACCATGCCGGGGCATGGATCACGATGCGCGGCACACCGTTGACGACGGTCGCCGAACGACTCGAGCCGGAGAGCCTGTTCGACCGCTTCGTGCGCTTCCGCGCTGCTTTGGGGATGGAGGTTCTCCCCCTCACCGGTGGGGAGGGGAACAACACGGAACTACTCGCCCGGCGGCTTCGGAACGGGGGGTTGGTCTGCCTTCTGGCCGACCGCGACCTCACGTCGAATGGTGTCGACGTCACGTTCTTCGGAGAGAACGCGCGTATGCCGGCCGGTCCGGCTTCCCTGGCCGAGCGCACCGGTGCCGCCCTGCTGCCCGTGACACTGTGGTACGAGGGGGAACAGTGTTGTATCCGGATACACGACGAGGTCCCGGTTCCGGGACACGGTGACCGGAGGGACAACGTGCGTGCCATGACCCAGGAGGTGGCACGCGTCTTCGAACACGCGATCGCCGAACATCCACAGGACTGGCACATGCTGCAGCGTGTTTTCACCGCGGACCTGGAGGAGCCCGGCACTACGGGGGCGGCCTCCCGAGTTCCGGAGAGCGACGGCCCCGATTCCGTTCCGCCCCGCGACGGGGACGCCACTCTCCCGGAGACCGGCCGTGAGACCGGCCGGAGGGGGTGAGCCGATGCGTATCGGTCTCGTGTGCCCCTACACCTGGGATGTGCCCGGCGGTGTCCAACAACACGTCAACGACCTCGCCGTGACCCTCCTGGAGCTGGGGCACGAGGTGTCGGTGCTGGCGCCGTGCGACTCGGAGCAGGAGCTCCCCGATCATGTCGTCTCCGCCGGCGGGGCTGTTCCGGTCCCGTACAACGGCTCGGTCGCGCGGTTGGCGTTCGGTTTTCGTGCCGCGGGACGCGTCAGGAGGTGGATCCGGGACGGCGCGTTCGACCTGTTGCACGTGCACGAGCCGGCCGCGCCCAGCCTCTCCCTGCTCGCGTGCTGGGTGGCCGAAGGGCCGATCGTTGCGACGTTCCATACCGCCAACCCCCGTTCCCGTGCCATGACGGTGTCGGCTGCCGCGCTGCACACCGCCCTGGAGAAGATCAACGGCCGTATCGCCGTCTCCGAGGCGGCTCGCAAGACTCTGGTGGAACACCTGGGGGGTGACGCGGTCCTCATCCCGAACGGGGTGGACATGCGCCGTTTCGCCTCGGCCGAACCACTGGAGGGGTGGCCGGGGGAGGGCGGGGCGATCGGCTTCCTCGGCAGACTCGACGAGCCGCGCAAGGGGCTCGGTGTGCTGCTGGATGCGTTCGCGCGGCTCGGGCCGCAGCGCCCGGGGCTGCGTCTGCTCCTGGCCGGCCCCGGCGACAGTGGTGAGGTGGAGGCGAAGGTCCCCGATGAGCTGCGGGACCGTGTGGTTCTTCTGGGTCAGGTGAGTGACGCTGACAAAGTGCGCGCCTACCACTCGGTGAGTGTCTTCTGCGCTCCCAACCTGGGCGGGGAGAGTTTCGGGATCGTGCTGGCCGAGGCCATGTCCGCTGGAGCCCCGCTCCTGGCGAGCGATATCGCTGCTTTCCGGAAGGTGCTACGCGGCGGTGCCGCGGGGGAGCTTTTCGCCACGGGCGATCCGGACGCGTTGGCGAACGGTGCCGCGACGCTGTTGGACAGTCCCGACCGTAGGGCGGAGCTGTCCGAAGCCGCGCGGAGCGCGGTGCGTGCCTACGACTGGCGCAGTGTCGCCGCGGAGATCGTGCGCGTCTACGAGACCGTCCTTCCGTTGGGACCTGCGGAAGGACGGGTGACAACAGGCCGTAGGGAAAGCGTTTGACTTTTTCCTTTCCCTAAGGGGAGGGGATTCCGCCCCTTGCGGGGTGGGTTTCCCGCTTCCTAGCCGGTTGCGGAGGGGAGGGCCCGTGCCGTCTGGCACCAGCTCCACAGGCGTCACCCGCGTACTCGCGGGCTGCGACGCGACCAGCGGCACGGGTTGTTCCCGGCCGCGGCGGCGGCCTTGTCGGAGGTCTTCTCGCCGCGCTGGTGGTAGGCCTCGTGGCGCTGGTCGAGGGGCCTGTTCTGCGCCAGGCGCACGCGGCCGAACGTGCGGTCCGGTTGGGCCGCCTGATCGGGGCCGGCCGGGTGGGACCGGCACGTGTACGCCGTCCGCGCACCCCCTATTGTGCAGGGGCCAGAGATATGGGGAAGCCACGTTCCGGATTCCTCCCAGGCCTGAAAATCGGGACATCCTCCGGAAGGACCTGGTGAAACGGTGCTCGACTGGATCTCTGCTGCTGCGGTCGCGGTGGCGGCGGTGGCAGCGCTGTCGTTCTACGTCTCCTGGCGTGCGACCCGATTGGACCGGTTACACACGCGGGTGGAGACCGCCTACGCCGCCCTGGACGCCGCACTGGTGCGTCGGAGCGCTGTCGTGCTCGAGCTCGCCTCGACCCCTGGACTCCTCGAACCCGCCTCCGCCGTCCTGCTCGCGGACGCCGCGGTCCGTTCCCGCCGTTCCCACGCGTGCGGTGGAGGGGAACGGGAGCTCGCCGAGAGCAGTCTTTCCCGGACGCTGCGCGCGGTGGTGGGAGAACCCGGTTTCCGTGCGGAGGTGGCGTCCGGCGGTTACTCCCGTGGGGGAGCGGACGGTGAGCTGCTGGCCGAGGTCGAGGCGGCCGCCAAACGCGTCCACCTCGCCCGCCGCTTCTACAACGACGCTGTCGCGAGTACCCGCGCGGCTCGGATGAGCAGGTTGGTGCGTGCGCTCCGGCTCGCCGGCAGCGCCCCCCTGCCGGAGTTCTTCGAAGCCGATGATGAACCGCCTTCGTTCGACACTATGGCGTAGATCTCCCGGCAGCTTGGACGGTGAGGACAATCCCGGAACGGGGGAAGGTGGTATGTCCAGAAGGAGAAGGTCCTGACCGTTTATCATGGGAAGGGGCGCGCACGGTCAACTGCCGTGCGGCGCTGCACGATCCATCCTCCGCGTAACGAGGTGAACCTCGTGTCCGCTCAGAATTGGGAGTCCGCCACTGTGGCCAACGCCAACACTGATGAGAACGTAACCGACAGCACGGTCGGTACCACCCGCGTTAAACGGGGCATGGCAGAACAGCTCAAGAACGGCGTGATCATGGATGTGGTCACCCCCGAGCAGGCCAAGATCGCCGAGGACGCCGGTGCCGTCGCGGTTATGGCGCTGGAGCGGGTGCCCGCCGACATCCGTGCGGACGGCGGGGTCGCCCGCATGTCCGATCCGGACATGATCGACGGCATCATCGAGGCCGTGTCGATTCCGGTCATGGCCAAGGCCAGGATCGGCCACTTCGTCGAGGCCCAGGTGCTGCAGTCCCTCGGTATCGACTTCGTCGACGAGTCCGAGGTCCTCACCCCGGCGGACGAGGCGCATCACGTGGACAAATGGGGGTTCACCGTCCCGTTCGTCTGCGGTGCCACCAACCTCGGCGAGGCGTTGCGCCGTATCGCCGAGGGAGCGGCCATGATCCGTTCCAAGGGCGAGGCAGGAACCGGGAACGTCGTTGAGGCGACGCGGCACATGCGGGCCATCCGAGCGGAGATCCACCGCCTGGGAACACTGGACGGCGCTGAGTTGTTCGGGGCGGCGAAGGAGCTGGCAGCACCCTACGAGGTCGTCCGGGAGGTGGCGCGGCTCGGGAAACTCCCCGTCCCGCTGTTCTCGGCCGGAGGCGTCGCCACTCCCGCCGACGCCGCGCTGATGCGGCAGCTGGGCGCGGAGAGCGTGTTCGTGGGGTCGGGGATCTTCAAGTCCAACGATCCGGGCAAGCGCGCCGACGCGATCGTGCAGGCCACGTTGCACTACAACGATGCCGAGGTCATCGCGAAGGTGTCCCGCGGTTTGGGGGGTGCCATGGTTGGCATCAACGTCGACAACCTGGACGAGAGCCAGCGCTACTCCGAACGTGGGTGGTGAGGGGAAGGCGGAACCCCGCCGGCCCGGACCACGCCTTCGGAACGACGGAGCGCAGTGGTCCGGGCGGATGCCGCTCCTCTCCCGTCGCACGGAAACCGAGTGAGGTCGTTTGTTGTCCACCCACCCCGTCATAGGTGTGTTGGCTCTGCAGGGTGACACCGCAGAGCACGTACGTGTACTGGAGGATCTCGGGGTTACCGGAACGGAGGTGCGCCGCCGTGCCGACCTCGACGCGATCGACGGTCTGATCCTCCCCGGAGGCGAGTCGACGACGATGTCCAAACTCGCCGCGCGGTACGAACTACTGGAACCGCTGCGGAAACACATCGGTGGTGGCATGCCTGTCTACGGGACGTGTGCGGGCATGATCCTGTTGGCCGACCGGCTCTTGGATGAAGCCGAAGGGCAGCAGAGCATCGGCGGCATCGACATGACCGTGCGGCGGAACGCCTTCGGCCGCCAAACCGAGTCGTTCGAGGCCCCTGTCGCGATCGATGGGATCGGCGAGGAGCCGCTGGAGGCGATTTTCATCCGCGCCCCCTGGGTGGAGTCCGTCGCGGACGGGGTCACCGTCCTCGGTTCGGTCACGCGGGGAGGCCACGCCGGTAGGATCGTCGCCGTACGGCAGGGGCCACTGCTGGCTACGTCGTTCCATCCCGAACTCACGGGGGATACGCGTGTCCACAGGCTTTTCGTCGACATGGTGAAAGGACAGGCATACTCATGAGCGGCCACTCAAAGTGGGCTACCACGAAGCACAAGAAAGCCGCCATCGACGCCAAGCGAGGCAAGCTCTTCGCCAAGATGGTCAAGAACATCGAGGTGGCCGCGCGTACTGGCGGTGGCGATCCGGAGGGCAACCCGACGTTGCTCGACGCGATCCAGAAGGCGAAGAAGAACTCCGTCCCGCTGGACAACATCGAACGAGCCCGGAAACGCGGTTCCGGTGAGGAAGCAGGCGGCGCCGACTGGCAGAACATCATGTTGGAGGGCTACGCCCCGGGGGGAGTCGCCCTGCTCATCGAGTGTCTGACCGACAATCGCAACCGTGCCACCTCCGACGTGCGTATGGCCGTCACGCGTAACGGGGGGTCCATGGGTGACCCGGGCTCGGTCTCCTATCTCTTCAGCCGCAAAGGGGTCGTGATCGTCCCGAAAAGCGAAACGACCGAGGACGAGCTCACCATGGCGGTACTGGACGCCGGCGCTGAGGACGTCAACGATCTGGGGGAGTCCTTCGAGGTCGTCTCCGAAGCCACCGACCTGGTGCCGGTCCGTAGCGCGCTGCAGGAGGCCGGGATCGAGTACGACTCGGCCGAGACCTCCTTCCTACCCAGCGTTGAGGTTCCTCTGGACGAGGAGAACGCAAGGAAGGTCATGCGGGTCATCGACGCGCTCGAGGACTCCGACGACGTGCAGAACGTTTACAGCAACGCTGACATCCCCGACGAGGTGCTCGAGAAGGCCAGCTGACCACCGGCGGAGCTCGGAGGTGGAGACCGCGGCTTTCCGCCGCGTGGTGGATGTTCGGTCGGAAAGAGGGTCGATATGGTGAACTCTGCCGGAGCGGCACGTGCTGTTCTGGCAGATGTTCCCTCGTCGATTCTGAGAAAGGCCTAGCATGACCCCCCCGAGCGACAACCCTCACGAGTACGGGCAACAGTACGGCTGGTCGCAACAGCCGGGTGGCTCGTCGCACCAGGACGGACCGGGGGCACCGCCGCCGCAGCCACCGGGCCCGGGCAGGCCCCAGTCCACGGACTGGGCCGGAGGGCTCAGCGGTCTCTTCGACTTCGACTTTTCCGAGTTCATCACCGCGAAGGTCATCAGGATCCTCTACATCCTCGGGATGGTCCTCATCGGGCTCCTGGCGCTGGGCAACCTCGTCTCCTCGATAACGATGATGGCCACCGGCATGTCCGTGTTCAACGGAGTGCTCTGGTTCCTGCTCACCCCGGTGATCGCCGTGGTCGCCACGGTCCTGTTGCGTGTGGGGCTGGAGCTGCTGATCGTGGTGTTCCGGATCAGTGACGACATCTCCGCTCTTCGTCGGCGGAACGGCGTGTGAGCGTCCGCTCCCCGCACCGGCTCCGACCGCGGGGAAACAGCCGGTTGTCGTGTGCCGGATGGCCACCACCCTCCACCGGCACGGTAGGGTATACGAACGGACGTTCGAGTGTGGGCCGGGAAGAGGGACGCCGAGGATGCGGGTTCTGGGAATCGATCCGGGACTTACCCGGTGTGGCCTCGGTGTCGTCGACGGCGCTCTCGGCCGGAGGCTGTCGTTCGTGACGGCCGGTGCCGTGCGTACCAGCTCGGACTGGGAACTGTCCGAACGGCTGCTCGGCATCGAGCGCGGCGTGCAGTCATGGCTCGACGAGTACTGTCCCGACGCTGTCGCCGTCGAGCGCGTGTTCGCGCAGCACAACGTCAGCACGGTGATGGGAACGGCCCAGGCGAGTGCCGTGGCCATCACGTGTGCCGCTCGTGGCGGGCTTCCCGTGGCCTCGTACACGCCCAGTGAGGTCAAGGCGGCGGTAACGGGCAGCGGGAGGGCGGAGAAGCAGCAGGTCCAGGCCATGGTGGCGCGACTGCTCGCGCTCGAGGCAGCGCCCAAGCCCGCTGACGCGGCTGACGCGGCGGCGTTGGCGATGTGCCACATTTGGCGCGGTGGGGCCCAGGACCGGATCGCCCGCGCCCAGCAGGAGTTCCACCGCAAAGCGGGGACAGCACGACGCGCTCGCGGCGTGTGAGTGCGTGTCGGTCCCTGGACCCGGGACCACAGCCGGAGGGAGGTTTCTCGTGATCGCGTCCCTGAGCGGGCGTGTCGCCACTCGCGGAGCCGAGACGGCGGTGCTCGAAGTGGGAGGTGTCGGCCTGACCGTACAGTGCACCCCCACGACCCTCGCTGGTCTGCGCGTGGGTGAGACGGCAACGGTGGCCACCTCACTGGTCGTGCGGGAGGACTCCCTCACCCTGTTCGGGTTCGCTGACGGGGACGAACGGGACGTGTTCGAGCAGGTGCAGGCGGTGGGAGGCGTTGGTCCTCGCCTCGCTCTGGCCATGCTGGCCGTTCACCCGCCGGACGCGCTGCGTCGCGCGGTCGCTGCTGAGGACACGGCGGCCCTCACCCGGGTGCCCGGGATCGGTAAGAAAGGCGCGCAGCGGATCGTTCTGGAACTGCGGGAGAAGTTGGCCCCGCCGGAGGACGAAGGCACGACCGCCACAGAGCAGCAGGCCATTCCCGCCACGGCGGCCTGGCGGCCACAGGTCGTCTCCGGCCTGGTGAACCTGGGATGGTCCAACCGGGACGCCGAGGCCGCGGCCGATGCTGTCGCGTCCGAGGCCGAGGATCCGCAGGCCGATGTCGCGTCCCTGCTGCGCAGCGCGCTGCGCAAACTGAGCCGCGTGTAGCGGACCGGCAGGAAAGGAGTCGATGACCCCCGCCATGGCCGAACAACGTGATGTGGTCTCCCCCGACGCCGAGGTGGACGAGCACGCTGTCGAGAGCGCGCTACGGCCCAAACGGTTGGACGACTTCGTCGGCCAGGGCCGGGTGCGGGAGCAGCTGTCCCTGGTGCTGCACAGCGCACAACAACGCAGCAGTGTTCCCGACCACATCCTCATGTCCGGCGGCCCCGGGTTGGGGAAGACGACGATCGCCATGATCGTGGCGGCGGAACTGGGAGCGCCGTTGCGGATCACCTCCGGCCCGGCCATCGAGCGCTCCGGGGACCTCGCTGCCGTGCTGTCCACCCTCCAGGAGGGCGAGGTGCTGTTCCTGGACGAGATCCACCGTATGGCGCGGCCGGCGGAGGAGATGCTGTACGTGGCCATGGAGGATCTCCGGGTCGACGTCGTCGTGGGGAAGGGACCCGGAGCAACCGCGGTTCCGATCGACATAGCACCGTTCACGCTGGTCGGAGCGACGACCAGAGCGGGTTTGCTGCCGGCGCCGTTGCGCGACCGGTTCGGGTTCGTGGCGCACATGGACTTCTACCGTTCCGACGAGCTGGAGCTCATCCTGCGCCGTTCCGCGGAGATGCTCGCCGTCGAGCTGGATCGGGACGCCGCGGCGGAGATCGCCGGACGGTCCCGGGGGACGCCGCGGATCGCCAACCGCCTGTTGCGGCGGGTGCGTGACTACGCCGAGGTGCGTGGGGACGGCAGGTTGACCGTGTCGACGGCGCGTTCCGCCCTGGCCTTGTACGAGGTGGACGAACAGGGCCTGGACCGGCTGGACCGGGAGGTGCTGGACGCTCTGCTGCGTCGCTTCCGCGGCGGTCCGGTCGGGCTGTCGACGCTGGCGGTGTCGGTGGGGGAGGAACCGGAGACCGTCGAGGTGGTGGCCGAACCGTTCCTGGTGCGTTCCGGTTACGTGGCGCGTACGCCGCGGGGTCGGGTCGCCACCCCCGAAGCGTGGTCGCACATGGGAGTCACACCGCCGTCGGACGCCGCTTTCGGCGCGGCCGCTCTCGTGGAGCAGGACCAGGAAGAGACGTGAGAGCACCAACGGCGCGGGGCCGGCCGTCCACTATCGTGGGGAAACGGACGGGGCGCGGTGTGTCCGGGAGACGGGTGGTGTGTTTCCTCGGGAACACGAGCCCGGCTTCGCTCGTTGCCCCGTAGTGTGCTCCCACAGCCCGCGTTGCGGCAGCAGAGCTGTAGATCCGTGGCGGGTACGGACCCGAACGATAGGAAGGACGCCCCGTGCAGGGCCATTACATTCTCCTCGCCGACGCCGCCGACGCAGGTGGCGAGAGCATTCTCCAGATGATCTGGCCGATCGCGCTCATCATCCTGGTCTTCTGGCTGCTCTTCTGGCGCCCGCAGCAGAAGCGCCGCCAGCAGGAACAGAAGATGCAGTCCACACTGCAGCCGGGTGCGGAAGTGCTCACCAAGGCGGGATTCTACGGAACCGTGGTGGAGGTGCGGGACAACGAGGTGGAGCTCGAGATCTCGCCCGGTGCACGGATCAGGATGATGAAAGCCGGAATCGGTGAAGTGATCACTCCGAACGACGGCATATCCGACGACACCCCGGTGGAGGACCGGCCGGACTTCCCCGGTGACGACCGCCCCTCCTCGTAGCGGCCCGGGGCGTCCGTGGGAAACGCCCCCCACGTGTCCGGTGTCTCCTGCCTTTCGCCCTGGACGGAGGAGAACCGGTTTCTGTCGTCGGGCCACAGCGGGAGTCCGGCAGCTGTAGCGCACGTCGCGTCCGATGCTCTCAGCCGCTGGGTGTTGTCGGCATAACGGCCCAGCATGACCGTACCGATTCTGTCCGGAACGTAACCGGTACGGTCGTGCTGGGCCGTTATGTCTGTCCCGTCGGTTTCTCACGAGGGGCGGGCCAAGCGACAACGAAGGCGAGAGAACCGGATCATGCCTGTGAACGTGGCCGACACCATCACGTCGGGTACGCGCGATATCCCCGATTACCCCCAGCCGGGTGTGATGTTCAAGGACATCACCCCGCTTCTGGCCGACCCCCGAGCGTTTCGCGCGGTCGTCGACGCCCTTGTCGCCCGGTACCGGGACGCGGGTGTCACCATCGACACTGTGGTGGGGCTGGAAGCGCGCGGGTTCATCCTCGCGGCCCCGGTCGCCATCGGGCTCGGAGCCGGCTTCGTTCCGATCCGCAAAGCTGGGAAACTTCCTGCGAAGACGCACAGTGAGACGTATGATCTGGAGTACGGGACAGCGACGGTTGAGATGCATACGGATGCCATCGCGTCCGGAAGCCGCGTCCTGATTGTCGACGATGTCCTGGCCACGGGTGGCACCGCGCAGGCCGCGGTGGAACTGGTCCGCAGAGCGGGTGGTAGTGTCGTGGAATTCTCGGTTCCGTTGGAACTCGGTTTCCTCCGGGGTCGGGAGAAACTGACGGACGTGGACGTGTGCGCGCTCGCCGTGGCGTGAATGGCACCCTCCCACGCCGTCAGCCCCTGTCCGTCCGCGCGGCCGGGTCGGCTGTGGGAACGAGCGGCGGGCATAACACAGCCGCAGCCACGCGTTGGCACGGGTGAGCCCAGTGCTCACCGATGTAACGTCGACCTGGCCGGGGTACGGATGGCGACACCATGGGCCCGGTACGGGGAGTCGCGGGAGGAGTAGCTCATGCCAGGCGAAACTGTTTCAACCGAGACGGTGGCCGGGCGCTCCGAGCCGCCCGCCAACGATGACACGTACGACACCGCGTCGCTCCCGCACAGCACGCGGGGAGAGGGGGAGGATGCCGATCCTGCCTCCAGCACACCGTCGGGTTCACCGTCGACTGTGCGCGTGCGCCGCAGACTCGCACGGCTCGGAGCCCAGCGGGGGGTGACCATGAACCCGGTTCTCGAACCACTGATCAAGACCGTGCGGGCGACCCACCCGAAGGTCGACGTGCGTCTCATCGAACGCGCCTACGAGGTCGCCGCGTACCGGCACCAGGAGCAGACGCGCAAGAGCGGCGACCCCTACATCACCCACCCTCTGGCCGTCGCCACGATCCTCGCCGAGCTCGGCATGCAGGAGGCCACGCTGGCCGCTGCCCTGCTGCACGACACGGTCGAGGACACCAACTACACGCTGGAGCAGCTGCGCTCCGAGTTCGGTGACGAGATCGCCGAGCTCGTGGACGGTGTGACCAAGCTGGACAAGGTCAAGTACGGGGAGGCGACCCAGGCCGAAACCGTACGCAAGATGGTCGTCGCCATGTCGCGCGACATCAAGGTGCTGGTCATAAAGCTGTGCGACCGACTGCACAACATGCGGACCCTGCGCTACCTCCCCCAGGAGAAACGCGAGAAGAAAGCGCGGGAGACCCTGGAGATCTTCGCTCCCCTGGCACACCGCCTGGGCATGAACACCATCAAATGGGAGCTGGAGGACCTGGCCTTCGCCACGATCTACCCCAAGCGCTTCGACGAGATCGCGCGGCTGGTGGCGGAACGCGCCCCGCGCCGCGACGTCTACCTCCAGGACGTTATCGAGGCGGTCTCCGGGGACCTGCGAGAGGCGAAGATCAAGGCCACGGTGCGGGGGCGCCCCAAGCACTACTACTCCATCTACCAGAAGATGATCGCCCGGGACTGCAGCTTCGACGAGATCTACGACCTCGTCGCGGTCCGGGTGCTGGTCGACAGCGTCCGGGACTGTTACGCGGCCCTGGGTACCATCCACGCGCGGTGGAACCCTGTTCCCGGCCGGTTCAAGGACTACATCGCCATGCCGAAGTTCAACATGTACCAGTCGTTGCACACGACGGTCATCGGACCTTCCGGCAACCCGGTGGAGCTGCAGATCCGGACGCGGGCGATGCACCGCCGGGCCGAGTACGGCATCGCCGCGCACTGGAAGTACAAGGAAGAGCGCGGCAACGGGGGAGAGGACGGCGGTAAGAAGGGCGCCGGGGACATGGCCTGGCTGCGCCAGCTCATCGACTGGCAGCAGGAGACCAAGGACCCGGGGGAGTTCCTCGAGTCGTTGCGTTTCGACCTCTCGGTGCAGGAGGTGTTCGTCTTCACCCCGCAGGGGGACGTGATATCCCTGCCGCAGGGCGCCACCACCGTGGACTTCGCCTACGCCGTGCACACCGAGGTCGGCCACCGGACGGTGGGAGCCCGCGTCAACGGTCGGCTGGTCGCGCTGGAGAGCGAGCTGCACAACGGCGAGACCGTGGAGATCCTCACCGCGAAAACCTCCGACGCGGGGCCCAGCCGTGACTGGTTGAACTTCGTCAAGAGCGCGCGGGCCCGGAACAAGATCCGGCAGTGGTTCACCAAGGAACGCCGCGAGCAGGCGATCGACCGCGGCAAGGAAGCCATCGCCAAGGTGATGCGCAAACAGGAACTTCCGATAAAGCGGATGTTCAGTGGTGAAGCGCTTCTCGCCCTTGCCCGCGACCTGCGCTACAGCGACGTGGACTCGCTCTACGCGGCGGTGGGCGAGGGAAACATCGGCGCGCAGAACGTCGTACAGAAGCTTGTGGACTCCCTGGGAGGCATCGCCGGGGCGGAGGAGGACATCGCCGAGTCCTCAGCGCCCATGCACGCCCGCTCGCGGCAGCGCTCGGCGGCTGACCCGGGGGTCACCGTGGAGGGGAACTCCGACGTGTGGGTGCGGCTCTCCCGGTGCTGCACCCCTGTTCCCGGGGACGACATCGTCGGGTTCGTGACGCGGGGGAACGGTGTCTCCGTGCACCGGCGCGACTGTGTGAACACCCGGACCCTGGACTCGTCGCGAATGGTGCAGGTGGAGTGGCAGCCCACGGAAGACTCCATGTTCCTGGTCGCCCTCCAGGTGGAAGCACTGGACCGTTCCCGGCTGCTCTCCGACATCACCCGGGTCCTGTCCGACCAGCACGTCAATATTCTCTCCGCCACCGTGCACACCGGCAGGGACCGGGTGGCGCTGAGCCAGTTCACCTTTGAGATGGCTGATCCCACACACCTCGGTCACGTCCTCAAGGCCGTCCGCCGGGTCGACGGTGTCTACGACGTCTATCGCATGAAGAACTGAGGCCCTACGGCGTTTCAGGGGTGCACCTTCCCCTCCCCAGGCCCAGACTGCCCCCATGAGGAAATTCTCGTTGGAGGCGCTGGCTCGCAAGCACGGGGAGGCGGCGGCGTCGGCCCCGGCCGGCCGTAGCTCGGAGACGTTCTACGGCGGACACGAGCGCGTACTGCGCCAGACCCTGATCGCGCTGTCCGCCGGGCACTCGATGGTGAACCATCTCAGCCCGGCGGAGGCGACGCTGCTGGTCATACGGGGAAGGGTGCGAATGACCGCGGGAGGGCACTCATGGGAGGGGCGCTACTCCGACGTGCTCATCATCCCCGAAACCGAGCACGAGATCGAAGCGGTCGACGACGCCACGGTTGTCCTCACCGTCGCCATGCCACCTGCCCAGTAGCTCCCGGCCGGGGGCCGCACACGTTCCATGGCGACAGGTCCGGGCGCGGCAGTGGGAACGGGGCCGTACCCTGTCAGCTCATCTCGGACAGAGCGCGTTCGGCCTCGTCCAACCAGGACCGCTGGGTGGCGATGGTCTCCTCGATCTCACTGACCTTACTGCCGTCGCCGTTCTCCCGGGCGGTGTGCAGTCTGCTCTCCAGCTGCGCTATCGAGTCGCGCAGTTGGGAGACGGTCGCCTCGGCGCGGGCCCGGGCCTCCGGATTGGTGCGTTGCCACTCGTGGTCCTCGGCCTTGCGGACACTGTCCTCGAGCTTGCGGAAGGCTCCCTCGATCTTGTCGCGTGAGTTACGCGGAACCGGCCCGATCTCCTCCCAGGCCTCCTGGAAGCTGCGCAGCCGGGCGCGCGCCTCGCGCGGGTCCGTTATGGCGGGCAGTTCCTCGCGTGCCTGCGTGAGGAGCTTCTCCTTGGCCTCGGCGTTCTCCCGCAGCTCGGCGTCGCGTTCCGCGAACGCCGCATTGCGCGCCTGGAAAAACTGGTCCTGGGCAGCCTTGAAGCGGGACCACAGCTGCTCCTCGCTGGAACGGTCGGCGCGGCCGCTGGCTTTCCACTGCTGCATGAGGTCGCGGTACCGGCCCGACGTGGGGCCCCAGTCGGTGGAGTCCGCCAGCGACTCGGCTTCGACGACGATGCGTTCCTTCTCCTGGCGAACCTGTTCCCGCTGTTGGTCCAGGTTGGCGAAGTAGGCTTTCCGACGCTTGGAGAAAGTGTTGCGCGCCGCCGACATGCGCTTCCACAGTGCCTGCTCGGTGGAGCGGTCGGTCCGCGGGGCCGCCTTCCACTCGTCGACGAGCTGGCGCATCCGCTCGCCCCCGGACTTCCAGTGCGTGGTCTCCTCGGCGACGCGTTCCGCCTCGGCCGCGATCCGTTCCTTGACCCCGCGGGCCTCCTCGCGGGCACGTTCCTGTTCCTGCTTCTGCTCGACACGGCGCTGCTCGATCCGTTCGGCGAGCTCGTCCAGCCGCCGGGTGAGAGCGTCCAGATCGCCCACTGCGGAGGCTTCGCGTACGTTCCCGCGGAGCTTCTCCACACTGGCCAACGCCGACGAGGCAGCCAGGTCGGTCGTGGACAACCGCTTTTCCAACAGGTCAATCTCGGTCACCAACGCGTCGTACTTGCGGCGGAAGAACGCGAGTGCCTCCTCGGGGGCGCCGGCTTGCCATGACCCGACGACCCGTTCGCCCTCGCTCGTGCGGACGTAGACCGTGCCGTCGTCGTCTACGCGGCCCCAGGGGTCCGTGGTCACCGTGTCCTCCAGATGTAACGAGCCTGACGCTCACGTCGGGTTCCGGCCGTCATGACAGTTTTTTCGGTCAGATACGAGAACTGCCGTGACTCTGTACGATATCCGTGCCCACCACTGGTTTGTCGCGTGTGGGTACCCGATACCGGGGTCGTTGCCGCGTCCGCACCGCACGATGCCGGGCGCTGTGGAACCGGACGGGTTGGGTTCCCGTACCTCTGCCCACTGCCTGCATCAGCGTACGGCTGGTGCGACGGGGACCAATATGGCACTGTCACGCCGTTTGGCAAAGACAGTGAGGGCTCTGGTTAACGAATATTGACCGCTGGTTCCGGGGCCGCGCCTGCGTGTTGGCAGGGCTCGGTTTTTCCAGGGCGGAGGCACGGCGTTACGCACCGGCGCCCGGTGCTCTTCCGCCGGATCCTGTCCCGGGTCGGGATGGTGGGAGCCGCGGACACGGTGTGTTCCCGGAGGGGCGCACCGTTCGTGGAAGGCCGGCTTTCCGGTCGCTGATCGCTTCCTGCCTCGGTAAGCTCGTAGCGGGATGCCGGAGGGCGCTAACCGCACGTCGGCGTCCCTGGCCACACCGCCTACCGTGCCACCACCAATCGGGAATCGAGGTCAGTGCTTGCTGGTTGACGCTTACCCCGCCGGGCCGCTCGCAGCGAACTGCTACGTGGTGGCGCCTGCCGCAGGTGCCGAGTGCGTCGTCATCGACCCGGGGCAGGACGCCAGCCGGGGGTTGGCGGAGCTGCTCACCCGGCACGACCTCACTCCGGCGGCAGTGCTGCTCACCCACGGCCACTTCGACCACGTCATGTCGGCGGCACACACGTGTGCGGCTTACAGCGTTCCCGTGTGCGTCCATCCCGAGGACCGGGAGCTGCTCACCGATCCCGCGAAGGGACTCGACCCGGCGCTGGCGGGCCAGCTTTCCGCTCTGCTGGGAGACGTGGACATGCGCGAACCCGCCGATGTGACAGAGATCGCTGACGGGGACGCGCTCCCCTACGCGGGACTGGAGATCACCGTCGCCCATGCCCCCGGGCACACGCCCGGCTCGGTGGCCTATGCCGTCTCCGCGGAGACGGAGCGGACCCCGGCGCTGTTCACCGGTGACCTGTTGTTCGCGGGTGGTATCGGCAGGACCGACTTCCCCGGTGGGGACCATGCCGCCATCCTGCGGAGCCTGCGCGACACCTGCCTCTCCCGCCCGGATGACACGGTCGTCCACCCTGGACACGGTCCGCAGAGCACCGTCGGTCGGGAACGCGCCACCAATCCGTTCCTGCAGGAGATCGCTGCTTCCTGAGCCCGGGTAGGGACTCTTGGCCTCACAGCATGCCGCAGCATAGGTTTGGGCATGTTCCTGTAACTCTCGGGTAGAGAGAGGCGGTAGTTATGCGGCGTATCAAGATGAGCCGGGTTCGGAAGACCAAAGGCAGCACGACGGTCGTAGCAAACTAAGCCTCTTGGGATGCTGGGGCGTATCGCGATACGCCCCAGCATCCCAAGACCGGTGGTTCCAGGTAGGGCCGAGTGCTGCCCGGCGACAGGGTATGATCGCACCAGCGTGGAGAGCGCCGCGTGCGAACACCCTGCTTCGGTCAGGCTCTCCAGGCTCTCAGCCAATCGCCTAGTCAGAGTAATACCTGGTACCTCATGCATCGCTATCGGACTCATACCTGTGGTCAGCTCACGAGGGAGCACGTTGGAGCGGAAGTGCGCCTCTCCGGGTGGGTGCACAACCGCCGGGATCTCGGGGGCCTTCTGTTCATCGACCTTCGGGATAACCATGGATTGGTCCAACTGCTGGCCCGTCCTGAGTCGCCGGTGTTCGATGAGCTTTCCCGGCTTCCCAAGGAGACGGTAATCCGGGTGGACGGTGTTGTCCGTTCCCGTAGTGCGGAGAACATCAACCCGGACCTCGGGACCGGAGAGATCGAGGTCGAGACACATGAGGTAGAAGTACTCGGGACGTCTCTGGAACTTCCGTTCCCGGTATTCCCGGAGGACTCCTCCTCGGAAGAGCGGCGTCTCACCTACCGTTTTCTTGATCTGCGGCGCGAGCGTATGCATGCCAATGTGCTCCTCCGCTCACAGGTGATCGCTTCGATCAGGCGCAAGATGAACGACCTCGGCTTCAACGAGTTCCAGACACCGATCCTCACCAGCTCCAGTCCCGAGGGAGCACGGGACTTCCTCGTGCCATCGCGGTTGCATCCGGGAGAGTTCTTCGCTTTGCCGCAGGCGCCTCAACAGTTCAAGCAGATGCTGATGGTGGCGGGATTCGATCGGTACTTCCAGATCGCTCCGTGTTTCCGTGATGAGGACAGCCGCGCGGACCGTTCTCCCGGAGAGTTTTACCAGCTCGATGTCGAGATGAGTTTCGTCGAGCAGGACGAGGTCTTCGACGTCATCGAGAGGCTGATGACTGAGATTTTCCATGAATTCGCACCGGAATCCGCGGTCACGTCACCGTTCCCGCGGATTCCTTACCGTGACGCGATAACATGGTACGGAACCGATAAGCCGGATCTTCGTGTCCCGCTGAAGATGACGGACGTAACCAATATCTTCTCCGAAACGGATTTTCAGGCGTTCGCGGGAAAGTATGTCAAAGCAATATCGGTTCCGGGGATCGCAGGGAACCCGCGTTCATTCTTTGACGGTATTGCCGATGCAGCGGTTGATCTTGGCGCCAAGGGCTTGGCATGGATCAAGGTGGACCACGAGCGTCAGCTCAGTGGACCGATCGCCAAGTTCGTCGGCGAGGTGGCAGAGGACCTTCTTCACGAGACAGGAAGTGAAGAGGGCAGCGGGTTGTTCTTCTGCGCCAGTGAGGACATTGACGAGATCAACCGTATAATGGACCCGCTTCGGGTGGAGATCGGGCGCCGCTCGGACATGTTCGAGGAAGGCGCCTTCCGGTTCTGCTGGATAGTCGATTTCCCGATGTACGAGATGACAGAATCAGGGGACATAGAGTTCAGTCACAACCCGTTCTCCATGCCACAGGGCGGAATGAGGGCTCTGGAGAACGAGCACCCTCTTGATATCCTCGCCTGGCAGTATGACATCGTATGCAACGGTGTCGAGCTGTCTTCCGGAGCCATACGGAACCACAGTCCCGAGATAATGTACAAGGCGTTCGAGATCGCTGGTTACACCAGTGAAGAGGTCGAAGCACGTTTCGGTGGGATGCTTCGTGCTCTTAAATTCGGGGCGCCTCCTCACGGTGGGATCGCTCCCGGGGTTGACCGGATCGTGATGCTTCTTACCGGCGAGCCCAATATTCGGGAAACGATCGCCTTCCCCCTGAACCAGAACGCACAAGACCTTGTCATGGGGGCTCCTTCCCCCGTGTCAGACCGTCAACTCTCTGATGTGCACATCCGTGTTGCACTCCCCGACTCAAAAGGCAAG
Source organism: Haloactinospora alba (assembly GCF_006717075.1). Taxonomy (NCBI): domain Bacteria; kingdom Bacillati; phylum Actinomycetota; class Actinomycetes; order Streptosporangiales; family Nocardiopsidaceae; genus Haloactinospora; species Haloactinospora alba. The sequence continues at coordinate 1,236,486 of NZ_VFQC01000001.1, forward strand.
AGAGGCCGATGAGACTTTGGCTGCCCCCGTACCTGTCATTGCGTAAAATCGGAGATGACCTGAGGGTTGGAACCCTGCCACCGCTCGCATGGCATTTTCCGGAGCCCCCGGATTTCTTATTGGGATTATTGCAGCAGTGTGTGGAACCGATTGAACGCGAAGAGCTGGTACGGAAGGCAGCCGAAGAATCCGGTTGGGAATGGAGCGAGGCCAGGACGCTGATTGAGGATCTTGAGGAAGCCCGGGTCCTCCTTCCAGAACTCAGCCGTGATGGAAGATACGATCGTCACGGTCTCTTCTACCAGCTCATGGGAGCTGGCAGCGACGCACAAGACACCCTCGCATCCGCTACTGTCGGACTCATCGGGATGGGCGGAATAGGAACCCATCTTGCCACGCACCTGGCAGCAGCCGGTGTGGGAGGACTTGTCATCACGGACGGGGACAGAGTCGAGCATTCTAACCTTACACGACAGACACTTTTCCGTGAGTCCGATATCGGAGAGAGCAAAGTTGACGTCGCTGCCGATAGATTAAAATGCTTGCGTTCGGACATCGAAATTACGAAAATAAAGAGGAATTTCGATGATGTCAGTTTGGCAGAACAGGTTGCTGGTAAGTCGGATCTTATCCTTCTGTCAGCCGACAGGCCGAACGATGTGCATTTCTGGGCGCACCAGGCGTGTACAAAGGTGGGTATACCTTTTAGCGCCTCCGGATACATCGAGGGGCATGGAAGCGTAGGTCCCCTGCTTTACCCTCCGCAGACCCCGTGCTTCTCCTGTATCCGGGAAAACGCTGAGTCGCTGCCAGCAGAGGAGAACAGTGGTTCCATGCTGGATCGAGGCAACGAACTAAATCCAACATGGCAAGCCCCTAGCTTTGGTCCACTGAATTCTCTTGTTGCTTCTATGCAAGCGAATGATGCTCTTCGGTGGCTGGTCGGGCTCCCCACGGCAACTTTTGGTCGGAGAATGCTCATTGACTCTCGCTCGTACGAGGTCACATGGGAAGACTTCTTGTCCGAACCCTCTTCCTGCAATATTTGCGGAAGTTCAGCGAAGAGTGGCACATGGTCCGGGATAGCTGACCAGTACAGCGAAGAACGCAATGATCACTCCTTTAACTCCATCCTGCTCGATGGTTTAGTTCCCGGTCTGTTCGATACCCAGCATCTGGGCCATGTTGCCGATATAGGAGCTGGAACCGGTCGTTTGACGGAACTACTGGTGGAGAAAAGCACACAGGTAGATGCCTATGAGCCGTCAGAAGAGATGTTCGGTATCCTGCTCGATAGGATGCGTTCCAAAAATAATCTGAGGCTGGTGGAGGGAGGTATATCCTCTGTTTCGGGCGTCCGCGACCATTACGATGCGCTCTGCTGCTTAAACGTTCTTGATCACGTCAGCGATCTCGATCTTAGTATTTCCATTTTGGAGGGTTCCCTTCGCCCGGGTGGAAGGCTTGTGCTCTCTGTTCCCCATCCGGTAAAGGATCGGACGGGATGGAAGAAAAGCTTCGGCCCCGGTGGTTGGAATTATCATGGATACCTGCTCGATGATTACTTCGAAGAAGGTTTGTGCAAAAAGGATCGGGAAGACAGGAACGGAGACGTAAGGCTCCGCGGTGTTACGAGCCATCACAGGACGGTATCTCGATACCTGCAGGCGGTGTTAAGATGCGGTATGTCAATAAAGGATGTCATAGAGCCGGAGCCGGATATTGCACATAGGGAAAACAACCCGGTCTTGTATGATAAATCCAGCAGGGTGCCTTACTTCTTGGTGATTGTCGCGGATTCGGGAAACTAGTATGCGCGACGAGGTGTTCTCCGGAGTTTCGAATCCCAAGCCTTTTTCTTTTGATGAGCATATCGTCGATTTCTTCGATGATATGCTGGGTCGGAGTATCCCCTATTACTCTGAGGTCCAGCGTATGGCTGTTGAGTTGACGCAACATATTCTCAACGGGAACGGGGGGACAGTATACGACATCGGATGTTCCACTGGAAATACGCTTCTAAGACTGAAGGGGAGCATTCCTTCTGAGCAGAATGTCAACTTAGTAGGAATAGATCCCTCACGGGCGATGTGCGAAAAATTTGCAAAAAAGTTGTCCGATGCGGGAAGCCCCGGTCGTATAAGAATTCTTGAGTGCGGCGCTGAGGATATTGATAGCTTTCCGGATGCGCGTGTTGTCTTGATGCTCTTTACGCTGCAGTTCCTGGATTTACCGCACCGGGACTGTGTCCTGCAAAAGGTGTACAACAGCCTTGCGGACGAGGGAGGCGTGGTCATTGGAGAGAAGATACATGCCGATGATCCCGAAATGGATGCTATCTATACTGGGTTTTACCAGGCGTACAAGATGAGGAACGGGTACTCCCAAGAAGAGATAGAGAACAAGAAGAAGGCGCTGGAGAACGTTCTGGCCCCTCGTCGCAACTCGGAGAACAGGAGGTCCCTGGAATCCGTCGGTTTCCGTAGGGTGGACGAGGTTTTCAGGTGGTACAATTTTTCGGTTTTCCTTGCGCTCAAATAAATTGAGTGGATTTTTATTCGAAGTCGAACTCCCCGTTTTTCGCTCCTAGGATAAAAGAGTTCCATTCTTCTCTGGAGTATATGTGTGCAGGTTTTTCCGGTTCCTTGCTGTCGGTCACATGTATCTCCTCTCCGATTTTTTCTACCTCGACGCAGGCTCCTTGTTGTGCGCTGAAACTGGATTTGAATTTCATTCATACTCCTTTATGTAATCTCGCATGAGAGAAGACGACTCGTTTGTGCTAAGAGCGAATCCAAGAAGTTGCTCGAACCCTTGTGAACACGTGTCCACCTCGGCGGTGTTCTCCAGGAAAAGCTCTCCAGCCACGGTCTCCACATAAACGACACGAGTGTCTTCGCAGTCGATCAGTGTAAAGCTCCCTGCAGCTCCTGGTGTGCTTCCAGCCTGATAGGGAACTATTTGGATGGTAGTACGGGCTTGTTCTGACAGCCTCAGCAGGTGCTTGATCTGATCCCGCATCACCGTGTTATCTCCGACAACGCGCCGTAGCGCGCCCTCATCCATAAGCGCGATGATCCGAGGGCGTTCTGTTTGGCTCAGTATCTCCTGTCGTGCGGTGCGGAGTTCCAAGCGACGTTCCACCTCCTCGGAGTCGATCTCCTGAGGGCCGTGAGCCAGCACTTGGCGCGTGTATTCAGGCGTCTGGAACAGGCCAGGGATGATGACCTCATATGTTCGGATCGTCGTTGCGTACGACTCCAGGTCGATCAGGGCTGCGTACTCCGGACGCAGGAGGTCCCGATAGGGATGCCACCAGTTGGGAGACTCAGCTAGGCGATAAAGGGTCATGACCTCATCGCGTTCCTGGGCCGGAACCTCATACATGTCGAAGAGGGCCGGCATCAGTGACCGTTGCGGAGGGCGCTCTCCCCTCTCGTAACGGGCGAGACTGGACTGGCTCCAGCCGAACGCCGCGGCAACCTCGGTTTGGTTGAGGTTCGCTCGTCTGCGCAGTTCAGCAAGCTTTCTTCCCAGTCGGCGGCGACGAATTCCGACATAAGGCATATTTTTCCCGATCTTATCATATCGGTCTGTCATATTCCCGATCTTGTTCATATCCTTGTGATCGTTCATATGAAAGACTACAGTGAGTGGGTAGTTCCTACGCAAGGAGTGAAAGACATGGGTTCTGCTTACGTTCTTCGTGCTGTCGCTACCTCCTGCCGACGTCGGGAAGCGCCGGATATGCACACGCTAGCTGTGCGTACTCTTGAGCCGGGTGGCCAGCAACCGGAAGCCGATGATCTCTACCGCTGGATGCTTGAGGTGTTGTCCGGCGGTTACGAGTTCGGTCTCTATATAGCGGAGCACGCCGTCCTCGACAGCGAGGGTGAGAGTGGTGGTTGTTTCCGGGAGGAGCTGTTGCTTTGGAACGGCCGAGGAGAACTCCTCCGCGAGACGCGCGAGCTGTGTGGTAGCTGACTGGGTTCCTTTTCCCCTGTCGTCGCAGGTCACTCATGAGAGGGAACCTGGGAACCGGCAGAAGTTGAGCTTGGTCTCTCCTCCGAGGGGAGAGCGCCCACGCGCCGGCGTTGGAAGAAGTTGTGAGCCGGTGCTGTGCTGCCTCGACCAACTTCTGCCTGCTCCGCTGGCCCAGCCAAGCGTTTGGGAATCTCCGTCTGGTGCGAAACTGTCCGCGATGTGTGGGTACTGGTGGTACGAGAGGGGTAATGGGTTCCTCCGCTCGCAGATGACGGGGCGGGCCCGGTCCGCGTCCGTGTGTTCGGAGGCCCGTGCCCGTGGCGGAAACCTCGTCCTCCGGGATGACGCAAGGAACCGTACGCACGGTTTCCGGCGGATACAACGCTGGCGAACCACCTGCACAGAAGCGCCCTGTTACTAGACTGAGGCGAATCGGATGTTCGCGGGAAGGCCGCGGCCGGCGGAGTGGAGCATCCGGCATGCGACACAGGGACGATCTAGATCCGAACGGCATACCCGAACCGAGCGGCGGCACGTCGGAAGCACGACCGGTCGGTGGACCCGTCCGGCGCGACACGGACAGCCACGCCGCCGCCGCGTTCCGGTACGCGCGCGCTGCCATGCTCGTAGCCGACCACACCGGCCGCGTCGTCGTGGCCAACCACGCTTTCCAGCGGTTGACCGGAAGCGGCCGGGAGGCCACCGGACGTTTCTGGCCTGATCTGCTGAGCGAGGACGACGTCCAGCGGGGCTGGGATCTGCACCGTGACGCAGTGCGCTGCGGAACCAGCACGAAGAGCAGCCTGGGAGTGGACAGCCCGCACCTCGGTACGCTCCGACTGGTCACCGAGGCCTGGATCCTACCGGAGCCTCTACCGGAGCCGGAACGTCCGGACAGCCGGGAAGTGGCACTGCTGTTCTACCAGGCGGCGCCGGAGGACCGCCTGCTGCGCACTACCGCCGAGTTGCGCACGGAGAACTCCGACACAGCGCTGTGGAGCATGGACCTGCGTGACGGCAGTCTCAGCGAACCCTTCGGGCGCTCCGCCCTGGGGCAGGCGCTCGCCGGGGACGCCCGCACCCTGGAGGAGTTCCTGAACCGGGTGCACAGTGAGGACATCGCCCGGGTGCGGGACGCGATCGAGGCGTCCCGCGAGGGCAGGGACTACGAACAGCAGTTCCGGATGTTCGACACCGTCGGTGACGAACGCTGGTTGCGGGCCCGCGCGCGCTATCTGGCAGGGGACCCCCCTCGCCTCGTCGGGTTCATCGACGATGTCACCGACCGGGTCCAGCTCGTCCGTCGCCTCGCGGACCGGCGCAGGATCGAAGCGGCGCAGGGCCGCCAGGTCACGGACCTAGCGGCCAAGCTCGTCTCCGCCACGACGATGGACGAAGTCACCGGTCTGCTCAGTGACGAGTTCGTCCCCATCTTCGGCGGCGCCGCGGCGAGTGTGCTGCTGGTGCGAGAGGGAGCGCTCCGTGTGGCCCCCTCGACCGTGGAACACAGCGGCATACTCGCGGTGATGGAGGGGCGGGACGCCACCGACACCTCCCATCCCATGGGGGCTGTGGTCCAGGACCGCCAGCCGCGGTTCTTCGAGAACCGCGCCGAGATGCTGGAACGCTTCCCCGGCGTTGCCGAGCTGCTGCGTCACACCACCGCCCAGTCCTGGGCCACCGTGCCGATCTTTGGCGACCGCCGTGTGGCGTTGGGGGTCTGGCAGGTCGCGTGGTCGGAGCCGCACCATGCCACACCGGACGAACGCGCCCTCATGCTGACTCTCGCCGGTCTCGCGGGGCAGGCTTTGCAGCGTGTCAGTCGCCAGCAGGCCGAGTTGGAACTGGCGGACGCAATACAGCGCCGTATGCTGCCGCCCCAGATTCCGGGGTTCGACGACCTCGACATAGCCACTCGTTACCTGCCAGCCCAGGCGGGGTGGCGGGTGTGCGGAGATTTCTACGACGTCATCCACCTGCCGCAACGCCGTGTCGGTCTTCTGGTCGGGGACGTGCAGGGGCACGGTGTGGAGGCGGCTGCGGCGATGGGCCAGATACGGGTGGCGTTCCGCGCCTACGCCACCACCCAGGTCGACCCGGGGGGAGTCCTGGCCGAGACGAACAGGTTGCTGACCGAGACCGGGGAGATCGTGTTCGCCACCTGCGGATACCTGGTTCTCGACCTCGACAGCGGCGAGATGCAGGCCGCCTGGGCGGGACAGCCTCCCGCGGTCCTGGCGACACCCGACGCGTTCGGTCTCTGGGAGCCGGAAACCGGCCCTCCCGTGGGTGTGGACTCCGAGAGCAAGTATCCGGTTACCACCCGCCACCTGTCACCGCAGGAGACACTGCTCCTGTGCTCCGACGGGTTGGTGGAGAGTTCCGAGCTCACCATCGACACCGGGCTCGAACGCGTCGGCCAGGAGCTACGGCAACGCGCCCGGGACGTGGAGGGGGCGGTGAGCGCGCTCGCCGCCGCGCCGCCGGCGGGACGCAACGACGACCTCGTCATCCTCGCCGTTCGCATGCGTGACGGGTCCGCGCGGTAACACCCGCCCGACCCTCCCCGGGGGAGGCCGGCGGCCCACCCGCCGGCGGACCAACCGTGTCCAGGCCCCGGAACTCGTCAACACAGTGGGAAACTCAGAGCGCGTAGGCTGGGGAACGTGTCCGAAACACTGTTCGACGACGCTGGCGCGGAGGCGCAGCGTTCCCAGGAACCGTTACCGGTACGGATGCGGCCGCGTACTCTCGACGAGGTCGCGGGGCAGGGGCACCTGCTGGGTGCCGGGAGTCCCCTGCGGCGTCTGGTGGAGGACGACGCCCCGATGTCGCTGTTCCTGTGGGGTCCGCCCGGTACGGGCAAGACCACCCTGGCGAGCGTCGTCAGCCAGGTCACCCAACGGAAGTTCGTTGAGCTGTCCGCCGTCAGCGCCGGTGTGAAGGACGTCCGTTCCGTCATCGACGAGGCGCGGCGCCAACTGGGCATGCGCGGCACCCGGACCCTGCTCTTCGTCGACGAGGTGCACCGCTTCAGCAAAACCCAGCAGGACGCGCTGCTGCCCGCCGTGGAGAACCGCTGGGTGAGCTTCATCGGGGCGACCACGGAGAACCCGTTCTTCTCCGTGGTGAGCCCGCTCCTCTCCCGCTCACTACTGCTCACCCTGGAGTCCCTCACGGATGACGACGTCCGCGCGGTGCTGCGTCAGGCGCTCGCGGACGAGCGCGGACTCAACGGCGCCTACCGCCTCAGTACGGACGCGGAGTCACACGTGGTGCGTCTGGCCGGCGGTGACGCCCGGCGAGCGTTGACCTACCTGGAGGCGGCGGCGCTCGTCTCCGGGGAGAACGCTGAGGTGTCGGTCGAGGACGTCGAACGCGCGGTGGACCGGCACGCGGTGCACTACGACCGTTCGGGGGACCAGCACTACGACGTCGTCAGCGCATTCATCAAGAGTATGCGCGGAAGCGATCCGGACGCCGCTCTGCACTATCTCGCCCGGATGATCGAAGCCGGGGAGGACCCGCGTTTCATCGCGCGGCGGATCGTGGTGCACGCCAGCGAGGACGTCGGGATGGCCGATCCGACCGCCCTGCAGGTGGCGATGTCCGCGGCCCAGGCGGTCGAGCTGGTCGGTTTGCCCGAAGCGCGGATCAACCTGGCCCAGGCTGTTATCCATATCGCACTCGCCCCCAAGTCGAACGCGGTCATCGGCGCGATCGACTCCGCCCTCAGCGACGTGCGCAACGGTCGCGTCGGTGCGGTTCCCGCGCACCTGCGGGACAGCCACTACCGGGGCGCCAGCGACCTCGGCCACGGAGCGGGCTACAAGTACGCCCACGACTATCCCGGAGGCGTCGCGGCGCAGCAGTACGCCCCGGACGTGGTGGCGGGCCAGGAGTACTACCAGCCGACGACGCACGGGGCGGAGCGCCGCTACTCCGAGGTTCTGCAACGGATCAGGGGAGTCCTGCGCGACGGGGACTGACGTGTCCCTTCCCGCCTGAGGGCGGGAGACTCCCTCCCTGGTGCCCGGGTGCGGGCCGCCTTGAGCCGGGTTCCTGGTTCATCGGGTCCCGCCCGCCGCTAGGCGGCGGGTCTTACGGTCCCTCCGCAGGCGTTGTGCTTGTCCGCCCGTCCGGCGGCCGGGACGATCCGGGAGGCGCTGACGTCCCGATCGTGGGTGGCACCGCACCCGGAGCAGGTCCGGGCGCGCACGTTGAGGGGGTCGGGGCCGTCGATCATCCAGCGCACACGGCAGCTCTGGGAGGACGGTAGGAACCGGTCGACCTTGGCGAAGGTGTGCCCGTACTGCGGGAGCGCCGTTCTACTCCAACGGCTGTTGGAACAGTTCCGTCACCCGGACGATCTCCTGTGGGCCCTCCTTGTCCTGCTGCTCGTCCGCGAACTCCACCTCGGCGATCACGACCTGGCCCCAGCCCAGATAGTCGATGAAGTCCTGACCGGTGACCTCGTAGGTGCCCCGGCCGTCCTCGATATGCCCCGGACCCGGTTTGCAGAACTGGGCGCAGAGAACCTCGGCGTCCTCGGCGATGACGGCCGTGTCCGGTTCCCCGGTGTCCTCTGCGGTCCACTGGGCGCTCCAGTCGCGCGGGTTGAGGTTTCCCTGGGCAGGAGCGGGCGCCTGCGTCTCGGTGTGCTCCACGCGCGTATAGGCCCACGGGCCCTCGACCGGGTTCTCCTGTTTCGTGGGGTCGAACCGTACGGTGGTCGTCCCCGGCGAGTCCTTCGGGGAGGAAGGGGAGGACGGGGAGGGGGAGTCGGTGGGGGAGGATCCCCCCAACGGGTCGTTTCCCTGTATGGCATTGATCCCCGCCCAGGCGCCCCCGCCGACCAGTGTGAGCGCCAGCACGATCGCGCCCGCCACGAACGGAACACGCGCGGGGCGCCGCTGTTTCGGCCGGTTGTGCAACTGTACGACGCGCGGTAGCCGTGCCGGATCCACAACGCCCTGCCACTCCCGGGACAGCAGCCGGGTGACAGCGGTTCCCCGGACAGCGGACCCGGACGTTTCCTCCTCCGCTCCGTCCTCCGGTCCCGTGTTGCGTTCCCAGGCGGCGATGGCGGAACCGATCAGTTCCCGGACCGAGGGGCGTTCCTCGGGAGCCGTGGCGAGCGCCCGGCGAACGAGGGGGAGCAGATCCTCGGGCACACCGTCCAGGTCCGGACCACCGCTCACCATCTGTTGGGCCATCTCGTCGGGTTCGCCCATCCCGAACGGAAGCCGTCCCGTGGCGGCGAACGCGACGACGGCTCCCCAACCGAACACGTCCGCTGCCGGAGAGGGGCCCTCACCCGCGTGGCGCTGGGGACTCATCCAGGTGGCGGAGTGCTGCAGGACGGCCTCGTCCCCGGGAAGAGCGCAGTCGAGGATCCGCGGCCCACTGGTACTGAGCAGGATGTTGCTGGGCTTGAGGTCGCCGTGCGCAACACCGCGGGCGTGTAGGGAGGCGAGCCCCTCGGCGACCCCGGCGGCCAGCGCCATGACCCGGCCGGGGGACATGGCTCCGCGCCGCCGGACGTACTGGGCGAGCGCTATCCCGGGAACGTAGGTCATGCACAACCAGGGCGGCTCACCCGCGGGAGCGGCGTCGAAGGCGATCGGGGGAACGTAGCAGCGGCTGTCCACGGTGGAGAGCGCGTTGAGCCGCTGGTTCAGCAGGGCGCTGTCGTTGCCGTCCTCGAGTTGGGGGGAACGCAGGGTTTTCACCACGACGAGGGAGTCGTCGCTGGCCGCGGGATTGACAGCTGCATACACCGTTCCCGTGCGCCCCGCCCCGAGCCGGCCGATCAGCAGGTAGGGGCCGACCCTGTAGGGGTCGTCGTCAGCGAGATGCTGCAGGTGCGGTGGTACCAGAACAGAGATCTCACGTTGGGAACGTCGGATCATGCGGCTCCTGCCTGAGATGTCTTACCACGGGAGCGAACTGGTCTGCGGGATGTGGGCTCTGTTCGGTGGTCGCGTGCGCGACGCCCCGGCAGTACTGCCTGGCGGCGTTCTCGTCCTCTCGCCGGAGGATCCGCTCTCCCCCCTCCTCGGCCGTGCCAGCGCGGCGCTGGCTGCGCCGCCCGTGTGACGAACAGCGTCCACCAAACAGGGCCCAAGCGTAGCCAACCACGGATCTGTGGGTGATTTTCGGCTATGTGAGGGCTGTTCGTCGACACGTGTTCCGCGGTACGGACGGACTTTCCGGTCGGGATCCGGCGGCGCGGACTCGCCTCACGCAGGGCCGCAGGACCGGCTCCGGCGGGGACGGGCCAACGGGGCGGGAACCCACGGTCCGGTATGAGCCGAACGGGAGGAACGCCCGCCCCAAGCAGGAGAGGACGCCGGGAAACGGCGTGTCAGCGCACCAGCGAGGCACACGCGCGTGTGACGCGATAGGCTCGTTCCCATTCGGATCCTCACCGCTGTGCTTCGGCCGTGACCGGAAACAGGTCGGCGTGGTCCGGGAGCGCGCGCTCCCGTTGAGCAAGAGACCGCCCCAGGAAGTTCCGGTGTGAGGATCGAACGCCCCCGAACACCAACGGAGTCCGCATGCTGACCGCAGGAGAGGTAGCGGCGCTGCTCGCCGCTGTGGTCTGGACGGTCCTGGTCGCTTTCCTTTGCGTGGCGCTGGTCAAGCTCATCCGCCTGCTGTCGGAGACCACCAAGGTCGTCTCCGAACTGGGCGAGCGAGCTCGGCCGTTGTTGGAGGACGCCGCTGCCACGGTCGAACGGACGGGAACCTCCCTGGACCGTGTCGAGGAGATCACTTCCAACGTCGCCACCACAACCGAGGACGTCTCGACGATGACCGCTCTGACCCGTTCGGTCGTCACCGGTCCGCTGGTGAAGGTGGCGTCGTTGTCCTACGGAGTGCGTCGGGTTCTCGGACAACGCCGCGCACTGGCCCTGATACGCAACCGCCGCAAGAGGGGGCGCTGATGCTGGGACGAATGTTCTACCTCGTCGCGGGAGCGGCCCTGGGCGGGTATGTTGTGCACAAGCTCAACCGCACGGCTCGGGTGTGGAGCCCGGCGGGCATCGCCGGCCGCGTTGAGGACCACGTTGCTGAGTACCGCGCCGCCCTCCGCGAGTTCAACGAGGACATCCAGGACGCCATGGAACACCGCGAGGCGGAACTGCATCGCCGTTATTCCGGTGGTGGGACAGCGCCGGAGAGTTCCGAGCTTCCCACGGGCCGTGCGGTCAACGTAATCGGATCACACGGCGTAGCTAACGCCCATGAGGAGAAGGACGGCCGCTGATGAAGACGGCAGAAATCGCTCGCCGCTTCCTCGCTTTTTTCGAGAACAACGGACACACCGTGGTCCCCTCCGCCAGTCTGGTCGCCGAGGATCCCACGCTGCTGCTGGTGAACGCCGGGATGGTCCCGTTCAAGCCCTATTTCCTGGGGGAGCGTACGGCACCTTACGACCGGGCCGCCACCGCGCAGAAGTGTGTCCGCACCGTCGACATCGACGAGGTGGGCAAGACCGCGCGGCACGCTTCGTTCTTCCAGATGCTGGGCAACTTCTCCTTCGGCGACTACTTCAAGGAGCGGGCGATACCGCTGGCGTGGCAGCTGGTGACGGACCCGGTCGAGGAAGGCGGGTTCGGGTTCGACCCGGAGAAGCTCTGGGTCACGGTCTACACCGAGGACGGTGAGGCCGAAGCGATCTGGCGGGACCAGGTCGGTGTCCCCCCGGAACGGATCCAGCGCCGTGGCATGGCGGACAACTTCTGGTCGATGGGGGTCGCGGGGCCGTGCGGTCCCGACTCGGAGATCTACTACGACCGCGGTCCCGAGTACGGGCGTGAGGGCGGCCCCGACGCCGACGAGGACCGCTATATCGAACTGTGGAACCTCGTGTTCATGCAGTGGGAGCGTGGCCCCAAAGGCGACACCGACATCCTGGGCGACCTGCCGCGCAAGAACATCGACACCGGTATGGGGCTGGAACGCATGGCAGCCATCCTGCAGGGTGTCGACAACATCTACGAGACCGACACGTTGGGTGCCATCCTGCACCGGGCGGCGGAGCTCACCGGGACAGCCTACGGGGACGCTGAGGAGACGGACGTCAGTCTGCGCGTCGTCGCCGACCACGTACGCACCGCCACCATGCTGGTCTCCGACGGGGTGAAACCCGGCAACGAGAAACGCGGCTACGTACTGCGTCGTATCCTGCGCCGCACGGTCCGCAACCTGCGTCTGCTGTCCGGTGACGACTCGTTCTACCTGCACGAGCTCACCCGGACCGCCATCAACGCGATGGGCGAGATCTACTCCGAGCTGGAAACCAACGCCGAGATGATCCACAGCGTGATCGACGCTGAGGAGAAGAACTTCGCCGACACCCTGCGTTCGGGAACCTCCCTGTTCCAACGCGCCGCCGAGCGTACTCGGGCAGCTGGCAGCACGGTGTTCTCCGGCGCGGACGCTTTCCAGCTGCACGACACCTACGGTTTCCCCATCGACCTGACACTGGAGATGGCCCGGGAACAGGGACTCAGCGTCGACGAGGACACGTTCCAGTCGTTGATGCAGCGCCAGCGGGACGCTGCCAAACGTGACGCCGAGGCGAAGAAGCTCGGTAACGCTGACCCGGGGGTCTACTCCAAACTGTTGGAAGGTGCCGGCACCACCGAGTTCCTGGGCTACACCGACCATGAGAGCGAATCCCGGGTGCTGGGGCTGCTCGTGGAGGGCCAGTCGGTACCGGCCGCCCGTGAGGGCCAGCAGGTGGAGCTGGTGCTGAACCGCACACCCTTCTACGCGGAGAGCGGCGGCCAGCTCGCCGACAAGGGGACGATCGCTGTGGACGGTCGCGGCGTGGTCGACGTTGAGGACGTGCAGAGACCGGTCGCCGACCTGTCCGTGCACCGGGGAACGGTGCGTTCCGGAGAGGTCGCGCTGGACGACCGGGTGCACGCCGCCATCGATTCGCAACGGCGGGAGGCGGTGTCGCGGTCGCACTCGGCCACGCACCTGATCCACTCGGCACTACGCAACGCGCTCGGTCCCTCGGCGGGACAGGCCGGTTCGGAGAACCAACCGGGCAAGCTGCGGTTCGACTTCACCGCGAACAAGGCCCTGGGGACCACCGAACTCGCCGAGGTCGAGGACGAGGTCAACACCGTCCTGTCCGGAGACGTCCAGGTGCGCGACTTCACGACCTCCCTGGACGAGGCGCTCTCCATGGGAGCGCTGGCGATGTTCGGCGAGAAGTACGGCGACCAGGTTCGTGTGGTGGAGATGAGCGACTATTCCCGGGAGCTGTGCGGTGGGACGCACGTCGGCGCCACCGGTCAGCTCGGGGTGGTCAAGCTGCTGGGGGAGTCCTCGGTGGGGTCCGGGGTGCGCCGTGTGGAAGCGGCGGTCGGAATCGACGCCTTCCGCCGTCTCTCCAAGGAGTCGCTCCTGGTGGGCCAACTCTCCGAACAGCTCAAAACACCGCGGGAAGAGCTCCCGGAACGTATCGACGCGATGGTCGCGCGGTTGCGGAACGCCGAGAAGGAGGTGGAGAGGCTCCGCGCCGAGCAGGTTCTGCAGGCGGCGGGTCAGCTGGCACACAGCGCACGTGAGTGCGGGCCGGCACGGCTGGTCACCCACCGCGCGCAGGACGGGACGACCGCGGATGACCTGCGTAAGCTCGCCCTCGACGTGCGGGGCCGGCTCGGTACGGACCAACCTGTGGTGATCTGCGTTACCGCGGTGGCCAACGGGCGGCCACTCGTCGTGGTGGCCGTGAACAAGGCAGCCCAGGAACACGCTCTGAAAGCCGGGGAACTGGTCGGTATCGCAGCCCGTGCGCTCGGCGGCGGCGGTGGTGGCAAACCCGATGTCGCGCAAGGGGGCGGCAGCGACCCCGAGGCCGTCGACACCGCCATGCGTGCTGTGGAGCGGCATGTCGCCGACACCCAGTGAGTAGTTGCCCGCTTCCCAGACCAGGAGAAGGACCACGACGTTGACGCGCGATTCCGCATACCCTGCCCCCTATCCAGGGGAGCGCGTTCATTGAGGCACGGCGTACGTCTTGCGGTGGATCCCGGTAAGGCCCGGATCGGAGTGGCCGCCAGTGATCCGGACGGCATGCTGGCCACTCCCGTGGAAACCATCCGGTGCGGTGACGGAGACCTGCAGCGGATCGCGGAGCTGGTTCTCGAGTACCGGGCCCGCGAGGTCATCGTCGGTTATCCCGCTTCGCTCTCTGGAACGGAGGGGCCGGCCGCCAGGGAGATCCGGGCGTTCGCGACCGGGCTCGCCAGGAAGCTCGCCCCGGTACCGGTACGGCTGGTCGACGAGCGGTTGACCACGGTGACGGCCGAGGAGCAGCTCCGTTCCAGCGCCGGGCACGGCAAACGGGGCGCACGCGGCGGTAGGGAACGCCGTTCGGTGGTCGACCAGGCCGCTGCGACGGTTCTTCTGCAGAACGCGTTGGACACCGAGAGCAGAACCGGTCACCCCCCGGGAGAAGCCGTTGGGGAGGGCGCATGAACGGCAACGATCCGTACGATCCTTCCTCCGGGAGAGGGAGAGCCGAGCGCGACTACGACCCGTTGACCGACCCGTGGTGGGGGGCCTCCGCTCTCGCCGGGGAGGACGCCTCCGTCCCCCCGCAGGATCCGTCACCGGGTGCCGACGACGTGTCCCAGCGGGCCTTCCGATCCGAGGATCCCATGCCGCCGGCACAGGGAGGTCGGGTAGGGGAGAGCGCCGGCTCCGGGGAGGGCGCGGAGCAGCGGCCGCGGGGTCGGCGACGCCGATCGGAACCACCACAGGCCGAGGGCCCGGCCGCGGGCGGCCCCGCCCGCTCGGAGGACGTCGCCCGCGAACGCCCGCGTGGTCGCCGTCGCCGCACGGAGCCGGACCAGTCCGCTGACACCTCCGGTCGGCAGGGAACCGGATCCCTCCCGGCGGACGGGACCCCGGACACGGACGGATCCTTCCCGGGGGAGGCCGACGGCGAGGGACCGGCGGGCCTGGAAGAGGTTTCCTTCTCCCGGAGGCTGGACTTCGACGCGGTGCCCGTGCGCCGCAAGCGTTCCCGGCCCGCAGACGACGCCCCGGACGTTCCCGGGGAGGATGCGGATCCGGTCGACACGGAGGCTCCGCGACGCCGACGGCGGCGTCGCGGAACTGCCGGGGGCGCCGAGAGCGCCGTACCTGCGGGGGAGGACCGCGAGGAGGAGCACGACCAAGAGGAGCGCTCCTCCCGGCAACGTTCCACAGCTGGCAGGCGCCGCAGTGAGCGTGGGCGTGGCGGCCGTGGGCGATCAACCCGCCGAGCGGCGGAACCACGGAAGCGTCGGCGCCCGCGGTTGCGCTGGCTCGCGGTGGGAGCGGTTCTGGTGGTGCTTCTCGCCGGGGGCGGTTACGTCCTGGTGCGTGACCACGTCTTTCCCTCCGACTACGAGGGCAAGGGCACGGGAAGTGTCGAGGTCACGATTCCTGAGGGGGCCAGCGGCGCCGAGATAGGCCGGCTCCTGGCGGAGCAGAACGTCGTCGCCAGCGCGAACGCGTTCACCGGCGCCCTGTCCGACAGTGACGCCGAGGCGTTGCGACCGGGCGCTTACGAGATGCGGAAACAGATGAGCGCCGAGGCCGCCATCGCCCTACTCCTCGATCCGGAGTCGCGGATGGGCGCTCAGGTGACGTTGCAGGAAGGGTGGCGCGCGAGCCGGATCCTCGACGAGCTCGCTGACAGTACCGCCCTGTCACGCGACGAGCTGCAGGAAGCCTATGAGGACCCGCAGAGTCTGGGACTCCCCGACTACGCTGAGCGTGGCCCGGAGGGGTACCTCTTCCCGGAGACGTACGCGGTTTCCCCCAATGACGACGCCACGGATGTCCTCAGCACCATGGTGGAGCAGTACAGGAGCGTGGCTGAGGAGACCGAGCTGGAGGAGCTGGCGGACGAGCGCGGTCTCAGCCCGAACGAGCTCATGTCGGTGGCTGCGGTGGTGCAGACCGAGGCGGGGTCCACGGAGGACATGCCCAAAATCGCACGTGTCATCTACAACCGGCTGGACGAGGACATGGAGCTGGGGATGGACAGCACGTGCTTCTACGTCATCGAGGAGTACGGAATCGCGCTGAACGACGAGCAGCGGACCGCCTGTACGGAGGCCGACAGCGATTACGCCACGTACGGACGCACGGGGCTGCCCGCCGGTCCTATCAACAGTCCCGGGAAGGAGGCCATCCTGGCCTCGCTGAACCCCGCCGAGGGCGACTGGCTCTACTTCGTCGCGACCGATCCGGAGAACGGGGTCACCGAGTTCGCCGAGACCCGTTCCGAATTCCGGGACCTGAAAGCGGAATTCGAGGCCAACCGGGAGGACCAGTGATGCGGGCCGCCGTCCTGGGATCCCCTGTGGAGCACTCCCTCTCCCCCGTGCTGCACAGGGCCGCCTACACGGAACTCGGGCTGTCGCGAGAGTGGAGCTACGAGCGGATCGAGTGCGCGGAGACCGAACTGGCCGGGTTCGTGCGGGAGTGCGACCACACGTGGGCGGGCCTGTCGCTGACCATGCCGCTCAAACGTGTGGCCCTGGAACTCGCCGAGGAGGTTCACGAACCCGCCTCGTACGTGGGCGGGGCCAATACCCTCGTGTTCGAGGGGGGACGGTGCCACGCGTACAACACCGACGTGGCCGGAATCGTGGCCGCGCTGCGGGAGGCGGGAATCCAGCGGGTGCGGTCGGCCACCGTGCTCGGTGGGGGTGCCACCGCCGCTTCCGCTGTCGCTGCGCTTGCCGGGCTCGGGGCCACCGACACCGGCGCGTTGACCCTCCTGGCGCGGGACCCGAACCGTGCGCGGGGGGCGGTGCAGGCAGCGGAACGTATGTCCCTGCACGTGGACGTCGCCCCGCTGGCCGACATCACGGGATACCTGGACGTTGACCTCGTGGTGTCCACACTCCCTTCGGGTGCTGCTGATCCGTACGCGCCAGTGGTAGCCGCGAGTGGGGCGAACCTGTTCGACGTCGTCTACAGTCCGTGGCCCACGGGGATGGCCGCTGCGGCCGAGGAGGCGGGCCGGAGGGTGGTCGGTGGGTTCGGCATGCTGCTCCACCAGGCCGTCGCCCAGGTGGAGCTCATGACCGGAGCCGGAAACGTGCCGCTGGAGGCGATGCGACGTGCGGGCCTGGCGGAGCTCCAGCGGCGCTCGGCCGCTGGAGCGTGACCGCTCCCCCGGAGGCCGGACACCCGCGGAGGAACATCGCGGAATGACGCAGCGCCCCGGATCGTTGTATTTTCCGGGTGTCGCACGGCCCCCTCCGAGGTGGAGCCTGCCAGCGCAACTCCTGGTAGAATGAGAAATTGACTTGAACCAGTGCGATTGCGCACTGGCCGCGTAAGCGGAGGTAGATCCTCCCACCCGCCGAGCACGGGCTCGTGCGGGTTCCGGCGGACGAGACGAGTGCCACCCTCGGTGGTACTCCAGTGGGGACAGGAGTCTCTGCTGCCGAGTTCGCCAGTGGATCGGATCGCCCCGCTTGCAGCCCGCTGGCGGGGTTTTCGCTTTTCGGCCTGACCGGGGCCGGGTGACCCCCCGACAGGAGTAGCAACGACAACGTTAGGGAGGGGTCCCATCAGCGCCGAGCCCCGTATCAATGACCGCATCAGGGTGGCCGAAGTCCGGTTGGTTGGCCCTAATGGGGAGCAGGTCGGTATTGTTCCGGTGCAGGACGCGCTGCGTCTTGCAGAGGAGGCCGACCTCGATCTCGTCGAGGTCGCACCGACCGCGCGTCCGCCGGTCGCCAAGCTGATGGACTACGGAAAGTACAAGTACGAGTCCGCGGTCAAAGCGCGTGAGTCGCGCAAGAAGCAGTCGAACACGATCATCAAGGAGATCAAGCTCCGTCCGAAGATCGACCCGAACGACTACGAGACCAAGAAGGGTCATGTCGCTCGGTTCCTCGAGGGCGGGGACAAGGTCAAGGTGACGATCATGTTCCGGGGCCGGGAACAGTCCCGACCCGAACTGGGGCATCGCCTATTGCGCAGGCTGGCCGACGATGTGCAGGAACTCGGGCAGATCGAGTCCCAGCCCAAGCAGGACGGTCGCAATATGGTCATGGTGCTCGGTCCGCACAAGCGGCGTCCGGAGCAGAAGAGCGAGGCGCGCGCCGGTGGCGGGAAGGGCAGCCGCCGGGAGCAGTAGCCGCGGGGCCTCCGGAGGCTCGCTCGGAGCCGGGAGACCTGGGCTGCGAGGTGCTCCGGTCATCGATCTATCGTGGGTTTACCGTGGCTGCGCGGGATCCGGAGAGCACACGGTGATCGCGCAGCCCGCGCGCAATGGCAGTGAAAGGCGCGCTGGTTATCGCAACAGCGCGCGGGATGAGTAGGAGACGACGGCGAGAATGGCGAAGAACAAGCCGAAGAGCAAGACTCACAGTGGAGCGAAGAAGCGTTTCCGCCTTACCGGCTCCGGCAAGATCATGCGCCGCCGTGCCAACAAGAACCACCTGCTCGAGCACAAGTCGTCCAAGCGTACCCGTCGCCTGAGCCGCGACGTCGAGATGGCCAATGCCGACGCCAGGAACATGAAGAAGCTGCTGTAAACGGCGGTTCGCTGCGCCGGAGCCCGCGGGCGCTGGTTTCCCGACGGTTCGGCACAGCGACAGGAATTCGGGTTTTCGCACCGGCCTACCGGTGTCGAACACCGAGCCAGGCTACCGGTAGCGCGACAGTCGCTACCGGCAATCTATGAGGAGGCACAGTGGCACGCGTGAAGCGCGCTCTCAATGCCAAAAAGAAGCGCCGGGTAGTTCTCGATCGCGCCAGTGGTTACCGCGGCCAACGGTCGCGCCTGTACCGCAAGGCGAAGGAGCAAGTGCTCCACTCGATGAACTATTCCTACCGCGACCGTAGGGATCGTAAAGGCCAGTTCCGCAAGTTGTGGATCCAACGCATCAACGCGGCGTCCCGCGCCAACGGACTGACCTACAACCGGCTCATGCAGGGGCTGAAGGCTGCGGACATCGAGGTCGACCGCCGGATGCTGGCCGAGCTCGCGGTGAACGACGAGGCCGCGTTCGCCTCCCTCGTCGAGACCGCCAAGCAGGCGCTCCCCGCACCGTCCTCCCAGACAGCGGCCTGATCAGGTTCGATAGTACGAGACGTGATGGCGAGCCACGAGTTCACAAGCGTACGGTCACCTCGTATCAAACGGGCTCGTCGGCTCGCCAAGCGGGCCTTCCGGGAACAGGAGCGGCGTTTCCTGGCCGAAGGCCCGCAGGCCCTCCGTGAAGCTCTGGCAGTCCGCGACTGTGTGCACGAGCTTTTCGTGACCGCCGACGCGGCCCAGCGCAACATCGAGCTGGTCGACGCGGCACGTTCGGCCGACGTTCCCGTGTACCCCGTCAGCGTCGAGGTGATGGGGGAACTCGCCCAGACCGTCACCCCCCAGGGAATGGTCGCCGTCTGCGAGTTCGTCGACGTGCCGCTGGAACGCGTCTCCCGCGTCCGGCTGGCGGCGGTGTTCTCGCACATCCGCGACCCGGGAAACGCCGGGACGGTGCTGCGCACCGCCGACGCCGCCGGGGCCGACGTCGTCGTCTTCGCCGACACCTCCGTCGACCCGTACAACGGGAAGTGCGTCCGGGCCTCGGCGGGGAGCCTGTTCCATTCTCCCGTCGTCGTCGGTGTCTCGGCCTCCGCCGCCATCGAACAGTTGAGAGGGGAGGGCGCCCGTGTCCTTGCCGCTGAGGTCGGTGGAACCCGGGACCTGCACACCGCCGCGGACAGTGGGGAACTCGACCGGAACGTGGCGTGGGTCTTCGGGAACGAGGCGTGGGGGCTTCCCCCCGACACAGCCGCTCTCACCGATGAGGCGGTCAACGTTCCCATATACGGGGCAGCGGAGAGTCTCAACCTGGCTACTGCCGCCGCGGTGTGCCTGTATACGACCGCTCGGCAACAGCGCGGGCAGGCCACTCCGCCTTCCTGAAGCGGCCGGCCCCGAGCCGTGGGAGCTCGGGCAGTTGACCGGTTTCCGGGCGTTGTCGGTACGGTCCTGCGCGGGCCACCGTTCTGACAGGAGTCAGAGCACTCTGGTGGACATGCCCGGCCGGACGGGCATGTCGGCCCGGTAGGGGAAACGGCGTCACAATTCGATTAGCCGCGTGCAGGCGTGGGGAGGCGGTCGTGTCTGGCGACCAGTGGGCCGGCGGCTCCGGTCCGTACACCGGTGCGGCGGTGCTCTCCGCTGACGAGCTTCCCGACGGTGTCGTGGTCGCCGACGGCCACGGGAGGGTCGTCACGTTCAACGTCATGGCGCACCGGCTCCTGCGCACGTCCCCCTCCGCCGCTCTGGGGCGCGACTTCCGCGAGGTACTCCCGTTGCGGGACGCCGAGGGGCGCGACTGGTGGGAATGCACCGACCCGTACAACGGCCTGCGTACCCGCAGCAGGCAGCCGGAACGGCTCCTGTTCCTCGCGGACGGGCGCAGGGTTCTCGCAACCGCCCGTTACGTCCGGGACGTTCCTCTGGGTGAACTGACCCGGCTCGTGGTCACCCTGCGGGACGCGGCACCACGGGAGCGCCACGAGCAGAGCCGCAGCGACCTGGTGCTGACGGTGGCCCACGAACTCCGCTCCCCGCTGACCAGCGTCAAGGGGTTCACCGCGACGCTGCTCTCCAAGTGGGAACGGCTGACCGACCGGCAGAAGACCTTCATGCTCGAGACGGTCAACGCTGACGCCGAGCGTGTCACACGGCTCATCTCGGATCTGCTGGGGGCCTCCCGGATCGAGGCGGGGAGCGTGGAGCTGCGCAGACGGGTCGTCGACCTGCCGGAACAGGCGCGCAAAGTACTCGCCGGTCGGGTCGCCGCCGGAGAGCCCGAGGACCGTTTCCGGTTGGACGTACGTGGTTCGCTTCCCCAGATGTGGCTGGACGGGGACAAGATCGAGCAGATCATGGGCAACCTGGTGGAAAACGCTCTCCGGCACGGCGCTGGTACTGTCTCAGTTGTGATTGAGCCGCACGAGGGAGGAGCAGCGGTGTCGGTGCGCGATGAGGGCAGAGGGGTCGCTCCCGAAGCCGTGATGCGCGTTTTCCGGCAGTTTTGGCGCGGTGGCCGTCGTGGCGGCACTGGCTTGGGGCTGTTCATCGTTAAGGGCCTGATCGAGGCCCATGGCGGCGCGATCACGATCAACCGCGCCCCCAACGGCGGCGCGGAGTTCCGATTTACCGTGCCCGCCGGCGCTCCCGAGCTCGCCTGAACGCTTGGGAGACTGCCGCGGCGGGCGGTTCCCACTTCCTTGTCGGCCTGTGCCCGGCGCGTAGCGGCGGGCCGTGATGGCGCCCCGTACGCGGGGCGGCGAGGCGATCAACCATGTCTGCACCCAATAATTCCTACGATCCCGTTGAGGTGGCTTCCCTGCAGCCGGAGGAAGTCGCTCGGATGCGTGACGAGGCACTCTCCGCCATCTCTGCGGCAACCTCCCTGGAGGAACTGAAAGAAGTCCGTACTGCCCATGCGGGCGACCGTTCCCCGCTGGCACTGGCGAACCGGGAGATCGGGTCCCTTCCGCCGTCCGCTCGCGCTGACGCCGGGAAACGGGTGGGCGGAGCCCGACGTGAGGTGTCCGAGGCACTCAACCGTCGGCAGACCGAGCTCGAGGAGGAACGCGACGCCCGGGTCCTGGTCGAGGAGGCCGTGGACGTAACGCTCCCCTGGGACCGGGTACAGCGCGGAGCCCGGCACCCGGTTACCACGATCTCCGAGCGGATGACCGACATCTTCGTCGGAATGGGCTTCGAGATGGCCGAAGGGCCGGAGGTCGAAGCCGAGTGGTTCAACTTCGACGCGTTGAACTTCCTCCCGGACCACCCGGCCCGAACCATGCAGGACACGTTCTTCGTCGAGGCCCCGTCCGGCGGGGACTCCGGTATGGTGCTGCGCACGCACACCTCCCCCGTTCAGATACGGGCTCTGCTCGAGCGCACACCGCCGGTCTACGTCGTGGCACCCGGAACGACCTTCCGCACGGACGAGCTGGACGCCACTCACACCCCGGTTTTCCACCAGCTCGAGGGTCTGGTGGTGGACGAGAAGGTCACGTTGGCGCACCTACGCGGCGCCATCGACGCCTTCGTGCACGGAATGTTCGGTTCCGGGTTGCGCACCCGGTTCCGTCCCTCGTTCTTCCCGTTCACCGAGCCCTCGGGTGAGATGGACATGGAGTGCTTCGTGTGCCACGGATCCTCGGTGGGAGCGACGGATTCGCACTGCCGTACGTGCGGCTCGGAGGGCTGGATCGAGATCGGCGGTTGCGGGATCGTCAACCCGCGTGTTCTCACCGCGGCGGGTGTCGACACGGAGCGCTACACCGGTTGGGCGTTCGGACTGGGTGTCGAGCGGGCGTTGATGTTCGCGCACGGTGTGGAGGATATGCACGACATGGTGGAAGGCGACGTCCGGTTCACCTCGGCCTTCGGGATGGAGATCTGATGCGTGTCCCTGTTTCTTGGCTTCGCGACTATGTGGACCTGCCGGAGCGCGTGACGGCCAGGGACCTCGCCACGCAGCTGATCGCGGCGGGCCTCGAGGTGGAAACCGTCGACGAGGTCGGTTCCGGTGTCAGCGGCCCGGTCGTGCTCGGTGAGGTCAGTGGGGTCGAGGAGCTCACCGGCTTCAAGAAGCCGATCCGGTACTGCCAGGTGGACGTCGGTACGGCGAACGGCACCGGCGAGCAGCAGAACATCGTCTGCGGCGCCAGTAACTTCGCCGTGGGGGACCGGGTGGTGGTGGCGCTTCCCGGTTCCGTGCTGCCCGGTGGGTTCGAGATCAACGCGCGCACCACCTACGGCAAGGTCTCGGAAGGGATGATCTGTTCCCCCACGGAGTTGGGGATGTGGGAGGAGCACACGGGGATCCTGGTGCTTCCCGCCGACACGGGAGCGCCCGGTGACGACGCCCTGGAACGGCTCGGGGTCCGCGACGACGTCCTGGACATCGCCGTCACCCCCGACCGGGGATACGCCCTGTCGATCCGGGGAGTGGCCCGGGAAGCGGCCACGATCTACGACGCAACCTTCCGCGACCCGGCGGACGTGCACGTCACCGGCGCTCCGGAGGGTGGTTACCCGGCGACAGTGGCCGACGCCGCCATCTGCTCGCGTTACGTGCTCCGCGGGGCCAGTGGGCTCGATCCGGAAGCCCCGACCCCGCTGTGGATGAAACTACGGCTGGCCAGGAGCGGAGTGCGGCCGATCTCCCTGCCGGTGGACGTGACCAACTACGTCATGATGGAACTCGGCCAGCCGCTGCACGCCTGGGACCGCGCCAAGCTGCGGGGGCCGATAGAGGTCCGGCGGGCCCGCAGCGGAGAGCAGCTGGAAACCCTCGACCACGTCAAGCGGGCCCTGGATCCGGACGACATCGTCATCACGGACGAGTCAGGTCCGATCAACATCGCCGGTGTCATGGGTGGGATCGGCACGGAGATCGGCCTGTCCTCCAGCGACGTGGTGGTCGAAGCGGCGCACTTCGCCCCGACCCACATCGCCCGGGCGTCCCGGCGCCACCAGCTCTCCTCGGAGTCCTCCCGTAGGTTCGAGCGCGACGTCGACTCAGCGGTACAGACGGCCGCTGCGACCCGTGCGGTCGGGCTGCTGGCGGAACTGGGCGGAGCGGCCGTCGACCCGGGATACACCGACATCGACCTCACCGAGCCCCGTGAGCCCATCGTCATCTCCGGGGATCTTCCCGACCGGATCGCGGGGGTGGAGTATCCGCCCCATACCGCGCTGCGCCGGCTGCGCGAGGTCGGATGCAGGGTCGTGGAGGACGACGCGGGGGGAACGCTGCGGGTGACACCGCCCACGTGGCGCCCGGATCTCGTCGACCCCAACGACCTGGCGGAGGAGGTGATCCGCTACGAGGGCTACGAGAACATTCCCTCCGTCCCGCCCCGTGCTCCCGCCGGGCAGGGGCTGACATCGGGACAGCGGCTGCGGCGCGCGCTCGGGCGCGGTCTCGCCGGGGCGGGATTCACCGAGGTCCTCAACTACCCGTTCGTGGGGGAGCGCGACCTCGACGGGCTGCAGCTGGAGGACGACGACGAGCGTCGTCGGGCGCTGCGGCTGGCCAATCCGCTGAACGAGGACGAGGCGCTTCTGCGCACCACACTCGTCCCCGGCCTGTTGAAGGCTCTGGCGCGCAACGTCGGGCGTGGTTTCTCCTCGGTCGCCCTCTTCGAGACGGGGCTCGTCTACCGCCCCGACCCCGATGCCCCGGAGAAAGCGCCGATCCTGCGGGTCGACCGCGGGCCCACCGCGGAGGAGCTCGCCGAGGTGCGTGCCGCGTTGCCGGACCAACCGCACCGCGTCGCTGCTGTCCTGACCGGGGACCGTGAGGCGTCCGGCTGGTGGGGAACGGGGCGCCCCGCTACCTGGGCCGACGCTGTCGAAGCAGCACGGGAGGTGGCCCGTATCGCCGGCGCCGAGCTGACAGTGGAGAACGGGCAGTACGCTCCCTGGCATCCCGGGCGCTGCGCTGCCCTGTACGTGGACGGTGGCGACGGAAGGACACTGGTGGGTCACGCGGGTGAACTGCATCCCCGCGCCGTGCACGCCTACGGTCTTCCCGCGCGTACCGCGGCGATGGAGGTGGACCTTGGTGGGATCGAGGCCGCGCGCGTGGCGGTCCGGGCCCCGACCATATCCACGTTCCCCGTCGCCACTCAGGATGTGGCCCTCATCGTGGACGAGTCCGTCCCGGCGGGTGACGTCGAACAAGCCCTGCGCGAGGGGGCCGGCGACCTGCTGGAGGGAATACGGGTGTTCGACGTCTACACCGGGGACCAGGTCGGCGCGGGCTACAAGTCGTTGGCGTTCAGCCTGCGGTTCCGCGCCGCTGACCGGACCCTGACGGCGGCGGAGGCCACCGCCGCGCGGGACGCTGCCGTCGTGCGGGCGGCGGAGCGTACCGGAGCGACGCGACGCGGCTGAGGGCGCCGCGCTCTCCCACGGCTCCGTCCACCCCACGCCGGTGGGCGGAGTCGACGTGTGCGTGCCCGGGGCCCGTTTCTGTTATCCCGGCGGCCCGTGGGAAAGGGAAACCCTCCCGGACCCCGGCGAGTGTCCGTGGTGTTGTGCCGGGGATCCGGGGAGAAAAGGTACGTAAAATTTCTGGCGCATGCGAAAAAGCAGGGACATCTGTCTCATTTGTCTCTTGAACCTGGAACGGCGTGCGCCTTAGCCTGCGGGAACCTGCCGCGAACCGGTTGTCCGGCTCTCGCGGAAATCCGTTCCGTTGGACGTTTCCTTTTCTTCGTGTTGTGGTGCGTGGTTCCGGCTCTGGGATACCGCCGTGTCACGGGAGCCTCCCTCGGGGCTGCCGGCCGGGGCCCGCAGTGACCGGTGCGGGTCACCACGCCGGGAGCGAGGGGGTGGCTGTGTTGCACACGGGGCAGTGGAGTCACCGGACCGTGCGTGGTCGGCGGTCCGGTCCGTCCCGGCGTCCGCTTCCACGGAGCCTCCACCGCACGTGGCGCGGGGACCTCGCCGAGAGCGGAGCGAGACGGAAGGCGATCCCACCAGGGAACCCGGCGCGCGACGAGTGCGGAGCGGGGCTCTCGACGTCCCATCCGGACCCGGAACCGCCGCTCCCATCCGTCATCGCCCACCCCCGCCGTGTGCTGACCGTGGATCGTACCCGCCGGGAGGGGCACGTCCCCGGCCGCGGCCCGGCACCCACGGACTCCCCGGCTGTGTCGTTCGTCCGTTGCGGCGCACGGACGGCTACTCCGCACGACCAGGAAGGAGGACGGGGCGTTCTCCTTCGCCCCAGGGCGGGGGCTGCGCCCCGAACACCGGATGACCGAAACAGTGGTGTCGCGTGCGAACACGCGGATGGAGCAGTCTCACCCCAGCAGCTTCTGGCACACGTTCTGCGACATGAACGCCGTGTCCCAGAAGCCCAAGTTCGTGGTCTCCCGGGCGGAGGGTGTGTGGCTGTGGGACGAGCACGGTGACCGGTACCTGGACGGTACCGCGAGCCTGTGGTACTGCCATGTCGGACACGGCCGCTCCGAGATCGCTGACGCGGTCCACCAACAGCTCACCACGCTCGACGCCTACGCCGTCTACGGTGATTTCGCCAACACTCCCGCGTTGCGACTGAGCGAGCGGTTGGCTTCCCACGCCCCGATGGATAACCCGCGCACCATTCTGACGTGCGGCGGAGGAGAGGCCATCGAGACCGCCGCGAAGCTTGCTCGGAAATACTGGTCAGTTTCCGGGAAACCGGAAAAGACGCACGTGATTAGCCGTGCGGGGGGATATCACGGGCTGCACGGGTTCGGTACCAGTATTATCGGAATGGAGCGTTTCCGCAGCGGTTACGGGGAGATCGTCGCGGACACATCCGTGGTTCCCTACGATTCCGTTCGTGCGTTGGAAGACGAGATTCTTCGCGTCGGTCCGGAAAGGACCGCGGCGTTCTTCGCTGAACCGGTGATCGGTTCGGGCGGGGTGTACGCTCCCCCGGAGGGGTACTTCGCCGCCGTGGCCGAGCTGTGCCGACGTTACGGTGTGCTGTTCGTGGTGGACAGCGTGATCTGCGGTTTCGGGCGGTTGGGAGACTGGTTCGGAATCGAGCGCTTCGGGGTGCGGCCGGACATGATCGTGTTCGCGAAGGGGGTTTCCAGTGGTTACCTTCCCCTCGGTGGGGTGATCACCAGCGGGGAGGTGGCGGAGCCCTTCTGGGAACGGTCCGGAAACCCCTTTATCCACGGCACGACGTACGCGGGCCACCCCTCATGCTCCGCCGCCGCTCTGGCGAACCTGGACATTCTGGAACGTGAGGACCTGTTCGGTGCTGCTGAGGAGGTCGAGTCCCAGCTTGATGCCGCGGTGCGCATGCTCGCCGAGCACCCCCTGGTGCGTGAGGTGCGCTCCGGGACCGGCGCCATGGCGGCGGTCGAACTGACCGGTGAAGCGTTGTACGAGCGTGGTGTCACGACTGCTGACGTGTTCGCCGAAGCCCGCTCCCGCG
The DNA here is from genome assembly GCF_006717075.1 of Haloactinospora alba. Classification (NCBI taxonomy): domain Bacteria; kingdom Bacillati; phylum Actinomycetota; class Actinomycetes; order Streptosporangiales; family Nocardiopsidaceae; genus Haloactinospora; species Haloactinospora alba. Next base: position 1,263,494 of record NZ_VFQC01000001.1, read on the forward strand.
GTGTGATCGTGCGCGCCATCCCCCGTTCGCTGCTGGTGTCTCCTCCGCTGACCGTTACCTGGGAACACATCGATCACCTCGTGTCCACGCTTCGTGCCGCGCTGGACGCTGTGGAGGAGCGGCACCCCCGGTGAACGGAGGTGAGGGGTCCAACGTTCCGCCCCATTTCATTAACTGAGAAGATATTTCCTGGTACTCTCGAAGTGGTACTGGGAGCGAGGTAGAGGGACGATGGGCGCGGAAGTGGATGACGTCGGGGATGAGGAGCTCATTACGGCCTGGGGGCTGTTGCACGAGGCGCTCCGGGCCGTCGACCCCAAGCTGTTGCGTGGTGTCGACCCCGGCGGGGGAGACATGTCTATACCGTGGTTCGAGGTGCTGATCCGGTTGCAGCGCTCACCGGGCCACCGGCTGCCGATGAACCAGCTCGCCCGACACGCCAGCCTGAGCAGCGGCGGTTTCACCAAGCTGGCCGACCGGCTGGAGCGCAAGGGTTATGTGAAACGGGAGGCGTGTCCCGACGACCGGCGCGTGGTCTACGCGCAGCTCACCCCCGCCGGCCTGGAAGTAGCGGAGTACGCTCGCGCCAAGCACGTCCAGCTCCTGCGCGAACACGTGCTCGGCGTCCTGGGGAGCGCGGAGGTGCGCCAGTTCGCCGAACTGGCGCGTACCCTGCGCGACCGTTCCGCACCGGAGTAGGTGCCGGTCCCGGGCGGGTGCGACACGGAACCCGCGAACGCTGGGCAGCGTGACCGCGTCCCGGGCCTTTCACGGGTGTCCGCGCCGTTCCACCCATGGCGGTGGGACGTCATGCACGAGGGCTTTGCATAATATTGCATTTGAAGGCATTATGATTCATAGAGCATCTGCTTTTCCTGGGAAGGCGGGACCATGGGTTATACAGCAGCGGTGGCCGGAGCCAGCGGCTATGCGGGCGGAGAGCTGCTGCGCATCCTGAACGGCCATCCCGACATCGACATCGGAACGGTCACGGCGGGAGGCAGCGCCGGAAGCGCGCTGGGACAACACCAACCGCACCTGACTCCGCTCGCCGACCGGGTGATCGCCGAAACGACAGCACGGAACCTGGCACAACACGACATCGTGTTCCTCGCTCTGCCCCAGGGGCAGTCCGCGGCCCTCGCCGAGGAACTCGACGGGGACACTCTGGTCGTCGACTGCGGAGCCGACTTCCGGTTGTCCAATCCCCAGGAGTGGGAAACGTACTACGGGACACCGCACGCCGGAACGTGGCCCTACGGTCTTCCCGAACTGCCGGGGGCCCGCGCGCAGCTGGGGGACACCAGACGGATAGCGGTCCCCGGCTGCCACGTGACAGCCGTGACGCTCGCGCTGTTTCCCGGCCTCGCCGAGGGGATCCTGGAACCGGAGGACATCGTCGCCGTCGGGGTGACCGGGACCTCGGGAGCGGGGAAATCCCCCAAACCCCACCTGCTCGGCAGTGAGACCATGGGGTCGGCCGCTCCGTACGGAGTGGGCGGTACCCACCGCCACAACCCCGAGATCCGGCAGAACCTCACCACGGCCGCGGGCCAACCGGTCTCCCTGTCGTTCACCCCCGTCCTGGCCCCGATGCCGCGCGGCATCCTTGCCACCTGCACCGCCCGGTTCCGCCCCGAAGCGACCCCGTCGCAGCTCAGGTCCGCCTACCAGCGCCACTACTCGGACGAGTCGTTCGTGCACCTGCTCCCCGAGGGGACATGGCCGGCGACAGCCATGACAGTGGGTGCCAACACCGCAGCTGTCCAGGTCACGGTAGACACGTCGGCCGAACGTGCCGTTGCCGTCGCCGCTCTGGACAACCTGACGAAAGGCACCGCGGGAGCTGCCGTGCAAAGCGCGAACCTCGCGCTCGGCCTTCCCGAGACCACGGGCCTGCCCGCGGTCGGCGTCGCTCCCTAGGTGCTGTCTGGTGGGTGCCGCCTGTCGCGAACGGCGCTCACCAGACACCACCTGACCACCGCTCCATGTGAGGAAAGGCCCTACAGTTGAGTGTCACCGCTCCCCGCGGATTCAGAGCCGCGGGCGTCAACGCTGGTCTGAAACCCAGTGGCGCTCGGGATGTTGCCGTCGTCATCAACGACGGACCCGCGCGCTCGGCGGCGGCTGTCTTCACCCGCAACCGGGTGAAGGCGGCACCCGTCCTGTGGTCCCAGCAGGTCGCCGAGGGGGGGCGGGCCCGCGCCGTCATCCTCAACGCGGGAAGCGCCAACGCGTGCACGGGTCCGTCCGGGTTCGCCGACACCCACACCACGGCCGAGCATGTCGGGGCGGCACTGTCCGACTCCCCGGGGGAGGTGCTGGTCTGCTCCACCGGCCTGATCGGGGAACGGATCGACATGCCCGCCCTGCTCTCCGGAGCGGACGCCGCGATCGCGGCCGCGGGACGTGACGGGGGGTTGGACGCCGCTGACGCCATCCGTACCACGGACACCGTCGCCAAGATCTCGTTCCGCCGGGGCGAGGACTACACCGTGGGCGGAATGGCCAAAGGGGCCGGCATGCTCGCTCCGGCACTGGCGACGATGCTCTCGGTGATCACCACGGACGCCGACCTCACCCCCGAGCAGTGCGACCGCCTGTTGCGCCGGGCGGTTGGGCGCACCTTCGACCGGGTCGACTCGGACGGGTGCTTGTCCACCAACGACACCGTGGCGCTCCTGGCGAGCGGAGCCTCCGGGGCCGTTGCCGACGAGGCCGAGTTCGAGCGGCTACTGACCGGGGTTTGCGACGATCTCGCGCGTCAGCTCGTCGCGGATGCCGAGGGAGCGTCGAAGACCATAGCGGTGGAGGCGATCGGGGCCGCCGACGAGGACGACGCTCTGGCGGCGGCCCGGGCGGTAGCCCGCAGCAACCTGTTCAAGTGCGCCATGCACGGTGAGGACCCCAACTGGGGGAGGGTGCTGGCTGCCGTGGGTACGACGGACGCCGCTTTCGAGCCGGACGGTGTCAACGTCGCCATCAACGGTGTGTGGGTCTGCCGACGGGGATCCGTGGGTGACGACCGTTCCAAGGTGGATCTCCGGCCTCGGGACGTCACCGTGACCGTTGACCTCAGCGCTGGAAACGCTGCCGCCACGGTGCGGACGACCGACCTTACCGCCGACTACGTCCACGAGAACTCCGCCTACAGTACGTGACCGGAAGCGGAAGGGCACCCATGATCCACCGACCCCAGAACCACGTGTGCCAGAAAGGCGGGGCGAGCGCCCCGGATCGGCTATGAACACCCGCGGCCAGGCGATCGACAAGGCCAGCACGCTGATTGAGGCTCTCCCGTGGCTGAGCCGGTTCCACGGTAGGACAGTGGTGATCAAGTTCGGCGGGAACGCGATGACCGACCCCGAGCTGTGCGCCCGCTTCGCCGAGAACATTGTTTTCCTGCTCTACGCGGGAATCCGGCCGGTGGTAGTACACGGGGGCGGCCCCCAGATCCAGGAGCACCTGGACCGCCTGGGGATACAGAGCAGCTTCGCCGCCGGCCTCCGCGTTACCACCCCCGAGGTCATGGACGTGGTCCGCCTGGTGCTGGCGGGACGCGTGAACCCGGAGATCGTCGGTCTGATCAATGCGCACGGACCGTTCGCCGTCGGCCTCTCGGGGGAGGACGCCCAACTGTTCACGGCCCGTCGCAAACCAGCGGTGGTGGACGGTTCCCCCGTCGATATCGGGCTTGTCGGCGAGGTGGAGGACGTGAACCCGAGCGTGGTGCGGACACTGCTGGATGACGGCCGTGTTCCGGTGGTCTCCAGTCTGGCCCGTTCCCACGACGGTGTGTACAACGTCAACGCCGACACCGCGGCAGCCGCCCTCGCGTCGGGACTGGACGCGGCCAAGCTCATCATGCTCACCGACGTGGAGGGACTCTACGCCGACTACCCGGCGTGCACGGAACTGATCAGCAGACTCACCGCCGATGAGCTGGAGGGGATGCTTCCCCACCTGTCCTCCGGCATGGCGCCGAAGATGGAAGCGTGCCTCCGCGCCGTCCACGGCGGGGTGCCGCAGGCACACGTCCTTGACGGGCGCACGCCGGACGCGATGCTGCTGGAAGTGTTCACCAACGAGGGGGTCGGGACGATGGTCGTCGCCGGGACGGACGGCGCCACCACCCCCGCGGGAGACGAGGGGAGAGACGGATGAGTGCCACCGCGGAACTGCGCGAGCGTTTCCGCTCCGCCCTCATGCCCACCTACGGAACACCGCCGGTGGCCATCGCGCGGGGGGACGGGTGCCGGGTCACCGACGTGGACGGTAACCACTACCTTGACCTCATCGCTGGTATCGCCGTCTCCGCCCTGGGGCACGCTCATCCGGCACTCGTGCGGGCGGTGCGCGACCAAGTGGCCGCCGTGGCCCACACCAGCAACCTGTTCGTGCACGAACCGGGCGTGGAGCTCGCCGAGCGCCTGATCCGGCTGGTGCGCGATCCCGGAGCGGGGGTGACGGGCGCGGCACCGGACACCGACGTCCGTGTCTTCTTCGGTAACTCCGGTTCCGAGGCGAACGAGGCCGCGCTGAAACTCGTGCGACTGGCGGCCGGCCCCTCACGCGACTACGTGGTCTCCACCGAGTCGGGATTCCACGGCCGGACCTCCGGTGCGCTGGCCGTTACCGGGAAACCCGCGATCCGCGACAAGTTCGGGCCGTTCACCACCGACGTGCGGTTCGTTCCCTACGGAGACCCCGCGGCCCTGCGCGCTGCCGTCGACGATTCCTGCGCGGCCGTGTTCGTGGAGCCCACCCAGGGGGAGGCCGGAGTGGTGCAACCGCCCTCCGGCTACCTGCACGCGGTACGCGAGGTCTGTGACAACAGCGGCGCGGCGTTCGTACTCGACGAGGTGCAGAGCGGCGTCGGTCGTACCGGACACTGGTTCGCTCACCAGGCGGACGGCGGCGCGGTACCCGACATCCTGACTCTCGCCAAGGGGCTGGGAGGCGGACTGCCGATCGGGGCCTGCCTCGGTTTCGGGGACTACGCCACGGCGTTCGCGAAAGGCGACCACGGGACCACGTTCGGCGGGAACCCCGTCGCCGCCTCGGCCGCCCTGGCGGTGTTGGACACCATCGAGTCCGAAGGGCTGCTCGCCAACGCCGCGGAAACCGGCGCGCTGCTCGCGGAGCGGGTCGCGGCGGTGGACGATCCGCTCCTCGCAGGAATCCACGGAACAGGGCTGTGGCGCGGCATACGGCTCACACGCCCGGTGGCCGCCGACGTGCAGGAACACGCGGCAGCACACGGATTCCTGGTCAACGCGGTCACGCCCGACACTCTCAGGATCGCGCCACCGTTGACGATCTCCGCTGAGGAAATCCTCGAGTTCACCGAAGCGCTGCCGTCGATCCTGGCGGAAAGCAGACCGCAAGAGGAAGGGACCGCCCCATGACAGTCCGGCATTTCCTGCGGGACGACGACCTCACCCCCGCCGAGCAGTACCGGATCCTGGAAACCGCGTGTTCCGTCAAACAGGACCCCCACGCGCGTCGCCCACTCGCGGGCCCCCGCACAGTGGCGCTCATATTCGACAAACCCTCCACGCGTACCCGGGTCTCGTTCGAGGTGGGGGTGGCCGACCTCGGTGGCCATCCCCTCGTGCTCGACACACGCGCCAGTCAGATGGGACGGGGCGAGCCCCTCACCGACACCGCGCGGGTCCTGGAACGCCATGTCTCCGCCATCGCCTGGCGGACCTTCGAACAGCAGCGCCTGGAGACCATGGCCTCGGCGAGTGGCGTTCCCGTCATCAACGCGCTGAGCGACCTGTTCCACCCGTGCCAGATCCTCGCCGACCTGCAGACGGTACGTGAGCGTATGGGAGGAACCGCCGGCCGCACCCTCACCTACCTTGGTGACGGCTCCAACAACATGGCGCACTCCTATCTTCTCGGCGGAGCGACGGCCGGGATGCACGTCCGTGTCGCCGCGCCTTCCGCCTACCAGCCGCTTCCCGAGGTAGTGGAACAGGCCGCGGAGATCGCGTCGGCCACGTCGGGGTCCGTCAGCACCAGCACCGACCCCGAGGCCGCCGCGCGCGACGCCGACATCCTGGCGACCGACGTGTGGACCTCCATGGGGCAGGAGGACGAGGCGGAGCAACGTGTCTCCCCGTTCCTCCCGTACGCCCTGGACGAGGGGAAACTCGCCGTCGCCTCCCGCGACGCGATCGTGTTGCACTGCCTGCCCGCCCACCGGGGCGAGGAGATCTCTGCCGGGGTCATCGACGGGCCGCACAGCGCCGTGTGGGACCAGGCGGAGAACCGCCGGCACGCGCAGAAGGCTCTGCTGGCGTTCCTCCTGGAGGAGAACGCGGAGGGGGGAAACCCGCCGGGAGGAGAGCATGAGCGCTGACGACGCCACGCCGATGACGAAAGCCGCGCGCCATGCCCGGATCAGTGAGCTGGTAACCAGACACGACATCCGTTCGCAGAGCGAGCTGGCACGGTTGCTGGCCGACAGCGGAGTGCACGTGACGCAGGCCACACTCTCCCGTGACCTGGACGAACTCGGCGCGGTCAAGCTACGCACCGTCGACGGCAGCCTGACCTACGCGTTGCCGGGGGAAGGCGGCGAACGGCTGCAGCGTGCCGGTTCGGAGGCACTCGACCTGGCACACGTGTCCAACGCGCGACTGACCCGTCTCGCCGAGGACCTGCTCGTCTCGGCGGAAGCGTCAGCGAACATGGTCATCGTCCGTACTCCACCGGGAGCGGCGCAGTACCTGGCGTCAGCGATCGACCACACCGACTTCCACGCCATCCTCGGAACCATCGCCGGGGACGACACGATCCTGGTGATCTCCCGCGCCGCCGAAGGCGGGGAGGAACTCGCGACGGCACTGCTCAACCTGGCCAACCGCCGTCCGTAACTCCCGCCACAGAGCGCAAGAACCCGCACAAAAAACAACGAGACAAGGAGGGGAACGACTATGACCGAACGAGTCGTACTCGCGTACTCGGGAGGACTGGACACCTCTGTCGCCATCGGCTGGATCGCCGAGGAGACCGGAGCCGAGGTGGTGGCCGTCGCCATCGACTGCGGCCAGGGCGGCGAGGACCTCGACACGGTCCGGCAGCGCGCGCTCGAGTGCGGAGCTGCCGAAGCGGTGGTCGCCGACGCCAAGGAGGAGTTCGCCAGTGAGTACTGCATTCCCGCCATCCAGGCCAACGCCCTCTACATGGACCGCTACCCGCTGGTCTCCGCCCTCTCCCGGCCGCTGATCGTCAAGCACCTGGCCGACGCGGCCCGGTACCACAACGCGACGATGGTGGCACACGGCTGCACCGGCAAGGGCAACGACCAGGTGCGCTTCGAAGCCGGCCTCGCGGCCCTCCACCCCGAGCTGAAAGTGGTCGCTCCGGTCCGCGACTCCGGACTCACCCGCGACAAGGCCATCGCCTTCGCGGAGGAGAAGGGGCTGCCCATCGACGTTTCCAAGAAGTCCCCGTACTCCATCGACCAGAACCTTTTCGGACGCGCCGTGGAGACCGGTTTCCTGGAGGACATCTGGAACGCACCGGTCGAGGACGTGTACGCGTACAGCGCCGACCCTTCCGAACCGCGTCAGCCGGACGAGCTCGTGGTGACCTTCACCGCCGGTGTGCCCACTGCGATCGATGGCCGGGAGCTGAGCCCGCTGCAGGTCATCGACGAGATGAACCGCAGGGCGGGCGCCCAGGGCGTGGGACGGATCGACATGGTCGAGGACCGCCTGGTGGGGATCAAGAGCCGCGAGGTCTACGAGGCGCCCGGCGCGATGGCACTGATCGCGGCGCACCAGGAACTGGAGAACGTGACGGTCGAGCGCGACCTCGCCCGTTTCAAACGGGGAGTCGACCAGCGCTGGGGTGAGCTGGTGTACGACGGCCTGTGGTTCTCCCCTCTGAAGTCCGCCCTGGACGGCTTCGTCACCGATGCCAACCGGCACGTGACCGGTGACATCCGTGTCGTGCTGCACGGCGGGCGCGCGGTGGTGACCGGCCGGCGCAGCGAGGCCTCCCTGTACGACTACGAGCTGGCTACCTACGACACGGGCGACACCTACGACCAGACCATGGCGCGCGGCTTCATCGACGTCTGGAGCATGCCCGCGAAAATCGCGAGTCTGCGTGACCAGAAGCAGGCGTGAGGCGGTACCGCCGACGCCGGCAAGGACGCCACCGGGGACCCCGTGCCACGCCCGGGGTTCTCCGCCACCCTATGCACGAAACATGTGAGGACCTCGATCGTGAGTGACGAGCACGGTACCCAGACCACCCGCCTGTGGGGCGGACGGTTCTCCGGCGGACCCTCCGACGCGCTGGCGCAGCTCTCGTTAAGTACCCACGTTGACTGGCGGCTGGCCCGCCACGACATCGCCGGTTCGCGTGCTCATGCCCGAGTGCTGTACGCCAGCGGGTTACTCACGGGGGAGGAACTGGAGACAGCACTAGCGGGACTGGACCGGCTCGAGGCCGACGTGGAGTCGGGAGCGTTCACGCCGGTCCTCGAGGACGAGGACGTCCACACCGCCTTGGAGCGCGGGTTCATCGAACGTGTCGGACCGGAACTGGGCGGGCGGCTGCGTGCGGGGCGTTCGCGCAACGACCAGATCGCCACGCTCATCCGTATGTACCTACGTGAGCAGTCCCGCGCCATCGCCGGGGAGCTGTTGGACCTGGCGACGGCCCTGGCCGATCAGGCCGAAGCCAACATCGACGTCGTACTTCCGGGACGTACCCATCTCCAACACGCGCAGCCCGTGCTGCTCGCCCACCACCTCATGGCACACGCGTGGCCGCTCGTCCGCGACGTGCAACGGCTGCGCGACTGGGACCAGCGCGCAGCCGTGTCGGCCTACGGTTCGGGGGCGCTGGCCGGATCCTCACTGGGGCTCGACCCCGAGTCGGTAGCGGCGGAGCTCGGGTTCACCGAGGCCGCGGAGAACTCGATCGACGGCACCTCGGCGCGGGACACCGTCGCGGAGTTCGGGTTCGTCTCCGCGATGGCCGGTGTGGACCTCTCCCGCCTCGCGGAGGAGGTCATCCTGTGGGCAACGGCGGAGTTCTCGTTCGTCACCCTTGACGACGCCTTCTCCACCGGATCGTCGATCATGCCGCAGAAGAAGAACCCGGACATCGCCGAACTGGCGCGTGGGAAGAGCGGGCGCCTCATCGGTGACCTCTCGGGCCTGCTCGCCACGCTCAAGGGGCTTCCACTGGCATACAACCGGGACCTGCAGGAGGACAAGGAACCCGTGTTCGACGCGGTGGACACGTTGCGCTTGTTGCTTCCCGCGATGACGGGCATGGTAGCGACGCTCACGGTCCACGGCGAACGGATGGCGGAGCTTGCGCCGCGCGGTTACACGCTCGCCACGGATGTCGCGGAGTGGCTGGTTCGTCAGGGGGTGCCGTTCCGCGAGGCGCACGAGATCGCGGGTGCCTGCGTTCGGACGTGCGAGAAGCGCGGTGTTGACCTGAACGAGCTCAGCGACGACGAGCTCGCAGCGGTGTCCGCGCATCTCACGCCCGACGTCCGGCAGGTGCTGACAGTGGCCGGATCGCTGGAGTCCCGCGCGAGCAAGGGGGGGACAGCGCCGGTCCGGGTCAGGGAACAGCTCGGTCGGCTGCGTGACGAGATCGCGCGGCACCGCGCGTACTCCTCCGTCTAGCGCCACGGGAGGGACCTCCACCGCGTCGCCCGCTCCGTTCCCCGGTGTGTACGGGGAGCGGAGCGTTACTCTGTCCGGACGGGGGAGGGCGGGCGAACGGATTACACCAAACACGCCCCAGAGCCGTATCTGATGCTGTAGCGTTTCTTATCTGTAGGCACCTTGAGTTTTTTATTGTGTGCGTACCGTAAAGAAACGCTGGTGCGGTCGTGGGGGAAGAGCGCCACGCGCTTTGGTACTGGCGAGCGGTGAGCTCTCTCCGCTGCGCGGCTGGAACCGCTGATGGGGACCGCGGTTCCGGTATCCAACGTCCGCGAGAGGATTCGAATGGGCCAGCCCAATGCCGTGGGCAGCATCAAAACGCAACTGAACAGAATTGTTCTGATTCCCAGCGTGACGTTTCTGGTGTTGTTCGCGTTGCTGAGTACGGCGACACTCATCCAGGCTGCCGCGCTGCGCACCGCTACCGGAGACAGCCGGGCTGCGCTTGAGCTTTACCATGTGGTGGCTCAGGTGCAGAAGGAACGCCGACTCGCGGTCGAGCACGTCAGCTCCCCCTCGGAGGCTTCGCTCCAGGCCCTGCGGGAACAGGGTGAGGCTACCGACGGGGCGGTGCGTGAGTTCACGGACCACCGGGCGAGGTTCCAAGACGGTGACGACAGCGTCAGTACCGTTGCGCACGAGTTCGCCGATGAGGTGGAGCGACGCGAGGCTCTCCGCAGCGACGCCATGTCGGAAGAACCCGGCGTCGAGGAAACGATGTCCGGCTACTCCGGAATCGTTGACCGCGGGATCCGGCTCTACGACGCGATAGGGGACCGGTTCGACTACGGTCGGGCCGTGGCTGCCAGTGCCGGGGCCGTGGAGACCATGCGGGCGCAGGACCTCTTTTCCCGGGCGGCGGCGCTGCTGGGCGGAAGGGTGGCGGCGGACGAGTTCAGCGTGCGCGACCAGGTGCGTTTCTCCTCCCGGATGAGTGGTTTCCGGGACCGCCTGCGCGAGACCGGTCCAGCGTTGGAGGGACCCCCGGCGGAGGTCTACGCGGAGTTGACCGAGGGCGACTCCTGGAACGAGGTCAACGCCGTGGCGGACCGGATCATCGAACGGTCCCCGGAAACCGCCCCCGGCGGGGGAGAGGCCTCCGAGCGGGACGGAGCCGCGCTGCCCGCTGGCGCGGACGACTGGAACCCGGACGCTGCCGAGGTGCACACCGGACTGACCACCCTCGTCAACGCGCAGGCGCGGAGCGTCGTCTCCGCGGTGGAGACGGCGAGCACGTGGATGTTCACTCTGGCCCTCGGCGGAGGGATCATGGCGTTGTTCGCCGGAACCATGGCCCACGGAGTCGCGTCGAAGTCCGCTTCCCGTCTGACCAACAAGCTGGTCCAGCTACGTGCCGACACACTCCGGTTGGCACGTGAGGAGCTGCCCAGGATCGTGGGACGGCTGGAGCGAGGGGAGCCGGTCGATCTGGACACCGAGATGCGGCAGCTCGACCACGGCGTCGATGAGGTGGGGCAGGTGGCCGACGCTTTCAACGTCGCCCAGCGCACGGCCGTCAGCGCGGCAGTGAAGCAGTCGGAGCTGCGTGCAGGTGTGAACCGCGTCTTTCTCAGCATCGCGCACCGCAACCAGTCACTCGTGCAGCGTCAGCTCCACGTGCTGGACCGTGTCGAGCGTGAGGAAGAGGACCCCGACCTGCTGGAGGACCTTTTCCACCTGGACCATCTGGCCACACGCGGTCGGCGTAACGCGGAGAACCTGATCATCCTCGGCGGAGAGCAACCCGGGCGACGGTGGCGAACACCGATACCGCTGGTGGACGTGCTACGCGGAGCGATATCCGAGACCGAGGAGTACGCGCGTGTGAAGCTGCGGGCCGTGCCCGAACTCGCGTTGTCCGGAAAGGTCGTGGCCGACGTCATCCATCTGGTGGCCGAGCTCGTGGAGAACGCGACCGCTTTCTCCCCTCCCCACACACAGGTCTACATCAGCAGCGAGACCGTGCCCAAGGGACTCGTCGTGGAGATCGAGGACCGCGGTCTGGGGATGGGGCAGGAGGCTCTGGACCAGGCCAACCAGACGTTGAGCCAGGCGCCGGAGTTCGACGTCATGGCGCTTACGCCGGATTCCCGCCTCGGGCTCTTCGTCGTCGCGCGTTTGGCGGAGAAACACGGTATCCACGTCCAGCTCCGCCCCTCACCGTATGGCGGGACCCGCGCCGTCGTCCTCGTCCCCAGCGCGCTCGTCTCCTCCACCCAGCCTGCCATGTCCGGCGTGAACAGGACCGAACCCGGGGTGAGCTCCGAGACTCGGGACTGTGGAGACCGGATCGCGGCGCAGACCCGCCATCAGGGAGAGGCCGAGGACCGGTCCCGACCGGAGCCGAGCGCGGAGGGGAACGTCCGGCAGGTGGCACTGGAGCCGCGCCAGCACCCGGACGCCGGGTCCCCCTCCGAGCGGGCTCCGGAGGGTACGGGAGTGTCCTCCCTGCGGAATACCGACACGGAAGAACGCTCTGCGGCACCGGGAGAGGGTTCCGCCAGTGCACCGGTCGAGCCCGTTGGGGGAGGGCGGCGTCCGGAACTGCCCCGTCGGCGCAGACAGGCCAACATAGCTTCCCAACTGCGTCAGGAAACGGATGCGGAGTGTGAGTCCGGAGCGAGCACGGAGGGGCCCGCGGAGAGGAAGAACCGCTCCCCGGACGAGAGCCGCCGGATGATGTACGCCTTCCAGACCGGAACCCGACGCGGTCGCGAAGCGGAACTGGCGGAGGAGGACCGGGGGGTGCTCACGGCGCCGGACGAGAGCACGGAACCAGGGGCCGGCGACGGGACGTATGAGCCAGTTTTCGAACCAGCTGCGCCATCGGCACGGGATGGGGGGACACACGGCGGTCAGGCCGGTGTCGTGCCCGGCGAGCATATGGGAGAGAGCGAGTAATCGTGCAGAAGAGTAACGTTACGGGTGACCTGAACTGGCTACTCGACGATCTGGTGGACCGGGTCGTCGACACCGAGCACGCTGTTGTGCTGTCCGCGGACGGCTTGTTGCTGGGGAGATCCAGAAAGCTGTCCGCGGAAGACGCCGAGCACCTGTCGGCTGTGGCCTCGGCGTTCCAGAGCCTGGCTCGTGGGACCGGCAAGCAGTTCGACGGGGGAGCGGTGCGACAGACGGTGGTTGAGATGGAGTACGCTTACCTCTTCGTCACCGCGGCCGGCGAAGGCGCGTGTCTGGCTGTTCTCACGACGGACAACGCCGATGTGGGGCTCGTCGCCTACGAAATGAACATGCGGGTCAAACGGGTGGGAGAGTTCCTGTCCTCCGCGCCGCGCACACCCGCAACCGCCACGGCGGGCGGAGCCGGCAGATGAGGGAGGCCGAAGGCGGTCGGCGGAACGGGCTTTCCCCGGTGCAGTCGCGTCGCGCGTGGGAAGGCGGGGAAGCCGCGCCCCCGCGCGTGGAAACGCTGTACGAGGCTGGTGGGACCGTCGCCGACACGGAAAACGCGGACGGCCTCTCGTCCCCCGCCGCGACCGGGCCCTTGGTGCGGCCGTACACCATGACCGGAGGCCGTACCCGACCGGTTGACACCGGACTGGACATGATCAGCGTCATCGTTGCTTTGTCGTCCCGCGCAGAGCCTACGGAGCTGGAGCCCGAACACGCAGCGATCGTGCGCCTGTGCCAACATCCTCTCTCCGTCGCGGAAGTCGCGGCGCAACTCGACATTCCGATCACTGTGGTCAAGGTGCTCATCGGGGACCTCATCGCCAAAGGTGAGGTACGCGCCCGAGCGCCCATCCCCACAGCGGAACTTCCGGAAATGAACGTACTCCAGGCGGTACTTGATGGCATCCGTAAGCTCTGACAGCGCCGGTTCCGGGACCACCTCGGACGTGGTGATCCCGGCAGCGGTGAAAATCCTCGTAGCGGGCGGCTTCGGCGCAGGAAAGACGACACTGGTGGGCTCGGTCAGCGAGATCGCTCCGCTCAACACGGAGGAGGTGATGACTGAGGCCAGTATGGGGGTGGATGACCTCGGTGGTGTCGAGGACAAGTCGACGACGACGGTGGCACTGGACTTCGGTCGTATCACCGTCGACGAGTGGGTGGTGCTCTACCTGTTCGGGACACCGGGGCAGGGCAGGTTCTGGTTCATGTGGGACGAACTGGCCGAAGGTGCCCTGGGAGCGGTGGTACTGGCCGATACGCGGCGGTTGGAGACGTGCTTCCCCGCGGTGGACTTCTTCGAGGGGAGGGACATTCCGTTCGCCGTCGCGGTGAACCGTTTCGAAGGAGCGACCCGCTACACGGAGCAGGAGGTGCGCGAGGCGATGGACCTCGATGACGGGGTTCCGGTTGTGGCGTCCGACGCTCGGGACCGGGAGTCGAGCAAGGAGGTCCTGATAGCGCTGGTCCAGCACGTCATGCAGCGTGGTCGAGTACTGTCAACGTAGGCGTCCACCGACAGCCCAGATCCCGGAAACGGCTCTCGTCAATACGTGTTTCCCGATCGGAACCTGTTCGAGAGCAAGATCATTACTCCCGAGTCGTTAGCATTTCTCACGTGAATCCTGACAGTATGCAAAATTCGGATAGACTGCCTCCGCGTGACCTTCCGCGACGCCGCTCGGGACGGCACCGTAACCCACTCTCGTTCGACAGCTGGGTGGGAACGCCCACTTTCATACTCGCGGTTCCCGCCACGGAGACCGGGGATACCGACCAGACAGGTCCCCAGCTCGTCGATCTCGTGCGGTCGTACCGTCCGGAAGTCACTGTTCGGTCCGGTCATGTCGGAGAAGGCGAACACAGCCTCAACGAGGCGCTCACCGACCTACAGCCGGTTGAGGACCACCCCCTCCGCGGAATCGTGGTGCCCCTGACCACGTCCCCCCACCCGGCCACGGACGAGGCCATAGCGGCCGCGGTGGAGAGTTCGGGCGCTGACGTGCGTGTCACCGAAGCTCTCGGTCCGCACCCGATGCTTGCCGAGACTCTGCACCTGCGGCTGGCCGAGGCCGGTTTCGTGCGTGCGGACCGTATGCGGTTGATCAACGTTGTCGCTCCCAGCACCGGGATGACCGACGGAGTGATAGTGGGAGCGGTCGGCGGGGAGGACGCGTTCAACGCCGCCGGGGTGACGGCTGTACTACTCGCCGCGAGGCTGGGAATCACTGTGCTGCCCGCGAGCCTGGACGACGGCGAGAACCTGCGGGGAGTTCTCGACCAGCTCGAACAGGCGGGCTGTAGCCAACCCGTCATCGCTCCCAGCGCCGTGGGGCCCGAATTCTCCGGTGAGGAGGCCCAGGCCCTGGCGGAACACCACGGAGTGCGGGCCAGCGCGCCCCTGGGTCCTGACAGCACTCTCGCCAAGATCGCGGCGCTACGTTACGCGGAGGTGCTGAACTCGCTGGGGATAGAGGAGCCTCCAACGACGGAGGAACTCCCCGCGCCTGTCGGCTCGCGTCATCGGCCGGAGAACTGAGTGTCGGTCCGCCTCCGGTCGCGTTACCGGAGGCGAGGAACATTTGTACCTATGAAAACTACTTTTAGTAGTTGTTCAGTCCCATAAAGGAATTGGTCGTCGAGTTTGCTGGTTCTGTTGGCAACCGTGCCCGGAGCCGTGGGGGAGTCATGGGAAAGAAGCGCGTTCCGGGAGGAAACCGCACCATACGCGGGCAGCTCGTTCGCGTGGTGCTCATTCCCAGTGTCAGTTTCCTCCTGCTGTGGGCCATCATCAGCAGTACCGGGACGATCCAGGCGAGCGAGTTCCTCCTCTCCATGCGGGAGGGAAGCGACAGCATCGCAGCCACCCGCGGCCTCGCGGCGGAGCTACGTGAGGAGAGGCGTCTGAGCCAGATCCGTCTCGGAGACCCCACCCGCGACGGGGCGCGGACCACCCTTGCGGAGCAGCGGGAGAGTACCGACGCGGCGTTGGACACCGTCCTTGACCACGTTGCCGTGTTGGAGTCCGACGAAGACGGTGAAGTGCGGCGTAACGCCCAGAACCTGCAGGATGCGCCCGACGATCTGGAAACCCTGCGTGGGAAGGTCGGCACGGAGGGAATCTCGCGGGATGAGGCCCTGACCGAGTACACCTCTCTTGTAGAGAGAACCCAGTTGTTGACCGAGTCGCTGCTGCGGATCCTCGACGACGGAGAGGGACTCTCCGCGTCGGTGCTGTCCCGGGACCTCATCACGGCGCGGGAACAGTTCTCCCGGGCGGAGGCGCTGCTTGTCGGCGCGATCGCCGCGGGGAAAATGAACTACCAGGAAACCGCGCATTTCACGTACCTGACCGCGTCGTACCGGGACACGCTGACCGCGTCGGAATCGGCGATGAGCGGTGAGTTGCGGCAGCAGTACACACGGATGCGGAACTCCGGTGCTTGGCAGGAGGCCGAACGTCTCAGTCGGACGGTCGTCACCCGCCCACCGGTGACCCAGCCGGATGTTCCCGGGGATCCGGCCGAGTGGAACTCCGAGATCAACGTCGGGCACGCGGAATGGAGCGAGGCGACCCAGTCCGCCGGCGCTGCTTTCGGCGATCTCGTCACCACCCAGGTCGAGCGCGCCATCGACATCGGTTGGGACGCGGCGGTGCGTCGGATCACGCTCAGTGCTGTTGGGTGCCTCCTCACCCTGGTCGCGGGCAGCGTCGCGATCGTCGTCGCCATGCGTTCCGCAGGCCGTATCACCGACCGGTTGCGTCGGCTCCGAGGTGAGACGCTCTCCCTCTCCGGGACCAGGCTTCCCGGAATCGTCGCCCGCGCGCAGGGCGGTAAGCGGGTGGACATCACGGAAGAACTGCCGCACCTCTCCTACGGCGACGACGAGATAGGTCAGGTGGCCGACGCGTTCAACACAGCACAGCGCACCGCGCTCGGTGCGGCCGTGAAGCAGGCCGAGATCAGGAAGGGCGCCAACAGGGTGTTCCTCGGCATCGCCTACCGCAACCAGACATTGGTGCAACGACAGCTCCGGACCCTGGAAGAGATCGACCACAACGAAACCGACCCCGCGGTCCTGGAGCGGCTGCTGCACCTGGAACACCTGGTGACCCGTTCCCGTCGTTACGCGGACAACCTGATCATTCTCGGCGGCTCCCAGTCCACACAACGGTGGCGTCGGCCGCTCGAGCTGGGGGAGGTGCTGCGCGCGGCGGTCGCGGAGACCGAGGACTGCGAACGGGTCCAGCTCGTCTCCGCCCACCGGGCGTGGCTGCGGGGTACCGCCGTCGCTGACATCGTGCACCTCATCGCCGAGCTGGTGGAGAACGCCACCCAGTTCTCCCCCCAGGACGCTCCGGTCAGTATCAACTGCGGTCCGGTTCTGGGCGGGATCGCGGTGGACGTGGAGGACCGTGGCCTGGGGATGACGGAACAGGGGTACGCAGCGGCGCAGCGCACTCTGGATGAGGCTCCGGAGTTCGACGTGATGGCTCTGCCCGACGAACCACGCCTTGGACTGTTCGTCGTCGCGCGTCTGGCGGCACGCCACGACACGGCCGTTCGGCTGTGCCCCTCCCCGTACGGCGGAACCAGGGCCACTGTGATCATTCCCGACGAGCTGCTAGAACCGGAGTTCGAAGAACGTGCTTTGAGCTCGGCGCCGGAGAACTCCCGTCTCAGTGCTACGCGTTGAGGAACGGTTCCGGGCAGCGCGCTCTCACCTCGACGGTGTTTCGTCCCACAGTGAGAGGAGGAGCGGCGTTTCCCGCCCGGCCGAGTCCGGGACCACCACGTCGCTGAACCAATGAGAAACGAGCGCATCGGCGTTGTCGGAGCGGGCATCGTCGGTCTGGCACTGGCCAGACGGATACTCCGCACCCGGCCCGGTACCCAGGTGACCGTACTGGAGAAGGAGGATCGGGTTGCCGCCCACCAGAGCGGTAACAACAGCGATGTCGTCCACGCCGGTTTGTACTACCGCCCGGGTTCCCTGAAGGCGACCCTGTGCCGCCGCGGCGGGAAGCTGCTACGTGAGTACTGCGAGGAACGTGGTCTGGCGTACCACGAGGTCGGCAAGACCATCGTCGCGCGGAGCCGGGAGGAGGCGGACAGGCTCTCCGACATCGAGCGGCGGGCTGAGGACAACGGTGTCCCCGGAATCCAGCGACTGGGACCAGCAGAGCTACGCGCGCAGGAGCCTCACGTGCGTGGCGTGGCAGGACTCCACTCTCCCCGTACCGCTATCACTGACTTCTCCGCTGTCGCTGAGTCCTTGGCCGCGGACATCCGGTCCGACGGAGGAAGTGTACTTTTGGGTACCCCCGTCCTGGCGTTACGCCAGGACGCCGACGGTGCCGAAGCCCTCACAACCGATCGGGACGGCCACCGGACCAAGCGGCGTTTCGACACGCTCATCCTGTGCGCAGGACTGCACAGCGACCGGCTGGCACGGGAGGCCGGAGCGGGCGGCGAACCCCGCATCGTCCCCTTCCGCGGTCAGTACTACGAGCTCCTACCGGAGCGCCGACACCTCGTCCGAGGTCTGGTCTATCCTGTGCCGGACCCCCGATACCCGTTTCTCGGGGTGCATCTCACCCGACACGTGCACGGCGAGGTCATGGCAGGTCCCAACGCCCTCCTCGCCGCTGCGCGCGAAGGCTACCGGCTCCGAGACCTTCGGTTTCGGGACCTGGCTGAGGCCGTGACGTGGCCCGGTTTCTGGCGTCTCGCCCGCAGCCACTGGGCTGCGGGCGCCCGTGAGGTGGCCGTGTCCGCGCTGGCCGGGGCATTCGCCCGTGAGGTGCGGAAGCTCGTTCCCGAGGTAACCGCACGTGATCTGCGTCCTGCCCCCTCGGGGGTGCGTGCCCAGGCGCTGACCCGGGACGGTGCCCTTCTCGACGATTTCTCCGCCACCGAGCACGGGCGCATCGTCTGCGTCCGCAACGCTCCGTCCCCGGCCGCGACGTCATCCCTGGCGCTTGCCGAGTACCTCACTGACCATCTCGGGGTGACGCGTTGAGGGGAGAGACGAACCCGCCACTGCGCGAGTGGCACTCTCCTCTCCCCGTCAGCACTCGGAAGCGAGCAGGTCGGTGAGAGCGTCCTTCTCCTCGGGGTCCACACTGAGCTCCCAGGCGTGTTTCACGGCAGTCCAGCTCCTGGCGTACTCGCAGTCGATCCCGTCCGCGGGGGGCATCCATTCCGCCGGGTCACTGGCCCCCTTCGCACTGTTGCTTTCCGGGCTGACAGCCCAGAGCTGGGGGGTGGCGAGGTCGTTGGCGAACTCCTCACGCCGGTCGGTGGACCACGTGTCAGCGCCGGAGTCCCACGCCTCCTTGAGTGGTACGAGATGGTCCACACTGACGTCGGAGGGCTCGTCCGTCGTGACGCCGTCGAACGGACTCGTCCAGCTCCCCGAGGTGGGATAGCAGTCCTCACCGACGGAAACCCCGTTTCCGTCCCGTTTGAGCACCATCTCCCGCGCGTCGCAGTTGTCCTCGGCGGGGGACCAGTGCGGGAACAGGTCGCGGTCGTACTCGGTGTCGGACCCCTCCTGTCGGACAGGGAGTTCCTCGAGTTGGGAACGGGTCTCCTCGACTCCCGGAGGGGAGGGAGGGGCGGCCTGTGCCGCAGGGGAGGACTCCGCGGGGTTTCCCGGTACGGCGGAGGAGAGGTTTCCCGTTCCGGATGTCTGGGCGAAGGCGACGGAACCGAGGAGGAGAGCCGTAGCACCGGCACCGGCAACTCCCCAGGCGTAGCGGTGGTTGATTTTCATGGTTCCTTCCCACAGGGGCGACTGTCTCCGGACTTCGTCCGGATCCGTCTTACAGTCGTGAAGCGGAGGTTCGGGAGGGGACACGCAGGAACCGTTGGGACTTCGTCGCCCGAGAACCGTTGGGCTCGTCCCGCCGGCCCTGGCGCTGTTGTCGTCTTCCCTGTGGGCGTACCCATGTGTGGGGTGAACGGATACCGTGGGAACGGCTAAATGTAAGTAACCCGGTGAGGTGCCTGGAGCCCGTACGGTGCGGTTGGCCCCAGGCTCCTCCGTGCTGAGAGAAAAGACGACAGTGACTGACATCATCGACGAACTCGAATGGCGCGGGCTCATAGCACAGACCACTGACCTGGATGAGCTTCGCAAGGCGCTCGCTGATGGCCCAGTAACTGTCTATTGCGGCTTCGACCCCACCGCTGGGAGTCTGCACGTCGGTCACCTGACACAGATCCTGACCCTGGCCCGTTTCCAACACGCGGGACACCGTCCGGTCGCCCTGGTGGGCGGAGGAACCGGCCTCATCGGGGATCCGAAGCCCACCGCCGAGCGTGGGCTGAACTCTGCTGAGACCGTGAGCCAGTGGGTGCGGGTTCTGGGTAGGCAGCTCTCGTCCTTCCTGCGCTTCCCGGATGACGAGGACAATCCCGGACCGACCGATGCCATCCTGGACGACAACGCTGCGTGGCTCTCCTCCATGAGCGCCATCGACATGCTGCGTGACATCGGCAAACACTTCAGCGTCAACCAGATGCTCGCTCGGGAGACCGTGAAGGCACGGCTCAATGCTGAGGGCATGAGCTACACCGAGTTCAGCTACGTCCTGTTGCAGTCCTACGACTTCGTGGAGCTTTACCGACGTCACGGCTGCACGTTGCAGATCGGTGGCAGTGACCAATGGGGGAACATCACCGCCGGGTTGGAACTGATCCGCAGGATGGACGACAACGAGCCCCACGGTCCGGCCCACGGTTTGACGACGAACCTGCTGACCAAGAGCGACGGCAGTAAGTTCGGCAAGACCGAGAGCGGAACGGTGTGGCTGGATGAGCGGCTGACCAGCCCCTATGCCTTCTACCAGTTCTGGTTCAACACTGCCGACAGCGATGTCGTCCGTTTCCTGAAAGTTTTCAGCTTCCGCTCCCGGGAGGAGATCGAGGAACTCGAGCACCAGACCCGCGAACGGCCGGCGAGCCGGGCTGCCCAACGGGCGCTGGCGGAGGAGCTCACCACGCTGGTGCACGGTGCCGAGGAGTGCCGCAAGGTGGTGGAGGCGAGCCGGGCCCTGTTCGGCAGGGCTGAGCTGACAGCTCTGGATTCCTCCACGCTGGGGGCGGCCCTGGCGGAGATTCCCACTGTCACCGCTACTACCGACGAAGAGGGATTCCCTCCCCTGGTGGACCTGTTCGCGGACACCGGGCTTCTCTCCAGTAAGTCCGCTGTCCGTAGGGCGGTACAGGAGGGCGGTCTCTACGTGAACAACGCCAAGATCACTGACGTCGACGTTCGGCTCACGCGTGATGACGCGATACATGGATGCTACGTCGTGCTGCGTCGTGGCAAACGGAACGTGAGCGGGGTTCTCCTGCGCTCGTGAGGCGGACGTGAAGCCGCGCCTGCGTGGTGTTCCCGGCCCAGCCGAACCGGGAACACCACGCAGGCGCGGGAGGTTTGCCTGCTGTTCCTGAGGGAAAGAAGAACACTGATTCGGCCGGTACGCGCGGGACGGGTCCGCAGCGCGGTCGTTTCCCACCGTAGCGTGGGAATACGACCCCCATCGCCCTGTGTTCACTGGTTGGTGACGGCGTGGTCCGCCGGACGTTGACGAGCTTTCACAAGTAGTCTAGAGTGGACAAGCCGGAGCGGGATAGGCCTCCTTGTGAGAGCTTCAGCCATCCGGCCGTATGAAGTTCACTCTCGATGCCATCGGCATTATCGAGAGATGCTAAGATCTGGAACAGCTTTCCTTTCCGGTTGGTTTCCGGTATGAGGGAAGGTCCTTCCAGAAGGTTCTGGCGATTTGATGAAGAAATCGAATCGCTGTAGAATATAAAAAACTTTAAACTCCGTTTTCCCGGAAGAGCCCGTTGGGGTTTGTGTGGGTTGG